>NZ_JBFUEM010000002.1:0-573264 GCF_056403955.1 Pedococcus sp. P2_E2
GCGGAACAGCTATGAGCAGCAACAGGACTCGCATCCCGGCGCGACGCTCGATCCTAGACACGCGGTACCGCTCCAGCCGAACAGCCCGTCCTGCGGTATTCAACCCGCGCATATCAGCCTGACCGTGCGTCGCCAACGACACGCTCGCCCAGGCAGGTCCATGAGCCAACACAGAGGCGCCGCCCGGAAAGCCATCCGGACGGCGCCTCGCCCTGCCCTCTTGACAGGAAGTCGCTACATATCAGCTGTCATGTCCGGGCACACGACGAGGTATGCCGCGTGGTCGCCACGCGGCATACCTCACCCTTGTGACGGCTTGCCGAGGATCGTGACGTGCAGGCCGGGGAATCGTTCAAAGCCCTTGTCGAAGGTGACGAAGTGCGCGCCGAGCTCGATCGCCTGTGCCGCCAGCCACGCATCAGGAACGTCGTTGCCGCGCAGCTCCAAGGCGGTGACCAGCCCAACGAAGCGTTGCCAGGCGGCAGCGCCCGACTCCACGCGCTCGGCCATGGGCGCGGATCGGATGCGCTCGCAGAAGGCCAGTGCCTTCTCGGTCGACGCAGGCTGGGTCTTGATGCGCCGGTTGGTGCAGATGCGCATTGTCGCCGTCAGGGTGTCGTCGATCACGCCGACGGGCTCGCTACCCGTCAGCGCTCGGACCAGGGCCTGGTTCGCCACCGAGTGGCTTGCGGCGTCGAGGTCCATCGCGGTCACGAAGACGTTGACGTCGAAGATGATCACAGTCGGTCGTTGTCGCCCAACGCGTCGGCCAGGGCTTCCTTGTCGAGGATGTCGACGAGGAAGCCGCCGCCGTGATAGCTGGGCAGGGTGAAGTCCCGCCGGCGTCGTTCCTCCGCCTCGGTATGCCGCGCGAGCATCTCGCGCAGGGCCTCCTCGAGGACGCTGCTGACGGTGCGGTCGGTCCGGGCCGCCATGACCTTTGCCTCCCTCAACAGGTCTTCGTCGATCGTGATGGTGGTACGCACTGCATCAGTGCATCACGTTCTGCATCATGATGCAAGTGCGATGAAAGCCTGCCCGGGCGACCCTGTGGACAAGTCGTCTGCAGTGTCACCAGGGGCTGTCAGGGTGATCTCAGAGCGGTGGCCCGGGTTGGGCCGCACCGGCAGAGGGGGGCAGGAGATGGGTCAGGTTGAGGGCGCCAACCAGTGGGAGGGCGCAGACCAGTGGGACGGCGCAGATCAGTGGGACGGCGCAGGGCAGTGGGGGGACGAGGCAGCCGTGCTGCCGTTCGGCCGAGTGGGCAGGGACGAGCGCCGGTACGAGGACCTGTTGGCTGATGACAGCTTCGACGACGACGACGACGGCTTCGGTCGGGGATATGGGCGTGATCTCGGTCAGCTGACGATGGTCGTCATGATGGACGACAAGGTCGTGGACACCGTTCGCCGACCCGTCGAGGGAAGTGGCTACGAGTGCGCCGCCCTCAAGCTCGGACGTGGCGCGACTCGACCTGCGCCACCGCCCGCGGTGATCCACGTGCCGATGCAACCGCGACACGAGCTGGCGAGGACCTGGCTGCGTTCCCTGGTCGGCGGTGCGGAAGAGCTGGATGCCCTGACCAGGGAGCCCCTGCCCGACGAGCCGCTCGACCTGGGTCTGGTACCGGCGGACCTGCGAGATCGAGTGGCCGCGATCGCCGCGCGCACCGACGCCGTGGCGAAGTCGTTGATCGGCGTCGAGGGCCGCACCGCCTGTCGACGTCTCCTGGCCCGTGCGGTGGCCGCTGAGCCAGCCTTGCTGCGCGGGTACGACCGCGACGACATCGCGGCAGGTGCCGTGATCCATGCGGTGGCCATGGCCAACGACCTGCTCGGCCCCGGCCGCGCCCTCACGTCGACCGCACTGTGGACGCACATGGGGCTGAGGTCGTCTCCCCACGACAGGGCACGCAGGTTCGCCCACGCGGTGTCCGGCCCGGACGGTGTGGACGTGCGGCTTGGCCACCCGCACCGTGCACCGGACGTGTGGCGACTGGGGAGTGCCGACCTGTTGGTCGGCAGGTTCAGGAACTTCCTGATGGTGCAGCGTGCCCTGGCTGACCTCGAGGCGGTTCGTCCACGCGAAGGCTGAGCGGGCCCTGGCCACGGGGGCTCAGGCGGCGAGGGCGTCCTCGATGTCCTTGGCGATGGCCTCGGGCTTGGTGCTCGAGCCGTAGCGCTTGAGAACGGCGCCGTCACGGCCGACGAGGAACTTGGTGAAGTTCCACTTGATCTTGGCGCCCATCAGGCCACGCTTCTCCGACTTCAGCCAGTCGTACAGCGGGTGCGCCTCGGCGCCGTTCACCTGGACCTTGGCGAACATCGGGAAGGTCACTCCGTAGTTGCGCTGACAGAACTCGCCGATCTGGTCCTCGTGACCGGGCTCCTGGCCGCCGAACTGGTTGCACGGGAACCCGAGCACGACCAGGCCCTGCTCGGAGTACGCCGCGTACAGCTCCTCCAGACCGGCGAACTGCGGCGTGTAGCCGCACTCGCTCGCCGTGTTCACGACCAGGGCCACCTGACCGGCATAGGTCGACAGCGGCTGGTCCTCGCCGGACAGGGTGGTTGCGGAGAAATCGGACAGGGTCGGCACGGGTGCCCTCTCGTCGGACGGCTTCTGGGCACCGTCGATGAACGTTTGTGGATGGGGATTCGTAGCAGAAGGGCGGGCGGATTCCCGTCTCGCCCCCTTTTTCAGGAGGTCTGCATGAACACACTCAAGCAGTGGGGCGTCATCGCGTCGGCCGTGGGGCTCGGTGCCGTCGGCATCCTCGGAGCTGGCGCGGTCGCCTCTGCAGGCGACGGCAGCCACAAGTCGTTCACGGTCACCGAGCGGCTCAGCGGCTACCACGAGACACCGCTCGCCCTGTCGACCAGCGGGTCGGGGTCGATCCGGCTGCGGATCAACCCCGACGCTGGCACCATCGACTACCGGGTGCGGTACGCCAACCTCGAGGGCACCGTCACGCAGTCGCACATCCACTTCGGTTCCCCGTCCCAGACGGGCGGGGTCAGCGTCTTCCTCTGCAGCAACGTGGGCGCTCCTCCCGGAATCGTCACGCCCGCATGCCCTACGACCAACCCGGGCGAAGTGAGCGGGACGTTGCGGGCCGCTGACGTGATCGGCCCGAGCGGGCAGGGCATCGTGGCGGGAGAGTTCGCCGAGCTGCTTGCGGCGATCCGGGCCGACTCGACCTATGCCAACGTCCACAGCACGAAGTACCCCGGGGGCGAGATCCGCAACCAGCTCACCCCGCACGACCACTGACCGCAGGGGTCGCGCCCGGCCCGCCGCCGGCGGTCCGGGCGCGTCTGCTGCAATGGGGCGCATGACCACCCCGCCGGTGCCCGCGCTGCTGCTGCCCCCACTGGAGGAGCTGCTCGCGGGGATGCGCGTGGTCTCGATCCCGATGCGGGTGCGCTTTCGTGGCGTCACCGTGCGAGAGGCGGCGCTGCTGCACGGCCCGTCGGGCTGGGGTGAGTTCTCGCCCTTCCTCGAGTACGCCACGGACGAGTCCGCCCGGTGGCTGTCCGCCGCCGTCGAGGCGGGCTGGGGCCAGTGGCCGTCACCTAAGCGCGACAGCATCCCCGTCAACGCGACCGTGCCCGCCGTGGCCGCCGACCAGGTCGTGGGCGTCCTCGCCCGGTTCGACGGCGCGACGACGGCGAAGGTCAAGGTCGCCGAGCACGGCCAGAGCATCGAGGACGACGTATGCCGCGTGGCCGCGGTTCGCGACGCGATGGGACCTGACGGCCGGATCCGGGTGGACGCCAACGGCGGGTGGTCCGTGGCCGAGGCGACGGACGCGCTGCGCCGGCTCGCGGCATACGGGCTGGAGTATGCAGAGCAGCCGTGCGCGGAGGTGAGCGAGCTGCGAGAGCTGCGCCTGGCGCTGGCACGCAACGGGATCGACGTCCTCGTCGCCGCCGACGAGTCGATCCGCAAGGCGGAGGACCCTGCGCGGGTGGCGCGCGAGGAGGCCGCCGACCTCGTGGTCGTCAAGGTGGCGCCGCTGGGGGGCGTCCAGCGCGCCCTGGAGGTGGTCGCGGACTGTGGACTCCCGGCCGTCGTGTCCTCGGCGCTCGACACGTCAGTCGGGATGGCGGCGGGGGTCGCGCTGGCGGCCGCGCTGCCCGACCTGCCCTTCGCGTGCGGGCTGGGCACCGTGGCGCTGCTGGAAGGGGACGTGTGCGCAGACCCCCTGGTGCCCCGGGGAGGTTTCCTGCCAGTCGGCCGGGTCGCGCCGGACGAGGCCCTGCTGACCCGGTGGGCGGCGACGGCCGAGCGGGAGCAATGGTGGCGCGAGCGGGTCGAGGCAGCGTACGCCCACCTCCTTGCACCACGACGAGCACTCGGGCCCGGGGCGGGCATAGGGTCGGGTCCGTGAACATCGTCTTCGTCGAGCCGGGGTTCCCCGCCAACCAGCGCCGCTTCGCCCTCGCCCTGGCCTCCGTGGGGGCCAATGTCATCGGCATCGGGGAGTCCGACGAGTACACCCTCGACGACGAGCTGCGCAGCGCGATGAGCGGCTACTACAAGGTCGGATCCGTCACCGACCTGAAGGCGATGGTCGAGGCGGTGCGGTTCATCCAGTCCAAGGTGTGGGTCGACGGCCTCGAAGCGACCGTCGAGGCGCACACCATGGTCGCCGCGCAGGTCCGCGAGGCCACCGGCGTCCCGGGCACCTCGGTCCGCACCACGTGGCTCTGCCGCGACAAGCCGTCGATGAAGCAGGCGCTGCGTGGGGCAGGGGTGCCGACGGCTGCCTCGGCGGCCGTCGACCACGCCCACGAGGCCTGGGCCTTCGCCGAGCGCGTCGGCTACCCGCTCATCCTCAAGCCGCGCGACGGAGCCGGCGCCAAGGACACGATGCGGGTCGACAACGACACCGAGCTGGCGCACGCGCTGACCGAGTTCGGGTCGCACGGTGCCGCGTCCATCGCGATCGAGGAGTTCGTCGAGGGCCACGAGGGCTTCTACGACACCATCGCCAAGGACGGCCGGGTGGTCCACGACTGGACCACGCACTACTACCCCAACGTCCTGGAGGCGATGCGCAGCCGCTGGATCTCGCCCCAGTTCGCCACGACGAACCGGATGTCCGACTCACCCTTCTACGCAGAGGTCGCGGCGATGGGCGCCCGTGTCATCGAGGCCCTCGGCATCGGGACGAGCGCCACCCACATGGAGTGGTTCCACGGCCCGAAGGGGCTCAAGTTCTCCGAGATCGGGTGCCGCCCGCCCGGCGTGGGGTGCTGGGACCTCTACTCCGCGAGCAACGACGTCGACGTCTACCGCGAGTGGGCCCACATCATCACCCACGGCGTCCCGGAGCAGCCCATGCGGCGTCCTTACTCCGCCGGGATCATCGCGCTGCGTCCGGAGGCCGACGGCCACATCACCGGCTACACCGGCATCGACGAGATCCAGTCCCGACACGGCCAGTGGATCATCGACGGCCACTTCCCTCCGCAGGGTCACCACACCCAGCCCGTCGAGGCCGGCTACATGGCCAACGCCTATGTGCGCATGCGCCACCCCGACTACGACACCCTCCGCAGCATGCTCGACGACGTGGGCCAGACCGTCCACGTCCACGCAGGCTGACCGCCGTCCCCTGATGCGCACCGTCCTCCTCGGGCCGCAACGGTTCATGACCACGGCCGGCACCGCCCTGCGTTCCCTCGGTGTCGAGGGACCCGTGGCGACGATCAACGCGGGCTGGGAGGAGCGCGAGGACGATGTCGACGAGATCGACACCGTCCTCGGGGGCGACACCCGCCACCTGCGTCTCTACCACCGCAGCCTCGACGTCATCACCAAGGACGAGGCGTTCGGCTCCGCGGCGCTCGCCTTCCGCGACCGCCACGACGCCCTCCTCTCGCTCTACCGCCTGCGCCTCCAGAACGCCATGGACGGGGTGTATGCCGTGCAGCGACGCACGGGCGAAGGCGAGGGCCGCGTCCGCGGCGAGGCCACGGCATACTCGGCGCTCGACGACTCGATCGAGGTCGTGCGCCACGTCGACCAGTGGTACGCCGCGCAGCTCAAGGCGCTGTACGCCGAGCTCGACGAGGCGGCGCCGATCGACGCCAGCGGGGTGATCGGCTGGCACCGCGGCGAGCTCGCCGACCTGCTCCGCCAGTCGGCCGCGGTCGTGCTCACCGGCGGACACGTCGGCACCCTGCTGCGGACCTTGCGGCTCTTCGCGATCCGCCTGCCCGACGAGGTGCCGGTGATCGCGTGGTCGGCCGGCGCGATGGCGTTGACCGAGCGGGTCGTGCTCTTCCACGACCACGGTCCCGAGGGCAACACCGAGGCCGAGGTCTTCGACCGCGGCCTGGGTCGGGTGCGGGGGATCGTCGCACTGCCGCACGCCCGCCGCCGGCTGCGCCTCGACGACCGGGACCGGTGCGCCGTCATGGCTCGGCGGTTCACCGACCAGCACTGTGTGCTGCTCGACGACGGGACCGCCCTCGAGCTCACGGAGTCCGGTGGGCTGCCCCTGGGTGCGCGGATCCTGGGCATCGACGGAGCGGTCCACGAGCTGGGCGGCGCGAATGGTTCGCCGGCGACCGGCACGCAGGTCATGGACGGCAGGGGGGCCGGCTCGTGAGCGAGGGACGGCTGGCGATCAACCGGCTGCGCGAGCGCCTGCCGGTGGACGGCGCGGTGATCGACCGGTTCATCGCCCGGCACGGGGCGCCGATCATCGAGAACGAGCGGGCGACGTTCCTCTTCCGCGGCGAGGCCGACGAGGTGAGGGTCCGGCACCGGGTCGTGGGACTGCCCGACCCGTTGGTCATGAAGCGGCTGCCCGACACCGACCTCTGGGCGGTCACGACGGTCCTGCCCAGCGGCTCGCGAGTGGAGTACCAGCTCGAGACCCGCAACGGCGAGCACTACGCGACGTTCAACGACCCGCTGAACCAGCGGCTGGCTCACTCCCCGATGGGGTCGAGCTCGGTGTGTGCGGCCACGGGCTACGAGGTGCCGGACTGGGTGCACCACGACCCCGAGGCCAGACCGGGCGAGATCATCGAGGACACGTTGCAGTCGAAGGCGCTGCGCCGCGAGCAGCACGTCAAGCTCTACCTGCCGGCTCGCTACAACCCTGCTCTTCGCTACCCGCTGCTCGTCGTCCACGACGGCACCGACTACCTCGACTACGCCGCGATGAAGACCGTGCTGGACAACCTCATCCATAGGCTCGACGTCGCACCGCTGATCGTTGCCTTCGTGCCACCCCGGGACCGGCTGCGGGAGTACCCCAACCACGCGCCGCATGCGCGCTTCGTCGCCCGCGAGCTCCTCCCGATGCTGGCCGAACGGCTGCCGCTCATCGACGACCCGCACGCTCGAGCCCTGATGGGATCGAGCTTCGGCGGCATCGCGTCGCTGTCCACCGCGGTGCGCTATCCGGGCGTGTTCGGGTCACTGTTCCTGCAGTCCGCGTCGCTGGTGTTCACCGACATCGGCACGGACCACGGCGGCGGGCCGGCGTTCGACCCCGTCGTGAAGTTCGTCAACCGCTACCGGGCCAAGCCCACCGCACCCGTCGAGCGGCTGTTCATGAGCTGCGGCATCTACGAGCCGCTCATCACGCCCAACCGGTCCATGGTGCCGGTGTTCCGTGGCGCGGGCATGACCGTCAAGTACGTCGAGGCGCGGGACGGCCACAACTGGGAGGACTGGCGGGACCGGCTGCGCGACGGGCTGTCCTGGCTGTTCCCCGGACCCCAGAAGTTCGTGTACGAGTAGATGCACCCCACCTCACTCCCCACCCCCTGGAGGACGGCATGAAGGTCACCGAACGCTGGCATTCGGAGCGGATGGGGCGCGACATCACCCTGGTCCGCTGGGGCCACTACGGCGTGCCCGTGCTGCTGTTCCCGACCGCCGGCGGAGACGCCGAGGAGGTGGAGCGTCACCACCTGGTCGGGACGCTCGCCCCGCTGATCGAGGCCGGCCGGATCAAGGTCTACTCGTGCGACAGTGCGGCCGGTCAGGCGCTGCAGCGCAACGAGGGGTCGCCAGAGCACCGGATGTGGCTGTTCAACCAGTACCACCAGGCCGTCGCCGAGGAGGTCGTGCCCGCCATCCACGCAGACAGCTCCCCCCAGGCCGTGGTCCTGGCCGGCGCCTCCATCGGTGCCTTCAACTCCTACGCCATGATCTGCCGCTACCCCCACCTGTTCGCCGCGGCCGTCTGCATGAGCGGCACCTTCCGGGTGGAGAAGTTCATCGGCGGCGACACCACCCAGGACTGGTACTTCGCGTCGCCGCTGCAGTTCCTCCCCGGGCTCGAGGGCCCGGCGCTGGAGATGCTGCGCCGTCGCTACGTCGTCCTCGCCTCGGGTAGTGGGCGCTGGGAGGACGTCGGAGAGTCCTGGGCGGCCGGGGATGCGTTGGGCCGCAAGGGAGTTCCCAATCGGGTCGACGACTGGGGCGACCGCTACGACCACGACTGGCCGACCTGGTGGGAGATGCTCCCGCTCTACCTCGACGACCTGGTGCCGTGAGCGAAGCGTCTCCGGCTGGCGCTCCGGGGGGAGCCTCCCTCGCCGCGAGGCTCGCGGCCGCCGTCGACGCAGGTATGCCGCGGGTCCGCGAGGACCTCGCGCGCCTGGTTGCGTTGCGTTCCGTGGCGAACCCGGCGATCGAGCCCGAGAGCGAGTGCCGGGCCGCAGCCGCGCTGGTCGCTGACCTCTTCGCCGAAGCCGGCGTGGACGGCATACGCGCGCACGAGACACCGGACGGGTCGCTCGCCGTGGTCGGGCGCTCGGCTGGCCCGGACGGGGCTCCGCGAGTGCTGCTGTACTCGCACTACGACGTCGTGCCGGTCGGTGACCCGGCCGCCTGGCAGACCCCGCCGTGGGAGCTCACCGAGCTCGATGGGCGTTGGTATGGAAGGGGATCAGCCGACTGCAAGGGCAATCTCATGGCCAGCGTCCTGGCCCTGCGGGCCCTTCGCGAGGTGCTCGGCGGGTGGCCGGTCGAGGTGGCCGTCGTCTGCGAGGGGTCCGAGGAGCAGTCGAGTGGGGGGATGGAGGGGCTCGCGCGGGCCCACCCCGAGCTCGTGCAGTGCGATGCCCTGCTGCTCGCAGACACCGGCAACGTCGAGGCCGGGCTCCCGACCCTCACGACCTCGTTGCGCGGCACCGGCAGCGTCCTGATGACGGTGCGCACGATGCGGCACGCGGCGCACTCCGGCATGTTCGGCGGCGCCGCGCCAGACGCCCTCCAGGCCCTGCTCACCTCTCTGGCCAGCCTGCGCGACGCGAGCGGCGAGACGACGATCGACGGGCTCGACCACGACGGACTGTGGGACGGGGCGCCCTTTGACACCAACAGGTTTCGCGGCGACGCAGGACTCCTCGACGGTGTCGAGCCGTTGACGGGCACCGGCTCCGTGGCCGACCTCCTGTGGGCGCGACCGGCAGCCACCGTGCTGGCCATCGACTGCCCTCCCATCTCGCAGGTGACGGCCGCAGCCCAGGGCGAGGCGCGGGCCGTGGTCAACCTCCGGGTGCCCGCCGACACCGATGCGGCTGCCGCCCAGCAGCTGCTCATCGCGCACCTGCGGGCACACACACCCTTCGGGGCACAGGTGGAGATCAAGCCGGTCTCGCTGGGGCACGGGTTCCGCGCGAGGACCGACGGACCGGCATACACGGCCATGCGGCGGGCGATGCGGACGGCGTTCGGCCGCGACGCGGTCACCACCGGGCAAGGTGGATCGATCCCGCTCGCGACCGCCCTGGCCGAGCTCGTTCCCGACGCCGAGATCATGCTGCTCGGGGTGGAGGAGCCGGAGTCCCGGATCCACTCGCCCGGAGAGAGCGTCGACCCCGAGGAGCTGCGGCGGACCGCGCTCACCCAGGCGTTGTTCCTCGCCGACCTCGGTGGGCTGCTCGAGCCTGAGGACGAGCCTGAGCGCGAGGCTGTGGCCGAGGCGGTGGGGCCGGCTCCGCGCGAGGCTGTGGCCGAGGCGGTGGGGCCGGCTCCGCTCAGTGATGGGGCCGCTGCGGACTGATTTGTCCACATGCCTCGACCTCGAAGGCGACCGGCCCACAGGGCTCGAAGAGCGCGCTGCGCACGATTCGTCCGCGCGGCACCGTGGTCGCATGATCGGACACCCGCACGAGATCAGGGCCATGGCGACGCGGCTGCACGCCGACGCGGACCGGCTTCGTCACCTCGCCGTGAGGGTGGGGCGCACGCGCGACCTCGCCTGGCGGTCGAGGGCGGCGACGCTGTTCCGCGAGCGCGTTGGCGAGCGTGCGCACGCGCTACAACGCTCGGCGCAGCAGCTCGACGAGGCGGCCGGACGGGTTCAGGCCCACGCCGACGGTGTCGAAGCCGCCCGGGCGGAGGTGCTCCGCGTCGCTGCGCTCGGCGCCGACTTTGCCCGCGCCGCCGGTGAGGCTGCTACGCGGGCCGCGGGCCGCGCATGAGCCGCGACCTCCTCCACGTCCGCGGTGGCTCCGCGGGGACCTCCGTCGGGTTGGACTCGCTGGACGCCGCTGCCGCTGCCCTCGCCGACGTGGCGGGGGACGTGGCTCTCGTGGCCTGTCGAGCGGTCGCTGCCGCGGCAGATCCCGACCTGGTCGCAGGGTCCCTGCTCAGCCCCGGCACGGGGTTGCGGGCCGACGCGGCGCTCGCGGAGGCCGTCGGGCCGCGCGGCCTCCTGGGCGACGTCGCGTCGATGGTCTCGCTCTCCTCCGCCGTGATGGCTGCTTCCGCGTCCTACCGTCGGGCAGAGGCGGAGGCGGCCAGGGCTGTCGAGCTCGCCCAGGACACCGTGATGCTGGTCGTGGGCGAGCTGGCCCCTCAGCTCCTCGTCGGGGTGCTTGCCCTCGACGCGCTCGGCGTCGACGTGGCGGGTCTGCTGGACCGGGCCGTGTTCGACGAGCCGGCCATCGCGGATCTGGCCGGGGGAGTGGAGGGGCTCGTGGTGGGACTTCGGTCCAACCCGCTGACCGCCCCCTTCGTGCCCGCGCGCCCGCGCGCTGACGGGCTCGCCTCCGGGGCAGACGGCCCCGCGGGTGGCCGTTCCGAGCCTGACGGTTCCGAGCGTGTCGGTTCCGAGCAGGACCACGAGGCGGACCTGGACTACGAGGTGGCTCTGCGCCTTCTCGCGGACTCAGCTGCCCTGTGGGGGTTGCTGTCCGACGGTGGTCGCGCGCGGGTCACCGCAGAAGCCCGGCCACGCCCCGGAGCCAGCGTCCCTCGCACCCTCCGGGACCTGGCGGTGGACCAACGCAACGTGGGCGACGGCGAGGACTACGCCGGGCACGTTCGGGTGATCGAGGTCCCGCAGCCCCAAGGCTCTGCCTGGATCGTCGAGATCAGTGGCACCCAGGCGTGGGATCCCACGGCCGGCGCCAACCCGTTCGACGTCACGACCGACGTCCGTTCGATGGCCCAGGACGCGACGGTTCTCGCCGACGGTGTCCACCGCGCACTGGAGCAGGCGCAGGCCGCATCGGCGGCGACGGCCACGGGGACGGGCGGTCGCGACCGGAGCGATGGACCGGTCATGCTCGTCGGGCACAGCCTCGGCGGGATCGCCGCGGCCGGGCTCGCCTCGTCGCCACGGTTCACCGAGGCCCACCCGGTGACCCACGTCGTGACGATGGGCTCACCCGTGGGACGGATGCCCGTGCCGGACGACATCGCCGTCCTCTCCCTCGAACACTCGCAGGACGCCGTGCCTCGCCTTGACGGTGCGCCCAACCCCGATCGCTCGACGTGGGTCACCGTGTCGCGCGACCTGGGCGCCACTGACTCGGGTCGGGCGGACCCGGCGCCGGCAGAGCGCGACCGGACGCAGCTGGACAGGGCTGAGCTGGACCGGGCTGAGCTGGACCGGGCGAGCGAGGCCCACGACGCCCGGTTGTATGCCGCCACCGCAGCGCTCGTCGACGACTCCACCGATCCGTCGGTGTCCACCTGGCGGGCCGGCAGCGCACGCTTCTTCGCCGGTGACGCGCATGGCGATCCGGTCGTCCGCGACTACGCCATCGAGCGGGTCGTGCCATGAGGCGCGGTCCGGCCGGTCAGCGGGTGGCACAATCCGACCCGTGAACCCGTCCACCGCGCTCGCGACGGTCCTGGTGGACGAGCTGGTCCGACAAGGGGTCCGCCACGCCGTGCTCTGCCCGGGCTCCCGCTCGGCTCCCTTGGCCTATGCCTTGCGCGAGGCCGAGCGCGCCGGCCTGATCGAGCTGCACGTGCGCGTCGACGAGCGGTCGGCAGGCTTCGTGGCGTTGGGACTGGCCAAGCTCACCCGGGTGCCGGCGGTCGTCGTGACCACCTCGGGCACGGCGGTCGCGAACCTCCACCCCGCCGTCCTCGAGGCGCACCACGGGGTCGTCCCGCTTGTCGTTCTCTCGGCCGACCGGCCGGTCGAGCTGCGCGGCACTGGTGCCAACCAGACCACCGTGCAGCCGGGCATCTTCGCCGGGGCCGTCCGCTGGTCCGTGGACGCCGCCGCCCCGCGGCGCGCGCCAGGCGAGGTCGCGCGCTGGCGGCGGATCGCTGCCGACGCCGTCCGGCATGCCACCGGCGCCACCGACGTCGGCGAGCCGGGACCGGTCCACGTCAACGTCCAGCTGCGCGAACCGCTGGTCCCGACCGGCGACGAGGGACCTTGGCCGGAGTCCCTCGATGGCGTGCTGCCCGAAGCTGCCGACGACTCCATGGCGGCGACGCCGACAGCGACTCCGACGGTGACTGCGCCCTCGACCCCCACGCCGACCTCCACGCCGTCCTCCGGGGTGCCCGGGCCGGACGCGGCGTACGACGTCGCGCGTCAGCCTGCACGGACCCTGGTCGTGGTGGGCGACCTCCCTGAGCCCGACCAGTTCGACCGCGCCGTCCGTTGGGCAACGGCCAGGGGCTGGCCGGTCCTCGCCGAACCGTTCGGCACCCACCCGCGGGGCGACGCGCTGCCGCACGGCCCGCTGGTCCTGTCCGACCCGCGATGGCTCGACGAGCACACCCCGGACCGCGTGATCGCGGTCGGACGGCTGACCCTGTCGCGGCCGGTCGCGGCTCTCCTGCGCCGACCCGGCGTCCGGGTGGAGGCCGTGGGTGCCCACGCCTGGATCATGTCGCGTCCCGATGTCCAGGTCGTCCACCCGGTCTCGGTGTTCGAGGCGCCCGTCGCGACGGTCGCGCTCGTCGCTCCCACTGACGACCTAGACGACCTCGACGGCGAAGCCGGCGACGAGGCGTGGAGCGACGCGTGGCGCTCAGCGGGCAAGCGTGTGGCCGGCGCCCTGGCCGGCGAGAAGTCGCCCTGGCCCAGTGGCGCGGCCGTGGCCAACGCAGTCATGGAGGGTCTACCGGCTGGTGCCACCCTCTTCCTCGGCTCGTCGAACACCGCTCGCGACGTCGACCTCGCGGCCCCTCGGTCCGAATCGCTGCGTGTGGTGGCCAGCCGCGGGCTCGCGGGCATCGACGGCTGCGTGTCCACCGCGAGCGGCCTGGCCCTGGCCGACGGGACGCCGACCTACGCCCTGATGGGTGACCTGACGTTCCTCCACGACGCCAACGGGTTGCTCGTCGGACCACTGGAGCGTCGACCGGACCTCACCGTGGTCGTCACGAACGACGACGGGGGCGGCATCTTCACCCTGCTCGAGCCGGGAGAGTCGGCGCGGGCCGCCGAGTTCGAGCGCCTCTTCGGCACTCCGACCGGCGCCGACCTGGCCGCACTGTGCGCCGCACACCACGTCAGGCACCAGCAGGTCTCGACCCGTGACGAGCTCGTCACGGCCCTCGGAGCACGGCCGTCCGGCCTCACCGTCCTCGAGGTGAGGGTCGACCGCGACGGCCACCGCGACCTCCACGCCCGGCTGCGCGAGCGCGCCGCCGCCGCCATCGCGACCTGAGCTCTCGGCGCGGTTCGGGCCCGCAGCTCTCATACGGCCGACCGCTCAAGGCGAATCGCGACAGAAGTGGCGCGGATCGACTCCGCCGAGGGAGATCAGGGGCGATCTGTGCCACTTCTGCCACGAGTCACCGTGGTCGGATCACGAATCATCATGGTCAGATCCGGTGAGGACGCGGGGCGCAGGTGCGGTGAGGACCGCCACGTGCGGCACGTGGCGCTCAGGGGTGGCGGCGCAGCGGCATACCGCGGGCGATGAGGTCCTCGCGGAGGTGGTCGGGACCCGTGAAGTGGACCGCGTCCATCCCGGTCTCGGCCGCGGCGACGACGTTGGCGAGGCTGTCGTCGATGAAGATGCAGTCGTCGAGGCCGGCGCGGTGGCTGACGCGTTCCTCCAGGACCTCGAAGATCTCGGGGTCGGGCTTGGCCACGCCCTCCTCGCCCGACACGACGATGTCCTCGAACAGCTCGAGGAAGTCGAACCGGTCCAGGGCCACCGGGAACAGGTCGGCGGACCAGTTCGTCAGCGCGAACAGGGGCACCTCGGCCGCGTGCAGCTCGCGCAGGATCTGCACGCTGCCTGCGATCTCGCCGACGAGCGAGGCGCCGAAGTGCTCGCGGTAGGCGACGATCTCCTCGGCGTACTGCGGGTGTGACGCCAGCGCGACCTGCTCCGCCTCGTCGAGCCCCCGCCCGGCGTCGTTGGCGTGGTTCCAGGCGGCGAAGTCGAAGTCATGGTCCGCCACGAAGGCGCGAGCCCTCTCGGGACCGACCGCGACCTCGACGGCCCGCACCGGGTCCCAGGAGATCAGGACGTTGCCCAGGTCGAACACGACCGCGTCGGCGGGTCGGGGGACGAGGTCGGAGGACATGGTCATTCGGCGGTGAGTGCGTCGCGCATCGGGACGAGCTTGGCGTCGGACTCGGCGACCTCGGACTCCGGGTCCGAACCCGCGACGATCCCGCAGCCAGCGAACAGCCGCATGGCCGAGGCGTCCTCGCGCTCGAAGGCACCGCACCGCAGGGCGATACCCCATTCCCCGTCGCCGGTCGCGTCCATCCAGCCGACCGGACCGGCATAGCGTCCGCGGTCCATCTCCTCGAGCTCGGTGATGAGGGCGTCGGCAGCGGCCGAGGGCGTGCCGCAGACGGCGGCGCTCGGGTGCAGCGACGCGGCGAGGGTCAGCGACGTCGCGTGGTCGGCGAGCACACCGGCGACATCGGTCGCCAGGTGCATGACGTTCGACAGGTGGAGGACGAACGGCGCCTCGGGCACGTTCATCGACGAGCAGTGCGGGCGCAGGGCGTCGGCGACGGACCGGACGGCGTACTCGTGCTCCTCGAGGTCCTTGCTCGAGCGCGCCAGCGACGCCGCCAGGGCGAGGTCGTGCTCGTCGTCACCGGTGCGGCGGATGGTCCCGGCGAGGACCCGCGACGTGACCAGGCCCTTCTCGAGGCGAACGAGCATCTCGGGCGTCGCGCCCACGAGCCCGTCGACGGCAAAGACCCAGGTCGTGTCGTAGCGCTCGGCCAGCCGGGTCAGCAGCCAGCGCGGGTCGATCGGCGCCTCGGCGCTGACCCTGAGGTCACGCGCCAGAACCACCTTGTCGAGGCTGCCGCCGGTGATGCGCTCGACCGCGCGCTCCACGGCGCCGGCCCACTGCGCCGGAGGCAGCGCACCGTCCGCGAACGCCACCCCGGACGGCTCACGAGGCTGTGACTGCTGCGGTATGACGGGCGTGGGCAGCTCGTCGCCGGTCCCGATGGTGGTCACCCACCATCGACCGTCCCGCGCACCCACGACCACCTCGGGGACGACGAGGGTGGCGCCGGACGGTGAGTCCGCGGCATACGAGATGGACCCGAAGGCGACCGGTCCGGTGCCGGGCAGGGCGACGTCGTTGCGCACGACCGCTCCGTCGACGACGTCGCGCCACCACGCCTCGGCCAGCTCGAACCGGTCGGGGCCCACAGCGGTGAACTCCAGCGCGCGACCCCACCCGACCAGACCCTCACCGCGGCGCACCCAGCTGAACAGCTCGGTCGGGTCGACGCGGTCGGGCAGGAGGGAGAGCAGCATGCCGGGGTCGTGCAGTGCCACGGTTCGGGCGACCACGGGCGAGCCGTGGGGTCGGCTCGCAGGCTGGGGCGTGGGAAGGCTGGTCATGTCGGGGAAAGCCTACGGCGCACCCACCTCCACCCGGCGGGAGGTGGGCGTGAGCCCGCGCGGGATGGGCGACAGCAGCCGCGGGGAGAGGGCGCCGGGCCGGATGGGAGGATGGCGACCATGACCCGCGCCAGCCTCGACAAGGATCCCCGCGACGTCGCCGCGATGTTCGACGACGTGGCCGGCAAGTACGACCTCACCAACGACGTCCTCTCCCTGGGCCAGGACCGGCTGTGGCGACGGGCAGTCCTCAAGGCGGTGGCCGCCCAGCCCGGCGAGACCGTGCTGGACATCGCCGCGGGCACGGGCACGAGCAGCGAGCCGTTCGCCGACCACGGTGTCAACGTCGTGCCGGCCGACTTCTCCCTCGGCATGCTGAGGGTGGGCAACCGGCGGCGTCCCGACCTGGGCTTCACGGCGGCCGACGCGATGCGGCTTCCCTTCGCGGACAACAGCTTCGACGCGGTGACGATGTCGTTCGGCCTGCGCAACGTCTCAGGGGTCGAGGGGGCGCTGGCGGAGTTCCTGCGGGTGACCAGGCCCGGTGGCAGGCTCGTGGTCTGCGAGTTCAGCCAGCCGGTCAACGGCGCGTTCCGCAAGGTCTACAGCGAGTACCTCATGCGGTCGCTGCCCCCCATCGCGCGCAAGGTCAGCAGCAACCCCGAGTCCTACGTCTACCTGGCCGAGTCGATCCAGGCCTGGCCCGCGCAGCGCGAGCTGGGGGAGCGCATCGCCGCGGCCGGGTGGAGCGAGGTCGGCTGGCGCAACCTGACGGGCGGCATCGTCGCGCTGCACCGAGCGACGAAGCCGGCGTGACGGGCGAGGGGTAAGGGTCGCCTTACTGGTGACCGGACGGCGGGTCGGGAATAGACTCCGCAGTTGAAGTTCGTGAAGACGTTCACAAGCGGGTGAGGCAGGCGTGACAGACACCATCAGCGAGGCCGCCGGAGGCATCTCTGCGAGCGGGGCTCCCACGGAGACGGCCGACGTCATCGTCGTCGGTGCCGGTCCTGCGGGGTCGGCCACCGCGGCATACCTCGCCATGGCGGGGCTCGACGTCCTCGTCCTCGAGAAGACGAGCTTCCCCCGCGAGAAGGTGTGTGGCGACGGGCTCACTCCGCGCGCCGTGAAGGAGCTGATCACCCTCGGCATCCCCACGCCCGAGGACGACGGCTGGATCAAGAACCACGGCCTGCGGATCATCGGCGGCGGCATGCGGCTGTCCCTGCCCTGGCCCGACCTCGCGAGCTTCCCGCCCTACGGCCTGGTGCGCACGCGGCAGGACTTCGACGACATCCTCGCCAAGCACGCGGTGAAGCACGGTGCGCGGCTGCGCGAGTCCACGAACGTGACCGGTCCCATTCTCGACTCCAAGGGCGCGATCGTGGGCGTGACCGCCAAGGCGGTCGACGAGAAGGGCCGGTCGACCGGCCCCGAGCTCCGGTATGCCGCGCCGCTGGTCGTCGCTGCCGATGGCAACTCCTCGAGGTTGTCCCTGTCGATGGGCCGCGAGAAGCGCGAGGACCGTCCGATGGGCGTGGCCGTGCGCACCTACTACACGAGCCCCCGCCACGACGACGACTACCTCGAGTCCTGGCTCGAGCTGTGGTCCACCGACGACAACGGCAAGAAGGTGCTGCTGCCCGGGTACGGCTGGATCTTCGGCGTCGGCGACGGGACCTCCAACGTCGGCCTCGGGATCCTTAACACCTCCAGCGCCTTCGGCAAGACCGACTACAAGGACGTCATGCGTCGTTGGGTCGCGACGATGCCCGAGGACTGGACCTACAACGACGCGACGATGGTCGGCCCGATCCGCGGCGCAGCCTTGCCGATGGGCTTCAACCGGCAGCCGCACTACGACAACGGGCTGCTGCTCGTCGGTGACGCCGGCGGCATGGTCAACCCGTTCAACGGCGAGGGCATCGCCTACGCGATGGAGTCCGGGCGCCTGGCCGCCGAGGTGATCGCGCAGGCGTTCGCGCGCGGCACCGACGCCCAGCGCGAGCGCGTCCTCCAGTCCTACCCCAAGGTCATGGCTGACGCGCTGGGCGGCTACTACACGCTCGGCCGCTACTTCGCGAAGATGATCGGCAACCCCGAGATCATGCGTCTGGCCACCAAGTACGGGCTGCCCCGCACCACCTTGATGAAGTTCCTCCTGAAGGTGATGGCCAACCTCGCCGAGCCGCACGGCGGCGACGCGAGCGACCGCCTGATCACCGCCCTGTCCAAGATGGCGCCGGACGCATGACCCGGCGTGCATTCTCTGGCGGCGCCCCTAGGATTGGGCCGCACCGCAAGGATGTGACCGGTGCCACAGTCGGCAGGGACGACGACGGCAGCACCCACGGCAGTAGCAACCACAGAAAGGGAGTGGCACGGCGATGAGCAACCCCTACGTCCCGTTGCTTTTCCTGTTGGCCATCGGTGGCGGCTTCGCCGTCTTCTCGGTCGGCGCCGCGGCCGTCTCGGGCCCCAAGCGCTACAACCGCGCCAAGCTGGACGCCTACGAGTGCGGCATCGAGCCGACCCCCCACGCCGTCGGCGGTGGACGCGTGCCGATCAAGTACTACCTGACCGCAATGCTCTTCATCATCTTCGACATCGAGTCGGTGTTCCTCTACCCGTTCGCGGTGGCCTTCAACCAGCTCGGCCTGTTCGCGCTCGTGGAGATGGTGCTGTTCATCCTGACCGTGTTCGTGGCCTACGCGTACGTGTGGCGCCGCGGCGGCCTCGAGTGGGACTGACGAGGGACTAGGACCAACCAATGGGAATCGAAGAGAAGCTGCCCGCCGGCTTCCTGCTGACCACGGTCGAGCAGGTCGCCGGCTACATGCGCAAGAGCTCGGTCTGGCCGGCCACGTTCGGCCTCGCCTGCTGCGCCATCGAGATGATGGCCGTCGGCACACCCGACTACGACATCGCCCGGTTCGGGATGGAGCGGTTCTCCGCGACGCCGCGCCAGGCCGACCTGATGATCGTCGCCGGTCGCGTGAGCCAGAAGATGGCACCCGTCGTCCGCCAGGTCTACGACCAGATGCCCGAGCCCAAGTGGGTCATCTCGATGGGCGTCTGCGCGAGCTCCGGCGGCATGTTCAACAACTACGCGATCGTGCAGGGCGTCGACCACATCATCCCCGTCGACGTCTACCTGCCCGGCTGTCCGCCCCGCCCCGAGATGCTGCTCAACGCGATCATCACGCTGCACGAGCAGATCCAGAACTCCAAGCTGGGCGTCAACCGCGTGGCCGCCGCGCGTGCTGCTGAGGCGGCTGCGCTGTCCGCTACGCCGACCCACCAGATGACCGGCCTGCTCGCCCAGGGCGCCGGCAGCGGCCACACCCACGCGCACGGCCACCTGCACGGGACCGACGTGACGCAGGGCGGTGTCGCATGAGCGAAGAGAAGAAGGACGCTCCCGACCAGCCGGCCCCCGAAGCGGCTGCGGCCACGATCGGCGTCCAGCCCGGCGAGGTCGTCGACCGCGCGGACGACGAGCGCCTGCCTGCCGCCCCCGGCACCACTCCCGACCCCGTCGTCGTCGGCGAGCGCCGCGGCATGTTCGGCGCGACCGACACCGGTGACACCACCGGCTACGGCGGCATGGTCAGCCCGATCCTGTTCCCCGGTGCGGCGGTCCGTCCCTACGGCAGCTACTTCGACACCATCGCCGACCAGCTCGAGCGTGGCCTGAACGGCGGCACCGCCTCCTATGCCGAGGCCGTCGAGCGGGTCGTCGTCGACCGCGGCGAGATGACCCTCTTCGTCCGACGCGAGCACCTGCCGGCCGTCGCCCGCTCCCTGCGCGACGACCCGTCGCTGCGCTTCGAGATGTGCACGGGCGTCTCCGGTGTGCACTACCCGCACGAGTCCGGTCGCGAGCTGCACGCCGTCTACCACTTCCTGTCCATCACCCACGGCGGTCGCCGGGTCCGCGTCGAGGTCACCGCACCCGACGACGACCCGCACATCCCGTCGATCGTCGAGATCTACCCGGCGAACGACTGGCACGAGCGCGAGACCTGGGACATGTTCGGCATCAAGTTCGACGGTCACCCGTCACTCACCCGCATCCTCATGCCCGACGACTGGCCGGGCCACCCGCAGCGGAAGGACTACCCCCTCGGCGGCATCCCCGTCGAGTACAAGGGCGCCACCGTCCCGCCGCCGGACCAGCGGAGGTCTTACAGCTGATGACTGCCAACTCACTCAAGGACAAGGACATCTACGCCACCTCGGGCGCGGACGCGGCGGCCTCAGCGGGTGCGCACGTCTTCAACGCCACCGGTGGCGACTGGGACCAGCTGGTCGACGAGGCGGCGGCCCTCCACGAGGAGCGGATCGTCGTCAACATGGGTCCGCAGCACCCGTCGACGCACGGCGTGCTCCGCCTCATCCTCGAGCTCGACGGCGAGACGGTGACCGAGACCCGCGCGGGGATCGGCTACCTGCACACCGGCATCGAGAAGAACATGGAGTTCCGCACCTGGACCCAGGGCGTGACGTTCTGCACCCGCATGGACTACCTCACGCCGTTCTTCAACGAGGCCGTGTTCTGCCTCGGGGTCGAGAAGCTGCTCGGCATCACCGACCAGATCCCCGAGCGCGCCAGCGTCATCCGGGTCCTCATGATGGAGCTCAACCGGATCACCTCCCACCTCGTCGCCCTGGCGACCGGTGGCATGGAGATGGGTGCCACCACCGTCATGACGGTCGGGTTCCGCGAGCGCGAGCGGATCCTGTCGATCTTCGAGATGGTCACCGGCCTGCGCATGAACAACGCGTTCATCCGTCCCGGCGGTGTCGCCCAAGACCTGCCGCCTGGCGCCATCGACAAGGTGCGCGACACGATTCCGTTGGTGCGCAAGGGACTTGGCGAGCTGGAGCTCCTGCTCAACGAGAACCCCATCCTCAAGGGCCGCACCGTCGACGTCGGCTACCTCGACCTGTCGGGCTGCATGGCGCTGGGCATCACGGGCCCGATGCTGCGTTCGACCGGTCTGCCCCACGACCTGCGCAAGCTGGACCCCTACTGCGGCTACGAGACCTACGACTTCGAGGTCATCACGCGCACGGAGTCCGACGCCTACGCCCGGCTGCGGATCCGCATCGACGAGATGTACGAGTCCCTCAAGATCGCCGAGCAGTGCATCGACCGGCTCCAGTCCGAGGCCGGCCCGGTCATGGTCGAGGACAAGAAGATCGCCTGGCCCGCACAGCTGGCCATCGGCGGCGACGGCATGGGCAACAGCCTCGACCACATCCGCGAGATCATGGGCACCTCGATGGAGTCCCTCATTCACCACTTCAAGCTGGTGACCGAGGGCTTCCGGGTCCCCCCGGGCCAGGCGTATGCCGCGGTGGAGAGCCCCAAGGGCGAGCTCGGCTGCCACGTGGTGTCCGACGGCGGCACGCGCCCCTACCGCGCGCACTTCCGCGACCCGTCGTTCAACAACCTTCAGGCCACGGCCGTGATGTGCGAAGGCAGCCAGATCGCCGACGTCATCGTCGCCGTCGCCTCGATCGACCCCGTCATGGGAGGCGTGGACCGCTGATGGAGCACTACGGGATCCAGACGGCGGCAGGGCACCTGACCGTCGCTCCAGAGTCCAAGGAGCCGTATGCCGCCGACGTGCTGGCCGGTCTCCACGAGGACGCTGCGCTGGTCGTCGCGAAGTACCCGCAGAAGCGTTCGGCGCTGCTGCCGCTGCTGCACCTCGTGCAGTCGGTCGACGGCTACGTCACGGGTCGGGGCATCGACTTCTGCGCCGAGGTCCTCGACCTGAGCACCGCCGAGGTCTCGGGTGTCGCGACGTTCTACACGCAGTACAAGCGGCACCCCAACGGCGAGTACACCGTCGGCATCTGCACCAACACCCTCTGCGCGATCATGGGCGGTGACCAGATCTGGGACGAGGTCTCCGAGCACCTCGGCATCGGCCATGACGAGACGACGCCGGACGGCAAAGTCACCCTCGAGCGGGTCGAGTGCAACGCGGCCTGCGACTTCGCCCCGGTGGTGATGGCCAACTGGGAGTTCTTCGACAACCAGACTCCCGAGTCGACCAAGCAGCTGGTGGACGACCTGCGCTCCGGCAAGGACGTCAAGCCCAGCCGCGGCCCCGACAAAGTGTGTTCCTTCAAGCAGGTCTCGCGCGTCCTCGCCGGTTTCCACGACGGGCTCGCGGATGAGGGCGTGGGCGCCGGGCCCGCATCGCTGGAGGGCCTGAGGATCGCCAACGAGCGCGGCTGGACCGCGCCGGACGGTGACGCCGGCGAGGCCGGCGAGGCCGGCGAGGCCCGAGAGGCGCCCAAGGAGGAGCACGCCCCCGAGGCGACGTCCGACGAGGTGGCGCCGGGACGGCATACCTCCACCGACTCGACGGCCAACGAGCCCGACGAGGTGGTCGACGACAAGCCGGCCACCCTCTTCGACGAGACCACCAAGGCAGATGGAAAGGACGAGGCATGAGCACCACGCTGACCCCGATCCTCACGAAGTTCTGGGATGACCCCCAGTCGTGGACGCTCGAGACCTACGAGCGCAACGAGGGCTACCAGGCGCTGAAGAAGGCGCTCGGCATGAAGCCCGCCGACCTCGTCCAGATGACCAAGGACTCCGGCCTGCGCGGCCGTGGCGGCGCAGGCTTCCCGACCGGCATGAAGTGGGGCTTCCTGCCCCCGCCGGACGGCGGCCCCCGCTACCTCGTGGTCAACGCCGACGAGTCCGAGCCGGGCACCTGCAAGGACATCCCGCTGATGATGGCGGCGCCGCAGTTCCTCATCGAGGGCGTGGCGATCACGTCGTTCGCGATCGGCTGCAACCACGCCTTCATCTACCTGCGCGGCGAGGTCGTGCACGTCTACCGCCGCCTGCTGCGCGCGGTGGAGGAGGCGTATGCCGCGGGCTACCTCGGCAAGAACATCCAGGGTTCGGGGTTCGACCTCGACGTGACCGTGCACGCCGGTGCCGGTGCCTACATCTGTGGCGAGGAGACTGCGCTGCTCGACAGCCTCGAGGGCCGTCGCGGCCAACCGCGCCTCAAGCCGCCGTTCCCGGCCGTGGCGGGTCTCTACGCCCGCCCGACCGTGGTCAACAACGTCGAGTCGATCGCCTCGGTGCCGCCGATCCTGCTCCACGGCGCGGACTGGTTCTCGGGCATGGGCACGGAGAAGTCGCAGGGCTTCGGCATCTTCAGCCTCTCCGGCCACGTCAAGCGTCCCGGCCAGTACGAAGCACCGCTCGGCATCACGCTGCGCGAGCTGCTCGACCTGGCCGGTGGCATGCGCGACCCCAACAAGAAGCTCAAGTTCTGGACGCCGGGTGGTTCGTCCACGCCGTTGTTCACCGACGAGCACCTCGACACCCCGCTCGACTTCGAGTCAGTGGCCGCCGCCGGCTCGATGCTCGGCACCAGGGCCCTGCAGATCTTCGACGAGACGACCTGCGTGGTCCGGGCGGTCGACCGCTGGACCGACTTCTACAAGCACGAGTCCTGTGGCAAGTGCACCCCGTGCCGTGAGGGCACCTGGTGGCTCAAGCAGATCCTCGGCCGGCTCGAGCACGGACAGGGGTCCGAGGAGGACCTCGAGAAGCTGCTCGACATCTGTGACAACATCCTCGGCCGCAGCTTCTGCGCGCTGGGTGACGGCGCGACCAGCCCGATCACCAGCAGCATCCAGTACTTCCGCGAGGAGTACCTCGCCCACCTGACGCACGGCGGCTGCCCGTTCGACCCACGAGACTCCACCCTGTTCGCAAAGGATGCGGTGTCCGCATGAGCGTGACCACGAGCCCCAGCGCCGGCGGCAACGCCGTCAGCACCGGGGGCAACGCCTCGGCACCCCCGGCCGCCGACCTGGTGACCCTCACCATCGACGGTGTCTCGGTGTCGGTCCCCAAGAACACGCTGGTGATCCGGGCCGCCGAGGAGGTCGGCGTCGAGATCCCGCGGTTCTGCGACCACCCGCTCCTCGAGCCGGTCGGCGCCTGCCGCCAGTGCCTCGTCGACATCGCCACCCCCGGTCCGGACGGCACCCTCCGACCGATGCCCAAGCCGCAGGCCTCCTGCACCATCACGGCCACCGAGGGCATGGAGGTCAAGACCCAGATGACCTCCCCGGTCGCCGACAAGGCGCAGCAGGGCGTGATGGAGCTGCTGCTCATCAACCACCCGCTCGACTGCCCGGTCTGCGACAAGGGTGGCGAGTGCCCCCTGCAGAACCAGGCCATGAGCAACGGTCGCGCGAAGTCCCGTTTCGAGGACGTCAAGCGCACCTATCCCAAGCCGATCAACATCTCCTCGCAGGTGCTGCTCGACCGCGAACGCTGTGTCCTGTGCGCCCGCTGCACCCGCTTCTCCGACCAGATCGCGGGTGACCCGTTCATCGCCCTGGTCGAACGCGGTGCCCTCCAGCAGGTCGGCATCTACGAGGAGCAGCCGTTCGAGTCCTACTTCTCGGGCAACACCGTCCAGATCTGCCCCGTGGGCGCGCTGACCGGTGCTGCCTACCGCTTCCGCAGCCGCCCGTTCGACCTGATGTCGACCAAGAGCGTCTGTGAGCACTGCGCGTCCGGCTGCTCGATCCGCACCGACCACCGCCGCGGTGCGGTGCTGCGGCGGATGGCCATCAACGACGTGGCGGTCAACGAGGAGTGGAACTGCGACAAGGGTCGCTGGGCCTTCCAGTACGCCAGCACCGGCGACAGGTTCGACTACCCGATGGTGCGCGACCAGGACGGCGAGCTGCAGGTCGCCTCGTGGCCCGAGGCGCTGGCCGCCGCTGCCGCAGGACTGCGCGCCTCCAAGGGTGTCGGGGTGCTGACCGGTGGACGCCTGTCCGTCGAGGACGCCTACGCCTACGGCAAGTTCGCCCGCGCCGTGCTCGCGACCAACGACATCGACTTCCGTGCCCGCCCGCACTCGGCGGAGGAGGCCGACTTCCTCGCGTCCACGGTGGTCGCCACCGGTCCGGAGGGCGACGCGGTCACCTACGCCGACCTCGAGGCCGCCAAGACCGTCGTCCTGGTCGGCTTCGAGCCCGAGGAGGAGAGCCCGATCGTCTTCCTGCGGCTGCGCAAGGCAGTGCGCCGCACCAAGACGGCCGTGTATGCCGTGGCGCCCTTCGAGACGCGCGGCCTCACCAAGCTGAACGGCACCCTCATCCCGGCCGCACCGGGCACCGAGGCCGAGGTGCTGCGTGCCCTGGCCGACGGGGTCACCGGTGACGGGGCAGCCGCACGCGCGGCCCAGGCCCTCGAGCAGCCGGGCGCCATCGTGATCGTGGGCGAGCGCCTCGCCACCGTCCCCGGCGCACTGTCAGCGGCAGCCGCGCTGGCCACGTCGGACAACGTCCGCCTGGCCTGGGTGCCGCGTCGGGCCGGTGAGCGCGGCGCGCTCGAGGCCGGCGCGTTGCCGACCATGCTGCCCGGCGGCCGCCTGGTCGCCGACGCAGCCGCTCGTGAGCGGGTCGCCGAACTGTGGGACGTCGTCGGCCTCCCGGACGTGCCCGGCCGCGACGGTGCCGGCATCCTCCGAGCCGCCACGACCGGCTCGGTCAACGCCTTGGTCGTCGGTGGCGTGGATGCAGCCGACCTGGCCAGCCCGCACACCGAGGAAGCCCTCGCCAAGACCTTCGTGGTCTCGCTCGACTTCCGGCCCTCGTCGGTGACCGCCGTGGCCGACGTCGTGCTCCCGGTCGCTCCGCACGCGGAGAAGGGCGGGACGTTCGTCGACTGGGAGGGACGTCCGCGGGCCTTCGAGGCTGCGCTGGACAGCGCCGCCCAGTCCGACTTCCGCGTCCTGGACATGCTCGCCTCCGAGATGGGTGCCTTCCTGGGCACCCGCACGCTCGGGGAGATCCGCCGCGAGATGACGGCACTCGGCCCGGCGACGGGCGAGCGCGCCGCTGCCCCGTCGGTGCAGGTCGGCGACCTGCCGAGTGCAGGGGCGGGCGAGCTCGTGCTGGCGACCTGGCACCACCTGCTCGACCGTGGTTCGCTGCAGGACGGCGAGCCGTTCCTCGCAGGCACGGCTGCCAAGGCGTTCGCCCGCGTGTCCGCCGCGACCGCCGAGTCCTTCGACCTCGTCGACGGCGACACGGTCACCGTGTCCACCGCCGCCGGCTCGGTGTCGGCGCCGGTCGCGGTCACCGCAGGCATGGTCGACCACGTCGTCTGGCTGCCGACCAACTCCGACGGCTCCACCGTCCGTGCCGCCCTGGGGGCGGTCGCCGGTGACGTCGTGACCCTCACGAAGGGAGGCGCCCAGTGAGCACCCTGACGTATGCCGCGGACGCCGTCGCCGGCATACCGCACCTCGCGGTCGGGCTCGGGGCCTCGGCGCCCTTCGCCGACAACCCGAGCGCGGACTTCAGCGACACCCCGTGGTGGCTGCACCTGGTGAAGGCGCTGCTCGTCTTCGTCTTCCTGCTGGTCAACACCCTCGTCGTCATCTGGTTCGAGCGCCGCGTGATCGGCCGGATGCAACAGCGTCCGGGCCCCAACCGCACCGGGCCGTTCGGCCTGCTGCAGACCCTCGCCGACGGCGTGAAGCTGGCCCTCAAGGAGGACCTCACGCCCAAGAACGCCGACAAGGTCGTCTTCGCGCTGGCCCCCGCCATCGCGGGTGCGATGGCCTTCGTGTCGTTCGCGATCATCCCCATGGGGCCGACCGTCTCGATGTTCGGTCACCGGACTCCGTTGCAGCTGACCGACATCCCCGTTGCCGTGCTGCTGGTGCTCGCGGTGGCCGGTGTCGGGGTCTACGGCATCGTGCTGGCCGGCTGGTCCTCGGGCTCGACCTACCCGCTGCTCGGTGGGCTGCGCTCCACGGCCCAGGTCATCTCCTACGAGATCGCCATGGGCCTGTCGCTCGTCGCGGTCTTCCTCTACAGCGGGTCGATGTCGACCTCGCAGATCGTCGGTGCCCAGAAGAGCCTCTGGTACATCCTGCCGCTGGTGCCCAGCTTCCTGGTCTACGTCGTCACCATGGTCGGCGAGACCAACCGTCTGCCGTTCGACCTCGCCGAGGGCGAGGGCGAGCTGACCGGTGGCTTCCACACCGAGTACTCGTCGCTGAAGTTCGCCATGTTCTTCCTCGGTGAGTACGTCAACATGTTCACCGTCTCGGCCCTGGCCACGACGATGTTCCTCGGGGGCTGGATGGCCCCTCCCGGCATCGCCGCCATCAACGACGGCATGTTCAACCACGGCTGGTGGGGCCTGCTCTGGTTCGTCATCAAGCTCTGGCTCTTCATGTTCTTCTTCGTCTGGCTGCGCGGCTCGCTGCCCCGTGTCCGCTACGACCAGTTCATGCGGTTCGGCTGGAAGTTCCTCATCCCCGTCACGCTCACCTGGGTGGTGGTCGCTTCGTTCATGAAGGCCAGCCAGCTCGGCTTCATCCACGGGCCGAGCGTCACCTTCCGCGGCCGGGAGTTCCCCGTCCTCAGCATCGCCTTCGTCGTCATCCTCGCCGGGGCGGTCCTGGTCATCGCCTGGCTGCGCGACAACCGCAAGATCGAACAGGACGCCATCCGCAACATGCCCCCGCCGGAGGAGATCGACCCCTTCGCCGGCGGCTACCCGGTGCCCCCGCTGCCCGGGCAGCGGCTCAAGGAGCCGTCGCTCGCGATCGGCGAGCGCGCCACCGACAAGGAGGAGGCCACTCGTGGCTGACGACCAGAAGAAGCCCGGGTTCCTCGCGGACCTCTTCGCTCCCGTCGGCGGGTTCGGCGTCACGTTCGCCACGATGTTCCGCAAGCTGGAGACCGAGGAGTACCCCGAGGAGAAGCGGCCGACCCAGCCGCGGTTCCACGGACGTCACCAGCTCAACCGGCACGCCGACGGGCTCGAGAAGTGCGTCGGGTGCGAGCTGTGCGCCTGGGCCTGCCCGGCTGACGCGATCCTCGTCGAAGGCGCCTCGAACGACGACTCCGAAGGCGGCTCCGGCCGGTTCTCCCCCGGTGAGCGTTACGGCCGCGTCTACCAGATCAACTACCTGCGCTGCATCTTCTGCGGGCTGTGCATCGAGGCCTGCCCAACCCGGGCGCTGACGATGACCAACTTCTACGAGCTGGCCGACAACAACCGTGCCGACCTCATCTTCACGAAGGAGCAGCTGCTCGCGCCGCTCTCCGAGGGCATGCTCCCGGCTCCGCACCCGATGGTCGAGGGCCTCGAGGAGCGCGACTACTACCTGGGCAAGGTGGCCCGCGCCACGCCCGACCAGGAGGAGTGGGCGGCAGCACACGCCGCCGAGGGTGGTGAGTCCGCATGACCAGCCTCGGTGAGCAGATCATGTTCTGGGTCCTCGCGCCGATCAGCGTGCTCGGCGCACTCGGCCTGATCTTTGCCAAGAAGGCCGTCCACGCCGCGCTCGGCATGGCTCTGGTGATGATCAACCTCGGCATCTTCTACATCGCGGAGGAGGCGGAGTTCCTCGGCATCATCCAGATCTTCGTCTACACCGGCGCGGTCATGATGCTGTTCCTCTTCGTGCTGATGCTCGTCGGTGTCGACTCCTCGGACTCCCTCGTCGAGACCCTCAAGGGCCAGAAGTGGGCGAGCCTCCTGCTCGCGTTCGGACTGGCCGGCCTGCTCTTCACCGCCATCGGCCGGGCCGAGTTCGGACCGATGAAGGGCCTGTCAGGCGTCAACGACAGCACGGGCAACGTCTCGGGCGTCGCGGACCTGATCTTCGGCAAGTACGTCTGGACGTTCGAGATCACGTCGGCCCTGCTCATCACGGCCGCCCTGGGTGCCATGGTGCTGGCCCACCGCGAGCGCATCGGCACCAAGCCCAGCCAGCGCGCGTGGTCCGAGCGCCGCGTCCTCGAGAACCGCAACGTCGCAGGCCTTCCTGCTCCGGGTGTCTACGCCCGCAGCAACGCGGTCGACACCCCGGCGCTGCTGCCCGACGGGTCGCCGAGCGAGCTGTCCGTGTCGCGGGTGCTCACCGCCCGTGAGCAGAACGTCGCGCCTGCACGCCACATCGAGTTCGAACACGACACGGAGCACGAGATCGAGGAGGGCTCGCAGCGATGAACCTCGTCAACTACATCTACCTCGCGACCCTGCTGTTCGCGATCGGTGGTGCGGCAGTCCTCATGCGGCGCAACGCCATCATCGTGTTCATGGGTGTCGAGCTGATGCTCAACTCGACCAACCTGATGTTCGTGACGTTCTCCCGGATGCGCGGCAACCTCGACGGCCAGGTGATCGCCCTGTTCGTCATGGTGGTCGCCGCTGCCGAGGTCGTCGTGGGCCTGGCCATCATCATGGCCATCTTCCGTGCCCGCCGGTCGGCCTCGGTCGACGACGCCAACCTGCTGAAGCTGTAGAAGGAGCCACCAGGTGACCTCCCTCGCCCACCTCGCCGCCGCTGATGGGGCCGCAACAGCGGCCACCGGCGTCACGGCATACGCCTGGCTCTTGGTAGCCCTTCCGCTGCTCGGTGCTGCCGTGCTGCTGTTCGGTGGCCGCGCCACCGACAAGTGGGGGCCGCTGTTCGCCGTCGCGATGTCGTGGGCGGCCTTCGTCGTCGGCCTCGTCGTCTGGATCTCGATGCTCGGTCGCGGTGCCGAGGAGCGGGCCGCGCACCTGCACCTGTTCAACTGGGTGCCGGCGGGGTCGTTCAACCTGGACGCAGGGATGCTCGTCGACCAGCTGTCGGTGACCTTCGTGCTGCTGGTGACCTTCGTCGGGTCGCTGATCCACGTGTACTCGCTCGGCTACATGGATCACGACCCCGACAAGCGCCGGTTCTTCGCCTACCTCAACCTGTTCGTGGCCGCGATGCTGCTGCTGGTGCTGGCCGACTCCTACCTGCTGCTCTACGTTGGCTGGGAAGGCGTGGGTCTGGCGTCCTACCTGCTCATCGGGTTCTGGAACCACAACCCGACCTACGCCACCGCCGCCAACAAGGCGTTCGTGGTCAACCGCGTCGGTGACTTCGGCCTGTCCGTGGGGATCATGGTCATGTTCGCGGCCTTCGGCACGGTCACCTTCGCGGGCGTCCAGGAGGCCGCCAAGGGCGGTGCGGGCGAGGGCGTGCTCACGGCCATCGGCCTGCTGCTGCTGCTCGGTGCCTGCGGCAAGTCGGCTCAGTTCCCGCTGCAGAGCTGGCTCGGCGACGCCATGGCCGGCCCGACCCCGGTGTCCGCGCTGATCCACGCGGCGACCATGGTCACCGCCGGCGTCTACCTCGTGGTGCGCAGCAGCTTCATCTTCGACAACGCGCCCAACGCCCAGCTGGCGGTCGTCGCCGTGGGTGCCGTGACGCTGATCTTCGGAGCCATCGTCGGTTGCGCCAAGGACGACATCAAGAAGGCACTGGCTGCTTCGACCATGTCGCAGATCGGCTACATGATGCTCGCCGCCGGCCTCGGCCCGGTCGGCTACGCCTTCGCGATCTTCCACCTGCTGACCCACGGCTTCTTCAAGGCCGGCATGTTCCTCGGCGCAGGCTCGGTCATGCACGGCATGAACGACCAGGTCGACATGCGCCGCTTCGGTGGGCTGTCCGGCGCGATGAAGATCACCTGGCTGACCTTCGGGCTCGGCTGGCTCGCGATCCTCGGGGTGCCGCCGTTCTCGGGCTTCTGGTCCAAGGACAAGATCATCGAGGCGGCCTTCGTCGGCGAGGGCTGGCGGCCGTGGGTGTTCGGCGGTGCCGCTCTCATCGGTGCCGGCATCACGGCCTTCTACATGTCCCGCCTGTTCTTCATGACCTTCCACGGCAAGAAGCGCTGGACCGACGACGTGCACCCCCACGAGTCGCCCCTCACCATGACCGTCCCGATGATCGTGCTCGCGGTGGGCTCGGCCCTGCTCGGCCTCGTCCTGTCGATCGGCGGGACGTTCACCTCCTGGCTCGAGCCGGTGGTGGGGGCACACGAGGGGGAGGAGCCGGTCCTGCCGGTGTGGCTGCTCATGACGCTGACCCTGCTGCTGGTCGCCGGCGGCATCGCCCTCGCGTGGATGCGCTACTGGCGCGACGAGGTGCCGCACGCCCAGCCCGCGGGCTCGCTCGTCACCCGTGCCGCGCGCCGAGACCTCTACCAGGACGACGTCAACGAAGGAGTCTTCATGCGACCCGGTGTCCACCTGACCCGGGCGCTGGTCTTCGCCGACAACCGCGGCGTCGACGGCGCGGTCGGTGGTCTGGCCGCCCTCGTCGGTGGCACGTCCAGCCGCCTGCGTCGCCTCCAGAACGGCTTTGCACGCTCGTACGCCCTGACGATGCTCGCCGGCGTCGTCGTGATCCTCGGTGCCATGTGGGTGATCCAGTGATGACGAACTTCCCCTGGCTGACCGTGATCGGGCTGATCCCGCTCATCGGTGCTGCCGTCGTGGCCGGGCTCCCGGCCGGGCTGACCGACCGGGCCAAGCACGTCGCCCTGGGCTTCTCGCTGGTCACGCTGGTGTTCGGCATCGCCGCCGCGCTCCAGTTCGACAACGGTTCGGGCGCGCAGTTCCAGCTCACCGAGCAGCACGAGTGGATCCCGCAGTTCGGGGTGTCCTACGCGCTGGGCGTCGACGGCATCGCGCTCGTCATGATCCTGATGGCCCTGGTGCTGACCCCCGTCTGCATCCTGGCCGCCTGGCACGACGTGCCCGAGGGCGGCAAGCGCGAGAAGAACTACTTCGCGCTGATGCTGGTGCTGGCCACGTTCATGGTCGGGGTCTTCGCCGCCACCGACGTCTTCCTCTTCTACGTCTTCTTCGAGGCGATGCTCATCCCGGTGTACTTCCTGATCGGCTCCTTCGGGGGATCGCGCAGGCAGTATGCCGCCGTCAAGTTCCTGCTCTTCTCGCTCGCGGGTGGGCTGGTCATGCTGGTGGGCGTCATCGCGCTCTACCACTACGGCCCGGGTGGGTCCGACGGCTTCCTCGTGTCCAAGCTCACCGGCCTGTCGCTGGGTGCGACGCCGGAGCGGCTGATGTTCGTGGCGTTCTTCATCGCGTTCGCCGTCAAGGCTCCGATGTGGCCCGTTCACACCTGGCTGCCCGACGCCGCCACCGAGGCGCGCCCCGCGACAGCAGTGCTGCTCGTCGGCGTGCTCGACAAGGTCGGCACCTACGGGATGATCCGGTTCTGCCTCCAGCTGTTCCCTGAGGCGTCCAAGTGGGCGACCCCGGTGGTGCTGACGCTGGCGGTCATCTCGATCCTCTACGGTGCGCTGCTGGCGATCGGCCAGACCGACATCATGCGACTGATCGCCTACACCTCGATCAGCCACTTCGGCTTCATCGTCCTGGGCATCTTCGCCCTCACGAAGACCGGCGGGGCGGGTTCCACGCTCTACATGCTGAACCACGGGTTCTCGACGGCCGCCCTGTTCCTCATCGGAGCCATGCTGGTCGCCCGTCGGGGCAGCAAGCGGATCCCCGACTTCGGTGGCTGGCAACGGATCACGCCCGGACTGGCCGGTGTCTTCCTGGTGGCCGGCCTGTCGGGCCTGGCCCTGCCCGGACTGAGCTCGTTCATCTCCGAGATCATGGTGCTCGTCGGGACGTTCCAGCGTTACCCGGTCCCCGCGGTCATCGCGACGGCAGGCATCGTGCTGGCGGCGCTCTACATCCTGCTCATGTACAAGCGGATGATGACCGGTCCCCGGCCGGAGCTCGATGCGCCGGTCCGCGACATCACGGTGCGGGAGAAGCTCGTCGTGGCCCCACTCATCGCGGCGTTCCTGGTGCTCGGGTTCTACCCCAAGCCCGCCCTCGACATGCTCAACCCGGCGGTGACCGCCACGTTGAAGCACGTCGGCGTGACCGACCCGAACCCCACCTCCGCTGCTGACGGGAGCACGAAGTAATGCCCGCCATGACGGTCCTGTCCCCGCCGATGCTCACGTCCGCCTTCAAGGCTGCCGACGTCGACTACGGCGCCATCGCGCCGATGCTCATCGTGGTCGCGGGAGCCATGATCGGCGTGCTCGTCGAGGCCTTCGCCCCGCGTCGGCTGCGGCACGCGATCCAGGTCAGCCTGGCCCTCGTGACGCTCGTCGCGGCCTTCGTCGTCCTCGTGGCGGTGTCGACCCAGGCGAGCCACCGCGGGGGCACGCTGGCCCAGGCGGTCATCATCGACGGCCCCGCGCTGTTCCTCCAGGGCGCGATCCTGGCGATGGCTGCCCTCGGCATCCTCACGATGGCCGAGAAGTTCGGCGGCCAGGGTGCGGATGCGTTCACCCCCATGGGTGCGGCCGTCCCCGGGTCGCCCCACGAGGCAGCAGCACTGCGCGCAGGGCTGGCGACCAGCGAGGTCTTCCCGCTGACCCTGTTCTCGGTCGTCGGCATGCTGCTGTTCCCTTCCGCGGGCGACCTCCTGACGATGTTCGTCGCGCTCGAGGTCCTGTCCCTCCCGCTCTACCTGCTGTGCGGGTTGGCCCGTCGTCGCCGGCTCCTGTCCCAGGAGGCCTCGCTCAAGTACTTCCTGCTCGGCGCCTTCAGCTCCGCGTTCTTCCTCTTCGGTGCGGCACTGCTCTACGGCTACGCCGGATCGCTCTACCTCGCCGACATCGCGACCGCGGTCAGCGCGGCCAACGGAGCGCTCGAGGGCCTGCTGCTGCCCGGGGTGCTTCTCGTACTGATCGGCCTGCTGTTCAAGGTAGGCGCGGTGCCGTTCCACTCGTGGACCCCCGACGTCTACCAGGGTGCGCCAACCCCGGTGACCGGCTTCATGGCGGCGTGCACCAAGGTCGCCGCCTTCGGCGCGATCCTGCGCGTCGTCTACGTGGGCATCGAGGCCAACCGCTGGGACTGGCGTGGTGGAGTCATCGCCGTCGCCGCCCTGACGATGGTCGTGGGCGCGGTCCTGTCGGTCACCCAGACCGACGTCAAGCGGCTGCTCGCCTACTCCTCCATCGCGCACGCGGGCTTCATCCTCGTCGCCGTGCTGTCCTTCGACCGCACCGGCGTCTCGGGCACGATGTTCTACCTCGTCGCCTACGGCTTCATGACGATCGCCGGTTTCGCCGTGGTGTCCCTCGTACGCCAGGGCGGCTCCGAGGCCTCCCACCTCTCGCAGTGGGCGGGTCTGGGTCGCAACCACCCCGTGGTCGCCGGGGTCTTCGCCTTCCTGCTGCTGGCGTTCGCGGGGATCCCCCTGACCTCCGGCTTCGCCGCGAAGTATGCCGCCTTCTCGCCGGCGATCAGCTTCGGCGGGCGTTCGGGGCTGGCCCTGGTCATCATCGGTGTCCTGTGCAGCGTGATCACGGCGTTCGTCTACGTCCGCCTGATCGTGCTCATGTACTTCACCGACCCGCCGGCGGGTGAGGCAGTGGTCGCCGAGACGGCCTCGCCGTTCACCACGATCGCGATCACGATCGGGACGCTCGTGACGCTCGCCCTCGGGGTGCTCCCGTCGCAGGCCCTCGACCTCGCCGAGCGGTCGTCGCAGTTCTTGGTGAAATGACACAACCTCGCCGGGCGAGCTCGACTCCTCCCGTCATCGTCCTGCCCGGCACGTCGGAACGCCTTTCAGCGCGCCTGCAGGTCGGCCTCGACGAGGTCGACGCGCTGTTGCGCCGCGAGGTCGACCACGACGACGACTTCATCGCCGAGGCGAACACCCACCTCATCGAGGCCGGGGGCAAGCGGTTCCGTCCGCTGCTGACCCTGCTGGCCTCCGAGCTGGGGACCGGCATCAACGCGGACGTCGTCGCCGCCGCGGCCGGGGTGGAGCTGACCCACGTCGCTTCGCTGTGCCACGACGACGTCATGGACGAGGCCGAGGTCCGTCGTGGCGCCCCCAGCGCCAATGCGAAGTACGGCAACTCCACCGCGATCCTCGTCGGCGACATGCTCTTCGGCACCGCGTCGTCGATCATCGCCGACCTCGGCGCCGACGCGGTGAAGATCCAGGCCGAGACCTTCGTGCGCCTGTGCGCCGGACAGATCCGGGACGACCGCCCCAGCCCCAGCGGGCAGGACCCCGTCGACTACTACCTCGGGGTGCTGGCCGACAAGACCGGCGTCCTGATCGCGACGGCCGCGCGCTACGGCGCGATGTTCTCGGGGTGTGACGAGCAGACCGTCGAGATCATGCGCGAGTACGGCGAACGGCTCGGCATGGCCTTCCAGCTCGCCGACGACCTCATCGATGTCTCGTCGGAGGCCGAGGACCTGGGCAAGACCCCCGGCACGGACCTGCGCGAAGGCAAGCGGACCCTTCCGGTGCTCTATGCCCTCGCCTCGACCGACCCCGCGGACGACCGGCTCCGCGAGCTGGTGCGGACCGAGCTGCGCGACCAGGCGCTGCTCGACGAGGCGCTCGGGCTGTTGCGCGTGCACCCGGCCATGGAGCAGGCCCGCGAACACACCGCCGCCGTGGCCAGAGCCGCCCAGGACGTCCTCGACCCGTTGCCCAACAGCGAGGCCAAGGCGGCGCTGCGGGCCCTGGCGACGAGCGTCGTCTCCCGCGTCGGCTGAGGTATGCCGCGGACCTGAGTCCGCGGCATACCTCCTTGCCGAGGTGGTCAGGCGCGGTGGATCTGGATGACTGCCGGGCGGGGCTGGCCCCCGCCGAGGTAGGGGAACTGGCTGCGCGGCACGGCGGGTGAGGCGCCGGTCGTCTCACCCGGGTGCTGGATGGCGGCCAGCACCGTCTGCTGGTCCCAGGTGACCAGTGGTCCGCAGCACTCGGAGTAGGCCGGCACCGACAGGAACTGCTGCAGGTGGCCCTGGTGCGGCCCCGACAGCGGGAAGAGGTACATGCCGTCGCAGGCGCCGAGGGCGTTGCCGTCCGTGGCGATCCACATGTTGCCGTCATTGTCGAAGGCGACGTTGTCGGGGCACGAGATCGGCGAGACCTCGGAGCGGTCGTAGCCGTTGAAGTAGGTCGTCGGGTCGTTCGGGTCACCGGCGATGAGGACGATCTTCCAGGTGAACGTGGTCGTCGTGTCGTCGCCCAGGGCCGGCGTGATCTCGATGATGTGGCCGTGCTTGTTGTTGGCGCGCGGGTTGGCCTCGTCGATCTGGCTCGGCTGGCGGCTGGTGTTGTTCGTGCAGACGACATACGTGCGGCCGTTGACCAGGTTGGGCTCGACGTCCTCGGGCCGGTCCATCTTCGTGGGGCCCACCTTGTCTGCGGCGAGCCGCGTCCAGATGAGCACCTCCTCGGCAGTGAACCCGGCGACCTGGCTCTGGTTGTCGACGACCAGGGGCAGCCACTGGCCGGAGCCGTCGCTGATGCCGTCCTCGAAACCGTCCCCGGTGAACTTCGCGACGTAGAGGTCGCCCGAGGACAGCAGCGTCAGGTTGTGCGCCCGTGCCTTGGGGGAGCTGCCCGGGCGGAACCGGCCGTGCGAGACGAACTTGTAGAGGTAGTCGAACCGCTCGTCGTCGCCGAGGTAGGCGACCACGCGGCCGTCGGGGGCGACGGTGACGTTGGCTCCCTCGTGCTTGAGCCGGCCCAGCGCGGTGTGCTTGACCGGGGTCGAGGAGGGATCCGACGGGTCGAGCTCGACGATCCAGCCAAACCTGTTGACCTCATTGGGTTCCTGGGTCGCATCGAAACGGCTGTCCACCCGCTCCCAGCCGCGCCCCTTGGAACCCGTGAGGCCGTAGCGCTTGTAGGCGTCTGCCTGGTCGGCCGGGGCAGCTGCCGCGGAGAAGTACCCGTTGAAGTTCTCCTCGCCGGACAGCACGGTGCCCCACGGGGTGAGGCCCCCCGAGCAGTTGCCGAACGTGCCGAGCACCCTGGTGCCGGAGACGTCCTTGCTGGTCCGGAGGAGCCGGTGGGCGGCAGCAGGGCCGTCGAAGTGGAACGGCGTGGTGGCGGTGACGCGACGGTTCGCCGCGGCGCCCTTCACGTGGCTCCACGGTGCGGTGGCGTTCGTGCGGCGCAGCTCGACGACCGACATCCCGTGCGCGGCCATGGTGATGCGGATCTGTTCGGGGGTGAGGGAGGCAGACCCGGTGTAGCCCCGGAACATGAGCTCGTCGTTGGTGTACTCGTTGTTGCACACCAGGGTCGCGTGGTTCTCGTCGCGGCCGCGAACCAACGTCGTGTAGTCGTTGTTGTAGCCGAACTGCCCCTCCTGCGCGGCCGCGCTCTGGTGCTCGAAGTCGAAGTCGGGAGCATCGGCCAGGATCGGGTCGCCCCACGCGATGATCGTCGACCACTCGAAGCCGTCGGGGATGACGACCTTGTCGGTGCCCGCGGGCTGGGGCGCGATGGCCGTGAAGCCGAAGGGGGACTTGGTGCCGCCGGCGGTGGACGGCGCCGGGGGAGTCGACGCGGGCGCGGCGGCGGCGGACTGCACTCCGGCCAGGGTGCCGAGGCCGACGACCGCTGCGATCACGCCGCTGCCCTTGAGGACCGCTCGCCGAGAGGCTCCGGCCGCGACGAGGTCGCCGAAGTAGCCGTTGCGGGTCTCGTTCGGGACGGGCTTGCTGCACGCGTCGTCGCACTTGAAGTGGCAGGTCATCGCGCTGCGGCCGCCCTGGTGGACAGTCAGGAGGGGGAGGGTGCTGCGCTCGGGCGAAACTGCTGACATTGAGGGTTCCTCCGGGTCTCGGGTCGCGCACTGGGCGCGGGCTCGCGCGGGAGGCGCGGTCACCGGCCAACCTAGGAACACGCGGCCGACTGTCGGGGGCGCCCAGGTGAAGGTCCGGTGACTTTCGGTGAACAGGAGGTACGCCGTCGATAGGGTCGCGTGTGTGACCCTCCTGTGGGACGCGGCGACCGCGGCCGTGCAACCTCCGTTCGCCGTCGTCGACCTCGACGCCTTCGACGCCAACGCGTCCGACCTCGTGCGGCGTGCTGCGGGGACGCCGATCCGCGTGGCGTCCAAGTCGGTGCGTTGTCGAAGCCTCTTGTCCCGGGCGCTGGCGCAACCCGGCTTCGCCGGTGTGATGGCGTATGCCGTGCCGGAAGCCCGCTGGCTGGTCGCCGCAGGCTTCGAGGACGTCTTCGTGGCCTACCCCAGCGTCGACCGCGCTGCACTCGCGGCGGTGGCATCCGACGAGCAGGAGGCTGCGCAGGTCACCGTGACCGCGGACTCGCTCGAGCACGTGGACTTCCTCGCCGGGCTCGACCGGCCGCACGGGCTGCGGGTGGCCCTCGACGTCGACGCCTCGCTCCGGGTCGGGCGCGTGCACCTCGGTGTCCGGCGGTCGCCCTTGCGGGAGCCCTCTGACGCCGTTGCCGTGGCGCGAGCCGCTGCGGCTGCTGGCCTTTCGGTGGTGGGGCTGATGTTCTACGACGCCCAGATCGCGGGGCTGCCCGACTCCTCGCCTGTCGTGCGGCTCGTGAAGAAGCGCTCGGCCGAGTCCCTCCTCCAACGCCGCGGCGAGGTCGTCGCTGCCGTGCGCGAAGTGGCGGACCTCGAGTTCGTCAACGGTGGCGGTACCGGGTCGCTGCACATCACGGGCCAGGACCCTACGGTGACCGAGCTCGCGGCCGGGTCAGGGTTGTACGGCCCGACCTTGTTCGACGGCTACGACGACTTCACCCCGCGACCCGCGGCGGCCTTTGCCCTCCCCGTCGTGCGACACCCCGGCGCGGGGTTCGTCACGGCGTTCGGCGGCGGCTACGTGGCGTCGGGGCCGCCGGGGTGGGCGCGGGTGCCCTCGCCGTTCGGCCGTCGGGGCGTCAAGCTGGTCAGGTCAGAGGGCGTTGGTGAGGTGCAGACCCCCTTGCAGGGCAACGGAGTTCGTGGCCTCAAGCTGGGCGACCGGGTGTGGTTCCGGTATGCCAAGGCAGGGGAGATGTGTGAGCGGTTCGACGCCCTCCACCTGGTGAGGGGGGACCAGCTGGTCGAGACGGTCCCGACCTACCGCGGTGAGGGAAAGAACTTCGGATGACGGCCTGGACCAACTGGGCCGGCAACCAGACGAGCAACCCGGCGGAGGTTGCCACCCCTCGACGTCCGGACGAGGTGTCGGCGGCGATCCTGCGGGCGCAGGCACGCGGCATACCGGTGAGGGCGGTGGGGGCGGGGCACTCGTTCACGGCCGTTGCGGCCACGGACGGCCTCCAGCTGCGCCTCGACCTGCTGAGCGGGATCACCCACGTGGACCGGGATCGCCGCCGGGTCCGGGTGCTCGCAGGGACTCCTCTGCACGTCCTGAACCCGGCGCTGCAGGCGCTCGGGCTGGCGCTCCCCAACCTCGGCGACATCGACCGGCAGTCGATCGCGGGGGCGATCTCGACGGGTACGCACGGCACCGGCCTGCGACTGCAGGGCATCGCCGCGGCGGTCTCGGGGCTGGTGCTGGCGCTGGCCGACGGTTCGTTGCTGGAGTGCTCGATCGAGGTCGAGCCAGAGGTGTTCCAGGCTGCGCGGGTGGGCCTGGGGGCCCTGGGGGTGATCACCGAGGTGGAGCTCCAGTGCGTGCCGGCCTTTCGCTTGCACGCCAAGGAGTTCGGCGCCCACCTGTTCGAGGTCCTGGAACGCATCGAGGAGGACGTCGAGCGCCACGACCACGTCGACATGCACTGGTTCCCGTTGACCGACCGGGTCCTCGTCAAGCACAACGACCGCATCGACGACGACCACCCTGGCAGCCCCCTGCCGCGGTGGCGCGCGGTCCTGGACGACGACTTGCTCTCCAACCGCCTCTTCGAGCTCACCAACCGCGGCGCGAGGCGCTGGCCGGGGATCGTCCCGCGGCTCAACGCGGTGAGCGCGCGACTGCTCGGCGCACGTGAGTACACCGACGACTCGTGGCGCGTCTTCGTCGCCGAGCGTACGGTGCGCTTCAGGGAGAGCGAGTATGCCGTGCCCCGGGCCGCCGTCGCGGATGTCGTTGTGGCCGTGCGCAACTGGCTCGAGAAGCACAGGGCGCCACTGACCTTTCCGTTGGAGATCCGGTTCATCGGCGCCGACGACATCTGGCTGTCGACCGCTTACGAGCGGGAGAACGCCTACCTCGCGATCCACCAGTACCACCGGATGGACGACTACGGTGCCTTCGCCGCATTCGAGGCGATCGTGGCCGAGCATGCCGGTCGCCCCCACTGGGGCAAGCTGCACACCCTCGACGCCGACCGGCTGGCGGAGCTCTATCCGCGGTTCGGTGACTTCCTCGCGGTGCGAGACCGCCTGGACCCGCAGCGCCTGTTCGCCAACGCACACCTGGACCACGTCCTGGGGAGGTGAGCACCCGGCATACCGCGGGATCGCAAAGGGGCAAAGGCGACTAAGGGGAAACCCCGAGGTGAGGGTGTCTCCGCGCGCGTAGCGTTGGCTCATGACGGGCCACCGCGTCCTCCTGGTCGACGACCACGCCCAGTTCCGGGCGTCGGCGAGTGCGTGGCTGAGTCGTGAGGGGTTCACGGTCGTCGGGGCCGCCGCCAGCAGCGCAGAGGCCTTGGAACAGGCCCGGGAGCTGGACCCCGAGGTGGTTCTGCTCGACCTCAACCTGCCCGACTCCGAGGCTGGTCTGAGGCTCGCGGGCACCTTGGCCGAGGCCAACCCCCGCCAAATCCTGATCATCATCTCGAGCGACGCCGATGCGGCCTCCGATCCCCGGGTCGTCGCAGCGCCAGTGGCGGGCTTCATCGCCAAGCAGGACCTGGCATGCGACGCGATCACGGCCTTGCTGGGCTGACCGCACCGCTCGTCGCGAGCGGTGTGGCCGGCGTGGTCGCCCTGGCGGGATGGCTGGCGCCGGGAGTCGCCCAAGCGCCGCAGCCGTTGTTCGGCGATCGTTTCGCCGGGTGGGCCCTCCTCGCCGCCGGGGCCGGTGCTGCCTGGCGTGGTCGGCTGCGGGTGGCCTGGCTTCTGCTGGCAGCCGGTCTCTTGTGGGTCGTCGTCGGGCTCGCGGGTCTGCTCCCGACTCCCCTCGAGGGACCGGTCCTGCGCCTCGGCCTCCTGCCCGGAGGCCTCGTGGTCGCGGCTGCCCTCCTCGGACTGTCGACCGCCGCGAGGCTCTCGACTGCCGCCACGCACGTGCCCTCTCGTTGGGTGCGCTGGGCGCCGGGACTGGTGCTGCTGCCGGCCTGCGTGGCGGCCCTCGGCTACGGCCGGTGGGCGCACACGGCCACCGGCGCGGCGGGGGTGGCCTTCGTCCTGCTCGCCCTTCGTCAGCGCACAGCCCCTCACGGCACAGTCCCCCCTCACGGCACAGACCTTCGTCACGGCGCACTCGTGCGTCGTCCCGGGCAGGACGCCCTCCGGGGCGCCGCCGCCATCGCCATGGGGGTCGCCGGCGCCCTGGCTTTGGCGGGTCTGGTGACCGCTGGGGTGGGGGGTGCCGCAGCGGCAACGGCAAGCACCCTGCTCGAGGGAGCGCTGGGGCTCGGAGCGCTCGTGGTGGCCGCCGGTCCGGAGCCGCGGGAGTGGCGACCAGGTCAGGAAGGGGAGGCGCCACACGGCCTGGAGGACGCCCTGGCCAGGACGTTGGGGTGGGACCAGGTGCAGGTGGCCTTTCCGTTGGCCGGCGCCTTCGTGGACTCCGGTGGTTCGCCGACGACTCCGCCCGCCGACGGTGAGGAGGTGGTGGACCCTGACGGCCGGCTGGTGGCCGTCCTCGCCCCCGGACTCGGCGGTGACCCCGGTGTCGCCGACTCGGTCCGGGAGGTGCTCCGGCTGGCCCGACGTGGCGCCCTGCTGCAGGCCGAGCTCAGGGACCGGGCCACCGAGCTCGCCGCCTCGAGGGAGCGGTTGGTGCGGGCGGCGGAGGCGGAGCGGGAGCGATTCGTGGCCAGCCTGGCTCGGGGACCGGTCGCGCGGATGGACCAGGTGGTTGCCGCCCTGGAGGGGTGTGGGCGATCCGTACCCGAGCTCCCCGATGCGCCGTCAGGGCTGTCTGCGCGTGCGGCCGGCGCGCGCGACGAGCTGCTGCGGGTCGCCCGCGGTGTCGACCCGGTGGGTGCGGAAAGCCTGGAGGACGCGCTGACCGGACTCGTCGCGCGCAGCGGCACCGGTGCGCGACTGGCCTGCGACCTGCCCCATTGCTGGCGGCCGCGGGCCTCGGTGGCTCGCGCTGCCTGGTTCACGTGCGCCGAGGGACTGGCCAATGCGACCAAGCACGCTCCGGGTGCCGCGGTCGTCATCAGCGCCCGGCTCAGCGGTGACCAGCTCTGGTTGCTGGTCCGCGACGACGGGCCGGGTGGGGTCGACGTGGGCGGTCACGGGCTGGGCGGCCTGGTGGAGCGCGCGACCGCCCTGGGGGGAACCCTCACCGCGCGGTCCGGAGCGAGCGGCGGCTCGGAGCTCGAGCTCCGGCTCCCCGTCACGTCGAACGGATCGGGTCCGACGTCGCACGACCGGCGATCGGACCGTGACGCGCAGGCGCGCGCAACGCGCCGCGCGCAGTCAGGAGTCGTCGCACTGCTGGGTCTGTGCCTTGCCCTGGTGCTGTCGGCGTGCGCGGGTCCGCCCGCCCGCAGCGGGCGCGATGCCGACCCGGTCCTGCTGCGGACCATGTACGGCAACGGACCCGGCGGGATCGGCGCCGACGTGCTCGAGGAGCTGGTCCGGGCCTCCGCCGGCTCGTCGGTGGTCCTGGGCGCGGGGACGCAGCTTCCCTCGGCCGCCCAGTCAGAGGACGAGGAAGGCGGCACGCTGGCCGCCCTCCGGGCGGGGCGGGCGGACATCAGCGTGATCCGGGCCGACCGTCTCGTCGGGGCCGGGGTTGCGTCACTGACACCGCTCCAGCTCCCGCTGCTCGTCGAGGCCCCGGAACACGCGGCTCGCGTCGCCGCGGATCCGGTCGCCGCGGCCCTGATGGCCGACCTTGACCGCATCGGGCTCGTCGGGCTCGCGCTGGTGCCGGGTGGCGCGCGGCATCCGTTCACGCACGGCGCCAAGGCGTTCCGCACTCCGGCCGACTACCGCGGGGGGGTCGTGAACACCCGCGTCGGCCCCGGGGTCGAGGCCATGGTCACGACCCTGGGCGCCAGGACCGACCACAGCGTGGGTGAGGTCCGGACCCGGAAGGTGGAGAAGCGCGCGGTGACGGGGATCGAGACGTCGCTGCAACAGGTGGGAGCAGTGACCCTCCCCGCCGTGCTCACCTCGAACCTCACGCTCTACACCAAGTTCGACGTCGTGGTCATGCGTCGTAGCGCGCACGCCGCCCTCTCCGCCGAGCAACGGCGAAGGCTAGGCGCAGTCGTGCGCGACGGCATACGTGCTGGGGTGGCGCGACGGGACACCGAGGCGCGTGGCCTGCAGCGCTGGTGCAACACACCCTCGGCGGCGTCCGTGCAGCTCACGCCGACCGAGCTCGAGGCTTTCGGTGCCGCGCTCGCGCCCGTCGTCGCGGCGGCCCGTCGGGACGCCACGGTCGCGAAGCTGGTGGACCGGATCGTGGCCCTCCGAGGATCGGAACCCGCACCGGTGGGAGCCACCTGCGACAACCTCCATGCTGCTGGCACCGACGTCTACTCCCTTGCGCCGCAAGGGTCTCAGACGTTGTTAGACGGCACCTGGCGGGTCGACGCCGACATCGCGGTCCTCCGGGCCGCTGGGGTTTCGGACGCCGAAGCCGTCAGCAACGCCGGGGTGTGGACCTTCGTGGTCCGCAACGGCCAGGTGGCCGTCGACCAGCCCCATGGCGCCGACTGCACCGCCGTGTTCGTCACCGCGGGTGACAAGGTGACCCTGCACTTCGGGGTCGACGGCAACACCGAGTGCTACGGCTTGATGGCCGGCACCTACCACCGTGACGGAGACGTCGTGTCGTTCACGTGGCTGGCCGAGAGGTTCTACGACGTCGCGCTCGACCAGGCGTTCTTCGCCGGAGGGATGCACCGTGTCACCCCGTAGCGCCATCGACCACGGGTCCAACCGCTCGGCTGGTCGACCGTGGCCAGCCCTCGCCGGACGTGGCTGATGGCTGACTTCGCGATGACCGTGGGACTGGGCGTGGCCGTCGTGGTGGCCGGCGCCCTCGGCCTCGTGGTCGGACGACAGCGGCGCCGGTATGCCGTCCTCGTCGTGGGTGGCGTTGCCCTCGTTGCGTTTTCGGCGGTCGACGACCCCACGACGGCCCTGCGGGCGCGTGACCTCGGCATCGCCCTGGGCCCGATGGCGGGGCTGTTGGGGGCGACTGCCGTGCTCGTGCCGCGGCGGGGCGCGTGGGTCGCCCTGTCGGGGGCCCTGCTCGCTGGACCCGTGCGCGCGCTCGTCTACGACCCCTTCCTGCAGCTGGGCTGTGTCGACTGCCGTCCCAGCGGAGTCGTCCTCGCACCACACCCGGTCGTGGCGGAATGGTTGTCGGCCGTCGGTCCGGTGCTGGGGGTCGTTGCCCTGGGGGTCCACGCCGCGAGACCAGACCTGGCAGGAAGGTGGGCCGGAAGGTGGGCCGGGGGACGGGCCGGAGCATGGACGGGAGCGTGGGCCAGGAGGTGGCAGAGGGGATCGTCGGCGGGAGCCGGCCTCGTAGCCGCGGGCCTGGTTGCCGCCCTCGGTAGCGCCGAGGTCGGGGGCGCCATTGCCCTCGTGGCAGCCACCGGCGTGGTCGCCGTGGAGGACTATCGCGGCGCGATCGCCCAGCGGCGGCTGAGGCGCCTCGTGGACACCCTTCGCTCAGGGCGCCCCTTTGCGGACGTCCTTCGCGAGGCGTGGGGCGACGACGACGTCGAGGTGTCCTACTGGGTGCCCGACGAGGGTGGCTGGGTCACGCCGGCGGGGGTGGCCCGGCGCCCGCCGACCCCGGGGGCGACGCGGTTGCGCTGGGCCGGCGCGGTCACCGCAGCCGTCGAACAGGGTTCGCGCGATGCCCTCCCCGATCTCGAGCACGCACTCGACGTGCCTGCTCGGCTCACCCTGGACAACGAGCGGCTGTCCGCGGCGCTGGCAGCGCGCGTCCGCCGGGTGTCGAGGTCCCGCTCGCTGGTGGTCGAGCTGGGCGACCGCGAGCGCCGCCGCCTCGAGCGGGACCTTCACGACGGGGTCCAGCAACAGCTCCTCGCCCTCGGCCTCGATCTGCGCGGCGCGCTCGCGGACCTGCCGCCCGGGCATCCCGAACGACCAGTCCTCGAGAGCTGCCTGGGTCAGGCCAAGCAGGCACTGGAGGACCTGCGCGAGCTGTCGCACGGGCTGTACCCCCCGCTGCTGGCCACCAGCGGGCTGGGCCCCGCGCTGCGCAGCCTGGCCCGCCGGTCGGCCGTGCCGCTCGTGGTCGGCACAGTGCCCGAGGGGCTGCCCCACGGACGCCTCCCAGCGCCAGTCGAGCGTGCCGCGTATGCCGTGGTGTCCGACTCGGTCTCACGGGGGGATCCCGGCGGGGTCACCGTGGAGGTCGAGGTGACTTTCGCAGGGGCCGTGGAGCTGGCGAGCGAAGCGCGGGTTGGTGCCACGGCGATGACCCTGCGCGTCGCGGGGGGTCCCCCGGACCTCGCCGGGGTGCTCCCCGACATGGTGGAGGCGCTCGGTGGACGGGTCGGCCGTGCTGACGGGGTGCTGACCGTGGTGCTGCCGTGCGCGTCGTAGTCGTCGAGGACCAGCTGCTGACACGCGAGGGGATCGTGCGCACCCTCGAGCGTGCGGGCGTCGACGTGGTGGCCGAGGTGGGTGACCTCGAGGGCCTGATGGCCGTCGTGGCGGTGGACCGGCCGGACGTGGCCCTGCTCGACATCCGGTTGCCCCCGACGTTCACCGACGAGGGACTTCGGGCCGCTGCCACGATCCGTTCGCTGTACCCCTCGACGGGGGTGCTCGTCCTGTCCCAGCACGTCGAGGTGGAGTTCGTCCTACCCCTGCTCGAGGGTGCGTCCGGCGGGGTGGGCTACCTCCTCAAGGACCGGGTGCTCGAGGCGAGCACCCTGGTCGACGCGCTGAGGCGCATCGCCGCCGGCGAGTGCGTCGTCGACCCCTCGATCGTCGCCGACCTGTTGCCGGGCGGGCCGGACCAAGGGCCGAGCGGGCTCACGGATCGTGAGCGCGAGGTCCTCGGCCTGATTGCCGAGGGCATGACCAACGCTGGCATCGCCCGACGACTCGACATCAGTGAGCGCACCGTCGAGGTGCACGCCCAGCACGTCTTCGCCAAGCTGCAGCTGCCGGACGACCAGTTCGCCAACCGTCGGGTCCTGTCTGCGATCGCCTGGCTCGGCTCGGGCGACAGCAGCCGTCGCCGGCTCGGGTGACACCAACCGTCGCTAGCCTCGGGTGATGACGCCAGATTCCGCCGAGACCTCTCCGTTCGTCGCCGACGAGAAGGCCGTCCTGCTCGCTGCGCTGCAGAGCCACCGCGACGTGATGGTGTGGAAGCTGGAGGGCCTGTCGGACCAGGACATCCGCCGACCCATGGTGCCCAGCGGCACCAACCTCGTGGGGCTGGTCAAGCACCTCGCCAACGCCGAGTACGGCTGGTTCTGCGAGACGTTCGGGCGCGCCGCCGAGCCGCTCACGGACATCTCCGACGACCCCGAGGCCGACATGCGGGCGGCTGAGGGCGAGGCCACCGAGGAGATCGTGGCCTTCTACCGACGGGCCTGGGCAGCCGCAGACGCCGCGATCCACGAGCTGTCGCTCGACCACACCGGCACGGCCTACACCGGTCGGACGGTGAGCCTGCGCTGGGTGCTCGTGCACATGATCGAGGACACCGTCCGCCATGCCGGTCACGCCGACATCCTGCGCGAGCTGATCGACGGCGGCACCGGCCACCACGTGCCGAGCTGACCCTGCGCCCCTGCGGCAATTTCGTCGAGGGGGTTGACAGCAGCGTGATCGCGACTTAGGTTCACCCTAAATTTAGTATCAAACAAAGGGTGAGCCAAAGATGTCTCCGACCGGACCAGTTGCCGCACGTGGCAACCTCGTGCGTGCCGCCGTCCTCGGCCTCCTCGGCACCCGTGGTCCCTCGTCCCGTGCCGACATCGCCCGAGTGCTGGGGGTCAGCCCGGCGACCGTGACCCAGACGATCAAGGAGCTCCTCGCCCGCGAGCTCGTGACCGAGCTCGAGTCGGTGCCGAGCCAGGGCGGTCGTCCGGCCACGCTCCTGGGACTGGTGCGCAGTGCCGGCGGTGCCATCGGCGCCAAGGTCACCCCGAACCACGTCGCGCTCGTGTCCATCGACCTCGACGGCACGGTGCGTTCCTCCAGGGCGGTGCCGTTCGACGCCGCCCGACCGGCCGCGCTGGACGCCTTGGCGGACATCCTGCGCGAGGCAGTGGCGCAGCACGAGGGTCGACTGCTCGGGGTCGGCGTCGGGTTGCCCGGCGCGGTCGACTCCCAGGCATCGGGCATCGTCGACGCCCCCACGCTCGGATGGGACCGGGCGCCGGTGGGTCCTCGACTGCGGGAGGCGCTCGGAGTGCCCGTCCTCGTGGACAACGACGTGAACACGCTCGCGGCGGCGGAGAGCGTCTACGGGATCGGGCGCTCACACGAGTCCTACCTCGTCGTGACGATCGGTTTCGGGGTCGGGCTCGGCATCGTCCAGCAGGGATCGGTCAGCCGGGGGGCCCACGGTGGAGCCGGCGAGATCGGCCACATCCCCGTGACCGTCGACGGCCCCGTGTGCGGCTGCGGAAACACCGGCTGCCTCGAGGCGCACATCGGCGAGTCCGGGCTGGTCGCCGCTGCCACGGAGCGTCGTGTGATCCACGCCGGTGACACCATCAAGGACCTCGTCCGCGAGGCCCGCGGAGGCAACGCCGATGCCCTTGCCGTCTATCGCGAGGCGGGCCGGATGCTCGGCAGCGCGCTCGCCGGCGTCGTGAACGTCCTCGATCCCGAGTTGGTCCTCCTCATGGGCGAGGGCATGACCGAGTGGGAGTTCTGGGAGAACGGTTTCGAGGACTCCTTCCGCGCCTGCCTGATGCCGACTCGTCGCGGAATCCGTTGTGCCGTCGAGTCCTGGACCGAGGACCAGTGGGCGGTCGGCGCCGCATCGCTCGTCCTCGCAGCACCATTCGACGCCGAGACGGCCGGGGCGCAGGGCGAGCTGGTGCGCGAGCGCATGCAGACGGCTGCCGTGGGCGGTGTCTCGTGACCGGCCGGGCCCGGTGGCGCAACCTGGGCTGGGTCGTGTTCTTCCTCGCGCCGAGCGCCATCCCCCTCGTCCTGTTCACCGCGACCCCGATGGCCTCCTCGATCTGGGTCAGCCTGCACGAGTGGAACCTCATCTCCCCGATGCGCTGGGTGGGCCTCGACAACTACCGCGGCCTGCTGACCGACCCCGGCACGCGCAGCGTCTTCCTGCACACGTTGATCTACTGCGCCGGCTACCTGCCGCTGGTGTTCACCGGCGGACTGGCGCTCGCCCTCGCGCTCAACCAGAAGCTCGCGGGACGGTCGTTCTTCCGCGCGGCCTACTTCCTGCCCGTCGTGACGAGCTGGGTGGTCGTGGCGCTGGTCTGGAAGTGGCTGCTCAACCCCACCAACGGCCTGGTCAACACGCTGCTCGGAGCCGTCGGCGCGCCGCAGCCCGGGTGGTGGACCGACCCGAACTGGGCGCTGCCCGCCGTCATCCTCTCCTCGGCGTGGAAGGACCTGGGCTTCGTCATGGTCATCATGCTGGCCGGGCTGCAGGCGATCCCCCAGGACGTCCTCGAGGCGGCCTGGGCGGACGGCGCCAACTCGTGGCAGCGCTTCTGGCGGATCACCCTGCCGTTGCTGTCCCCGTCGACGTTCTTCGTCGTGGTCATCTCGCTGATCAACGGTTTCCAGGTCTTCGACCAGGTCTACGTCATGACGGGCGGGGGCCCGTCCGGGTCGAGCCAGGTCGTCGTCGGCCAGGTCTACGACCTCACCTTCCGCTATGGCCGGGCCGGCGAGGCGAGCGCGCTCTCGTGGATCCTGTTCGCGGTCATCCTGCTCATCACCGTGGTCCAGATCCGCGGCCAGCGCCGGTGGGTGAACTATGCCTGACACGCTGACGCCGTTGGCCCCGCCTGCCACCCAGGTCACCCCGCCATCGCGACCGCGCCGACCGCTGTCGGCCTGGACCGTCCTTCGGTATGCCGCGGTGCTGGCCGGCGCGGTCGTCATGCTCTTCCCGTTCCTGTGGACCGTCGTCACCTCGATCACGCCGGCGGGAAGTCTCGCCGGTGGGCCCAAGCTGTTCGTCGAGAACCCGACGCTGGCGGCATACCGGACGCTCCTGGACGCCCTGCCGATGTGGCGCATCGTCGCCAACTCGCTGTGGGTCGCGGTGGTGTCGACGCTGCTGCAGCTCGTGACCGGGTCGATGGCGGCCTATGGCTTCGCGCGGCTCAAGTTCCGCGGCAAGGGCGTCGTCTTCGCGCTGTACCTCGCCACGCTGATGGTGCCGATGCAGGTCCTGGTCGTGCCGCTGTTCATCGAGATGAAGTCGCTCAACCTGCAGGACACCTACATGGCGCTGCTCGCGCCGTCGATCGCCTCGGCGTTCGGGGTCTTCCTGCTGCGGCAGGCAGTGGAGTCCGTGCCGCGTGAGCTCGACGAGGCAGCCACGATCGACGGTGCCGGACACCTGCGCATCTTCGTCACGATCATCCTGCCGCTCATCCGACCCGCTCTGGCAACGGTCGCGGTGTTCGCCTTCATGGGCAGCTGGAACAGCTTCCTGTGGCCCCTGGTCGTCATCCGCTCTCCCGAGTTCATGACCCTGCCGCTCGGGCTGGCGACCCTGCAGGGCCAGTTCACGACGCAGTGGGACGTCGTCATGGCTGGCTCGGTCTTCTCCATCCTCCCCATCGCCGTGGTCTATCTCCTGGCCCAGCGGCACATCATCGCCGGCGTCGCGCACACCGGCATCAAGTAGTCACCCGCACCCCCAAGCAGTCCCGACCGCGCGCCACCCGGAACGCGGCAGGCCCGAAAGGAAACACCATGAGGAACATCGCCAGGCGCAGCGTCGCGCCTGTCATCGCTGCCGGTCTGGTGCTGGCGCTCGGCGCCTGCGCGCAGGGGTCGGCCACCAAGTCGGTCGACGCCGCGGCGTCCGGTGGAAAGACCACCATCCGCTACATGAACTTCTCCGCCAACGGCGGACACGAGAAGGACCTCGACGCGATCAAGGCAGCCTTCGAGAAGGCCAACCCCGACATCACCGTGCAGATCGAGACCACCCCCTACGACGCCTACTTCACCAAGCTTCAGACCGCCGTGGCGGGCGGGACGGCGGGCGACGCCTTCGAGCTCAACTACGAGAACTTCGTGACGTACTCCTCCAACGGCTCGCTCGCGGAGCTCAAGGGCGTCAAGGGCGCGGCGTACAAGAAGTCCCTGCTCGACGCGTTCAGCGCGGACGGCAAGCAGTACGGGTTGCCGGAGTCGTTCTCCAACGTCGTCCTGTTCTACAACAAGGACCTCTTCAAGGCGGCCGGGGTTGCCGAGCCCACGTCGTCGTGGACCTGGGCTGACGAGCAGGCCGCGGCCAAGAAGCTGACCAACAAGGCCAAGGGTGTCTGGGGCGACTACCAGCCGGTGTCCTTCTTCGAGTTCTACAAGGCGCTGGCGCAGTCCGGTGGCGAGTTCCTCTCTGCTGACAAGAAGGCCGCGACCTTCAACTCCGACGCCGGCAAGCAGGCCGCGACCTTCCTGGTCGCCAAGTCGGGCACCACGATGCCGACCGAGGCCCAGGGCGCCGGCACGCCCGACTTCGACTCGAAGTTGTTCAAKGACGGCAAGCTGGCCATGTGGCACTCGGGGATCTGGATGTTCTCCGGCATGGCCGATGCCAAGTTCGCCTGGGACATCGCGGTCGAGCCGGGCAACACCACCAAGGCCTCCGCGATGTTCACCAACGGGGCGGTCGTCTCGGCCAAGAGCAAGAACCAGGCCGCGGCGCAGAAGTGGGTCACCTTCCTGACGTCGTCCGACGACATGGTCTCCGCACGTCTCGCGACCAGCTGGGAGCTGCCGCCGGTCGCCGACCAGGCCAAGCTGTCGAGCTACCTCGATGCAGGCAAGCCGGCCAACCGCAAGGCGGTCTTCGACTCGCTCGAGGCCACCGCGCTCCCGCCCGTCATCGAGCGGCAGCAGGAGATGCAGGACGCGGTCAACAAGGAGCTCACCGCGGCCGCTGCCGGGCGCAAGGACGTGTCTGCGGCGCTGGCCGACGCCCAGAAGGCCGTCGACGCGCTGCTCAAGTAGCCCGTCCGTCGCTGCCGGGGCCTCGGCCCCCTACGAGGTCCCGGCAGCCCCTCGACCACGAGAGACCCATGACTCTTCTCCACGACACCGCTGCGCTCCCGGCGCCCGGTGAGCGCACTCGCCTGCAGGACCTGGCACGCCACAGCCACGCCGTCATCACGGCGCACCAGGACGAGGGCGGCGCCTATCCGGCATCGCCGACCTTCTCCGCCTATCGCGGCTATGCGTGGTTGCGTGACGGATCCTTTACGGCCGAAGGAATCTCGCGCTTCGGCGACGTCGCCTCCGCCGAGGCGTTCCACGACTGGGTATGCCGGGTGCTCGCCGGCCGTCGTGGCCAGGTGGACGACCTGCTCGCGCTCAAGGCCTCCGGCGCCGCAGTCCCGCTGGACCGGATGCTGCCCACGCGGTTCACCTTCGCGGGCAAGGACGGGTCGGACCCCTGGTGGGACTTCCAGACCGACGGCTACGGCATGTGGCTCTGGTCGGTGGTCACGCACGCTCAGCGGCACGGGCGCGACCTGGGTCGGTGGCTCCCCGGCATCGAGGTCGCCCTCGACTTCACCGCTGCGTTCTGGGGCCTCCCCTGCTACGACTGGTGGGAGGAGCACGTCGAGCACCGACACACCTCGACCTTGGGAGCCATCCACGGCGGCCTCGTTGCGATCGCCGACTCGGACGTCCTCGACCCGGACCGCGCCGTGGCGGCGCGCGAAACGGCCGCGCAGGCACGGGCCCTCATCCTGGGCGAGGGCGTCGTCGACGGCCAGCTGTCGAAGTGGCTCGGCTCGGCCGCGGTCGACGGGTCGCTGCCGGCCTGCATCGTGCCGTTCGGGGTCGTCGCAGTCGACGACCCGATCGCTGTCGCGACCATCGCGGCAGTCGGGACCGACCTCGACGTCGACGGTGGCGTCCACCGGTTCCGCGACGACGTCTTCTACGGCGGCGGGCAGTGGCTCCTGCTCAGTGCCCTGCTCGGCTGGAACAAGGCCAGCGCCGGAGACCTCGCCGGCGCCTGGCATCACCTGCGGTGGATCGCCGGCCACGCCACCGCCGAGGGCGATTTCCCCGAGCAGGTCCCTGAGGACCTGCGGCACCCGGACGCTCGCCAGGAGTGGCTCGACCGCTGGGGCCCGGTCGCGACCCCGCTGCTGTGGTCCCACGGCATGTACCTGATCCTCGCCGACGAGCTCGGCCTCCTCGAAGGACTTCACCCGTGACAAGCTCAGATCCGCTGCTCACGCACCGACCCCACGGCATCGAGCACCCCTACGCAACCACGCTCGACCAGCGCATCCCTGTGCTTCCGGAGGCCGGCCAGAGCGTGCTCCTCGGCGTCGTCGCCGATCCCCGCATCGTCAGCGTCACCTGTGAGTGGCGGGACGCGACCGGTCACGTCACCAGTCTGCCGCTGACCCCGCGCCGCGCTGATGCAGCCTCGGCTGCGGCGCTTGCGGGCGGCGAGGGACACCTGGCCGAAGCCCAGGCCGCGTCGCTGGGAGGCGACGGCGGGTGGGCGGTCCAGAGCCCGACCGTCGACGACGACGCGGGCTACACCTACCGCTTCACGGCGGTGGGTGACGAAGCCGTTGCCACTGACTGGTTCGAGGTGCGGCCGGCCCACTGGACCCGCACGCTTCCCGATGGGCTCGAGGCGAGGTTCTCGGGCGGCGGCACGCGACTGGTGGCCGACTCGGTCGAGTGGCTGGTCACGACCACCGGCGTGCATCGGGCCAGGTTCGCCCTGGCGCTGGCCCCAGGCGACCACGTCGTCGGGTTCGGCGAGCGGTTCGACCACCTCGACCAGCAGGGCCGTCGCCTCGACGCCGTCGTCTTCGAGCAGTACAAATCGCAGGGTGCTCATGGGCGCACCTACCTGCCCATGCCCTTCGCGCACGTGGTCGGGACGGATGGCGGGGGATGGGGCTTCCACCTCCGCACCACCCGTCGCTCCTGGTACGACGTCGGGGCCAGTGCGCCGGACGAGCTGCGCGTCGAGGTCGAGGTGGGGGGCGGCCCCGTGGCCCAGGTCGACCTGGCCACCTATGACGGGGCGCCGACCGAGGTGCTGTCGGCCTTCCTGGACGAGGCGGGCCGAGCCGAGGAGCTCCCCGACTGGGTCTTCCGGCTCTGGGCCTCAGGCAACGAGTGGAACACCCAGGAGCTCGTCATGGCGCGGATGGACACGCATCGCGAGCTCGACATCCCGGTCGGTGCCGTGGTGATCGAGGCGTGGAGCGACGAGGAGGGGATCATGATCCCCCGCGATGCGACGTACGACGTTCGTCCCGACGGGACACCCTTCGCAGCAACGGATTTCACCTACCCGGAGGGTGGTGCGTGGTCGGATCCCAAGGCGATGGTGGACGAGCTCCACAGCCGGGACGTCAAGGTGCTGCTCTGGCAGATCCCCCTGCTCAAGACGGCGCGCTCCGAGGAGGGCCTGCACGAGCAGGTGCTCGCGGAGGGGGTCGCGATGGTCGACGGCGGGCACGCGGTCCGCGAAGCCGACGGCACGGCATACCTCAACCGGGGCTGGTGGTTCCCCCAGTCGCTGATGCCGGACCTGTCGACCCAGCGCACCCGCGACTGGTGGACCGCGAAGCGGGACTACCTCGTCGAGGGACTGGGGATCGACGGGTTCAAGACCGATGGCGGCGAGCACGCCTGGGGCCACGACCTCGAGTACGCCGACGGGCGCCGGGGCGACGAGGGCAACAACCTGTATCCGGTGCACTACGCCAAGGCTTTCGGCGACCTCCTGCGCAAGCACGGCAAGGCGCCGGTGACGTTCTCGCGCAGCGGGTTCACCGGATCGCAGGCGCACGGCGTGTTCTGGGCGGGCGACGAGGATTCGACGTGGGAGGCCTTCGGCAACTCCATCACCGCAGGGCTCACGGCCGCATCGTGCGGGATCGTCTACTGGGGCTGGGACCTCGCAGGCTTCTCCGGACCGGTGCCCGATGCCGAGCTCTACCTGCGGGCAGCGGGCGCGTCGACGTTCATGCCGATCATGCAGTACCACTCCGAGTTCAACCACCACCAGCTCCCGCTGCGCGACCGCACTCCCTGGCACGTCGCCGACGTGACCGGTGACGAGCGCGTCGTGCCGGTCTTCCGCCGTTTCGCCAAGCTCCGGGAACGCCTGGTCTCCTACCTCGCGGCGCAGGCCGCAGTGACGGTCGCGACGGACCGGCCGCTGATGCGCCCGCTGTTCTTCGACCACCCTGACGACTCGTACGTCTGGCAGCACCCGCGCCAGTGGATGCTCGGGGCCGACCTGTTGGTCAACCCCGTGACCGAGCCCGGGCACGACTCCTGGGCGACCTACCTCCCCGAGGGTGACTGGGTCGACGTGTGGACGGGTGGGGCGGTCAGCGGCGGCCAGGTCGTCGACCGAGCAGTGCCGATCGACGTCGTCCCCGTCTATGCGCGGGCTCAGGCGTGGGCTGGTGGCCTTGCCGACGTCTTCACCGACTGAGGACCCCTCGCTCGCGAGGTCGACTCCTCGTCAGGGGGCGCTCAGGGAAGGATGGCCTCGACGTCCGGGCGACCGCGGCCCGGGAGGTTGCGCAGCGAGTCAAAACTCAGCACTGCCAACGCAATCCAGACGATGCCGAAGCCGATCCAGCGGGTGCCGGACATGTGCTCGTCGAGGAGCAGCACCCCGCAGAGGAGCTGGAGCACCGGCGTGATGAACTGCAGCAGCCCGATCGTGACCAAGGGCACCCGGCGTGCGGCGGCGGCGAAGAGCAGCAGCGGCGTGGCCGTCGCGACACCGGCCGCGACGAGCAGCGTGGTGTGCCAGCCGCCGTCGGTCGTGAAGGTGGTGTCTCCCCGGGCAGTGAGCACCACCAGCATCACCACGGCGACTGGTCCGAGCACCGCCGTCTCGGCGGCGAGGGAGTGCATGGCCTCCAGGGACGCGCCGACCTTCTTCTTCACCAAGCCATAGAGCCCGAACGACATCGCGAGGCTGACGGCGACGACCGGAACCGCGCCCGCGGCGATGCTCAGGTAGATGCCGGCGATCGCCCCGATGGCGACGGCCACCCACTGCAGGGGGCGCAGCCGTTCGCGCAGGACGACGACGCCCAGCGCCACCGTGACGATCGGGTTGAGGAAGTAGCCCAGCGCGGCCTCGGTCGTCCTGCCGCCCAGCACCGCCGCCACGTAGATCACCCAGTTCGCGGCGATGAGCAGCGCGGCCGCCGTGACGCCAAGACCCAGCCGAGGTCGCTGCCACAGCTGCCGGGTCCAGCCGAGGTCGCGGCGCACGACCAGGACCAGGGCGCAGAGCAGCAGCGTCCACAGGATGCGGTGCGACAGGATCTCCCAGGCGCCGGCTGGTTTCAGCGCCGCGAAGTAGAGCGGGAAGATCCCCCAGATGGCATAGGCGAGCAGGCCGTATGCCGCGCCGCGCTGTTCGTCGTCCCGCGGCACCTCAGGCGGTGGCAGGGCAGGGAGAAGTCGAGAGAGCGCGACACGCTGGCGCCGCAGCCGATTCGCCAGCGTGTCGCGCCCACTCGACTGCCGGTTGAACCGGCCGGGTCATCACGCCACGGTCCAGGTGTCTCGGCCGTGGATGAGCTGGTCGATGTCGGCGTCGGTGGGGCGGCCGCCCGCGGTGTCGATCGCGGCGTCCACCTGAGCCCGGACGAGGTCGTCGTAGGTCGGCCGGTTGACGCTGCGGAAGATGCCCATCGGGACGTGCGTCATCTGGGGGGAGTCGAGCCGCGAGAGCGCGAAAGCCTGGGTGGGGTCGGCCGCGCCGGCGTCGTGCACGACCACGTCACGGCCCGAGGACTCCGCCCGCGGCACGAACTCCATCGCGCCGCCCTCGCCGCGGACCAGCACCTGCCGGTCGTCCTCGGGTCCGAGGGCCACGGGCTCGCCGTCGACCAGGTGGACGATGCGGGCCTCCTGCTCGGAGCGGTCCTTGATCAGGTCGAACGCGCCGTCGTTGAAGATCGGGCAGTTCTGGTAGATCTCGACGAGGGAGGTGCCGCGGTGCTCGGCTGCCGCGCGCAGGATCCCGGTGAGGTGCTTGCGGTCCGTGTCGGTCGTCCGGGCGACGAAGCTGGCCTCGGCTCCCAGGGCCAGTGACACCGGGTTGAAGGGGTGGTCGACCGAACCCATCGGGGTGGACTTGGTGATCTTGCCGACCTCGGAGGTGGGCGAGTACTGCCCCTTGGTCAGTCCATAGATCTGGTTGTTGAACAACAGGATCGTGAGGTTGACGTTGCGGCGCAGCGCGTGGATGAGGTGGTTGCCACCGATCGACAGGGCGTCGCCGTCGCCGGTCACGACCCACACCGACAGGTCCGGACGGCTCGTCGCGAGCCCGGTGGCGATCGCGGGGGCGCGGCCGTGGATCGAGTGCAGGCCGTAGGTGTCGAGGTAGTAGGGGAAGCGTGACGAGCAGCCGATCCCGGAGACGAACACGGTGTTCTCGCGCTTGAGGCCGAGCTCGGGCAGGAAGCCCTGCACGGCGGCGAGGATCGCGTAGTCGCCGCAGCCCGGGCACCAGCGCACCTCCTGGTCGGAGGTGAACTCCTTCTTCGTCTGCTTGGGGTCGTCGTCGGCGAGGCGCGGCACCCCGGCGGTGCCGCTGCGGACGCCGATGGACGGCATACCGAGTTCGGTGGTCATGCGTGACCTCCCTTGACAGCCACCGCGTCGGGGGCTGGGTGATCGTCGCCGGCGGCGAGCGACACGATGGCGTCGGCGAGCTCGACGGTGGTGAACGGCAGGCCACGCACCTGGGTGAAGGAGTGCACGTCGACGAGGAACTTGGCGCGCAGCAGCAGGGCGAGCTGGCCCATGTTCATCTCGGGGACAAGGACCTTGTCATAGCGCCGCAGCACCTCGCCGGTGTTGGCCGGGAACGGGTTGAGGTGCCGCAGGTGGGCGGTGGCGACGTCGGTGCCGGAGTTGCGGACGTTGCGGGCCGCAGCGGCGATCGGGCCGTAGGTCGAGCCCCAGCCGAGGACGAGCACCCGTGCCGCGCCGCTCGGGTCGTCGACCTCGAGGTCGCCGATGGTGTCGGCGATGCGTTCGACCTTGGCGGCCCGCAGCCGGGTCATCAGGTCGTGGTTGTCGGGGTCGTAGGAGATGTTGCCGGTGATGTTGGCCTTCTCGATGCCCCCGATGCGGTGCTCGAGACCGGGAGTGCCGGGGACCGCCCACGGCCGGGCGAGGGTCGCCTCGTCGCGCAGGAACGGGTGGAAGACCGGCTGACCCGAGTCGTCGGTGTCGTTGGGCTCCGTGGCGAACTCGACGGTCAGGTCGGGGAGCTCGGCCACCGAGGGGATCGACCACGGCTCGGAACCGTTGGCGAGGTAGCCGTCGGACAGCAGGAAGACCGGGGTGCGGTAGGCCGTCGCGATGCGCACCGCCTCGACGGCTGCGTCGAAGCAGTCCGCCGGCGACTTCGGGGCGATGATCGGCACCGGCGACTCGCCGTTGCGGCCGAACATCGCCTGAAGCAGGTCGGACTGCTCGGTCTTGGTCGGCAGACCCGTCGAGGGGCCGCCGCGCTGCACGTCGACGATGACGAGGGGGAGCTCGAGCGAGACGCCCAGCCCAATGGTCTCGGACTTGAGGGCGACGCCGGGTCCCGAGGTCGTGGTGACGCCGATGGCGCCGCCGAACGAGGCGCCGAGGGCGGCTCCGATGCCGGCGATCTCGTCCTCGGCCTGCAGGGTCGTCACACCGTAGCGCTTGAGCCCCGACAGGGTGTGCAGGATGTCGGAGGCGGGGGTGATGGGGTAGGACCCGAGCACGAGCGGGATGCCGGCGCGGTGAGCGGCGGTCACCAGCCCGAGCGCGAGGGCGGCGTTGCCGGTGATGTTGCGGTAGGTGCCGGGAGCCATCTTGGCCGGCGCGATCTCGTAGGACACCACGAAGTCCTCGGTGGTCTCGCCATAGTTCAGACCGGCCCTCAGGGCAGCGAGGTTGGCGGCCAGGATGTCGGGCTTGGAGCCGAACTTCTTCTCCAGGAACGACTCGGTGCCGGTGGTCGGGCGGTGGTACATCCACGACAGCAGCCCGAGCGCGAACATGTTCTTGGCGCGCTCCTTGTCCTTGCGGGACAGGGTCTCGAACGCCGCGAGGGCCTCCACGGTGATCGACGTCAGGGCCACGGGGTGCACGTGCCAGGACTCGAGGCTGCCGTCCTCGAGGGGGTTGGCCGCGTAACCCACCTTGGCGAGGTTGCGCTTGGAGAACTCGTCGGTGTTGGCGATGATCGTCGCGCCGCGGGGCAGGTCGCGCAGGTTGGCCTTGAGCGCCGCGGGGTTCATGGCGACGAGCACGTCAGGGGCGTCGCCGGGGGTGAGCACGTCGTGGTCGGCGAAGTGCAGCTGGAAGCTGGAGACGCCGGGAAGGGTGCCCTGGGGCGCCCTGATCTCCGCCGGGAAGTTGGGGAGGGTGGACAGGTCGTTGCCCAGCGCGGCGGTCTCCGATGTGAAGCGGTCCCCCGTGAGCTGCATGCCGTCGCCCGAGTCACCCGCAAACCGGATCACGACCCGATCGAGGCGCTTGACCGACTTGCTGCTCGACTGTGTCTGCGTCACTACGTGTTTCCGCCACCTGTTCATCTGCTGTTTCTTGCGCGTCGCGCTCCTCCTGCGGACGTTCTTCCATGGTATGACTGCCGCCGTCGCCGCATGCGGGCAACCCGCATTTCGGACACCCGGGCATGTCGTTATTGGCGGCCGGCAGCTGCCGGGGCGTCAGAGCTGGCGGTTCCAGTCGGCCCACAGGGCCGCCAGGGTCGAGTCGTGCGCCTGGGTCAGCAGCTGCCTGCTCACCGCTCCCGGTTCGTGCAGCCGGTATGCCGCGTGGCCGGGCGGGGTCTCGGGTCGCCACCCGATCGCGGTCACCGAGTCGACCACCCGCGCTGTGCCGAGCGCCCCGGTGCCCAGCCCCGCTCGCACCTCGAGGTGCTCCACGAGGGCCGGCCGGCCGGCATACGTCATGGTGGTGTGGCAGTCGAGGCGACCACCCTCCTGGCCGCTGCGTCCCAGTGAAACCTGGTCGTGCAGCAGGAGCCGGCCTCCCTCGGCGACGTCCACGTGCAGGCTACGCGTGACCTCGGCACCATCCGCCACGACCAGCGGTTGGCAGGCCCAGGTGAGCGTGCCTCCCGCGTGGACTCGCAGGGAGACGTCGATGACGCAGCCCAGGCCACGACCGTGGTAGGCCACGGTGCCGGCGACGTCGCGCAGGTCGAGCCGCAGGCCGGGGCCCACGTCGACGCAGAGGCGCAGGGCGTCGCCGCCGAGGAGGGTGGCGGTGGTGGCGATGAGGGCGACCTCGGCGCCGGACGCGTCGTGCCGGACGACGCGGGGGGTCAGCAGGCCGGCGGCCAGCACCAGCCGGCTGCGCTCCTGACCCGGCCAGAGCTCGACCCTGGCGGTGTTGACCTCAGTGTGCGTGGACACCCTCACCGCCGTCGTGGGGGTGGGCGTGGGCGTCGTCGCCGTGCACCTGTTCGAGGTGGCTGTGGGGCGCCATGGGGCCGGGGTCGACGGGGACATGGCGGCCGCCGCGGTGGGACGCGAGCATGGCCAGCACCCAGGCGCGCAGCTCGGCCACCGATGCCGCGTCCGTGCGGGACAGGCCGATGACGGGGCGTCCGTCGCGGGCGTCCCGGCCCTCGCGCTGCATCAGGTCGGCGTCGACTCCGACGTGCGGCGCCAGGTCGGTCTTGTTGACCACGAGCAGGTCGGCCCGCGAGATGCCGGGACCGCCCTTGCGGACGACGTCGCCGCCGCCGGCAACGTCGAGCACGAAGATCTGGGCGTCGACCAGGGCGGGCGAGAACGTCGCCGTGAGGTTGTCCCCGCCGGACTCGACCAGGACGAGGTCCAGCGGGGCGAAGTCGGCTTCGAGGTCCTCCACGGCGAGGAGGTTGGCCGTCACGTCGTCCCGGATCGCGGTGTGGGGGCACGCGCCGGTCTCGACGGCGCGGATCCGGTCGGGGTCGAGGACTCCGGCGGCGCGCAGCATCCGGGCGTCCTCGTCGGTGTAGATGTCGTTGGTGACGACGCCCAGCTCGAGCTCTGAGCCGAGCTCGCGGCAGACCATGGCGATGAGCGAGGACTTGCCGGTGCCGACCGGCCCGGCGACGCCCAGTCGGAACGAGCGCGTGGTGTCAGGCACTGAACAGCCTCCGTGGGTGGGTGGGGTGGGCGTGCTGCCACTGCTCCAGGAGCGGCGCTGACGGCGCGGGTATGCCGTCCGGCTCGGTGAGGTGCGCGACCGCGCCGACGACCTCCTCGATCTCGGGCCCTGCGTGCAGCAGCCACTCCGTCGTCTCGACGGGGTCGAGCGGGCAGAGCTTGAGGGCGGCCGCGCAGAGCGACTGCACGTCGTCGTAGGCGACCAGCCGGGCCGTCCGGGCGCCGTCCAGGCCCGCGGCGGCAGCCATCGAGCCCACGGCCACAGGTCGCGCGGGGGCAGGCATCGTCGCCAGGGCGGAGGCGGTCGCGGTGCCGGGCCAGAGCCGCTGCGCCAGGCGGCGTTGTCCGCGGCCCACGGAGACCGAGGCGGCCCGCGTCACCTCGCTGGGGGTGCGGGCGGCCCAGGCGAGCTGGACGTCGTCGAGGGGCAGGCCGGCCAGGGTGTGGTGGCGCGCCACGACGGCCGTCGCCGCGTCGACGAGCACGACGGTGCGCAGCCTGGTGGAGATGAGTCCGGGGACGTCGCGCGGCTCGAGGCCGCCGAGGAGTGCGGGCTCGAGCCCGGAGGACTGGGTGTGAGCGCCGACAGGGAGGCGTCCGTCGGCCAGCAGCATCGCGGCGAACTCGGGGTGGGGGAGCATCGACAGTCGACTCTCAGAAGAGTGAATAGCGTTGGGCGAGTGGGAGCTCCGTCGCGGGGGCGGGCTCGACGAGCTCTCCGTCGATGCGGATCGCAAACGACTCGGGGTCGACCTCGATGACCGGGAGCGTGTCGTTGTTGATCATGTCCGCCTTGGTGACCTCCCGGGTGGGACGCACCGGGGTGAGGGTGCGTCGCAGGCCGAGGCGCTGGCCCAGCCCGTCCTGGAGCGCGGCGGGGGCGACGAACACCAGTGAGTGGTCAGCCCCGGCACCTCCCTCGCCGACCAGCGCGGGGCGCATGAGGACCGGCTGGGGCGTGGGGATCGACGCGTTCGGGTCGCCGAGCGCGGCATACACGATCGCTCCTCCCTTGAGGACGACGTCGGGGCGCCACCCGAAGAACTTCGGGTCCCAGAGGACGAGGTCGGCGAGCTTGCCCGCTTCGATCGAGCCGACCTCGTGGTCGATGCCGTGGGCGATGGCCGGGTTGATCGTGTACTTGGCCACGTAGCGACGGGCCCGCTCGTTGTCGGCGGGCATGGTGCCGCCCAGGGGGCCGAGGCGTGCCTTCATGACGTGGGCCACCTGCCACGTGCGGGTGACGACCTCGCCGATCCTCCCCATGGCCTGGGCATCCGAGCTCGTCATCGACAGCGCGCCGAGGTCGTGCAGGATGTCTTCTGCCGCAATGGTGCTGGCCCGGATCCTGCTCTCTGCGAAGGCGAGGTCCTCCGGCACGGACGGGTTGAGGTGGTGACAGACCATCAACATGTCGAGGTGCTCGGCGACGGTGTTGACGGTGTGGGGGAGCGTCGGGTTGGTCGAGCCGGGTAGCACGTTGGCGTGACCGGCGATGGTGATGATGTCGGGGGCGTGGCCACCGCCGGCGCCCTCGGTGTGGAACGCGTGGATGCTCCGCCCACTGATCGCTCGCAAGGTCGACTCGACGAAGCCAGCCTCGTTGAGGCTGTCGCTGTGCAGCGCCACCTGGAGGCCGTACTCGTCCGCCGCGCGCAGGGCCGCGTCGATGGCGGCCGGGGTGCTGCCCCAGTCCTCGTGCACCTTGTATGCCGCCGCTCCGCCAAGCGCCTGCTCGCGCAGCCCCTCGGCGCTGACGGTGTTGCCCTTGCCCATGAGGAGCAGGTTGACCGGGAGGTGGTCGAGCCCCCGCAGGACTGACTGGAGGTGCCACGGTCCGGGCGTGACGGTCGTGGCCTTGGAACCCTCGGAGGGTCCCGTGCCGCCGCCGCCGAGGGTGGTGATCCCCGCGGCGAGCGCCTCGTGCACCTGGCTGGTCGACAGGAAGTGGACGTGCAGGTCGACCCCGCCGGCCGTGAGGATCCGGCCCTCGCCGGAGATCACGTCGGTGCCGGGGCAGATCTCGAGGTCGGGGTGCACTCCGTCGGCGATGTCGGGGTTGCCACTGCGGCCGAGCGCGACGATGCGGCCGTGGCGGATGCCGACGTCGGCGCGGATGACTCCCCAGTGGTCGAGCACGACCGCGTTGGTGATGACGGTGTCCAGCGCGCCGCCGGCGCTGGTGCGGGTGCCCTGGGCCATCGACTCCCGGATGGACTTGCCCCCACCGAAGACTGCTTCTTCGCCCCCGAACGTGAGGTCGTCCTCGATCTCGACCCACAGGTCGGTGTCGCCGAGGCGCACCTGGTCGCCGGTGGTGGGGCCGTAGATCGCCGCGTAGCGCTCCCGGTCGAGGTCAGCCATCGAGCTCACCGTCCGGCCCGCGCTCGCCGACCCGCTGTCCTGGCACCTGCAGGCCCGGGACGCGGCGTCGTCCACGGAGCGCCACCGCGGCGACCTCTCGGCTGACGCCCGGCTCGAACCGGACGGACGTCCCGCTCGGGATGTCGAGCCGGAAGCCGTACGCTGCCGCCCGGTCGAACTCCAGCGCCGTGTTGCTGTCGGGCAGGTGCAGGTGCGAGCCGATCTGCACGGGACGGTCGCCCGTGTTCACGATGACGAGGGTGAGCCGCTCGGCGTCGGTGCGGTCGGCGTTGATGGTCACGGTGCCTGGCTTGACCCTGATCGCACCGGGTCCAGAACTGTTGCTGCTCAACGGAGTTCCGTTCTCTCAGGCGATCGGGTGGTGGAGGGTCACGAGCTTGCGACCATCGGGGAAGGTCGCCTCGACCTGCACATCGCTGACCATCTCGGCGACTCCCTCCATGACCTGGTCGCGGTGCAGGACATCGCGACCCTGCTCCATCAGGTCGGCGACGGTCGAGCCTTCGCGAGCGCGCTCGATGACCCAGGTGGACAGCAGCGCCACGGCCTCGGGGTGGTTGAGCTTCACGCCGCGCGAGAGCCGGTCACGGGCGACCATCCCGGCCACCGCGAGCAGGAGCTTCTCGGTGTCCGCGGGGGACAGGTGCATGCGGCCTCCTTGGCGGGTGCTGGCCCAGTAGACCAAGGCAGTGTTTCGCGGGCGTTTCATCAGCGCCACCCGGGGCTCACACCGACTCACACCGACCCGTCGCGTCGAGCACTTTCGCTGGACTAGCGTGCCGAGGATGTCGCCCCGTCTTGTCGTCCTGCCCAGCCCGCTGCTGGGTCCGGCGACCTATGCGCCCCTCGCTGCGGCACTGACGGCTGGCGCGATGGCGACCACCGTCGCCGAGCTACCGGACCGCGACTTCTCCCCGTCAGAGGTGCTGTCCTGCTTCCGGTCGCAGGTCGCGGACCAGGGCGCGACGGTGGTCGTCGCGCACAGCAATGCCGGGTACTACGCGCCGGCCGCGGCGTTGGATCTTGGCGTGCCGACCATCTTCATGGATGCTGGCCTGCCTGCCGTGGGTGAGTCCGAGACCCGCCTGGCGCCTCCGGCCTTTGCCGAGTTCATCGGCTCCCTGCCGCTGTGCGACGGACTGCTGCCGCCGTGGCCCCTCTGGTGGGACCGCGCCGACGTCGCTGCGCTCTTCCCCGACGACGACTGGCTCGACCTGGTGGTCCGCGAGGCGCCACGCCTGTCGCCCGCCTACTTCACGACGCCCCTCCAGGTGCCACGCGGCTGGGCGGTGCGGCCGGCGGCATACCTCGCCTTCGGTGACACGTATGCCGCCGAGCTGGCCTTCGCGCGCAGCGCGGGCTGGCTGGTCCGTCAGGGGGCTGGTCACCACCTGACGCACCTCGCCGAGCCCGACCGCGTCGCCGACGTCGTCGTCGAGCTCTGCGCCGCGCTGCACGTCGGCACCTGAGCGGGTGCCAGAAGAAGGGGTGTGGTGGGTCAGGCCGCGCTAAAGCCGTGGCGGTCCAGCGGCCACGTCGTGTGGGTGCGGCCATCCGGGGCGGTCCACTTGCAGACGCCGAGCGGGTCCATCTCGACCCGCCACCCGGCATGGTGCTTGAACCCGTGATGGGTGGCACAGAGGGACTGCAGGTTGGGGACGGAGGTGGGGCCGTCGGGGTGACGGATGACGTGGTCGAGCTGGCACCGCTTGGCCGCGGTGGCGCAGCCAGGGAAGCGGCAGGTGCCGTCCCGTGAGCGGACAGCGCGCGCCGTCGCCGCGCCGGGTCTGTAGATGGTCGGGTCCTGCCATCGAACGGCTCCGGTGACAGAGTCGCTGCGGGCCAGGCGCAGGACGACGTCTGGGTCGCTCAGCAGGGCGACCACGTCGGACGGGAGCAGCGAGCCGAGCACTGGTACCTCCGTGTGCGAGGACACGAACCACAGGCGGTCCTCGTGGTCGTGCAGGACGCCGTCGTCGAGCTGCTCGCAGCCGCCAAGGTCGTGGTACCAGCCGGACACCGGGGTGAGCTCGACTGCTGCGTCGGTGCCCGCGGAGCCGGGCTCGGCCGGGTCGCGACCGTCGGCGACGCGGTCCGCAGCGTTGGGGATCGGCGGCTGGATGTCTGTGGCGTGGATCCCGGTTGTGTCGGGGGCGTCGTCGCGGACGCCCAAGCACGCCGTCGATACGGGAGGCGCGACGAAGGCCGGCCGCTCGCAGTCAATCGGTGCGACCAGTTCGATCGTGGTGCTGATCGTCGCGTTGGCCTCGATGAGGTCGGACAGTGCGTCGGCGCGAGCGGCGCCCATCCGCAGACCCGGTTCAGCCCGTGCGTACTCCGCGGCGAGCCCGTCCACAGCACTCCACAGCCGGAGGGCGGTCGGGGTCGGCAGGTCGACCACCAGTCGGGTCATGCCGGCACATTCACCCGGACGGATGCTGACGTCACGCCGAGCCCTGGCCCGCTCGGCTGCTTGTGCCGCCTCCTCTCGGTTGCACCGCTCGGCGCTGCGACGCGCTCGACGCCTGAGAGCGGCGCAGGAGAGCTGGGTCGCACCACCCTCCAGCACTCGGGCCTCGAACTCGTGCAACCGGTCGGTCGGTGCGGCAAGGGACTCCGACGCGACCGCATCCACGCGGTAGGGCTCGAGGTCGCCGGACCACGCCAGTGCCTGGATCTGGGGCAGGGAGCAGACGACGCGACGTGCGTGGCTGATGCGGGTCGACATGGTGCGCGGTGAGACATGGAGGAGGGCGGCCAGCGAGCCAGCGGCGACCGCGTGGCCCGACAGGTGGTGGGGGCGCATCCCCACGGCCACGCCATCGGCCACGTCGCGCTCGGACTGCTCGTCGCACCGTCGGGCGACCGTCTCCATGGCCGAACGCTGTCGCGCCGTCGCGGCGCTCACGACGCGCTGGGTGGCGACCGTCAACGCCTCGGCCTGCGCCAGAGACATGCCCTCGATCTCATCGTCGGTGAGGGTGAAGAGCGCGCTCGCGAGGACGGCCGGGTCGGTCGCCTCCACGGTGCGGGCATCTTCGAACATGTGTTCGATCCTATGGGAAGCCACTGACAACGGCTGGACGTGCGCGCGTTCCCCATTCGCGGGAAGCCAGGGAGGGTTTCGAAGGACTGCGGGTTTCAGGCTGTGAGGGTTACGGTCGGTGGATGGATCGACCCGTGCTCGACGACGCGCTGAAGGACCGAGAGGCCATTCTGCGAGCGTTCCTCACGGCGGACGAGAGGCTGTCGAGGATCCCCACGAAGATCCGCAAACGGCTGGTGGTGCTCAACGAGCTGGCCCAGCAGTTCGAGATCGGTAAGACCTATGACGAAACCCAGGTCAACAACATCCTGCGCAGCTGGCACGACGACGTCGCCGCCCTGCGTCGCTACCTCGTCGAGGAGGGCTTCCTCGAGCGCCGCGACGGTCTCTACTGGCGTGCCGGTGGGACGGTCGGAGAAGTCGTCGGGACCTAGCAGCGGCCATCCTCCCCGGCCGTCCAGTGGCCGCTGTCCAGCCCCTGACCACCCTCTGGTTTCGCCGGGTGCCACCGCCTCCGCCCTGCCACACTCTGGTCATGCTGAGGCTGGATGACCTGTGGGTCTGGGACTCCTGGATCGCTGACGACGGCGACCTCTACCACCTGTTCTTCCTCCAGGCGCCGCGCGCGCTGGGGGACCCGGGCAAGCGGCATACCTCGGCGCGGGTGGGGCACGCCACCTCCGCGGACCTCGTGAGCTGGACCGACCTCGGGGAGTGCTTCGGACCCGACCAGAGCGGCGCGGGTCGGTTCGACGACCTCGCCATCTGGACCGGCTCCGTGCTCCACGACGGGGAGCGGTGGCGGATGTTCTACACCGCGGTGTCGACGACCGGCCACCACGTCTACGACCAGCGGATCGGCTCGGCCGTGTCCGACGACCTGCAGCACTGGCAACGGGGCGGCCCCGACCCCGTCGTGCGCGTGGACGGTCGCTGGTACAAGACGCTGGCCAACACGCCGGCCCCCACCGAAGGGCCCGATCTGGAGGGGGCGAGCGAGACCTGGCGCGACCCGCTCGTCTTCGCCGACCCTGCAGGCGACGGCTGGCACATGCTGGTCACCGCCCGGGCCAGGGAAGCGGCGCGCAACGACGACGGGGTCATCGCCCACGCCACCAGCCCCGACCTCGAGACCTGGACCCTCGGCGAGCCGCTGTGCGCGCCCGGAGCCGGCTTCGGACAGCTGGAAGTGCTGCAGAACAAGCAGATCGACGGCCGGTGGGTGCTCGTCTTCACCTGCCACCCGCAGGAGATGACGCCCGAGCGGATCGAGCGGACCGGCAGCTACTGCACCTGGTCGGTGCCCGGTCCCGGACCGCTCGGCCCGTGGGACATCGACGCCGCCCGTCCGTTCACGGCGGAGCCAGACCTGTTCGCCGCGCCACTGGTGCAGCAGCGCGACGGTTCGTGGGTGCTCGTCGGGTTCCACAACCTCGAACCGCAAGGGCTCGACGGGTTCGAGATCAGCGACCCCATCCCGGTCACCCTCGACGCCGACGGCTACCTCGTCGCCCGCTGACGCACCCTCCGACCTCCACCGCCGTGGTGCCGGAACGTGGGGCGGGTCAGTCTCCGGTGCGGCCGTCGGCGAGCTCGCGGAGGATGTCCAGGTGTCCGTTGTGCCGGGCGTTCTCCTCGACGAGGTGCAGCAGCACCCAGCGCAGGGTCGGGCGCTCGCCGCTCCTGAACGGTGTGGCCGACAGGTCGTCGAGGTCGAGCCCGGCGACTATCGCATCGGTGCGGACTGCCTGCGCGGCATACTCCTCCAACGTCTGCGCGAGGGGGGTGGTGGCGCCGAGGCTGAACTCCCTGTCCGGCTCCTCGTCGGTCCAGGGCCCGAGGTCCGGTCCACCGACGAACCTGTTCTCGATCCACGAGTGCTCCACCCAGCGCATGTGGTTGACGACCCCGCCCAGCGTCATCAGCGGTGAGGTCGGCAGTGGCGCGCTCCCGACGTGCTCGTCGGCGAGGCCGTGGCACTTCTCGGCTGCGGTTTCCCGGGTGTACTGGAGCATCGCCAGCAGCGTCGAGCGCTCGTCCCAGGCGTTGGGGGTGTCGGTTCGCGTCATGGTCCGAACCCTGTCGCACCGGCCGGTCGCGCGCCACCGCTTAGTTCAGGTTGAACCCGTGCTCCGGTGACGGCGGCACGACCCCGAGCATCGCGGCCAGCTGCCGTTCGCGCCGGACCAGCTGGAGGCCGAGTCGCAGCCGCGTCTCGGTGTCGTCGGCGGCGAGGAGCTGCTGCCGTTCCCCGAGGTCGAGCCCCACCGCGCCGCCCACGGCATACGAGAGGTCGGCGGCGTCGGAGGGCCACGTGGGCTCGTCGGCGCCCACGGTGTGGGCGTACTCGTGGAGCGCCTGCCGCAGCCGCGCGGCGAGCCCTGCGACCTCCTCGACGTCGCCGGTGTTCCTCAAGCATGGTCACCTCGCCCATCAGGTATGCCGTGCCGGCACCTGGCACGAGCGCCTCCAGGTGGAAGCGCTGGATGCCAGTGCTGAGGACGAGGTAGCGACCGTCTCCGACCGGGGCGGCGTTCGTCAGCCGGGCCAGGCAGCCCACCTCGTGCAGGTCGTGCACCGAGTCGGGCCCGACCTCGTGGCCCTGGCGGATCGCCACGACGCCGAACTCCGGTACCTCCAGGGAGTTCACCAGGTCGCTGAGCAGCTCGAGGTAGCGCGGCTCGAAGACCTGGAGCGGCAGCGCGGCGCCCGGCACCAGGACCGTGCCGAGCGGAAAGAGCGGGACCCGCGCCATGTCGTCACGGTAGGTGCCCACGACCCGGCGCAACACCCCCTCATGGAGGTGGGCCACTAGGCTGCCAACCGTGTCGCCCTACGTCGTCATCGCCGCGGTGGTCGCTGTCGGCCTGCTGCTGTTCGTGGCCGCGATGGGCGCCCGGGCGCTGCTGGCTCCGAAGGCGCCGACCCGGGCCAAGCTGACGACCTACGAGTCCGGAGTCGATCCAGTGGGTCGGGACTGGGCCCAGACGCAGGTGCGCTACTTCGTCTACGCGTTCCTCTACGTCATCTTCGCCGTCGACGCCGTCTACCTGTTCCCCTGGGCCCTCGTCGTCCGCAGCAACCTCGGCGCGGTGTCCCTGCTCGAGATCGCGGTGTTCATCGGGGTCCTGCTGGTCGGACTCGTCCACGCAGCGCGGCGCGGTCTGCTGAGGTGGCTCTGATGACGACGACGCAGCCCGTCCCCCTGCCGATGCCCCGGGTCGGTCCCGCCACCGACCTGGCACCCCAGCCGATCCGCGTGGTCCTCAACTGGGGCCGCCGCTACTCGCTGTGGGTCTTCAACTTCGGCCTCGCGTGCTGTGCGATCGAGTTCATCGCCGCCTCGATGGCCCGGCACGACTTCATCCGGCTCGGGGTGATCCCGTTCGCCCCCGGCCCGCGACAGGCCGACCTGATGGTCGTGTCGGGCACCGTGACCGACAAGATGGCTCCGGCCGTGCGACGGCTCTACGACCAGATGCCCGAACCCAAGTACGTCATCTCGTTCGGAGCCTGCTCCAACTCCGGCGGTCCCTACTGGGACTCCTATTCAGTGACCAAGGGCGTCGACACCATCATCCCGGTGGACGTCTACGTCCCTGGCTGCCCGCCCCGGCCAGAGGCTCTCCTCCAGGGCATTCTCAAGCTGCAGGAGAAGATCGCAGCCGAGACGTTGTCCACCAAGGGAATTCGCGCGAAGTATGCCGGGCACCGCCTCGCGTCCGCAGGCGAGGTCAAGCGGCCGTTGGTGCAGCCCCCGACCAAGGACGTCTCATGAGCGGCCCTCGCGGCGTGAGCGACCTGACCGGTGTGGTGGATCCGAGCGCCCTCGAGCGCGCCGAGGTCGACCCGCCTGACTGGGTGGCGACGATCACGGCGGCCCGCGACGCTGGCTACACCTTCTTCGACTGGCTCACCGCGGTCGACCAGAGCGACGACGAGGCGGCACCCGGTCTCGACGTGGTGTGCCACCTCATGGACGGGTCCACGCCAAGGGCGTTGCGGCGCAAGCTGTTCCGCACCCGCGTCCCCAGCGGTGCCAGCCTCGAGAGCCTGACGGCAGTGTTCCGCGGGGTCGCGTGGCACGAGCGCGAGACGCACGAGATGTTCGGCCTCGACTTCGAGGGGTTCGACGACGGCACCGGTCTGGGGCTGCGCCCGCTCTTGCTCCCCGACGGGTTCGAGGGCACGCCGCTGCGCAAGTCCTTCGTGCTCGCGGCTCGAGCCTCCAAGCCGTGGCCCGGAGCCAAGGAGCCGGGCGAGTCCGAGCACGCCAGGCCGACCGGGCGACGCCGGGTGTCAGCGCCCGGTGTGCCGGACCCCGAGTGGGGGCCGCGATGAACGACGCCGTCGAGGTGACCCTGCGGGCGGTGGGGGTGCTGGCTGCCTTCCTCGTGCTGCCCCTCCTGGTGGGCCAGACCGAACACAAGGTGATGGCGCACATGCAGGGCCGCCTCGGCCCGATGTATGCCGGTGGGTTCCACGGGTGGGCGCAGCTGGTGGCCGACGGGGTCAAGTTCGTGCAGAAAGAGGACATCACCCCTGCAGCTGCCGACAAGAGGATCTTCCGGTTCGCCCCCGCGGTGGCGCTGGTGCCCTATCTCGTTGCGCTGGCAGCGATTCCGCTCAGCCCCGACCTGGTCGCCGCGGACCTCCCCGCGTCGGCCGTGTTCGTCCTGGCGGTGACCGCGGTGGGCATCCTCGGCACGCTCATGGCCGGCTGGGCCAGCGCCAACAAGTACTCGCTGCTCGGTGCGATGCGTGCCGCGGCGCAGCTGCTCTCCTACGAGCTGCCGATGGTGCTAGCGGTCGCGAGCGTCTGCCTGGCGGCCGGCTCGTTGTCCCTCTCCGGGATCGCTGCGGCCTGGTCTCCCTGGTGGCTGGTCTTCCAGCTGCCGGGAGCCATCGTGTTCCTCGTGTCGGCCGTCGCGGAGCTCCAGCGACCGCCGTTCGACATGCCGGTGGCCGACTCCGAGATCGTCTTCGGCGCCTACACCGAGTACACCGGGCTGCGGTTCGCGTTCTTCCTGCTGAGCGAGTACGCCGGGATCGTCGTCATGTCACTCCTCTTCGCCGTGCTCTACCTCGGTGGCTGGCAAGGGCTGTTCAGCGACCAGCTCGGGTGGCTGTGGACCTTGCTCAAGGGGTTCTGCATCGCGGTCGTCGTCATCTGGCTCCGGGTCGCCTGGCCCCGCCTCCGTGAGGACCAGCTGCAGCGACTCGCGTGGCTGGTCCTGGTGCCCCTTGCCCTGGCCCAGCTGGCCCTCACCGGTGTCTGGGTGGTGGCCACCGCATGAGCGAGCAGGAGAAGAAGCCGGGAGGCATCGGCATACCGGGCATCCTCAAGGGGTTGGCCACCACCGCTCGCACCATGTCGAGGCCGACCCACACCGCCGAGTACCCCGACGCGCAGCCGCACCTGCCGCCCCGGAGCCGTGGCGTCATCGCGCTGCTGGAGGAGAACTGCACCTCCTGCATGCTGTGCGCCCGCGAGTGCCCCGACTGGTGCATCTACATCGACTCGCACAAGGAGACGATTCCGGCCACCACGCCTGGTGGGCGCGAGCGCCAGCGGAACGTTCTCGACCGGTTCGCCATCGACTTCAGCCTCTGCATGTACTGCGGCATCTGCATCGAGGTGTGTCCGTTCGACGCGCTGCACTGGAGTCCCGAGTTCGAGTACGCCGAGCTGGACATCCGCGACCTGCTGCACGAGAAGGACCGGCTCGGCCAGTGGATGCCCACGGTGCCGCCCCCGTCGGCGCTCGACGAGCACTCGGCCGAACCGGCCGAGATCGGAGCCACGACCCGACCCGGACGGCTGGTGCGCACGGCGCCGGCGCGTCCCGCTCCCGCGCGGGTCACGCCGACCGGGCAGGAGGCGCAGCCAGCCCCGAAGCCAAGCCCGGAGCCAAGTCCGGAGCCAGCCCCCGAGACGGCACCGGAGACCGGGGAATGACGGCTCTGGACGTGGCCTTCGCCGCGGTCGGACTGATCACGGCGGCCAGCGGTTTGCTCGCCGTGACGACGCGCCACGTCGTCCATGCCGCCCTGTGGCTGGTGGTCTGCCTCGGAGCCGTGGCCGGCTGCTACCTGGTCCTGGGGGCGGAGCTGGTGGCACTGGTGCAGCTCCTGGTCTATGTCGGCGCGATCGTCGTGCTCGTGCTGTTCGCCCTCATGCTCACCCGCGCGCCGATCGGGCCCAACAGCGAGATCAGCACCAGCCGCCTGCACCGGGTGCTCGCGGCGGTGCTGGGGGCTGGCGTCACGGCGCTGCTGGCCGCCGCCCTCCTCCCCATCGCGGGCCCCGCGGTGGAACGGCACGAAACCTCGACCACGCGGGTCGCAGAACAGCTTTTCGGTACCTGGGTCTGGCCCTTCGAAGTCCTCTCACTGCTGCTCCTCGTCGCCCTCATCGCGGCCATGGCGGTGTCGCGGATGACCCGCCCCGACCCTGCCGCTGACCCGCTCGGCTCCGACCTCGCGGCCAGGGAGTCGGCATGATCCATCTCGCCGGGCCGTACCTGCTCTGCGCCGTGCTCGCCGGCATCGGGGCCTACGGCGTGCTGGCGCGACGGAACGCCGTGCTCGTCCTGATCGGGGTCGAGCTCATCCTCAACGCGGCCAACGTGCTGCTCGTCTCGGTCGCCGCCGCGGGTGCTGACCGCTGGGCCGCAGGCAACGTGCTCACGCTGTTCGTCATCACGATCGCTGCCGCGGAGGTCGTCGTGGCGCTCGCGGTGGTCCTCGCGGTCTACCGGCTGCGGGGCGACGTCGACCTGAGCGACGCCACGCTCAGCGACGCCACGGTCAGCGACCCCACGGTGAGCGAGGCTCCCCGATGAGCGCCGCTGCCGCCCGGTTCGTCGTCCTCATCCCTGCCGTCGCCGCATTCCTCGGGCTCCTGCTGGCCCGTCGCACCGACCCACGGCCGGCCCGCGTCGTCGCCGTCGGCACCTCCCTGCTCGCGGTCCTCGCGGCCCTCCTCCAGGTCGTCGCCGTGCACGGCTCGTCGAGGGTGACCATCGCCCGCACCATCCCCGCCCTCGACGCGGGCGAGCTGCGAATTCCCTTGCAGCTGCAGGCGACTACCGCGACTGCCCTCATCGCCCTGGTGGTCGCGATCGTCGGCTGGGCGGTGCAGGCCTTCGCCGGCTGGTACCTGCGCGAGGACGACCGCTACGGCATCTTCGCCGCCACCGTCTCGCTGTTCACAGCAGGCATGCTCCTCGTCGTGCAGTCCGCCGACCTCGTGCTCACCCTCGTGGGCTGGGAGGTGATGGGCTGGTGCTCCTACCTGCTCATCGGTCACTGGAGCCGCAAGGAGTCCGCCCGCCGGGCCGCCATCAAGGCCTTCCTCGTCACCCGCCTCGCAGATGTCGGCTTCGTGCTCGGGGTGGTGATCCTCGCCGCGGGGGCCGGCTCCACGGCATACCCGCAGGTGCTCCAGGCCTGGGCCGCCACGGACTGCCCGGACGCCGCCGCATGTGCAGCGCCCAACGCGACCCTGCGCACGGCCGCCATGGTGCTGCTGGTCATCGGGATCCTCGGCAAGTCCGGCATGGTCCCGTTCCACGACTGGCTCCCGGACGCGATGGAGGGCCCGACGCCCGCGTCCGCCCTGATCCACGCGGCGACCATGGTCGCGGCCGGCACGTTCGTCCTCGCGCAGCTGTTCGACATCCTCGCGGCCAGTGACGGTGCTCGCTGGGTCCTCGCGCTGAGCACCGCCGTGACGATGGTGTATGCCGCGGGGCTGGCGTTCGGGCAGAGCGACCTCAAGCGGCTGCTCGCCTACTCGACCCTCAGCCAGGTCGCCCTCATGCTCTCGGCGCTGGCGGTCGCCCCCGTCGACGAGGGACCGGGCGCCGGAGTGCTTCACCTCTACTCGCACGCGTTCTTCAAGGCGCTGCTCTTCCTCGCGATCGGCTGGCTGAGCGTGACGGTCGGCGGCACCGCGGCCGCGACGATGCGCGGTGGCCTGCGAGGACACCTGTTCATCAGGCCGGCGATGTTCGTCGGGCTGCTGGCGCTGGCCGGGGTGCCTCCGCTCGTCGGCTTCGTCTCCAAGGAGCACGTGCTCGCCGCAGCCGAGGCGGGCGCGGCCGACGGCCAGGCGCGGGCCTGGATCGTCCTGCTCGCAGGCCTGCTGACCGTCGTCCTCACCGCTGCCTACTGCATGCGCGCGTGGATCGTCCTCGACGACCTGGCCGCCGCGGACATCGAACGTCACGAGGCCGACACCGCCGGCTTCCCCGTGACTGCGGCGGTGACGGTCCTGGCCATCCTGACCGTTGCCGGCGGGCTGGTCGCCTTCACCCCTCTGATCGACCTCGGCGGCCACATCGGGTGGTTGGTGGCGCTGCTGAGCATCCTGCTGATCGTCGGCGCCGGCCTGGCCGTGCGTTCACTGGCCCACGGTGCGGATCCCGCTGTGCGGATCGTCGGGGCCCGGATCCCGTCGTTCGACAACGGTTTCGGGGTCGATCGCCTCTACGTCGACTACGTGGCGCGACCGGTCGTCGCCCTCGCGCACCTCGTCGTCTTCCTCGACCGCGAGGTCGTCGACGCCTACGTGCGCGGCGCGGCAGCCGCAACCCGGTTCGGTGGCGCGGGTGGCCAGCGGGCCCACAGCGCCGAACGCGCGGCGTCCGGACTGGCCTGGGCCGTGGCCGGTGTCGTCGTCGTCGCCCTCGCGGGGGTGGCGCTGTGGTGACCGGAAGGCGTGGTGGAGGCAAGACCGCGGTGGGGGCGAGACCGTGGTGATCCTGTTGAGCCTCGTGGTCCCGGCGGCGGTGGCCGTCTGGCTGCTCACCGGTGGCCGCGCCGTCTCCCACCGCTCAGCCAACCTGCTCGCCAGCGCCGCGAGCGTGGTCACGCTGGCCGCCGTCATCGTGGCCGTGATCGCGCGTCCGACGGTCGACCGCGCGTGGGTGCCCTCACTCGGACTGCGCTGGCAGCTCGCTGTCGACGGGATCAGCGCGCCGCTGCTGCTGCTCACCGCTGTCCTGGGGGTGGGCGTGGTGCTGCACACCCTCGACCGACCTCCGCTGGGCGGGACCACCGCCGCCTTCCACGCCTGCCTGCTCCTCGTCGAGTTCGGCGCCCTGGCGACGTTCTACGCCCGCGACGCGGTCCTGTTCTTCGTCGCCTTCGAACTGGTCCTCGTGCCTATGTGGGTGCTGATCACCAGGTTCGGCGACCCCCACGATGCTGACGCCCGCGCCGACGCTGGCGGCCGGTTCGTCCTCTACACCGCCTTCGGCTCGACGCTGATGCTCGTCGGGATCCTGGCGCTCGTCGCCAAGGCGGGCACGTCCGACCTCGACGTCATCGCCCAGGGTGGCGGCCACGGCATACCCGTCGGCACCCAGACCCTGGTCGCGGCGCTGCTCGTGGCGGGGCTCGCGGTGAAGGTGCCGGTCTTCCCGGTCCACACCTGGCTCCCACCGGCACACACCACGGCTCCCACGGCCGGGTCGGTCCTGCTGGCGGCGGTGCTGCTGAAGATGGGCACCTACGGCCTGGTGCGGCTGCCGCTCGCCTCGGTCCCCGACGGATTCGCGAGGGTGGCGCCGGTGCTGGCCGTCCTCGGCGCCGTCGGCATCATCTGGGGAGGCTTGGCCTGCCTCGTCGAGCGCGACCTCAAACGGCTGATCGCCTACTCCTCGGTCGCGCACATGGGTTTCGTCGTCCTCGGCCTGTCCAGCGGCACGCGCACCGGACTCCAGGCGGCGTTGTTCGCCAACGTCGCCCACGGTGTCATCTCGGCCCTGCTGTTCGTCGTCGTCGGCGGGCTCAAGGAGCGGTGGGGCAACGCCGACCTCGAGACCGCCCGGGCCGCCTTGCGCGAGGTCACCCCGCGGCTCGGGTTCGCCCTCATCGTGGGCCTCGCCGCATCCCTCGGCCTGCCTGGCCTGGCAGGTTTCTGGGGCGAGTTCCTCAGTGTGTATGCCGCGTGGTCCCCGGCCGCCGACCGTCCCGAAGGGCTGTTCCGCACCCTGGCCGTCGTCGCCGCCGTCGGCACCGTCCTGGCTGCCGCCTACGCGCTGCGGGTGGCCCGCGCCGTCTGGGCGGGGGAGCGCACGACGCCCCCCATCGAGGACAGCCGCGACAGCGAGTGGGACGTCATCGCCGTCCTCGTCCTCGGGGTGTTGCTGCTCGGCATCGCACCCGGACCCCTGTTGGCCATGACCAGCGGTGCGGTCTCCACGATCATCGGGGCCGCACCATGATCGCCGCGATCGCGCACACGGCGGCGGCTCTGCCCACGGTGGTGCCCACGGTGGTCCCCGCGACGGTGCTGGCCACGACCGGCCTGGTGAGCTTCGACTGGGCAGTCCTCGGGCCGGTGCTCGTCCCCGCCATCGGTGCGTTGGCCGTGCTGGTCCTGGACGTCATCGCCCCGCGCCTGGTCCGGTTGCACGCCGCGATGGGCGTGTTCGCCCTCGCCGCCGGCTTCGCCCTGGCCGTCCCGGGCGCCCTGCGTTCCGGCGACGACCCGCTCCGATCGCTCTGCCTGCCGGCGCCCGACGGTGCCTGCCTCTTCGAAGCCGGTCCCCTCGCCAGTGCCCTGCAGCTCGGCGCCCTCGGGGCGGCGCTCGTGGTGCTGCTGCTGAGCTGGCCGGGCACCGATCCTCGAGAGGACCTGCGGGGTGGTCCGGCTGTCCTCGTGTCCCTCGTCCTGGCGGCCACGGCGGGCGCCGCAGGGGTCGCCGCGGCCCACGACCTCGGATCCTGGCTGGTCTGCCTCGAGCTCGCCACCTTGCCCGCCATCGCCCTGGTCGCCCTTCGTGGCGACGCCCCCGCGGGCCGCGGCGCGCTCGCGCTGCTCACCACGTCCCTGGTGTCGTTCGCGATGGTGGTGCTCGGCGCCGCCCTGTGGCTGGTGTCGACCGGCGAGGCGGTGTTCGCCCCTGGTGCCGCCGCCGATGCGCTGTCCGAGCCGGACCGGCGAGTGGTGCTGCTCCTCGCGGCCCTCCTGCTGCTCTCAGGGGTGGGCTTCAAGCTCAGCCTCGTGCCCTTCCACGTCTGGACACCGCAGGCCTATGCCGGCGCCACCGAACCGGTCGCGGCCTTCCTCGCTGCCACCTCCAAGGTGGCGGCGCTGGCCGCCCTGCTCGTCGTCGTCCAGGCGCTGGTGGGGGCCGGAGCCCCCGTCATCGTGGGCATCGGTCTCCTCGCAGCGGTGTCCATGACGCTCGGCAACGTCCTCGCCCTCGTGCAGGACGACCCGGTGCGGCTGCTGGCCTGGTCCACGGTCGCCCAGGCAGGGTGGGTGGTGCTGCCACTGTCGGCCCTCAACGGCAGGGCCACGGCCGCCTCAGGTGGCTATCTGCTGGCCTACGTCATCGCCACTCTCGTCGCCTTCGTCGTGGTGCACGTCGTGACGTCGACCCCGCGCCTTCGTGGCGCCGCGGACCTCGGACGCACGCTCACGGCATACACCGGCTTGTTGCGGGCCCACCCGCTGCTGGGCGGGGCGCTGGGACTGGCCCTGCTCTCTCTCGCCGGGCTCCCGCCGGGCGTGGTCGGGCTCATCGCCAAGGTGGTCGCCCTGCGCCCCGTGGTCGGGGCGGGGCAGTGGGCGCTGGCCGTGGTCGCCGTGCTCAACGCGGTGATCGGCGTCGCGGTCTACCTGCGCTGGTTCGCCGTGCTGCTGCGCGACCCCGAGGAGGGTCCCGCACGGCCCGTCATCCGCACCATCCCGCGTCCCGCGCTCGCCGCCCTGGTGCTGGCCGGACTCGCGCTCGTGGCCACCAGCGTGATGCCCCAGCTGCTGTTCGGCCTGCTCGGCTGAGCGGCTGGATGACTGGCTGACTGACGGGCAGGACGACGGGCCGGCTGACACGCTGGCTGACGGGCCGGACGGCGCTGGATCGGGAACGCGAGCACGGAAGGGAGCGTTGAGGCAGGCATGCACAACCATTTCAACGGGCTCAAGACGGCAGCCCTCTTCGGCGGCATCTTCGCCCTCCTCCTGGCCATCGGCGGCGTCATCGCCAGCTCCACCGGCAGCCCCGCCTTCATCTGGCTGTTCGCCCTCTTGGGCGTCGGCATGACCGCCTACGGCTACTGGAACTCCGACAAGCTCGCGATCAAGGCGATGCACGCCTATCCGGTCAGTGAGGCCCAGGCGCCCGCGATGTACCGGATCGTGCGCGAGCTCTCCACCGCCGCCGGCAAGCCGATGCCCAAGCTCTACATCAGCCCCACCGCGGCGCCCAACGCCTTCGCAACCGGCCGCAACCCCGAGAACGCCGCCGTGTGCTGCACCGAGGGCATCCTCGGGCTGCTCGACGAGCGTGAGCTGCGCGGGGTCCTCGGACACGAGCTCATGCACGTGTACAACCGCGACATCCTCACCGGCTCGGTGGCTGCCGCGGTCGCCGGTGTCATCACGTCGGTGGCCCAGATGCTCATGTTCGCAGGCATGTTCGGCGGTGGCGGCAACGACGAGGACCGTCCCAACCCGATCGCCATGCTGGCCATGGCCCTGCTCGCGCCGTTCGCCGCGGCGATGATCCAGATGGCGATCAGCCGCACCCGCGAGTACGACGCGGACGAGGACGGCGCCAAGCTCACCGGCGACCCACTGGCGCTCGCATCGGCCCTGCGCAAGCTCGAGACCGGGGTGGCCAAAGCCCCGCTGCAGCCGACCCCGGCCATCCAGAACTCGAGCCACATGATGATCGCCAACCCGTTCCGCCCCCAGGACGTGTCGCGCTTCTTCTCGACCCACCCCCCGATGACCGAGCGGATCGCCCGGCTCGAGGCCCAGGCCTACGGCTTCCGCCAACGCTGAGACGGGCCCTCCGCGTGCTCGGGAACGGGGTCTGGACGACCTCCTCCCGAGACTCGCGGAGGGCTGGGAATGAAAGTCGGCGCGATAGGCGTTACGATGGTCAGCAGTTGCAGTTCCTCGTGTGAGTGGGCCCGCCAAGCGCGGGCCTTTTCCGTAAGCGGTGTATTCCGTGTCGTGGTGATGTCGCAGCTGGTGGTCCGCATCCGCGGCCACATCGGCCAATTAGGAAAAGAGTTATCCCATGGCACAGGGAACAGTGAAGTGGTTCAACGCTGAGAAGGGCTTCGGCTTCATCGAGCAGGACGGCGGCGGCGCCGACGTCTTCGTGCACTACAGCGCGATCGAGTCCGGCGGCTACCGCTCGCTCGACGAGGCGCAGCGCGTGGAGTTCGACATCACGCAGGGCCCGAAGGGTCCCCAGGCGGAGAAGGTCACGGTCATCTGACCTGCCCCACCCTCTGAACAAGATCGAAGCCCCCGGCCATCTCGGCCGGGGGCTTCGGCGTGCCGGGGTCAGAGGCCGAGGGCCACCATCGCGCGCTTGGCCATCGCCGCCTCGCCGAGGGCGTTCGGGTGCACCGGCACGGTGTTGGTCCCGAACAGGATCGGCTCGACCCACCGCGTGCCGATCGGCTGGCACGCGTCGCGGCCGGACGCCGACATGTCGACGAAGGTGGTGCCGGTCTCGGCGGCGGCTCGCTTGACCACCGCGTTCACGTGCGCCTGGATGTTGTAGACGTAGGGAACGTCGCCGTAGGCGATCGGCATCTGGGCGAAGCACCCCCGGGTGGGCGGAAGGATCGTGGGGTAGCCCAGGATCGCGACCTCGGCGTTCGGGGACTTGGCGTGGATGTCCCGCAGGGCCTTCTTCACAGCCGGGTAGGTCCTGGTCTCGATCAGGTCGTCATAGTAGCTGCCGAACCAGTTCTTGCACGGGCTGCCGAAGCCGAGGGTCAACATGCCCTTGGTCCCGCAGGACACGATCGCGCCGAGGAAGACCTGGCTGTCGTTGCCACCGATGGTGAGGGTGACCAGGTCGGTGTCGGACCTCAGGGCGTTGAGCTGCGCCGGCACGCCGAGGTACTGCGAGGTGTAGAAGTGCCGGGTCTCGGCAGCCGAGCAGGTGACGTCCCTGAGGGATGCTCCCGTCGCCGACGCGATGAGGCGCGGATAGTTCTTGGTCGTGCGGAGGCACAGCGGCGACGCCGAGAGGTCCTTGGGCAAGATGCCGGCCCCGGCGGAGTAGCTGTCCCCGAGAGCTACGTAGTGCAGTGGGTCGGTGATGCTGGAGGTGGCCGCGCTCGCTGGTGTGGCGGTGGCGACGACGGTGAGAGCGGTGGCAAGAGCGGCAGCCCCTGCCAGTCCCCGGCTCAAGGTAGGACGCATCGAGACAACTCCTTTGTTGTTACTGTTGGTAGGTTACTTTTGGGTAGGGCCCTGGCGACGCCGCGCAAACCGGCAAGCAGTGCGGCTGGTTGAATCGGTCCCATGCCTTCCCTCACCCGGGCCGATGCCCGAGAGCGTTCTGCCCTCATCGACGTGACGCGGATGGAGGTCGATCTAGACCTCGACCGCGGTGAGGAAAGCTTCGGGTCGCGAGTTCGGATCTCGTTCTCCTGCAACACCCCCGGGCGCTCCACCTTCCTCGACGTCCATCCCTCGGAGCTGCGGTCGCTGACGCTCAACGGCACCCCTGTCGATGGTGAAGGCCTCCGGGACGGGCGCATCGAGCTCGCGGGTCTCGCGGCCGAGAACGTCCTCGAGGTAGAGACGCTGATGGCCTACAGCCGTGACGGTCAGGGGCTGCACCGTGCCGTCGACCCTGCCGACGGGGAGCACTACGTCTACGGTCACCTCTTCCTCGACGCTGGTCCGCGGGTGTTTGCCTGCTTCGACCAGCCCGACCTGAAGGCGCCCTATGTCGTCAAGGTCAGCGCTCCCGAGGAGTGGATCGTGCTGGGCAACGGCGCGGCTACGCGGGTGAGGCCGGGGAGGTGGGAGCTGGCCGAAACCCAGCCACTGGCAACGTATTTCGTGACGATCTGCGCCGGTCCCTACGCCTCCGTGCGCGACGAGCACGACGGCATACCGCTCGGGGTCCATGCGCGGGCCTCGCTCAAGGAGCACTTGGAGCGAGAGGCGCCGCAGATGCTCGAGGTGACCAGGGCGAGCTTCGACTACTACCACTCGTTGTTCGGGATCCGCTATCCCTTCGGGGAGTACCACCAGGTGTTCGTGCCGGAGTTCAACGCCGGAGCCATGGAGAACCCGGGCTGCGTGACGTTCCGCGACACGATGATCTTCAGGGGGGCTGCCGCGCGCGACGAGGTGCTGTCCCGCACCAACACCATCACGCACGAGATGGCACACATGTGGTTCGGCGACCTCGTCACCATGCGGTGGTGGGACGACCTCTGGCTCAACGAGTCGTTCGCCGAGTACATGTCGCACCGCACCTGCGTGGACGCCACGGAGTTCACCGATGCCTGGATCGACTCGACGATGGCCCGCAAGGGGTGGGGGTATGCCGCGGAGCGCACCCCCTCGACGCACCCCGTCGCCGGGTCTGCCGCGTTGGACACCCAGGCGGCGCTGCAGGACTTCGACGGGATMTCGTACGCCAAGGGAGCAGCCACGCTGCGCCAGCTGATCGCCCACATCGGTGACGACGCCTTCATCGCCGGGGTGTCGGCCTACCTGCGCGAGCACTCGTTCGGCAACGGGACGCTCGCCGACTTCCTGGGCTTCATGGAGCGGGCGTCCGGTCAGTCGCTCACCGCCTGGACGAAGGCCTGGCTGCTCACGGCCGGCCTCGACGTGATCTCGGTGGACCCGGTGACCGGGGTCGTCGACAGGGACGTGCCACCACGGTTTCCGGCGGACCGACCGCACACGCTGGACGTCGCAGGGTTCACCGAGGGCGCCGAGGTGTTCCGGGTCCCGGTGACGGTGACCCAGGACCGCACCAGTGTCGAGGCGCTGCGCGAGGTGCCGGCCGCGGACCTGGTCGTGCCGAATGCCTCCGACCTCACGTGGGCCACGGTGACCCTCGACCCGGCTTCGGTTGCCGCCGTGCCGACCGCCCTGGCGTCGGTGCCCGACACCCAGGCCCGGGCCGTCGTCTGGATCGCCCTCCTCGACGGGGTCTGCCTCGGCACCGTCGACCCACGGGTGCTCGTCCGGACCTTCGGCAACGCCTGGCCGGCCGAGGACAACGACTCGGTGCTGAGCCGGACGTCGCTCGCGCTGTCGGCCCGCTTCATCCCGACCTTCCTGCCGCCCGAGGAGCACGCCTGGGCCGAGCAGGTGGTTGCCGAGGCGGCCGGGCAGCTGCTGCGGTCGGCCGAGGCGGGGTCCACCCGTGCCCTGGTGGCGGCCCGGACGGTGGCGCGGTCCTCGGCCGACGAGTCCCTCCTGCGCGCCTGGGCCGCGGGCAAGGACCGACCTGCGGGCCTGGAGGAGGACTCGGACTTCGGCTGGATCGCGGTGCGCAACCTCGCCTCCCGTGGCCTGGTCGACCGCGCCTTCGTCGAAGCCCGGCACGCCGACGACGACACCCTCCAGGGTCGGCTCAACGCGCTGTTCGCCAGCGCCTCGATGCCGTGGGCCGACGCGAAGGCCTGGGCCTGGGAGGAGCTGACGACCAACCGGTCGCGCTCGAACTACGAGCTCAACGCGCTGGCGCAGGGGTTCTGGCTCGCCGACGACCTCGACCTCGTGCGGCCCTATGCGGAGCGCTACTTCACCGAGGTCCCAGCCATGACCGCGTGGGTGGGGGAGGACGCGATCGCCCGGGTCGCGACGCTGGCCTACCCCGCGCGGATCGTGGAGGAGGCGACGGCCGAGCTGAGTGCTGCGGCGGTGGCGAGCGGCGGCCTCAGCGTCGGGGTGCGGCGCAGTGTGGTGGACGCCGAGTCCGAGCTCCGCGAGGCGCTGCGGTCGCGGGCCACGTTCTGAGCTCGGCCGCGCGCCATCGAGAGTGCACGACACGCTGACCGACTCGTCGTCGGCCCAGCGTGTCGTGCGCTCTCGACCCACGAGCAGGTATGCCGCCGGCCCCGACCGGCCGGGCGGTGGGCAGGTAAGAAGTTGGTCTAGAAGCCCTCGCACTGATCTCGGTCGCTGCTATGTTCCGCCGGATTGGCAGTCACACACCGGCGGAAGGCAAGCGGCTCATGCGCGCAGCATTCGGGCGGGTCGGGGGGATCGTGCTGGCGGCTGCGCTGGCCACCGGGGTCCTTGCCGCACCCGCGCAAGCAGAACCATCGACCATCACGGGGACCATCACCGCGGCAGCCACGGGGGAGAACCTGCAGGGGTGCGTGAGCGTCTACGACCTCGGCTACTCCTTCATCGCCTCGGGCTGCACCGACGACAGCGGTCAGTGGACCGCCGAGGGAGTGGAGACGGGGGTCGGCTACAAGGTCGAGGCCTACGCGTTCGACTCGCTCTACAAGGGACAGTGGAGCGGCGGGGCGAGCACGTTCGAGGACGCCGCCGTCGTCGAGGCTCCCACCCACCTCGACTTCCCGCTCGAGTACTCCCGCGAGGTCGGCGACTCGACCCTGTCCGGGACGATCACCGCCGAGGACACCGGCGCCCCGCTCCAGGCGTGTGTGACGCTGGCCGACGAGGCCGACGGCTACGTCGCCTCCACGTGCGCGGGGGAGGACGGCACCTGGGCGGTGGGCGGCCTGGTCGCCGGCGCCGGCTACAAGGTCGAGTTCGAGGCCTATGACGACGTGCACGTGGGCGAGTGGGCTAACGACGCCACGTCCTACGCGGACGCGGACCTCATCACCGCGCCAGCCACCGTGGATGCAGCCCTGGCCACCGGCGGGCACCTGCTGGGGACGCTCACCCGGGCGGACGGGCAGCCCGCAGAGGGGGCGAGCGTGGGCATCTCGAGCTCCACCGACGACGGAACCATCGCTGCGTTCGCCTCGACCGACCAGGACGGCGCCTGGAGCGCGCTGGTGCGGCCCGGCGAGTACGTCGTCAACTTCGACGCGTGGCCCGCGAACCAGTACGCCTTCGGGAAGACGTCCCGCGACGACGCGGCGCGCTTCACCGTCGCGGCGGGCGACTCCGTGCGGGTCGATGACCAGTTCCTCGCCGCGGCCACGGTCCAGGGCACAGTGACCAGCGACGCGACGGGTGGCCCCGTGGAGGGCGCGTGTGTCGCGGTGCTCACGCCGACCCAGGACCCGGACAACACGATGCAGGCGGGCGAGGGCTGCACGGGACCCGATGGCACGTACTCGATCGACATCTCGGAGCCGGGCGAGTACATCGCCGCCGTCTCCGACCCCGAGGGGCGGTACGCGGGCGAGTACAGCGGCAACACCCAGGCCATCGGCTCCGCGCAGACCTTTGCCGTGGACAGGGGTGCCCCGGCGACCGTCAACGCCTCGCTCGCGAAGGGCGCTGTCCTCAGTGGCCTCGCGGTCGACGCCAAGTCCGGCGCTCCAGTCCGCGACGCCTGCCCGGGTGCGTACTCCGGCCATGCGGGAAGGCACGTCCAGTTCTCCGTCCCGGTGTGCAGTGGCGCCGACGGCCGCTGGACCATCAAGGGTCTCCCGGCGGGTGACTTCGCCGTGGTCCTGAGCGTGTACACCCAGCCACGCACCTACAGCGACACGTGGGCCTTCAAGGCGACCTCGCAGGCAACGGCCGACCTCATCACGGTCGGCGCGGGCCAGGTCAAGAAGGTCCGCAACGTCCAACTCAAGCCGGGCGGGCGCATCTCGGGCCGGATCACCGACTACCAGGGGCAGCCGGTCGAGGGTGCGTACGTCAGCATCGACGGCGGCTACAGCGGTCGGGCCGGAGGGCCGAACGGACCGACGTACGCCCAGACCGATGCTGACGGCAGCTACACGATCTACGGCGTCCCTGCGGGCGACCACACGGTCTTCGTGGAGCCCAGCCAGTGGGGTGGGCTCGCGCCCCTGTGGTCCGGCAACGCCGACCGCCGCGAGGACGCAGTCCCGCTGCGGGTCAAGGCGACCCGGACGTCGTCCTACGACGCCGTCCTGCAGCCCGGCGCCCGGATCAACGGCAGCGTCGTCACGGCGAACGGCCAGCCCACGACCGACTACTGGGTGGGCATCATCCGCACCACGTCGGGCGACTACATCGGTGACTTCGACGTCTACAACGGGAACACGTTCAGCTCGACGTCCCTGCCTCCGGGCGACTTCACCCTGGCGTTGACCCGCTACACCGAGGAAGGCCAGGGCGAGACGGTCTGGTACGACTCGGCCACCTCCGAGGCCGATGCCACCAGGGTGTCACTCGGCCGCGGCGAGCAGCGGGAGATCACGATCCACCTCCCCTGACGTCACCGCCCGTGGCAGGTATGCCGCCGTCCCCGGCTCGGGGACGGCGGCATACCTCTGCGTGGGGCCGGTGGGCCGGCCGCACGGATCCCGTCGCGCAGATCCACGCACGAATAAGGGATCCCGGTGCGTCGGTGCAGGTCAGAGGGTTGATTGCCCGAGGCGCAAGGGCGCACCGCGGCTGTTTCGGGGCTACCATCAGAGGTGGCGAGGGCTTTTGCGATGTCAGTTGACGTTCACCTCCGTCTGCGGAGGTATGAATGGACACGCCAGGATGAACCGACTCGAAGAGGGTGACACGCTCGGCGGTCGCTACGTGCTCGGTGCACGGATCGCCTCCGGTGGCATGGCGGACGTCTGGGCCGGCACCGACACCGTGCTGCAGCGCACCGTGGCCGTGAAGGTCATGCGTCCGGACACCGGGCACGAGGAACTCTTCGCCCTCCGGTTCCGCGACGAGGCCGTGCACTCGGCGGCTTTGCTGCACACCAACATCGCGACCCTGTTCGACTACGGCGAGGACGACGGCCTGGCCTTCCTCGTCATGGAGCTCGTCAAGGGTGAGCCCCTTTCCCTGCTCCTGAAGCGCCGCGCACCCCTCGACCCGGCAGAGGTGCGCTCCCTGGTCGGACAGGCTGCCCTCGCCCTCGGCGTGGCCCACGAGGCCCGGGTGATCCACCGCGACGTGAAGCCGGCCAACATCCTCGTGCGTCCCGACGGACTCGTGAAGCTGACGGACTTCGGCATCGCCCGAGCCCTCGACGCCGCGGGCCACACCCGGGCTGGGGAGATGCTCGGCACCCCGGACTACCTCAGCCCGGAGCAGGCAATGGGCGAGGCCGCGACCGGGGCCAGCGACCTCTATGCCCTTGGGGTGGTCGCGCACGAGATGCTTTCGGGGAGTAGGCCGTTCGACAGGGGGACCCCGGTGGCGACGGCCCTCAGCCACGTCAACGAACCACCCCCGCCGCTGCCCGACGGTGTCCCCGAGGACCTCGCGTCACTCGTGAGGGACTGCCTGGCGAAGAATCCCGCGGAGCGTCCCGCGAACGCTCGTGAGGTCGCCTCCCGGGTCGGCATCGGCGACCACGAGATGGCCGGGCTGGCGCTGGGCCTGGCCAGCGCCCTCGACAGCTGGACCGAGGACGACTCGCCCGACACCGACGGCTCGGTCATCCGGTTCCCCGACCTCGGTGGTCCGACGATGGCCCTGCAGGCCGAGCCCGGCAGCGCCTAGCTCCCGCACAGAAGCGCCCACAGCAGACAGGTATGCCGCCGTCCCCGCCTCGGGGACGGCGGCATACCTCTGCCTGGCGGCGGGTGACCCACCGCGAGCTCAGCGGGCTTAGCGGTAGTTGGTGAACTGGATCGCGAAGTCCAGGTCGTCCTTGCTCTTGAGCAGGGCCTGCACGGCCTGGAGGTCGTCGCGAGACTTGCTGGTGACGCGCAGCTCGTCGCCCTGGATCTGGGACTTGACCGACTTGGGGCCCTCGTCGCGGATGATCTTGCCGACCTTCTTGGCGTTCTCCTGCGAGATGCCTTCCTGCAGGCCGAGCTCGAGTCGGTACTCCTTGCCGGAGAGCTGGGGGCCGCGCTCCGGGACGTCGAGGTGCTTGAGCGAGACCTTGCGCTTGACCAGCCACGTCTGGAAGACGTCGAGCACGGCGTTGGCGCGCTCCTCGGTGTTCGCCTTGATGATCACCTTGTCCTCGCCGCTGGCCTCGATGGAGGCGCCGACGTTCTTGAAGTCGTAGCGCGTCGCCACCTCACGCGAGGCGCTGTTGAGGGCGTTGGCGACCTCCTGGTGGTCGATCTTGCTGACGATGTCGAACGAGCTGTCGGCCATGGTGGCGTGTCCTTCCTGGGCGTCACGCGGCGGCCGCGGGCTTGGGCGGCTACCGGTTTCGGCATTCGTGGGTGTCCTTGCTATCCTTCCACGCGCACCACGGCAGGTTGCCCGAGCGGCCAATGGGAGTGGACTGTAAATCCATCGCGAAAGCTTCGAAGGTTCGAATCCTTCACCTGCCACCACGTGCACAAGAGGGCCCCTGACCAGCGGAAACGCTGGATAGGGGCCCTTCTACTTGCCCACGACGATGTACGGCTGTGGCCGGCCGAAACCGGCGATCTACGGGTGTCAGTGGGGAACTGGTGGGGAAATTCGGCCCTGGCCCCGTGGCCTAGCCCTTGGCGTTGACTGGTTCTCCGGCGGCTCGAGGGCCGACGCGATTCGTCGGCGCGAAGACTCGTCCTGTCCGGAGATGCAGGAGGCATAGACGCGGAGAAGCACGTTCACGCTGTGGCCTGCCCACTCCGCGACCTGAGTTGCCGGCACGCCGGCGTTCAGCCAAAGGGAAACTGCTGCGTGGCGCAGGTCATAGGGGCGTCTGGCGAGGGGTGAGTCGTAATCATCGTCCGCCAGCACCGTCCGACGGGCTCGGTCCCAGACCCGGTAGACGACGCCCATCGACTGCGGACTCGAGAATGGCGGTGCCACTGGAACTCCGGCCCTGCCCGTTCGGTTGACGAAGAGGCGACCCGCAGGTCCAGGCGGGAACTGCTCGACGTGTCGACCCAGGATCTCGACGAGCTCGGGCACTGCTGGAACGGGCCGGGTCGCGCGCCGGGCCCTGTGCTTGAGCTCCCGGTCCTCCGTGGGCCGCCCGCTATCGGTCCACTCGGCCCCCGTCGTCTGCGTCGAGCCGACGAGGTGGAGCGTGCCCCAGCCAGTTGGGCTGCCCTTGAGATCCAGGTTCTTCAGCGTGAGATGCCGGACCTCCGCGGGCCTGAGCGCGGCGTAGTAGATGCATGCGAAGAATGCTTCCAGCGAGGGATAGAGGCGCCTCACTTCTGCGAGCAGGGCGCGTGCCTGGTCCGGATTGACGACGACGCGGCGGTCGATGACGTCGGTGTGGGCTGGCGCCTTCCACTTCACCTTGTCCATGGGATTCCCCGTCAGAGCACCGATTTCAACGCCGAACTCGAGAGCGCTGTAGAGCGCCGAACGTTTTCGTGCGACTGTGCTGGACGACGCCGCGGTGCCATCCAGCCTGAGTGCAAGAGCATCCAGCACGGGCCTCAGTCGCGAAGGTTCGGCGAGCTCCTCGAGGGTGGGCGATCGGCGCCGAGCCCAGGCGATCGCCTCGGCGAAGGCCTCCGGCGGGGAAGCGGTGGCGGCGTGCTGCCGTCGTGTTCCGGAGTTGAAGGCCCAACTGAACAGGGCCTTTCGCAGAAGTGCCCTGTCAGGTCCACCGGCAGGAAGCGCGGCACAGGTGGCTGTGACGAGGCCGTCCGCCAGCCCACGCCGGTGTTGGGGAGAAGCGTGTGCCCACTTCGTGTCTACGAAGGCGCACGCGTGTTCAAACCAATTGGGGCTGGCGGACGCCTCTTCTGCGCTGACCGGAAGGCCCGTGTTCCGGTCGAAGGCTTCCGCGTTGCGCAGGGCGACCAACAGGGTGGCCCTGAACGACTGTGCCGACTTCACCGTGCCGAAGGTCTGCTGGAAAGTTTTCCCGTGGACGTGCCAGCGAACCGTGTGAGTCGTCTTGAGTTTGCCCTTGTAGGTGCGAACGCCCCACACCTGAACCTCGAAGGTCTTCGTAGAGTTCATGGGTCAGGCCGACTGCTCTAGCGACTCGAGCCAGCGGTCGAAGTCGCTCCGCTTGATTCGCAGGTCGCCGTTCGGGAGCTTCAGACACGGTGGCGCCTTGTGGGCGGCCCGCCAGTCATAGAAGGTCGAACGGGCGACACCCAACTCGGCGCAGACGTCCCTGACCGTCAGATGGATCCGCTCCACACGCTTCGTCTCAGACATGGCTGCCCCTTCTCAGCTACCGGCTTTGAATAGACAACGCGGCGACCGGGGCACCATACGCAGCCGGGGCCGACCCAATGGGTCTCGTCAACGTCAGCGCGCCGGCCGAGAGGTGCAACGGGACTGCTGAGGTGCGGTGCGTCGACAGGGTGAGACCTGTCGCAGATCAGATCCTGGGGAAGAGTCGACAGGGTGAGACCTGTCGCAGATCAGATCCTGGGGAAGACATGAAGCATCTTCATCATCAGCGTGATGAAAGCGATAGTGATGAAGAAGCGAATGTGGACGAAGAGGCAGCAGTAGCCGCTTAGCCGTTCAACTTCGCTGCCCGCTCCAGTCGGTCGAGGGCCTCGACGGCGTTCTCGACAGACATCGCGGAGTCGTCCTTGCGGCAAAAGGTGAGCATCTTGCGCAGCCGTGAGCGGTCCTTCTTCACCAACTCAGTCTCCCGGAAGTCGCGAGCCGAGACGAGGTTGGCCAGGACAACGAAAGTCGGTGCAGTGGCGCGTGCTGGCCCGGTCCGAGGCGATCTCGGTACGGGCCGCGGCCTTGCCGACGAGGGCTCCGACAAGGTTCGGGCGCAGGACAGTGCCAGTGCGGCCCATGGCCACAACGATGACTGGCTCGCTGCGATCTAGGGCTTGCGTCGTGCCGGGCGCTGAGATGGTCGGGGCTCCTCCGGCGCCGATACGGGACGCTGCGCGTTCGCCGACACCTTCGGGGATGAGTACATCGATCTGGGCCTGGTCGCGGCGCCAGCGGTGCTGGATGCCGTCACCGGAGATGTCAGGGGTGAAGCCCATATCGCGCAGAGCGCCAGTGAAGGTCACGAGCATCGTTGGGGAGGCCCTGATGTTGACGACCGTGTCGACGTCGTTGGTCGGACGCGTTGGCGAGACACCGCGTTCGGCACAGTGCAAGTGCACCAGTTGACCGCCGATGAGGGCCCAGTCGGAGTCAAGGCGCTCGTAGAGATCCATGAGGGCATGCCAAGACTGCGTCTGGGCTTCGTTCATGGCAGGCAGCTCGACGGGGTCAGCCACGGTCTGCTCCGACGACGTGGGCTCCTCCGGCGACGATCCAGGCATGCAGGTCGGCGACCGAGCGGACGGCTTCGCTCTTCTCGCGGACTCCGTCGTGCTCGGCCAGGTCGGCAGCGAGCGCGAGCGGCGAGCGGGCGACGTCGTCGAGGGCGACGAGTGCCGGGTTCATGGCGTCGGCATGCACGACATGGAAAATTACGTTGGCTCGGGAGCGGGGAGCGGGGGAGAGAAGGTAGTCGTCGACCAGGGCGTCGACGTCGTCGGCGGACACGTAACCTTCGGTCACAGCACCGACAGACATGTTCGAGTCGGGAAGTGAGACACCGGACAGGTGGACACGCTCGTCGTCTCGGACGTCCGGCAGGTCGTGCGGGGAAGCCACGAAGAGAGCGCGCTCTGCCCGGTTACGCAGCGCGTGTACGAGATGGGCTGCGGCGTCCTCGAGCTCGGCGGAGGAGGCAAGGGCGAGCAGGCGCGCTAGCCGCGACCGGGCGCGGGACCTGGCCGAGGGGCTTAGTTTTGAGGCGGCCTGGCCACCGGCAGCCACGGCGAGCAGGTCCCATGCGGACTTCGACGACAGGGGACGCCCAGGCCCGGCGTGGTGCCTGATGCGACGCAGGTCGTTCATCTCGACGGCCCACTGGTTCCCAACCTTTTCTGCAGGCAGGGAGCCTTCCCGGATTCGCTGATGGATGCGCTGCGGGTGGACGCCGAGCACCTCGGCGGCTTCGGCCACACTCAGGTGCACATCGGACATGTCGCCACTTCCCTATAAGTTCTTAGAGGTTTGCAGCAATCGTATAAGGATTTATAGGTTTCCTGCAAGCATCGAGGAGCAATGAGCCGCGGGGCCGTACGTCCGTCGACAATGGGCGCCTCGCCACCGGACCGAACCGAGGCGCCGTGCGACCAGCATGACCCGGGTAGGCCGAAATTGAGGACCCGGCTCTGACACGACAGCCCAACTCGAAGCCCGAGAAAGTGTGGGTGGTCCGTACCCCGGGCAGCCGGAGCGCCTCCCTCGACTCGCCCCTCGGCCCAAGCTGGCCAATCCCGATCCTCACCTGTGACCCATCGATACGCCCTTCCGGCGCTGCCTCACGTCCCGCCGCCCAGACTCCATGCCCCGCCTGTCTCCCGTCATGCCCGCCCCACCCCACTCGCCCCGCAGCCAGGCTCACCCGACCATCTCGGTCCAGCCCTCATTCTCGTGCCACACGTCAGGCACCAAGGTGGGCCGTAGCCCGATAGTGCCCCGTCCTGGTCGTTGCCTTGGCGTGACGATGTCGATACGGCGGATGACGTTGGGGGCCGGGTTTCGGTACCTGATGTCGTCGGTCGCGCGTGCCGATCGGGAAGGCCCCACAGCGGATCCGTTGACGGCGTACTACACCCAGGAGGGCACCCCGGCGGGCCGGTTCCTCGGGTCCGGCCTGGCCGGCCTGGACGGTGGAGGGGGTGTCGCACCTGGGTCGGTCGTGACCGAAGAACACCTGTGGCGAATGCTCGGGATGCTGCAGGACCCGGTCACAGGTCAACGGCTGGGCCGTGCCCCTGCGGCGGACCGCCCCACTTACCGCGACGCCGGGAGGCCTCGACCGGCGTCGCGGACGGTGGCCGGTTTCGACCTGACCTTCTCGGCTCCGAAGAGCGTGTCGGTGGCGTGGGCGCTGGCCGATGGGCCGACCCGGGCGCGGATCTACGCGGCGCACCACTGGGCGTTGGAGTTCGTCATCGGCTACGCGGAGCGGGAGGTGTTCACCACCCGGACCGGGCGTGGTGGCGTGGTCAGCGAACCTGTCCGTGGTGTGGTCGCGGCCGGGTTTGACCACTGGGACTCCCGCGCGGGTGACCCGCAGCTGCACACCCACGTGGTGGTGCTGAACCGAGTGCAGGCGGCCTCGGATGGTGGCTGGCGCACCTTGGACTCGAGGGCGTTGTTCAAGGCGAACGTGGCGTTGTCGGAGCTGTACAACGGCGCCCTGATGGACCTGCTCACAGCGGATCTGGGGTGGGGGTGGGAAGCCCAGCGCCGGGCACGGTCCACGTCGCCGACGTGGGAGGTGACCGGGGTCGGCAAGGGGCTGCGGGAGGAGTTCTCGCAGCGCTCGGCCGCGATCAACGCCGCTGCCCAGGACCTCATCGGGGGCTTCGCCGCCTCCCATGGGCGGCAGCCCACCGTGGCCGACGTGATCCGGCTGCGGCAGCAGGCAACCCTGCAAACACGCCCAGCCAAGGAGCTGCGACCGCTGGCCGACCTGGTCCGCGACTGGCGACACCGGGCGCAGCCGCACCTGGGTCCCGATTCGCGAGCATGGGTGGCCACGCTGGCGAACAGGTGCGACCTGCCCGCCCTGAGCGCGGCCGACCTTGAGGACGGGATGCTCAAGGATGCGGCCACCGTCGTGGTGGATGCGGTCGCCGCCCGGCGGGCGACGTTCACCCGCTCCAACGTGCTGGCCGAGGCGCTGCGGCAGCTGCACGGGGTCCGGTTCACCACCCCGAACGAGCGCGCCCACGCGGCCGAACGCGTCACCGCCCTGGCGCTGGATGCCTCCGTACAGCTCACCCCACCGGAGCCGACGACCCGCGTCCCTGCGTCGCTGCAGCGTCCCGATGGTTCCACCCGTCTGCGGGCCCGGGACGCCACCATCTACACCACGACCGGCGTGCTCCAGGCGGAGCAACGCCTCCTCGCCACGGGCCGCGCCACCGACGGACCCCAGGTGCCGGCAGAGGTGGCCGCCGTGGCGGCCGGTGCCCCGTTGCCGGAGCGGGCAGATGGCCGCCGGCTCACCGCCGAACAGACCCACGCGGTATGCCGGGTCGTCACCTCCGGCCGCGCCCTCGACGTCCTGGTCGGTGCGGCCGGGACAGGGAAGTCGACCACCATGGCCGGGGTGCGGGCGGCATGGGAGGCGGCGTTCGGGCGGGGGAGCGTGGTCGGGCTCGCCCCCTCCGCAGCCGCGGCTGAGGTTCTCGCGGACGCGGTCGGGGTGCCGACGGAGAACACCGCCAAGTGGCTCAGCGAACAGCGCCGGCAGGACCAGCGCCTTGCCGAACTGGCCTCCCTCCAAGGCAAGCTCCGCGGTGCCAGCCCCTCCCTGCGGACCCGCGCCCTGACCCGCCGCGCCCGCCAGGTCAAGGCGGAACTGGACCGGTGGCGGCTGCGCATTGGTCAGCTGGTCATCGTCGACGAAGCCTCCATGGCAGGAACCCTCGAACTCGACACCCTCACCACCCAAGCCCGTCAGGTAGGGGCGAAGGTGCTGCTGGTCGGGGACCCGGCACAGCTGTCCCCGGTCGCCGCGGGCGGCGCCTTCCGGCTCCTGGTCACCGACCGCGACGATGCGCCGGAGCTGGTTGACGTGCGCCGGTTCCGGCACGAATGGGAAGCCGCCGCGAGCCTGGCCGTGCGCGACGGCGAACCCACCGCCGCACAGCCTTATCTGCACCATGGGCGCGTCCAGGACGGCGACCGGGACACCATGATCGAGGCCATCTACCAAGCGTGGCGGACAGATACTCGCTCCGGCCGAACCTCTCTGATGGTGGCCGCTGACACCGCCACTGTGGCCGAGCTCAACGCCCGCGCCCGCGCTGACCTCGTCGCCACGGGCCAAGTCATCGGCCATGGTGTGTCGGTCGCGGACGGGACCACCATCGGGACCGGTGACGTCGTGGTCACCCGGCTCAACCAGCGCGACCTGCACGCCACCGGCGGGTGGGTCAAGAACGGCGACCAGTGGACCGTCACCGCAGTCCACCAGGACGGGTCGCTCACCGTCCACCGCACCAACAAAGCCGGAACGGCCACCCGACTACCGGCTGACTACGTGGGCGACCACGTCGAGCTCGGGTACGCCACCACCGCCCACCGAGCCCAAGGCCGCACCGTCGACACCTGCCACGCCTACGTCAGCGCCGCCACCGTCCGAGAACCGCTCTACGTGATGGCCACCCGTGGCCGCGAGGCCAACCGGCTCTACGTCGACACCAGTCACGACGCCGACACCGACACCGCCCACGACCTCGGCGACCCGGTCCCGGCCGAAGAGGTGCTCAAGAAGGTCCTCGCCACGTCCGGTGCCGAGCTATCAGCGACACAGACCCGCGACCACGAGGCCGTCGCGGCGGGCAGCCCTGCCCGGCTCGACGCCGAAGGCGCCGCCATCCAGCACCACCGCCGCCACCAGCGCTACACCGACCTACTGCTCGCCGCGGGAGTCGGGCCCGAGCAGATCCAAGCAGCCACGACCGCCGACCACTGGCGCCCTCTGCTGGAACGCATGCGCCACGCCGAACAGTCTGGCCTGGACCTGCACGAGGCCCTGCAGGCCGTTCGCCACCCGGAGGACCGCGGCAGGCCGCTGCTGGCTCGAGTAGACGCCGGCCTCGCAGCGTGGGCTGCCGGCCACGACACACGCCAAGCGTGCGACCCATGGACGCAGTACGAGCCGACTGTCACGCACGAGCAGGGTCCTCGGCTGTCGTGACGCCATCCGGACCGGACCATCGTCGGCCGTGACCGATCAGGACGAGCCGTGGGTGTCACCCGATTTCGGCGACCGGGCCGAACCGCCGACTTTCCGCCTTTCAGATGTCGGCAGCCGGCCGCAGTGGGTCTGTAGGAGCGCTACAAGGTGCCGCCTTTGGTACCTCAAGTGCGGTTCCAGCTGGTTGTGCGTGGGCGCGTTGCTGTCAGTGCTTCTGTCACAAGAGGCGGCCAGCTCCGGTCTCGCAGGTTCGGAGCAGAAACTGGTCGCTTGGGCAACGGCCTGTGTATTTGAAGGCCCCTAACGTTGACGACATCAAAGTGGCGAGTTAGTATATTACAAACGAGCGATGGCATACGCCTCTACCTGAAGGAGTGCAAATGGGGAAGCTGGACGACATACAGGTGCTTCCGAGCGACCCGACTGCCATGTCCACGTTCGAGTCCGATCGCAACGTGCGCGTGGGGCTTGTGCAGGCAGCCTTCGAATCTGCAACCGCCACGTTCGACCCTAGGGACACGAATCTTGAGCGCGCGATCCAGGGCATTAAGCAAGCAGCCGCCGATGGCGCCACCCTGGTTGCCCTGGGGGAAGTCTTTCTGCAGGGCTACGGGGTCGTGGACAAGACGAGGACTTCACTGGATCGCCCCTTCGCGACCCTGTACCCGACGACGCCCGACGCGTCTGATCCGCATGTTGCAGAGATGATCACACTTGCGAGCGAACTCAACGTGACAATTGCTTTTGGTTGTGTGGCGCGCGGCAATCGCATGCCTGGCGACGTGTACAACGCTGCTCTCGTCATCGACCCCGACGACGGCCTTACGGGCATCTACCGCAAGACACACCTCGCGAACTGGCCGTACCTGAATGGCATTGCGGACGAGCACTCCAGGTACTCACCAGGTCGCGATCTGACGCCGGTGATGACCAAGGACGGCCCCGTGGGTCTGCACATTTGCTACGACATCTCGTTCCCGGAGGTCGCTCGCGCCCAGACGCTGATGGGCGCTAGCTACCTGCTGAATCTCGCTGCCGCGGCCGACGGTTTCCAGGCCTACTGGAAGCACATGATGTGGGCTAGAGCCGTCGAGAACATGTCTTGGTACCTGATGGTGAGTGGGATCGGCTCCAATCCAGAGCGGGGCTACGTTGGTGGGACGCGTGCGATCGCGCCAGATGGCGAGGTCGTCGCTCAGTTGCCCTTCGACGAAGAGGGCGTGCTTGTTGTGGACGTGAACCTTGATCGACAGTTTCGCCAGCGATCCGACATGCACATGTTCCATGTGCGTCAGCCGGAGATCTACGGCGCCATCACTGATCCGCGACCGTACCCGTGATCAGCATGCTGGAAGCCGCTTGGGCCTCCTCGCCGCCGGGAAGGGGATCCGAGGCGACGATCAGCCAAGGTTGCCGGTGATGACAATGCAGGCTGACCAGAAGCAGTCTTCAATCCAAACCTGCGATGACCGCGACAACGTCTGCACGGCCGACCTCTCGGCGTTTCTTCACAACGTCCATGAGGCTCGAAAGATTCTGAGGCCCTCTACGCGCATCTTTCAGGTCATCAAGGGATCGGGTTACGGGCTGGGCATCGAGACCGCACTGCGGTTAGGGGCGGCGGCCGGCATTGATTCGTTCTGCGCCGGCACGCCGTCCGAGGCTCTTTTCGCACGGAGGTTCGCGCCAAACGCTGAAGTGCTTCTCTTCTCGTCCGCGCCACCCTCGCTCCTGCCGGGCTTGGTCTCCAGCGGCGTCATAGTCACCGTAAACAGCGAAGAGTCGCTGGCAGTGCTGCTGCAGAGTCGGGCGGAGGGCCGATTCTTCGTCGAGGTGGACTTCGGGGGCGGGCGGTTCGGCCTAGTGGCGCCACAACTGGAACGGGTCCTTCGTGCCGTCCAGGGACAAGATCGTCTGACGTGCATGGGGGTATACACGCACTTCGGTAAGCCGAAGCCCACGGTGCTTGACGCGGGCCTCTTGCGCTTCGACGAGCTCCTACGTCAGGTTCGAGATGCGTTGCCGGGACCTGTATTGAGCATGGTCGCGAGCTCGGCGCCGATGCTTATGCGACCTAACCTTCCGTATGACGCTGTGGATCCCGGAAGCTTGCTCTACGGCTTGTACTCCACGCACGAGGTGCCGACCAAGCCAGTCCTCGCTGAATTGCGCAGTCACTTGATCCAAGTCACCCGAGTACGCGCGCCCACGGAGTTGGCACTCGGTTACGGCGAGCGGGTAATGGTCCCGGCGTCCGGCACCTATGGGGTCTTTCCTTTGGGGTGGCTAGATGGCCTGTCTCCTCGCCCATCAGCCAGCGAATCTGTTGTCACGCAGGGCGAGCGGGCTCCTGTCATCGCCCGAACGTTGCTCAACTCCTTGGTCGACTTGTCTGGGCTCAAGTCCAGCGCGTCCGTCGGCGATGCCTTGGCGCTCGTCGGAGGTCGCGGCGAATCTGCCATCTCGCTCGTCGAAGCGGCCGAGATGCACGGACTTTCGACAACCCAGTTCCAATTCTTGGCCGGAAGCGCCGTCTCTCGGCGCTGACCGGGTCGGTGGCTGCTCGCCGCGAACGCGCTTCCCTGAGATGCGCTTGCTTGTGCAGCCCTAATAACGGCCCCTGCCGACGAGAGTGGCTGGTAGACGGGTACGGGCCTGGCATGCAACCGGCCGAACGCGTCCCCGCCTGGGTCGGTTGATCAGCTAACCCACCGAGTGCGAGCTATAAGATCTCAAATGCCTCTAGCGAGATACCAAACCTGCGTGCTAGCGTACTCAAATCTCGGTGCTGCAGGGCATGAGGCGCCCAAGCCGACAGGGCCCCGTTCACACATATCTACGAGGAGAGAACATGAAGCGAGTCACGCTGCTCTTGATGGCAGTTGTCCTGCTAACTGTCAGCGCATGCGGTGGCAGTGGATCGGGCGCCGGTAACAAGAGTTCATCTCTCGTTATCCAGGTCCCGACAGACCCGGGTTCCTTGGACCCTCAGGCCAGCACCGGTGCCTGGGGACGGCCCATGATGCGCCTCGCATACGACACGTTGGTGGCAGAGCAGGATGGAAAGGTCGTTTCGGAACTCGCTGAGTCATGGCACGTCACCCCGACTCAGGCCACGTTCAAGATCCGCGACGGGATCACATGCGCGGACGGCGCCAAACTGACAGCTGAAACTGTCGCCGCGAACTTCGAGCGCCTCAAGGATCCAAACGCGAAGATCCCTCTGACCGGCGCATTTATCGGATCAGTTGATTACAAGGTCAGCACAGACAAGGCCGAGAACACGGTTACGCTCGACCTGCCGGAGCCGTTCAGCCCGTTGCTGTCGAACCTGGCCTTCTATCCCGGGATCATCTGCCAGAAGGGCCTAGACAATCCCAGTCAGCTTGCCACCAACAGCTTCGGGACTGGTCCGTTTGTCCTCACCAAGGCGCAGCCCGGCCAGTCCTACCAATTTAAGTCTCGCAGTGGCTATTCATGGGGCCCGAATGGCGAGACTTCTGGTGGCGCCGGCTCCCCAAGCTCGCTCGAGGTGCGGGTTATCGACAACGAGACTACGGCGGCGAACCTGATGCTAAGCGGAAACATTGCGGTCGGCTTCTTCAACTCCCAGGGAGCGACGGACCGATTCCAGACCGACAAGTTCAAAATCATGAATGTACCTTCTTCCGCCACCTATCTTCAGTTCAACTTTCTGAAGGCCGCAAATCCGGCGCAGGACATCAATGTTCGAAGGGCTCTTGCGTCGTCACTTGACGCCAAGGGCATGAGTCAGATCGCGACCGGATCCCCGGATCAGACGCACAACAGCACTGCGCTGCCGCAGGCATCTTGTCAATCTTCCATCAGTTCGAATGGACTGCTTCCGTACGACACGTCTGCCGCGACCAAGTACCTCGAGCAAGCGGGATGGACGCGGAGCGGAGATGGTTGGACCAAGGACGGCCGCAAGCTCGCTCTCAACGTGTTGGTCACAGGGGCCGCGGCACCCAACAAGCCCATCGGAGACTACGCACTGAAGGCATGGACGGATCTCGGGATCAAGGTCAACATGGAGAACGTGGACCAGAAGACGGGCCTGGATCGTCGAATGGAGGGCGACTACGACATTTGGGTCGGTGCTTGGACTGGTGTCTACAATCCCGGAGTGATCGCGCCGTTCCTCACGTCCCCCAAGTCTCCGAACGCTGGGTACATGAAGAATGACAAATACGCAGCGCTCGCCAAGCAGGCCTTCAACATGAATCCCGAAGACTCCTGCGCGGTGTGGGCAGAGGCTCAGCAGGCGATCAACGAAGGGGTTTCGATGGTCCCGCTCTACTACGACGCCACGAAGGTGGTCACCCGAGAGGGAGTCACGGTCAAGCCGTACCGCCAGTACATCGATCCCGCGTCGCTACGCGTCGACTGAGGCAACCGAATGTCGTTTCGCACGATGGCGAGTCTGGTCAGCAAGTTGCTGGCCAGACTCGTCGGGGGAGTCCTCTTGCTTGCGACCGGGGCCTTTATCTTGGTGCAAGCAATGCCTGGGGACCCGGTGGCAAGATTGCTGGGCCCCGGAGCATCGCAAGTTGACGTCACAAGAGCCCGGCAAGCTCTTGGTCTGAACCACCCCATACTGGAGCGGTACCGAGACTTACTGGGTGGTGTCTTCACCCTCAGGTTCGGCGACTCCTTCACGGGGCAGTCCGTGAGCTCGATCCTGGCGGATCGAACATTGAAAACCGCCGAGCTCGCTGCCTGCAGCGTCCTTGTCACAGCGATCCTTAGTGTCGTGATTGGCCTGGTCATGGCGGCAGCAACCAAAAATGAATCGCGGTCGTCTCTCGCGTCCATCTTCACGACGCTTACCGGTCTGCTCTCAGCAATCCCGTCCTATGTCCTGGCCATGGGCTTAGTGGCACTTCTGTCTGTCAGATTCCCGATCTTTCCGGTCTCCGACCCTGGCTCCCCCAGCGGCCTGGTTCTCCCAGTCGCGGCCCTCTCGGTGCCCGCCGTTGCGATCCTGTCACGCATCGTCAGGGTCGAAGCGCTTAGCGCGCTCCAAAGTGAATACGTCAAAACTGCGCGCAGCAAACAATTGCCGCCCGTGTCCATCTACTTTCGACACGTCCTGCCAAACGTCATCACCGGGGCCCTGACGATAGGCGGCGTCTGGTTCGGCTACATGCTGGGAGGAAGCGTCATCGTCGAGAACGTGTTCCAGTGGCCGGGTCTCGGAACGGCACTGGTCAGTGCGACCGACACGCGCGACTACCCCGTCCTGCAAGCGACAATCATCTTGGTTGGCATCGGCGTCTTGCTCGTGAACACCGTCGTTGACCTAATTCTGGTCGCCTTGAATCCACGATTGAGGGTTTCACGATGACTCCAACGAATTCTCCGCCGGCAAGAAGTCCTTTGAAGGCAGTCCTGTCGACCAGGTCTGGGCAACTCGCGGCGCTTTTCGTGCTCATCATCGTGGTTGCCGCCGTAGCCGGACCCCTTGTGGCCGGCGAAGCAGCTAACCGTTTCGACCCGATCGCCGCTCGGCAAGGTCCGAGCGCACACCACCTTCTGGGCACAGACGATCTCGGTCGGGACGTACTCGCGCGCCTAATCGCTGCTACGCGACTAACAATCGTCCTCTCGACGCTCGCCATCGCATTCTCCGCAGTGGTCGGGTATGCAATCGGTTTGATTGCCGCGATGACGGGAGGGCGGACGCGCACAGTGGTCACGGCTTGTCTCAACTTGTGGCTGGCCTTCCCCCCCATCGTCGTCGCACTCTTCGTCAGCGCTCTATACCGAACAACCGCAAGCGCCGTCATCGCAGTCGGATTAGCCTTCGTCCCTCTCTATGCGCGAACCATGCTCAATCTCGCCAGTTCGGTCGTCGAGTCGGACTACATACACGTAACAAGGCTACTGGGCCTAAGCCGAGGACGCCGCCTGCGGCGACACATCATACCCAACGTTTCCGGCCCCCTGTGGATCCAGACAACCACTGGGGTAGGCGACGCGATGGTCGCGCTTTCGGCACTGAGCTTCCTAGGCCTGGGCGTCCGACCGCCCGGCTACGACTGGGGAAGTCTCCTCGCGGAGTACCTCGATCGAATCTTCACCGACCCGGTTGTGATCATGGGACCCGCAGGCGCAATCACCCTCGTCGGAATCATGTTCGCCTTCATCGGCGAAAGTGGGGCGCGTAGCATGGACCCACGGCGATGGACCTCAAGCATGGGCCGCCCCGCCGTCGCCTCTGAGTCCGAGTCTGCTACGCCGACGTACGGTCCAGCACGGACAAGCGTCGAAAGTGAAGTATGGCCTGGGGATCGGGAGCAGCCCCTGCTACAGGTGCGGAATCTCGAGGTCACCTTCGCGGAGCAACGAGTCCTCCGCGGGATCAGTTTTCACGTAAATGCCGGCGAGGTCGTCGGCGTTGTAGGTGAATCCGGGAGCGGGAAGAGTATGACCGCGTCCGCCATAGCGGGTTTGGTCCCTGCTCCGGGCGCGGTTACCGCTGACCGGCTTCAGATGGCAGGCGTAAATCTACTTGGTTCATCCAACGCAGACGTGCGCAAGTTCAAAGGGACAGAAATCGCGACCGTCTTCCAGAATCCGATGGCGGCTCTAACGCCGTCGATGCGTCTGGGTCGTCAGATGACGGAGGCATCGCGTCTACATCTCGGCCTGTCAAAACGAGAGGCCCGAGGGGTAGCGTTGGCAGCGCTGAGAGAAGTGCAGCTGACGGGCGGGCCACGGATCCTACGGATGTACCCGAACCAATTGTCGGGAGGCATGCGACAGCGAGTGGTTATCGCGATGGGGCTCATGACTAAGCCATCCCTACTCATCGCCGATGAGCCGACGACGGCTCTGGACGTCACCATTCAAGCCGAAGTCCTCGCACTGCTCCGCCGGCTACAAGCTCAGCACCAGATGGGGATACTCTTCATTTCCCATGACTTCGGGGTGATCCGGGAGATTTGCGACCGTGTCATTGTTATGCGGGACGGGGAGATCGTGGAGGAACTGTCTGTGGCCGAACTGGAGTCTGCCGAACATCCTTACACGCGAAGTTTGCTTAAGGCGGTGCCAGACATCGATGGACCGGTCGTGGATCGGCGGAAAAGGTTGATTGTTGATGACCTGGGCTACAAGTGCGAAGAGAGTTCAGGTGCATCTCGATGAGCGCACTCGTCGCTGACGGATTGAAGGTCGAGTATGGGCAGAGACAGTCACGGTTCACTGCTGTCAGTGACGTGTCGTTTGTTCTCGAGAAGGGGCGCACACTGGGGTTGGTGGGCGAATCTGGCTCCGGCAAATCAACAGTCGCCCGAGCGATTAGCGGCCTTGTCACTCCCGTAGCCGGCACGATCACGGGTGATGCGCTGAGTCGCAAGAATGGCATCCAGATGGTCTTCCAGGACCCATACTCATCCCTTAATCCTCGGATGACGGTCCTCGAGATGTTCAGGGAGGCACTGCGACTCTCTCCAGCGCCGATGGCGGTCAACGATCTAGCCCAGCTGGTGCACTTGGACACCCGTTTGGTGGGTCGCTATCCGCACGAACTCTCTGGTGGGCAGCGTCAGCGCGTCGCAATAGGTCGTGCCTTGGCCGTGCGACCGTCGGTCCTTGTTCTCGACGAGGTGACTGCGGCTCTCGACGTATCCATCCAAGCCGAAATCTTGCGGACCCTGCTCCAAGTGCAGGACGAGATTGAGTTTGCCGGCCTCTTCATCTCTCACGACCTCGCGGTCGTCAGACGGGTGTGCGACCTCACTGCGGTCATGTATCTCGGCCAGGTGGTGGAGGTCGCGGAGACCAGTAGCCTTTTTGCTGACCCCCAGCATCCGTACACGCGAGCGCTGCTCGCGGCTATCCCTGGGAACAAGCGCGAAGGGTTCCGGGCCATCGGAGAGCCGACGGACCCGCGAGATCCGCCGTCTGGTTGTCGCTTCCACCGCCGCTGCCCTGTCGGTCCCATCGCGTTCGATGATCGCTCAATTTGCGAGGAGATGGATCCAGCAATCAACGCAACACAGCGACGGCACCGAGCCGCCTGCCACTTTGCCAGGTCGCTCGACGTCGGTTGATCTCCTGACAGGGACGGCCGCTGCGATGCGCGTTCAGATCGCCGCGGCGACGAGTCCGCTTATGACTATGCGCTTCTCCTTGAGCGTAATCCCTCCTAGAGTGCTTGCTCCGCGGGGAGACTGATCGTCGCATCGCTAATGTCGGCACTGTTCATCAGAACGGACATATTCTCCGTGAGGGAATTCGCCGTTCGAGTCTGCATTGCAGTGAAGGCTGCCTCCGGATCTCGCCTTTCGATCGCGTCAACGATTGCTCCGCGCTCCGCGACTCGAGTGGTCGACCAGGGGATGAGTCGCAAGACCAACCTCATGACTCTTTCCAAGTCGTCAAGCACCGCGACCGCGACCGCGGCGAGTCGCGAGTTTCCAGCGCCATTGATGATGATCGAGTCGAACTCGAAGTGGGCGCGAAGGTATCTCTCAAGCTCATCTTCGGATCCGAACGGCTGGGATAGGGGGCCTTCAGCCAGTTCACGCAAGCGTGCAATGCTCTCTGCGGGAAGACCGCCCAAAGCCGCCATCTCAGCGGCCTTCGGTTGGAGGATGGATCTGAACTCGCCGAGTTCACGCGTGGAGCGCAGGGTTATCGGCGTCACCAGGTACCCAGAGCGAGGGACGGCTTGGACAAGCCCATCTCGATGCAACCTAACGAGAGCCTCTCGGACGGGGGTCTTGCTCGTCCCGAATTGGTTCGCCAACGTTGACTCAGTGAACTGTCCCCCTGGTGGCAGATCCATTTCGATGATGCGCCGCTTGATCGTCCAGTACACCGTCTCGGTCTGGTTGGCGAGCGCGGCTGGGCGGGCGAGGATCGCAGGCAGAATCACGGGTCTAGTATGACAGACCGGCGGACTGGTGTGCCAAGACGCTCGATTGACACGGTTGCGAGGCAAGGTGCCGCGACTCACTTGGGGTCTGTTTGCTACCGAGCAACCATTCCTGCTGAGAGATCAACGTCTGCTCCACACAGGCCGGACATGCTCAGCATGGCAAGCGCGGCTTCGGCCACCTCTTGCTCGGTAACCATCCTGCCTAGGGCGGCGCGGGAGGTGAAGCTCTTCGCGACCTCTTCGATTGTTTGCCCAGAGCGCTCAGCCTCGAGCGTGAAGTTTCGCTTCATGCGTGGGCCGTCCACGGGCCCCGGAGACAATGAATTGACCATCACTCCAAGAGGCCCAACTTCAAATGCGAGCGTGGCCGTCAGTCCGATAACAGCCATCTTTGACGCCGTGTAAGGGGTTCTGTTGGCCAACGGCCTCTTTCCGCTGACGGACGCGAGGTTGATCACTTGACCGTGCCCACGGGCGACCATCGGTGGAATGAACGACTTGCACATCAGGAAGACCCCCCGGACATTGACTGCGAACACTTCGTCCCACGCCGTGGGGTCGATGTCGACCAAGGGGGACACTGGACCGGCCACTCCAGCGTTGTTGACGAGGACGGAAATTTTCTCCTGGCCAAGTTGCGCGGCGAGTTCCTCCACCGATCCGGGATCAGACGTGTCGCAACGCTCCACGCGGACGCTCCCTTCCATCGAGGAAGCTGATTCCTCGAGCTTCTCCATCGTCCGGCCTACCAGGACTACTCGCATTCCGGCCTCGTTTAGCCGGCGCGCAATGGCTCGGCCAAGCCCATCGCCCGCTCCCGTGATCAGGGCCGTCTGGCCCGCGGGGGTCTGCATTCCTTTTGTTGGTGTCACTGGACAGGTGCCCAGGGAAGCTCATCACCGGCGTACTTGTGGGCACGCACATCGCCAGATCGCGCGTGACCCTCGAAGAACTCAACGCGGGACGCTCGGCCGCACAGCCGTCCGAGCTCAGCGCTCACGCCGCGATCGAGTACTTCCTGATACGTGACTGTCCTCAGATACTTGCCGACCCAGAGTCCGCCCGTGTAGCGAGCAGCGCCGCGAGTTGGCAGGGTGTGGTTGGTTCCGATGACCTTGTCGCCGTAGGAGACACAGGTCCCCTCGCCCAAGAACATCGCACCGTAATTGTTCATCGATTCAAGCGCTTCTCGAGGCTTGGACGTCAGAATCTGAACGTGCTCAGACGCGTAATCGTCGGCGAGGGCGTACGCGTCCTTCAGTGTCGGTACCACAATGACCGCGCCATGATCTCTCCAAGCGGGGAGTGCATAGTCACGAGTGGGCATTGTCTCCAGAATGGTGTCGACGAATGACAGGGCACGCTCGGCAACGTCCGTTGACGTCGTGATGAGGACCGCTGGCGAGTCAGGTCCGTGCTCGGCCTGCGAAAGGAGATCCACCGCCACAACGAACGGGTCGGCCGTTTCGTCGGCGATAACTAGTGTCTCGGTCGGACCCGCGAAGAGATCAATGCCCACTTCTCCGAAGAGTTGCCGCTTTGCTTCCGCAACATATGCGTTTCCTGGGCCCGCCAGCATGTCGACCTTCTGAATGTGCTGAGTGCCGATGGCCATGGCCGCGATGGCCTGAGTGCCGCCCAGGATGAAAATGTCGTCTGCACCTGCCAAGTGCATGGCCGCGACAGTGGCGGCGGGAATCTCTCCGCGCAACGGAGGGGTGCAAGCAGTGACGTGCGGAACGCCAGCAACCTTCGCGGTCACGATTGTCATATGGGCCGAAGCAACGAGGGGATACCGTCCACCGGGGACATACGCCCCGGCAGCTGCCACGGGCAGGTTCCGCTGACCGAGCAGGACGCCGGGTTCCGTTTCGACTTCGAAGTCCTTCAAAGACTCTCTCTGGAACTGGGCGAAACGCCGGACCCGCGCTTGGACAGCGATGATGTCGTCGATCGTCTGCCGCGGGACTGATGCGACCAACTCTTCCACCTGGTCCCGCTCAAGCCTGAAGGACTCGGGACTCCAGTTGTCAAAGCGCTCGGAGTAAGCACGCACAGCTTCGTCGCCACGCTCACGGATGTCCGCGATGATGTCCGCTACAGCTTGCGCGACGGAAGTCGCTCCAGACCCTTGAGGCTGTTCTTGCGCTGGTCTCTTCAGATACTCCACGGCCGCCTTCTCTCTAGTCCACCTCTTTGAATGACACTTGTGAGTCTGCGTTGCATACGTATACCTTGCAATAGGAGGTGCCGCTGTGGTGCGAGTAACTGGTCACGATGTCGCCCGCCTCGCGGGCGTCTCGCAGCCCACCGTATCCCGGGCACTTAGAAACCTGCCGGGCACTTCCGTCGAGGTGCGTCAGCGAGTTCGGGCCGCTGCAGACGAACTCGCGTATGTCCCCAGCGCCTCGGGTCGCACGCTAGCCACTCGCAAGACGCGACGAATTGCCGTGGTGGTCGAGGAGTTGACCAATCCGTTCTATCCAGAGCTTGTTGAACCCTTGCGACAACACCTCAGCAGCCGCGGGTATCAGATGGTCCTGATAACGGATCGGCAGGCGGATTCGTGGATGTTGGCCACTCTGTCAGACGGGTCCTATGACGGAGCGCTCCTTTGTACGGTGTCTCGCCGATCCACCCTCAGCAGAGATCTGGACGAGGCGGGTGTGCCTCACGTCCTGGTGAATCGCACGATGGATCTACCGAACTCGAGCAGCTGCAGCTTCGACAACTTTGGAGGGAGCCGCGCTCTCGGCCGCTTCATCGGCGATCTCGGTCATCGTCAAGTGGGAGCGATCCAAGGTCCCACTCAGTTCTCCACTGGCCGCCAGCGGAGCCTGGGTATAAGGACCGGCCTGCGGCAGACGGGCGCGCACATCCGGCGTGAGCACGTGCGACGCGTGGACTACACCTATGCGGCCGGTATGACGGCGGCTCTTGACCTGTTGAGCGGGCCGCGACGCCCGACCGCCCTCGTATGCGGCAACGACGTACTGGCGATCGGAGCCCTCGCGGCTGCGGACCAACTTCGAATACGGGTGCCAGACAATTTGACCATAGTGGGTTTCGACGACATCAGTATGGCGTCCTGGGGTCTGATTGATCTCACAACCATTCGGTGTGATCTCGGCGCACTCGCGCACGCAGCGACGGATCTGCTGCTCGAGACACTCAATGGGGATCCGGCAAGGCATGTGGTCATCCCAACAACGTTGGTACACCGCAGTACCCACGCAAAGCCATCCTGACGATGGCGAGTGGGAAAACTCGTTGACCTGCGAGGCTCTCGCTTCAGCGCCTAGCCAGGTATCGACCTAAAAATTGAGTCTGCGGACGCCAAGAAACGTCCCGGGGGTCTTAGGTCTGCCTGCGACAGTGCGGTGGTCGCCCCCAGGCTGTTGGTCCCCGACATGCCGGGTGCCGAGTTGGACGAGAGCTTTGGATCGGGCCAGAGGAGAGCCCATCCCGTTCGGAGGCGGGGAATGCCGATAGGGCCCTCGAGCGGCGAACGAGGCAGCACTTACGAGCGCTCCTTGTGAGTGTCAGTCGGTTGCGAGTCCCGTCGTCCTGGGCCCGGCGAAGTCGAGGTACCACGGTGCCCGCAATAGGAGACGCCTCGGTCGCCCTTATCGCGGTCCTGTGGCCCTCGGCGGCGGAGAGGCAGTCTGTGTCCCCCCAAACCACCGAGATATCTCAACGACGTGTTGACAATATCTTAGACCTGCCGCAACATGTACTAACGGGACGACGGGCTACGCACCCGCTCCCTCTTCGCCACTCGATCACGTCACTTTGGAGCCTCATGACTGACGAAACCGCCGGCCCCGCAACTGCTGGTGCCGAGGACTCGTACCTCGTGGCCGCCGACATCGGCGGAACTTTTACGGATGTGCTCCTACTGAGGGATGACGGCGGACTGACTCCTATGAAGGTCCTGTCCACCCCCCCAAACTTCGGGAAGGGAGTCATCTCAGGGGTACTTGATTCGCTCTCGGAAGCGAGTGCGGATCCCAACAATGTGACGGCCGTGCTGCACGCCACAACGGTGGCGACGAACGCCATTCTGGAACGGAGAGGCGGCAAGACCGCTCTCATCACGACGAAGGGCTTCAGAGATGTCCTGGAACTGGGCCGCCTTCGTCGGCCGCTGCTCTACGACCTGTCGTGGCGGAAGCCCACACCTTTGGTGCGACGCCGTGACCGCCACGAGCTTGCCCAACGCATTGACCATGAGGGCCGGGTTCTGACGCCGATCGATTTGGCTGAACTCGGGCAACTGGCCAAGCGAATGCAGGAGGACTGCATCGAAGCCGTGGCTGTGTGCCTTATCAACTCACACGTTCTCCCGGACGAGGAGCGACTCGTGGCCGGCGAGCTGCGGCGCCTGCTGCCTGACGTGTACGTGAGTGCCTCCGTGGACATTTCGCCTGAACAGGGCGAGTTCGAGCGAACGAGCACCGTCGTTGTGAACTCCTATGTCGGCTCTGTCGTTCGCAAGTATGTGAACGACCTCGAGTCGGATCTGATCACGGAAGGGATCAACGCGCCCTTCTCGATCATGCAATCATCGGGAGGACTTCTCGATGCTGCCAGCGTGGTCGAGAGCCCCGTACAGATCATCGAGTCCGGGCCGGCGGCTGGGGTGATCGCCGTACAGAAGCTGGCGCGGATCATGGGCCTCGACAACGTGATCGCATTCGATATGGGTGGAACGACGGCGAAGGCATCGCTGATTGAGAATGGCACCCCGTTCGTCGCGAGTGACTACGAAGTCGGCGCCGGGATGAACATCACTCGCTCCATGGGCAAGGGCGCCGGGTACACAATCCGTGTCCCATCGATCGACATCGCCGAGGTCGGCGCGGGTGGTGGAAGCATCATCAGCGCCGATGCGGCCGGCGTCATGCACGTCGGCCCTGAAAGCGCAGGCTCCTCGCCGGGACCGGCCTGCTACGGGCGAGGCGGGCAACTCCCAACACTGACTGATGCCAACGTCGTGCTCGGCTACATCAACCCAGAAGCCATCGCCGGGGGCCGAGTTGCCATCGATCGCGGCCTAGCAGGTGAGGCTCTGCGACAGGTTGGCGAGGCAATCAACACTGAGGTGGTTGATGTCGCCCGGGGCGCGTACGACATCGCTGTGTCGAACATGACCTCGGCTGTCAAGGCCGTTACCAGCGAGCGCGGACGTGATCCCCGCGAGGCCACTATCGTCGCTTTCGGTGGGGCCGGGCCGCTTTATGCGGCGAGCCTTGCGCGTGAACTGGGTGTGCGACGGGTGTTGGTACCAAGACATACCGGCCTTTTCAGCAGTYTCGGACTGTTGGTCGCAGACACCGAGTACCAGGCTGCGCGCTCTTGGGGTGTGAGTTTCTCGAACGCGGCTGACATCGAACGGGCATTCATCGAGCTCGAGGCCGTGGTTCGTGACCGCCTCCCGGCAGAGGGCGCCAATACCGACGTCGAGCGATTCTTCGACATGCGGTATCGCGGTCAGAGGTTCGAATTGAGGATCCCCGTTGCCGGCGGCCCGATCAGCGCTCGGACGCTTGCGGATTCCGTACGGGCATTCCATGCCGAACATGAGAAGACGTACGGGCGTCGCGGCGGCGACGACCTCGTCGAAGTGGTCAACCTGAGAGTGCGAGGCTTCGTTGAGAACGCCGTCGCCATGGCGAGCGTGCTGTCCTCGGCTCTCGACGAGCCGGATGCAGTACGAACGAGACCGTGTCAGTTCGACCGGGTCTACGAGACGCCAGTAATGCGCCGGGGTCATCTCTCTCGTACCGGAACTTTAGGCCCCTTGATCATCGAGGACATGGACGCCACGACATTGGTCCCTCCAGGCGCCACCGTTGCCCTGGACGAACTGAACAACCTGGTCATCACGTGGGGCGAGGGACAGGAGCCATCAGCATGACGCATCAGATGATCAAGGACCCGGCTACCTTCGAGGTCTTCCGAAATGCGATCTCGGGTCTCGCGGACGAGCTCGCCATCACCATCCTACGCACAGCGCACTCCCAGATCGTCGCCACGAGCATGGACTTCTCCGCGGCCTTGTGCGACAGCCAAGGTCGCACGCTGGCACAGGCGAACACCTGTCCCGTCCATCTGGGATCCATTCCAGACGCATTGAGTGCTGTCCTGGACGAATTCGGCGACGACATGACAGAAGGCGACGTCTTCATCCTGAATGACCCGAGCAAGGGAGGGATGCACCTGCCGGACATCTTCGTGCTAGCCCCAGTGTTCTACGAGAACGCCCTGTTGGGGTACGCCGTCACCGTTGTCAATCACAGCGACGTGGGGGGGTGGTCGCCCGGTTCCATGGCTTCGCAGTCCACGAGCATCTTTGCCGAGGGAATTCAAATTCCCCCCCTGCGCATCGTCGCTGGGGGCATCATGAACGAAGCGCTCTATAGCGTGATCCGTCGCAACGTGCGCGAGCCTGAGCTCTTCACCGGTGACCTTGACGCGCAGCTCTCGGCCTGCCATTCGGGAGCCGCCGGCATGCAGGCACTCGCACTGAGGTACGGGCGAACGAAGTTCGACGAGCTGTGCGAGCAGCTGCTCGACTACTCCGAAGCCCTGGTCAGGGACGCGTTGTCACGCGTGACCGATGGTGTTTACGAGTTCAGTGATCAGATCGACGAGGACGGCGTCGGTGGTGGCCCGATCCCACTCAAGGTCCGCATCACTATTGAGGGGACGAGTATCCACTTTGACTACACGGGTTCCTCGCCGCAAGTAGCGTCCGCGCTCAATGCCACGAGCTCATTCACTCGATCCGGCTCCTACGCCGCCCTGCAAGGCGCCCTCGGATCTGACATCCCTGCCAATAGTGGCTTCTATCGACCGTTTATGTTCACCATTCCTGACGGGTCCATCCTCAATGCGAATCGGCCCTCGGCCAGGGGGGCTCGCGGGCTGGTTGCCTATCGCCTGGTCGACCTTGTACTCGGAGCACTGGCGACAGCGATGCCCGATCGGGTGCCGGCAGCCGGCGACGGCGGGCCAGGCTCCGTGGCCTTCGGGGTGACGGAACGCGACGGCTCACAAGTAATCCTCTGGGACTTCTTCATGGGCTCATGGGGAGCAACCCGATCGGGCGACGGCAACGACGGCATCAGTCCGCTCGGGGCCAACATGGCCAACATCCCAGTCGAAGAGCTGGAGCAATCGGGACATGTGCGCGTCAACTCCTACGAGTACGTACCCGACACCGGGGGTGCGGGTACTTACCGTGGCGGACTCGCCGTAGGACGCCAGCTCACGCTCCTCTGCCCTGAGGCCACCATGCAGATCCGGTCCGACCGCAAGTTCTCGTCGCCCTATGGCCTAGAGGGTGGTCACCCCGGGTCTACCTCCGTCAACGTTCTCAACCCGGGCTCGGCTGCGGAACGAATACTGGACACCAAACCGTTCGAACTGATCCCCGGAGGGACTGTGCTCTGGCATGCCACCGCCGGGGGCGGAGGTTTCGGCGATCCCTACGAGCGTGATCCAGGGGCGGTCTTGGAGGACGTGCTGGATGGCAAGGTATCGACCCAGCACGCGCGCGCTGTCTACGGGGTTGCGATCGACGGCGACCTTGTGAATGAGGACGAAACGCAGCACGTCCGCCGTCAAGCATCGGAAGCAACCATGCGTGCAGGACTTTCTGCTCACTAGACGCATCAAACAGGTTCGAGAATTCGCGGCCGGGACGGGCCGTTGACGTGCTGGAGGCACACCAAATGCGACTTGATGATCCCCCGAAAGAACTGACGGCCGAGCGAACCGTCATCTGTATAGACGATCGCATCGGCTTGAGAGCGGTGATCGCGATCGATGACACCACTCTTGGGCCGGGCTTCGGTGGTGTTCGGATGAAGGAGTATCGGTCTCTCGGCAGCGCCATCGAAGAGGCCCAGCGTTTGGCCGCGGCGATGACGCTGAAGAACGCTCTGGCCGGTATCCCATATGGCGGGGGCAAGTCTGTCATCATCTCGAGCAGCGAAGCTGACAACAGGGCCCAACTCATCACGAGATTCGGTGAATTCGTTGCCGACCTCGGCGGGTGCTACGTGCCCGGCGTTGACATGGGAACCAATCCAGCCGACATGCGTGCCATGGCAGCGGTCGGCGCTAGCACTCGGTGTGCCGATGAGGACCCCTCGCCGTGGACTGCTCTCGGAGTCTTCGCGGCGATTGAAGGTGCCGCTCGCGTCCACCTAGGAGCGTCGAGTCTGGAGGGCATCAGCGTTCTGGTCCAGGGCGTAGGACATGTTGGAGCCTCCCTGGCGCGCCAGCTGAAAGCCGCGGGCGCACACGTGGACGTCTCCGACGTGGATCCTGCGCGAGCGCAGGATCTTGCGCGGGAGTTGGGCGGCACGGCTGTGACACCTGATGCCGTGATCGACCATGACTGCGACGTCTTCGCACCATGCGCGATAGCACGGGTGCTCAACGAGGAGAACATCCCACGTCTGCAGTGCAAGGTCGTTGCCGGTGGCGCCAATGACACTCTCAATGCTGCGAGCGATGCGGAGCTTCTGGCGGAGCGGGGAATCCTGTTCGTCCCAGATTTTGTGGCCAACTCTGGAGGTGTCATTCACGTTCATGCTTTGGCCGAGGGCTGGGACCACCTCACCACGACCGATGCCGTATTTGCTATCGGCCAGCGGGTGGAACGGCTCCTCGAACGGGCAAGACGCAATTCGATCACGCCCGTGAGCGCCGCACATGCGGAAGCGAGAGAACTGCTTGAGCAGGCGCGGCTCTCGAAGCGGCCCATTGGGCACAAAGTCTTCGCGTCATGACGGGTTCCAAGACGCTCGCCACGACCTACTACGAGATCGTGGATAGCCGAGGCGCCACCGACGTTGCGAGTCTCTTTGCGGAGGACGCCGTGTACAGCCGACCGGGCTATCGGTCACTCGTCGGTCGAGAAAGCATTCTCAACTTCTACCGCCAAGAACGCGTGATCGCTACAGGGGCCCATCGAATCAACAGCATGATCTGCTCCGGCGAGAGGGTCGCCGTACAAGGCGTGTTCACCGGCAACCTCAAGGATGGGACGTCGGTGTCGATCGGGTTCTCTGACTTCTTCGAGTTCAGGAATGAGCTCATCGTGGAACGTCGCACCTACTTCGATGTGCCCGCGGTGTAGTGATGTCGACTGGTGGTGGCCGTCGGTCGCGGTCCCCGATTGCGAAGGATTCTCATGGCCCATCGACGAAGGAGCCCAACACCGTGACGAACCAGCTGCCAGCCACCGGGCCGTGGTCGGTACTCGACAGCGCGGGCATTTTGCGAACCGACGACCGTGTGCCCACCGGCGAGGCCGCACTGAATCTGCGGGCGGCATACCGCGACATGGTGCTGGCGCGCCGCATCGACACCGAAGCGATCGCGCTACAACGCCAGGGCGAGCTCGGCCTGTGGCCCTCGATGCTCGGTCAGGAGGGCGCACAGGTTGGCGCCGGGTCCGCGCTGAGGCCCCAGGATGTAGTCTTCCCCACCTACCGCGAGCACGCCGTCGCATGGTGCTTTGGCGTCGACCCGGTGCAACTGCTGGGCTTGTTCCGCGGCACTACGATGGGCGGCTGGGACCCTCACGAGCGCAATTTCAACCTTTATTCGCTCGTGATCGGAGCCCAGACCCTACACGCGGTCGGATACGCCATGGGTATCATCCGCGACGGTGACGTGGGCACAGGCGACCCGACCCGTGACCGCGCGGTGCTGGTGTTCCTCGGCGACGGGGCGCTCAGCGAGGGTGAGACCAACGAGGCCTTCGTCTGGGCGGCCGCGCAGAACCTGCCCGTCGTGTTCTTCTGCCAGAACAACCAGTGGGCGATCTCAGCTCCCTTCTCGGTCCAGAGCCGGATCCCAGCCGCCGAGCGCTCCCGCGGCTTCGGCTTCCCCGGCGTCCGCGTCGACGGAAATGACGTAATCGCCTGCCACGCCGCCACCCATCAAGCGTTGGCCAACGCACGCGCCGGCAACGGTCCCACCCTGATCGAGGCCGTTACCTACCGCCGCAACCCGCACACTACCTCGGACGACGACCTGCGCTACCGCAGCGGATCGGAGAACGACGAATGGGCGTCTTGCGATCCGATCGATCGCCTCCGCACCCTGCTCACCTCAGGCGCGGCCCTGCAGCTCGACGAGTCCTTCATGGACGCCCTCACCCAGGAAGAGGAGCGCCTCGCCGATAGGCTGCGCACCGGATGTCGGGCACTCCCCGTCCCCGCACCCGGCGACCCCTTCGTGAACACCCTCGCCAGCATGCCGCGCGACCTCGCGCGGCAGATGGACGAGCACTTGGCCTTCGTGGCCACCGGAGAAGCGGAGCACGGATGAGCACGGCGATGGCCCATGCTCTGAACGCGAGCCTGCGTAATGCGTTGGAGGCGGACGACAAGGTTCTGCTGATCGGCGAGGACATCGGCCAGCTCGGCGGTGTCTTCCGTATCACCGACGGCCTCCAGAAGGACTTCGGCGAGGAGCGTGTCGTGACCTCCCCGTTGGGCGAGGCCGGCATCGTCGGCAGCGCGGTCGGCCTCGCCCTGGCTGGCTACCGGCCCGTGTGCGAGATCCAGTTCGACGGCTTCGTGTTTCCGGCGATGAACCAGATCATCACACAGTTGGCGAAATACCGTCACCGTTCCGAGGGTCGGGTCTCGCTCCCGGTCGTCATCCGCATCCCAGTCGGTGGCGGTATCGGAGCCATCGAGCACCACAGCGAGTCCCCGGAGGCCTATTTCGCCCACACTCCAGGCCTGCGGGTCCTGTGCCCGTCGAACTCCCATGACGCCTACGACATGCTCGGTCAGGCAATCCGGTCGGAGGATCCCGTGATCTTCCTCGAGCCGAAGCGTTCCTACTGGTCCAAGGCTGAGGTGGATCTCACCGCCGCCTCGTTCGACATGGACAAGGCGCGGATTGTCCGTGCCGGCAAGGACCTCACACTGGTGACCTACGGAGCCCTCGTGCCGATCGCTCTGAAGACCGCCGCCACCCTAGCGGAGGAAGGCCGTGAGATCGAGGTCATCGACCTGCGGTCCTTGTCGCCCATCGACGACGGCACGGTGGTCGAGTCGGTTCGCCGCACCGGCCGCCTGGTGATCGCCCACGAGGCTTCGCAGACCGGTGGCATTGGCGGAGAACTGGCAACGCGCATCCAGGCACAGGCGTTCTACGAGCTCGAGGCGCCAATCCTCCGGGTCACCGGGTACGACACCCCGTACCCGCCGAGCCGGCTCGAAGAGGACTGGCTGCCGAACGTCGACCGGCTCCTCGAAGCTTGCGACCGGAGCCTCACCTACTGACCCTCCCCGTGCCGCCCCTCGCCTCTCCCTGGAGCACACCGTGACCACGAGCACCGCCACGAACCTGCAGACGTTCCCACTGCCCGATGTCGGCGAAGGCCTCACCGAAGCCGATATCGTCGCCTGGCACGTCGCTGTCGGCGACACAGTTACCGTCAACCAGATCATCGTCGACATCGAGACCGCAAAGTCGGTCGTCGAGCTCCCCTCCCCTTACGCCGGCGAGGTGGTCGAGCTCGTCGCAAGTGTCGGGGAGACCGTGCAAGTGGGATCGGCGATCATTGCGATCCGCACGGCAGGGGGGGCTGACCGAATTGGACCCAAGCCGGAGGTCACTGCCGAGCCCTCGGCCGGGCGGGCCAAGGACGAGCCGAAGCTGCTGGTCGGGTATGGCGCAAAGGACTCGGGCAAAAGCCGGCGTCGCCGTGGCGAACCAGCTGCGTCGCCGGCAGACCACAGCGCAGCTAGGCCTGCCGCACCTGATCGCCTCGCCGCCACGGTTACCGCTGAGTCGCAGCGGTCACAGCCCAAGGCCAAACCTCCGGTGCGCAAGCTCGCCAAGGTCCTCGGGGTCGACCTAGCCGCCGTCGTTCCTACCGGCGCCGACGGGATCGTCGTTCGAGCTGACGTAATCGCCGCCTCCGAAACCGGATCTTCACCAATCCAGGCCGTGGTCGGATTGGGCGTAGCCGGTTCAGCGGTCACTACGACCGCAACAGAGACCCGCATCCCGATCAAGGGTGTGCGCAAGCACACTGCGGCGGCCATGGTGGCCTCTGCGTTCACTGCGCCTCACGTGACCGAGTTCGTCACCGTCGACCTGACCAAGACCCTCGAGCTTCGCGAGACGATCCAACGGCGTCGCGAGTTCCGCGACATCAAGCTCACGCCGCTGGCGTTCGTCGCATTCTCCTACCTCCGCGCCCTGGCCAGGGTCCCGATGGCCACGGCGCGTTGGGACGAAGCCGCCCAGGAGATCGTCGTCCCGGCCGGCATCAACCTTGGCATCGCCGCGGCGACTCCGCGAGGACTCATGGTGCCCAACATCCGGTCTGCCGACTCGATGGGCCTCTGCGAATTGGCCACTGCCATCAACGATCTGGCAGTAGCGGCGCGCGAGGGAAAGACGCCGCCCGAAGCGATGGCTGGCGGAAGCAGTACCATCACCAACGTCGGGGTGTTCGGCGTCGACACCGGAACACCAATTTTGAACCCCGGCGAGACCGCGATCCTAGCTGTCGGAGCCATCCGTCGACGGCCTTGGGTCGTCGAGGACGCCGACGGAGAGAGGATCGAGCCTCGCTCGATCCTCCAACTCGCCCTGTCTTTCGACCACCGCGTGCTCGATGGCGCCGAGGGTTCCCAGGTGCTCGCCGACACGGCAGCAGTCCTCGCCGAGCCAGGGCTGTCGGTGCTGTGATGACCAAACCCACCACGAGACACTCCACCGACACGACCGGCGCAGGTGAGAAGAACCGGTTCGGCATCGTGGTCATTGGCGCCGGACCCGGCGGCCACGTCGCCGCCATCCGGGCATCCCAGCTTGGCAAGACGGTGGCTCTCATCGAGGAGAAGTACTGGGGTGGCGTCTGCCTCAACGTCGGGTGTATCCCCTGCAAGGCCCTGCTGCGCAACGCCGAACTCGCCCACATTTACCGCCACCAGGCTTTCATCTTCGGCATCGGTGGAGACGTCACCTTCGAATACGGCATCGCCCATCAACGAAGCCGCGACGTCGCCGGTGGTCGGGCCAAAGGCGTCCACTTCCTGATGCGCAAGAACAGGATCACCGAAGTAGACGGACGCGCCACGTTCACCGGCCCGCATGAACTCCGGGTGACCACAGGGGACTCGGAGAGGGGGATCACCTTCGATCTGGCCGCGAGTCACTGCAGGAAGCCTTCCACGGAATCGAAGGTCACATGATCAATCTCTGAGTCGGGCCCGCACCCTGCACCACGAAACATCCAGCCCTTGCCGCCCGCTATCAGGAGGCCAACTATGCCTGCCCGTCGAACCTTTCGCTCACGTGAGCACGCGGACTTCGTGAAGCTGGTCCGCACCATCGCCACGAACGAGCTCGCCCCTCGCGCCGCCCAGGCCGAGGCCGACGAGGCATTCCCACGCGATGTGTTCCGGATGCTTGGCAAGACCGGGATCCTCGGCCTGCCGTACCCCGAAGAGGTCGGCGGCTCCGGCCTGCCATACGAGATCTACGTCCAGGTGCTGGAAGAGATCGGTTCCGTCTGGGCCTCAGTGGGCGTCGGGGTATCCGTTCACGCACTCTCGTGCTTCGGCCTCGTCACGCGGGGCACCGAGGAGCAGCAGCAGCGGTGGCTGCCCGACATGCTTGGTGGTGACCTCCTCGGCGCGTACAGTTTGTCCGAGACACACGCTGGCTCCGACCCCGCCGCCATGGCAGCCACCGCCCGCCTCGACGGCGACGACTACGTCCTCAACGGTTCGAAGGCCTGGGTAACCCACGGCGGTAGGGCCGACTTTTATAAGGTCATGGCCCGCACCAGCGGAATCCCCGGCGACAGCAGCGGGATCTCCTGCTTCCTCCTGCCGGCCGACACCCCGGGGCTGATCGCAGACGCACCCGAGAAGAAGATGGGTCTCACCGGATCCACCACCTCAGGGCTGCGCCTGGAGGGGGTCCGAGTCCCAGTTGAACGTCGCCTCGGCGCCGAGGGCGACGGTCTCACGATCGCCTTGGCCGGACTCGACGCCGGGCGCCTCGGCATCGCCGCGGTCGCCACCGGTCTTGCTCAACGAGCACTGGATGCCGCCCTCTCCTATGCCCAGCAGCGATACACCTTCGGGAAGCGGATCATCGACCACCAGGGGCTGAGCTTCATCATCGCCGACATGGAAGCGGGCACCGTCGCGGCGCGCGCGGCCCTTCACCATGCCGCCCGACTCAAGGACGCCGGACTCCCCTACAGCCGCGAAGCATCGATCGCCAAGCTCGTCGCCACCGACACCGCCATGAAGGTCACCACCGACGCGGTCCAGGTTCTCGGCGGCGCGGGCTACACCAAGGAGTTCTCCGTCGAGCGCTACATGCGCGAAGCCAAGGTGATGCAGATCTTCGAAGGTACCAACCAGATTCAGCGCTTGGTCATCGGCCGCCATCTCGACCGCGACAACAGCGGTCCCATCGTCACGATCTGAGAAAGGGGATCCCGTGGAGATTTGCGGAACAACCGCCGTCGTCACTGGTGCCGCGTCTGGCCTGGGCGCCGCGACAGCCGCTCACCTTGCGTCCAGAGGAGCTCACGTCGTCGGATTCGATCTTGCACCTCCCCTCCCCGAGGAGCGCTCCGGTGGAGGCTTCACCTTCGCGACTGTTGACGTGACCGACCCCGAAGTCATCTCGCGGGCACTCGGCGAGGCAACGGCAGACGCCCCACCGCTGCGCATCGTGGTGAACTGCGCCGGAGTCGCTCCCTCGGCACGAATCCTGTCCAGCCGAGGGCCGCACGATTTGGAACTGTACGCCAAGGTCGTGCAGATCAATCTCATTGGCACCTTCAACGTCATGACACTTGCGGCTGGACGAATCGCCGCCACTGCACCAACAGCTGATGGCCAGCGGGGCGTCATCATCAACACTGCCAGCATCGCCGGGTACGAGGGCCAAATCGGGCAGGCAGCCTATGCCTCATCCAAGGCCGGAATCATCGGGCTCACCATCGCCGCCGCCCGCGACCTCGCCCAACGTGGCATTCGGGTCAACACCATCGCGCCCGGTGTCATGGAAACGCCGATGCTCGCAACGGTCTCCGACGAATACCGCGACGCACTCGCCGCTGGCGTCACCTTTCCCCGTCGCCTGGGCCGCCCCGACGAGTACGCCCACCTGGCGGCCTTCCTCGTCGAACACGACTACATTAACGGTGAAGTCGTCCGCATAGACGGCGCACTGCGGATGGCACCGAAGTGACGCACCTGCGTGTTTGTGGTCGCAGCGGACACGATGGACGTCTCGTACGCCGGCTCGGTGCCGATGCTGTCACCCGGCGTGGTTGCGACCTGTCCGCGGCGGGGAGGAGCAAATTCTCGTTCGGGGTGGCCGAGGCGGTCGACACGGCGCTCATCGGAACCGAGGTCCAGGGTGTCGTCCGGCATTGTGTGGCGTACGTCGCACCCGCGGTGTCAGTGGTCCAGCACCCCCGCTGCACGGCCGCGTTGCCGTGGCTACCGGACCGTGCGGCAAAGCGCGAGCTGACGCCGCGGGTCGCGAAGGCGTTGACGATGGCAGACGTAGGCGAGGCACACGTTCGGCTCGAGGCCGGCGGGCTGCGCGCACGACTGCTACGGCGCCTGGACCGATTGGCGTTCACATGAGTTGGCCCGGTGACGCGCACCGCGACCAGGGTCAGGGCGGCGCCGGCGTACCGTCTCCAACGGCCGGCACCGGCACGATGCGCAGCGCGACCGGTGAACTGTTCGGTCTAATCCACTTCCCGGGAACCGTGGCGCTGGTGATGGTGCTCCCGCCAGTCATCTTGGGGCCGCTGGCCTTCGCGATCCGCGATGACTTCGCGTTGTCCCAGTCTGATATCGGAACCGCGTTCGCGGCATTCTTCCTCTCCTCCGCGCTCGTCTCTGGTCTGAGTGGTGCAGTAGTGCGGCGATTCGGGGCCCCCCCAGTGGTACGTTACGGCCTGTTTGGCACCGCCCTGGTGGCTGTTGGTCTCGCCATGAGCCAGTCACGGAATACCGTGTACGCGGCAACTCTGGCTGGCGGGACATTGAATGGCATCACGGCGGTTGCCATCAGTTTGACGATCATGTCGACGGTGACGCCGCGCCGAAGGGGGCTCGCCTTCGGGTTGCGGACGGCGGGACTGCCGAGTGCAGCCGCTCTCGCAGGACTCGGTGCCTACCTCGTCGCCGGTGACTACCTGGGTTGGCGCCACGTTCTGTGGGTGATCGCCGGTATCTCCATCGCTGCCGGCCTGTCGATTCGAGGGGCGTCGGTGGTCAGTGTCGAGCGCCTAGTCGAAGAGCCGTGGCAGCGACCGACCAGACCGGGCAGCCGAGGGACCCTTTGGCTGTTGGGCCTCGCCGGCCTGCTCGGATCATGCGGTGCAGCCGTAGTGACACCGTTCCTCGTCGAGGGCCTCATCGCGCAAGGGCAGTCGCCGGAGGTCGCGACAAGCGTGCTAGCGCTGGCCGGCTGGTTCGGGATCGTGTCACGCGTCCTCGTCGGTGCGATTTCCGACCGCATTCCGAATCCGCTGGTGCACTTGCGGTTGTCGGCGGCGCTCCAGGTCGTGCTCGCTGCGAGCATGGTCATGCTCGCACTAGGGCATGGCGCCTCCTTGCTCGTGGGGGCAACGCTGACGGCATTCGGCATCGGGCTCGCCTGGCCAGGTCTGTTGATGTTCGCAACCCTTGCGACGCACCAGTCACTCGCGGCGAGTGCTGCCGGCAAAATGCAGTTCGGCCAGCACTCAGGTGCAGTATTCGGCCCGCTAAGCTTCGGGTTCATCGCGGCGCACTACTCGTTTTCGACTGCTTGGATGATTGCAGCCACGGCTCTGATCGCAGCCTGCATTCTGATCACATTCATTGCTCGTTCACTGCGCGGCATCGCAGTTTGACCCGCGAGGGCACGGCTGGAACCCCGCCGCTATTCGGACAGCCCTCGGTGAAGCACCCGAGGCCACCCAGCCCGAACGCGACAGAGTTCGGGCTCGCGGGCTATGGGTTCACGGAGAACCTGGACAGGGCGCTCAACGTCGCTGATTCACTACAGACCGGCCTCGTCGGCATCAACCAAGGCGTGCCATCGAACGCGGCCGCGCCCTTCGGTGGGTTGAAGCAGTCCGGGATGGGGCGAGAGGGGAGCGGCGAAGGTTTGGAAGAGTACCAAGAGACGCGGTTGTACAACGTTGCACGCCGAGAGACTGCGTGAGGGAAGTGAGCCATATCGACGATAAAAGAGTGCCATTCGTCGAGGGAGTGGCCTAGTCCTCCTTGCCGGTGGACATGCCTTCCTTGATCAGGCCCATGACCGAGGAGTCGGCCAGCGTCGTGACGTCGCCGACCTCGCGGTTCTCGGCCACGTCGCGCAGCAGGCGGCGCATGATCTTCCCGGACCGCGTCTTGGGCAGCTCGGACACCACCATGATCGAGCGCGGCTTCGCGATCGGGCCGATCTCCTTGGCCACGTGGTTGCGCAGCTCCTGCACGGTCTCGTCGCCGTGGTCCTCGAACCCGCCACGCAGGATGACGAAGGCCACCACGGCCTGGCCGGTCGTCTCGTCGGTCGCGCCCACGACGGCGGCCTCGGCCACCGACGGGTGCGAGACGAGGGCCGACTCGATCTCGGCGGTGGACAGCCGGTGGCCCGACACGTTCATCACGTCGTCGACGCGGCCGAGCAGCCAGATGTTGCCCTTCTCGTCGTACTTCGCGCCGTCGCCGGCGAAGTAGTACTTGGGCCCGAACCGCGACCAGTAGGTCTCCTTGTAGCGCTCCTCGTCGCCCCAGATGCCGCGGAGCATGCCCGGCCACGGCTTGGTGAGGACGAGGTAGCCGACGGCCTCCGGGTCGTGCAGCGGGTTGCCTTCGTCGTCGAGGATCTCGGCGCTGATACCGGGGATCGGCCGCTGAGCCGAGCCGGGCTCGAGGTCGGTGACGCCGGGCAGCGGGCTGATCATGATGCCGCCGGTCTCGGTCTGCCACCAGGTGTCGACGATCGGGGCGCTGCCGCCACCGATGTTCTTGCGATACCAGAGCCACGCCTCGGGGTTGATCGGCTCACCGACCGAGCCGAGCAGCCGCAGCGACGACAGGTCGAACTTCGCAGGGATGTCGTCTCCCCACTTCATGAACGTGCGGATCGCCGTCGGCGCCGTGTAGAGGATCGTCACGCCGTACTTCTGCACGATCTCCCACCAGCGGCCCTGGTGCGGGGTGTCGGGCGTGCCCTCGTAGATGACCTGGGTGGCGCCGTTTGCGAGCGGCCCGTAGACGATGTAGGAGTGGCCGGTCACCCAGCCGATGTCGGCGGTGCACCAGTAGACGTCGGACTCCGGGTGCACGTCGTGGACGACCGAGTTCGTATAGGCCGCCTGCGTCAGGTAGCCCGCCGTCGTGTGGAAGATGCCCTTGGGCTTCCCGGTGGTCCCCGACGTATAGAGGATGAAGAGCGGGTGCTCGCTGTCGTGGGCGACCGCCTCGTGCTGGTCGCTCGCCGAGTCGACGAGGTCGTGCCACCAGACGTCGCGGTCGTCGTTCCAGTCCACCGGGTCCTTGGTGCGCTGCACGACCAGGACCTTCTCGACGGTCGTCTCGCCCTTGACGGCCGCGTCGACGGCCGCCTTGAGCGGGGCAGTCTTGCCGCGACGGAACTGGCCGTCGGCGGTGATGACGACCTTGGCCTCGGCGTCGGCGATGCGGGTGCGCAGGGCGTCCGCGGAGAAGCCCCCGAACACCACCGAGTGGGGCGCGCCGATCCGGGCGCAGGCGAGCATCGCGGCCACGGCCTCCGGGATCATCGGCAGGTAGATCGCCACCCGGTCACCCTTCGAGACCCCAAGGGACTCCAGCGCATTGGCGGCCTTTGCCACGTCACGCTGCAGGTCGGCATACGTGATCGTGCGGCTGTCGCCGCCCTCGCCCTCGAAGTGGATGGCGACGCGGTCGCCGTTGCCCGCCTCGACGTGACGGTCGACGCAGTTGTATGCCGCGTTGAGCTCACCGCCGACGTACCACTTGGCGAAGGGCGCCCCACTCCAGTCGAGGGTCTGGTCGAAGTCCTTGGCCCAGGTGAGGCGCTGGCGGGCCTGGTCGGCCCAGAAGCCCTCGAAGTCTGCGGCGGCCGCGTCGTAGAGGTCCGCCTGACCGTTGGCCTGCGCGGCGAACTCGGGGGTGGGGGACAGGTCCCGGACCTCGGTCTGGCTCGTGGACTGGCTCTCGGACGACTCGGACACGGTGATTCCTCCTTGGTTGGCATGCCGCGTTTGCTGCGAGACGCCGTCAATCGACAGCTGGATGGGCCGCAATACGATTCCGGACTCCTGCCCGGTCACGTGGTCGGAACTGTGTCTCGGTGGCGACCGGCTGCGAGAAGGCACCTGGCAGCTACATCGGCCACGTCCCCGCGACCATCGACGATCTTGAGGATGCCGCGAGCATGATAGATCTCCATAAGTGGCTCAGTCTGTTCGCGGAACACTTGCTGTCGGTGTGAGATCACGGCCTCCGTGTCGTCCACACGACCTTCAGACGAGGCACGCTCGAGCAGCCGTCGCACGAGTTCTCGCTCGGGCACACCCAGAACAATGGCCAAGTCCAACGTGTGGCCGCAGTCCTGGCAGAACCTGTCCAGTTCGTTGACCTGGGATGGCGTCCTCGGATAGCCATCAAGCAGCCAGCCGTGGCGTGCATCGTTCTGGGCCAAACGATCCCGAACCATGTCGTTAGTCACCCGGTCAGGCACGTAATCGTCCACATCGATGTACCGCTTGGCCTCTCGTCCCAGGCCCGTGAGCGCCGCGACGTTGGCACGGAAGATGTCACCGGTAGAGATGGCGGGGACGCCGAGTCGCTCCGCGAGTCGGACTGCCTGGGTGCCCTTGCCTGCTCCGGGGGGTCCCATCAGAAGGATTCTCATGGCATACCCACCCAGTCAACACAACCCTCGTCATTACCAATGGGTGACCGATGCCACGATCTTGCCCGCCCACCAGATCGACGCAGTTGCGGGTCTCTGGGGCCGAAGTTGTTGCTGCTGGCTGGACATTCAGCTGTCGCCTGACTTGTCATGCGATCCCCACGTAGGTCGTCTCGAGGTACTCCGAGATGCCGTCGAACCCGCCCTCTCGCCCGAACCCTGAGGCCTTCATCCCGCCGAAGGGCGCGGCGGCGTTGGACACGATGCCCTGGTTGACGCCGACCATTCCGAACTCCAGGCGCTCGGCGAGCCGCAGGACTCTGGACAGGTCACGGGTGAAGACGTAGGCAGCGAGACCGTACTGGGTGTCGTTGGCTCGCGCGATGGCCTCGTCCTCGGTGTCGAAGGTGGCGATCGGCGCGACAGGTCCGAAGATCTCCTCGCGCAGGAGCCGGGCATCGGGCGGGACATCGGTGAGGACGGTGGGTGCGTAGAAGTAGCCCTTCTCCCCAAGAGGTTTGCCTCCACAAGCGATTCGGGCGCCACGCAGGACCGCCTCATCCACAAGCTCTTCGACCTTCGCCTGGGCCGACGCATCGATCAGTGGCCCGACGTCGACGCCGGGCTCGGTGCCGCGTCCGATGGACAGCTGCTCCATCCGCGCCGTGAGTCGGGCGGCGAACTCGTCGGCCACACCTGACTGCACGAGGAACCGGTTGGCTGCCGTGCACGCCTCGCCCATATTGCGCATCTTGGCGAGCATCGCGCCGTCCACTGCCGCGTCGAGGTCGGCATCGTCGAACACGACGAACGGCGCGTTGCCGCCCAGCTCCATGGAGACCCGCAGCAGCTGGGTGGCGGACTGCTCGACCAGCTTTCGACCGACGGGCGTCGACCCGGTGAAGGTGAGCTTGCGGGTGCGCGGGTCCCGGACGAGCGGCTCCACCACCTGCACGGTCCGGGTCGTCGTGATGACGTTGAGCACCCCTGCCGGCAGACCGACCTCGTCGAGAAGCGCGGCCAGGGCGAGCATCGTTAGAGGTGTCTGCGTCGCCGGCTTGACCACCATGGTGCACCCGGCGGCGATGGCTGGCCCGATCTTTCGGGTACCCATCGCCAGCGGGAAGTTCCACGGCGTGATCATCAGGGTGGGCCCGACCGGCTTCTTCAGAGTGAGCAGTCGGGTGGCTCCGTTGGGTGCAGTCATCCACCGTCCGGAAATACGTACGGCTTCCTCGGAGAACCACCGGAAGAACTCGGCGCCGTATGCCACCTCGCTACGTGCGTCGGCGAGGGGTTTGCCCATCTCGAGGCTGATCAGGGTTGCGAAGTCCTCGGCTCGTTCGGTGAGGAGCTCGTATGCCGCGCGCAGCAACTCGGCGCGTTCGCGCGGTGCTGTGGCGGCCCAGCTCGCCTGAGCCGCGGAGGCGGCGGAGAGCGCGTCGCCTCCGTCGGTCACGGTGGCGTCGGCGACGGTAGCGAAGGCCACGCCGGTAGAGGGGTCTTGCACCTGCACACGAGCGCCATCGGAGGCCTCACGCCAGGTGCCGTTGATGAACAGGCCGGTCTGGATCGAGGCGACGAGCGTGTTCTGGGCCGACGTCAGTATCACTGGGTGAATCTCCTTGTCCTGCAGTGGTTGTCAGGCGTGGGCTGCGAAGGCCTGCTCGAGGATGTCGAGTCCTTCGTGTAGCAGCTCGTCGGAGATGGCCAGTGGCGGCAGGAAGCGGAGCACGTTGCCGTAGGTCCCTGCCGTCAGGGTGACCAGCCCCTGCTGGTGACAAGAGGCGTTGATGCGTGCGGTGAGACCGGGGTTGGGGGTGACGTCGCCACCCCCGGTGACGAGCTCGACGGCCAGCATGGCGCCGCGGCCGCGGATCTCCCCGACGACGTCGAACTTGTCGGCGAGCTGACGGAGCCGTTCCGTGAACAGCGCCTCGACCTGGCGGGCCCGTCCGCACAGGTCCTCTGCCTCCATGGTCTCGATGGCGCCGAGCGCCGCGGCGCATGCCACGGGGTTGCCTCCGTAGGTGCCGCCGAGGCCGCCCGCGTGCACGGCGTCCATGATCTCCGCTCGCCCGGTGACCGCGGCCAGGGGCAGACCACCGGCAATGCCCTTGGCCGTGGTGATGAGGTCCGGGACCACACCTTCGTGGTCGCAGGCGAACCAGTCACCGGTGCGGCAGAAGCCGGTCTGGATCTCGTCGGCGATGAACACGATGCCGTGCTCGCGGCACCAGTCGGCCACTCGGCGCAGCCAGCCGTCGGGGGGCACGATGAAGCCGCCCTCCCCCTGGATCGGCTCGATGATGACGGCCGCGACGTTGTCCTCGCCGACCTGGGCGTGCACCTGCGAGGTGAAGGCGTCGAAGGCCTCGTCCGCCACCCGCGTGCGGTCACCCGCCCAGCGGTATGGATAGGCCATCGGGACCCGGTAGACCTCGGAGGCGAACGGCCCAAACCCCTGCTTGTAGGGCATGTTCTTCGCGGTCAGGGCCATGGTGAGGTTCGTGCGACCGTGGTAGGCGTGGTCGAAGGCCACGACCGCTGTACGGCCGGTAAACACCCGCGCGATCTTCACGGCGTTCTCGACGGCCTCGGCACCGGAGTTGAACAGCGCCGAGCGCTTCTCGTGCGCCCCCGGCGTCAGGCCAGCGAGCTTCTCGCAGACCGCGAGGTACTCCTCGTATGGCGTCACCATGAAGCAGGTGTGGGTGAACTCCTCCACCTGCTTCTGGACGCGGTCCACGACCCGCGGCGCCGAGCTCCCCACGGTGGTCACGGCGATGCCGGAGCCGAAGTCGATGAGGTGGTTTCCGTCGACGTCGACGAGCACCCCCCCGGCCGCCCGCTCGATGTAGACCGGCAGACCCGTGCCCACCCCAGCGGCCACAGTCGCCACCTTCCGCGCCTGCAACGCCTGGGACCGCGGACCGGGGATGGCCGTGACGAGGCGACGACGCTGCTCGACGACTGCGGACATGGAATCTCCTTGGGGGACAGGCGAAGGCCCGAGGCATGACGGGTGGTCGCCTTCCAGCCTCAGCCCCGCATGCCATGCTGTCCAATACCTATTGGGCCTTAGTCCGATGCCTTGGAGGCATGTCATGGAGATTCGCACCCTGCGATACCTCGTCGCCGTGGCCGACAACGGATCGGTGACGGCGGCCGCCGCCGCTGTGCACGTCACCCAGCCCTCGTTGTCGCGCCAGCTGCGCCAGCTGGAGCGTCAGCTGGGGGTCGACCTCTTCCTACGTGATGAGGGTCGGCTGCGGCTGAGCGCCGCCGGTGTGGAGTTCCTCCCTGTCGCCCGGTCGCTCGTCGCCCAGGCCGACACAGCACTCGACATCGCGGCGGCGATAGCCGCCGGTCGACTGCAGCAGGTCACGATCGCTGCGCCGGGCACCACCCTCACCGACGTCGTGGCTCCCTTCCTCGCCACCCTGGAGGCGGATGACCCGATGCCCGCCGTGCTGGAGGAGGTACCGGGGTCGGTCTACACGACCCTCACCCTGGGGGCAGACCTGGCGATCGGAACGACACCGCCCCCACCGCAGTTCGCCGGAATGGCCCTCGCCGACCTGCCCGTGTGGGCCTACGTCCCGCCAACCCACGACTGGGCTGGTCGCGGCAAGGTCCCTCTCGCAGAGCTGGTCGAGCGCCCCCTCCTGACCCAGAACCGCGACTACCACCCGCGTCGCGCCCTCGACAGCGCGATGGCGACGGCACACCTCGGCTACACGCAGCTCCACGAGTTTGGCTCTCCGGAAGTAGCGCAGGCGGTTGCCGCCGCAGGCCGCGGGGTCGCGGTGGTCTCGGACGACCCGCGCTTCGGCCTGCAACCGCTTGGGATCGATGGCCCCACCGGCCCGTTGGGGATCAGCCTGTATGCCGCGTGGCACCCTGACCACCACGGTGCGGCGACCATCGAGCTGCTGGCCGAGCGACTGGCCGCCTTCTGCGTGACCCGCTACGGCGAACAGGTGACGCCACCAAGGCGCGGCGCGCAGCGGCAGACACCTGCCCCCTGACCGCTCAGAACGCCTTCCTTCGACGCACCATCCGTACAAGTACGTATTGATGGCGCCTTGGACACCGCCGACACTCGGAAACCAAGGCACTCCAGCCCTAGGTACTCGTCCCATTGTTGGCACGAACGGCTGCAGACATCGAGCCCCCCTGGCTCCGAAAGGTACACGCCATGACTGAGCGAACTGATGCGAAAGTGGTCGCAGGAGAGCATATGGACACTGAGAACGCGAGGCTGAATGAGTTGGGCTACAAGCCCGAACTCTCCCGATCTCTCAGCCTGGCCGATGTGGTCATCTACGGCCTCATCTACATGGTGCCGATTGCGCCGATCTCGGTCTTCGGTGTCGTCTACAACCTCTCGGTGGGGGCAGCTGGTGCGGTGTACCTCATTACCGCCCTGGTCATGACATTCAGCGCCCTCAGCTACCGGGAGATGGCACTGCAGTTCCCTGTTGCCGGCTCGGTGTACTCCTACGTCCGCCTGGGCACCTCGACCTTCGTCGGCTTCATTTCAGGGTGGGCGATACTCCTGGACTATCTGCTGCTCCCTGCATTGCTCTGCGTCTTTGCCTCCCTCGCCATGGCCTCCCTGGTCACCTTCGTGCCTGGCTGGGTGTGGGTGATCCTGTTCGTTGCGGCAACGGCGCTCATCAACATTTTGGGTGTCTCAGTGACGGCGCGGATGAACAAGATCTTCCTGTGCATTCAGCTTGCTGTTCTCACTGTCTTCGTCGGATGGGCGATCGTGCTCATCGCCTCCGGCGACGCGCATCTTTCGCTCGACGTTCTCATTCCCTCCTCGAATTCCTCTTGGGCTCTGGTGGCGTCGGCGGTCCCAATCGCGGCTTTGAGCTTCGTCGGTTTCGATGCGATTTCGACGCTGAACGAGGAGGCTGAGCACGGGGGAGCCACCGTGGCACGCGCCACGATCTTGGTGATGTGGTGTGTCGGCGTGCTGTTCGTTCTTCAAGTCTGCCTGGCCGCCGTGCTCGTTCCCACCGGCACCACCTTCGCTGAAGGCGATGACACCAACAATGCCTTCTACGACATCGTGAGCCATTCCATGTCGTCGTGGTTCGGCACCGTCGTGCTCCTGACCAACGCCCTCATCGCCCTTTTTGCCAACGCGATCGCGTCCAACGCCACTTCGTCACGCCTCGTGTTCAGCATGGCCAGGGATGGCCAACTGCCCCGGTTTCTCTCGCGAGTCAGCGACCGCATGGTGCCGAGGAACGCGATGCTCTTTATTGCGGTGCTGTCGGTCGGAGTCGGCGTGCTGGGCGTCGAGCAGGCTGGCCTGTTGATCACCCTGGTCACGTTTGGCGCCCTGACGGCCTACATCCTGTTGAACGTTGCGGTGGTTAATCACTTCGTCATTCGGGGAAAGAGCCGCCGCTTCTTCCTACACGTGATCTCCCCGGTTGTGGGAACCGCGATCCTGCTCTTCGCCCTCTGGAGTGCAAATCCGCACGCGAAGATCTTGGGCATCAGCTGGGTCGTCGTCGGGCTCGGAGTGGCCGCGTACTTGAAGGCCTCTGGTCGTTCCATGCAGCAATCGGACCTCTGACGCGACTCCAGTCGGCCATCGTGCGAACTCAAGAGATCCCCTTGTGCCACGTGCTCCGCACCGTCATCCCTGGCCAGTACCTCGTGACGGGGCAGGCGACCGCATCGAAGCTGCTGAACCCGACAAGCGAGTCGTCGGTCGGGTTTGACCCTCACGCAACATCTGACCGTCAGCTGATCACAGGAGAGAACCAATGACGCGTACGGCGGCAGACAGAGTCGCAGAACTGCTCGAGGTCTTCACCCAGCGAAGCCTGACGCGCCTCCGCGCCGAGTTCACCGAGGAAGTCGTTGCGCAACATGACGCCGACCCACTCTGGATCTTGCAGGACGGCGCCAACCGAGTGCTGAGGATATTGCGTAGTCAACCGATCCAGGGCAAGCACCTCATCTACGCAAATGGTCCTGACGGGCCTTGGTCCCTCGGCCTGGTAACGCACGGAGTTCCCGGGAACCTGGTACTCCAGCCCGGTACGTACCAGGACTACGAGGACGCGATGAGGGCTGTCTTCCACGAGCGAAGGGCGAAGTACCTCGAGGCCAACGCCGTTCCTGCAGAGACCCAAAGAATTGGAACAGGATCATGAACTCGCCAATCAGCAACAGCCAGAAGGTGTTCGGCTACACCGATCGCTTGTCGGCCCGGCCCGGTGAGCAGATCCAGCTCCACGTCAGCTGTGAGGACGCCGACACGTACGTCGCAAGCGTCGTCCGGCTACACCACGGTTTCGACGGTTCCTCAGGCCCGGGGTTCCAAGAATCGCATGTCCCTACAGCGGTCGAAGGTACCTATCCAGGACAGCGATACGTCTGCCGGCCAGGATCCTTCGTTGAGGTTTCCGACCCAGCCGGAGCCCTCAAGGATCCGGCAGGCTTCCAAATACGTGCAGCCGTCTTCCCCACGCTGCCGCGTGACGATCGTGCGGGGAGTCTGGGCGCCTATCGGGTCAGCCACAGTTCCGTCGCGTTTCGCGGCGAGCATCAGACTGTGTTGGGCACATGGGACGCCGAAACGACGACGGGTTGGGCCCTCACCATCGAAGAGGGTCGACCCACGTTCATGTGGAGTGAGTGGGGACAGCCCTGCACCCTTCAGCTCGACACCGCCCTCATTGCACATCATTGGTACGAACTCGTTGTCGACGTACCGCCCAATGGCGGAGATGTGACCCTGCACTGCACGCCCTTGAAGCATGCGTCGGATCTGGTCGCACCAGCCTCAGCACGACTCGCATCGGAGTCCGCGACCTTGCAGACGACGAGCGCATGGGTCGCCTCCCAGATGCCTTTCCGCATCGGCGCGCTTGCTGCTCGTGCGGACACGCGGCTCGTCGCTGCATCAGCCTTCAACGGAAAGATCGGAGGCGTCACGATTCGACGGCAGGACGGCGGTGGCAACCGTACGGTGGCCAGATGGCACTTCGGTCGAAGCGACCGTGACGATGGTCTGCTGCTCTCCACTGTCGTAGACGAGTCACCCAACGGCCTAACCGCCCACTGTGTGAATGGACCAGTGCGTGGCGTGACCGGGCCTACATTCCAGGGTCAAGTGGAGGATTTTCGCCTTGCCCCGGACCAGTTCGATGCCATCCACTTTCACGACGACGACATCTCGGACGCCGAATGGCCCGTTGCCCTGACATTCGACATCCCAGAGGACATGCCCAGCGGGGTGTACGCGTTCCGCCTGAAGGCAGACGACAGGGACCATCATGTGCCGTTCTTCGTGGGACCTGGCCAACGCTCGCGCGACGTGGCCGTCCTGTTTCCCACGGGGTCATACCTCGCATACGCGAACGACCGAATCGCCTTTGAGGCCGACGGCATGGAGATGCTGCTCGGACACACACCGATCGTTCACTCCGAAGACCTGGTCATGCAAGACCACCCAGAGTTCGGGCGCTCCTGCTACGAGATCCATAACGACGGTTCCGGCGTCATATTCAGCACTGCACACCGCCCACTCATCACCATGCAGCCCCGGTATCGCGCGTCTTTCATGAGCGAAGGACCGTGGGGCCTCCCCGCCGACCTATGCCTCACCCACTGGTTGGAGGAGGTCGGCTGTGAGTTCGACGCACTCACCGATGAAACCCTGGACCTCGAGGGCTATGACCTCATCTCGAAGTATCGCGTTGTCATCACGGGCAGTCACCCGGAGTACATGACCCGAGCTGAGCTCGATGCGCTGGCGGAGTACACCGCGGCCGGCGGCCGCCTGATGTACCTCGGCGGCAACGGGTTCTACGCCACGGCGTCGTTTGACCCCGATAACCGACATGTACTCGAGGTCCGTCGCGCCGACGGAGGCACGCGACCGCACCAAACCCCGTTCGCGGAGCGGCGCCACACGACCTCAGGCGAGTCCGCCGGCCTTTGGCGCAACAAGGGAAAGGCGCCGGAGCGGCTGGTTGGAGTCGGGATGTCCGCCCAGGGTTTCGATCGCTGTACTTACTATCAGCGACTCGAAGACAGCTTCGACGCGCGTGCTGCCTTCATCTTCGAAGGGATCGGAGCCGAGGAACTCCTCGGAGACTTCGGCATCATCGGCGGAGGCGCGGCGGGATCCGAGATCGACTTCTACAACCCGAGCCTCGGATCGCCTCCGGACACCCTCGTGCTGGCCACATCCGGACCGCTGTCAGACGCCTACCTCCTAGTCACCGAGGAGCTGTTCGAGCAACTCCCAGGTCTGGGAGGAACAGAGCAACCCTCGGTCCGCTCTGACGTCGTCTACGCGGCCCTCGACGGTGGCGGAGGCATCTTTTCGGTCGGTTCAATCGCGTGGACTGGATCGCTCTCATACAACGGATACGACAACAACATCGCCCGTTTGACCTCGAACGTGTTGACGCGATTCAGAGACCCGGAACCACTCAAGTAGGCCTGAGAAGGATGCCCCGTCCGGTCAAGGCGGTCGGATCCCGCTCCAGATAACACAGGTATCTCCATGGTCTGCCGGGGCGCAGCTAACGACAGTGCCCATGCCGAACACGACGGCAGAGCCCTGACCGGGTGGGATTTTCCCGCCGGCCGCTCGACGCGCGATCACAACCAACACGAAGGAGGCAATGCCATGGAGGAGTATGCGGTCATCGATGACTATGCCGTCATTGACCCAGCGACCGGCGAGCGGCTGCGAACGTTCCCGCAGGCATCGCAGGCCGAGATGGATGCCGCACTGGACCAAGCCGCATCGGCGTGTGTGACCTGGGGCCGGACGACGATGGCAACAGACCGCGCTGCACTGCTCCGGCGAGTGGGAGAGCTCCATGGTGAACGGCGTGAACACCTCGCATCCGTCATCGGGCGTGAGATGGGAAAGCCGCTGGATCAAGGGCTCGTGGAGGTCGACTTTTGCCGCGAGATATACGAGTTCTACGCTGACAACGCGGCGGGGTTCCTCGCGGACGAGCAGGTGCCGCTCCTGCAAGGAAGTGGCACGGCCGTCATCCGTCGCAGCCCGGTGGGCGCATTGCTCGGCATCATGCCGTGGAACTTTCCCTACTACCAGGTGGCCCGGTTCGCTGCACCCAACCTCGCTATCGGCAACACCATCGTGCTCAAGCACGCGCCGCAGTGTCCGGAGTCGGCTGCGGCGCTGCAAGAGATCTTCGCCGACGCCGGGTTCCCTGATGGGGCCTACGTCGCTGTCAATGCCACCGTGAACCAGGTCGCAGAGATGATCGCCGACCCCCGCATTGCCGGGGTGTCGCTGACCGGGTCCGAGCGGGCTGGATCAGCGGTCGCTGAGATCGCTGGGCGCAACCTCAAGAAGGTAGTGCTTGAGTTGGGGGGCTCTGACCCTTTCGTGCTGCTCAGTACCGACGACCTCGAGGCCGTGGTGTCGGCAGCCGTGGCGGCTCGCATGGACAACGCCGGTCAGGTCTGCAATGCACCAAAGCGCTTCATCGTCGCCGAGGAGCTCTACGAGCCGTTCCTCGATCGGTTCACGACGTCGATGCTTGCGGCGGCCGACGGCGGAGCCCCAATGTCTTCGCTGCGGGCCGCCGAAGGACTGCAAGGACAGGTCGACCGCGCCGTGGCGCAAGGAGCCACCCTGCACACCGTGGGGCAGCGCTCGGGGGCGTTCTTCCCACCCGCCGTGCTGACCGGCGTCGCTCCGGACCAGGACGTGTTTGCCCAAGAACTATTCGGCCCAGTCGCGATGGTCTTCCGGGTCTCCTCGGAGGCGGAGGCAGTCGCCTTGGCCAACGACACTCCATACGGCTTGGGAGCCTACGTGTTCACGACTGACCCCGAGCAGGCCGAGCGCGTGGCGGACCAGATCGACGCCGGAATGGTCTTCGTCAACGGCGTCATGCTCGACGCAGCAGAGCTTCCCTTCGGTGGCGTGAAGCGCTCCGGTTTCGGCCGAGAGCTTGGCCATTTCGGCATAGACGAATTCGTCAACAAAAAGCTCATCCGCACCCAGGCCAACCGTTGACCGAAGGGGACAGCATGACCACCCAACCCGCAGGTGCTGGAAAAGCAAACCGAAAGGCAAGTGCGACCACGAAAAGGGCCACCAAGCCTCGGGCTCGTCGGGCGGCGTCTGCGCCGGTTGCCGTTCCAGTGGCTCTCCCCATCGGCCCCGAACCCGTGGCGACCATGGCGACCGACGCGGCGTTCGGGCCGGCGGCGCTTGCCGAGAGTTCTCGGCGGCCGCTTAGGAACATGTCCGAGGTGCGCCACTTCTTCCGTACCAACGATGTGCCGATCTACTTCGTGGGTGCGACTCCTTTCAACCTGTTGGGGCTCGACCGCTGGGTGCGCAACTTCACCTACATCGCCTACTACGACGCGTGGGACGGCGCGCATCCGCGAGTGTTCACGCCTGGAAATAGGCCGTTCGTCGACTTCGAGAGCGGCGAGCACATAAACAACTGGCTGCTGGAGAACTCGGAGGTACGGGCCTTCATTGCCAGCCGGGCCAGACTCGGGGTCCGTCCCAAGATCGCGATGGTGTTCTTCGATGACGAGACCGAACGCATCTGCGATGAGCTCGGCTACGACCTGATCCTGCCGAAGGCCGAGCTGCGGACGCACTTGGACTCCAAGCTCGTCACTACTCGCCTCGGCAACGAGGTGGGAGTGCCGAGCGTGCCCAACGTGGTGGCGATGGTCGAGGACTTCGACGGCCTCATGAAGGCAGCCGAGGACGCGGGACTTGGGACCGACCTGGTCGTCCAGACGGCATACGGCGACTCGGGCAAAACGACGTTCTTCATCGCCTCCGAGGCGGACTGGAGGAAGCACAGCAAGGACGTCGTGGGCAACGAGGTCAAGGTCATGAAGCGAATCAACAACCGCCCGGTGGCGGTGGAAGCGGTGCTGACCAAGTGCGGCACCGTGGTAGGTCCGTTCATGTCCGAACTGACCGGTCACACGAAGCTCACCCCGTACCGGGGTGGATGGTGCGGCAACGAGATGTTTCCCGAGGTGCTTACCGGAGACCTGCGCGCACGCGCCTCTGCACTGGTACGCCGGCTGGGTGAGCGGCTCGGCGCGGAGGGCTACCGCGGCTTCTTTGAGGTCGATGTTCTGATCGATGTCGACACCGATGAGGTCTACCTCGGTGAGATCAACCCGCGCATCAGCGGCGCGTCCTCGATCACCAACGTCACTGCCGGTGCGTATGCAGACGTCCCGCTCTTCCTGTTCCATCTGTTGGAGTACCTCGATATCGACTTCGACCTCGATGTCGAGGAGATCAACGGACGCTGGCAGGAGCTCGCGACAGTCGATCTTTGGTCGCAGATGATCATCAAGGAGACGGGGCCGGGAGTGGAGCGGATCGACACCGCGGCACCCACCGGGGCGTACAGCGTCGATGGTGCCGGTGCGCTCGTGTACCGGCGGGCTGCCCTCGACTGGCATCAGCTGCAGAACGAGTCCGAAGCGTTCTTCCTGCGGATCTATGGTCCGGGCGACTACAGATGGAAGGGCGCCGACCTCGGTGTTGTGGTCACCAAGGGAAGGCTGCAGACCCAAGTGCCGGGGAGGGCGGGGAGCCTGACGATTCGGGCCAAGCACCTCATCGACTCCATCCGAGCCCACTACACCGGCACCCCGGTGATGCCACCCCAGATCCAGCAGCCAGCAGTCGAAGATACCCAGTGGAGCGCCGTTGCTCAGAGCTAGGCTCAGCCGAGATCAGGATGACGCACGTAGAGCCCTCAATAGGGGAAGGGCTGAAAATGCGGTGGTACTAGGGGAGAAGGCAAGCCGTCCACCAGGAGCTGTGACCCTGGACAACTGGCAGGTCGCTCCGCAGCTGCACTGGTCGTTCCAGCACATCGAGGACCTGTTCCCGACCGCCATCATCGCCCGTGGCACCGACCCCTCGGCCGAGCTACCTCCTAGGCGCTCGGCCGTCGGCGACCTCGCGGTCCCCCAGCCCGACGGGTCCACCCTGACTGTGGCCGAGACCATGGCGGCCACCAACACCAACGGGTGGATGGTTTGCCGATACGGACGGATAATCGCCGAGCATTACCCCGGAGGGATGGACCCCAACACGCGGCACCTGCTCATGTCCGTCAGCAAGTCCCTGGTCGGTGTCGTGGCCGGCGCGCTGGTCGCGGGCGGTACGCTCGATCCCCTTCGACCGCTCACCTCGTACGTGCCGGAGCTGGCATCAAGCGGCTACTCCGGCGCCGTCGTACGCCACCTGCTCGACATGCGATCGGGCATCCACTTCTCCGAGGACTACCTCGACCCACAGGCCGAGGTGCGCGTCCTGGAACAGGCAATCGGCTGGGCTCCCCGCCAACATCCCCTAGTCCCTCACACGATGTACGACTTCCTCGTGACGCTGCAGCAGAAGGCAGCCCACGGCGGACCCTTTGAATACCGCAGTTGCGAGACAGACGTCCTCGGTTGGGTCTGCGAGGTGGCCTCCGGACTCCGGATGCCCGAGCTGATGTCGCAACTGCTCTGGTCGCGGCTCGGGGCCGAGAACGACGCCGCAATCGCCGTGGACTCGACCGGCTCCGGCATGTATGACGGGGGCATCTGCGCAACGCTTCGCGACCTCACCCGGTTCGGCAGCATGCTGGCACAAGGAGGGACCTCGCTCTCTGGCAACCAGATACTGCCCGCTTCTTGGATCGAGGAGACCTTCCGGGGCGAGCCCGACTCCCGCGCCGCCTTCGCCACAAGTCCAACCCAGACGCTGATGCCGGGCGGTATGTACCGCAACCAGTTCTGGCTTCCCTACGCCGACCGCGACGTGCTCCTGTGCCTCGGCATTCACGGACAGATGATCTACGTCAACCCGACCACGGGTGTCGTCGCCGCGAAATTGTCCAGCTGGGCCGAGCCTCAGAACGCTTGGAAACTCTTCGCGACGCTGCGCGCCTTCGACGAAATATCGCGGCAACTGGTCTGACGCCGGACGGATCCCACGTATGCAGAGGCGCGCACGGACTTCCTCGAACGCCGCGGGGTGGGTGAAGTCATCAGTTGGCCCCTTCGCGTCGGGGCAGCGGTACACTGAAGCACTCGAATGGGGCCAAGAAGGGCGTCGCATGATGGACATCGTCCCCCCAGACGCCCAAGGCGCCGCCTTCACTGTCGGCGAGACGCAAGTCCTGCTCGACTGCGCCTATGCCGCGGGGTCGGGCCGCGCCAAAGAGGCGGCGGTCGAGATCCTGGACCAGTTGCAGAGAGTCGTCCACCAGGACGCAGGCGCGCTCCTGGCCTGGGACCCCGTGACGGGCAAGCACATGGTGCTCGGCAGCTCAGCCTACGACGAAGCAACTCTGGTCGGGCTGGGCGAGCGGTACGTGCAGACTGAGCCTCATCGGAGGATGCTCGAACAGCATCGACCGCTACGGATCAGTGATCTGCCCTATGACTACAGGCAAACGGAGCTCTTTCAGGAGGTTCTCCGTCCGGCGGGTTTTGCAGACGGAATGACCTCGTGCCTCTTTGCTGTGGACGGCGCTTATGCGGGGATGTTGCATATGTCCGCAGGGTCACGGACTGCCTTCGCGTCGAGGCATGTGCAGATGATCTCGGCGCTCACCTCAAGCCTGGGACAGCTCTGCAACCTGCGGCGTCTCAGGCCGGCCCCGCTTCTCGCCGGCGAGTTCGCGCGTGCCAGCCTGCTCGACCACACTGGTAAGGCGAGGTGTGTCGATGAGTACGAACCGGCAAGCTGCGTCGAGGACCCCGACTTCATCAGGTTCGCGGAGCGCCTGCAAAGCTATCCATCGCATGCCGTGTCGGGGGTCTGGCCCTCATATCCAAGTTGGCTCGCGCTCACAATCGAACACGTACAGGACCCGCTCTTCGAAGGCCACCCCGCACTTCTGGTCATCGAGTCGCCGTGGCAGGCGCCGTATGGACTCTCCGCGCGTGAGCTCGACGTTCTGAATGGAATGGCTCAAGGGGCGTCCAACCAACGCATTGCATCCGAGCGCTCCATCTCAGTACGCACTGTCACCACTCACGTCGAGCGCATCCTCGTGAAGCTCGGACAAGAGTCGCGTGCAGGAGCGGCCGCCAAGGCAACTCGCGAAGGATTCCTGCGTCTCGACCTAATGGCGACGCTTCCGGTGTCGCGGGAGCCGGGGCTCCTCGGCGGCCAAGCCTGATCCCGGACCGGTGTGAGAGGAGGGGAGTGGCGCAACGTAGGAGTTTCAGGTGCGGCTAGGCGCCCCGGTCGGTCTCTAATTCCATTGCGGTTCATGGCGGGCGAGAGGGAGGTGGCGCCGTGTCGGCTTGTGCCCCCGTTGTGCCCCCGGGCCGCGGCACCCCGCACTGCATGCATCCACAAGTCACGGCTTGAGCACGTCGTCACTCCATGCTCGAACCTTTGGAAGCCTTCGCAATGAGAAGGTCAGCGGCACAACCGAGGGCCGCCCCCAGGTGCCACGAAGTCTGCTACGCCGCCGAAGGGTGAACGACCGTGTGCCTCATTTGTGCTCCCGAGTTCCCTAAGCTGAATGACTGGTTCGACGTCGACCGGCGCAGCCTAGCAACTCACGTGGTTTCGAGGCTCGAGCCTCGTGGTCTCCAATCTCGTCTCTTTCGTCGGCGTTTATCGCGGTTCGTGGCCTGTAGTCCGCCGCAGCGGCTGAGCACATCAGGGCTTGCCTGACCCACCATGAACTGGGCTTCGCAGTTCTCGAAATCGCGTGTGTGTGAGGCTCCACGCGGGTTCAAATCCCGCCGCCATCGCCAGCCCTCGGCGGCATTCGTGCAGGTCAGCGACTTGTGCGGGTGACGCCAAGCCGTCTCCCGGGCCGAATTGGTCACCGACTGGTCACGCGCGCTCATCGGTTTCGCCTTTCGCTAGTCGCTCGAGCCTCTCATTGCGGGCATGAACCACGCGCGCTCGCGCCTCGCCCTTCTCGGCGGCAGTCGGCGGCGGCTGGAATTGGAACTCCGCGGCCGCCAGGGCGTACAGCGGTTCAGAAGTGTTCGCGTGCGCCGCGATCAATGCCTCGACGACTTCCGGACGAATGCTCATGTTGCTCCTCCAGTGACTAGCGCCGAGACTCGCAGTGCGGCCGCGGCCTGCATGTCCAAGTCGACGTGCGAGTAGGTGCCCAGAGTGATACCCACATTTCGCGTGGCCCAACCGCTCCTGAACGATGCGCGGGTGCACCCCGGCCTTGAGCGCCGGGTGCGCCCCGGCCTTGAGGGCGAGCGTGGCGTGAGTGTTGCGGAGGTCGTGGAGCCGGGTCGGCGGCAGGCCGGCCGATTGTTCATCCACGGCCCGAGGCTGTCGACGCATTCGACCTAGGATCGCCGGCAGAAGCCTGCTTGGCGGCGGGCCCATCGGGTCGCTGCGCAGCGCTGCCCCTGGTGACAGGGGTTCACCAAGGGCAGCTGGCGCCGCGTTGCTCGGCGTTGCGCACCATGCAGCGCCGACTCGATCGGACAGAAGAGTGCGACCCCTCGGCACTGCAGGGATGAAGGCCGAGGAGCCGCAACCATCGATCATGACACCGACAGGCAGCGGGGCATATGGCTAATGCGGGCTATGGCTGTTCTCCGGTGACAGGAGCAGCGTCTACCTATAAGGGATGTGCTGTCACCCGCGCCGGGGGCTTTCAGGGGTATTGGGCGCGGGTGCTGCGCAGTCTGGGGTCCCGGATCGCATCCACATGGAATGACCAAAGCGCCGTCCCCGCTCATCAGCCGCCCGATCTGGACGCGGCCCGGGTTTCCGTGTCCCCCCGGACGCAGCCTCCCGGGCCGCGCCTTGTCCCATACCCCCGACGCCAGGGGACAAACGGCAGCACTGGACACGGGCAGTCTGGACATCGCCGATCCTTCATCCGTGGGCGGCCCTCACTGCTATCAGTGCCTCTACCGGCGCCAGCCATCGGGCAAGGGCCTCCGCCTGCATCTCTGAGCGCAGATTCTCTTCCCGGACTGCGCCGAATCCTCAGGGGCCAGAACTCGAAGCGGAGGAGGCGAGTGAGCATCTGGCTTGTGCCCCGATTCTGCTCCGGGGTCCTTTCGCGCTGCACTCTTGCATCCATGTCGCGCGCCCCCAGCACGTCGTCATGAAGTGCGCTGGCTTCTTGAACCCTTCGCAAGGAGCGGGTCAGCTGGCGAGTAGGCGCCGCTTCCAAGGCGGCTCGCGAGGTTCAAGGGGTCGTTCGATAGATAGCGCGTCTGCTCCAGTTGTGCCCCCAAGTTCTCGCCCCGAGGCTTCAACGGCAGCTGGCCGCCTGACCACTCGCCGTGTCCGGCGGGCGCTGGCAGACGCCGGTGGGCGTCGAGAATCTGTGGCGAATTCGCGGCGAAGTTCGCTGGCGAGCAGGCCGCTTCGTCGAGTGCATCAACACGGGGAACGAGGATCTCGCCCGCGAGGTCATTTCTGCGGACGCGGTGTTCCACGCGCCCAGTCACCCGGAACCACTGCAGGGGCCCGATGGGTACATGGAAGTCCTCGGGATGATGCGCAGCGCCTTCCCCGACATCCAGTGGACGCTGGAGGAGACGGTCACCGAAGGCGACACCGTGGCCGCGCGGTTCACCATGCGGGGAACCCACGAGGGTGAATGCTTCGGGATCCCGCCGAGCGGCAACAAGATCTCGGTGCAGGCCATGAACTTCTACTACCTGGCCGACGGTCGGATCGTCGGCGAACGGGGCCAGCCCGATCTCCTTGGGGTGATGCAGCAGATCGGTGCCCTGCCGGCGCCCTGACCCTCGTAGCGCCGAGCCTTCTGCCGCGCGGGATTGCCGCTGCCGGGGTGCCGTTCCTCGCGGTGGCAGAGGGCGAGGGCCTTCACCCGACTGGGGCCGGCCGGCGCGGGTACACCGCAAGAGGCCGGTCTTCCTCTTGATCCAGCGTTGTCGCGCAGATAGCGCCTGTTGCGGCGAGAGCTTCACACCTTGTCACCGCCGACGTGACCCAGTCGGGCAAGCCCGTCAGCCTGCCCGGTCCGGGTGCACACTCCGTGCACCGCCGCATGACCATGAGGAGGACCCAGGGTTGGGGAGTCTCTCCGGCTGCCCTACCGGCTCCCCCATGGGATGGGTGGCTCGTTTTGGTGGTCCCGCAATCGGGTCCAACATCTGGTCTGGATCGGCGGAGAAGGCGGAGATCTACTCGCCGAGTCTGACTCGTCGGCCTCACCGACGGCGAGAGCCCGCCGCTCGTCGCCTCCCTGACGGCGAGGCGCGCTCCTAATCGGTGGCAAGGCGTTCGTCCTGCGCCGGCACTTCATCAGGTAGGTGCTTGCGGCGGATCCGCGAGAAGAGAGATCGGCAGCCTCCGACGGGCACTGCAGGGCATGCGCTCCCTGGCCGGTAACACTCTGGGTATTGCCACTTGCGCGCGAGACCTTCCAGGCGGCTCGGCACACCCCCTGGAACACCCTCCTGACCAGCCGAGACCACGCCAAGCGGGCGACCCGCACAATCAGCGCCTGTCGGACCCAATATTTGGACTCAGCCGGGCTACCTCCATTGGCACGCGATGGTCAGCCGTTCACTGGTTACTCCAGCTGGGACGCTGACCAGCGTCTTGTGAGTCCGCAGGGAGAAGCCACGATCTGTGCCGACCGAACCAATGCGCACGGTCAGTACACCTAGCCACGATGCGGAAGCGCCATGTTCAGCGGTTCCCTGAGGAGTTCATCGACCCTGACTCGAAACTGAGACGGCATATCGACGAGGTCGGGGGAGTACAGCCACTGAACCTGCAGTCCGTCCAGCAGGGCTGTCAGCTCTATCGCGACGCGCTCGACGTCAACCTCTTCGCGCATCTGGTTGCTGGACTGAAGGGCTTCGAGGGCATCTCGAAGCCACCCGCGGACAGTGGAGTACCGGGCGACGAAGTAGGCATGCGCTGGGTGCTCTGGGTGTGTGGCCTCCGCCGCGAGGACAGCGAAGAGGTTGACGATTCCCGGCTGTGACGCGTTGCGCTCGACCAAGCGAACCATTCGTTGCAAGAAGTCGCGCGGATTCCCACGCGGGTCGAGGGTGCCGTGGAAGATCTGCCCACGGTTCAGCTCGTCGCGACGTTGCAGCACAGCCTCGAGCAAGGCTTCCTTGGTCTGGAAGTGGTGTAGCAGCCCCGCGCGAGTCACACCGCAGTCCTCCGCGATCTGGGCGATGGTCGTGTTCCAGTAGCCGATCTTCCCGAAGGCTTCGAAGGCAGCCACCATGATCGCCTCGCGCCGCGCGATGCCTGGTGCGTAATGCCGGGGCCGTCCGCTGCCCATCCGACCTCCCAGGTTTCTGGTCTTCCCGTGCGCCGTGATCCTTTCACGCCGTGCGGCCGCGGCCCCTTGCGCGGTGGCTGACAGATTCTCAAAATGAAAACCTACACATATGTTAGTTTTCATGTTAGCGTACGGGCATCGCACTGAAGCGGTGCGTGAAATGGAGACCAACGATGTTCACCTCTTCACAAGGACTTCCATGGCAGCCGACGACTGCGTAGTCGGATGCCAGAACGTGGCCAAGCGCTTCGGTCACGTCGAGGCGTTGCGCAACGCCAACGTGATCGTCCCCGCGGGCAAGGTTGTCGCCCTCGTCGGCGACAACGGCGCAGGAAAGTCAACGCTGATGAAGACGCTGCTCGGCATCAACAAGCCCGATCACGGCGACGTCATCATCAACAACGAACCGGTGCGACTACACAGCATTCGAGACGCACAGGCCCTCGGCCTCGAGGCGGTTCATCAGGACCTCGCGCTCGCGCCTCACCTGTCGGTCGTGGAAAACATGTTCCTCGGACACGAACTGACCGGGCCGGCCTTTGGCACACTCTCCAGACGCGAGATGACAGAACGTGCCGATGTCGCCCTGTCCGAGCTGGGCATCAAGCTACCGTCGCTGACCGTCTCGGTGCGTGAGGTCTCGGGTGGACAGCGGCAAGCCGTCGCCGTAGCCCGCGCAGTCATGTGGGCTCGTGTCGCCGTGCTGATGGACGAGCCCACCGCCGCGCTGGGCGCACGCCAGTCCGAAATCATCGCCGAGCTCATGCGGACGGTAGCCGCCCGGGGCCTCGGAGTGCTGGTGATCTCCCACGACTTGCCGCGCATCCTCAAGGCCGCCGACACCATCACCGTGCTTTGGCGCGGGGAGACCGTCCTCGACGCGCCAGCCGACGGACTCACCGTGCCCGACCTGGTCGCCACCATGGTCGGCTACCGAAAAGAGGACGTCGCATGAGCGTAATCCCCGCCCCCGCTGCGACCACGGCAGATGACCGCGCACGAGCGCAGACATCCCGCGTTACCACCTGGCTGCGCACCCGCGCAGCCTGGATCCTGCTGCTCGACGTCGCGCTCGTGGCGACCTTCACGGCATTGTCCCCTGACAACGTGTTCTGGTCGCAAGCGAACGCCGAAGCACTCATGCTCAGCATCTCCCAGACACTCCTGCTAGCGCTCGGCTTGGCCATGATGCTCGGTGCCGGGATCTTCGACCTGTCCTTGGGCGCGAACCTCGTGCTGTCGTCGGTGATCGGCGCTCAGGTGATGCACAACTTTCAAAGCACTCCTGGCGCGGCATCGTCCTACGACTCCCCCTGGGTGGCCATCCTCGTGGGCCTAGCAGCGGCAGTCGTCACCGGCATGCTCTTCGGGCTGATCAACGGTTTGCTCATCGCTGTCGGCGGGATCAACTCCCTGATCGCGACACTGGGAACGCTGGGCATCGGCACCGGAACGGCCCTGCTGCTCAGCGGAGGTACCGACATCGGCGCCCTGCCCGTCGCGCTGCAGACCGATATCGGACTGCGCACCCTAGGCCCGGTGCCCGTGCCTGCCATCGCAGCCATCCTGACGCTCGCGGCCCTGTGGGCCGTTGTCCGATTCACTCGCTTCGGAATGCGCGTCCGCGCCATCGGATCGGCCCGAACCTCAGCCGAGCGCGCGGGGATCCGTGTCCGCGGGTACCTGATCACACTGACTGTTCTCGGCGGGGGCCTCGCGGGAATCGCCGGCTTCATCGACCTGTCCAGATTCGGCTCCACGTCGATCGCCGGACACAGCAACGACGCGCTCGGCGCAGTTACCGCTGCCGTCATTGGCGGGACGCTGCTTGAGGGCGGACACATCTCGGTCGTTGGAACCTTGTGGGGCGCCGCTTTGGCCGTGATCCTGCAGGCCGGCCTGGTCATCCTCGGCGTCTCTGCCTTCTGGCAGCTGATCGTCGTCGGCACCGTCCTACTCCTTGCCGTTCTCCTCGACCGCGTCGCCACGCTCCGACGTAACCGCTCCGCTGTCTGATTGCCCCACCCTTCCACACACATTTTGGAGACTCTCATGAACAACCTTCACACCTGGCGGCGTGCCGGGGTCGTTGCGGCCGTCGCGACCCTCGGGCTCACCGTCAGTGCCTGCGCCGGCAGCGACGACGCAGGATCCGGATCCACCAGCGCCGCCAAGAGCATTCGCTTGGCGGCCGTTCTGCCCAATACCTCAGACCCGTTCTTCGCATCGATCTCGTGCGGGGCGCTGGACAAGGCGAAGGAGCTCGGCGTCGAGCTGAAGACGTACAACTCGACGACCCCAGACGCCAACACCATGTCGTCCAACTTCCAGACCGCGCTCCTTGGGTCGCCCAACGGCGTGCTCGTGAGCCCGTTCAACAACAACCAGTTCATCGCCCAGTACAAGCAGCAGATGGCCAAGGGCGTGCCGGTCGTCACTCAGTCCAGCACGGACCCGCAGAGCGAGTTCAAGGCGATCTTCAGCGACACCGACACTGCCCCACTGGCCGCGGACGTTGCTGACCTGATCCCGCAGGGCGCTGGCAGCATGGTCTTCCTGGGAGGGGCCCCCGGCATCCCGCCCTTGGAACAGCGCACGAAGCCTTTCGTGGAAGCTGTGGCCAAGCAGCGTTCGGACCTGAAGGCACTCCCCACCGACTACAGCGGCTTCGACGTCAACAAGACGACGACCACCGTCTCTTCTCTGATCCTTGCTCACTCGGACCTCAAGCTCGTCATCGCCGCGGACGGCCCGGATGCCCTGGGGGCCGCAGCCGCCATCAAGCAAGCCGACAAGGCCGGCAAGATCGCCCTCATCGCCTTCGATGCAGTCCCGGGTGAGGTTGACGCGCTGCGCGCTGGCACGATCACCGCACTGGTGGCGCAAAACCCCACCGACATCGGAGCCAAGTCCGTTCAGGCCCTCGTTGACTACCTCAAGGCACACCCGAACGGCGGTCCGGTCACCCCAGCCGGCAAGGAGGCCGTCGCGAACAAGGTGATCACGTCCAAGAACGTAGACGACCCGGCTACAAAGCCCTTCCTCTACCGCGCCGGCTGCTGATCGCAGGGCGGCGGCGCGACCGCGCCGCCGCCCCAGCTTGACGAAGGGACCCGCAATGCCCGAGCCCGCTCGCACCCTGCTCTCGAGGGACGAATTCGACCGCTTGCGCAGCAGCTTGCGGGTCTCCACGGCCCGGCGGCCCGAGCCCTCGAACATCGCTGCCGCCGCCGGTTTGGTCCGTCATGGCCTGGTCGTGGCTGCAGGCGAAGGACCAGCCGCCCCCGGGAAGACATCGGACGGCCCGGGCGGACCCTACCGATTGGTCCAATGGGTCGACGAGGCTGATGCGTGGCACGCGGTCAATGACCGAATCGAGCTCGACCTCCATGGCTCCGCGTCAATGACTCACATCGACGCCTTTTCGCATTTCGCCTGGCTCGCCGACGGCGATGCCAAGGATGGCGAGGAGGGCAAAGGGTTGGCGCCCTCAACCTCGGAGGCCGCCAACGCCGCGCCCACCGATGCCGGTCAGGTCCCGACTCACGGAACCATCGTTGCGCGCGGCGTGCTGGTGGACGTGCCTGGACTGATCGGCTCAGCAGTGCCACCAGGGCACGTCGTGACACCCCTCGACATCGCCGGTGCGCTAGAACGGCAGAACGTCCAGGTCCAGCGCGGTGACGCTCTGTGGTTGCGGTTCGGGCGGACACGACAGCGGTTCTCCGACGACAGTCTGGGCCAGGAGCCCGAGGCCGGGCTCAGCATCGCCTGCGCGACGTGGTTGGCCAGCGTCGAGCCCGCGGTAGTTGTCACCGACTTCGGCATGGACGGAACACCTTCAGAGGTCGAAGGGATCCCAGTGCCGTGGCATCTGCTCCTCTTGACGAGTCTGCGAGTGCCCTTGGTGGACATGGCGAACCTCACCCCGATCGCCCAAGCATGTGAGACCCAGTCAACGTGGGAGTTCATGTCCGTCGTTGCCCCCCTTCCGCTTCCTGGGGCTACCGGCTCACCCGTCAACCCGATCGCGATCTTCTAGCTCCCACACCGCGAAACGACCTTCACCAAGACACGTCACAGGCGAACGCCCGGGCTGGGAACCGGCCGCCGCGCCAACACCGCCACACAACCACCCGGTGGGACCCACTGTTCCGCCCCTCTCCCGATTGGTCGATCACACGACATGACTGCTCGCACTTCTTCCTCCATGACGCACCGCCCCGTCGACGTTGGTGAAGCACCCTTCAACCTCGACGTCGATGACCGTTTCTGGGTCGAGCAGACCCTCGACGGGATGACACTCGAGCAGAAGGTCGGTCAACTGCTGTGCCTTTACCTGCGCACGGACGACGTTCCGACCTGGTGGGGACAGCTGCAGGCCGAAGGGATCGAACCCGGTGGTGTGCTGATGCTGCCGCGTACGACAGACAAGGCGCGTGACGACGTCAGTAGCTTGCAGGTGCGTAGCCCGATCCCGTTACTCGTGGCAGCCAACCTCGAGTCCGGTGCCGTCAACTTCCTCACCGACGCTGAAGCGTTCGCGAACCCCATGCAGCTCGCGGCCACCGGCGACGTCACCGCCGTTGAGCTCTTGGCCACGCACTGCGCCCGCATCGCCTACGACGTGGGCATCAACTGGGCCTTTGCGCCTGTGGTTGATGTTGCGGTCAACCCGGCCAACCCCATAACCAACACTCGCACCTTCGGTGAGGACGTTGAGACGGTTGCGACGTTCGGCTCCGCCTACATCCGAGCGTTGGAGCAGCGTTCGATCGTGACGTCGCCCAAGCACTTTCCCGGCGACGGTGTCGACGGACGTGATCAGCACCTCGTCACGTCCAACAACGATCTGGACGTCGATGCCTGGCAGGCGACTTTCGGTGACGTGTACCGTGCCGTGATCGCCGCCGGAGCCCGCACGATCATGGTCGGGCACATCCGCCAGCCGGCACTGAGCCGGTCCCTGCGACCCGGCATAGAGCCGCACCAGCTCATGCCCGCCTCGCTGGCGCCGGAACTGCTGGGCGACGTGCTGCGCGACCAACTGGGGTTCAACGGGCTGATCGTGTCCGACAACACCGTGATGACCGGATTCACTTCGGTCATGACGCGCCGAGAGGCGCTGCCCACCGCCCTGAATGCCGGCATCGACATGCTGTTGGGGAACCTGTCAGTGGTCGAGGATTTCGAGATCCTCCTCCACGCCGCCCGCTCGGGCGCTGTGCCGGCCGAACGCCTCGACGACTCGGTGCGGCGAGTACTGGCCACGAAGGCGTCCGCCGGTCTCCACCGGCCAGCGACGCGTGACCCAGGCCATCTGGGCTCGAGCGAGGTCGATGCCGTCGCGCGAGATGATGTCGCGCGCCGATCCGTCACCTTGGTCAAGGACACGCAGGAACTGTTGCCCCTCAACCCCGCCTTGCACCGCCGGGTCTTGGTGTTCGTTCTCGGTGACGAACCCAGGTTCTACGACCCCAGCGGCCCATTCGCGCCGCGGTTCGTCGAGGGCCTGCGCGAGCGTGGCCTCACGGTGGATGTGGTGAAGGTGCCGTCAGAGCATGGGGACCCGGCTGCAGCTGAGCACCTCCACGAGCGCTATGACCTGTGCCTGTACTTCGCGAATCTTCGATTCACTGGCAACAGCAACAGCCTCAGAATCGCCTGGACTCCGTGGCAGGGCCACGACGCGCCGCGACATGTTGCCAGCCTTCCCACGGCGCTCGTCTCGATCGCCGACCCGTACGTCTTGCAGGACGTGCCCATGATTCGCACGGCAATCAACGGGTACACCCCGACCCCTTCCACGGTCGATGCGGCCCTAGCCGTGCTCTTCGGTGAACAGCCCGCGCAAGGGCAAAGCCCGGTGGATCCATTCGTCGGACACTGGGACGCAGCACTGTGAGCGGCGATCGGATACCGGTGACGGCGGCGGAGATCCGTGGATGGTTGTTCGACCTCGACGGAGTCCTGACTCCCACGGCCGACGTCCACATGCGGGCGTGGGCAGCAGTCTTCGATCCGTACCTGGCCGCTGCGGGCGTGGCCGAGTACACGGACGCCGACTACTACTCGTTCATCGACGGCAGGCCCAGATACGACGGCGTACGCGCCCTACTGGAGAGTCGCGGCATACACATTCCCGAGGGGGACCCATCGGACGCGAGCAACGTGGAGACCGTGTGCGGCTTGGGGAACCGCAAGAATGACGCGTTCCATCTCGTTCTGCGCAGCGGCGGCGTCGTTCCCTATCCGGGCAGTGTCGCCTTCCTAGACGCAGTGGTGAAACGAGGCTGCCAGGTTGCTGTCGTTTCCAGCTCGAAGAACGCCCCCGAGGTGCTCGCAGCTGCGGGCCTTGCGGACCGGTTTGAAGTCGTCGTCGACGGAGGATACGCCGCGAGTGAGCGGCTGCCGGGCAAGCCCGCCCCGGACACGTTCATCAGAGCGGCTTCGCTTCTTGGGCTCCTCCCAGGTCAGGCAGCGGTGGTGGAGGACGCCGCATCCGGAGTGCGCGCTGGTCGTGCCGGCCTGTTCGGGCTCATCGTCGGGCTGGACCGCGGCGTCGGAGCCGCCACCTTGGCTGCCGAAGGCGCTGACACTGTCGTGACCGAACTGGACCAGCTCCTCGACTCCCTCCGTTCAGCTCCATCGCCCTGACTGGCGCACGACGCCCCAGGCCAAGCGCATCGGCCATGGCGCGATCCGCAGGGTGGACACGCTGAAGTAGTCCGTGCGAGCGGGGCGCGTTCCTGCGTCTGTCTGTCGTGCTCAGGCGTTGGCCGGTGCGCCTCCGGGCTGGTTCGCACCACTTCCGCTGCGGTCGACGACCGTCGCCGATGTGGCGAGCACAACCTGGTCCACGGTGACGCCGGGAGCAAGCTCGACCAGTTCGAACCTGTCGTCGATCACGTCGAGAACAGCCAGGTCAGTGACGACGCGTTTCACCACATTCCGACCGGTCAACGGCAGGGTGCAGCGTGCCACCAGTTTCGCCTGGCCGGTGCGAGTGGAGTGCTCCATCAACACGATCACTCGTCCAGCGCCGCTCACCAGGTCCATGGCTCCGCCCATGCCTTTGACCGTTGCGCCGGGCACCATCCAGTTTGCTAGGTCCCCGTTGCTGGCTACCTGCATGCCGCCAAGAACAGCCACATCAATGTGGCCTCCTCGAATCATTGCGAAGCTGAGCGCGGAGTCGAAGTAGGCGGCGCCTGGCCGGACGGTGACGGTCTGCTTGCCGGCGTTGATCAGGTCTGGGTCGACGTCCTCGTCGTACGGGAAGGGTCCGACGCCCAAGATGCCGTTTTCTGCGTGCAGGGTCGCCGTTGAGTCTTCGGGCAGGTGAGCCGGTATCAGTGTGGGTAGACCGATGCCGAGGTTGACGTATTCACCGTCGCCCAGCTCGACTGCCGCGCGCGCTGCCATTTCGTCACGGGACCACGGCATATCAGCTCTCCTGCGTCATGGGTGATGGACGGTGGCGGGTGGTGCGCTTCTCGATCTCCTTGCGCGCGGCCTGCTCGGCGGTGAGGGCAACGACACGTTGCACGAAAACCCCTGGTAGATGAACGTTGTCGGGGTCGAGCTCGCCGACCTCTACCACTCGCTCGGCTTCGACGATGGTGACTCGTCCGGCCATGGCGGCGTTGGGGTTGAAGTTGCGTGCCGACGCGTGGAAGACGCAGTTGCCGGCCCGGTCTGCCACGGCCGCACGCACGAGGGCGAAGTCGGTAACGATGGATTCCTCCAGGACCATGGGTCTGCCGTGGAACGTGCGCACCTCCTTGGGCGGGGACGCGACGGCGACCGAGCCGTCCGGTCCGTAGCGCCAAGGAAGGCCCCCGTCGGCGACCAAGGTGCCCACCCCCGTGGGCGTGTAGAAGGCGCCCAGGCCAGCACCACCAGCCCGGAGTCGTTCGGCCAGCGTTCCTTGTGGGGTGAGTTCGACGTGCAGCTCTCCGGCGAGGAACTGGCGAGCGAACTCCTTGTTCTCACCGACGTATGAAGCGATAACGCGTGAGATCCGGCCGCGTTCTAGCAGGAGCCCCAGCCCCGCACCATCGACACCGCAGTTGTTGGAGACGACGGTCAGATCGGTGACGTTTCCGTGCACGAGCGCCTCGATGAGAAACCAAGGAATGCCGGCCAGGCCAAACCCCCCGACGGCGAGACTGGAAGCGTCGGGGATGTCGGATACTGCGTCCGCTGCAGAACTGACAACCTTGTCCAGGCTCATGCGGCGTCCACATTCTCGAAGACGGCGGCAATCCCTTGACCGCCGCCTATGCACATCGTCTCGAGTGCGAATCGTCCGCCGCGGCGCCGCAGTTCGTATGCCAGCGTCGCCAGGATGCGTGCTCCCGTGGCACCGACCGGGTGTCCTAAGGAGATTCCGGACCCGTTCGGGTTGAGCCGGCTGTCTTGCGCGTCGATTCTCCACTCGCCCAGACAGGCCAGCACTTGGGCTGCGAATGCTTCGTTGAGCTCGATCAGATCCATCTCGGCGAGGCTCAGGCCCGCCCGGGTCAGGGCCGCTGCAGTTGCCGGCACTGGGCCGACACCCATCGTCTCCGGTGCGACCCCGGCGACAGCCCACGAGCGCAGCGCGAGGATGGGTTGAAGTGCCCGGCGTTTGGCCTCGGTGCGGGTGGTGACGATGCAAAGGGCGGCTCCGTCGTTCTGGCCGCTGGCGTTTCCTGCTGTGACAGTGGAGTCGGGATCAACCTTGCGGCGCACGGGCTGCAGGGCTGCAAGGGTGTCCATCGTCGTGTCGGCCCTTGGATGCTCGTCCCGGTCGATGACCAGGTCGGGCTTGCCGCGGGTGCCGGCCACCACGACGGGGACGATCTCGTCGGCGAATCGGCCGGCGGCGTGGGCCGCGATGGCTCGCTGATGGGAACGGTGGGCGACCGCGTCCTGTGCGCGACGGCTGATCGCATTTTCGCGACGTAGGTTCTCTGCGGTCTCGATCATTCCATCGCGTATGGGGTGGTGCTGCCCGCCCGCGGTCTCGCGGGCCCGTGCCAGGCGATCGGCGAGCTGGACGTTGCCGCTGCGGATCCCGGTGCGTAGTCCGAGGGCGTAATGCTCCACCTGGGACATCGACTCGACGCCTCCGGCGACAACAAGTCGGGCCGCTCCGGTGGACACCATGCCAGCGGCGTAGAGGACCGCTTGCAGGCCAGATCCGCATCGACGGTCCACCTGCACTCCCGGCACGGACGTGCCCAGGCCGGCGTCGAGTGCAGCCACGCGTCCGATCGCGGGCGCTTCGCCGTTGGGGTAGCCCTGCCCGAGGATGACGTCGTCGACGTCGCCATCGGACAGGTTCGCGCGGTGCGCCAGTTCTCGCAGGAGCCCGGCCACGAGGTCGGCCGCGGTCAGTGACGCCAGCCTGCCTCCAAACCGGCCCACCGGAGTGCGCATCGGGTGGCAGATCACAATGTCCATGCCTTCGAAGGTACGCAGTCGGCTCAGAAGACAGAAGTACCTATTCGAGCGTTATTAGAACTGTGCGAGTATGAGTAGATGGAACTTCGTCTGATGCGCTACTTCGTTGCGGTTGCTGAGGAATTGCATTTCGGCCGGGCTGCGGCTCGGCTGCACATGGCGCAACCTCCGCTATCGCAGCAAATCCGGCTGCTGGAGGCGGACCTCGGGGTGGAGCTCTTCAGGCGTACGACGCGCAAGGTTGAGCTGACTACTGCAGGACTGGCCTACCTGGACCGGGTGCGTTCTGTGCTGTGGGAGGTCGACGACGCCGCGAGGGAGGTGCGGCGAGTGGCGGCCGGCACGGAGGGCAGGTTGGTCGTGGGTTGCGTGGGGTCCGCGACATACAGCCTGTTGCCAGCCCTGGCGCGCAAGCTGCGAGAGGAGCTGCCGCGCGTTGACTTCAGCTTTCGCGGCGAGATGCTCGCACCCGCGCAGGTTGAGGCGCTGGTCGCAAGGAACATCGACCTAGCCCTTCTGAGACCACCAGTTGACAGCACAGAGATCGAGCTGCGGACGCTGCGCCACGACAAACTGATCGTGGCGCTGCCGGAGGGGCATCGGCTCAGCGGGCGCAAGCGTGTCAAAGTCAGTGACCTCAGGGATGAGGACTTCATCATACACGCGGGCCAGGGACGTTCAGTGATGAGCGGTGTGGTCGCAAGCCTGTGTCAGGATGCCGGCTTCGTGCCCCGCGTGAGGCAGGAGGTGGCCGAGACCTCAACGATGGTCACGTTTGTCGCTGCCGGGCTGGGGGTTGCCATCGTCCCCGAGCCAGTGTCTGCTCTCGGCGTGCCCGGGGCGACGTTCAGGCCGCTGACACCACGGTCTGCGGTTGAGCTCTGTATGGCGACGCGAGCAGGTGAGCGCGCCCCGCATGTGGCGCGGGCCGCCGAAGTCCTCACGCAGATGACGGGCGGCGCGCTCGAGCCGTAGCGGCACTTCTTGCTGCGTTCTTGTCCCCTAGTCTGGCCGTGCCATGGAAGCCATTGCCGATGGGTCTGGGTCGAGGGCGGCCAGGGTGACGGTGGTCAGGCTCCACGCGACGAGCCCAGGTCGAGACGAATACGGTCGATGGTCTGCTGCAGTTCGGACTCGATGCGTGCCAGTTCCGAATTGTCAGCGATGCGGGCGGGTAGCGCCACTGCGATGACCAGCGGGATGGACTCTCCCGGGGGGAATACCGGGGCGGCGATGGACGCCACGCCGGGGATAACCCCGCCGGACGTGACGGCGACACCGCGACGCTTGACTTCGGCCCGGATCCGGTCGAGTTCTGCCGCGTTCGGTGGGCGTCCCGTGTCTGTCGACATCTGACTTTCCAGGACTGGCCGCGTGAGGGAGTCGGGCAGGTAGGCCAAGTAGACGCGGCCGACCGAGGACGTCAAGAGTGGCAGTGTTGCGCCGACGCGTACCGTGATCGGCAGAGCGTAGGACCCATAGTCCCAGCGAACCAGAATCGGTCCGTGGTCACCCCACACGGCGAGGTTGACGGCGTGGGAGGTTCGGTCGCGCAGGTCAGGGAGATGTTCAGACACGAGGCCGACCTCGTCGAGGCGACGCAGAGACTCGACACCGATTCGGCGCATCGCTGGACCAAGGTCGTACAGCCCGGATCTGTGGGACTGCACGACCATGCCCGTGCGAACCAGGCTCACGAGGTAGCGGTGGACCTTGCTCGCGCCCATGTTGGCGGCATGGGCAATCTGGGTGAGGCTCATTGGACCGAGGCCAGCTTCAATGGTCTCAACGATCGACATGGCCAGTTCGACGGACTGGATGCCCTGCTGCTGGCCTTTTGGAGGTGCCTCTTGCGGCTGAGGCACGTCGTTCGGTTGCACAGTGGACGAGTCTATCGGTGGGTCGGGTGCGGGGAAGCGAGGTTGTCAGGGGGGTCCGGGGTGAGCACGAAGTCAAAATTGCACCGCCAAGTGGTGTCGTGGTCCGCGCGCTCGTAGTTGGTCACCAAGGACTCCTTGACCCCGAAGACAGCGTCGGAGCGGAGGTAGTCGTCACCTGCTGCGAATGTATGCGTGACGAGTCGTTCGTAGTTCACGGCGGTGATGAGGAAGTGCACGTGCGCTGGCCGGTACGGGTGGCGGCCGAGCGCACCGAGGAGTTGACCGACGGGGCCATCGTCGGGATGGGGTATGACGTTGGCTTGATTCCGCGGAAGGAGTACGCGCCGTCGGCACCGGTGATGAACCTGCCGCGGTTGTTCCACTGCGGCTGGATGTCGGGCTGTTGGACGTCGTAGTAGCCGTCAGCGTTGTCTGACCACACGTCCACACATGCGCCTGCGATAGGGGAGCCCGTGAGGTCCAGGACGCGTCCGGTGAACAGGCAGCTCTCACCCTTGCCGTCGAAGGTGATGTTCTCACCCATGCTGCGGATGGGTGCGCCGGTGACATGGAACGGGCCGAACACGGTGCTGTCGGTCGCGCCCTTAGGGCGGTGGTGGTTGATCGCGTCCACGAGCATCGACAGTCCGAGCACATCGGAGAGCAAGATGAACTCCTGCCTTTCTTGGTTGCACAACTGTCCCGTTCTGGTGAGGAATGCGATGGCGTGCTCCCACTCAGCCTCGGTCAAGGCCACCTCCTTCGCGAACGCGTGAAGGTGCTGGATGAGGCTTGTCATGATCTGTGCCACGCGTGGGTTGGCGTCGGGGCCCGTGCGTCCCAGGACTTCCTCGGCTGAGCCCTCCTCGGTGAAGAACGTCATGACCTGCCTGCGTCCGAGGCGCTTGAGCCGGGCCGGTGCCCCGCCCACGCATCTTGAAGTAAGGAGCGAATGCCGTGACGTTCCAGGGGTCGGGGAGTCCAGTACGGGGAGGTGAGGGCAAGGTCTGCCACACGGTCGAGGTCGGCTTCCGTCACGCCCAGGTCAGCAAGCCGTTGCGGGGCACCGACGACGCTGGAGAAGTCATAGAGGCTCGCCCCGAGCGGGCTTCCGAAAAGTTCACGTGCCGGGGCGAGTTGTTCCGCGGCTGCCTCAGCGACAAAAGCCATGGTGTGCGGCAAGAGGATTGCATGGGTGGGGGCATGGGGCAGGTCGAGACTTCCACCGAGGGTGTGGCACAGCTTGTGGTGGATGGACATGCCTACGCCTCCGAGCACGGTGCCGCACAGCCACGCCCCGTAAAGGGCCGTATCGCGGGCGTGCTGGTCGCTCGGATCGCGGTGGAGTGCAGGCAGTGCTTCCCGGAAGGCCCGGAGACCCTCCCTGGCTAGCACGGCGAACAGTGGACTACCGTCGCGTGCATAAAGACCCTCGAGAGCGTGCGCCATCGCGTTCAGGCCGCTGGTCACCGTGAGGGCTTCGGGCAGGGTGTCGGTCAGGGATGGGTCGTATATGACGACCTCGGGCAGGATCTCCGGGCCGCTGCGAGTGGTCTTCACCCCATGTTCGGTCTCGCCGAGAACCGGGGTGACCTCTGAGCCCGCATAGGTGGTGGGGACCACGATCTGGGGCACTCCCGTACGGCTGGCGATTGCCTTCCCAAGCCCTGTGGTGGATCCCCCGCCTAGGGCAACGATTCCGTCTGCGCCGGATGCGCGCAATGTGGTGACGGCCTCGTCGGTCACGGCGACTGGAGTGTGCATGGTCGCGTTGCTGAAGACGCCTGCAGACAGGTCGCCCAGGGAGGCAGCCAGCGCGGCGCCGTGCTCGGCCTGTTCGGGGGTCGTGAGAACCAGCGCGCGGTGTACCCCGGCTCGTGCGACCTCCTCGGGGATCTGTGCCAGGGAGCCGCGCCCGAACACGATGCGGGCCGGCCCTGTCGTGTGGGTGAACCCGTGGAGTGCGGATTGGGGTGCCGGTTCGGCGTTCATCGGTCGAGGCCGAAGAGCGAGGCTGCGTTGGTCCGCCCGATCTTGGTGCGGTCCGCCTCTGAAAGTGAGGCTGCGTCGAACCAGTTGGCTGCGTGGTCGATGTTCTCGAAGGGCCAGTCGGTCGAGAACATGATGCGGTCGGCACCGAGCTCGAGGATCGCGTCGATGAGCGACTGGGTGCGGAAGTTGCCCGAAGTGGTGATGTGGAAGTTCTCGGTGAAGTAGTCGACGAAGCGTCGCTTGGCCGGGTAGGTGGGTGGAAGGTCGACCCAGGCATTGCGGTTGTCCATGCGCCACAGCATTGCCGGGATGCCCTCGCCCATGTGGCCAATGACGATTTGAAGCGAGGGGTGGTCGTCGAACAGGCCACTGGCCATGAGTCGCAGCGCATGGACGGCCGTCTCCTGCGCGAAAGCCCAGGTGGGGCCGAGCAGCCAGGGATGGTTGTCGTAGATTCGGGCGTCCTGTGCGAGCGGGTTGCGTGGGTGGAGGTAGAACGGGACGTCGAGCCGTGCAACCTCGGCCCAGAATGGGCGGTACTGGGGTAGGTCGTAGTACAGCGGCTCCTGTCCGTTGCCATGCTGCTCGTCTTGGGAGAACCCGTTGACGAGGGCGCCGACGAAACCGAGATCGGTGACGCACCTCTGCAACTCCTGGGCTGCCGCGTCGGGGTCCTGGAGGGGCAGCGCGGCGAAGGCTCGGAACCGATCCGGACGCTTGGCGCACTCCTCGGCGAGGGCGTCGTTCGCGCGTTTCGCGATCTCGATGGCGCGCCGGCGGTCTGGGATCGCTTGGACGGCAGGTGCGTTCAGGGACAGGATCATCGTCTCGATGCCATGTTCGTCCATGAGTTCCAGGCGACGTCCCTGGACGTCCAGGAGTCGGTTCTGCAGTTCGTCCCAGTAGGTGCCGGGTACGAAGCCGGCGGAGTCCTGGAGTGTCTCGGGAATCGCCCAGTGCTCTTCGAGCGCGATTTTGCCTTTCATGATGTTCTCCTTGTCTGCGGGGGTGTCAGGCGGAGGCGCGGAGCTGGCCGAGCAGCTCTTTGATCAGCGCGCCTAGCTCCTCTGCGTTACCTGCCAGGGCGTAGATGTAGCTGTCCGGACGCACAATTGCCGCGACGCAGCCTGTGCTGGCAAACCAGCGGGTGTAGGTGCCGCCGGTGTCGGACAGGTCGGCGGGTTCGAACATGGACTCGATCCCGAAGGTGACTTCGCGCCCACCGAGCGAGCCGAAGGCCGCGCGAAGGTCGTCGGGGATGGCTGCCAGAGAGACGGCGCTGTTGGCAACAACAAGCCACCCTGTGCCAACCACGTCGTCGAACAGGGCGGTGCGTTCGGCTGACGAGACAATGCCCTGGGGGAGCATGTCTCCGCCACTGACTATGAGTCCGCCGCGCAGGGCCGGGTACACGAGCTTGTCCGGCTTCATGTTCGCTTGGCGTGCGGCGATCATCTGGGCGTCGCGAAGTTCGGCTTGTTCGACGTCCCGCATCGTCTGGACCCGACCGAGCTCGATGGCCTTTTCAGTGATGAAGCGGACGTGCGGTTCGCGTTCCACCTGGTATGTGTCGAGCAGGTCGTCGGGTCCGCCGCCGGCCACGACCATCTGAAGCTTCCAGGCCAGGTTTCTGGCGTCGCGAATGCCAGACACCATTCCCTGTGCGAGGAAGGGGGGCATCTGGTGGGCCGCGTCTCCGGCGAGCAGGACCCTGCGTTGCCGCCACTGCTGAGCAATGCTGGAGCGGAAGGTGTAGTTCGCGGTGCGAATCAAGTTGGCGTCGGCGGGGGTGAGGTAGTCCCCGACGCGCTCCCAGACCCGGTCGGTCCGGATCGCCTCCTCGGCCGAGGTGTCGGCCTCCAGCCGGAACGAGAACCGATGGTGGCCGGGCCCGATGTTCACGATGGCGATTGGTTCGGCGGGGTTGCAGACCTGACGGAAAGTGGGCAGCCCGGGGACGTCGTGCCGGAGCTGGAAGTCGCACACGAGCCAGTTTTCGAAGAACCCGTAGTCGTCGAGGCCAACGCCAATCACGTTGCGCACTGTGCTGTTGCCGCCGTCGCATCCGATCACGTAACGGGCGCGGACCTCTTGTTCGTTTCCGTGTGCGTCACGGCTCGTCACGGTGACGTAATCGGGATGCTGGTCGATGCCAGTCACCTGAGTGCCACGGCGGACCTCGACGGTGGGGAGGGTCTCAACGAGTTCGTGCAGCACGGTCTCGATGTGCGGTTGGTACATCATGTACTGAGCGGGCCAGCCACAGCGGCCGGGGTTGTCGAATTCGATGTCGAGCAGTACATCTTCACGGCCGTTGACCCAGACGTAGCCCCGCTGCACGTTCGTGCCAGCCAGCATCTTCTCGGCTACGCCCAGTTTCTGGAATGTCCGCATGGTCTCGTCGTCAAAGGCCGCGGCCCGCGGCAGGTTGTAGAGGCCCTCATACCTCTCCATGGCCAGGACGCTGATGCCTTGTTGCCCAAGCAGGGCTGAGAGGCTCATTCCGGTGGGGCCATATCCGACGACGACAACATCGACGCCTTCTGCGGTGATGGTCATTTCAGGTCTCCTGGTCTTTGCTCACGAGGGCGTGAAGGGTCATGCCTTGAGCCCTGCTTCCTTCGCTTCGTGCCGTCGGGTCGCGCCGTTCGATCTGGTGATTTGGGGGACGCATGCTGCCAGGACGGCTCCGATGACGCCGGGGATGGCAAACAGGTAGAAGTTCCACGACACATCAAGGGATGAGGTCAGGATGGCGCCGCCCATGGTTGGGCCCGTTATGGCGCCGACACGGCCGATGGACAGGGCCCACCCGATGCCGGGACCGCGAAGGTGGTCGGGGTAGCGAGTGACGATGAAGGCGTTGGTGAGGACCTGTGAACCGATGAAGCCCAGGCCGCTGACGAACATGAGGACGAAGAGCAAGGGGAGCGGCGGTTTCAGGGTCATCAGGAGGAGGGCGGCGGCGCCGGCGAGGAATGAGGTCACGACGACGGGCTTGATGCCAAGCCGTCCAGCGAGGCGTCCCCCGGCGACCATGCCGACGGCGGCGCCAACCCACATCGCTGCGGCTTGGAGCAGGGAGGAGCCAAGGGAGTAGCCGGCCGCTTGCATGATGGTGGGCAGCCACGTGCTGATGCCGAATACGAGCAACAGACCGCAGAAGGAGATGGCCCAGAAGAGCAGCGTCGGCAGCCATACACCGCTGCCGAACAGCGAGCGCAGACCGCCGAGGTCACCGCGCTGGGTCGGGAGCACTGTGGTGGATGGGGTGTAGGGGCTTTCGGGAAGTGCTCGCACCGCCAGAGGAAGAAGGACGATGGCGGGAAGGGCGCCGGCAGCGTAGATCCACCGCCAGGACGCGTCGGGCAGCAGGAAGCTTGCGAGCAGGGCTGACAGGAGGGCACCTCCTGCATAGCCGGCCATCATCGCGCCCACGTTTCGGGTGCGTCGTTCGGGGGCGGAGAGGTCTGCGATGTATGCGGTCAGGGTGGGCAGGACAATGCCGACGCCGAGGCCGACGACGGTTCGGGCGAGGCCGAAAAGGCCGAAGGTGTGTGCGAGGGCGCAGGCCAGCATGCCGACCGAAAAGAGTCCGGCTCCGCAGAGCAGGAGCCGTCGGCTTCCTACCCTGCGGATCAGCAGGGCGCAGAGGGCGGCCCCGATGAGCATGCCGATGGCGAGTAGGGATCCGACATGGCCGGCTGACTGCTTGGTGACGTTCAGATCGGACCTGAGAAGGGAGGGGATGGTGACGCCGTATGAGGCGAGGTCATAGCCCTCCAGGGCAGCAAACGCGCCGGCTATGAGCAGAACGGGGAGCTCGCGGCGGGATCCGGCGCCATTGCCGGACACGGTGAGAGACATGGTGATTCTCCTGGCGAAGAGAGTGGGCTGTGTGGGTGTTGAGGGCGCTCGAGTTTGGTGCTGGCAATCAAGATAGATTTCACCTATACAGAAGTCAATGCACAATAGTGAAAAACTTGGACGCACGCTTGCAGTCCGACCCGGCACCTACAGGACTCTGGGCGCAGCCGGACGGAGCCAGTGGGCGCCAAATCTTGGTTGTGCGGACGAGCGATTCGAGTCGCGATCTCCATTCCAGGGAATAGTCTTCCCCGGAAGAGAGTTGCCCTCCCCATGAGAGAGAACCTGCCCCTCTTCGAAGCCCTCGTGCGGGTCGAGACGCGCTTGTGGAACCAGCTCGACAGGTCCCTGAGCGACAGACACGGACTCTCCCTTGCCTCGCTGCTCACGTTGCGCGTGCTGCAGGCCGCGCCGGGCAGCCGGGTCCAAGATCTTGCCGACGAGATCGACATCTCCCCCGGTGGAGCGAGCAAGCTCGTTGATCGCCTGGTCTCCGCAGAGCTCGTGGAGCGGACCGCGGACGACGCCGATCGAAGAGTGAGCCGTCTGCGCCTCACGAAGGGCGGACGCCGAGCCGTGAAGGAGGGCTCCACGATGAGCGAGGAGTGGCTGTCGGAGCGGTTCGGGCAAGCCATCGGGTCGCAGGGAGCCGAGGAGCTCGCAGTCCTGCTCGGGTCTTTCGGTTCGATCGGTGCGGCGCAGCATGGTGCCGCGTGAACGCCGCCCCGGACACCATGCGTGCAGTGGTCCTCTCAGCTCCAGGGGGTGTCGACGCCCTGCGCGTGCTACGCATTGCGGTCCCACAGCCAAGAGCTGGTTGGGTGCTCATCCGGGTGCGAGCAGTCGGAGTCAACCGTTCCGAGCTGCACACCCGACTCGGGCTCGCCGAAGGAGTCACCTTCCCGCGCGTCCTCGGCATCGAGGCAACCGGTGAGGTGGTCGCCTGCCCCGACGGTGAGTTTGCTGTCGGGCAGCAGGTGATGACGATGATGGGCGGGATGGGCCGCACCTTTGACGGCGGATATGCCGAGTACACCTGCGTGCCGGTCGGCCAGGTGGTCCCTTTCCGCAGCGACCTTCCCTGGGAGCTCTTGGGGGCAGTCCCGGAGATGCTCCAGACGGCATACGGGAGCCTGACCACTGGACTGGACGCCCAGCCCGGGCAAACCCTGCTGGTGCGTGGTGGCACCTCCTCGGTCGGGATGGCGGCCGCCGTGCTCGCGAAGCGCATGGGGCTCACCGTCGTGTCGACGACCCGTTCCCCGTCGAAGGCGGAGCGCCTGCGCGAGCTCGGCGTGGACCACGTCGTCATCGACGACGGAGAGATCGCCCCCCAGGTGCGGCAGCTCCTGCCCGACGGGGTCGACGCGGCCCTCGAGCTCGTCGGCGCCCCCACTCTTCGAGACACGTTGCGGACCCTGAAGGTGCACGGGGTGGCGTGCTTCACCGGGATGCTGAGCAACTCATGGGTCGTCGAGAGTTTCTATCCGATCGACTACCTGCCTTCAGGCGTCAGACTCACCGCCTACTCAGGCGAAGCCGCCGACCTCCCACCAGAGGTCCTGCAGGACTTCCTCGCCGCAGCCGCCGACGACCACCACCTCATCCCACTGGATCGAGTGTTCCCCCTCGACCAGATCGGCGATGCCCATGCCCACATGGAACAGAACCGCGCCACAGGCAAGATCGTCGTGGTCCCATGAGGTCACACCATCACCCACGAACATGGCAAGCCCTCACCTTCACGGCTGGCCCATGGGACAACCTCGGCATTCTGATTCTGGCCGCGACTGAGCGTGAGCACTCAAGCCAGGTCACCGGAGGCCTTGCGCACAAGGGAATCAAAGCGACGGAAGGCCGGTGCGTCACGCGGAATCTCGAACGCCCATCATGACCTCATCGATCCGCGACCGCTGCGAGCTGCAGTACCTTCCGTCAGTCGCCAACCATGGCCCTTAGCACGCTGCCTACGACGAGTCCGGAGACCTGATCCGCCAGGAGCTGCCCGGAGAGCTTGTCCCACCATCGGCCGCGACGAGGTCGGCCAACCGATCCGGCGGACGTACTCCGGTATTGCGGCAATCCTGAGGGGTCAGCCGCCATTCGCGGCGGTGTGGGACATCCATCCTGGGCGGAGTGCCTCAGGCTAAGCCCGTGCCCTAACAGTCCGGGTGTGCACGAAAGACGCCGGCCGGCGTCGAGAGCCTGTGGCGAATTCGCGGCAAAGTTCGCGGGTGAGCCGAGAACCCGCAGGTCGGCGGGCGGTATACGGCAGTCTGTAAATCCATCGCTAAAGCTTCGAAGGTTCGAATCCTTCACCTGCCACCACGTGCCCAGAGGGCGCCTGACCCGCGGAAACGCGGATCAGGCGCCCTCTGTGCGGGGTAGGGGTATCCAATCGAGGTGGACTCCCAGACCGCTGCGATTGCGAGCCGCAGTCCTTGTCTTGCTCGCCGCGGACTCGGATGCCCGAGGGCTACGAGCGGGGGGCGGTGATGGATTGGCGAAGTTGAATCGGCATGTCAATGAGCTGGATTCCCCGGGGGGCATCGGGATCCAGGACCTGTGTCATCGCGCGTCGACCCATCTCTTCATAGGGGAGCTTTGCGGTGGTGAGGCCCGGTCGCATGTAGGAGGCGAGTTCGTCGTCGTCGAAAGAGGCGATGGACACATCGTCGGGAACGGTCGCGCCATCTTCCGTCAGCGCCTGGTGCGCGCCGAAGGCGACGCGATCATTGAGACAGATCAGGGCGGTGACCTTCACTCCCGAATCGAGGATGCTCCTGGTGGCGTCGTACCCATTCCAGGGCTCCCACACTTCGAATTCGGCCGTGACGGCAGGCGCAACCCCTGCCTCGTCGAGTGCTTGGTAGATGCCTGCGAACCGGCTGCCGATGGTGGCCGAGATGGTGGGGCTGGCGATGGCCTTCGGGGCGTATCCGACGATCCCAATTCCGTGGCGGTGGCCGGCGTCCAGCAGCTGCCGGGTCACCCGGTAGCCCGCCTGTTGCTCCGCCGGTAGGACGGCTGAGTGAGCACTGGTGCTGGTGGCGTTTGCAGTGACCGCGCGGAGGCCTTCGGGAAGGTCCGGCAGCTCAAGCAGCCGTGCGGTGAGCGAGCCGAAGACGATTCCATCGACCTGGCGGTCGATCATGAACTCCAGGGCCTTCTCCAGCTGGAGGGGGTGGTTTCCCGTCTCCGCGATCAGCACCCCGTGGTCGCGCTCGTCGGCAACGTCGAGCAGCCCCCGGATCATGGCCGAGGCGAACCGCGTGATGGTCACCTCGTCGGAGATGAAGCCGACCGTGTGCGTCTTGCCCATCCTCAGGGACCGCGCGGCGGGGTTGGGCCGGTAGTTCAGCTCGCGCGCCGCCGCCTGGATCCGCTCCATGGCATCCGCGGACAGCCGCGACCCGGGACGGTTGTTGAGCACCAGGCTGACAGCGGTTTTTGACATCCCGGACTTGGCTGCGACATCAGCGAGGGTGACGCGCTTGGTCATCCGCTACTCCCTCCTGGCTGTGACGCGCTCGGCCACGTAGGGCTGATCCTATCCACAGGGACCAGTACTCAGTCACGAAGTTGCACTTGAAAAGGTTTTAGCAAGCCCTTGTGGTGTCATCTCGACGCTGCTAGCCTGCAGTCTGCTGAATCAATTTAGCACTAGAAGGACCCTCCCACCCCAAGGGTCCCTCGACAGCCCCAACGACGAGGCCGTGGCCCGCACTTTCGTCGCTGAGGCCCGGCCTTGAAACGTCGGTCATCACACGATGGAGTCGGCACGACCGTGCGCACGGGCACTGACCCAGACAACCAACGGAGCCCGTCATCCCGGCTCTGCACATCCCTATCTGCACATCCTCATCTGCACCTGGACCCCTCGGAGGACTTCCGTGAAGCTCAACCCAACCCAACGCATCGTCGTCGGCCTGCTTGTCGCCGCCCTACCCCTGTCACTCACCGCCTGCGCCAAGGGCGGCAGCTCCAGCGGTGGCGGCAACGGCGAACTCGCCATGTGGACCCACAACGCCGGAAACAAGGAAGAGCTCGCCGCGATCACCAAGATCGTCGACGACTACAACGCCAGCCAGACCAAGTACAAGGTGAAGATCCAGGCCTTCCCACAGGACTCCTACAACCAGTCCGTCGTCGCCGCGGCCGCGTCGAAGAAGCTGCCCTGCATCCTGGACATCGACGGCCCCAACGTCCCCAACTGGGCATGGGCCGGCTACCTCGCCCCCCTCGAAGGCCTGGACAGCACGCTCTCCAAGTTCCTGCCCAGCGTGCTCGGCAAGTACAACGGCAAGACCTACTCCTACGGGTACTACGACGTGGCCCTCGTGATGGTCACCCGCAAGACGATCCTCGAGAAGAACGGCATCCGGGTCCCCACCATCGACCAGCCTTGGACCAAGGACGAGTTCACGGCCGCACTTCAGAAGCTCAAGGCGTCCGGGAAGTACCAGAACCCCCTCGACATCGCGACCAGCTTCACCGGTGAGTGGTGGCCGTACGCCTACTCGCCGATGCTGCAGAGCTTCGGCGGTGACCTCGTCAACCGGACCGACTACAAGTCGGCGGACGGGACCCTGAACGGTGACAAGGCGGTTGAGTGGGCCAAGTGGTTCCGCGGCCTGGTCACCGACGGACTGGTGCCCCTCAAGTCAGGCGCCGACCCGGCCAAGGACTTCGTCAACGGCAAGACCGCAATCCTCTACAACGGCACCTGGACAGCGACGGACACCCGCAAGGCATTCGGCGCTGACACCCTGTTCCTGCCGCCGCCGGACCTCGGCAACGGCCCCAAGATCGGGGGCGGCTCGTGGCAGTGGGGCGTTTCGACCGGCTGCGCCGAGAAGGCCGGCGCGCAGGACTACATGAAGTTCGCCGCCCAGGACAAGTACGTCGCGTCGGTGGCGGCGGGAACCAAGAACATCCCGGCGACGGATGCAGCCGCCGCCACAGTGCCCGGCTACCAGGCTGGTGGTGAGAACGACGTCTTCCGTCAGTACGCCAAGAAGTTCGCGGTGCTGCGTCCCATCACCCCCGGCTACCCGTTCATCGCGACGGAGTTCACCAAGACTGCCCAGGACATCCTGACCGGTGCCGACCCCAAGAAGGCGCTCGACCAGGCCGTCAAGGACATCGACGCCAACCAGAAGGGCAACGGCTACTTCAAGTGAGGCCGTGACAGGACCCGGTATGCCGCGGCGAGTGTTCCACCCGCGGCATACCGACCTGACGACCTGACCTCACAACCTCGGCCTGACATCAAACCGAACGTGCGTGACCCGTTGTGCACATCAAAGGAGACGGACAATGACGACCATCTCGACGCCTCGAGCCGACAATCGCGGGAAGCCGGACGCGACCGGCAAGCGCGGGAGGCCAACGGCGACCGGCAAGCCTCGACGGCCCGGGCAGGCGACCGGCACCGCAGTGCTCATGCTGCTGCCCGCTGCTGTCCTGTTGATCACCTTCCTGCTGATCCCGATCGGCCTCACCTTCATCCTCGCCTTCACCGACGCGAGACTGATCTCTCCCAGGCCCGCCCAGTTCACCGGTCTGGACAACCTCACCCGGCTCTTCGGCGATGAGACCTTCTGGAAGTCGCTGCGCAACACGATCATCTTCGCCATCGTCATCGTGCCGTTGCAGTCCGCCTGCGCCCTCGGGCTGGCCTTGCTGGTCAACGTCAAGATGCGCGGGGTCAACTTCTTCCGGACCGTGTACTTCCTTCCGGTCGTCACCTCCATGGTGGTCGTGTCGATGCTGTGGCTGTTCCTCTACCAGAAGAACGGCCTCATCAACCAAGCACTGTCGAACTTCGGGATCGCCGGGCCGGACTGGCTGGGCGACCCGCACACCGCGCTCATCGCCATCATCCTCATGTCCGCCTGGCAGGCCATGGGCTTCCACATGGTCATCTGGCTCTCCGGCCTCCAGACGATCCCGGGCGACCTGTACGAGGCCGCCGACCTGGACGGCGCCGGAACGTGGCAGAAGTTCCGTTACGTGACCTGGCCGGGACTCCGGGCGACCCGGACCTTCATCCTCATCACCATCACCATCTCGGCGTTCTCGCTGTTCACCCAGGTCAACATCATGACCGAAGGAGGACCCCTGGACTCGACCTCCACGCTCGTGCTCATGGCGGTCCGGACCGGGTTCCAGCAGCAACAGACGGGCTATGCCTCCGCGATCTCGCTGGCCTTCTTCGTGCTCGTCCTCGCAGTCACTCTTGTCAACCGTTACCTCACTCGTGAGAAGGCCTGACCATGACCACCCTGCCCCACGTCGCCGAGACGGCGGCCCCCGCAACCCACCGCCCCGACCAGGGCCCCCGCCGGATCAGCGTCGCCCTGGGCGTCCTCCTTCGGGCGGCCCTGTGCCTGGTGTTCGGTTTGCCCCTGGTGTTCATGATCATCTCCAGCTTCAAACCCGACACCCAGATCTTCGCCGACCTCACCGGCCCGAAGGCGTTCCTGCCCGTCGGTGACCTGTCCTTGGACAACTACACGGGAGTCTTCAACAGGGTCCCGTTCGCTCAGTTCATGATGAACTCGATCCTCATCACGGTCGTCACCGTGGTGCTCGGGCTCATCGTCAACTCGATGGCGGCCTTCTCACTGGCCCGGATCAAGTTCCGCGGCGGATCCTTCGTCCTCGGGATCATCCTCGCCACCCTCATCGTGCCGTTCGAGACCCTGGCCCTGCCCTTGCTGTGGTGGTCCAACAAGCTGCCCTTCTTCGGACCGGGCGGCTTCAGCCAAGGGTGGTTGGACACCTACCAGGTGCAGATCGTCCCGTTCATCGCCAACGCCTTCTCGATGTTCCTCTTCTACCAATACTTCGACAGCATCCCCAAAGAGCTGGACGAGGCTGCCATGGTCGATGGGGCGAGCTGGTTCCGCATCTATCGCAGCATCATCATGCCGCTGTCAGGCCCAGCCATCGCCACTGTCGCGATCCTGACGTTCCTGCCGATGTGGAACCAGTACCTGTGGCCGCTGATGTCCGTTCAGTCCGAGGAGCTTCGCCCGGTGATGGTCGGCATCGGCTACTTCAAACAGCTCAACGTCGCCTGGGGCCAGATCATGGCGTACGCGACCATGATCACCGTCCCGGTGCTGATCCTGTTCATCGCCTTCCAGCGATCGTTCATCAACTCGATCGCATCCTCCGGCGTCAAGGGCTGAGAGCTTGGTGCTCCAACTTCCCAGGACAAGCGTGTGGTGCTTCCGGCTCGACGACGACGGCCAGAAGCACCACACGTCCTTCCTCAGCGCCCGCGTCAGCTGCGCAAGCCACACCTTCTTTCGCGCCCGTTCCAACTCACTATCCAGCGGAGTCAGCCCATGAGCCACGCAAAGAATGGGCGACCAGCCTTTCACTTCACACCCCGACACGGTTGGCTCAACGACCCCCATGGAGTCGTGTTCCACGACGGGAGATACCACCTGTTCCACCAAGCCCTTCCCGAGCGGGTGTCATGGAGTCCCGAGATCAGCTGGGGGCACGCCACAAGCCTCGACCTGATGAACTGGGTCCCGGAGGCGACCGCGCTCGAGCCTGCCCCCGATGAGACCGGATGTTGGACGGGAACCCTCTGCCTCCGCCCGGACGGGCAGCCGCTGATCCTGTACACCTCGGCCCGGGAACCACATCTTGATCTTGCGGACGTGCGAGCCGCATCTCCCGCAGACTCCACGTGGCAAACGTGGACGAACGGGGAACGCGTCGCCCTTCCTCTCGATGTGAAGACGCGCAAGCGGATCACCGTCTTCCGTGACCCGTCAGTGCGGCGAGAGAATGATCGTTGGCGAATGGTGGTGGGCGCTGGATATGAAGACGGGCGCCCCGCAGTCCTCAGCTGGGTGTCCAAGGACCTGACCACCTGGGCCTTCGATGGCGAGCTCGCGGTCGGAGTCCTCAGAAACGACGGACCCTGGCTCGGCACTGCGTGGGAATGTCCCCACCTGGTCAGGGTGGACGGGCATGACGTCCTCTTCGTCGGCTCCTGGAAGGACGGCATCACCGGCGAAGTACTCGCTGCCGTCGGAGAGCTTCAGGACGGCCGGTTCGAGAGCACCGAATGGACGCAGATTACGCACGGGGGAGGCCACTACGCCGCGACAGCGTTCCTCGACGCCGACAACCTCCCGTGCGCCATCTTCTGGATCCGGGGAGTAGCCGACCTGGACGCCGGCTGGTCGGGCGCCCTCAGCATCCCCTACCGGCTCTCGGTCGTCGACGGTGCGCTGCACCTTCGACCGCACCCCAACGCGATGAACGCATTCCCAACCAACGGCGCCGACCCGAACGTCCAGCTGCTCGAGGTTGACGAGATCGACGGCTTCCACCACAACGGCATCGACGTGACGTCCGGTCGCGACGAGCTCGTGGTCAGCATCGGCTCGACACACCTGCGCATCCCATCAGTGCGCGGCAGGCCTGCCGAGACCCTGACCGTCATCGTCGACGGTCCTGTTCTGGAGGTCTGCACGGGAACCTCAATCGCCGGAGCGCAACTGCCCGTGCCGGCAGCCGTGCCCGTGTCCGCGACCAACCCTGGCGGCATGTCGTGAAGCCGCAGATAGACCCTCAGGCTGGTACCGAGCCACTACAGCCAACCTCGGACGAGGGCTGCGCCGTGGCGCGAGCGCGGCCCGAAGACCGCCAGGCGCCGGGCCCGCCGACGGTCAAGGATGTGGCGCGAATCGCTGGAGTCAGCACTGCGACGGTCTCGCGGGTCGTGAATCAAAACACCCACGTCAGCGAAGCCGCCCGGACCGCTGTGCTTCACGCGATCACGGCGCTCGGGTACGAACGCAACGAGGCGGCAGCGTCGATCCGGCGCACCCGTGCCTAGCGACTCCCAGTCCGCCGCGAACTCGGCTCTGTGCATGGGGATGTTCGTTCGCCGGCAGCGAAGAACGAAGGAGACCACTGGTGTTTCGACTCCCGGACTCATGGGTGTGGGACTTCTGGCTCGTCGACGACGGCCAGAAGTACCACATGTTCTTCCTCTTCGCCTCGAGGGCGTTGCAGGATCCAGACGCCAGGCATGACCGAGCCTCCATCGGGCATGCAGTGTCGGAGGACCTCCGCAGCTGGATACGAGTTGAGGATGCGCTCGTGCGCAGCGACGCACCAGCATTCGATGACCTCGCCACCTGGACCGGGTCGGTCGTCAGGCATCCAGACGGTCGGTGGTTCATGTTCTACACCGGCGCCACCCGCGCCCCCGCCAGCAGCAACATCCAAACCATCGGCTTCGCCACCAGTACCGATCTGATCCACTGGGACAAGGGCACGGGTCCCGTCCTGGCAACAGATGACCGATGGTACGAGAAGCTTGCCGCCGGGCGTTGGCACGACGAGGCATTCCGCGACCCCTGGGTGTTTCCGGACCCGGAGGGTTGCGGATGGCACATGCTGATCACGGCTCGGGCGGTCTCCGGTCCGCCGGACAACTTCGATCGAGGCGTCATCGGCCACGGTTGGTCCGCGGACCTCACAGGGTGGGAGCTGCGTGGCCCGCTCACAGAGCCGGGCCAGGGCTTCGGCCAACTAGAAGTCCTCAACCTCCTGGACTTCGATGGCGCTCACTTCGTCACGTTCAGCTGCTTGGCACAGGACGCCGCACAGTGGCGCCGCGCGACGGGCACCACGGGGGGAGTGTGGGCAGCAAGGGCCGAAACACCGTTGGGTCCGTACGACATCGAAGGTGCACAGTTGCTGACCACCGATGAGCTGTACGTCGGCCGGTTCATTCGCGACCGAACCTCCGGCGACATGATGTTCCTCGCGTTCATCAACCGAGTCGACGATGTCTTCATCGGCACCGTCACTGACCCGATGAAGTGCGTGCTGAAGGACGGACGCATTTGGTTCGTCGACAGCTACGGCGCCCATCACGAGAAGCACCCACCGCCAACTGGCTCCTAGCCAACAGCCCTGGCGGCGGAATGCCGCACGCCGATGGGGCGAATGTGCCAAGACCGTTCGTGGCGACCCGCCGGGCCCAGGGAGTCACAGGGGACCCATGGCACGCGCCCGTCTGGTCTTCGATCCAACGTTGGCCGATTCGGATGGTGTGACAGTGACTCCTGCGCCAGTGACTTGCACGGACAGGTGGGGTTTGGGTGGCGTTCTCGTCCTCCAGGTCGAGGACCATGCCGATGCCGGCCAGGTTGAGACCGGCGTCCAGCAGGTCCGCGATCCGGCGCAGCCGGTCCACGTCGTTCGCGCTGTACCGGCGGGTGCGGCCTTTGGTGCGTTCCGGTCGGAGAAGCCCGCGCGCCTCGTAGAGGTGAAGGGTCTGCACACCCAGGCCGACCAGCTCGGCGGCTACGGAGATGCCGAACACGCCGCGGCCACTGTCGGGAGCGGGCAAGGTGACGGGTTGCGCCTCCTTCCTCGAGAATTCATGGAGTTCCCCCTTGCATCAGTATGGCCTTGGTGCTACATAAAACCTATAGCGAATGCCATAGATCCGCGATTTCTGTGGCGACGCTCGCAGCATCAGGCAAGAACGACGGAGGTGAAGACGATGCTGATGCGCACCGACCCTTTCCGTGAGCTCGACCGGCTCACCCAACAGGCGCTGGGCACGATGGCGCGGCCCTCGGCGATGCCGCTGGACGCATGGCGGGACGGAGACGTCTTCCATGTCGAGTTCGACCTGCCAGGCGTCAGTCACGACTCGATCGACATCGACGTTGAGCGAAACGTGGTCACCGTCAGGGCCGAACGGCCGGCGCGGGCCAGTGACGCAGAGCTGATCGCCGCGGAACGTCCCCGAGGGGTGTTCAGCCGGCAACTGGTCCTGGGGGACACCCTGGAGACTGAGCGCATCGAGGCCAGCTATGACGCCGGAGTGCTCACGTTGAAGATTCCGGTTGCTGAGCAGGCCAAGCCGCGCAAGATCGAGATCAGCAGCCGGAACGAAGGCCAGCAGGCCATCACCGCCTGACCCTGGGTGGTGAGGCACATGCTCGCCGTTGTTGCTGCCCAGGCCGACGCCTCCGCCATGCAAAGCGCCGTGCGCGGTGTGGACGAGGAGTTCCTCGAGCTGATCTGCGCGGACGAAGAGCTGCTGCGGGCCGAGTTCGACGCGATCATCGACCAAGAATGGTTGAGCCGTCCCCCTCCGGCTGACCCACCCGCCGCGTCACCTGGACCCGGCCCTGGACCGCGGCGGCATCGGCCGCCGGCCGGTGGCGTGGCGTCCCCGCGTCGACCACACCACCCCGGTGCCGACGGGTGGAGCCGGCAACGCTCGCCCCCGCGGCTCAGCCGCAACCACGATCTGAGACCGAACGAAAAGGATCGACGAAGGTAGGTGATCGCCCGACACCCAGCACCCCACAGGATGAAGCATGCGAACAGACTCTCGCCTGGGCCGCGTTCGTGCCATCGCGCCCGACGCAGGCTGCGCGACGCCCACGCCTTGACGGCGTACCCGTTCGCGGCCCAGGCGAGGCCCATCAGCGACACCCACAACCCCACGATGGTGTCGCCAACCGTGCCACAGCGATGGGACCGCCCATCAATGATCTGAACCTTCCGGCGCAGCCATGACCGTTGACCGCACCGACCCCTACGCCGTCTTGGGCCTGACCCCGAAGGCCACCCAAGGCCAGATCCGGCGCGCGTACCTCACCCTCTTGCGCCGGCATCACCCCGACACCCGCGTGCGGGGCAACCCCGCCGACAACGCAGCCTCAGACAGGACACTGCAGCAGGCCAACGCCGCATACGCGATCCTGGGCGACCCGGCCCGCCGAGCCGACCTCGACCACCCCCCAAGCCCGCCCCAGACCAGCACCGCAACCCGGGTTCGCCGCGGAATGCCCTTCGCACGCAGCGCACCTGACCAGCCACCCATCCAGGCCGGTCCCGTGCGCTGGCATGATCGCCGCCGATAGGTGGGCATTCGAGCAAGGCCCGCGGCCCAGCCCGCGCCGCCCAGTCCGTCGTCGTCGCGGGCGAAGGACGGCGGACCAGAACAGCCTCCCGCGCCCGACAGGAACGTGTCGGGCCCGGTGCGGTGAAGCGGCACGTGGGCGGGCGGCATACGTCGGTCTGAATATCCATCGCGAAAGCTTCGAAGGTTCGAATCCTTTCACCTGCCACCACGTGCCCAGGGCGCCTGACCCGCGGAAACGCGAGCCTGGCGCCCTCTGTCTGTACCCGCTAGGGGTATGTCGTGCAGGAGACCTACGGCCTTGTCGCGGCGTCAACCAGGGCAACGTCGCCTAGGGTCGGGGAAACGGGTCCGACCCCGTAGAGGGATGGAGCCATGTGCCACTACTGCGGGTGTCGAGAGATGCCTCTGATCCGGGACTACATCGCCGAGCACGAGCGGGCGACCAACCTCGGTGGCGATGCGGTGCGCGCCATCGACCGCGGTGAGCTGGCCGTGGCGAGTGAGCTTCTACGCGTGATGGGCGCCGAGCTGCGGTCCCACTGGCAGGGCGAGGAGAACGGCCTGTTCGCGGTGATGGGTCGCGACCCCCTGGCGGCGGAGCACATCGGTCCATTGGTGCGGGAGCACCGCGAGCTGGCGGACCTGCTTGTCACCGTGGACCTGGCTGACCCGGCCGACCAGGAACGCATCCGGACTGCGGTCTCCGAACTGCACGAACACATCGCGAAGGAAGAGGATGGCCTCTTCCCTGCGTCACTCATCGCGCTGGGAGGCGCCGAGTGGGACGCCTCGATGCTGGCGTGGCAGGAGGCTCACCCGGGTCAGAGCATGATCGGGCAGTGATGCCGGGTTGGTGAAGGGCCAGCCGACCTTCGGGCAGTGCGCAGGCAGGCGGTCAGGTGTCAGCCGTTCTTCTTGCCGACGCTCAGGAGGATCGCGGAGTCTTCGTCGGCCTCGAGGGCGTGTCTGGCATCGGGCACGACCAGCAGGTCCCCCGTTGACCCGCTCCACGAAGTGTCCCCGGAGATGAGCCTGACGTGCCCGTGCAGGACCTGGACCGTCGCGTTGCCCGGATTCTCGTGCTCGTCGAGGGCGCTGCCGGCGCGGAGTGCGATGAGGGTCTGGCGAAGGACATGGTCGTGACCTCCGAACACGGTTTGCGCACTCCGTCCGCTGGTCGCCGTCCGGGCGAGCTCGAGGTGGTGTCGCGTCAGGTCGTTGAGGGACTCGTTCTGCATCGGGCTCATCTCCAGGGTTGTGGTTCAGGTCTGGCCGGGGCGGAGCGCCTCAGCCGACACGGTCCCAGCCGCGACGAGGCCGGTGGCTGCCGAGCTGGGTGTCGTCGCGACTGCGGTAGACGATGTAGGGGCGGGTCAGGTAGCCGACCGGCGCGCTGAACACGTGCACCAGCCTGGTGAAGGGCCACAGGGCGAACAGCCCGAAGGCGACGAGCGCGTGCAGCTGGAATCCCAGCGGCGCGCCCGCCATGAGGGAGGCCTCGGGGTGGAACGCGAGGAACGAGCGGTACCAGACGGATACGCCCTCGCGGTAGTTGTACTCGCCGCCGATCGTCATGATCGAGCCGGCGATGGTGTTCCACATGCCCAGCATGATCACGACGCCGAGGAAGGCGTACATGACCTTGTCCATGCGCGTGGTGGCGGAGAAGACGGGGCCGACGGTGCGTCTGCGGTAGATCAGGATCGCCATGCCGACCACCGCCATCACGCCGGCCAGCAGGCCTCCCGTGACGGCCACCACGTGGTAGGCGTGCTCGCTGACGCCGGCCCAGTCCGTCCACGACTGCGGCACCAGCAGGCCGATGATGTGGCCGCCGACGACGCCGAGCATCCCGAAGTGGAAGAGCGGGCTGCCAATGCGCAGCAGGCGGTTCTCGTAGAGCTGGGACGATCGCGTGGTCCACCCGAACTTGTCGTAGCGATAGCGCCACAGGTGACCGACCACGAAGGTCGTCAGGCACAGGTAGGGGAGGATGACGAAGAGGAACTCGTTCATGTGCGGGCTCCCGGGAACGACGGCATGGGCAGGGCGATGGATGCCGTGGCACGGGTGTCCGCGCCGGGGCTGAACTGCGGGTTGGCGAACGGGGCGAGCCCGACCTCTTCCTCGGGTGGCCCCTCGGCAGCGAGCCGCCGGACGGCATCGCGCTCGTCGCCACGCAGCGGCGGCAACGTGGCGGTGACTGCATCGATCAGGTGCGCCCACGGCGAACCCATGTCCCGCAGCGAGAGTCGCAGCAGCTCGAGGCCGGCCCGGTGGTCGAGCATCAGGTCGCGGCCGATGTCCTGGTCGACGGTGGCGGCGAACTCGAGCACCACACAGAGGTGGTCGGGCAGCTCCCCGTCGTCGAGCTCGAACCCGGCGCGGAGGTACCACTGCTTGAACCGGAGCAGTGCCATCCCGCGCTTCCGGGTGTCCCCGTGGGCGAAGTAGGTCAGGAAGAGGTTGCAGCGGCGCCGGGTGTCGAACGTCTCGACGTAGTCCGACTGGAGCTCCGGCAGCGGAGTGGACTCGAGGTGGTCAAGGAAGGCCCGGATGCAGCCCCCGACCGCCGGCGTCAGCTGCTGCGAGGCGGACCTCAGCAGGTCGGCGCGGGCGAGGAGGAACTCGTCCGGGTAGTCGAGGAGCAGGGAGACCGACTGCCACACGATGGTGAGCTGGTCGGGGGGCAGGGTCGGTCTTTGACGGCGGCTGCTCATGAGCCGGAGCCCGTTGGTGGGAACATCCCCGGCGGGGAGCCCTTGCCATCCCAGTTGAGGAGGTTGACACGGCCCTTTGTGTTGCTCGGTCCGGCCAGCGAGTCGGAGGTCTGCCGGTCCTGCAGCATCTGGAAGTTCTCGACCGCGATCGGCGTCGGGATTCCGGACCCCTCGCCGAACAGGTCCTGCTGTCCGCCGCCGTAGTCCGACACGGAGCACTCCGTGGACAGCTCCTCCAGGGAGTGGGCCTGCTCGGCGTGCGCGGGCGGGATGACGTAGCGCTCGTCGTACTTCGCGATCGCGAGGAGTCGGTACATGTCGTACATCTCCTCCTCGCTCATCCCTACTGCAGCCGGGATCGAGGGGTCGGGGTCGCGGCCCATGTTGATGTCGCGCATGTAGCAGCGCATCGCGGCGAGCTTCTTGAGGACGGCGTCCACGGGTTCGACGTCGCCGGCCGTGAAGAGCTCGGCGAGGTACTCGATGGGGATCCGGAGGGCGTCGATCGCGGCGAAGAGGTTGCCCTTGTCCTCGGCGTCCTCCCCGGTCTCTGCGACGACGTCGACGACGGGGGACAGGGGTGGGATGTACCAGACCATGGGCATGGTGCGGTACTCCGGGTGGAGCGGCAGTGCGACCTTGAAGGTGTTGATCAGGGCGTAGATCGGTGAGCGCTGTGCCGCGTCGATCCAGTCGCGGGCGATGCCGGCGTTCTCCGCCTCACGCATCACCTCGGGGTCGAACGGGTCGAGGAACACGTCGCGCTGGGCCTCGTAGAGCCCCTGGTCGTCAGTGGTCGAGGCCGCCGCGAGGACCTTGTCGGCGTCGTAGAGCATCAGGCCGATGTAGCGCAGCCGACCCACGCAGGTCTCGGCGCACACGGTTGGCAGGCCGACCTCGATACGCGGGAAGCAGAACGTGCACTTCTCGGCCTTGCCGGTGCGGTGGTTGAAGTAGATCTTCTTGTAGGGGCAGCCCGAGACGCACTTGCGCCAGCCGCGGCACTTGTCCTGGTCAACCAGGACGATGCCGTCCTCCTCGCGCTTGTAGATCGCGCCACTGGGACAGGACGCGGCGCACGACGGGTTGAGGCAGTGCTCGCAGATCCGGGGCAGGTAGAACATGAAGGTCTGCTCGAACTCGAACTTCACCTTGTCGGCGATCTTCTTCAGCATGGGGTCGCGGTGCGCGGTCTCGGTGGAGCCGCCGAGGTCGTCGTCCCAGTTGGCCGACCACTCGATCTTCATGTTCTTGCCGCTGATCAGGGACTTGGGTCGTGCGACCGGAGTGTGCTCCTGGGCGGGCGCGTCGGTGAGGGTGGAGTAGTCGTACGTCCACGGTTCGTAGTACTCGCCGATCGAGGGCAGGATCGGGTTGGAGAAGATCGTCATCAGGTTCTTGAGGCGTCCGCCTGCCTTGAGCTTCATGCGGCCGCTCTTGGTGAGCTCCCAGCCGCCCTTCCACTTCTCCTGGTCCTCGTAGGTGCGCGGGTAGCCGAGCCCTGGCCGAGTCTCGACGTTGTTGAACCAGATGTACTCGGTGCCCGAGCGGTTGGTCCATGCCTGCTTGCAGGTCACCGAGCAGGTGTGGCACCCGATGCACTTGTCGAGGTTCATCACCATCGCCATCTGGGCCATGACCTTCATCAGTACGTCACGTCCTGGCTGCGCTTGCGGATGATGGTGACCTCGTCACGTTGGTTGCCGGTGGGGCCGAGATAGTTGAACGCAAAGGTCAGCTGGGCGTACCCCCCGATCAGGTGGGACGGCTTCACGAGCAGCCGGGTCAGTGAGTTGTGGATTCCTCCGCGCTTGCCGGACGTCTCCGCCAGCGGTACGTCGATCAGCCGGTCCTGGGCGTGGTACATGTACACCGTTCCCTCCGGCATCCGGTGCGAGACGATCGCCCGGGCCACGACGACGCCGTTGCGGTTGACCGCCTCGATCCAGTCGTTGTCCTTGATGCCGACCTTGGCCGCGTCGCGGTCGCTCATCCAGATGTTCTGGCCGCCGCGCGAGAGCGAGAGCATGAACAGGTTGTCCTGGTACTCCGAGTGGATCGACCACTTGTTGTGTGGGGTCAGGTACCGCACGGTCAGCCCTTCGACCTGGCCGGCCGAACCGTCCGACACGGTGCCCAGCGCGGGCTCCGCGAACAGCGCCGCCATGTTGAGCGGGGGCCGGTAGACGGGAAGACCCTCGCCGAGCTCGGTCATCCAGTCGTGGTCGAGGTAGAAGTGCATCCGCCCGGTCAGGGTGTGCCAGGGCTTCTTGCGCTCCACGTTGATCGTGAAGGGTGAGTAGCGCCGCCCACCGGTCTCCGAACCCGACCACTCCGGCGAGGTGATCACCGGCACGGGCGGACCCTGGGTGTCGGCGAAGGTGATCTGCTTGCCCTCGTGCTCCTCGGCCAGATCGGCCAGTCGCACGCCGGTGCGCTTCTCGAGGGTCTTGAAGCCTTGGGTCGCCAGGTGCCCGTTGGTGGTCCCGGACATCGCGAGGATCGCCTCGCACACGTTGACGTCCTTCTTCAGTGACGGCCGGCCGTCGGCCACGCCGCCTCGGACCGCCCCGTTCTTGGCCCGGAGGTAGTCGACCTGCTGACTGAGCTCGAACGTGACGCCCTTGGTGGTCGCGCCGAGCGTGTCCACCAGGGGGCCGAGTGCGTTCATCTTCTGTGCGACTGCGCCGTAGTCACGCTCGACCTCGACGAGCTTGGGCATCGTGACACCGGGGATCGGCTCGCACTCGCCCTTCTTCCAGTCGCGCACGACCCCGTGCGGGTTGGCCATCGCGTCGGGGGTGTCGTGGGTGAGCGGCACGGCGACCACGTCCTTGCGGACACCGAGGTGCGTGGCGGCGAGCTCGCTGAACTTCTCGGCGATCGTCTGCCACGCATCCCAGTCGGTGCGGGTCTGCCACGGCGGGGCGATGGCGGGGTTGAAGGAGTGCACGAAGGGGTGCATGTCGGTGGTGTTGAGGTCGTGCTTCTCGTACCAGGTGGCGGCGGGGAGGACGACGTCGGAGAAGATCGTGGTGCTGGTCTGGCGGAAGTCGATCGTCATGAGCAGGTCGAGCTTTCCCTCCGGTGCCTCGTCCCTCCACTTCACATCGACCGGTCGTTGCCCCTCAGGTGTCTCGGTGGCTCGCACCGAGGAGTCGGTGCCGAGCAGGTGCTTGAGGAAGTACTCGTTGCCCTTGCCGGACGAGCCGAGGAGGTTGGCCCGCCAGATCGACAGGATCCTGGGGTAGTTGCTGGGCGCGTCGGGGTCCTCGCCGGCGAAGTCCAGCTCGCCGGACTTGAGCTGTTCGACGACGTACTCGCCGATCGGCTTCCCCGCGGCAGCCGCGTCGTCGCTGAGGTCGAGCGGGTTGCGGTCGAAGGTGGGATAGGACGGCATCCAGCCCATCCGGGCGCTCTGGGCGATGACGTCGGCAGTGGACTTGCCCGCGAGCTGGCCCTTGCCAGTGGTCGCCGAGAGGGTGTCGGCGCCGAACTGGTCGTAGCGGAACTGGTTGGTGTGCAGGTACCAGTACGCCGTTTGGATCATGTTGCGCGGCGGCCGGTTCCAGTCGAGTGCGTTGGCGATCTGGGTGTAGCCGGTGATCGGGCGGACCTTCTCCTGACCGACGTAGTGGGCCCAGCCGCCGCCGTTGACACCTTGGCAACCGGTGAGGTTGGTGAGGGTGAGGAAGGCGCGGTAGATCGTGTCGGAGTGGAACCAGTGGTTGGTGCCGGCGCCCATGACGATCATGGACCGGCCCTTGGACTCCTCGGCGTTCTGGGCGAACTCGCGCCCGATCCGAGCGGCGGTGGCGGCCGGCACTCCCGTGATGGCCTCTTGCCAGGCGGGCGTGTACGGCGACTGTGCGTCGTCGTAACCCCTGTTGTCACCGGTCGGCCAGACTCCCGGAAGGGCCTGACCCTCGTGCGACCGGCCAACCCCGTACTGCGCGAGGAGCAGGTCGTAGACGGTGGTGACCAGGTGCCCGTCGACGCGGCGCACGGGTATGCCCCGAGGGAGGTCGGCGGCCGCGCCGTCAGGGGTGTCGAAACGCGGCATACGGACGACGACGGACTCGGTCGCGGTGTCCAGGAGGGAAAGAACCGGGTCGACGTCGCCGAGCTCAAGGTTCCAGCTGCCCACCCCAGCCTCGCCGTACCGGTGGCCCAGCGACCCGTTCGGGATGACGGGCTTGCCGGTGGCGGAGTCGATGAGCACGGTCTTGAAGGCGGCGTTCTCGACGTCGGCGTGGTCCGGCAGGTCGGCGGCGGTGAGGAACTTGCCCGCCGTGAACTCACCGTCGGCGGTCTCCTCGAGACGGACCAGGTGGGGCAGGTCGGTGTAGGTCTTCACGTACTGCGTGAAGTAGGGCGTCTGTCGGTCGACGAAGAACTCTTTGAGCACGACGTGGCCCATCGCCATCGCGAGGGCGGCGTCCGTGCCGGGCTTGGCGGCCAGCCACTCGTCGGCGAACTTCACGTTGTCGGCGTAGTCGGGGGCGACGGCGATGACCTTCTGGCCGCGGTAGCGGGCCTCGGTCATCCAGTGGGCGTCCGGGGTGCGGGTCACGGGGAGGTTGGAGCCCCACATGATCAGGTAGCCCGCGTTCCACCAGTCACCGGACTCAGGGACGTCGGTCTGGTCGCCGAAGACCTGCGGGGAGGCGACGGGGAGGTCGGCGTACCAGTCGTAGAAGCTCAGCATGGAGCCGCCGATGAGGTTCACGAACCTGGCGCCGGAGGCGTGCGAGACCATCGACATCGCCGGGATGGGCGAGAATCCGGCGACGCGGTCGGGCCCGTACTTCTTGATCGTGTGGACGTGCGCAGCGGCGACGATCTCGCTGGCTTCCTCCCAGGTGGCGCGGACCAGGCCGCCCTTACCGCGCGCCGACTTGTAGGCCTTGGCCCGCAACGGGTTCTCGACGATGTGCTCCCAGGCTTTCACCGGGTCCCCGTCGTGCTGGGACTTGGCCTCGCGGAACATCTGGAGCAGGACGCCTCGCACATACGGGTAGCGAACTCGAGTGGGGGAGTAGGTGTACCAGGAGAAGGCCGCCCCACGGGGGCAGCCGCGGGGCTCGTACTCGGGGGAGTCCGGGCCGACCGAGGGATAGTCGGTCTGCTGGGTCTCCCAGGTGATGATCCCGTCCTTGACGTAGACCTTCCACGAGCAGGAGCCGGTGCAATTCACCCCGTGGGTGGACCGCACGACCTTGTCGTGGCTCCAGCGGTCGCGGTAGAAGTCGTCGGCTTCGCGCCCTCCGACCTGCGAGATGGTCCGGAGGTCGTCCGAGACGGTTCCCTTGGTGAAGAACCTCCGGGTGCGGACCAGGGCCTCCGTGAGGGAGCCGTCCATCCCGATGTCGGACGTGGACTTCTTGTGCGAGGGGGTCAACGAGCTTCCTGTCCTTGGGCGGCGGTTCGGCGGACGACCGTGACGGTGAGGAGCAGTGCCAGCGCGGCGGTGACGCTGAGCATCCACAGCCCGATGGCGTAGGAGTCGGTGCGGCCGTAGACGTAGCCCATGATCAGTGGCGGCACGAAACCGCCCAGACCTCCGGCTGCGCCGACGAGTCCGGTCACGCCCCCGACCCGAGAGGGCTCAGTGACCTTGGCGATGAGGGCAAACGTGGCGCCGCTTCCGGAGCCGAGCGCGGCGGCCATCGCGAGGAACGCGACGGTGCCGATGCCGTGCAATGGTGGTGTGCCGGCGGAGATGGCGGCGCCCACGACGACGACGCCGAACCCCGTGGCCAGCACAGGGATCGAACCCACCTTGTCGGCGAGCCAGCCGCCGACGGGGCGCAGGATGACCGCGATGAGCACGAAGCCGGCCATCCGGTTGGCCGCGCTTTCCGGGGTGAGGTGGTGGGCGGTCTTGAGGTATGCCGGGAGGTAGACCGAGAAGGCGACGTACCCACCGAAGGCCACCGCGTAGAGAAGGCACGCCTGCCACGTGATCGGGAGCCGGGCGTTGGCAGAGATCCGCGAGGCCAGTGAGGTGGTGGGCACCACTCGGTCGGGTGCGTCCCGAAGGATCAGCCAGGCGGCGAGGGAGTAGCCGGCCAGCACCACCGCGGTGATGAGGAAGGGTGCCTTTGCGCCCAGGTGGCCGGTGAGCTTGACGGTGGTCAGTGCGCTGATCGCGGTACCGCCCATGCCGGCGCCGAAGATGCCGACCGCGAGACCGCGCTTCTCTGGCGGGAACCACGCGTTCACGAACGGGACGCCCACGGCGAAGGCGGTGCCGGCGATGCCGAGGAAGAAGCCGCCCAGGATGAGCAGGGCGTAGGAGTCGAGGGCGAAGAAGGCGATGAAGAGGGTCGGGATGATGGTCACGCCTGAGACGATCGGGAACATGACCCGTCCGCCGTACCGGTCGGTCAGCCCGCCCACGATGATGCGGCCGAGGGAGCCCACCACGACGGGGACAGCGACGAGGAGGGCGACGTCGGACTCGGTCAGGGTGCCGAGGGACCCGGTGGCCCGGAAGAGTGGTCCGAGTGGGCTGATCAGGGCCCAGGCCCAAAAGTTCACCGCGAAGCCGAGGGTGGCCATCGCCAGCATCAGCCAGGGCGATCTGGTTGCCGCTCGGGGCTGATGGTCCGAGGTCAACGGGGTGGTGGTGATCGGAGTGGTCACTGTCGTGCTCTGACGACGGAGCTGTTGACGACGGGCGTTGCGGTGGCCTGTTCGGCCATGGCTGGTCTCCTTCTCGGCCCACCGGCGGTGGTGGGGCGGCGCGGAAACAAGCACAGTGGCTTCGGTGCATGCGTATCAGGGCCAAAGGTCCTGCTCGTCGGAGATGCCCGGTCGGCTCTTCGAGCCTGTCGGGACGCTGGTCCCGGGTGGTGCCACACGGTGTCTCCTCTGCCAAGCGGTGCAGCAGCTGAAGTCACCGGGTCCAGGGCGACGACGAGTTGGACCTGTCCCGACCATAGCCCTTGCCGAGCCGACTGGCGCCGACTCGTGCGGTGCCGAATCCTTCGGACCGCGGCGATGCGGTCGCGCGGCCTTCATCACCGGCTCGAACGACCCGGTCGAACACGGCGAGGTGGTCGCGGACCATGCGGTCGGAGGAGAAGCGCGTGATCGCCTCTTGGTGGCACTCCTGCCGGTCGAGCTGCGAGACGTGAGCCACCGCGGAGACTGCGGCCTCGACGTCGGTGACGAGGTACCCGGTCCGGCCGTCTCGGAGTAGTTCGGGCATCGAGCCGAGGGGTGTGGCGATGACTGGTGTGCCCGTGGCCAGCGACTCAACCACGGAGAGGCCAAAGGGCTCCGCGAAGTCGATGAGGTGCAGCAGGGCGAGTGCGCCGCCCAGAAGGGCGTCACGCTGGCTGGGGCCTACCGGGCCGATGTAGGTCACCGCCATCCCGTCCACGTGCGGCGCGACTGCCTCGGCGAAGTAGTCCTCGTCCTGGACGATTCCCGCGATGACGAGTGGCAGCCCTGCGCGGCGAGCCACCTCGATGGATAGGTGGGTGCCCTTGTCGGGGTGGATGCGGCCGAGGAACAGCAGGTAGCTGCCCGGTTCGGGGACGAAGGTGAACGCCGTCATGTCGATGCCGTGGTGGATCGTGGCGGCGTAGTGCAGGTCGGGGTGCCGGTCGGCGTCGCTGATGGCTACGTAGTGGGCGACGTCGTCGTACTCCCGGTAGACGGGGAGGATGCGGGGCGAGGAGAACCCGTGGATCGTCGTCACGACGGGGGTGCGCACCAGGCGGCTGTAGGTCAGCGGCATGAAGTCGAAGTGGTTTGCGATGACGTCGAACTCGTCTGCCCGCTCGAACACGGCTGCGTTGTGCAGCCCTTCCCAGGCCTTGGCATCGAGGCCGGGGGACTCCTCGTAGCCGTGCGGTGCCGTGGCGTGCAGTCGAGCGGAGGTCGTCGAGTCTGCCGTCGCAAACAGGGTGACGTCGTGACCCTGCTCGACGAACCCCTCGGTGAGGGTCGAGGCGATCTGCTCCCACGGTCCGTAGCCGACAGGGGGCAGGCTGTGGGCGATCGAGGCGATGACGCCGATCCTCATGGAGCTCCGTCCGTCGGTGCGCGGCACGTGCCGACGTGGTCGCGGCTACGGCGAGGCTGCGGGCGGTACGGGGCGTCGTCATCACCCTAGTCGTCGTGGAGCGCCCCACCCCGCCCACGAGGGTCCCGAGGGATGATTGTCCCGGGGGCGGGAGCCCGCAGGGTGCTACCGTCGAAGTCTCGCCGTCTCGTCAGGAAACGAGACGCATCGCGACAAAGATGTCTCGACTGGCCTGCGTGTGACCACGCCGCGTAGGCCCCAGCGCACCGTGCGTGCAGGTCGCCGCCCCTGTGGGTGGCTGTGCTCCACGTCGGCTGTCGACGCGGGGCGACCAAAGGAAGGCTCGCCATGTCCGTGTCATACGGAGTCCTCAGCACCTACCCCCCGACTCCCTGTGGGCTGGCGACCTTCAGCCGGTCCCTCGCGGAGTCCCTCGCCGGTCAAGGCGGTGGCGATGGCGCCGTCGGAGTCGTGCAGGTCGTGGATGTTCAGGAGCCGGTCCCGCTGCCTGAGGTGGTCCACCAGTGGGTGCGTGGCAGTGCGGGCGGCGCGGAGGCCGCCGCCGCCGTCCTCGACCGCTTCGACGTCGTCGTGGTGCAGCACGAGTACGGCATCTTCGGCGGCCAGGACGGGATCGACGTCCTCGGCGTCACCCGTCAGCTGGTCGCGCCCATGGTCCTGGTCGTCCACACCGTCCTCGTCGCGCCGTCGAACCGGCAGCGCGAGATCGTGCGGGAGCTCGCCGAGCGCAGCGCAGTCGTCGTGACCATGACCCGTACCGCCCGAGACCGGCTGGTCGCGCACTACGGCCTCGACGTTGACCGGATCCGCGTCGTGCCCCATGGAGCGCCCCCGGGCGTGCTGCCGGCCCACGCGCACCTTCCCCGGCCGGCCGACCGCCGCCCCGTCGTCCTCACGTGGGGCCTGCTCGGCGAAGGCAAGGGCATCGAGTGGGCCATCGAGGCGCTCGCCCAGCTACGTGACCTCGCGCCGCTCTACCGCGTCGTCGGCCAGACGCATCCCAAGATCATCGAGCACGAGGGGGAGCGCTACCGCGACGCCCTCGTCGAACGGGCCCGCGTCTTCGGGGTCGGCGAACTCGTCGAGTTCGACGCGCGATACCTCACCGCGGACGCGCTGGGCCTCGCCGTGGCAGCCGCGGATGTCGTGCTGCTGCCCTACGACTCCACGGAGCAGGTGACCTCGGGGGTCCTCGCCGAGGCGGTTGCGGCAGGCAGGCCGGTGGTGTCCACCGCCTTTCCCCACGCCGTAGAACTGCTTGGTCGCGGTGCCGGGTTGCTCGTCGAACGGCAAGACCCGGGCGCCATCGCCCGGGGACTGCGGAGGGTGCTGACCGAGCCGGGGCTCGCTGCCGCGATGTCGGCCCAGGCCGAGCGGATCGCGCCTCAGATGCGTTGGCCTGCAGTCGCCCAGCAGTACGACGCCCTCGCCCGCGAGGTCATCGCCTCGTCCGCCCCGGTGAGGGTCTGACATGACGACCTTCACCACGTCGTCACTGGCAACCGACGCCCCCGCCGTGCCCTTGACGCTGGCACCGGTCTCCTTCCGGCACCTCCACCACCTCTCCGACGACGTCGGACTGTTCGAACACGCCGAGCTGACCGTCCCCCGCCGCGAGCACGGCTACTGCCTCGACGACGTCGCTCGCGCCTTCATCGTCACGGTCCGTCAGCCCGACCACACGGTCGAGCTCGCCGCGCTCGCATCGACCTACCTGAACTTCGTGCTCGACGCCCAAGGTGAGAGTGGGAAGTTCCGCAACCGCCGGGCCGTCGACGGATCGTGGTCCGATGAACCGACGGTCGAGGACTGCTGGGGGCGTGCCCTCTGGGCGCTGGGCACCGGCGTTGCCCGGGCCCCCGAGGTCGTCGACTGGCGGGTTACTCAGGCTTTCAGCGCAGGAGCCGCCCTCCGCTCACCATGGCCGAGGTCCATGGCGTTCGCCGGTCTGGGGGCGGCCGAGGTCCTCACCGTGCGACCACGAGACGACGTGGCCAAGGCGTTGCTGGCGGATGCCGCAACCCTCATCGCACGCCCCGACCGCCTCCTCGGGATGACGGAAACCATTGTGGCCGGCTGGCACTGGCCCGAGTCACGGCTCAGCTACGCCAACGCGGCCCTCGCCGAGACCCTGGTCGCCGCAGGCTCGCTGCTCGGGGTGTGGAAGTGGCTGACGGAGGGGCTACGGATGTTGAGCTGGCTGCTCGACACCGAAACGGCCGGAGGCCACCTGTCGGTTTCACCGGCCGGCGGGTGGGGCCTCGGCGAAACCCGACCCCAGTTCGACCAGCAGCCGATCGAGGTCGCGGCGCTCGCGGACGCTTGCGCGCGGGCATTCGACGTCACGGCGGACCCGCGCTGGAGCGCTGCCGTCTCCCGGTGCTCCGCCTGGTTCCAGGGGGCGAATGACTCCCGCACCTCCCTGCACGACCCCATCAGCGGGGGTGGCTGCGACGGCCTCGAACCAGGCGGTCGCAACGAGAACCAGGGCGCCGAGTCGACCATCGCGATGATCTCGACGTTCCAGCAGGCGCAGCGGCTCGGGGTGACCAACGGCCCGGGTTTCCCGCTCGCTTTCGCGTCGTCGTCGGCGGCGTCGTGACCGCGGTGAGCGGCCGGCATACCGAAGCGCGCGTGGCACCTGACGACCACGCCTGGGTGCACCGGGGCGCCCTCGCCCTTCGGCCGGACCCGAGCCGGGTGCTGGGGCGGCTGTTCCTCCCCGGCCAGGAGCTGCTGACCACCGGCAAGTCGCGGGTCGACGCGGTCATTGCCCGGGTTCTGTCGCTCGACGAGGACGAAGCCGCGCGGGTGCTCGCCGACACGGTTGCCGGGTTCGCGCACCGACATCACGACCTGGTCGCGATGTTCCGCGAGCACTTCGACCTCGTTGCCCACCGGATCGACGGTGCCGGCGACCTCTCCAGCACTCGACGGCACCTCCTCGGCGCCTACTTCACCCAGGAGTACGCGCTCGAGGCGGCCGCCCTGTTCAACCCTTCGCTCGTCGCACACCCTGACCAGAGCGGGCTCGCGGACGGGGAGCTGCGGTTCGTCATGAGCCTGCGCGCCGTCGGTGAGGGTCACATCTCGAGCATCGAGTTCCGTACCGGTGTCCTCGGCTCTTCTGGCCTTGGCGCTGCTGACGGTGCCGGCGGCGCTCGCGAGGTGCGTCTCGATGAGCCAGACCCACACCCCGACACAGGCGTCGTGACCCCCGGCACGATGTCGAGCAACCGCAGAGCGGCCCCACTTCCAGCGGCTACGGTCGAAGCGCCACCCGACGCGACGTATCGCCTGCGCTTCGACGCCGAGCGACCCCTTTCCTCACGCGTGGTGTTCCCCACGGTCCCGGTCGAGGCGAACGGCGTCGAGGACGCACGCTTCGTCCGCTTCACCGACGACGGGCGGGTGACCTACCACGCGACATACACCGCCTACGACGGCTCGAACGTCGCGCCACGACTGCTCACGACCGAGGACTTCGTGACCTTCGAGAGCCGACATCAGATGGGGCCGTCCGCCCGCGACAAGGGGATGGCCCTCTTCCCGCGGCGGGTGGGCGGAGACTACCTCGCGCTGACCCGCTGGGACCGCGAGACGCTGGGGCTCACGCGGTCGAAGGATGCCGTCACGTGGGCAGCATCGACGACGCTCATCCGTCCCGAGCGGCCATGGGAGCTCGTGCAGCTCGGCCAGTGCGGTTCGCCGATCGAGACAGAGGTCGGCTGGCTGGTGATCACCCACGGCGTCGGACCAATGCGCACCTACGGGCTCGGCGCCATGTTGCTTGACCGCGAGGACCCCTCGCGGGTCCTGGGTTCGCTCGCCAAGCCCATGCTGACCGCCACGGAGCAAGAGCGTGACGGATACGTTCCCAACGTCGTCTACTCCTGCGGCGGCCTCGTCCACGACGGACAGCTGGTGCTGCCATACGGCTGCAGCGATGCCGAGGTGCGGTTTGCCTTCGTGGACCTCGAGCCCCTGCTCGAGCTTCTGCAGCAAGCGGGGCCGTAGATTCGGACCGTTGGGGGCGCCGCCGCTGTTCTTGATGTCGAGGGATTGTCAGGAGCACAACCTCACCTCTGACGGTGATCCCTGTCGGCCCACCGTGCTGCCGTGGCTTCCTGCTCGGCCAACCTCACCAGGTGCAGCGCGAGATCGACAGGTCGGGTCTCCATCAGGGCCGCTGCGGTTGTCGTCCATGGTGCGCCCGGAAGTCGGTGGGTACTGAAGGGTCGAAACCCTGCGGTCAATGCGGGGCGAAGACGCGTCCCCCCGCCCGCAGGGAGGGCGGGGGGACGCGCACGCTCACGCTCCCACCGATGCGCCGCGGCGTACATGCCCAGAAGTGGTCATTGTGGGTTGGTCGGCGAGGGCGCATGCTGTCCGGTGGGAAGAGGTATCCACGCCGGAGGGGATCTGGGCGTGGATATCTCGCTGTGGGCAGCTCCCGTCGGACAGTGGCGGAGTTGCTTTGGTGTGCGCTCTTGTTCTCGGGCGAGATACCGCCTCTCGGACGCGGCCCGGTCGAGCCGCGTGATGCCGAAGGGTGAAGAGGTAGATGCTGCCCCGCGCCGTCAGGCCAGCCACGAGCTCCTCTGCAGCCACTGCGCCCCAGACCGTTCCGCAAGGAGCCGTCCTGGCCTACCGTCGAGACCAGGAGCCGTCGTTGCGGAGATGCCATGAGGGAAGCCTGGGAGCTTGTCACCGCGGGACCCGAGGATGCGGACCAGTCGGTCCTGCTCATACCGGGCGGAGCCAACGCGGCCCGCTCGTTCGATCTGGTGATGGCTGAGCCGGCGCTGTCCGGTGTTCGTCTGGTCGCCACCACGCTGCCGGGCATGGCCGGCGCCCCGCTGGTCGGGGATGTGTCCATCCCCGGACTGGCCCGCCTGGTCGGTGAACTGGCCAAAGCACAGCGCTGTGACGTGATCGTCGGCTTCTCCCACGGCGCCACGGTCGCGCTGGAGGCGTACCTGTCCGGTCACTTCCGCGGCCCGGTCGTCCTCCTCGGCATCAGCCTGACAACTGAGGACGAGGCCAGGTTCTTCCGCGCCGTCGTCCGGACATCGCAGAAGGTGGGCAGCTGGCCAATGGCCACCATGCTCCGGCTCCTGCCCCTCCTGGCCAGGTCTGCCAAGACACCCCAGCCACACAAGCGAGAGCTGATCGAGGACCTCAAGCAGAACAAGGCCGGAGACTCGGTCCGGACCAGCCGCGAGTACCTCGACTACATCGCCGCGGACAACGACTACGCCACCAGGCTGGCCGCGTCCGGCATACCGGCGTGGGTGGTTCACGCCGAGAAGGGGGACGGTGGCCTCACCGATGCCGAGCGCGCCACCCTCCAGGCGGCTGCGCACGTGACCCTGGTGACCATCCCTGGTGCGGTGTTCCTCCTCCCGGACGAGGCTCCGCAACAGACCGCTGAAGTCATCGCTGCCGCCCTGGCGCAGGCGACCTGACTCGATCATGGTCGGCTGGCAGGGGCCGCGAAGAGGCGCAACGAGTGAGGCGTGGCGGGGGCAATCGCGGGCCGAGCCCACGCTGCGCAGGTGTGTCGTCCGTAGGGCGCCGGGCCGCCGCGCCCGGCAGGTCATTCAGGAGCAGTCGAGCCGGCTGATCTGCTCCGGCGTGAGCTGAATCTCGACCGCTGAGGCGGAGGCGTGGATGGTTTGGGGCCGGCTGGACCCGGGGATCGGGATGACCACCGGCGACTTGGCGAGCATCCAGGCGAGGGTGACCTGCTGCGGGGTGGCGCCGACCTCCTCGGCGACCTGTGCAAATGGGGAGAAGGCGCTGCCGAGGTCGGCGGCGCTCTTGATGCCTCCCAGCGGGCTCCACGGCAGGAAGGCAATTCCCAGCTCGTCGCAGAGTTGGAGCTCGGGCTCGCTGGACCGGAATGCGGGCGAGAACTGGTTCTGGACCGACACGAGCCGCCCACCGAGGATGGTCTGAGCGGTGCGGATCTGGTCAGGGTTGGCGTTGGAGATACCGGCCATGCGGATCTTGCCCGCGTCGAGCAGGTCGGCGATGGCGCCGACCGAGTCCTCGTAGGGGACGGTGGGGTCGGGTCGGTGGAACTGGTAGAGCCCGATGGCCTCGACCCTGAGGCGGCGGAGGGATGCATCGCACGCTGCCTTGAGGTGTGCGGGGGAACCGTCCACGGTCCAGGCCCCGCCGCCGGGGCGCAGGTGTCCGCCCTTGGTGGCGACGAGGACGTCGGAGGTGTCGCTCCCGTAGGAGTCCAGCGCGTCGGCGATGAGGGTCTCGTTGTGGCCGATGTCGCTCTCATCGAGGTGGTAGGCGTCGGCGGTGTCGATGAGGGTTATGCCCGCGTCGAGGGCGGCATGGATGGTGGCGATGGAACGGGACCTGTCGGGTCGTCCCTCGATGGACATGGGCATGCCGCCGAGGCCGATGGCGCTGACCTTGGTGTCGCCGATGGTGCGAAGGTGCATGGGTGGTGGCTCCTGTGGTGGGGGTAGGTGAATGGGGGGGGTTCAGCTGGCGAGGATGGCGAGTGAGGTGGGCTGGCCGGCGCTCTGGGGGACGCTGCTGGCGCGGACCGCGTCGAAGACGCGCAGGAGGTCGAGCAGCTCGAGACGTCCGTCGACGGCGACGCCGCGCGCCCAGTACTCGAGGTCGGTGACGGTGGCGGTGACGGCCAGGCGGCTGGACTCCTCGACGGTCAGGGGCTGGGGGACGTGAGTCAGGGGCTCAGGGTCGTGCATGGGACGTTCCGTTCTTGATGGGCGGATTGCTGATGTCCTCAAGAGTCCCCGTCTCGGATTGACATGTCCAACAGTAGAAACTGCTGGCAGCATCCACTTAGACTTCTGGATCATGGACCTGCGACAGCTCGAGCATTTCGTCACGGTGGCCGAGGAAAGGCACTTCACCCGCGCCTCCGAGCGGTTGTTCATCTCCCAGTCCGGGCTCTCAGCCTCGATCAGAGCCCTGGAGCGCGAGCTCGACGCGGAGCTGTTCGATCGCAACACGCGCAGGGTCGAGCTGACCGACGCGGGACAGGCGCTGTTGGAGGAGTCCCGACGGACCCTCGCGAGCGTCGTGGCGGCCCGGGATGCGGTCGCGGCCGTCCAGGGCCTGCGACGAGGCCGACTGCGGGTCGGGACCGAGCAGTGCCTTGGCGCGGTCGACGTGCCGCGGGAACTCGCGGAGTTCCATATCGAGCACCCGGGCGTCGAGCTCGTCGTCCAGCAGGCCGGGTCGGCCAGACTGGTCGACGAGGTCCACACCGGCCGGCTCGACATCGCCTTCGTCGCGGGGTCGCCCGGCGCCCCGGACGACGTGAGGTTCGAGCGGCTCGCGAGCGAGCCGATGACGCTGGTCTGCCGGCCAGAGAATGGCCTGACCCACGCCAAGCGCGTCGGCTGGAAGGCTTTGGGTTGCGAACCGTTCGTCGATTTCAACACCGACTGGGGCTCTCGTCAGGTCACCGACCGGGCCTTCGTCGCGGCCGGGGTGGCGCGGCGAATCGCGTCCGAGGTCAACGACGTCCACACGCTGCTCGACCTCGTCGAACACGGCCTCGGCATCGCCATCGTCCCCCAGCACATCGCACGGAAGAAGGCCGGCAAGCTGGTCGCCCTCCCGCTGCCTTCGGACGCGCCCACCTGGGACGTCACCATCGCCCTGCCAGCCGGTGCCACCACGGCCGCCGGCGAGACCTTCCTCGGCCCCATCCGGAAGCGGTTCGACGCCTGATCGGCCCGTCTCGGCGGGTTTCGACGGACTGCCTTCGATGTGGTGGCCGCCGATTCGATCTAGCCGGGACTGGCCGGTTGCGCTCTACTGGTAGGACCATCGAGCGCTGCGGGGGCAGGTCCGGATGAGTGGAGTTGCGGGGTAGGGACAGGCCAAGTGCCACAGCCAAGGAGTTGCCCTCCGGCAGGGCAGCAACGTCCCTCAACGGCCTCCTCGGGAAACGGTGATCATGAACCTCCTCAGCGGGCGCAGCCTGGAGATGCAGGCCCTCGAGGCCTTCATCACCCAAGCCCGCGGCGGGGGCGCCGCGCTACTGGTGACTGGGGACCCGGGCATTGGCAAGACCGAACTCCTCGCGGCTGCGGACAGGCGGTGGACCACAGCCGGGGGCCGCGTCATCCGATCGAGCGGGGTCCAGTTCGAAGCAGACGTCAGCTACGCCGGGCTGCATCAGGTCCTGAGTCCGCTGTTCCCGACCCTGGACCGGCTCGACACGAAGTCTTCCGAAGTCCTTGCCTCCGCTCTCGGAATGGGTGGTGGCGGGTCCCCGGACCAGCTCTCTGTCTGTGCCGCGGCACTGGCTCTGGTTCGACAAGAGTCCCAAAACCAGCCATTGCTGGTCATGGCGGATGACGTCCCGTGGTTCGACCGCTCGAGCTCGATCGTGTTGGCCTTCGTGGCGCGACGCCTCGCCGGAAGTCAGGTGGGACTGCTTGCGGCAGCGCGCCCGACGGAGGAGAGCTTCTTTGACCGGGCCGGGTTGCCGACGCTGTCCGTCGGGCCGTTGACCGACGAGGCCGCGTTGGAGTTGTTGCACGCGCACTACCCCGCGCTTGCTCCGCAGACTCGTCAGCGGCTCCTGGCTGATGCCGCCGGTAACCCGCTGGCCCTGCTGGAGCTTCCCGCTGCTCTCAGCTCGTCACAGCGCGCCGGCAACCTCCCATCAGTTCTGCCGCTGACGCAACGCTTGCAGGACCTGTTTGCCAGCCGCGTCCTTGACCTACCCGAGTCGACCAGGACCGTTCTTCTCCTCGCTGCGCTGGACGGCTCCGGGGAGCTGGCGGTGCTGAGCGCAGCTGCACGCGAGGCGGAGCCGTCAGCCGGACTCAAGGACCTCGTGCCCGCCGAGCGGATCCACGTCGTGTCCGTGGACACTGCAGGAGGGAAGCTGGCCTTTCGGCATCCCCTGACCCGCTCGGCGGTGGTCGAGATGGCGAACAGCGAACAGAGGCGTTCAGCCCATCGTTCACTGGCGGCGCACACGTCCGACCGTCCGGACATGCAGGCGTGGCACCTTGCGCGGGCGTCAGTCGGCGCGGATGAGAGTGTGGCGGCTCTGCTTGAGGCGGTGGCGCATCGCAGCCTTGCTCGGGGAGACGGGGTGGGTGCGGTCGACGCATTGACTCGGGCCGCTGAACTTTCGCCCGCGGGGCCGGACCGTGGGCGACGCTTCGCCGAGGCGGCATACGCGGGGATTGGCATTTCCGGTCAGGTGCAGAATGCCGCACGCCTCCTTGCAGACGCGCACAATGCGGACCCTCAGCTCGACGACACGCTCCAGGCGGCGGCGACGGCTGCCTTCGTCCTGGTGAACGGCGACGGTGAGGTGGAAACGGCGCACCGGTTGCTGGTCGGAGCCATCGAGACCAGCAAGGGAGCCAGCGACATGGCCCTGGCGCACGCGCTCAGCACGCTCACCATGGTCTGCTTCTTCGGCGCACGCGCAGACCTGTGGGAGCCCTTCTACCGGGCGCTGCAGCGTCTGGAACCCCATGTTCCGCCGAGTCTCCGATTGGTCAGCCAGACCTTCGCCGACCCGGCTCGTACGACGCGCCAGGGAGTGGAGAACCTCGACATGGCGGTGGCCGACCTGGCTTTCGAGAGTGACCCGACGGTGACCCTGCAGGTCGGTTTCGTCGCAAACGTCGTGGACCGACTGGGGCAGGTTCGTCCGGCCCTCCAGCGAGTCGCCCAGGTCGGACGCGACAGTGGCGCCGCCGGTCTCGTCATCCAGGCACAGGTGCTGCTCGCGTTCGACTCCTACTGGACAGGACGCTGGGACGACGCGGTGCAACGCGCCGACGAGGTCATCCAGCTCAGTGAGGGACACGGCTTTCCCCTGTTCGCCGTGTCAGCCCGACACGTCCACGCCGCCGTGGCCGCCGCGCGAGGAGATGCCGCTGCTCTGGACGAGACCATCGGGGCTCTGGTCGCCTGGGGGACACCCAGGGGTGCTGGCCTGGCCGCCCAGATGGAAGCCCATGCACGATCGGTCGATGCGCTGGGACGAGGAGACTTCGAGGCGGCATACCGCGGGTCCAGCAGGATCAGTCAACCCGGCGAGCTCGCGTCACACGCACAGTTCGCCCTCTGGGTTCTCATGGACCTGGTGGAGAGCTGTGTCCGCACCGGGCGCCTCCCCGAGGCGCAGGCCCACGTGGCCATGCTGCAAGAGGCTGGTGTCGCGGAACTCTCTCCTCGGCTGGGCATGCTGACCCGGGCAGCCAGCGCCATGGTCGCGACTGACCACAACGCGCCCGTGCTCTTCGACGAAGCCGTGTCCACCGTCGGCGTTGACCAGTGGCCGTTCTACCTGTCGCGAGTCCGGCTCGCGTACGGCGAGCGCTTACGGCGGCTGCGGCGTACAGGGCAGGCCGCCGACCAGCTCGAGCAGGCTGCCGAGATCTTTCAGCGACTCGGCGCCACGCCGTGGCTGGCGAGAGCGAACGCCGAGCTGCGCGCCACTGGCCGCCGGGCTCAAGGTGGGTATGCCGGGCCGTCCAGGGGAAAGCCCGCGGTGGCCTCACTGCCAAGCATCACGCCGCAGGAGCACGAAATCGCCGAGCTGGCCGCCGCCGGGCTGACCAACAAACAGATTGGCGAGAAGCTCTTCCTCTCGCACCGCACCGTCAGTGGACACCTCCACCGACTGTTCCCCAAGCTCGGCATCACCAGCCGTGCCGCCCTTCGGGACGCCCTCGAGCGAGTCGACGAAGACGCGGGGCAACCCGAGGGCAGGTCACATACCTGAGGTCCTCATCACGAACCGTGTCGAGTCACAAGTCAAGTCACATGACGCAAGCGGCCGTGAGGCGCGCGCTCCTACGGTCCATGACACCAACCCCCACACAGCAAGGGACTCGTCATGGACAGCTCGCAGATTCCCCACATCGTCCTGGTCCACGGAGGTTTCGTGGACGGCTCCGGATGGCAGGGCGTGTACGACGCCCTCAGCAAGGACGGCTACCCGGTAGCCGTCGTCCAGAATCCGACCCTGTCCCTCGAGGGTGACGTCGCGGCGACGAAGCAGGTCCTGGACGACCTGGACGGCCCGGCCATCCTCGTCGGCCACTCCTACGGCGGCGTCGTCATCACCGAGACCGGCACCGACGAACGCGTCAAGGCGCTCGTGTACATCGCGGCCTTCGCCCCGGACAAGGGAGAGTCTGTCAACACGCTCATCGCCGACCCGCCTCCCGGCGCGCCTGTTCCGCCCATCCTGCCCCCGCGCGACGGCTACCTGTTCCTCGACAAGGACAAGTTCGCCGACTCGTTTGCCGGCGACCTGCCGGCCGAGCAGGCAGCCTTCATGGCCCATGCCCAAGTCCCTTGGGGGGTCGAGGCGCTCGGCGGCACCGTCAGCGAGCCCGGCTGGCGGGTCAAGCCCAGCTGGTACCTCGTCGCCTCCGACGACCGGATGATCCCGCCGCCCGCGCAGCACGCCATGGCCGAACGCGCCGGCGCCAAAGTCGCCGAGGTTCCCGGGAGCCACTCGGTGTACGTGTCCCACCCGGAGGCCGTCGCCGACCTCATTCGGCAGGCCGTCCTGGCCATCAAGGCCGCCGCGTGACCGACGACCCTGCTAGCGAAAACGAGGAGATCACGATGAGTACGAATATCTCTCGCCGACAGGTGTTGTCGACCGGCGCGGCGCTGGCCGGGTCAGCCGCACTGATGGCCACGCCGCTCGGGGCGGAGGCGGCAGCCGCAACCACTCGCCGCGCGTCCAACCGGGCGCCGACCGTCAAGCCGACCATCGTGTTGGTGCACGGCGGCTACGCCGACTCGTCCTGCTGGAACAAAGTCATCCAGGAGTTGCAGGAAGAGGGTTACTCCACGATCGCAGGGTCGAACCCGCTGAGGGGAATCCCCACCGACGCGCCCTACATCGCCAGCCTGCTTGATTCCATCAGTGGGCCGATCGTGTTGGTCGCACACTCCATGGGTGGAACTGTCATCACCAACGCCGCTGCCGGAAAGAGCAACGTCAAAGCGTTGGTCTACATCGCAGCATTCGTGCCCGACGTGGGCGAGACACAGGGGGAGCTCATCACCAAGTTCCCGGGCAGCATCGTCGGACCGGTCAGTGTGGCGGTCCCCTACACGAAGCCGGACGGCACCACCGGAACCGACCTCTACCTCAGCAAGGACGGGCAGGCGGCTTTCGCAGCCGACATACCCAAAGCTGCGTTCCGAGTCCTGCAGGCCACTCAGCGGCCGTTCGATGCCGCCTCCTTCGTCTACCCGACGCAGGCCGCGGCCTGGCGGACGATCCCGTCGTGGGGGTTGGTCGCCGGTCAGGACAAGGCGATCCCGCCCCAGACCGAGCGCTTCATGTACAGCCGTGCGAACGCCCGCAAGGTCGTCGAAGTCCCCACCGCGTCTCACGTCGTGATGATCAGCCACCCCAAGGCTGTCGCTGACCTGATCCAGGACGCCGCCAGGGCAACCAGCTAGCTTCGGCGGGTGCCCCGGGCCGCGACCGCGGGCCGGGGCACCCGCGAGTTCCGGGCGAGGTTGGGCGTCAGCCCTGCTGGCCGCCGGTGTCGGCGGTGATGGTCTTGAGGTCCTTGCTGACCTCGAACCGGACGGTGGCGCCGGCCTTGGTGCCGAAGACGTCGTAGGAGCCGTCGGGGTCCGTGCGTGCGGACGTGACGGTCACGGCGGAGTCCTTGGCCCTGACCGCGGCGGTGACCTTGGCCAACGCAGCGCCGGTGACGGGGGTGTCGTTGCCGCCACCCCCGTGGTGTCCGCCACCACCGCCGCCGGCGGTGATGGTCTTGAGGTCCTTGCTGACCTCGAACCGGACGTTGGCGCCGGCCTTGGTCCCGAAGACGTCGTAGGAGCCGTCGGCGTCCTTGCGGGCCGAGGTCACGGTGACAGCGGAGTCCTTGGCCTTCACTGCGGCGGTGACGTTGGCGAGCTCGGTGCCGGTGATGGCCGTGTCGTTGTTGGGGTTGGCCGACCCGTCCTGAGTGGTGCCGGAGGCGGTGGTGCTCGAGGTCGTCGAGGGGCCGGTGGAGGCGGCGTTGGACAGTGCGGCGCCGGTGCCCAGGAGGCCAGCGGCGGCCACGATTGCTGCGACGCCGGTGAGGATTCTGTTGGTGCTCATCGTGGTGCTCCTTGTTCGCGGTGGTTGGTGGTCGGTGGTGGCCATTGGCCAAACAGTGGCGGCCCGGGATATGCGCGACCTGTCAAGGCTTTGGCAGGTGGGTGTGGATGCCGGCGGCGTCAGGTGCGCGAGGCGAGTCCGCCGTTTTCCTGGACCGCTGGCGGCGCCTGCCGCCGGGTGATTGGCCGCGCCATTAGTGTTCGAAGGCCGGCCCGCGACGGGGACGACCCAGACCCGGAAGGCAGATGTCATGAAAGCGATCGTCTACACCTCAGCCGGCGGCCCCGATGTCCTCCACCTGGTCGAGAGGCCCATCCCCGAGCCGGGACAGGACGAGGTCCGCGTGAAGCTTCACGTCTCCGGCGTCAACCCCACCGACTGGAAGCGACGCGCCACCGGGCCTCCTCCCGGGATCGTCGAACAGGTGCCCAACCAGGACGGCGCCGGGGTCATCGACGCGGTGGGCCCAGGGGCGCCACCGTCGAGGCTCGGTCAGCGGGTCTGGATCTGGGAGGCCGCGTGGCAGCGTCCCGGCGGCACCGCGCAGGAGTATGCCGTGTTGCCCGGGAGACAGTGCGTGCCCCTACCGGAGAGCGCTTCTTTCGCACTCGGCGCATCGCTGGGTATCCCGGCGGTGACCGCGCACCGCGCCCTCACAGTGGCCGAAGGTGGCCCAGAGCGTCTTGCCCCGGGCGCCCTGTCCGGCAAGACGGTGCTCGTCGCAGGCGGCGCGGGAGCGGTGGGCAATGCCGCCATCCAGCTCGCCCGCTGGGCCGGCGCGCGGGTGATCACGACCGTGAGCGGTCCCGCCAAGGCCTCGCTGGCCTCGGCAGCCGGCGCCGACCACGTGGTCAACTACCGCAGCGGCGACGCGGTCGAGCTGGTTCGCGCCCTTGCGCCCGAGGGAGTCGACCTCTTCGTCGAGGTGGCACCGGAAAACAACGCCGTTCTGAACCACGCGGTTGCCGCACCGAACGCGAGCATCGCCTTCTACGCGGACGACGGCACCGATGTCCGCATTCCCATCCGGGAGGCCATGACCAAGAATCTGCGCTGGCAAGGCGTCCTTGTCTACACCGTCTCGGAGCAGGCCAAGGCCAACGCCATCGCAGGCGTGCGTGCAGCTCTCGAGGATGGGGCCTTGCGGGTCGGGGAGAAGGCGGGCATGCCACTGCACTGGTTCGCGTTGGAGGACACGGCGGCGGCACACAGCGCCGTCGAGAACGCAGTCGTCGGCAAAGTCCTCATCGAGGTCGTGCCGACGACCTGAGCGATCATCACGGGCGCCACTCAGATCCCCTCGCTCGTGGACCGTCAGCCACGGACAGCGCGAGCAGCGCCTGGTCGTCGAGGCGAACGGCGGCTGCGTCGAGGTTTTCTCGAAGGTGCGCGCGAGATGCGGTCCCCGGGATCAACAAGACGTTTGGCGCGGCGTCGAGGGCCCACGCCAGCGCCACCTGGACCGGGGAGCATCCGAGCTGGGCTGCGACTCGCACAACCGCCGGCGACTCCAGGGGGGATCCCGTGCCGGTGGCGCCAGACCCGAGCGGTGAGAACGGGACGAACGCGATGCCGCGGCGGGCGCACTCCTCGAGCACCGGTTGCGAGCGGCGGTCCGTGGGATGGTAGGCGTTCTGCACGCACGCGATGTCCGTGTGCTGGAGGGCATGGAGCAGGTGCGCGAGAGTGATGTTGCTGAGGCCGACGGCGCCGATGATCCCGTCGTCGCGGGCGGCCACCATGGCGGCAAGCTGGTCGTCGAAGAACGCGTCGGGACCTGAGCCCCCCATGAGGCGCAGGTTGACCACCGGGAGGGAGTCGACACCCAGTGTTCTCAGGTTCTCGACGATGCCTTGGCGCAGCTGGGCCGGGGCGTCGTCACGGAAGATGCCACCGTGGTCGTCGCGTCTGGCGCCGACCTTGCTGACCAGGACCAGGCTGGGTGGGTAGGGGTGGAGCGCCGCGCGGATGAGCCTGTTCACGACCTGCGGACCGTAGTACTCGGCGGTGTCGATGTGGTCGACGCCGGCGTCAACGGCTTCCCGGAGCAGGCGCACGGCGTCGTCGGGGTCTGATGGTGGCCCGAAGATGCCGGGCCCGGTCAGGCGCATGGCCCCGTAGCCGATCGGGTTCACTCGGTTAGTGCCCAGGCTGCGCCTCGCCGCGCCCGGCGAGGGTAGGGGCTCGCTGCCCTGAGCACTGGACGTCATGGTGGTCCCATGCTGCCGCTCGGGCCGCTTGGTTTCGTGGGTTGGGATGTTGGTCCCGTCAGGCGGCCTGGGTGGCGAGCTGGCGCAAGGGGGCGAGTGCTTGGCTCCAGGCGACAACCTGGTCCAGCAGAGTGTCGAGGGCCTGGGCCTGGTGGGCGACGGGAGTCAGTTCCGTGAAGTCCTTGAAGTCGGTGAACAGGGACAGCGCGACGTTGGTGCGGACGTCGGCCATCTGCAGCTCGCCCGCGATGAGCCGCAGGTGCTCGGCAGCCCGGGTGCCACCGGTGGCACCGTAGGAGACCACGCCCATCGCCTTGTTGTTCCACTCGGCATACACGTAGTCGATGGCGTTCTTCAGCACCCCGGAGGTGGAGTGGTTGTACTCCGGCGTGACGAAGACGAACCCGTCGAACCGGCCGATGGTGGCCGCCCAGTCCTGGGTGTGCGGGTTCTGGTACTGGCCCATGTTGGGTGGCAGCGGCTCGTCCAGGTGGGGGAGCGGGTGGTCGATCAGGTCGATGAGCTCGAACTCCGCGTCGGTGCGTTGTCGGGCCCGGTCCATCACCCATCGGGCCACTTGCTCGCCGCGGCGGCCGGGTCGGGTGCTTCCGAGGATGACGGCGATACGAGACATGGTCATCTCCTGGGTTTGGTGTCAGGGACGGGCTGGCGACGATGCGTGCTGTGAGCCCTCATCGCTGCCGCCCTCGCCTGAGACGAGCCCGCTGGAGGCGCGTCTTCGGGAATGTCTTCGACGCTACGCCAGACAATTTGCTTTGGCAAGCAAATGTCTGGAAGTAACTGAGAGACATGGTGATTCGAGTCGGTCAGCGACCAGTCTCGAGCTGTTTGGCGATCTCAGAAAGCGCCTGCGCCGCATCAGTCACGGTGCGGGGGTCGATGTGGTCGAACACCCGGTCGCGGACGCTCGCCAGGTGGACCGGCCACGCCTTCCTCAGCCGCGACAGTCCCTCCGGCGTGAGCTTCGCGACAGTGCCTCGAGCGTCATCTGCGCAGGTCCGCTTCGTGACCAGGCCGCGGGTCTGGAGGGCATCGACAAGGCGGGTCATCCGGCTGGCCGACAGAGCCGCAGCGCTGGCGAGGTCGTTCATCCGGAGCTCGCGTTTGGGAGCTTCCGACAGGCACATGAGCGTGGTGTACTCGTTGGCCGTGATGCCGGCCGTCCGCACGAGGTCGGCGTCAAGGCGACGCGGCAGCGAAAGGACGATCCGCATGAGGGCCCGCCAGAAGGCCTCTTCGGTTGCGTTCAGCGGTTCGACCTTGGCCACCCGAGCACCCTACTTGCTTCGACAAGCATCGAGCGGCAGCAGCGCTACGTGGGGTCGGCTTTGATTGCGGCGCGACTGCGCGCGGACGGTTGGCCCGAGAAGTCGCTGTCGACGGCAGCCTCATCAGCCCTCGCCCTCGTTGAAGGTGCGCTCCTGCTCGCTCGGGTGAGCGGGCACCTCAGCCCCCTCGACCACGCCAAGCAGGCAGCACTGACGCTCCTCGCCGCGCCACCCGCCCAGGACGCCAGCAGCAGCATCCGCACCGAGGTTGGCGCCAGCTGATCGACGTTCGCGGCGTGTTGGATCTGATCGACCACCCCTTGGTGCCAGCCACAGATGCCCTGCAGTCGGACCCGGCCATGCGAGCACTGATAGGAAGTGCGCGACTTTCGATCGTTTCTTGCCTATGGTCGGTCAACCGTGCGCGCTGGCTGCGGCGCGTGCGCGAAGGCCCAGGCTGAAGAGCTCCGCCTTCGGCTTCTGCGATGACTCGAGCTTGCGGTATGCGGTGGGCGTGGCACCGACCTCGGCGAGGAACTGGCGGTTGAAGTTGGCCATGTTGCGGTAGCCGCTCATCTCCGCGACCTGGGCGATGGATGAGTTCGTGGTATCGAGAAGCCGACGTGCGTGCGCGATCCGCAGCTTCTTGACCATGCTGCTGAACGTCATGCCGGTGGCGCTGCGGAAGTATTTGGAGAAGGTCGGCTCCGACATGTAGGCGAGCCGGGCCGCCACCGACAGTCGGATGTCGTCCGTGAGGTTCTCGAAGATGTAGGCCAGCCCCGCCTCGACGGCGTTGAGCGAGTTGGGGTCAGTGGGGCGACCGAGCCACTCACTGGCCACGACGTCACGCTCGTCGCGCGGCGCGCGGGCGAAGATCGACAGCAGGCGGAACAGGCTGGCGACCTGCTCCGCGCCGTCGCTGCGGACCACCTCGAGGATGTTCTCGGCGGCCCGCCATGCGGTGGCGCCAGAGAAGACGACGCCCCTTGCAGACTCGGCCAGGACGTGGTCGATCTCCTGCAGGTCGGGAATGAGCCGCATGCATTCGCGGATCCACTCGTCGGTGAACTGGATGACCGCGTCGCGGTCGACTGCGACCTGTCCTGGAGGGAGGTCGCTGACCCAGTCGTGCGGCAGTGACGGGCCCATGATGCTGACGTGGCCCGGGGCGAACGTGCCGACGTGGTCGCCGGCGATGAAGCTGCCATGGGTCTTGGTGATGAGGTGGATCTCGTACTCCGGGTGGGCGCCCCAACCGCAGATCTCGCTTGGAAAGTCGTGGGTGAGCGCGCGAAAGGCGTGCTGCGGGTGAGGCGGGATCACCTCACGCCTGGGAGCAGGTGGGTAGGGGCTGTTGAGGCGGTGCGCGGCCGGGAGCTCACTGATCTCGGTGGAGGGGAAGCCCTTGAGGTGGCGCCGGGGTGTGCCCGTTGACTGATACGAAGTCCTCACCTCCACCTGCTGTGTCCCCGGGGCAAAGAGCGGATCGAACTCCAGTCTGCCGCACGAATGCTCAGGCGTGAAGTGGCCTGCTCAGATGAGCGCGGCGGGAAAGTATCGAAAGACTGGTGGAGGCGTCATTGTCCGGTCGCATCCGTCGCGCCCACGCTGTGGTCATCCCGGCACCGCGGCCAGGACCAGGTGAGCCCACCTCGTCCCCTGCGGACGGCGGGAGCTCGAATTCCAAAGGCTCACCTACCAAAGGAGTTAGGCATGCTCTGTTCGAAGCGCGCCCTGACCGCCGGTGCGGGCGTGGTGGCAGCCGCGCTCGCCATGGCGGCCTGCTCGTCGGGCAACGTGTCCAGTGGTGGCGGCGGAGGCGACGGCAAGAACGTCACTCTCAACCTGGCCACCGTGAACAACGGCCAGATGAAGGACATGGAGAAGCTCAAGGGGGAGTACGAGAAGGCGCACGCCGGAACCAAGATCAACTTCCAGGTCATGGAGGAGGGCGACCTGCGCGCGGCGGTCACTGCCGATGTCGCGAGCAAGGCCGGCCAGTACGACATCGTCACCATCGGTGCCTACGAGACGCCCCAGTGGGGCGCGAACGGCTGGCTCGTGGACCTCACCGAGCCGCTGAAGTCGGACGCGAACTACGACGTCAATGACCTGCTCGCCCCGGTGCGCGAGGCGATCTCCAACAACGGCAAGCAGTATGCCGTCCCGTTCTACGGCGAGTCGTCGATCCTCATGTACAACAAGGAAGTCCTCGACAAGGCCGGTGTCACGCTCTCCGCGAACCCGACCTGGCAGCAGGTCGCGGACGCTGCGAAGAAGGTCAACTCCTCGTCGATGGCGGGGATCTGCATGCGCGGCAAGCCCGGATGGGGTGACCTGTTCGCGCCCCTGACCACGGTGGTGCAGACCTTCGGTGGCAACTGGTACGACAACAGCTGGAATGCCACCGTCAACTCGGCACAGTGGAAGCAGGCGGTCACGTTCTACAAGACGCTGCTCGACACCTCGGGCGAGAAGGACCCGGTCTCCTACTCCTTCAACGAGTGCCTGACCGCACTCAAGGAGGGCAAGGCGGCCATGTGGGCCGACGCCTCCGTGGCTGCCTCGATGCTCGAGGCGGACGACTCCCCGGTCAAGGGCAAGATGGGTTATGCCCACATGCCGGTCGACAAGACCAAGGAGTCCGGCTGGCTGTGGAGCTGGAACCTCGCGATCCCGGCGACGACGAAGAACAAGGACGCCGCGATCGACTTCGTGAAGTGGGCGACGAGCAAGGACTACCACAAGCTCGTCGGTGAGAAGCTCGGCTGGTCGCTGGTCCCGCCCGGTGCCCGCCAGTCGACCTACGACCTCCCGGAGTACAAGAGGGCCGCCGCGGCCTACGCGCCAATCACCTTGGATGTCATGAAGTCCGTGAATCCCAAGCAGCCGGGCGTGAACCCGCAGCCCTGGGTCGGCATCCAGTACGTGTCCATCCCCGAGTTCCAGGACGTCGGCAACCAGTGCGCCCAGCTGATCGCCGACTATCTCGCCAACCGCGGCACCGTCGACGACGCCCTTGGCAAGTGCCAGAGCGTCGCCAAGAAGGCGGGCGACGCACACAAGTAGTGCCCGCCCGGTTCTCCCGCAGGCCGTCCGTCCCGTCTCGCACGGATGGAACGGACAGGGTGCCGGGGTCGCGACTCTCGCGCTCGACCCCGGCACTCGCCCACCCAAGCCGTCCACCCCACCCCACGACTACGGGGAGTTCCCTCATGGCTGTCACCGAGCTCGACACAGTCGTCGCGCAGACCGCGACCGACAAACGACGGGTCAAGACCACCTCCAAGGAGGTGTGGACCGCACGGTGGCTGTTGCTGCCAGCTGTGCTGTTCCTCATCCTGTTGACCCAGATCCCGTTCCTCACCACCGTCGGCTACTCGGCGATCAAATGGAACCTGCTCTACCCCAATGACCGGGGTCTCACCTGGTTCAAGAACTACGGGACCGCGCTGTCGTCCGGTGACCTGTGGCCATCCATCATCGCGACTGTCGTCATCACCGCGTCGGCTGTGGTGTCTTCGCTCCTGTTCGGCCTGATGTTCGCGCTCCTGCTCGACCGTCAGTTCCGTGGGCGAGCGCTGGCGCGCACGCTCATGATCACGCCCTTCCTGATCATGCCCGCAGCCTCGGCGCTGATCTGGAAGTACTCGATGTTCGACACAAACATCGGCATGCTCAACTGGCTCTCGCGGACCCTTCACCTGCCGGTCGTCTCCTGGAGCACCGAGCACCCGCTCCTGGCCGTGGTCATCGTGCTGACGTGGCAGTTCACGCCGTTCATGATGCTCATCCTGCTGGCCGGGCTACAGGGTCAGGACCGCGGCATCCTGGAGGCGGCCCAGGTCGACGGCGCCGGACCCTGGCGCACCTTCACCTGGATCACGTTGCCGCACTTGCGGATGTACGTGGAGATCGGCGTCCTGCTGGGCGCGGTCATCATCATCCAGGTCTTCGACCCTATCGCGATCCTGACCAAGGGCACGGGCGGGACAAAGACGCTCGCCTACCTGCTCTACGAACGCGCCTTCATCGGACTCGACGTCGGCCAGGCCGCGGCATACGGCGTCATCACCGTCGTGCTCACGATCATCGTGGCGACGATAGCGCTCCGCACCCTGTTCAAGGTCTTCATGGCTGGAGGAAGTCGATGACACGCACCGTCCGGGGAAGCCTCGTCACCGCACTCACGTGGGTGCTCGTGCTGGTCTTCTTCTTCCCTGTCTTCTGGATGATCATCAACGGCTTCAAGCCCGAGTCCATCGCCTCCTCGATCAACCCCAAGGTCTTCTTCAGCCCGGTCACCACCGGCTACCAGCTCGCCATGGACCGCGGGATGAAGGGCTACCTGCTCAACTCCCTCACCGCATCGGTCACCGCGACGATCATCGCTGTCGTGCTCGCGATCCCGGCTGCGTACGCGCTGAGCATTCGGCGGGTGAAGAACGTCGAGGGAGCCCTGTCCTTCTTCATCTCCACCCGCTTCATGCCGATGGCTGCAGTCGTCCTGCCGCTCTACATCATCCTCAAGAACCTCGGCCTGCTCGACAACATCTACATGCTGGCCGTCGTCTACGGAGCGATGAACCTGCCCGTCACGGTGTGGATGATGCGGTCGTTCTTCCTCGAGGTGCCGTTCGAGATCGTCGAGGCGGCCCGCGTCGACGGGGCTGGCCTCTACCGCGAGATCGTGCGCGTCGTCCTGCCGCTGGTGCTTCCCGGCGTTGCCGCCGCCGCCCTGATCAGCTTCATCTTCAGCTGGAACGAGTACTTCCTCGCCACCCTCCTGACCAGCAACGCGGCCCGGACAACGCCCCCATTCCTCGGCAGCTTCGTCGACGGACGCGGCCAGTTCCTGGCGGTCCTCTCCGCAGCCGCGACCATCGCGGCGCTGCCTGTCGTTCTCGCCGGCTGGGTCGCACAGAAACAGCTGGTGCGTGGGCTGTCCATGGGTGCGATCAAGTAGGGCCCGGTCATGATGGAGATGGCGCCGCCAACCATGCGCGACGTTGCTCTGGTCGCGGGCGTGAGCATCAAGACCGTTTCGCGCGTCGTCAATGGCGAGCCCGGAGTCGCGCCCCACACCCGCCTACGCGTCCAGTCCGCCGTCGAGCAGCTACATTTCACGCCGAATACCGCCGCTCAACGGCTGCGAACCGCCAGCCCTGGTCGCGTGAGCATCGCGGCCCACAGCCACAGCACCGAGCACCGTGTTTCGGCTGCGGCACCCCTGCTCCCGGTGATCCCCGAGTGGATCGCCAAGCCGACCTACGATCGGTCGCAGGTCACGGCCTCGATCGTCCACTTCGGCCTTGGCGGGTTCCACCGCTCCCACGAAGCGGTCTACCTCGACAACCTGATGAACCGAGGCCAGGCGCTTGAATGGGGCATCTGCGGGGTCGGCGTGCTGCCTCACGACCGACGCATCATCAGCACCCTGGCCGCACAACGAGGCCTGTACACGCTGGTCGTCAAGCCTTCCGACGGAAAGTGGGCCGCGCGCGTCGTCGGCTCGATCGTGGAGGTGATCTTCGCCCCGGACGACCGGGCGTATGTCGTCGATCGGCTCGCCGACGAACGGACCCGCATCGTGTCGATGACCATCACCGAGGGCGGCTACCTGGTCAACCAGGAGACAGGGGAGTTCGACGCAGAGGACCCCGACACTCGCTGCGACCTCGAGCCGAACGCCTTGCCCCGCACCGTCTTCGGCTACATCACAGCGGCACTGGCCCGGCGACGTGCCGGCGGCTTCGAGCCTTTCACGGTCATGAGTTGCGACAACCTCCCCGACAACGGCGACGTTGCTCGCCGAGTGATCTGTGCCTTCGCCCGGCTGAAGGACCCTGACCTGGCGGACTGGATGGAGGAGCACGTTGCCTTCCCGAACAGCATGGTCGACCGCATCACCCCCGTCACGACGCAGGCCGACATCGACCGGCTGGCCGACCAGTTCGGAGTGATCGACCTGTGGCCGGTCGTGTGCGAGCCATTCAGCCAGTGGGTGCTCGAGGACCGCTTCACCCAGGGTCGGCCGCCACTCGAGAACGCTGAGGTCCAACTCGTCGACGACGTGGTCCCGTACGAGCTGATGAAACTGCGGCTGCTCAACGCCAGCCATCAAGCCCTCTGCTACCTCGGCCATCTCGCGGGGTACAGGTACGTCCATGAGGTGTGCCAGGACCCGCTCTTCTCCCAGCTGCTGACCACCTTCATGGAGACGGAGGCCAGCCCCACCCTGCGGCCGGTGCCGGGAGTTAACCTCGACGCCTATCGGCGCCAGCTCGTCGACCGGTTCGCCAACCCAGAGATCCGCGACCCGCTCAGCCGGCTGTGTGCAGACTCCAGTGACCGCATCCCCAAATGGCTGGTGCCCATCATCAAGGAGAACCTACGCACCGATGGGGCCATCGACGTCTCCGCGCTCGTCGTGGCGTCCTGGGCACGATACGCCGAGGGAGTCGATGAGGAGGGACAAGCCATCGAGGTGGTCGACCGTCGCAAGGACACAGTCGTCGCAGCAGCGGCGCGGCAGAGCGACGACGCCCTGGCGTTCATCCGCGACCGCGATCTATTCGGCGATCTGGCCGATGCCGACCGCTTCACCCGCGCCTATACCCAGGCCCTCGCGGACCTTCACACACATGGCGCTGTGGTCACGACCCAAGCAGTCCTCAAGCGTGGCGCCAGGAGTCGATGATGGTGTCTTCCGTTGCCCAGTCCAACTACGCAGGCCGACGCCACACGGCGCTCCCGTGACTCGGCTGCGCTGCCGCCACGGCGAAGGTTCGAATCCGTCACCTGCCGGGACGCATAGCAATCGCGATCGGGCGACGGTCGTACTCGGAGGCACTCATGCCCCACCGCTGCGCGAACTCTTGGTCCCTGGCGCCAGCGTGGCGCCACCATTCGCGTTCAAAAGTCGAGGATGGCCAATTCGCGGAGGAGATGAGGCTCCCCTCCCCGCCCTTCGACCGGGAGTTGCGGCATCAACGGCTGGGGCCCACGACGTCCTGGTCGCGCGGATAGCAGCCTTGGGTCACCAGTCTCCGGCGACCCTGTGCTCGGCCAGCAGAGCATCCACGTTTTCGGCAGCCGTGAAGTTACAGGATCCGTCGTGGCCGTTCTGCAATGCGCACATGCGTCCGCTCTGCAGGTGCACCTGGCCGCAACCACCTAGCAGGGCGGCGGCCTCGTTGACCGCTGAGTTGTGCACCTCAGCGACTGCCGAGGTTCTCGAGCCAGCAGCAGGCGTAGCGGGTGAGTTGGTGTCCACGGTTGGACCAGCAATCTCCTCTCGCTGGCGAGAGGGCATGGGCCCCACGCTGAGGCTGTGATGACACTACCGCCATGCGGGTCGCCGAAGTAGGCGTCCAGGGAATCGCCGTCAACCGCCGCGCGTGCAAGTGTCGAACCATCGAGCGAGACCACCCCTGCCCCCAAGGCTCGTGCAGGCCAAGGCCCGCCACGGCGCTCAAGTGCAGGTTCTCTTTCAACCAAGACACGGTCAAAAAGCGCGTCAGGTCCCCACTTGCCCTCGCTGGATGCGTCACGCTGGGGTCGCCACCCCGCCAGCACAGGAGCGCCATGCCGTCAACGGTCACTCGTCGTAGTCTTCTTGCTGGCTCGGCCGCCGCAGGCGCATTGGCGCTGCAAGCCGTCACGCCATCGGTCGCCTCAGCAGCCGGACGAGTCTCGTTCGGCGCATACACCGCCGGCATGGACGCCACCCCGGGGCGGTTGCCGGCCCTCGGTAGAACGCTGGGTCAGACACTCTCGATCGCCTCGGTCTTCCGGGGTCAGGGAGACGTCTGGCCCGGTCCGGTCGAGGCAGCGCTCACCCCCACGGGGGGTACCCTGCTGGTCTCCTGGCACTTGGACTACCGCAGCTATTCCTATTGGGCATCCTCCTCATCCCGGGCTGAGATAGCGGCAGTTGCTCGGCGGGTCAAGGCCTTCGGCCGCACGGTCGCAATTCGCCCATGGGCGGAGATGAACGGGGACTGGCAGCCCTTCCAGCCGACAGCGGCGCCGGTGGCCGGTTACGCCAGCGGTTACGCCGCCTTCATCGCAGCTTGGCGGAACCTGGTCTCCGTATTCAGCGCCGAGGGTGTGACGAACGTGAGGTGGGTATTCAACCCGACGACCGACACCTACGCCGAGACCACCGACGTCCGCCGGATCTGGCCCGGTTCCTCGTACGTCCACGTGCTCGGCCTGGACGGCTACAACTGGGGGACGGCCGGTGCCCTGCGCTGGCGTTCCTTCGCGGACATCTATGCGGCCCAGTACGGGCGACTGGTGGCCCTGGCGCCCACGCGACCGGTGTGGATCTGCGAGGTCGGTTGCGCGGACCCCGCGAGTCCGTATGGCACACGCGTCACCGCCCCCTCCGGGGCGAGCAAGGCGACATGGTGGCGGGACGCTGCGACCACCGTCGGGCGGATGCCCGCGGTGCGCGCGGTCGTGCTGTTCGACGTGCTCAAGGAACGCGACTGGCGGGCGGCGTCCTCCACGGCCGCCCTCACTGGCCTGCGAGGGGCAATGTCGACCATGCGGACCTTCTGAGGCGGCGCTCGGGACTGGGCCGGAGGGGAGCTGACATCGGGTTTCGCCCGCAGCTCGGGTTCTCGGCTACCGGTCGGCGCGACGCGGAAGCATGCGGTTGATCGCCGATCCCGCTGCGATGAGCGCGAAGCTCGCGAGGATCGACCACATCACGTTCGAGCCGGTAAAGGCCAAGGCGCCAGCGGCGCCGGCGGCCATGACGGGGGTGGGGTTGCTGTACATGAAAGTCACCATTTTCTTTCTCTTCGTAAGAACGCGTCGGCGTATGCCTTCGCGTGTGCTGCCTGGAGGAAGAGCTCGTAAGGGAGCTCGTACATGAAGATGGCAGTGAGCTGGTGCCGCCACCCCTTGTCCTTCAGCGTGACGAAACGCTCAAGACAGAACACCCCGGTAAGCGCAGCCCAGAACGGGTGGACCCCGAACCGGCCCGTGACGAGGGCAAGAACAACGGTCAGGAGGTAGAGCGTGGTGACGAGCACGCCCGCGCCCGTGAGGACCTGGCGGCCCCAATAGCGCCACGTGACCGCGGTCACGCCGTACTGCGCGCAGTTCTCCAGCGCTCCGCGCTTCCATCGCAGCCGCTGCCTCCACAATGCGCGCCAGGTCGGCATCACCTCGGTGACCAGCGTCATCGTGGCAGGGGCGAACAGACGCAGCCCCAGCGTCTGGACCGCGAATGACAGCTCGTTGTCCTCGGTCAGCACGGACGTGTCGTAGACGCCGCCTCGGCCGTCACCGGGCGGCAGGACACCCCTGAGGCGGGCGCGGCTGACCTGTCGGAGGGTTCCGACCCTGAACATGGCAGCCGTGCCAGTCACCACGAGGCAACGCCCGCGAAGGCGCCGCACGTCCCGGGCATAGCGGGCGAACTCGTTGTCCTGCAGGTGGGCCAAGAAGCGCTCAGAAGCACTGGTCGGCCCATCGGGCCGCTGGCCGCGAAAGGTCCCACCCACCGCACCCAGGGCCCGCCGCGCGGCAAATGCTTGGAGGCCGCCCTCGACGAAGTCTGGGTCGAGGAACGAGTCGGCGTCCTGGATGAGGATCACGTCATTGTCCTCGAGGTGGGGTAGCAGCTCGGTGAGCACCTGGTTCAGGGCGCCAGCCTTCTTGTGCCGGTTGTCGACGGTCTCGACCACGGCCACTCCGGCAGCCTTGGCAATGGTGGCGGTCTCATCGGTGCAGTTGTCGGCCACCACCACTACCGCATCCGGCGGACGAGTCTGTGCCTCGAGCGCGGCGAGGGTGCGGCCGATGGTGCCCGCCTCGTCGTGGGCCGGCACCAGTGCGACGACGCGCGGACTGTGCGTCCGCGACGACCCCGATGTGGGGCGCGACGGCGCGACGGCGAACTGCAGCCGGCGTGGCTCAGGCCCCGGCGGTTCGCGCTTCTCAAGAGCGGCGTCAGTCCTTGCCGCGCCGCGCGAGGAATCGACAAGCCCCCTGCTGCCCATGTGTTCCCCACACTCGTCAATGCTTCCGGTGACCCCTGCAGTCCCGGGGCAGTCGTGGTGACCTGCGCAACGCCGGCCATGCGGTTCGGCCCGCCGACGAGGCCTTCAAGCAAATGAGGTTCCGTGCTGCGTCGCTTTGCCTTCCCTTTACCTTCGCCTTACCGTTTCTTTACTTCGTGTGGAGCGTAAGCGCCGGCAGCCTCGGTGTACCGATGCGAATGCAGTCGAAGGAGCTCCGCCCGACGGGCGATGCCTGATCCGCCAGGATGTGTTAAGGGCGCATCTGCTGAGGCGCTGGCTGGCACACCGTGGCCCGGTCTCGGAAGGTGTGTGCCAGCGGCCGCCGTTGGCGGTTACCCCTGGCTGTGCACAAGGATGTCGGCCAGCGTCTCCAGGGGAGCGATCCCGGGATTGTGTCGACGTGACCCAATGCTGTTGGTGATCTCGGCGACGATCTGCTCGGTGGACAACGCCTGCGCCTGTGTGACCGCGGCGTCGTGGATGAAGGTGCGCAACGGCATCCTCCGAAGGCTGCGGGGATGCCGGCCGATGAAGACCAACGCATCCCGGACCCGTTGCTGCTGCATGGGTCTGAGATCCGCGATCGGGCAAGCAGCGGGCACGGAAGCCAGCGTCAGGCGTCGTCGTGCGCCAGGCTGGAGGACAGCTCTCGGTGGGCGTCGGCCTGGCCAAGGAGGGTCTGGGCCTTGGTCTCGAAGAGACTCACGGCGTCGGCGCCAGCAGCGAAGCGTGCTGGTGGCTGCTTGAGCGCGGCCAACTGCACGAGGGCGGCGGCCAGCTTCGCCGGGTCACCGCCCTGCTTTCCGTCCATGCCCTGCCACGCCTCGATGGTCGCCGCGGAGCGGTCGGCGTAGTCCGCAATGGAGGGCTTCGCGTACTGGGTGGACTGCGGGGTGAGGAGCTCGGTGCGGAAGAAGCCGGGCTCGACCAGCATGGTGCGGATCCCGAACGGGGCGATCTCGGAGGCCAGCGCTTCCATGAACCCTTCCACCCCGAACTTGGACGCTGCGTAGGCGGTCAGGAAGTCACCGGTCGAGGCGATGCCAGCGGTCGAGGAGATCGTCATCACCAGTCCGGAGCGTTGGGCCCGCAGCTGCGGGAGGGCCGCTCGAGTGACGTTGACCGGCCCGAAGAGCGTGGTCTCGATCTGGGACCGGAACGCCGCTGGGCTCATCTCCTCGAAGAACCCGGCCTGGAAACTGCCGGCGTTGTTGACCAGGACGTCCAGGTGTCCGAAGCGCTCGACGGTCGCTGCGACCGCGGCGTCGGCGGCACCCGGGTCGGTGACGTCGAGGGCGACGGCCAACAGGTCGTCGTGCTGCCCCAGAGCAGCTGTGATGCTCTCGACGGTGCGAGCACTGGCGACCACCGAGTGCCCCGCGGCCAGGGCGGCCTTGGCGATGTCGACGCCCAGGCCGCGGCCCGCTCCGGTCACCAACCAAACCGTCTTCAACGTGGGCTGGGTGACCTCGTCGGCGGTAGGGATCGTGTCGGTGGTCTGGGTCTGGTCGGTCATTGCTGCTGAACTTTCGTGAAGAATTCGGTCTGCGCCCTGGATGAGGCGCCGTCCACCAGAGAACCAGCGCACGAGGAGTTGTGGCAGTCCCTGTCGTGGGAGCCACTGACAGGGACCCCCACCGGACCGCCAGCGTTCGTACAGTGGACGACATGACCGCACCGGAGCCCAGCCCCCGGGACTCTGTACGGGCCGAGATCCGCGAGTTCCTGAGCACCCGACGCGCCAGAATCACCCCCGAGCAGGCCGGCTTGCCGACCTACGGGAATGACCGTCGCCGCGTGCCGGGGCTACGGCGGGAGGAGGCCGCCCTCCTCGTCGGAGTCTCCCCGCAGTACTACATCCGCCTCGAACGCGGCGACGCCACCGGCGTCTCCGAGAGCGTCATCGACGGTGTCGCTCACGCGCTGCGCCTGGACGACGCCGAACGAGCGCACCTGCTCGACCTGTTCCGGACCGCTGGCACACCGGAGCGGGCCATGAAACGTCGGCCACCGGCGCCCACCCGCGTTCGCCCCACCATCCAACGACTTCTGGACGCGATGCCCACCGTGCCCGCGGTCGTCCTCAATGGGCGCCTCGACGTGCTCGGATTCAACCCCTTGTGCCGCGCACTGTTCTCACCTTGGTACGAGACCGGGCAGCCCGTGAACAACGCCCGCCTCGTCTTCCTCGACCCACACGCGACATCCCTCTTCCGCGACTGGGACACCGTCGCCAACGACACCGTCGCCCTGCTTCGGGCCGAAGCGGGACGCAGCCCGTACGACCGACAACTCTCCGACCTGATCGGTGAGCTGTCCACCCGCAGCCAGGACTTCCGAGTCCGCTGGGCCGCCCACGACGTCCGCATCCACAACACCGGCGTCAAGAAGCTGCACCACGCGGTCGTCGGCGACCTCGACCTTCCGTTCGAGTCACTGCCACTCCGGGCCGGCGACAGCACGAGCCTGGTCACCTACCTCCCAGAGCCGGGCACGCCCACCCAGGATGCACTCGCTCTGCTCGCCAGCTGGGCCGCCACCGAGACGGGCCCCACCCTCGTCAGGCCAGCCGACGAACAACGACCCTGAACCAACAGGGCTCCCCCCAGGGGGCGCACCGCCCGCCCCCTGACCAGCGGAAACGCAGGCAGGGGCGCTTTGGCCTTTGCCCCTAGGGGTGTTTGTCACTTGAAGATGACGGGCGCATCGCCACCCCTCTGACGCTCGCGGATGTCGGGCTGGGGCGCTGGATGGTGCGAGCGACGTATCGGTTTGGGTGATGCCTCGCATTGGCATTCAGGCGTTCGTCCGCCGGGGGATCACGGCTTCAATGGTGTCGTCCTGAGACCGATGAACCATCACTCAAGTTTGCGCGGGCTGTGTGCCGCTGACTGCAAACACGAAGGAAGTGAGCAGCGTGCACGCGAGGGTGCGGTGGGGCATCGTCGGGACCGGCGGAATAGCTCGGCGAACGGTCGGCGATCTTCAGCTGTGCGACAACGTCGAGCTGGTCGGCATCTGCTCGCGTGACAAGGACCGGGCCGACAAGTTCGCCTCAGAGCACGCGATCCCGTTCGCGTCCGCAGACTTCGACGAGTTCTGTGCCTCAGGGCAGGTCGACGCGGTCTACATCGGCATTCCGCACGGGCTGCACTTCGACTATGCCGCACGCGCCTTGAGGGCCGGCACGCACGTGGTGTGTGAGAAGCCCCTGACCATGACATCCGCAGAGGCCGAGGAGCTGCAACGTCTCTCGCGCGAGAATGGCGCATTCCTCATGGAGGCCATGTGGATGAAATTCACTCCGGCGTTTGGAGCCATGACCGAACTCTTGCGGTCGGGCACCATCGGCGAGCCGCGGCTGATCCAGGCCGGTGCCGGATTTCCAGTGCCCCCGGACGGTCCGGCCAGGTACTGGGTCGCCGAGCTGGGCGGGGGCGCTCTGTATGACCTGGGCGTGTACACGATCGCGCTCGCGCATACCGTCCTCGGTACTCCCGACCAGGTGCTCGCCGTGGGCGAGGTCCGTGACGACGGGGTCGACGAGCAGGAGGCGTACACGCTGAGGTACGACTCCGGTGCTCTTGCACAGTTGATGAACTCGCTCACCACCTTCATTCCCCCCGCCGGTTGGATCGGCGGAACGCGAGGGAGCATCACCCTCGGCGAGCCGCTCTTCGCCCCACGCTCCCTTCGCGTGGTGACGGGACAGCCTCCCGAGCCACCGACGGTTGAGGAGCTCGACTTCGAACAGGAGGGCGCCGGCTACGTCCCCATGTTCCGTGCGGCATCCGAGGCCATTCTCCGCAGCGACCTCGAGCATCCCCTCCATCCGGTGTCCGACACGGTGGCAGTCCTGCGAATCCTGGAACAGGTTCGAGCGGAACTCTCGGAAGCGCGAGACAGCGCCGACTACGGTGGCCAACTCGGCACGTCGAGCCGACACGGACCATGACGCCGGCGGCATTTGCAGAGTTCTCGCTCTCGGGCAGAACCGTGGTCGTCACCGGAGCAGCCTCGGGGATCGGCTTGGCCGTGGCGGCAAGGGCAGCAGCCGCCGGCGCGACCGTCATTGCGGTCGACCAGCATTCCACGGAGGGCGTGCGTGCCCTCGACGTTCGCAGCGAGTCACAGTGGGAAGCCCTGGCCGCAGAGCTCTCGAACGCCGGTCAGACGATCCACGGCCTGGTGAACTGCGCGGGCACGACCTGGCGCGCGCGGCTCAGTGACGCGACGCGCGATGACTTCGCCGTGGTCCAGGACGTCAACGTCGTGGGTCCGCTGCTCGGGATCAAGACTCTGGTTCCCCTCATGCGCCCCGGCGCGTCGATCGTCAACATCGGTTCGCTCGCCGCACTCCAGGGTCACTACGCGGTCGCCTACACCTCCAGCAAGTGGGCGCTCCGCGGCCTGACCCATGCGGCGTGCCTGGAACTGGGGCCGCGGGGAATCCGAGTCAACATCGTCCACCCCGGATTCATCGACACCCCGATGACGGCGTCGGCCCCTGCGGAGTTCCGAGCTGCCTCCATCGATGCTGCACCACTGGGCCGAGCAGGGACCAGCAGCGAGGTCGCGAGCGTCGTGACGTTCCTGCTCAGCGACGCCGCCTCCTACGTGAGCGGTGCTGAGATCCCTGTGGACGGCGGCACCAGCTCCCACGGTGGGGCCAAGGCAGTCTCCGACATCCTCCGGCCGCAGTACCTCCCGCCGATGCGCGACGGAACCTAGTGCCGCGCAACCACCCTCGACGAATGGACATCACCATGACGCCTGATGAGCTCGACGCCTCCGACCCTGCCGGCGCGATCGCGGCGGCAGCAAAGCGGGTCTCGAACTGGGGGCGTTGGGGGCCCGACGACGTTCGCGGCACCATGAACTTCCTGAGCCAGGAGAAGCGACTGTCGGCCGCCGCCCTGGTCGTCACCGGTCGAAGCTTTTCGCTGTCGCAGTCGTTCGACATGGAAGGGCCACAGAAGGGGTGGCGGCGGAGGACCAACCCGATCCACGTCATGCTCGACACCGGAACCGACGCCGTGGCAGGTGTACAGGGTTTCCCCCACGGTCTCGGCGGCGCGGACGATGTGGTGACGATGCCGCTCCAGTGCTCGACCCAATGGGATGGGTTGGGTCACATCTTCGACCACGGCAAGGCCTGGAACGGGCGCCCCGCCGACCAGGTGGTGACAAGCCTCGGCGACAGCTTCACGGGCATCGAGACGGTGGCGGACGTCGTCGCCGGGCGCGGGGTGCTGCTCGACGTCGCTCGCCAGTTCGGCACGGACGGCGAGCTGCCCGACGGATTTGCCATCACTGAGCAGCACCTCGAGGCCACCATCGCCGCGCAGGGGCCCAGCTCCACGGTCGGTCGCGGCGACATCGTCGTGGTCCGCACGGGGAGACTCACGCGCGCGCGACGCGAAGGGTGGAAGGACTACGCCGGCGGAGACTCGCCGGGTCTGTCGTTCACCACGGTCGACTGGCTGCACCGCTCAGAGATCTCGGCCATTGCCACCGACACCTGGGGCTTGGAAGTGCGACCCAACGAGTTCGACGTCGCGTTCCAGCCGCTGCACCAGGTGGCGATCCCGCACATCGGGCTCTTCCTCGGGGAGATGTGGGATCTCGAGGCGCTCAGCGCTGACTGCGCCGCCGATGGTGTCTACGAGTTCTGGCTCACCGCTGCGCCCATCCCGTTCACGGGTGCCGTTGGTGCGCCGGTGAACCCAGTCGCGGTCAAGTGACGCGACGACTCGAGGGCAAGGTCGCCCTGATCACGGGCACGGCCGGCGGTCAGGGCCGCGAAGCAGCCCTGCTCTTCGCGGCGGAGGGTGCCATCGTCGTGGGTTGCGACATCCAGGCCGACGGCGCGGCCGAGACGGTCGAGCTCGTGCGCGCAGCCGGGGGAGTCATGACCAGCACGCAGCCGGTGGACCTCACGGACGACGCAGCTGTTCGCGCCTGGGTGGACGATGCTGCGGAGCGTCATGGCGGTGTCGACATCGTGTATGCCAACGCCGGCGCCACGCGTTTCAACCCCGTCGAGCAGGTCTCTGTCGAGGAGTGGCACTTCGTCCTGGCTCACGAGCTGGACGTGACGTTCCTGCCCATCCGACACGCTTGGAAGCACCTCAAGGCCCCGCGCTCGGGCGCGGTCGTGCTCGTCGGATCGACTGCAGGCATCAGTGGGTCCATGACGAACACCCGAGTCGCCCACACGGTCACCAAAGGTGGCATCGTCGCGTTGACCAAGCAGCTCGCCGCCGAAGGTGCGCCGCACGGCATTCGGGTGAACTGCGTGAGCCCCGGCATGGTTGCCACTCCAGCCACGCAGGGGGACCTGCTCGCGCCCGACCATCCGATGCGAGACATAGCCCGACACATCCCGCTCGGCCGAGTCGGAAGCCCTCGCGAGGTGGTCCGCTGTGCCTTGTTCCTCGCGTCCGATGACGCGTCGTACGTCACGGGCGCGAACCTGGTGGTTGATGGCGGTTGGTCAGCAGTACTTCCCGGCCAGTGGGTTTCTGAGGTGCGCGACACGGGACTGTGAGCAACCCCGGGCGAACCCCAAATCCTGTGGTCAGCGCTGATGCATCTGCCGCTGGGGACTACTGCAGGCAGCGGTCAAGGAAGGCATTGCCGAACTTTCGGTCGGGGTCCACTCGATCGCGAAGCCCCCTGAAGTCAGTCAACCTCGGAAAGACGGCTGACACGGCGGCCTGGTCGAAGCCGAAGAGCTTCCCCCAGTGAGGTCGCGCCCCCCACGACGCCAGGGCACCCTCGATCTCACGCAGCGCAACCCTGACCGCGGCCTCGTCCTGCACCCACGTGAAGTGCACGGCAACTGTCTCGCGGTCATATGCGCCGCTGAGCCAGAGCGAGTCTGCGGCGATGGTGCGAATCTCAGCAACCTGCAACACGTGCCGGAACTGCGGACTCAGCCGGCGAAGGGCGTCCACGCCTCGCAAGGCGTGCTCGCGCGGGAGGAAGTACTCACTCTGCAGCTCCTCGCCCCGGCTGGGGGTGAAGTCGATGCGAAAGTGGGGGAGTCGGTGCATCCACCGCCCCGGCACTCCGCCCTGTTCGGTGAGGGCTTCGACGGCACCACCCGTGAGCATGTGCGTGGGCGTGAGTGCAGGTGTCGTGCCGAATGTGTTCGGCGTCGCCGGCCGATCGGCCAGGGCTTTGACCCACAGCTGGTTCTCCGACTCGTCGCCGAAGCGCGTGAAGATGCTGACGCTGTATCCCGCCGCGGTGAGGTCGTCGAATCGACTTTCGATGGTTGACCAGGTCAGGCCCGTGCTCACGTATTGCCGTAGCCCGTAGCTGGGCCCGATGTCCAGCACCACTCGCGTGACGATGCCCAGCGCACCCAGCGCCACCACGGAGCCGTCGAAGTCGGAGTCTGCCCTGTCGAGGCGTCGGAGGTAGCCGTCGGGCCCCACGATCTCGAGGGCACGAACGGCACTGGAGAGGGACTGGTTCGTATCTCCGGAGCCGTGCGTGCCGGTGGCCACGGCCCCACAGACGGAGATGTGTGGCAGTGATGCCATGTTGGCCAGCGCCTGACCTCGTTGGTCGAGGGCCGCGGCGAGGTCGCCGTAGCGCGTCCCCGCTGACACGGAGACCGACGACGACTCCTCGTCGATCCGGATATCGGCGGGCAGCCCTGCCAGGTCCACGAGGATCCCGCGCGTGTCCGTGAGGTCGGAGAAGGAGTGACGCGAGCCAAGAGCGCGGATCTGTGGGGAGCGCGCGACGAGTCCTTGGAGTTCGGCGACACTCGATGGCTCCGCCAGCGCGGAGGCGACGTATGCGTGGTTGCCTGCCCAGTTCGTGCCAATGGCGGATGCCACAGCTGACCTCATCCCTCCGGCCGGCGACGGCCTGCTGGTAGACGTTTCGTCCGTGCCTGTGTGCGCCTACGGTGACCGGTCGGACCCGGCTGAGGGGTATGCCGCGTCGTCGGCGGCCCGGCGGACGCGAACCGCCGCCCTGTCGTAGCCGGTCTGAACCTGCGGTGTAGGCGGCGGGGTGTATTCGGTTGCCTCCCTGAAATGCCAGACCGGTGGTTCGGACGAGTCCATGAGGACCCAGGCCGCCTGTCGGGCGGCTCCGTCGGCCACGTCCTCTCCGGAATCGGGCACGGTCACCGGCAGGCCCCAGGTCCGCGCACTGACGACGCGGAAGGCCTCCGACCGTGACCCGCCACCGGCCAGGGTCACGGACTTGATCGCCACACGTTGGTCCCGCATGCCAGACATCGCGGCGCCCAGGAGTCCCGCGAGTCCCTCGAAGGCGGCCAGGGCGAGGTTCGAAGCGGTGAGGCTCTCCAGCGTGACCCCATGGAGCTCACCGGTCGCCGCGGGCAGGTTGGGTGTCCTTTCTCCCTCGAAGTACGGCACGAGCACCAGTCCGCCCGACCCCGGATTCGCGCTGAGGGCGAGCTGTGAGAGCTCGGCATGATCGACGCCGAGCAGCTGCGCCGTTGCATCGATGACCCTGGCCCCGTTGAGGGTGCACGCGAGTGGCAGGAATCTTCCCGTGGCATCGGCGAACCCCGCAACGGTCCCACTGGCGTCGCTGGTGGGGGTGTCCGAGACCGAGGCGACCACACCGGACGTGCCGAGGGACACCAGGGTCGCCCCAGCCTCGAGGCCCAGTCCCAGAGCGGCCCCGGCGTTGTCGCCGCAGCCCGGCCCAACCACGAGGTGCGCCAGATTCAGCGCCGCGGAGCCGCGACCGGCTGCTTCGTGTGGTCCCAGGACGCGTGGCAGGACGATGTGGGAAACGTCGCTCTCCTCGCGTCTGAGCGCCAGGGCGAGCAGGTCCCGACGGTACCTCCCCGAGACAGCGTCGAAGTAGCCGGTCCCAGAAGCGTCGGATCGGTCGGTCACCAAGGTGCCGAGCGACTCGGCTCCCGTCAGCCGCCACGTCAGCCAGTCATGGGGCAGGGCGACCGCCGCAACCCTGGCGGCATTGTCGGGCTCCGCGTCGGCGAGCCATCGCAACTTCGTCACGGTCAGAGCGGCGACAGGGACACTGCCCACGGCCTCCGCCCATCTCGCGGCACCGAGGGCCTCATCGCCTTCGCCGAGCTCGCGAACCAGGGCAGAGGCGGCCGAAGCGGAGCGCGTGTCGTTCCACAACAGAGCGGGGCGGATCACCTGGCCGTCTGCGTCGAGGCACACCATGCCGTGCTGCTGTCCTGCGACCGAGATCGCAGAGACGTCGGACAGCCCGCCGGCAGTGTCGACTGCTTCGACGAACCCGTCCCACCACGCATCTGGGTGGACCTCGGTCCCCGTCGGGTGCCTTGCGCTGCCCTGTCGGACAAGGGCACCGGTCGCCGCATCCCGGATGACGACCTTGCACGACTGCGTCGACGAGTCGACGCCGGCGACCAGCGTCATCCGTCAGCCGATGAGGTGCTCGAGGGCGAGCTGGTTGAGCCGGACGAAGCCGTAGTCGCGCTCGGCTGCCTTCTCGACGTCGAACTTGTCGTCCTTGGACAGGAAGTCGGCAAGTGACTCTCCAGCATCGAGGGTCGGCGTCGCGAGGGAGGTCACCCCGGAGTACTCCAGTGCCTCCGTGACCCGCTGGTCCGCGCGGAACTCCTTCGCCTTCTCCGCAAGGAGCAGGTATGTCGACATGCAGGCCTTCGCGGACTCCCACACGCCGGCGAGGTGCTCGGTGCGAGAGGGCTTGTAGTCGAAGTGCCTGGGGCCATCGAACCGCGGGGCGTCGGGTCGGCCGACGAAGCCGTTCTCCAGCAGGTCCACGGTGAAGAAGGCGGACAGGAGGTCGCCGTGCCCGAAGACCAGGTCCTGGTCGTACTTCAGGCCGCGCTGTCCGTTCAGGTCGATGTGGAACAGTTTGCCGCTCCAGAGCGCCTGGGCGAGCTGGTGCGTGTAGTTGAGGTTGGCCATCTGCTCGTGACCCGTCTCCGGGTTCACGCCCACGATGTCACCGTGCTCCAGTTCTGCGATCAGCGCGAGAGCATGCCCGACGGTCGGAAGGAAGATGTCTCCGCGCGGCTCGTTCGGCTTTGGTTCCAGCGCAATCCGCAGGTCGTAGTCCTTCTCCTTGATGTAGGACGCAACCGTGTCCAGGCCCTCCTTGTAGCGGTCCAACGCGGAGTACAGGTCCTTGGACCCGTCGTACTCTGCGCCCTCGCGGCCGCCCCACATGACGAAGGTCGTCGCCCCCATCTGCGCGGCGATGTCGACAGCGCCGAGGACCTTGCGCAGCCCGAACCGCCGGACCGACCGGTCGTTCGAAGTGAGCCCACCGTCCTTGAAGACGGGGTGCGAGAAGGTGTTGGTGGTCACCATCTCGATGACCAACCCTGAGGCATCCGTGGCGGACTTCAGTCGGCCAAGACGGTCCTGCTTCGTCGTCTCATCGGCGTCGAACGCAAAGACGTCGTTGTCATGGAAGGTGATCCCCCAGGCGCCGATCTCGGCCAGCTTCTCGGCATACTCCCACGGGTCCAGCGCGGGGCGGCTCGCGGTTCCGAAGGGGTCGGCGCCGGTCCAGCCGACGGTCCAGAGACCGAACGAGAACTTGTCTTCAGGCTGGGGCTGACGAGCCACGGTGAACTCACTTCCGCATAGAGACTGGCGTGGCGCGAGCGGGTCGGTGCGCCGCTGAGAGTCTGTCCCTTCCCAAATCAGAATGACAGTTCCAGTTCGTGATGGACTCCATCGGCCAGAGCAATGCCGAGGTCAGCGTGAGGGCTCTTGGGCAAACTCTTGGTTCGGGACAAGGAGTGACACCAGGGCGCCGACCACGAGGACCCCCCCGAGAGCCAGGAACAGGGTCCCTGCGTCGAACCGCGTCGCCAGCAGGCTGCCGATCGAGGCCGCTCCGATGGTGACTCCGAGCTCCCGTCCGAGCGACACGGTTGCCGTCGCCGAACCCACCAGCTCCGGCGGTGCCGAATCCTGCGCCATGGTGGTCACCAGTTGCATGTAGCACCCTGTTCCGACGCCGAGGAGGCCGATCCAGATCGCGGTGTGCGGCAGGCTCCAGGAGGCGTCCAGGCCGGAGAGGGCCAGCATCGCGCCGGCGCCGACCAGACATCCCACCAGGGGGAGCCGGCGATACCTCCCCGTCCGGGAGATCAGGGCAGACGTGGCGGTGACCGAGGCCATCATCCCGAGGATCAGGGCCAGCAGTAGCGCGCCCGATGCGGTGGCGGGGACGTCGAGGACGGTCTGCACGATGGTGGGGAGAAAACCGACAAGCGCGAACACGGCTGCGCCGACGGTGAAACCCAACCAGGCGCTGACCCTGATGGTGCGGTCGCGCAACACCGTGATGGGGATGAGCGGGTCTTCGTGACGCAACATGCGCCTGATGAACACGGCGGAAGCGAGCACCGCCACTGTCGTGAGGGCCCCACCTGCCGGCGTCAACCAGTTGGTCTGACCGACGGTGCCGACCACTGACACCAGAGCGGTCACGGCGATGGCGTAGACGACGGCTCCGGGAACATCCAACCTTCCGCTCGGGGTCTCTGACTGGGTGCGGGGAACGGACTTGGTGGCCAGAAGGATGGTCACCAGGCCCAGTGGCAGATTCACCCAGAAAACCCACCGCCACCCCAGGGAGTCAGTGAGGGCTCCCCCGATGAGCGGGGCCACCACGCTCGCGGCCGCGAAGACCAGACCAACAGGCGCCATGAACTGTCCACGCTGACGAGCCGGGACGGCGTCGGCGACGACTGCCTGGGACAGAACGAGGACCCCGCCGCCGGCCAGACCCTGAAGGGCACGAAGCCCGACGAGCTGGGGCATCGTGGTCGCGAGCCCGCACGCGACCGACGAGGTCACGAAACCCCCGAGGCACAGGAGGAACATCGACCGGCGTCCGCGAAGGTCGCCGAGTCGTCCGTACACGGGCATCGAGATCGTCATCGCCAGGGTGTAGCTGGCGAAGACCCACCCCATCGCTGATCGGCCCCCCACCTCGTGGACGACGGCTGGCAGGGCGGTCGCGACGATCGTCTGGTCCATGGCTGTCAGGAACGTGACGACGAGGAGCGCGATCTGGAGTCGCCGGTGGCGCGTGGATGGGTTCACTGGGGAGAGCACAGTGGCATGGGGCACGGAGCAGGCCTGCCTGACTGACGAGGACGCGGCAGTGTGCGCGTAGCCCGTCCACGACGAGCCCGACGGGCGGTCGCTGCACTGCGAAACTCACCCCGGCATCCGCACGAACCATATCCGACCCTCCGAGGCTCCGGCAGGCGTCCGCTCTGTCGAATTGTTGAAGGCGGGCATCGGTTCTGGTGATGCCTCGTATCGGCATTCACGCCTTCGTCGCTCGCTGGATCCCGGCTTCAATGACGCTGTCCTGGAATGCGCGGCCTAGCGAGGAGAGTCGATGATCCCCGATCGAATTGTGGAGGACGGGACCCTCAGGTCCACCGGGCGACGCGCCTCCGTGGAGGTCCGAATCCCTTGGTATCGGGCGTTGCCCGCGTCATGCATCGCCGACGTCGAGCTCCGCATCGACGGCGTCGCCGCACCCAAGGACAGCCTCGTCTGGAACCTGAACGGCCGCGACTTCCGCTTGGGGGAGCTGGCCGAGACGGTCGATGAGTGGTGGTTCACCACCGACTCCGCCGTCCTGTCCGGGGACCTCGCAGTCGCAGACGGCCAGTCGCACGATGTCGAGGTCGACCTCCACCTGTACATCCCCTACATCGTGACCGCGCACGGCGTCCTGCTCATCGAAGAGCACGGCCGGAAGACCATGGAGGTTGCTGCAGATGTCTGACTCCCTCGGTACCCCGATCCAAGGCGTGACCCTCTACAGCTTCACGCGCGCGTTCCACGCGCGCCAGGACGATCTCGAGGGGCTGATCCGTCGGGTGTCCGCTGATGGGTACGGGCCCGGTTTGGAGATCATCGGCTTCTCCGCCTTCCGCGGTTTCCCCGAGGTCACCGACGAGTATGCCGAGTGGTTCCGCGGCCTGGTCGATGATGCCGGTCTGGTGCAGACTTCGCTGGCCATCAACACAGACGTCGGCATCCGCCGGGACGGCCTGATGACGGACACCGAGCTGGTGGAGTACATGCGACGCCAGATCGAGTCGGCGGCGAAGCTCGGCTTCCCCCTGGCCCGTGTCCAGATCTCGCTGACGCCAGATTCGATGGAGGCGTTGCTCCCCATCGCCGAGCGTTACGGGGTAACCCTCGCCATCGAGGTCCACGCCCACCACCACGCGAAGGCTGACCTGGTCCTGGCGCTCCGCGACCGTTACGAGAAGCTCGGATCCCCACTGCTGGGGTTCGTGGCCGACTGGGGCGCCACGGTCATCGACTTCGCTCCGTCCGCGGTCGAGGCGTACCGTCGGCGCGGCGCCAGCGAGGACCTCATCTCCGCGGCGGTCGAGCTCTGGCGCGACTACTACCGACAGGGGCCGCCGAACACCGACTCCGAGCACGGCCAGCGGTTCGGTGCCTTCATCGGACTTGCCGCGCGCCACGGGCGTCCGGATCTCGGCGTCGACCTGGCCATCAACGGCACGGGTCTGTTCGGACCAGCCGAGGTCAGCTCCTGGCTCGAGATCATGCCGTGGATCCGGCACGTCCACGGCAAGTTCTTCGGCATCGACGAGAGCGGCGAAGAGCCCTCGGTGCCTGTCCGCGGCCTCGTCACCCAGCTCGTCAATGCCGGGTACAAGGGCGCCATCTCCACCGAGTACGAAGGCTGGCACTGGAACCACTGGGACGACGCGTTCCCGATCGTCGCCGGGGAACAGGCCGTTCAGCGGTCGGCGGCCGAGTTCGCTGGATCGCGCATGGTCACGTCCGCAGCCGAGGCCCGTGAGCAGCTGAACGCCCATCACGGATCGGTGCGGGGCGCGGTTCAGTAGGCTCGGCGCATGACGCCCCCTGGTGGCGAACTCGTCAAGAAACCCAAGCAGGAGCGCAGCCGTCAGTCCTTCGACCGGGCGGTCGAGGGTGCCATGTCGCTGATGGTGGAGCGGCGCTCTGGCGCGATCACGGTTGCCGAGGTCGCCGCGCGCTCGGGGGTCTCCACCGGCTCCATCTACGCTCGCGTCGCCAGCAAGGACGACCTCATTCGGGTTGCCCATGCACGGCTGATGGAACGCCTCGCGATCGAGACCCATCGCGCCCTGAGCTTGGATGCCTCGTCCCAGGAGACGTTGCATGCCTTGGTGGGGCGCGCGGTTCGCGCGCTCGCGGAGCTGTTGCGCAGGCACGCCGATGAGCTGGCACCCTTCATGCGGCTCGCCCACAACGACCCGGTGATCGCCGCGGGAGGCAAGATCGCGCACGAGGACATGGTGTCGGCCTTCTCCAAGGCGCTGCTGTCCGCCGGCGATGCCATCACCCGCCCGGATCCGGAGGCGGCCGTCACGTGGTCCTGCACGGTGGTCTACAGCGTCCTCGCCAGGCAGTTGGGCCTGGGCAGTGACCCAGAAGCGGCCATGGATCAACCGTGGGAAGAACTGTTGGCCGTCCTCGTCGAGATGGTGGCTGCATATCTGAGCCCGGGTTGATGCGGGGCATCGTTCCCAGCGATGCCCCGCATCACGAACTAGAACTGTTGTTTTAGTTCCGGAGGATGAAGACTCTCCACGAGTGCCCACCGCAGTGGTGGGACGTCGAGAGGAGACCCGGTGTCCGACACGACCACGAAGGTCCGCAGGAGGACTGCCGGGGATGGTGCCCCCAGCATCAGCCTCCCGGACTCCCAGGGACAGACCGTCAGCGCGGACTACTCCGCGAACTCGGCCACCGTCGTGGTCTTCACCTCGAACGGTTGCCCCTATGCCCTCGCGTGGCACGACCGCATCCAGAAGATCGCCGCCGACTACGCGGGGCGTGGCGTCCAGCTCGTCCAGATCGTGAGCAACGACGAGGAGCTCCAGCCGAAGGACTCTCTCGAAGGAATGCAGGCACGCGTCGCCGCGGGTGAGGTCGCCGGCGCCTACCTGAAGGATGTTCAGCAGTCGGTCACCGCGTCCTTCGGTGCCACGGCGACCCCCGAGGTCTTTGTGGTGGACGCCGATGGAGTGATTCGCTACCACGGCGCACCTGACGGGGACCACGACGACCCCACCCAGAACGCCCGGTTCGTCCGCGACGCCCTCGAAAGCGTGCTGGCGGGCGAGCCGGTGCAGCGACCCACCACCTCGCCGGCGGGTTGCTCGGTCAAGTGGCGGGTCGAGCTGCTCTGGTACGACGGCTGCCCCAGCCACGGAGCCGCCGAGATCCTGTTGACCAATTGCCTCGCCGAGATCGGCCGCACAGACGTCCGTGTGGAGCGGGTCCAGGTCAGCAGCCCTGAGCAGGCAGCCAGTCGGTCCTTCCCTGGCTCCCCCACCTTCCAGGTTGGCGGCAGCGACCTCTTCACCGTCGAAGCTCCCTCCGCGCTCGCCTGTCGGACCTACCGCCACCCGGACGGACGAATCTCTCCCCTCCCGGCCAAGGACGAACTCGTCGCCCACCTTCGGGACTCGCTCGCCCGACCGTGGGATCTGCCCGGCTGGCGCGACTTCCGCGCCGCCTCCAGCTCCACCGCGGGCGCCTGAGCCCACCATCGAGGAATCCCCAATGTCGCGGAAGTTCCCCTCACGCGTGGATGTCGCCATCGTCGGAAGTGGTCCCACCGGTGCTGCCTACGCGCGCGTCCTCAGCGAGCTGCGCCCAGACCTTGACCTCGTCACCTTCGAGGTGGGACCGCTGTTGGCAGACCCGCCCGGGATCCATGTCAAGAACATCATCGATGCGGAGGAGAGGACGTCCGCGCAGCGCCGCTCAGAAGGCCTCGTCGGCGCGGACTCTGAGGACCGGCGGCTCCGGCGACCTGGCACCCACCTGCTTCCCGACGGCTTCCAACAGCCGGGCGAGGACGGCATACCGTCGCTCGCGATGTCGAGCAATGTCGGCGGCATGGGCGCGCACTGGACCGCGGCGTGTCCGCGGCCAGGCGACAGCGAGGTCATCGGGTTCGTCGACAACCTCGACGAGCTCCTCGATGAAGCAGAGCGCCTCCTCGGTGTGTCAACCCACGCCTTCGATGGGGCTCCTTTCACGGACGAAGTGCGAGCCCGGCTTGGCACTGTCTTCAACGACTCACGCCCTGGGGGTCGCAAGGTCCAGCCGATGCCCCTGGCGGTACAGACGCACGGTGACGGCCGGGTGACCTGGTCGGGATCCGACGTGGTCTACGGCGAGGCCACGCGGTCCAACCCGCGACACATCCTCTTCCCCGAAGCGCAGGTTCGTGTGCTCCGGCTGGAGGACGGTGGCGTGTCAAGCGTCGTGGTCCGCGACCTCCAGGACGGGACCGAGCACCAGGTGGCGGTCGGCCAGGTCGTCGTGGCGGCTGATGCGGTCCGTACCCCGCAGCTGCTGTGGGCGTCGGGTATCCGTCCGCCGGCTCTGGGCCGCTACCTCAACGACCAGGCCCAGGTCATCTTCGCGGCACGGCTCCGCGATGTGGTCGCTGGGGACGCGTTGCAGGGCGGCGACTCGCAGAAGCCCAGAATCGCCCGTCAAAGCGGTGTCAGCTGGGTTCCCTTCACGGATGCGGAGCCGTTCCACGGCCAGGTCATGCAGCTGGACGCCTCACCCGTGCCGCTCGCGGCCGATGACGTGGTCGAGCCCGGCAGCATCGTCGGCCTGGGCTGGTTCTGTGCCAAGGACCTCCAGGAGACAGACCGACTCGAGTTCGACGATGACAGCACGGATGCATTCGGAATGCCGGCCATCCGTGTCCATTACACGCTCACGGACAAGGACCTGGCAGCGCTCGAACAGGCCCGCCAGCTCGTTCGAAAGGCGGCTGAGGCGCTCGGTGAACCTCTCGACGCAGACCCGATCACGCTGCCTTCCGGCGCGTCCTTGCACTACCAGGGCACCGTGCGCATGGGGACCACCGACGACGGCACCTCGGTGTGCGACCCGCTGTCCCGGGTCTGGGGTGTCGACGGCCTCAGGGTGGCCGGGAACGGGTTGATCCCCACGTCCACGGCATGCAATCCCACCCTGACCTCGGTCGCGCTGGCCGTGGCAGGTGCTCGCGACATCGCCAGCACCTATCCGAAGCAGGAAGGAACCGTCCCGTGACGGAGCACCCGACCCAGAGACCCCTCCGCGTGGCCATGGTGGGCTATGCCTTCATGGGTACCGCGCACTCGCAGGCCTGGCGGACCGCGCCCCGGATGTTCGACCTCCCACTCGCTCCCCAGATGTCCGTCCTCGTCGGCCGTGATGAGCACCGCGTCGCCGCCGCGGCCCGGAGGATGGGCTGGGCAACCACCGAGACCGACTGGCGCCGCGTGGTCGAACGGGACGACGTCGACCTCATCGACATCTGTACGCCCGGTGACACCCACGCCGAGATCGCCATCGCTGCGCTGCAGGCCGGCAAGCACGTCCTCTGCGAGAAGCCGTTGGCGAACTCCGTCGACGAGGCAGAACGGATGGCTGACGCAGCTCGAGTGGCGCGCGAACGTGGTGTGCGGTCGATGGTCGGCTTCACGTATCGCCGGGTGCCGGCGATCGCGCTCGCCAAGCGACTTGTCGATCAGGGGCGCATCGGCCAGGTGCGCCACGTTCGGGCTCAGTACCTCCAGGACTGGATCGCGGATCCCGAAGCACCCCTCTCCTGGCGGCTCGACAAGGAGAAGGCTGGTTCGGGGGCGCTGGGAGACATCGGAGCGCACGCGCTGGACCTCGCCCAGTTTCTGACGGGCGACACCGTCACGGACGTCTCGGGAAACCTGCGGACCTTCGTCACCGAACGCCCCATCGCGAGCGACCACGCGGGCCTGGCGGGCACAGCAGGGTCCGAGCGGGGACCGGTGACCGTCGACGATGCAGCGAGCTTCCTGGCCCAGTTCGCCGGCGGCGCCATGGGTGTGTTCGAAGCGACGCGCTTCGCCTACGGGCGCAAGAACGCACTACGCATCGAGGTCAACGGGTCCAAGGGAAGCCTCGCCTTCGACTTCGAGGACATGAATGTCCTCGAGTTCTACGACGCAGCCGAGTCCTCGGACACGGCGGGCTTTCGCCGCATCCTCGTCACCGAGCCGGAGCATCCGTACGTCGCCGCGTGGTGGCCGGCGGGGCACGGCCTGGGTTACGAGCACGGCTTCAGTCACCAGGTGGTCGACCTGGTGTCAGCCATCGCCGCCGGTGATGACCCCACGCCCTCGTTCGACGACGGCCTCCAAGTACAGCGTGTCCTCGATGCGGTCGAGACCAGCTCCGCTTCGCGGGCCTGGCAGACCGTCCCCGCCTGAAGACGTAAGGAACAACCATGACTCGCCCTGTCACCCTCTTTACCGGTCAATGGGCCGACCTGCCCTTCGAAGAGGTCGCCCGACTCGCCTCCGAATGGGGTTACGACGGACTGGAGATCGCCTGTTGGGGGGACCACCTCGACCCGTGGAAGGCCGCCGAGGACGACGAGTACGTCCAGGCCAAGCTGGACCTGTTGGCCCGGTACGACCTGAAGGTGTTTGCGATCTCCAACCACCTCACAGGGCAGGCCGTCTGCGACGACCCGATCGACGCCCGTCATCAGGGCATTCTCTCGTCCCGAATCTGGGGCGATGGTGACGCCGAGGGCGTCCGCCAACGCGCTGCCGAGGAGATGAAGATGACGGCCCGCGCGGCTCAGCGACTCGGGGTCTCCACCGTCATCGGATTCACCGGTTCGGCGATCTGGAAGTACGTCGCGATGTTCCCGCCCGCGTCCACCGAGATGGTGGACGCCGGCTACCAGGACTTCGCCGACCGGTGGAACCCGATCCTCGACGTCTTCGACGAGTGCGGCGTTCGGTTTGCCCACGAGGTGCACCCGTCGGAGATCGCCTACGACTACTGGACCACAGTCCGCACCCTCGAGGCCATCGGCCACCGTGAGGCGTTCGGACTCAACTGGGACCCCAGTCACTTCGTGTGGCAGGACCTCGACCCCGTGGGCTTCCTGTGGGACTTCAAGGACCGCATCTACCACGTCGACTGCAAGGACGCCAAGCGGCTGGTGGGCAACGGCCGCAACGGACGCCTCGGGTCCCACCTCCCCTGGGCAGACCCCCGCCGCGGCTGGGACTTCGTGTCCACCGGTCACGGTGACGTGCCGTGGGAGCAGTGCTTCCGCATGCTCAACACCATCGGCTACGACGGACCGATCTCCGTCGAGTGGGAGGACGCCGGTATGGACCGCCTCGTCGGTGCTCCCGAGGCACTGGACTTCGTGCGCCGGCTCGCCTTCGACGCGCCTTCAGCCTCGTTCGACGCAGCCTTCTCGTCGGGGGAGTGACCATGATCTCCACCATCCGGCAGGCAGTCCTGACCGCAGAGTTCGACGAACGCCAGCTCACCTCACTGCTCGTCAACGCCGGCCCGTCCGCGGGACCTGCCGCGCTCGGAGTCGTCATCGGCAACATCGTCAGCTGCATCCGCCGTGATCGAAAGGAGCTCCGCAGCTGGCTGGCGGGGGCTAGGGAGAGCCGCGCATGAGCAGCGACCACCGCAAGGTCATCGTCATCGGATCCGGACCAACGGGAGCCGTGTACGCCCGTCGTCTAATGGAGCGAAGCGAATCCGTCTCGGTGCTGATGGTCGAGGCCGGTCCCGCGCTCAGTGACCCCCTCGGCATGAACGTGCGCAACATCGAAGACAAGGCGGAGCAGACGGCAGCCAAGCTCGCATCGCAAGGGCCCGCAGCTGGTCGCGCCGGGCTGGCCGGTATCCCCACGGGGGGCATGGAGGGCACGGTCACGGCACGGCAGGGAACCCACCTGGTTGGTCGCGCTGCTGAGGGAAGCACAGGTATGCCGGCAGCTGCGGCTGCGACGTGTGTCGGAGGTCAAGGGGCCCACTGGACGTGCGCAACCCCCCGGCCGATAGGAACCGAGCGCATCGACTTCCTCGACGCGGAGCTGGACGGGCTGCTCGACGAGGCCGAGCGACTCCTGCACACCACGCATGAAGCGTTCAGCGGGGCCCCGCAGGCGGCGGCACTTCTGGGACTCGTCGCAGACGAGTTCGCTGACGACGGCCTGCTCGTCCAGCCGCTCCCCGTTGCCGGCGATCCCCGGGCCGACGGCTCGATGCGTTGGTCTGGCACGGATGTCGTGCTGGGGGAGCTCTCTACACCGGGTGCGAAGGCGGGTCGCTTCGAACTCCGGACGGGAACCCTTGCCGTGCGCCTCCTTGTCGAGGACGGCAACGTCGTGGGTGCCGTCCTGCGGGACCTCGCCACTGGAGACGAATCCCAGGAGAGGGCTGACGAAGTGGTCGTGGCGGCAGACGCCCTGCGTACCCCACAGCTGCTGTGGGCATCGGGGATCAGGCCCCAGGCGCTGGGTCGGTACCTGACCGAACACCCGCTCATCTTCGGTGTCGTGGCAGTGAAGGAAGGACTGCTCCCGCCCGTCGCTGCCACGGATGCTCCGATCGACCCCGTTCGCGTGGTGGTGGGGATCCGGTTCGACCAGGACCTTCACCCCTTCCACGCACAGCTCATCTACAGCCCGGTCTGCCCGATCCCGCTCCCACCGGACAGCCCCTTCATCGGCAACGTCGGAGGCTACGTCGGCATGGGCTGGGGGGTCAGGAAGTGGCCGCGCGCCGAGGACCGACTCCTGTTCGCTGACGATGATCCCGACGAGAACCAGCTGCCAGGGATCAGGATCGCCTACGAGGTCACCGAGCGCGAGGAGGCGGAACTCGACCACGCGCGGGAGTTCCTGGCCCGCGCTGCAGCCGCCTTGGGAACCTTCATCGACGGGATGCCCGTCGTGATGCCACCCGGAAGCTCCCTGCACTACATGGGCACCGTTCGGATGGGGCCCCTCGACGACGGCACCAGCGTCTGCGACCCCGACTCCCGGGTGTGGGGGGTGCCGGGGCTCGTCCTCGCCGGCAACGGCCTGATTCCCACGGCGAACTCCTGCAACCCGACGCTCACCAGCGTTGCCCTCGCTGTGCGCGGGGCCGATGCGCTGATCGAGCGCCTTGCCAGCACCCCAGACCCGGCACCGACGGAAGAGACACGATGACCACCATTGACGACACCACCCTGATCCAGCGCCTGGCCGAGCTGGAGGCCCGAGTCGAGGCGACCGAGCTCGAGGCCGTTCGAGCGTCCGACCGCGGCGCAGTCGAGAACGTCTTCAACCGCTACATGCACTACCACAACGCCTACGAGGACGAGCGGATCATCGACGAGCTGTGGGCCAAGCCGCGTACCGAAGGGATCCGATCCCGCTACAACAACGTCGGGGAGTACTCGACGTACGAGTCGGTCACGGCATACCACCGCGGACGTCCGCGACCGGTCGGCAAGCTCTTGTTCCACTACACGACCACTCCGGTGGTCGAGGTCTCCGCCGACGGCACCACGGCCAAGGGCATCTGGATCATGGCGGGCCTGGAGTCCGGGCTCATGGATCCCGAGATCGCCAAGGAAGCCCCTCCGTACGTGTTCTCCGGCGGCGAGGTCGATGGCAAGCCGGTGTGGGCCCACTGGGTGTGGTGCAAGTACGGCGTCGACTTCATCAAGCAGGACGGCGAATGGCGAATCTGGCACTTCCGTTGCTACGAGGTGGCGAGGGCGCCGTTCAACCGCGACTGGATCAGCTTTGCCAAGGACAACCAGCACAGCCACGACTCGCAGCTCGCATGGTTCGGCGACGACGGCAAGCCGGTCTTCCTTCCCACGGTGGACGGCCCGATCGTGACACAGAAGTACGAGCCGTACGCCAACGACACCGCCCAGAAGCTCGACCCCGAACCGCCGCGACCGTACGGCACGTTCGAGGACTCGTTCCGGTGAACCGGCTCGACTCCCTCTCGGTCAACCTGGAGTACATGTTCCACGAGGCCGGAGAAGACCTCGCCGCCAGGGTGCGGGCCGCTGCCGAAGCCGGGTTCACCAAGGCCGAGATCTTCTGGACCCACGACAAGGACCTCGACGCGCTCGAGGCTGCCCTGGACGAGACGGGTGTCCAGCTGTGGACGGTGCTCGTCGACCCGAGGACAACGCGGCTCGTCCTCAAGGACACTCATGAGGGCTTCCTCGACGACGTTCGACGGACCGTCGCCGATGCGGTGAGGCTGATGTGTCCGTATGTCGTCGTGGGGTCCGGCCCTGCCGTTCCCTATCTCAAGCGACCGGTCCAGATCGGGATCATGACGGAGGCGGTCGCCCGCGCGGCAGAGATCGCGGCGGACGCTGACGTCACTCTCCTCGTCGAGGCCGTCAACACCCGGATGGACCACCCGGGCGTGCTGACCAGCATGACGTCCGACTCGGTGGCCGTCGTCCGTGGGGTCGACTCACCGCACGCCCGCGTCCTCTACGACCTCTACCACTCCGTCGTCGAGGGCGAGGACCCGAACGTCGTGCTTCCCGCGGTCATCGACGTGGTCGCCCACGTGCAGATCGCGGATGCCCCCGGCAGGGGGGAGCCGGGGAGCGGCGCCATCGACTGGCCGGCTGCCTTCGCGCTGCTCGACCAGGTCGGGTATGCCGGCGCGGTTGGCGTCGAGTGCTACCCCACCATCGCGTCGACAGCCGATGCGCTCGGGTACCTGCGACAGGTGGCCGCCGGCGAACAGGTCGTGGCGCGATGACGCACGAGGATGGCGCAGGGGAACGCCGCATCAAGTGGAGCTACATGGACCACTGGCGGAGCAACGGCCCTACTGGTCCGGTGGACCAGTGGCACTCGCACAAGACCATGTCGGCGTTCCTCAAGCAGATCAAGGCAACCGGCTTCGACGCGATCGACACGTTCGACTTCCGCATCTGGCAGATGTATGGCGACTACGGCGGCCCTGCGAAGTACCAGCAGATGGTGCAGGACCACGGCCTCGAGCGCATCGTCAACACTTTCCACGCGGCTGACTACGACACCCGCACCTACGCTCCCCACCTGGCGGAGACGCACGAGAACATCCTCGAGGACTTCCGCGTCACCATGGGGCGCTGGTCGGAGATCCAGCTGGACAACATCATCGTCATGCCCGCCACGCTCTACTACGACATGGAGCCCGTCACCGAGGACAAGCTCAAGACCACAGCCGAGCTGTGGAACAAGGTCGGGGAGATCACCGCGAGCCACGGTGTGCGACTCACGTGCCACCACGAGTTCTTCTGCGGCATCCAGAGTGAAGCTGACATCGACACCTTCTACTCGCACACCGACCCGCAGTACGTGTCGCTCTTCGTCGACACGGCCCAGCACTGCATCGCGGGGGTCGATCCGGTCGCGCTCTACAAGAGGCACGCCGACCGGGTGAGCGGGTTCCACTTCAAGGACACCCACAACGTGGCAGTCGGCGACGACCACCGACAGCGTCCCGACTCGGAGATTATGGCGCCCACGACCGGCAAGTGGTTCTACGAGATGGGCACGTCGCAGGGCCTCGTGGACTTCGAGTCGATGATGACCGCAGTCAGGGACAACGACTACCGGGGCTGGATCTCGGTCGAGCACGACAAGGCGAACAAGGAAGGCGGCGACTACTCCGAGAGCACCGCAGTCTCCCGCTGGTACGCGAGCAACGTCTTGGAACGGATCTACTCATGACCGCGATCAGATGGGCTTATGCCATCAACCAGTGGAAGCCACAGTTCGACGACTTCGTCCGCCGGGAGCAGCACGAGCGCGCACTCAAGACCATCTCGATCGCAGGCTTCGAGGGCGTCGAGCTCACTGCAGGGACCGGGCGCTGGGAACCGCTGGGGAACCCTCAGCAGCTCGCGGCGAACTTCGGGTCGGTCGCCGGCCTTCGACACCTGTTGGACGACTGCGCCATTGACGCCGTGTCCAGCTGGTACTGGGATCCACAGGAACGTTCGATGGAGCACCTGACCGGTCCGCTGTCGCCTCTCGTCGAGGCTGACGTTCCCGTCATGATCGAACGGGCGGCGTGGTTCGCCGAGGCGTTGGCCGAGCTCGGTGGGTCGGTCCTGCTGGTGCGCCCCGTCCCCGGCGCCGGCGACACCGACCCTCTCGACGACGTCGGGCTCGCACGGCTGGCTCACTGCTGGGAGGCGGTCGGCGCGGCCTCAGCGAAGCACGGCATACGCACTGCGCTGCACGTCGACTTCCTGTCGGCCCTTCGTCGCGGAGATGCCCTCGACAAGCTGCTCGAGCTCACTGATCCGAAGCTCGTCGGACTCGTCGTCGACACCGGCGAGCTCACCGCTGCGGGCCTGGATCCAGTCGCCGTCATCGAGAAGCACCCTGAGCGCGTGGTCCACGTGCAGTTCAAGGATGCCCTGGCCGTCGACGAGGGTGAGGAGTACCTGGCACCCCATGCCCACTGGACGGTCCGGGTGCGCGGTGGCGAACGCGAGGTTCCGCGGTGGTTCGCCGAGCCCGGGGCCGACGGCGGTCTGGTCGACTTCCCCGCAGTCACGCAGGCCCTGATCCGGACCGGATACTCGGGCTGGATCGTCGTCGAAAGTGACCAGAGCCCGCACCCTGCCGCCAGCGCCCTGCTGGCCGGGTACCTCGTGCAGCGTGAGCTGCGACCGATGGTCGAAGGGGAGCGAGCTGCCGATGCCTGAGAGAACCCACGGCATACCCAACCGTGCCGTCAACGACACCCCGCGCGTTCGCGCGTCCAACGAAAGGCTCCACCGTGTACCAGCTCTCTCCTAACATCGAACTCCTGTTCACCGAAGCCGGCGAACACCCCGAGCGAGTGCGCGCCGCGGCGGCAGCCGGCTTCGACGCCGTCGAGATGTGGGGCACGTCCACCGTGGATGTCGACGCGCTGGGCAAGGCGCTGGCTGAGACCGGTGTGAGCCTCACCTCCGTGATCGCTGAGCCGCGAACGAACTTCGCCCTTCCCTGGGAGACGCTGGACGCCTTCTTCGAGGGGCTCGACCGCGGGATCGAACATGCGCGCCAGCTCGGATGCCCGCGAATCGTCCTCGGGTCCGGGGTCGGATTCCCGGGCCAGAAGCGGACTCAGAACCTCGCCCGTCTCATCGAGGTCTTCTCCCAGGCAGTCGAGCGAACGAAGGACTCAGGCGTGAAGCTGGTCCTCGAGCCGGTGAACACGCGCGTCGACCACCCAGGCGCCCTGACGGACCGAACGGCGGACGCCGTCGTCGTCGCTCGCGGAGTGGGTTCCGACTCCTTCGGGATCCTCTACGACCTGTACCACTCGATCACCGAAGGCGAGGACCCGGCGACCGAGCTGGCCAACGCCGCAGGCCTCATCGACTACGTGCAGATCGCGGATTCCCCGGGCCGGGGAGAACCGGGAAGCGGCGATGTCGACTGGGCGGCACAGCTCGCCGTGCTGCGCACCTCGGGGTATGCCGGCCCCATCGGGCTCGAGTACTTCCCCACCGTGCCCTCGGGGGAGTCGGTCAAGCACATCCGCTCCGTCGCGGCCCACGCGTGAGTCCTTCGACGCCACCAAGGAGGCAACCATGACCCTTGAAGCCAGTGTGCTCCGGCGTGAGGCCGTGCACGCCACACCAGAGGGCTATCAGATCGATGTCCACCTCCCGTGGTATCGGTCCCTGCCGTTGTCGTGCCTCGAAGACATCAGCCTTCGCCTGGGAGTCGACGTCGTTGACCGGGCGCACCTGAGGGTTCGGCACGATGGTCGCGAACTCATGCTGGACGAGTTGGCGGAGCTGGTCGACGAGCAGTGGTTCGTCCAGGACGCGCTGGAGGTCCTGGTTGCCAAGCCGGACAGACTGCCCGCAGGCCACGCACTCGATGTCGAGCTGACCCTCGCCACCCGAATCCCCTACATCATCATCGGCCCGGAGACAGCCCTCGTACAACGGACCCGTGTTGAGCGAAAGGTCGTGGTCCAATGAGCATCGTCCTGGGCGTCACCCTCTACTCGATGACGAACGAGTGGCTTGCGGGGCGTTTCACCCTGCCGGAGCTCGTCGACGAGGTGGGCCGGCGCGGACTCGGCCCCGGCCTGGAGCTCATCGGCTTCCAGAGCCTGCGTGGTTTTCCGGGCAAGGTCGACAAGGCTGAGCTCAAGACGCTCAGGGAGGCCTTGGACCGCAACGAGCTCAAACCCACGTCCCTTGCCTCCAACGCCGACGTGGCCCGTCGTGCCGGCGCTTGGATGGACACCCAGGAAAGCGTCGAGTACATGAGGCCGCAGATCGAGCTCGCCGGCGAGCTCGGCTTCCCGGTCGTTCGTACCCAGGTGGGCCTGACCCCCGCGGTCCTCGAGCTGCTCGAACCCATCGCGGCCAAGGCCGGCGTTCACCTGGGTATGGAGGTGCACGCCCCGGAAGGCCCGAACACCCCCAAGGTCCTGGCCGCCCGCGAAGCCTACGACCGGATCGGGTCGGAGCACCTCGGCTTCATTCCGGACTTCAGCTCGTGCATGCGGGCCATCCCGCCGGGAATGCTCGACAAGCTCCGTGCAGCGGGTCTGTCCGAGGAAGGCGTCGATGCCCTCGTCAGTGCCTGGGAGTCGCCGGGGCCGCCTTTCCAGAGGTACGGCGCCTTCGCCGAGGAGGCAAAGGCACTCGGAGAGCCGGAGCTGCCCGTGGGACAGGCGAGGCTCGTCTTCACCATGTTCGGCAGGGAGAACCTGGAGGACTGGCGCGAGGTGCTGCCCCAGGTGAGGCATGTCCACGGGAAGTTCTATGACGTGGATGACGACCTCACCTCGCCGTCGATCGACTACCAGGCCGTCCTCGACGTCTTCGCCGAGACCGACCGCGAGATCACCATGTCGAGTGAATGGGAGGGGCACGCCTACCTCGACGTGGAGGACCAGGACGCCTTCGAGATGGTCGCTCGGCACCACGCCATGTGCCATCGCATGATGGGCGGCTCGTAGGCGTTTCGCCGGAGAGATGGTTCTCTTGAAAACCATTGTAGGACAACGTGATTCGCTTCCCCTTGAGCTCGACTGCGACATCAGTGTCAGTGATGTGGATGATCGCAAGTCCGGAGTTCCCAGCGCCACCCGTGTTCTGTGACAGTGGCCACAACCACCCACATGTCTGACCGCTTCGAAGCGGCTGACAGCTAGCCAGGAAGACCCTCATGACACCTCCGAACTCACGACGCGTCATCGCCGCCGCGCTCCCGGTCCTCCTCGGGGCCTTCGTGGCTGGCTGCAGCTCCTCCAACGGCTCAGCGGCCAATGCAGCCGAACCACAGGCGATCACCTTCTCGTACCAGATCGCCAACCCGAACGCCAAGAGCGTCTACCAGACCCTTGCGGAGCAGTACGTCGCTTCGCACAAGGGCGTCACGATCAAGACGAACCCGATCAACCTCGCGTCGTACAACCAGACGCTCACCACGCAGCTGACGGCCGGAAGCGGCCCGGACGTCTTCTTCATCAACGCCGGCAGCGGTCAGACCGCCTCCGTCGAGCCCCTCCAGAAGGCCAACAAGCTCCTGGACATCTCCGCCAACATCGACCCGAAGTTCATCCCTGCGAACGCCAAGAGCCTCTTCGTCTTCAACAACAAGACGTTTGCCGTCCCCGTCTACCTGGCGCCGGCTGGGCTCATCTACAACGACGTGGCCGCCAAGGAGGCCGGCGTCGTGCTGACCGGGACCTCGACGATGGACGACCTGATCGCGCAGTGCGGCAAGGCACGCGAGAAGGGCAAGGCCCTGCTCGCCGTTGCTGGCGCCATGTCGCCCAACACGGGCATCTTCACCACGGCAGTTGCGGCGTCGACGGTCTACGGTGTCGACCCTGACTGGAACAAGAAGCGAAAGGCCGGCCAGGTCAAGTTCGCCACCAGCGACGGCTGGCGCACCGCGCTCGAGACCGTCAAGAAGCTGTACGACCAGAAGTGCTTCCAGGACGGTGCTGCTGGTGCCGGGTTCGACGCACTGACCAACGGCATGGGTCAGGGGAAGGTGTTTGGCTTTGCCGCCCCCGGTGGTGCCGCGAAGGACATCATGGACTCCACGCACGGGGCCGTGAAGCTGGTCGTCCTCCCGATGCCCGGCGCGGGGGTCGACACCTTCCTGATGGCCGGCACGCCGGATGCTGTCGCCGGAAACGCCAAGACCAAGAGCCCCAAGCTGGTCAAGGACTTCCTCTCGTGGATGACACAGCCCGCTCAGGCCAAGACGGCCGCGGAAGCTGCTGGTGACCTGCCCGTGGGCGACATCGACACGTCGGCCGTCCTGCCACAGTACGACGGGATCAAGAGCATCCTCGACGCCAAGCACATCGCCAACTACCCGCAGCTCGACTGGCCAAACGGCGAGGTCTACGACGCGCTCGGGTCCGGAGTGACCGGCCTGCTCACGGGACAGAAGTCCGTGGACGACGTCCTGAACGACCTCGACAAGGCCTGGGGCTGAGTCGAACCCCTCGCAGCAACCAACCAAGCCGGTGGGACAGTGACCTGTCCCACCGGCTCGTTGTTGGTCAGGTGATCTCGGTTGTTCAGGTGATCTCGATGCCGGCAGTGATGAAGAGATCGCGGAACCACTTGTGCGCCGCGTCGTTGTCGTAGGTCGGGTGCCACCACATGGTCTCCACGAGCGGGTCCGCGGCGAAAGGTGGCGGCAGGACCCGTACCTCTCCCTTGCGCTCCAGGATCCGACCGAGTCGTTCCTGGACCACTGCGATCCGGTTGGTGCCGGCCACGAGACTGCCGAGAGTCAGGTAGTTCTCCGTCACCACCTCCACGTTCGGCTCGACGCCCTGCATCCTGAGCTGTTGGACCGACGTCGTGAAGGCGGTGCGCTGGTGAAAGGTGACCGCCCAGGGGCGGTTGGCCAGGTCGTCCATGGTCAGCTGCCTCGAAGCGGACTCGTCGTCTGCAGAGACGATGCAGACCCAGTCATCCTCATAGAGATCACGATGCGAGAGGCCCGTGAGGAATCCGTGTGGCATGACGATCAGGTCACGGGTCCGCATGGAGTCAGGCGCGGTGTCGACGATCTGAGGAGTGATCGAGTTGATGTGCAATCGAGAACCTGGGGAGGCCGCACGCAGCAAGCGGGAAACGGTCGGCGCCAAGGCCTCCGTGGCGTAGTCGGACATGACGACGGTGAACTCGCGTTCGGCCGTGGCCGGGTCGAACTCTCCTTCGTTCGCGAAGAGGCGACCGACGGCGCGCACTGCCGTGTGGGTCGGCTCGACCAACTGCTGAGCCAGTGGTGTCAGCTCGTAGACGTTGCCGTTACGGGTCAGCAGCTCGTCACGGAAGTGACGGCGCAGTTTTCCCAGGCTGGCGCTCATTGCCGGCTGGCTGAGACCCAGCCGGGCTGCTCCCCGGGTGACGCTCTGCTCTTCCAAGATGGCCTGCAGGGCCGGGAGCAGGTTGAGATCGACGTTGCGTGGCAAGGGTCAACACTCCAAGTCTGCTTGGCCGCAGTCGACGTTCACAACTCGCACGGTACAGGCAGCATCTGGCGCTGCGCACCGAACGCCGGCGACGACCCACGTCTGGTGCGGCAGGTGCCGCACCGGCTCAGTCCTGCAGCGTGAGGCGCTTGCGGTCGCGGCCCCCGCCGGGGACCGGCATGTACGAGATGCGCAGGCGGATTGCCACGTCGACGTCGTGAGCTCCGGACGCGAGAGGCCGGTCGAGCGGGAAGGCAACGGTGGCGCGCTCGCCCATCTCCCAGCGGTCGTCCAGGACTGCGCCCAGGTCGGAGAACGGGTAGGTCTGGCCGTGGACTGTGAAGGTGGTGACCTGGGGGTCGACTGCTTCTCCGTCAACGCTCACGTCCACCGCCTCGACCATCGACAGGCCCAGCCCGCGGTAGTAGGGGAGGCGGACCTCGACCTGCGCACCCGGCTGCGGCGTCTGGGTGGGGCGAAGGCTGTCCTCGCAGATGATGTACTTGTCGAACATGGTGCCTGCCTCCTCGTGTCAGTCGTTCTCGCCGAGCAGCTGCGCAAACATCGCGTGCTGCCGTCGAACCTGTTCGCGGCTGTCGACCTCGAAGGCATCCTGGATGTGGCGGTTGCCTTCGTACTCGCTGGACAGATAGCCGTCATAGGCGCCCTCGACAAGCACGGGGATGATCCGGTCGTAGGGGATGCTGTATTCGGTGGCGTCGTCGGTCATCTCGTAGAACTTCGCCTGGATGTGACCGATGAGCGGCATGTGCGGAAGCAGCTCCCGCGGGTCGCGGAAGATGAAGTGGGTGGCCTGCCTGGCCAGGCCCATCTCCACGGGACCGCCGCCCCGGTAGTGAACGATGTCCATCAACGCGTGGGTGTCGCCGTGGTCGTCGTAGAGGTCGACGATGTACTGGACGAGGTCGGGTCGCGCCCCGTCGCGCAGCGCGCGCTCAGAGACGACTCGGGGGAACCGCTCGACGAAGGTCCCCATGTCCGGCATCAGGCCGAGGGCCTGACCTCCTTCAGCATGCATCACCTCGAGGTGCTCGAGGATCCACGGGTGCTCATAGTGGAACGGCGCGTGAACCTCGAGCAGGAGCCGGACCCCGTGGTCCGCGGCGTACGAGGCCGCGTCGCGCATCACCTCCGGCGGGGTGTTGATGATCGCGCGGATGACTGGTGCTCCGAGGGCGACCGCGATGTCGACGTCCTGGCGCACCGAAGCGACCTGCTCATCGCGCGTGAGCCACTGACCGGGGACGCGCTTGGTGTCGAGGAACAGGTCGGTGGCGCTCGTCTCGACTCGGTAGCGTTCCAGCCAGCCATGCCACTGCTCCAGGAACTCCGGGCTGAGCTGCGGGTAACCGACAATCGACTGTTCCGGGATGATCTCGACGCCTGTTCCACCGACCGCGGCGACGTGAGCCACGCAGTCCTCGAGCGACATCTGCCTCAGGAAGAACTCCTCCTGGTAGCTGTACAGGCTGACGCCACGCTTGATCGTGGTGGGCATCGAGCTCCTCCTTGTTTCACCGGCTGCGAACGCCCCCGACTGTGCCGTCCCCGCGCGCTGGAGGGAAGGCCGGACGGCCGATCAACAGCATCAGTGCAGCGGATGCCGGTCCTCGCATCAGCCGCGGTGATGTGCTGGATCGCAGGTCTGGCCTTTCCGGAACGCAGTGGCTGGGTCACAGTGAATCGAGTCGCACCTTCATTCCCGCACGGCGGCGCCGGCAGATGCCGCGCCGAGCTGACGTTCCGTCGAGGAGTTCCGAGAGCATGACGATGTCCACCAGCACCCCTGCACGGACGGCGCCCAAGCCGTCCCGCAGGCAAACCCGTCAGAGGCAAGGCAACCAGGGCCTGACGTTCGGCCGCTGGTGGTGGGCCGCCCCCGGCGTGGGTCTGCTGATCGCGACGATCTACCTCACCACCCTCAGCGGGGCGTTCTTCGCGTTCACCGACTGGTCGGGCGTCGGGTCGTTCAACTTCATCGGTCTCGACAACTTCCGCGAGATCTTCCAGCGGACCGAGCTCCTCTCGTCGCTGGCCAACACGCTCATCTTCGCGTTCGGGTTCCTCGTCATCTCGAATGTGCTCGGTCTGGCCTTTGCGCTGGCCCTCAACCGCAACCTCAAGACCCGCTACCTCCTTCGAACCCTGCTCTTCATGCCGGTCGTCCTCGCGCCCATCTCGGTGTCGTACGTCTGGGGATTCATCTTTGCCTTCGACGGCCCACTCAACCAGCTGCTCGGGTCCATCGGCCTCACGTCGTTGCAGCACCAATGGCTCGCGGAGCCACTCCTTGCCAAAGGCTCGATCCTGACGGTGATGATCTGGCAGAACATCGGTTTCGTCATGGTCGTGTACCTGGCCGGTCTGGCAACGGTCCCGATCGAGATCGAGGAGGCGGCAGCGCTCGATGGTGCCACCCGTTGGCAGCGTCTACGGCACGTCGTGCTGCCGACGATCCGGCCGGCTGTCGGCATCGCGACGACCCTCACCCTGATCCAGGGCCTGCGTGTCTTCGACCAGGTCATGGCCCTCACGGGGGGTGGGCCTGCCGGGGCGACGGAGACCCTTGCCACGCAGGTCTACAAGCAGACGTTTGCCTTCGGGAAGTTCGGCTTCGGAGCAGCGCTTGCGCTCCTGCTAAGCCTGCTGATCCTCGTGTTCTCGGTTCTGCAGCAGTTCGCCACTCGTGAGAGGGCGTGAGCAGCAGCCATGTTCCGCTACACCAAACGCACCCTGGCGCTCGAGATTGTCGTCGTGCTGGCTGCCCTGGCCTTGTTGATGCCGTTCTGGATCCTGGTCACGACGTCCCTGAAGCCCGGGGAGGAGATCCTCACCTCGGCGGCGATCGCACCTCCCAAGTCTCCGACGCTGGAGAACTTCCAAACCCTGCTGTCGCCCTCGAGCAGCGCATCTGGCCAGATTCTCAAGGGACTGCTCAGCAGCCTGATCATCACTGCGGGCAGCATCGCCGGCCTGGTGGGACTGGGGTCGCTCACCGCCTACGTCCTCATCCGGAGTACGAGCCGCTGGAGCAGGAGGGCCTTCTACCTCTTCCTGGTGGCCATCGTCCTGCCGACCCAGCTCGGCGTGCTGCCCCTGTACGTCGGCGCGCAACAGGTCGGGCTCGTCGGCTCGCGGATCGGGATGATCCTCATCTACTGGGGGGTTCTCCTCCCGCTTGCAGTCTTCCTGTATGCCGGGTTCTTCCGTGAGCTACCCAGGGACTACGAGGAGTCCGCGATGCTCGATGGCGCGTCTCCCTTCCAAGTCTTCACGAAGGTCGTCTTCCCTCTGATGGGGCCGGCAACGGGGACGGTCGCGATCTTGGCGGGGCTGATCGTCTGGAACGACTTCTTCACGCCCTTGATCTTCCTCAACGGCTCCGACGCGCAAACCCTGCCGGTGGTCATGTACAACTTCGTCGGATCGCTGGTCTCCCAGTGGAACCTCATCTTCGCCGTGGTGCTCATCTCCATGGTTCCGATCCTGATCTTCTACGTGTTCGCCCAGAAGAAGTTCATCCAGGGCTTCAGCGGCGGCATCAAGAGCTGACCGACGCTCCCAGCGAGTGACGCTCGATCAGTGGGACGAATGACCCGCATCGCAACCATCCTCTTCCTGCATCTTCTGATCGGCCCGACGCTGGTCTGCGAACCGCCACTCTCACGAAGGAGAAGAACATGCCTGCCGTTTCCAACGTGCTGGTCATCGGAGCAGGCGCTGCCGGAACGGCCGTCTCGATCCTCCTGGCGGAGGGGGGCGTGTCGGTCGACCTGGTGGACGTCAAGCCCGACGTCAGCGCCCTCGGTTCCGGCATCACCCTCCAGGGCAACGCCCTTCGCGTGCTGCGCGAACTCGGTGTGTGGGACGAGGTCGGCGAGCACGGCTACGCGTTCGACACTCTGGGCCTCCGTGCACCGGATCCGAACGGCACCCTGGTCGCGGAGCTCGAGGACGTCCGCACGGGAGGAGCCGACCTTCCAGCCACCGTCGGAATGTACCGGCCCGAGCTCGCGAAGATCCTGGTCGACAGGGCGACCGACGTCGGAGTCAAGGTTCGCTTCGGCGTGACCTTCACCGAGCTGGTGGACGACGGAGCTGGCGTGAACGTCACGTTCTCGGACGGGTCAGCCGGAAGGTACGACGTCGTCGTGGGGGCCGACGGCGTCCGGTCGGCCACTCGCAAGGCACTCGGGATCGAGCTGGAGCCTCGAGGCACCGGGATGGGCATCTGGCGGGTCTTCGCTCCGCGACCCCCATCAGTGACGCGTACCGACCTCGTCTACGGAGGCCCGTGCTACATCGCCGGCTACTGCCCCACGGGTGAGGGAACGCTGTACGCCTACCTGGTAGAGGACTGGCAGGACCGCTCGGGTCTGACCCCAGAGGAGTCACTTGACGTGATGCGCGGGCTGTCCGAGGCCTACCACGGCCCCTGGGACGACATCCGCGCCGGGATGACCGATCCGTCTCGGGTCAACTACACGGCATTCGAGACGCATGTCCTGGCCGCTCCCTGGAACCGGGGCCGCGTCGTCCTCATCGGGGATGCAGTGCACACCTGCCCCCCCACGCTCGCCCAGGGCGCAGCCCAGGCGCTCGAGGACGCGGCCGTACTGGCCGAGCTGCTTCTGGCTTCTGATGCCGTCACGGAAGAGCTCTGGAACCAGTTCGTCGAGCGTCGACTGCCCCGAGCGAAAACCATCGTGGAGGCGTCACTGCAGCTTTCCCAGTGGCTCTTGAACCATGAGCGCGGTGATGTGCCTGGCCTGATGGCGCAGGTCGCTCACTTGCTCAGCAGCCCTGCTTGACGATGAAACACGAACAACCCCAACGACAAACAGCCTCCGTACCCGTCCGCACCGTGGTGGAACCGAGGCACGACATGAAGAGCCGAAGCCGTGAAACTTGCTGCGTTTAGGTATGTCGAGGACGCCGAGACGACTCGTCGCGTCGGGCTCGTCGTCGGCGACGGTCGACAGTGGTGGCTTCACCCGTTCCCCGAGGGGGTGGAACTCGTTCCCCTGTTGGCCGCCGACCTGGAGGAGCGCGAATCGGCTGCCGATGAGGCCGCCCAGGCTGACGGCTTGCGCCCTGACGAGGTCGTGCTGCTGCCCCCGGTCTACCCGACCGCGATGCGCGGCTTCCTGACCTTCGAGTCACACGTCGAGGGCATGCAGCTCGCCCTGGGAACACCTGGGGTCCCCGAAGAGTGGTATGCCGCCCCGGTGTTCCAGTTCATGGCCCCCCACTCAGTGGTGGGGCCATACGACGACGTCCCCTATCCACCCGGGACCGAGCTGCTCGACTTCGGCTTGTCGCTCGGCGCCATCGTGTGCCGCGACGTCCGTAACGAAACGCCCGAGAAGGCGCGAAGCGCAATCGGGGGCTACTGCGTGGTCAACGACTGGTCGGCTCGGGACGTCCAGCGGTCCGAGATGCGGGTGAACTTCGGCCCCAGCAAGGGAAAGGACTTCGCGACCACGGTCGGCCCCTGGGTGGTCACGGCGGACGAGCTCGAGCAGCACCTTGACGGCGAAGGGTTCCTGGACCTTGCCATGTCGGTCAGCGTCAACGGAAGGCGTGTCGGGGCGGACGTGTCCGGGCACATGAGCTGGACGTTCGAGCAGCTGGTCTCCCACGCGTCTCGTGCGTCCTGGGTCAAGAGGGGAGAGGTGCTGACGTCCGGCACGTGCTCCTCCGGATCCTTGGCCGAGGCCTGGGCCAGAGCAGGCCACATCGAACCGCCCGCATTGAGGATCGGCGACGTCGTCGAGATGACCATCGAGGGCATAGGCAGCATCCAGAACCGCATCGTTCGACGATACGGATCGGTTCCCCCCGTCCAAGGCGTACGGCGACGGGTCCCACGGGACCTCCGCGTACCGCGTCAGGCTGCCCGCGCAGCCGATCTGGCCGGCCTTGCGCAGGGGCCCAACCCACGCCGCCCCACCAGCGACACCCCCCGGCCCGCAACGATCGAGAAGGATCCCCAGCCATGAGCGGAAACGTCAACGAATTCGGCATCACCCACCTGCGCCACGTCGACCTCGCGGTGCCGGACTACGACACCCAGCGGGCGTTCTACCGCGACACCTGGGGCCTCAGCGAGGTCGGCACCGATGGGGACCTCTCATACCTGGCGGCGGAAGGCTCGCCCGAGCAGTACGTCGTGCGGCTTCGTCGTTCGACGGAGAAGCGCTTGGATCTGATGGCGTTCGGGGCAGAGTCCCGTGAGGCCGTTGACGCGCTCGCCGCGAAGCTCGGGTCCGCAGGCGTCCAGCTGGTGGGTGAGCCGGGCGAGCTGCAGACCGCCGGCTCCGGGTACGGGTTTCGCTTCTTCGATGGGGACGGCCGTACGGTCGAGATCTCGACCGACGTCGAGACGCGGCAGCACCGGGCGATCGAGGAAGGAGAGGCCATCCCCGTCCGCCTCTCCCACTTCGTCGTCAACAGCAATGACATCGAAGCCACAAAGACCTGGTACGAAACGCATCTCGGCTTCAAGCACAGCGACAGCCTGTCGAGTCCCCACATGGGCGAGATGATGCATTTCATGCGGTGCAACGACTGGCACCACTCGCTGGCGATCGCTCGCGGCCCCCACACCTCCGTCCACCATGTCTCCTTCGAGCTGCGTGGCCTGGACGAGTACATGCGTGGCACGGGCCGTGTCATGCGAGCTGGCATCAAGAAGGTCTGGGGTCCGGGTCGCCACCTCGCCGGGAACAACACGTTCTCCTACTTCCTGGATCCGAGTGGCAACACGATGGAGTACACCACCGAGCTCGAGAGACTGGAGACGGATGAGTGGCACCCCAGCGTCTACGACATCTCAGACCCCAAGAACCAGGACCAGTGGGGCACCGCTGACCCGATGAGCGAGCTGATCGCCCGGGAGTCGTTCAACGATCCTGACCACGGTGTCTTCGTCCCCCCGCCGGTCTGACGCGTGAAGCTGGCCAGCGTCCGGCTGCCGCACGGGCCGACCGTGGCGGCGGTCGTCGACGATGACATGGTGTTCCCGCTCCCCGACGGCCCATCCGTGGGTGCCCTCATTGCCGGAGGACTGGAGCCCGCGTTGGCGATCGGTGCCGAGGCGCGGCGCGGGGCCGGCGTGCGCCTCGACACGGTGACCCTGCAGCTCCCCTATCGGCCACCGAGCATCCGGGACTTCGTCACCTTCGAGGCCCACGTGGAGGGCGTTCGCAAGAGCGTCGACGGCGTGTCGGGGGTCCCGGACGCCTGGTACGACGCCCCGACGTTCTACTTCACGAACCCGCACGCTCTCTACGGCCCTGGTGCGGCCATCCCCAGGCCGAAGGACTGCAAGGCCCTGGACTTCGAGCTGGAGGTGGCGTGCGTCCTTGGCCGAGGCGGGACCGATCTCGACGAGTTGCAGGCGCACGACTCGATCTTCGGGTACACGATCATGAACGACTGGTCTGCGCGCGACATCCAGTCCCGCGAGATGAAGGTCGGTCTCGGGCCGGCCAAGGGCAAGGACTTCGCAACCTCCATCGGGCCGTGGGTCGTCACCGCCGATGAGGTCGACGAACTGCACACCCCGGCGGGGTTCCTGGACCTCGACTGCAAGGTCACGGTCAACGGCATACCGGTAGGGCACGACCGCCTGTCGAACATGAACTGGACCTTCGCCCAGATGGTCGCCTACGCCTCACGCGACTCGCTGGTCGTACCCGGCGACCTGCTGGCGTCCGGGACCACGGGTGGTGGCGGTTGCTTGGCGGAGCTGTGGGGTCGTCGCGGCCGCCAGGACCCGCCTCCGCTGGAGCCCGCCGATGAGGTTCGGATCGACGTCGAACGCCTTGGCGTCCTCGTGGGCAGCGTCGCCCAGCCAGCTTAGAGCGCCCTTCAGGAGACGTCGCGGAAGGTGCCCGGGTTTGTGCCGTCGCCCACCCGGAGTCGTCTGCGCAGATGGAACGGGAGGACCGCAGCCTTCCCCGGGCCCGCGCTCAGGTACGGCAGCAGGAGCTGCATCGACACCTCGACTTCGTACTCGTGCCCGGGCTGTACCTCCACCGGCCCGGTGATCACGAGTCGGTCCTGGAGGAACCACCACTGGTCCGAGCGTGGCAGGTCGACCAGGTCTCGGTCCTGTCCTCCGATGCGAACCTGCAAGTCCTCAACCCTCACGGGTTGCTCGGCGATCGTTACGGCGAGGTGCAACACACAGGACACCGGAAGAGACCTCATCCAGGGAAGGCCGACTCGCAGCGAGAACCCACTGGGGTCGACACCGAGTGCGTCCTCGCGAAGCTCCCAACCCATCTCAGACCCGCTCCGCCTGGGGTCGATGTCCCGTTGCCGCCGTGGGTAGGTCTAGGACGTCGGCGACGAGATCCAGGTGTTTCAGGGTCATCTCGGTTGCAGCTTCGGGTCCGTCCCACCAGTCGTGCCCACCCCACTCACTGCACAACGTGCCGGCGAACCCGTGCCGGTCCAGGGCGACGCCGAGCTCGGCAATGGGACGCGTCACCCTGCCGTCGGCGTCGTCCAGGTCCCAGAACTTCAGCTGGACGGCACCGACGTGGGGCAGGAATGGTTCGAGATCGCCGACCGTCCACGTCCCGAAGCGGAAGACCATGGTCATGTACAGCGCCATCGCGTGAGGCGGGACCTGTCCCGCGGCCAGGCAGTCCCGGACGGCGGCTGTGGTTTCTGGGCTTCCCCACTCCGTCGTGACCCGCTCGAGCAAGCCGGCGGGCAGGTCGGCCCGACCCAAGGCCTCCAGGTAGCTCACCGGTAGTCGAGGTGTGACCATGCTGGTGTCGAGGACGATGCCCAGTCGCGAGTCGTCCAGCGAATCGAGTGTCTCCATGGCGTCGTCGTACCCGGCCGTGCCGGGGCCCTGCGACCCTTGGATCTCCTGGTACAGCACCAGGTCCAGCTCGTGCAGGAGCGGGAGCAGCTCGACGAGAAGTGGGCGGCTCGGTTGGCCGAACGGCAGCCGCACGCCGAAAGCACCGAGCTGCTTCGCCGCGCGGAGCTGAGGAGTCAGGTATGCCGCCCGCTCGGGTTCGGTGCGGCGCTCCGTGGGCGTCAGCCAGTCGTCGAGACCGAGTCCCACGATGCTGACACGAGCGCCTGCGGCTTCCACAGAGTGCCGCATCTGGCCCACCTCGTGCGGATCCATCGAGGGGAACGACCGGAAGCACTGGCCCGCCTCGATCTCGAGGACCGGGCAGACCTGAGTTTCCACAGTCCCCGCGACGATGTCCAACGGCGACTCGAAGGCGCGGAGGATGTCACGCGTCCAGTTGAACGAGCTGGCAGCGAGGACCCACTCGCCCGCGCGATGTGGCACGGAAGTCCTCAGGCCGCTGACGTGAGAGCTGCCGGATCGATCGTCTTCTCGACCACGACCCTGTTGGGGACGTAGCGACCGGGCGCGATCTGCATGTAGAGGAGTCGCAGCTCAAGGGTGAGCTCGAGGGAGAAGGGCTGGGTCCTCGGCTCCCAGGGAATCACCACATCGACACGGTCCTGCAGGAACCAGAGGGTCTCCGACTGCTCCGGGAGCTCGTCGACCCGGTAGGCCCTGTCGAGGAGGACGAACCGAAGGTCCTCACGCGGGACGTCCTGGCCGTCGACGCGGACAGCGACGTCTTTGACGGCCGAGAGCCACAGGGAGCGGTACCAGGGCAGCTGTACCGAGATGGCGAGGCCGTCGGGGTGCAGCCTGACGTCGTTGGGCTGGAAGAGGGTGTTGTGAGTGGCCACGGGTCACCTCGGCGTTTCGTTGGCGTTGCGGTCGGCGACGGCTTGTTCGATGGACCGCCGGATCAGGTGGTGCTGCTTCTTGACCAGGTCGATGGGGTCCGACTCGCCGAGGTCGGCGAAGGCGTGACCCTCCCACTCGCTCGAGAGGTAGCCCTTGAAGTCACCGTCCACGAACTGCTTGATGATTCGCGGGAGGTCCATCGCCGGCTCGTTGCCGTGCTCGTCGATGTCGAAGAACTTCGTGTGCACGTGGAAGATGATCGGCATGATGTCCTGCCACTCTTCCGGTGGGACCAAGCCGTGCATGTTGAACGCGAGGCGCGAGAACGGGCCCAGGCTCTTGGGGTCGACACCCTGCGACCGCAGGTACTCCTCGAAGGCCTCGTTGCGCTCGTGCATCGGCAGCGGCGCCCGCCAGAACTCCTGCATGGCCTGGAGGTGCTCATCCTCGAGGCCCATCGTGCGCAGGGTCCTGAACAGGGTGGGGGAGAGGCTGTGCATGGTGGAGCTGAAGTCGGCGGTGAACCCGAGCCTGTCCGAGCCGAGTTCCTCGTAGGTCTCCCGGATGGCGAGGATCTTGGGGTCGTTGGGGCCTGCCGGCGCGTGGAGCTCGTACCCCAGTCGCTGGTCGTACTTCTCCGCAAGGGGGAGCAGCCGCCGCAGGAGCTCTCGACCTGCGTTTCGGATGACCACCCGGTTGAAACCGAGGCGATGGGCGGTCTTGAGCTGGATCGACAGGAAGTCGTACTCCTCGTCCGGCGTCATGTCGCGGTCGGCCCGACGTCCCATGTCGAGGTTGGTACCCATCGCGCTGGGTTCCAGCTCGAGCCGCTCCATCGTGGAGTGCCAGAGCGTGACGAACTCCTCGTCGACATCCGGGTATGTGCGCAGCATCTGCGCCGCGTTGAACTCGACGCCGGGTCCGAGGCCTTGCCGCGAGACCTCCTCGAGCAGGGATTCGAACGTGTACTGACCAGCGGCCCACTCAGAGGTCAGTGAGTAGAGCGTGATGCCAAGCGAAATGCCCGTGCCGGCCACGTCGGAGTTGCTGATGGCTGACTTGGAGGAGGTCAGGGTCTCGGTCATGTCCACAGCCAAGCCGAGGTTCGCTTGGTCGGGAACCACGAGTCACCGATGCCGGGCATCAGCAATGCAGGGTTTTCGCAAGCGTGTGGCACCGGCAGAGTCGGGGTAAGACTCCTACCGACCTAGACGAGGACACCCGTGTTCGAGTACTTCCCTGGCAACTACATCTGGAACCTCGGCGTCGTCGCCACGCTCAACTCGGGCGGGATGATCGACGAGGTGGACCGCGCCTGCCGCCCGATCCGCGACCTGGCCGACAAGGGTGCGGACGTCGGGACACAGCAGTTCATGGCGTCGTGGCGCGCAGTGGCTGACCAGCTCGAGTCCCAAGCCAAGGCGGCAGAGGCAGCCGGGCACGAGCGCACAGCAGGGCAGAAGTACTTCCGCTCGGCTGCCTATCTCTGCCAGGCCGAGCGGATGCTGTCGAACTCGTCCCCCGACCGCATCCCCACCTACAAGCACCTCCTCGAGGTGATGGAGCGCTCCTTCGAGCTGGTCGACCCCGCCACCACCCGAGTGGAGGTGCCGTTCGAGGGGACCACCCTGCCGGCATACTTCACGAACGCCAGCACGGACGGTTCACCGGTGCCCACCGTGATCATGTGGAACGGGCTGGACTCGACCAAGGAGCACATGTACTGCTCCGGGTGGCCTAGCGAGATGGCTGCACGAGGTATCTCGGTACTCCAGGTCGACTGCCCGGGATCTGGGGAGGCGCTGCGCCTCCAAGGCCTCACGGCCCGCATCGAGACCGAGGGTTGGGCGTCGGCGTGCGTCGACTACCTGGAGACCCGCGCCGACGTACGCTCTGACCGCATCGGACTCGTCGGCTGGTCCTTGGGGGGCTACTACGTCCCGCGGGCGGCAGCGTTCGAGCACCGTCTGGCCTTCGCCGTGGCCTGGGGGGCGAACCACAACTGGGGTGGCGTGCAGAAGCGTCGACTGGAGCGAGAGGGCGAGAACCCCGTGCCCCACTACTGGGAGCACGTGCTGTGGGTTTGGGGACACTCGGACATCCCCACGTTCATCGACTACGCAGAAGGAGTCACCCTCGAGGGTGTGGTCGAACAGATTCGCTGCCACCTGTTGATCACCCACGGGGAGAACGACCGACAGATCCCTGCTGAGCTCGCCTACCGCTCCTACGAGCAGGCCACCAATGCTTCGTCGCGCACGCTGCGCGTCTTCACACCGGACGAGGGTGCGACCGAGCACATCGGGCTGGACCACCTCCCGCACGTCGGCGCCTACACCGCCGACTGGATCGAGGATGTCCTCACCAGGCTCGACTCCGCACCATCCACCTGACGGGTGAGCGACCGGACTCTCGTCTCGGCCTAGGCAACGATCAAGACAGTCGCCGAGACCAGGGTTGCCACCAGGACCGCCCTGTCGAAGTGGGCTTGGCTCAGGCGCCGGGCAGTCCGAAGTCCAACCCAGGTGCCCAGCAACACCGCCGGAGCAAGGACGAGGGATCGCACCAGGGTTGCCCCCGAAAACAGGCCAAGACCGGCGCTGAACGGCACCTTGCACACGTTGATCACGAGGAAGAACACCGCGTTGGTCCCCAGGAAGCGTCGCTTGTCGACTCCTCTCGCCACCAGGTAGAGGGTCATGACCGCCCCTGCCGCATTCGCCGTCATGGTGGTGAAGCCCGCAGCCAGGCCGGTCGACAGGCTGGCCCACCTGGACGACGCGTGTGTCGCGAACTCTCGTTCCGCGCGATGGATCACCAGCTGCAGCAAGCCGAGGACAAAGAGCATCACTCCGATGCCGTGACGAAGGACGGCGTCGTCCACAGCGCTGAGGAACAGGGACCCGAGCACCAGTCCCGGCAAGACGGCGGGGATCAGTGTCCGCAGGAGCCGCAGGTCGGCAGCATGGCGGTAGTGCCACACGGCCACGCAGTCACCGACGAGCAGCAGCAGGAGCAGGGCTGCAGTCGACTCCCGCGTCGGGAGCGAGAAGGCGAACAACGCGACGGCGATCGTGGCCACGCCACCGATGGACGTCTTGGCGAACCCGACCAACAGGGCTGCCACGACCATGAGCGTCCAGCTCAATGCCACCGCTCACTCCCGCAGAGTCGATTTCGACGCGTGCGGCGCTGCCCCTCCGGCGACGCCCCGAGGTGCGCCGGGACAGGGTGGCGACATGACATCTCTGGAACTTACAGACGCGCGCGATCCGGTATGCGCGAGTCCGGCCCAGGAGACGCGGACCCGCCATGACTCACGCCGGCCGGCGTCGATGATCAGTGGGCAAATGCAGGTGCCGAAGGCCGTGACGGTCGGACCCCCACGCCGATGACCTGCGCGGAGACGGGTGTCCGACCGCATCAGCAGGGCCCGCATCGCTGCTGTACTTCCGAGCTGTACGAGGAACGACCGCGCACCTCCGGAGCTGCGGGCTCAGGAGGTGCGCGGGGAGGGGTGCGTTCAGCGCAGGAAGGCGTAGCGGCGCACGATCGGCAGCTGCTCCCACTGCTGGCCGAACCCGAGCGCCTTGCCGGCGCCGAGCAACATGAGCGCCACGAGGGTCATGGCGTAGATGAGGTGGTCATCCATGAAGAGGTTGTTCTCGGGGGGCAGGACCGCGGTCCACATCAGGACCAGGAGCAGGGCTCCGGCGAAGGCGGCGAACCGCATGGCCACGCCAGCCATGAGGGCCACACCGATGCCGAGCAGGCCGAGCATGAACAGCCAGTCTGCCCACGCTGCGCCGGCGATGCCGTGGTAGAAGTCGGCGAACGGTCCGGTCGCCGCATTCTTCAGGAAGCCCATGGTCGGGTGTCCGCCGTTGATCCAAGCACCCTTGGTGGGCGTCCCGTGGCCGAGTCCGAAGACCTTGTCCAGGAAGGCCCAGAGGAAGACCCAGCCGAGGCTGAGGCGGATGGCGCCCAGGACGTAGGGCAGGACTTGCGAGCTGACCGTCGTGTCGGCGTTGGCCACCAGCGGTTGGCTCGTGGTGCCGCGCTCCTGATCGGTCTGCGATCGGCTGATGGTGCTCATGGTGGCTCTCCCAACTGGGGCCGCTCGCCGCTGACTGCGGTGTGCTGACAGCTCCACTCTGCGACCATCGGAAGCCGCGCAGCAGGGTCGTAGGTCCCGACATCCGGGTGCCACGGGTCCTTCGTCGGGTGATCGCCTTGGGCGTGGAAGACCAAAGCCGCAGCTGCCGGTGGGCTTCTCCGGCGGGAGCTGTTGGTTTGATCAGGGCCGGCTCAGACGCGTTCTCGCACGGGAGGCACAGGCAGGTGCAGGCCGTGGCGTTCGCGGCCCCCGCCTTGGCGCTCGTTGGTGTGGCTGTCCTCAGGGGTCTCCGCGTGGACCACCGCGACCGGGCAGCGCGCTGCGCGCAGGGCCGCCTGCGACACGGACCCCTTGAGCCACCCCGACACCGTGCCGCGTCCGCGGGTGCCGACCACGAGCAGTGCGGCGTTCTCGCTCAGCCGTCCGAGTTCGGCGGCGGGGTGACCCTGGGCGACGTGGCGTCTCACATCGACGTCGGGGTACTGCTCGCCAAACCCGGCCAGGGCTTCGGCGGCAACGGAACGCTCCTGCTCCTCGAGCTGTGCCCCGTCGACCGACCACGTCAAGGAGGCCGAAGCTCCCTCAACCCCGTCGACCAGCCAGGTGTGCACGGCGGTGAGCCCGACACCGCGAGAGGAGGCCTGAGCGAAGGCAAAGGCCAAGGCCGCCTGTGACGTCTCGGACCCGTCCACGCCAACCACCACCCGCGCGTCGGTGATGGTGTGGGAGGCGGCTTCCTGCACGACGATGACAGGAGCGTGGGCATGGGCGCAGACATGAGTTGAGACCGAGCCGAACAGGATGCCTTTGACTGCACCAAGTCCGCGGGCCCCTACGACGACCATCTCGGCGTCGCTGGAGGCCTCGACCAGGATCATGCCGGGAAGTCCGAGGCGGATGATCGTTTGGACTGCCAGACCCGGATGAGCAGTCCGGGCTCGGTCGGCGCCCGCGGCTACCGCCCGCTCGGCGACGTTCTTGAAGGTCTCGTCCAGGCCGGTGATCGCCGTACCGCCCGGTGCTCCGGCGCGCATAGCGGGGTAGGGCGGCGGTGAGTAGGCGTGCACGACCACGAGGGGAGCTGCGCGTCGTGCGGCTTCAGCGGCGGCCCAATCCAGGGCAAGGTCACTCGTGCCGGACAGGTCGACTCCGACGATGATGGGGCGGGAGATGGGATTCATGGTGCACTCCTGATTCTGGGGGCGTTGACCTTCAACCTGCCCTGACGGCCGATGCGGGCACAGGGCCATACGTCCCCGTGCCGCGGCCTGTTCGCAGGTGATGCTGTGTGGATACTGCACACGTTCGGCACCCCACGGGCCTGCCGATGCTCGTCAGCGACGATCGTGACCGTCCGCCCCGACGCCTTCCCCAGGCCCAGTGGCTCCCCTTGAATCGTTGGGCTCCATCAGCTCGGCAACGACCGTCACCTGGTCCCGGTAGCGCACCACGTGCGCGAACGCGGCGTGGTCGACGCCCGCCAGCCGCAGCCGTAGAGGATGGGGGGTCTCGAAGTTGCGCCACCAGGTCTTGTGCTCGGCCATGCCCACGGTGATGCGGACGGTCTGCCCCTCGGTGCCGTAGATCGCGACGAGCCGGTGGTGCCGACCAGTGCGGCGCCCCCTGTACTCAAGGACGGCCAGCCGACGCCCAATGCGTGCCCCTGCTCTGCTGTTGAGCAGCGGGATCAGGAACCGGTTGGCGAGACCGTTCGTCAGGGCCGCGGCGTTGGCTGCGGTCAACGTTCGTGTTCGGACCGGTGTCATGGGTCAAGGGTCCGGCGTGCTCGGCGGCATCGGCAGAGGCGAACGTCCTTCAAGCCGAGCGGATCCCGCCGTCGAGCTGCTTCGAAGAGGATCAGCCCGGCTCCGGCGAGCACGGACAGCTCCGGGACCAAAAGCCCTGTGCCATTGAGAGCGGAAGCAGAAGGGTGGCTTGAACGCACCACAAGGCGCGCGACCAGACAGGTCAGGACACAAACATGAACATGCCCGTGGCACAGAGAGCAGTCGTTGTGGGGCTCGACGGCTCCGAGCAGTCGCTGAGTGCCCTCGACTGGGCGATCGAAACCGCTCAGCTCGAAAGGCGTGGCCTGCACCTGGTTCACGCGCATGGGCGCCGTCGGGGCTCGCATGAGGCCGGGGCGGCCATCATCGAGGGGGCCACGCAGAGAGCCGCTGTCACGGCCCCAGGCCTGCGGGTGCGCGTGGCGGACATCGCCGGGACTGGCGCGTCCGCGCTGATTTCCGCCTCCAGGCTGGCTGCATTGGTGTGCGTCGGAGCCCACGGGACAGGAGGGCTGGTGCCCGCCGCCCTGCTCGGATCCACCGCACGCGCCGTGGCCGCGTCGGCCCGCTGCCCGGTTGTCGTCGTCCCTCGCTCGGACCCGGGAGGCGAATACCCCCGGCGCATCGTGGTCGGGGTCGACGAGTCCTGGGGTTGCCATGACGCAATCGGGTTCGCGTTCGAGCAAGCAGACCTTCGTCGCGTGCGACTGACAGCTGTGCACGCATGGCACCCCTCGGACCGAATCGGACTCGCTGGCAACATCGCGCCCGCTGACAAGTGGCGCACCCTGATCGGCAACGAAGAGGCGGCCACGGCTGAGTCCCTGGCCGGCTGGACGGAGAAGTACCCCGACGTCGAAGTCAACCGGGTGTCAATCCGCAAGCCTTCCGCCACAGCCATTCTTGCGGTGGCCCGTGACGCCGCGCTCATCGTGCTCGGCTCTCGCCATCCCAGGCCGCGCCCGGATCTCGCCGGCTCACCGACCATCCGCAAGGTGCTCCGTGAGGCCGGATGTCCGGTCGTGGTCGTCCCACAGTGCTCGACGTGACCAGCAGTCGAGGGGGCCGAAACAGCAGCAGCGTCATACCCGGCGTGTCTTCTGGGTATTCCAGTGAGGCGCCCCCTCGCCGAAGGCTTGCGGGCGGGCGCGGGATCCCGTTTCCGACAGTCGCAGCACACCCACCAGGCTCCGCGCATCGGCTGCTCGGGCGGTGGGTTCGGTGGACTGTCACAGGGGAGATGGCCGGCTTCGTCGCGCCCGCCGTACTCGGCGTGGTCAGCGCCGAATGGGCGCCCCGAGCGGCCCTCCCGACGATGGTGGCGGCTGGAGCTGTGGAAGGTCTGCTGCTCGGCGCTGCCCAAGCGCACGCGTTGGCCCCCTGCGTTCCGAGGTTGCGCACAGTGCGGTTCGCCCTCCTGACCGCCGCCGCGGCTGCACTCGCCTACATGCTCGGCATGTTGCCGTCCGCAATGGGGGCTCGGCTGACGGAGGCGCCACGCGTGCCGGTCGTGCTGGTCGGCACGGTCGCCGCGCTCGTCCTGCTTGCCTCCATCGGCACCGCCCAATGGCTGGAGCTGCGGCGACACGTCGGCAGAGCTTGGACGTGGATCGCGACCACGGCGGTTGCTTGGCTCGCGGGTCTCGTTGCCTTCCTACTCATCGCCACGCCCTTGTGGCACCCAGGCCAGCGACCTGCTGTGGTGGTCCTCGTCGGATTAGTCGCGGCGGGAGCGATGGCGACCGCTGTCGCACTCGTCACGGGTCTGGCCCTGCAACGCCTTCTCGGGCGCCGACATGTCACTCCCCGACCAAGGCTCGGCACCCCATCCCTGTCAAGCCCGACCCCGCGAAGCACTTCTGAAGCGCCCCAGGCTGATGCCGCTTCCTTCTGGGCGCACTGACGCGGAGGAGTGCCGCGTGCGCTGATCAACACGTCGGATCGCCTGGGTGTGCCCGAAAGGCCCCGACCGGCGTCTACTATCCGCGGGGAAATTGCGGCGAAGTCCGCCGCCTTCCCGCGACTTCGCGGGCGGGGGCGGCATACGCAGGACTGTAGATCCATCGCGAAAAGCCGGGTCAACGGTCAACGCATGTTGCCGGTGTGGCCCAGGCTGAACAAGCCGGGCTGCGGCCAGACGCACAGGCCGTGTGGTCCTGAGTCGACGGCGATCGTGTGCAGGAGCCTGCCCGTGCTGGTGTCGAATACGTAGACCACGGCGTCGTAGCGCCCTGCGAGCCACAGCTGCGACCCGTCGGCCGTCACCCCGCCCATGTCCGGCGACCCGCCCCCGGGAATCCTCCACACGGCCGCGGTCGCGAGCGTGACGGCGTCGAGGACCGCGATCGTGCCCGCGTCGCGGTTGGAGACGTAGACCTGCTTGCCGTCGCGCGAAGGGTACAAGCCGTGCGCGCCCAGCCCGGTGTGGATGAACCGCGCGACCTTGAGGGTGCGGGCATCGACCACCCACACGCCGTTGCGCAGCATGTCAGCAACGAGGAAGTGCTGGCCGTCAGGGGCGAGCCGGACGTCCTGGGGCATTGAGCTGGCACCGGGGCGCAACCCGTTCTTGGGGCTGCCCGGCATCGCCATCGCCTCGCCAGGTGACGTGGCTCCGGGCGTCTTCACGGTGTTGAGGTCGATGACCTGCCGGACCCTGGTCGCCGCCTTGTCGATGACGACGAGCTTGCCGCTGAACTCGCAGCTCGCCACGAGGAACGACAAGTCGGCCGAGTAGTCGGCGTGATTGATGCCGGCGCACGGCACCGCGAGCGAGCGTTGGAGCCTCATGGTGTGGGCGTCGCGGACGTCGATGCGGTGCAGCCGTTCTGCCATGACGAGCGCGTGCTTCCCGTCCGGGGTGAAGTACAGGTTGTAGGGGTCCGCGACGTGCACCGGTCGGCCCGCCGTCCCCGTCACCGGACTGACCGGGGTCAGGCTGTTGCCCTGGTCCGCGTTGACCCACAACGTCTTCAGGTCCCACGACGGCACCACGTGTTGCGGCTCCCGCGGCGTGCGGAACCGTCCGACGACCCGGTACGTGCGGGGGTCGATCAGCTGCACGGTGTTGCTCAACGTGTTCGGAACGTAGACCATCGGCCGCGCAGCGAGGGCCGCTGGACCGAGCGCCCCGGCGCCGGCCGCGGCATACACATTGGGTAGAGCTGCGGCAGGGGGCGTCCCGCCGTTGGCATCGACCGGGGCGGTTGCCCTGGGGGCCGCGCCTGTGGCGCGAGACGACGAGACGGTGGCCCCCACGAGGGACGACGAGGTATGCCGCGTGGCTGGGCGGGAGGCGCAGGCCGCCACCCCTGTGACGATGACCAGCGCCAGGGTCAGGGCGCTGCTGATCAGGGTGATTCGGTGGGCCATGGATCGGAGGGCCCGAGGTCGGGGTCCCACCGCAGGCTCGGCTCGCATCATGCGTCCCGCAGCAGGGTCGACAGGGTGACGGCGTGAAGGCCCTTGGTGCGCAAGCCGGTCAGGATGGCGGGAAGCGCGTCCACCGTGCCGCGGTGGCCGAAGTGCAGGCTCACGATCGAGCCCGGGCGCACGGACCTGAGCGTGCGGTCCCGAACGGCTGTGGCGCCGGGGTCTCGAAAGTCCTCGGGGTCCACGTCGTAGGAGACGCAGCGGTGGTAGCCGGCTGCGGCTGCGGCAGCGCGGATGGTGGCGGTGCTGTGCTGGGTTCCGGACGGGCGGAACCACCAGCCGGCGGTGCCCACGGCTGCCTCCAAGGCCTGGGCTCCGCGCACGGCCTCAGCCACAGCCTGCGCCCGGGTCAGCTGCTTCATCTGCTGGTGGCTCCAGGTGTGGTTGCCGAGCTCGTGCCCGGCCGCCACGATCTCGGCGCCGAGGTGCGGGTTCTGGTCCAGCCAGGTGCCAACGGCGAACACCGTCACGGCGGCATCGGCACGGGCGCATGCGCTGAGGATCTCGCGGGCCATCCCGACGGGACCCTGGCCGTGGAAGGTGAGGGCCACCTGGCGGGCGGTGGTGGGTCCGTGGGTGATGTCAGGCCCGGATGTCATGGCCAGGCGCGGCGGTCCATCGGGGTGAGTAGCCGAACCGGCGGTCGGGGAGGTGTGTCCCGCAGCGCGGGAGGGCGATCCGCTCGACGGCGGCTGCTGGCTCGGGCCCTGCGCGTCCCGGCTCGGCACCCTGGCGGAGGGCGGGCTGGTACCTGGCGCAAGGCTGCAGCCTGCGAGCGCGACACCCGAGATTCCCGTCAGGCCCGCCGACAGGATGGCACGTCGGGTGAGGACAGGCACGCGGTCACGCGCCACCTCGAGGTCTGGGCGCGGTTCCACAGACCACGACGCTACGTCTGCGGCCTTAGAGGATCCTGAGGAGTCACAGAGGCCGCAGCGGTGCCCCCACTCGCGCGAGAGGGGGCACCGCTTCGGTCGACGTCGTCGGACTTCCCCTTGAAAGCGGGACGTCGCCCGGATGGCCTAGGACCTGAGCCACGCTGTTGGACCCGGACGGTGGCCATCGACCGTGACCTGCGGGTCCGGGCAGGCGACATTCAATGGTAGGGGCGGCGGGAGCCAATGCAAGCCATGGCCGCCTCAGCTGAGTGGACGTTCAGGGCTCCGAGGACCCGGCGATCCGGGACCCGACACGGACTCGGCACGGACCCGGACCGCGACGCGCCCAGGGTGCGACCAGGTGGTCCGGTCTTGCAGTGGGTCGATCTCAGGACCGCTGCAGCCGGTCCAGAGCGTCGCGGAGGGCCTCCACGGCCTCGTCCTGCCGGTCGTCAGGCACCCAACGCAGGACCACCTTCGGAGCCGCGTCGGCCCCGGCCGACTCGAAGGTCAGCGGCCAGCTGGACTGGTGCGGCCAGTCCGCACGCAGTCGTTCCTCCGCCTGGTCCACCGTGAGCGGGCCCGTGAGGGTGACGTGGACGTCGTGCGCCACTCCGGCGGTCGTGCGACGTTGGTTGGTGACGCGCTCGACCTCGGTGACGGTGACTGGCGGCTGTGCATCGCTCATGGCCGCCCCGTACCCACGCCCGCCGATTTCATTCGTCCTTGGCACGCCCACGCGTCGACCTGCGGGCGCTGACGAGGGGCGGAAGCAGGCCTCCCGCCCCTCGACCCAGTTGCCCCCGCCGAGCTACTGGGTGGCGCGCACGTTCTCCACTGAGGACTGGGCCTGGGTCCTGACGTCCTCGGCGGTGGACCTTCCCTCCTGGGCGACGTTGTCCTTGGCCTCCATCGCGGTGTCCTTCACGCTCTGAGCCGCTTGCTTCGCGGGCTCCTTGAGCTCCTGCGCGGTGTCCTGCGCCACGCTCTTGGCCTCTTCGACGACGGGCTGCGCCTTGTCCTTGAGCGCGCTGGCGGCCTGCTTCTCCTTCTCGGAGGCCGGCAGCATCGAGCCGACCAGCCACCCGGCACCGAGGGCGATCAGCCCTGCCGCGAGGGGGTTGCCCTGCGTCTTGCTGCGAGCCTTGTCGGCAGCGGCCCCCGGCGCGTCGGCGACCGTGGACGCGGCGTCGGAACCTGTGGCGCGCAGGTCGTCGGCCGTGCCCATCACCCGGTCCTTGACCGAGGTCGCGACACCAGCCACCTTGTCGGCCTGACGGCGTGCGACGTTGGAGGGGCTGACCGTCTCTGTGAGCGCGTTGACATCGTTGCTCAACCGGCCCCGGGTGTCCTCGATGTCCCGGCGGATCTCATCTGGGGTGTTCGTCATCGCTTGTCCTCGTTCCCTTTGAGCGCGTCGGGGATCTCCCGCGCCGTCTCTGTCGTCTGCGGAATTCCCTTGACCTGCTTGAGCTCCCGGCGTCCGGTGGCGGCCAGTACCGCGGCCACGAGTGCCCAGATGGCCGCCACGACCAGGGCCGACCAGGCCCGGCCGGTCGCGTTGCCTAGCCCCCACCACAGGGCGACCGACAGGAAGATCAGCACGAAGTGGCCGGCGACACCGGCACCGCCGAGCATCCCGGCGCCCTTGCCGGCCTGAGTGGCCGACTGGCGCAGCTCGGCCTTGGCGAGCTCCGTCTCCTGGCGGATGAGCGTCGACAGGTCGCGGCTGATGTCGGCGAACAGCTCGCCGACATTGCTGAGCGACCGTGTCGGCGTCTCGTCGAGCCGGGGGTCCTGGCTCATCGGGGGAGCCCGCTCGCGTCGGCCCCGCTCCCACTGATCGGCGCGGTCCCGCCGTGAACGCCTCCTGCGTCGCTGGGCGTGTCGCTGACGGGATGGCTGCCGGTGGCGGTGCTGGTCCCGCTGGCAGAGCCGTACGCGGAGTAGCCGGCAGTGCTGTGATCCACCGGCGAAGGGGCGGCGCCCGCACCACCCGTGGGGCCAGCCGTGTCGGATCGGTCCTGGTGGTCCGCGACCAGGCCGCGGCTCAGACGGCCTCCGACCAACCCGACGAGGGCGGCCGTGGCGAGGAATGTGCCGGGACGCTGCCGGGCGAACTGCTTCACCTCCGAGACCAGCGAGCCCGGGTCCCGCTGGTCGAGCCAGCCGGCGACATCGCCGATGCGCTGCGAGGCCTGATGGGCCAGGTCGCTGGCGACGCCCTGCTGGTCCGAGCCGTGAGCCATGCTGGACAGCTCCTGGCTGAGCGACCGCAGGCCTTCGGCGACCTTGGTCTGCTGCTGGGCGCTCTGGTCGATCAGCTGGTTGCGGGTCTGCTGCCACAGCTCCTTGGCCTGCTGGCTGGTCTCCTGCGCCACGTTCTTGGCTTCCTCCTTGCCGACCTCGGCCACGTGGCGGGCGCCTTCCTTGGCCTGCTCGCCCGTGGCTCGTGCCTCGTCCTTGGCGACCTCTTTCGTGTCGGTGGAGCCCGGGGTCGCCCCCGGGCCACCCGTGCCGCCGCCCGGGGTCGCCCCCGGGCCGCCCGTGCCGCCGCCCGTGCCGCCATCCCTGCCAGCACCACCGCTCGGGGTCGTGGAACTCGTGCTGATGGGGCTGTCGGTGCCGTGGCTGTCGGTGCCGTAGGTGTCGGTGCCGGCGGCGGGGGAGGTCTCGACCGTGCCGAGCTCGCGGGTGGCGTCGTCGTCCTGCGTGCGGGCGCTTCCGTAGGTCTCGCTCATGTCCATTCCTGTCCTGTCAACGAGTGCTGGACCGGCGGTGTGTCCACCGCCGCTACGGGGGGCTTACCCGCGTCTGACCTGCCCAAACGTCGCAATGTGGCTATTTCCGACGGGGTGCCGGGCAGCTCTGGAGGAGCCCGAGCAGAGCGCGGGCGTCGTGGGGTGCGTGTCCGCGGGCGTCGTTGTCGAAGTACACGTGCACATTCAGCCCGGCGTGCGCCCACCGCCGGATGCGACGGCCCCACGACTCCAGCGCGTCGCGTGAGTACCCGCTTCGGTAGAGCGCGGTGTCCCCGTGCAGCCGGACGTAGACGAGGTCGGAGGTGACGACCTCGAACTGAGGCCATGTGCCGGCACTGTCCGAGATCACCATGGCGATGTCGTTGCGCTGCAGCACTTCTCGAGCACGTGATGAGTGAAAGCTCTCGTGGCGCGGCTCGAGGGCGTGCCGAAGCGGTGCGCTGACGAGGGGTGTCGTGAGGGCGCGGTCCGCCCCCACCTTCTCGTCGTGTCTCGATGCCAGGTCGGCCGCAGCCTCGGTCGTGCGTGGCAACAGGTCGAAGAAGGCTTCCAGCCGCTCCTCGTCGAACGCCAGGCGGGCAGGCAGCTGCCACAGCACGGGGCCGAGCTTGTCGCCCAGGGCGAGCACCCCGGAGGCGAAGAAGTTCGCGAGCGGGGTCTCCACGTCCACCAGGCGGCGCATGTGGGTGATGAAGCGACCGCCCTTGACGGCGAACACGAAGCCCTCCGGCGCCTGCGCTGCCCAGGCGGCATAGCTGCTGGGTCGCTGCAGCGAGTAGAAGGAGCCGTTGACCTCGACCGCCGTCAGCTCCCTGGAGAGGTGGCTGAGCTCGTCACGCTGGCGCAGGCCGGCCGGGTAGAAGTCCCCGCGCCATGACGGGTAACGCCAGCCGGAGGTGCCCACGCGGATCTCGCCCGGTCGAGGACCTGGCTCGCCCTGGTGGGAAGAGGTGACGCGTGGCGTCATACCGCTGGATGCATGTGGTTCTCGGGCGCACTCGCGAGATGCAGGCAAGCCCTGCCCCTAACCACCTGACCGAGACGGCGGCGCCTGGCTGTCGCTCGCACTCGTCGGGTCGGCGGCCCGGCTGCGCGCCTGGTCGACAGTCCACTGCGTGTCACAGACCATGCACCGGAACGCGGGGTGCAGGCGCGAGTCCTTGGAACCAGCCGGCCCTGGCAGCATCACGGTCGTCGCCCTGTCGCTTCCGCACTGCGGGCACACGTGCGTGCCCATCTACCGGCCGCCCGCCGTGCAGGTATGCCGTACGAGCACCCCGACTCTCACCGTGTCACCTTTCGCGGACATACAGTCTCCAACCCTTTCGCGGACCTACTGTCCCAACGCTTCGCGGACCAATTGTCCTCCGTCAACGACTGGGTACCCAAGGACTGGGTACCCAGGACGGACGGCGGACAAACGCGCGGCGGTGACTCGAATGGGTCGGGCGGTTTGCCGCGGCCGGCAAGTGGGTACGGCACGTCGCGAGCGCAACACCGAGTTGTGCCGCGTCACCGAGGAGGCAGTCCATGGGCAAGCCCGACAGCGCCGGCACCGCTACGAGTCCCCAAGGCGATCAGGGCTCGGGTGCCCCGGCATCCACCGACGCTCAGGACGGAGGCCCCGGGTCCCACACCGAGGACCAGACGGGTGGCGCCGCCAACGACCCCGCGAGCGGTGGCATCCCCGAGGATGCCGAGAGCGAGGACGGCACTCCCGCCGGCTGAGCTCCCACGGCGCGAGGCGAGGCCTGCTGTTGCGCTTGCTCGGGTGCGGTGGTTGTCTGGGGGAAAGACAACCGGTCCAGCAGTGGTGCCTTGTCCCCAACTCGAACTCGAGGGGATGCACCGTGTCAGCACCGCTTGTCCTTACTTCCCATACCGCTTCGTTCGCCGAGCCGGCATCGACCGTTCAGGACCACGAGCGCGCCGAAGCGCTCCTCGCCGAGGTCCAGGACTGTTCGGACCCCGACCGGCGGGACGAGCTGCGACGCCAAGCCGTCGTCCTCACCCTGGACCTGGCCGACGGGGTCGCTCGCCGCTTCAGGGGCCGGGGGATGGACGTCGAGGACCTCGTCCAGGTGGGTCGGGTGGCCCTGCTGAAGGCTGCCCACGCCTACCGGTGCGGCTACGGGAGCAGCTTCGCGGCATACGCCGTCCCCACGATCGCCGGCGAGATCAAACGACACTTCCGCGACAACGCCTGGGCGGTCCGGCCGCCACGGCGGCTGCAAGAGCTGCGCGCCGAGCTCGTCCGCGAAGAGGATCACCTGCGGCACCTGCTGCTCCGCGAGCCGACCGAGGCAGAGCTCGCCCAGAGCCTCGGGCTGCCCAGCTCCGACGTGCGTGATGCCCACGCGTGTTCACGGGCCTATCGGGCCGTGTCCCTCGACCTACCGCCGGGGGCTGGGGTGCCGGACGTGGTCGACGACGAGCCCGGCGTCGATGACCTCATCGCCGACCGGGACCTGCTCGCGCGGGCGCTCGAGGGCCTGAGTGACCGCGAGCGGCTCATCCTGAGGCTGCGGTTCGTCGAGGAACAGACCCAGTCGCAAATCGGGGTCGTGCTCGGTGTCAGCCAGATGCAGGTCTCCCGGCTCCTTGCCGTCATCCTCGGAAAGCTTCGCAGCGACCTGCTGGCACCTGCTGCATGAACCCAACCCGGTGGGCGGCTGCCGCCGGGACAAGCGTGGAGGAGGACAGGCATGAAGATCGGCTACTTCCTGTCGTGTGAGGAGTACGGTCCCCACGAGCTCGTCGAGCAGGCTGTGCTCGCGGAGAAGTCGGGGTTCACGCGGCTCTGGATCAGCGACCACTACCACCCCTGGAACGACGAGCAGGGACAGAGCCCCTTCGTCTGGTCGGTGATCGGTGCGATCTCGCAGGCCTGCTCCCTGCCGGTCACCACAGCTGTCACGTGCCCCACCGTTCGGGTGCACCCGGCCGTGGTTGCGCAGGCTGCGGCGACCTCGGCCGTGATGCTCGGTGGGCGTTTCGTCCTCGGGGTCGGCTCGGGCGAGGCGCTCAACGAGCACGTGCTCGGGCAACCGTGGCCGCACGCCGAACGGCGGCTGGAGATGTTGGAGGAGGCCGTCGAGGTGATGCGTGCCCTGTGGACCGGTGAGGTGGTCTCGCACGAGGGACGGCACTACACGGTCGACACCGCACGGATCTACACCCTCCCTGAGCAACCCCCGCCGGTCTACGTCTCCGCCTTCGGGCCCAAGGCGTTGGAAGTGGCGGCGCGCATCGGTGACGGGTTCATCACCACCAAGCCGGACGGTGATGCGGTGGCTCAGTTCCGACGGCTCAAGGGCGACGACCAGGCGCCGGCCATGGCCGGCTTCAAGGTGGCGTATGCCGCGACGGCCGAGGAGGGGCGCGACCATGCTCATCGGTTGTGGGCCAACTCCGGGCTACCGGGCGAGCTCGCTCAGGTGCTTCCTTCCCCGCAGCACTTCGAACAGGCGGCGACCCTGGTGACGAAGGAGTCGACAGGGGAGTCGGTCGTGTGCGGCAGTGACGCGGGGGAGCACCGCGCAGCGTTCGACCCGTTCGAGAAGGCGGGTTTCGACGAGGTGTACGTCGCGAACATGGGCCCCCGGTGGAGGGAGATGATCGCGTTCTACGGCGAGGAGGTGCTCCCCCAGCTGTCGTGACGGGTTGAGTCGGTGTGGGCAAGAGGAGGAGTGATGCAGACATGAGTGACGGCTGGGCACTGGGCATCGCCTGGTGGCTCTTCCTGGCGATGCTGGCCGTGCTGGTGTTCACGATCCTGCGCAAACGCCCGTGATGCGGGCGGCACGGATCCTGCTGGTCCTCGGCTCGGCACTCATCGTGGGCGGTTGCATCGCTCCCGCCCTGGACCGGGGCGCCTTCGAGCAGAACGCCAAGAGCGCCCTGGAGTCGGCGGCCAGTGAGACCTCGACGGCGCAGATCGCAGTGGACGTCCTGCTGTCCGGCAAGGCCACGAACGCCTACGCCGACACCGTGGTCACCGACAGCGAGAACGCCATGGGGGGCATCGAGACGAGCTTCGGTGTCGTCGACCCGCCCACCCCGACCCAGGACGAGCTGCGCGACCAGGTGCTCACCCTGCTCGGAGACGCCGACGACGCCTTGGCCCATGCCCGGATTGCGATCCGTCGCGGCGACGTCTCCTCGCTGACGGACGCACGCAAGGAGCTTGACGACGTCAGCTCCCACCTGGAGTCAGCCAGGGCAGACCTCAAGTGAACGGGGACGAGTCTTCGTGAAGAAGGTCTTCGCGGTCGCGCTGGGCATCCTGACCGCCATCGGCGGGTTCGTCGACATCGGCGACCTGATCACCAACGCCCTCGTCGGGTCCCGTTTCGGGCTGTCCCTGGTCTGGGTGGTCCTCGTCGGGGTGGTCGGCATCTGCGTCTTCGCGGAGATGAGCGGTCGGGTCGCCGCGGTCAGCGGACGCGGGACGTTCGACCTGATCCGCGAGCGACTCGGTCCGCGGGTCGGGCTGACCAACCTGGTCGCGTCCATGCTGGTCACGTTCCTGACCCTCGCCGCCGAGATAGGCGGTGTCGCGCTGGCCATGGAGCTGGCAACCAGCGTGAACCGGTTCCTGTGGATGCCCGTGGCCGGCGCCGCGGTGTGGTTGGTGCTGTGGCGGGTGAAGTTCGCCGTCCTCGAGAACGCCTTCGGGCTGGCAGGCTTGTCCCTCGTCGTGTTCGCTGTCGCGGTGTGGAAGCTCAGCCCTGACTGGAGCTCGCTGGCCCAGCACGCGTTCAACCCGACGGTGCCGCCGAACGAGTCGCACACGGTGTACTTCTACTACGCGATCGCCTTGTTCGGCGCCGCCATGACCCCCTACGAAGTGTTCTTCTTCAGCTCCGGCGGGGTCGAGGAGAAGTGGACGGCGAAGGACCTGGGCACCATGAGGGCCAACGTGTTCATCGGGTTCCCACTGGGCGGCATCCTGTCCGTGGCGATCGCCGCCTGCACCTCCCTGGTGTTCCTGCCGCACGGCATCAGCGTCGACACCCTCGGACAGACAGGACTGCCAGTGGTCCTCGCCGTCGGAAAGCTCGGACTCGCGTTCCTGCTGCTGGGATTCTTCGCCGCCACCTTCGGCGCTGCGTGCGAGACCGGCCTGTCCGTCGGCTACAGCGTCGCCCAGTACCTGGGTTGGCAGTGGGGCAAGTACGTGGCACCCCTTCGTGCTGCCCGCTTCCACACGGTCCTGCTGCTGTCGTGCATCGGCGGTGTGGCCCTGCTCCTGACCACGGTCGACCCCATCATGCTCACGGAGTACTCAGTGGTCTTCAGTGCCATCGCCCTGCCCCTGACGTACTTTCCCATCCTGGTTGTCGCCAACGACCGCACGTACATGGGTAGACATGCCAACGGGCGGTTGGCGAACTCCTTGGGCATGGTCTACCTGGTCCTGGTCATCGTGGCCTCGGTAGCCGCCATTCCCCTGATGGTCCTGACAAAGGCGGGGCAATGATGCCAAGGACATCTCGGGCCGACAGCATCGACGTGACCCTCAGGGTGATGGACCACCAGCTCGTCGGCCCCAGTGGTGCGCTCGTGGGGAACGTCGACAACCTCGTCGTGCGTCAGGAGAAGGACGAGCTGTTCATCGTGGGGGTGCTCAGTGGGCCGGGTGGGTTCGGGCCACGCCAGCCGGGGCTGCTCGGGCGGTGGATCGTCGCCGTGTGGCAACGCCTCAACCCGGGCGAGGACCCCAGCCCGCTCATGGTGCCCATGTCCCACCTGCGCAGCATCGGCTCGGCGATCACCGTGAGTGACTATGCAGAGGGCGTCCTTCAGGGCGCCGCAGGGCTCGAGCAATGGCTACGTCGCCACGTCATCTCGGCCATCCCCGGGGCGACAGCCGGCGACGACCGGCTGGCCGGGACGACCGTGGGCCAACCAGTCGACCACGACGAGCTCACGCCACCCAAGGGCTCCCACCTGGTGAGTGACCTGCTCGGAGCAGAGGTCGTCGATGACACCGGTGGGTCCCTGGGTGCGGTCCTGGAGCTTCGCGGGCTGCCGTTCGAGCAGACCGGCCTCGAGGTCGGCCGGCTGCGCGTGACCAGCATCGTGTTCGGGCCGCGGGCTCTCGGTGGCGAGCTGGGCTACACCACCTTGACCGACCAGGGCCCATGGCTGCTCGCACGCTCCTTCGGCTGGTGGCACCGTGACGACCGCGAGGCCACCTGGGATGACGTCGCCCACATCGACTGGGCCGAGCAACGGGTCACGCTCCGGGCAGGCCAGAACTGGCGACATCCACACGCTGCGGAGCCAGGCGGCTAGCAGTGTGTGGACGCCGCGTTCAGGTTCGGGTCAACGGCTGCGCTCCGTTCAGGACTGCAGCGCCGCCAGGGCCTGCTCCTTGGCTGCGGTGAAGCGGTCGCCGAGGTCTGACAGCTCCTGGTTGGAGGCGCTCGCGGCGAAGGCAGGCAGGATCTCCTGCTCCTCCTCCTCCACGTGGTGGCGCACCTCTCCGATCATGGCTGCGATCAGCCCGTCCACGCCCGGCGCCTCGGGGTCCGCCTCCAGGAGCTGCTGCAGGGTCTGCTCCACGTGGTGGTGTTCGGCGAGACCGTCGTCCACGTCCGTGCCTTCGTCCGGCACGGTCGCCTTGATGGCCGGGTACACCACCTGCTCCTCGGCCTTGGAGTGGGGGATCAGCAGCTCGGCGACCTGCTGGAGCAAGCCGGGTATGTCCGCGGGTTCGGCCTTCTCGAGCTGCTTGAACACCGACTCGAGCGTCTTGTGGTCGTCCTTGATGAGCGTGATGACACCGGGCATGAAAACTCCATCCGTCGAGGCGGCTTGCGATGAGCGTGCCCCTGCTGCTTACCCAGTCGACGGACAAGTACACCCTCAACCGGCGCCCGGGTTCACCCGGTTGGAGAATGGCGCCGGCGATGGCCGGACTCGAGGTGGCGTGTGCCGCGACGGCGGTCAGTACCAGTGTCGGCGGCCGCCGATGGCGCGGCCGGTCGAGCCGAGCAGCAGGAGCACCAGCCCGATGACCGCCAGGATGACGCCGATGGTGATGAGGACGGGGATATCGGCCAAGTAGCCGATGACGACCAGGATGAGGCCGAGGATGATCATGGGTACCTCCTTCGTCCCGTGCCGCCAAGATACTGCCCGGACCGAGCGCCTTTCAAACGTCCGGGACCGGCTGGTGCGGCCTGGGGCGCGGTCGCCCACAGGGCGGGTGGCACAATCCGAGGCGTGAACCCGTCGCCTGCCTCCGTCATGGTGCTGGCCGACCCTGTCGAGGGAGCGTCCTCATGAGCTCGGCACCTCGGACGGCCCCTCGTCTGGAGGACGTCGCGCGCGTTGCCGGGGTGTCGCACCAGACGGTCTCGCGGGTCGTGAACGGGTCCGCGCGCGTGGCACCGGCCACCCGCGCCCGGGTGCTCGAGGCGGTCGCCGAGCTCGGATACCGCGGCAACAGCGCGGCCAAGGCGCTCGCCACCCAGAAGAGCGGTGTGGTCGGGGTCGTCGTGGCGGGGCTTGGCTTCTTCGGCCCGTCCAGCACCGTGGTGGGCCTGGAGCTGGCGGCTCGCGCCGAGGGCTACGGGATGGTGCTGGCCTCCCTGCCCGAGGTGACCCAGCAGGCAACCCAGGACGCCCTCGACCACCTGGTCGGCGAGTCGGTCGAGGCCATCGTGCTGATCGCTCCTGTCGACACCGGCCTCGACCTGGGTGTCCGGTCACGGCTGCCGGTTCCCGTCGTGGTCCTGGACGCGAACCCCGTGCGCGCGCGCCTGTCGGTTGGAGTGGACCACGAGGCCGGGGCACGGTTGGCCACCCAGCACCTGATCGACCTCGGGCACCGCCACATCGCCCACCTCAGTGGTCCGTCGGACTGGTACCAGGCCGAAGCCCGCACGCTCGGCTGGCGCGGCGCGCTGGAGGAGGCCGGGCTGGCGACCCCCGAACCCCTGGTGGGGGACTGGACCGCCTCGAGTGGTTACCGCCTCGGGCGTCAGCTGGCCGCGCAGTCGGAGGTGACGGGCATCTTCGTCGCCAACGACCAGATGTCCATCGGCGTGCTGCGCGCCCTGGCCGAGGCCGGTCGCACGGTGCCCGGCGACGTCAGCATCGTCGGTTTCGACGACCTTCCGGAGTCCGAGTACTTCACGCCGCCGCTCACGACGGTCCGGCAGAACTTCGTGGCCCTGGGGCGCGGGGCCATGGGCCTGCTCACCTCGGCGATCCGTGGCGAGCTGGAGGAGGGCACCGTCACCGTGCCGCCCAAGCTCGTGGTGCGTGCCTCGACCGGTCGTCCTCCCGGCTGAGTCGAGCACGGTCGGAGGTTTCTGGGGGCGAGGTCTTGACAAGGCAAGTGTTAGCGCTAACATCTGCTGTTAGCGCTAACACGAACCCTGTGGCGGGCGCATTGGCTCACTGGCGAACCAACAGCACGAGGAGCGTTCGATGACGAACGAGGACAGCGACGACAGCTACGTCGTCGGCGTCGACTTCGGGACCCTGTCCGGCCGTGCCGTGGTGGTACGCGTCAGCGACGGGGCCGAGCTGGGCAGCGCGGTGTCGGTCTACCCGCACGCTGTCATCGACGAGGCGTTGCCGGGGACGGGCGAGCGGCTCCCTCCTGAGTGGGCGCTCCAGGTCGCGACGGACTACGTCCACGTGCTGCGCACCGCGGTTCCCGAAGCCGTCCGCGCCGCGGGGATCGCCCCCGAACGGATCGTCGGCATCGGGACCGACTTCACGGCGTGCACGATGGTGCCCACGCTCGCGGACGGCACCCCGCTCAGCGAGACCGCCGGCTTCGCCTCCTCGCCCCACGCCTACGTCAAGCTGTGGCGCCACCACGCGGCCCAGGGACAGGCCGATCGCATCAACGCCCTCGCCGCCGAGCGCGGCGAGCCGTGGCTGGGTCGCTACGGCGGCCTCATCTCCTCGGAGTGGGAGTTCGCCAAGGGCCTGCAGATCCTCGAGGAGGCCCCCGAGGTGTATGCCGCCATGGCCCACTTCGTGGAGCTTGCGGACTGGATCGTGTGGCAGCTGTGCGGAGAGTACGTGCGCAACGCCTGCACGGCCGGATACAAGGGGATCTACCAGGACGGGGAGTACCCGAGCCGCGACTTCCTCGCCGCTCTCAACCCGGACTTCGCCGGCTTCGTCGACGACAAGCTCGCGCACCGCATCGGACAGCTGGGTGACCCGGCCGGGCGGCTGACGGCGCAGGCGGCTGCCTGGACCGGGCTGCCGGAGGGCATCATGGTGGCGGTCGGCAACGTCGACGCGCACGTCTCGGCACCCGCTGCGCAGGCGGTCGAGCCGGGGCAGCTCGTCGCGATCATGGGCACGTCGACCTGCCACGTTCTCAGCAGCACCGTCCTGCGCGACGTCCCCGGGATGTGCGGTGTCGTCGACGGGGGCATCATCCCGGGGCTCTGGGGGTACGAAGCCGGTCAGTCGGGAGTGGGTGACATCTTCGGCTGGTTCGTGAGCTCGTGCGTTCCCCCGGAGTACCACGAGGCGGCTGCCCGGGCAGGGGTCTCGGTTCACGAGCACCTCACCGCGCTTGCTGCGGCCCAGCCGATCGGGGGGCACGGCCTGGTCGCGCTCGACTGGCACAGCGGCAACCGGTCGACCCTGGTGGATCACGAGCTGTCCGGTCTCGTCGTCGGACAGACGCTCGCGACCGCCCCTGAGGACACCTACCGCGCACTCCTCGAGTCCACCGCGTTCGGCGCCCGGGTCATCGTCGAGGCCTTCGAGGGGTCCGGCGTGCCGGTCACGGAGTTCGTCGTCGCGGGTGGCCTGCTGCGCAACCCGCTGCTGATGCAGATCTATGCGGACGTCCTCAACCTCCCCCTGTCCGCGGTCCGGTCGGAGCAGGGCCCGGCGCTCGGCTCGGCCATCCACGCGGCCGTGGCGGCGGGGGCCTACCCCGACATCCGCAAGGCCGCGCAGGCGATGGGCGGCCGCACGGTCGCTGCCTTCGTCCCGGTCCCGGAGAACGTGGCCGCCTACGACGAGCTGTATGCCGAGTACCTCGCGCTCCACGACCACTTCGGACGGGGCGGCAACGACGTCATGCGCCGGCTCAAGGCGATCCGCCGCAAGGCCCTCGCATGAACGCCCTCGCCCTCCCGGCAGTCCGCGAAGCCGTGGACGAGCTGCGCGCCTCCGTCGCCGACCTGCACAGCGAGCTCACGCGCAACGCCCTCGTCGCCTGGACCGCGGGCAACGTCTCCGCGCGGGTGCCGGGCGAGGAGCTGCTCGTCATCAAGCCGTCCGGGGTCGCCTACGACCAGCTCAGCGCGGACGCGATGGTGGTGACCGACTTCGAGGGCCGACTGGTCGAGGGGCCGCACGCTCCCTCGTCCGACACGGCCGCGCATGCCTACGTCTACGCCCACCTCCCCGAGGTCGGAGGAGTCGTGCACACGCACTCCACCTACGCCACGGCCTGGTGTGCCCGGCGCGAGTCGATCCCCTGCGTGCTCACGATGATCGCCGATGAGTTCGGCGGCGACATCCCCGTCGGCCCGTTCGCCCTGATCGGGGACGACTCGATCGGCCGGGGCCTTGTCCAGACCTTGGCGAGCAGCAGGTCGAAGGCGGTCCTCATGGGCGGGCACGGCCCCTTCACGGTGGGGCCCGACGCCCGGGCGGCCGTCAAGACGGCCGTGATGCTCGAGGACGTCGCCCGCACCGTGCACGTCGCCAGCCAGCTCGGGAACCCCTGGCGGCTGGACCAGGCAGACATCGACCGGCTCTACGACCGTTACCAGAACGTATACGGGCAGAAGGGAACTCCCGCCTCATGACCACTCAGCCGAAGATCTGGTTCCTCACGGGCAGCCAGGGCCTCTATGGCGAGGACGTCTTGCGCCAGGTCGCCGCACAGTCCGCGGTGATCTCCGATGCCCTCCAGTCAGCGGGAACCCTCACCGCCAAGGTGGTGGCCAAGCCGATCCTGACCGATGCCGCGTCCATCCGCCGCGTGATGCTCGATGCCAACGGTGACGACGACGTGGTCGGAGTCATCGCGTGGATGCACACCTTCTCCCCGGCGAAGATGTGGATCTCCGGGCTCGATGCCCTTGCGAAACCGCTGCTGCACCTGCACACGCAGGCGGGGCGGGACCTCCCGTGGGCCACGATCGACATGGACTTCATGAACCTCAACCAGGCCGCCCACGGCGACCGGGAGTTCGGTTACATCCAGACCAGGGTCGGGGTCACGCGCAAGACGGTGACCGGACACGTCAGCGATCCCACCACGGTCGAACGCATCGCGACGTGGGCCCGTGCCGCGGTCGCCCGGGCCTCCCTGCGCACGCTGCGGGTGGTGCGCTTCGGCGACAACATGCGCGACGTCGCCGTCACGGACGGCGACAAGGTCGAGGCCGAGCTGCGCCTCGGCGTCTCGGTCAACACGTACGGCGTCAACGACCTGGTGGCCGTCGTGGACCAGGTGGCCGACGCCGACATCGACACGCTCGTGAAGGAGTACGAGGACCTGTATGCCGTGGCAGCGGACCTCCGCTCGGACGGCGGGCGGCACGAGTCCCTGCGCTACGGAGCGCGGATCGAGCTCGGGCTGCGGACGTTCCTGGAGGAGGGCGGCTACGGCGCCTTCACCACCAACTTCGAGGACCTCGGCGGGCTGCGCCAGCTGCCCGGGCTGGCCGTTCAGCGCCTCATGGCCGACGGCTACGGCTTCGGTGGCGAAGGGGACTGGAAGACCGCGGTCATGCTCCGCACCCTCAAGGTGATGGCGCGGGGACTGCCCGGCGGCACCTCGTTCATGGAGGACTACACGTACCACCTTGAGCCCGGTCGCGAGCTGATCCTCGGCGCGCACATGCTCGAGGTCTGTCCCTCGATCGCGGCCGAACGGCCAAGCCTCGAGATCCACCCGCTCGGCATCGGAGGTCGCGAGGACCCGGTGCGGCTGGTGTTCACCGCCGCTGCAGGGGAAGGCATCGTGGTCGGCATCTCCGACCTGGGCGACCGGTTCCGGCTGACTGCCAACGAGATCGACGTCGTGCCACCGCTGGCCGCGCTTCCCAACCTCCCGGTCGCGCGAGCGGTCTGGAGCCCGCGTCCTGACCTGCGCACATCCACTGAGTCCTGGCTGGTCGCTGGGGGTCCGCACCACACGGTGCTGTCGACCGCCCTGACGGCCGAGCACCTGCACGACTTCGCCGAGATGACGGGCCTCGAGCTGGCCCTCATCGACGCCCACACGACCACCCGCGGCTTCGTTCGCGAGCTGCGGTGGAACACCGCTTACCACCGGCTGGCCCAAGGCCTGTGAGGCGCCGCGCCGTTGGCGCACAACTGAATACCCGAACACCCGTCAGTACCTCAGCCGGCACCTTCGCAGGTTGACATCCATGGAATGGAGCACACAGTGCGCAGAATCATCGCGGCAGCTGCCGTCGGCCTCCTCGCAGTCGGCCTCAGCGCCTGCGGTCGCCAGACGGACAACGCCTCGTCCGGCAGCAGCGGCGCTGCCAACGTCAAGGGCACCATCGGGGTGGCCATGCCGACCAAGACGTCCGAGCGGTGGATCAAGGACGGTGACTACATCAAGCAGCAGCTCGAGGCCGCCGGCTACAAGGTGAACCTCCAGTACGCCAACGACGACATCCCGACCCAGGTCACCCAGGTCAACGACATGGTGACCAAGCAGAACCAGGTCCTGGTGATCGCCTCCATCGACGGCACTGCCCTGAAGGGTGCCCTCAAGGAGGCCAAGGACGCGGGCATCCCCGTGATCGCCTACGACCGCCTGCTTCGTGACACCGACGCCGTCGACTACTACACGACCTTCGACAACCTGAAGGTGGGCAAGCTGCAGGCCGAGTCACTGCTCGCCGGCCTCGCGGCCAGCGGCGCTCCCAAGCCGTGGAACGTCGAGCTCTTCGCCGGGTCCCCGGACGACAACAACGCCACGTTCTTCTTCAACGGGGCCATGGAGGTCCTGCAGCCGAAGATCGACGCCGGCGACATCAAGATCGCGTCCGGTGAGACCAACTTCAAGACCGTGGCGACCCTGCGGTGGGACGCGGCGGTGGCGAAGAAGCGCATGGAGAACGTGCTGACGAAGTCGTACTCCAAGGCTGACGTCAACGGCGTGCTGTCGCCCTACGACGGTCTGTCCCGTGGCATCCTCGCCGCGCTCAAGGGCAGCGGTTACGGCACCGGTGGCAAAAAGCTGCCGGTCGTCACCGGCCAGGACGCCGAGCTCGAATCGGTCAAGTCGATCCTCGCCGACGAGCAGTACTCGACGGTCTTCAAGAACACGCGTGACCTGGCCCAGGCCACCGTCACGATGATCACCGAGATCGCCGGCAAGAAGACCGTGACGGTCAACGACACGGAGTCCTACGACAACGGCGTCAAGAAGGTCCCGACCCAGCTCCTCGAGCCGGTCGCCGCCGACAAGTCCAACGTCAAGGGCATCCTGCTCAAGGCGAAGTACTACACCGAGGCCGACTTCTCCTAGTCGCCCCACCAGCTCCGTGGCGGCGGACGGACCACCGTCCGCCGCCACGGACACCACACAGGGGCAGTTGCCCTGCACCCTGCACGAACCTCACGAAGACCCGAAACCCAACGGGACCCAGAAGACCCACGGAGGCTGAGCGGATGTCCACCCCGATCCTCACGATGCGCGACATCACCAAGGAGTTCCCGGGCGTCAAGGCGCTCTCGGACGTGAACCTGTCGGTGCAGCGCGGCGAGATCCACAGCATCTGTGGTGAGAACGGTGCCGGGAAGTCGACCCTCATGAAGGTCCTCTCCGGTGTCTACCCGCACGGCACCTACCTCGGCGACATCGTCTTCGAGGGCAGCGAGATGCAGTTCAAGGGGATTCGCGACAGCGAGTCCGCGGGCATCGTCATCATCCACCAGGAGCTCGCGCTCATCCCGGAGCTGTCGATCGTGGAGAACCTCTTCCTCGGCAACGAGCAGGGCAAGGCAGGCGTCATCAACTGGCCGGTCGCGCGACAGCGTGCCCTCGACCTGCTCGCCCGGGTGGGCCTGGACGAGGACCCGAACAGCCAGGTCAAGAACATCGGCATCGGCAAGCAGCAGCTCGTCGAGATCGCCAAGGCGCTGGCCAAGGACGTCAAGCTGCTGATCCTCGACGAGCCGACGGCCGCCCTCAACGACACCGACAGCCGACACCTCCTGGACCTCCTCCTGGGCCTCAAGGCCAAGGGCATCACCTCGATCATGATCAGCCACAAGCTGGGCGAGATCGAGGAGGTGTCCGACTCGATCACGATCATCCGGGACGGCCGCACCATCGAGACGCTGGACATCACCAAGGGTGAGGTGAACGAGGACCGGATCATCCGCGGCATGGTCGGCCGCGACCTGGACCACCGGTTCCCCCCGCACGAGCCGACAATCGGTGAGGTGCTCCTGGAGATCCGGGACTGGACCGTCGGCCACCCCCATGACGCCTCCCGGCTCGTCGTCAAGAACGCCAACCTCAGCATCCGCCGGGGCGAGATCGTCGGCCTCGCGGGTCTGATGGGCGCAGGTCGCACCGAGCTGGCCCGCAGCGTCTTCGGTGAGTCCTACGGCCACAAGGTCGGCGGCCAGCTGGTCAAGGACGGCCGGTCGCTCAAGGCGAACACCGTCCAGAAGGCGATCGACGCCGGGCTGGCCTACGTCACCGAGGACCGCAAGAGCCTGGGCCTGAACCTGCTGGACACGATCAAGGTGTCCATCACGGCTGCCGGGCTCCGGAAGATCCGGCGGCGTGGCGTCGTCGACGAGCGCGAGGAGGTCCTCGCCGCAGAGCGCTACCGCAAGAGCATGAACATCAAGACCCCGAGCATCGAGGAGGGTGTCGCCAAGCTGTCCGGCGGCAACCAGCAGAAGGTCGTCCTCGGCAAGTGGATGTTCACCGAGCCGGACGTGCTCATCCTCGACGAGCCCACCCGGGGCATCGACGTCGGCGCCAAGTACGAGATCTACGAGATCATCAACCGCCTCGCCGACAGCGGACGCGGCGTGCTCGTGATCTCCTCCGAGCTGCCCGAGCTGCTCGGGCTGTGCGACCGCATCTACACGCTCAGCGCCGGTGTCATCACGGCCGACGTCCCCCGCGCCCAAGCAGACCAGGAAATCCTCATGCGTTACATGACCCAGCGAAAGGCAGACTGACATGGCGACCGACATCGCCCCCGCGCCCACGGCCCCCGCGCCGCCGCCCACCCAGTCACTGGTGAGCGAGATGCGCAAGGCCCTCAGCGGCAACATCCGCCAGTACGGGATGATGATCGCGCTGCTGCTGSTGGTGCTCATGTTCCAGGTGCTCACCGACGGCCTGTTCCTCCAGCCTCGCAACGTCACGTCGCTGCTGGTGCAGAACGGCTACATCCTCATCCTCGCCATCGGCATGGTCATGGTGATCATCGCCGGCCACATCGACCTGTCGGTCGGCTCGGTGAGCGCCTTCGTCGGTGCCACCGTGGCTCTGTCGATGGCCAAGCTCGACCTGCCCTGGCCGGCCGCCATCCTCCTCGGACTGGCGCTGGGCATCCTGGTCGGGATCTGGCAGGGCTTCTGGGTCGCCTACGTGGGCATCCCCGCCTTCATCGTGACCCTGGCCGGCATGTTGCTCTTCCGCGGCCTGGACCTGATGATCCTCAACGCCGAGTCCATCCCGGTGCCGGAGAGCTTCCAGAAGATCGCCAACGGCTACCTGCCCGAGGTGGGGCCGGTGACCGGCTACCACAACCCCACGCTCGTCCTGACGCTGCTGGCCGTCGCCGTGATCGTCTACCTCGAGCTGCGGCGCCGGTCCGACCTTCGCCGCTACGGCATGGACGTGCCCCGGCTGACCCTGAGCGTGATCAAGCTCGTCGTCATCTGCGGGCTGCTGCTCGGCTTCGGCCTCCTGCTGGCGTCCCACAAGGGAGTGCCGGTCGTCGGCCTGATCCTCGGTGGCCTCGTCGTCCTCTACACGTTCATCACCCAGCGAACCGTTCTCGGTCGTCACATCTACGCGGTCGGTGGGAACTCCAACGCGGCTCGCCTCTCCGGCGTGGACACGCGACGCATCGACCTGTTCGTCATGGTCAACATGGGCTTCCTGGCCGCGGTCGCGGGCATGGTGTTCACGGCATACCTCAACGCCGCGAACCCCAAGGACGGCGTCAACTTCGAGCTCGACGCGATCGCGGCCGTCTTCGTCGGCGGCGCGGCGGTGGCCGGCGGCGTCGGCACCGTGACGGGGTCGATGATCGGTGGCCTCGTCATGGGCGTGCTCAACCTGGGCCTGGCCAACATGAGTGTGGACAGCAACTTCGTCCAGATCATCAAGGGCCTCGTGCTCCTCGGCGCCGTGGCGTTCGACGTGTACTCCAAGAGCCAGGGCAAGTCGAGCTTCATCGGGATGATCCTCAGGGGTGTGCAGCGTGGTCGAGGAGGCGACGGTCCGAGCGGCCCCACCGGGGGCACCGGTCCCTCGACTCCCGTGGCCGAGGGGGAGGAGGCCGCCGGCTTCCGCAACGCCAGTCGCTCGCACACCGGCATCGCGGAGCGCGGAGCCGCGCAGAGCGCCCAACCCTCGACCGGGTAGCGCGCTGGCCGGGTGACCGGGTAGCCAGGTTTCGAGGAGTACCTCGCCCGTCAGGCGAGGTACTCCTCGTCGCTGACGTGCGTTCCTGAGGACGTCCACGGCTTTGCCCTGAGCCGGACAGGCGCTTGCGGATGCCCGCCGACATCCTCGGGGCTACAGTCGCGGCATGGGCGATCCTGCGCCGACCGGAGCGACGACACCCGACCACGTGGTGGTCATGGGCGTGTCGGGTTCGGGCAAGTCGACTGTGGCGAAAGGGATTTCGACCGTCACCGGTTGGGAGTTCGCTGAGGGAGATGCCTTCCACTCGGACGCCAACGTCGCCAAGATGCGGGCCGGGGATCCGCTGACCGACGAGGACCGCTGGCCGTGGCTCGAAGCGATCGGGGCCTGGATCAGCTCCAAGGAACAGGCCGGGGAGTCCGCGGTCATCACCTGCTCGGCGCTGAGACGCGCCTACCGCGACGTGCTGTGCAAGGACCGGCCGCATGTGCGGTTCCTCCATGTCACGGCGCACACGGATGTCATCCGGGACCGGATGGAACACCGCCCGGGCCACTACATGCCCGCTTCGTTGCTGCCCAGCCAGCTTGCCACGCTCGAGCCGTTGCAGCCCGACGAGCCCGGGGTCGCCATCACCAATGAGGGGACGGCTGCCGTGGTCCTGGACCGCGCGCTGTCTGCCCTGGGCCTCAGGAAGGAACACCAATGACCGCGTCCTTGCAGCATGCCCTGTCCGGAACCATCTCCCTCGCGGCGGCAGACGAGCCGTATGCCGGTGACGGCGTGCTCGTCGTCGCGTGCGTCGTGGGCATCCTGGCGGTGGTGCTCCTCATCACCGTGGCAAAGCTCCACCCGTTCCTCTCGCTGATGCTCGGGTCGGCGGTGCTCGGCGCCATCGCCACCATGCCCCCGGCGGACATCGTCGCGAGCTTCATCAAGGGCTTCGGCAACACCACGGGCTCCGTCGGCGTGCTCATCGCGCTGGGCGCGATGATCGGCAAGATGCTCGAGGACTCCGGAGGCGCGAACAAGATCGTCACCACCATGATCGCCCGGGTCGGGCGCAACGGGCTGCCGTGGATGATGGCCGCCATCGCGGCCATCCTCGGCCTGCCGCTCTTCTTCGAGGTCGGCGTCGTCCTCCTGGTCCCGGTGGTGGTCATGGTCGCCCGACGCACCGGCCTGTCGCTCATGCACGTGGGCATTCCGGCGCTGGCCGGCCTGTCCGTGCTGCACGGGCTCGTGCCGCCGCACCCGGGGCCACTGACGGCGATCGGACTCCTCAAGGCCGACCTGAGCCTGACGCTGCTGTTCGGCATCATCATCGCGATCCCCACCGTCGTGATCGCCGGTCCGGTGCTGGCGCGCTTCGTGCACAACTGGGTGCCCAAGCACGCCACCGATCTTGCGTATGTCGGCGCGGGGAGTCCCAGCGCGGGCGGGGCCGAGGCGCCGTCGGAGCGAGCGGCCGAGGTTCGTGATGATGCAGCCGCGACGCAGCCGGGGCGCCGTCAGGTGCCGTTCTCCTCCGCCCTGATCGCCATCACCCTGCCCGTCCTGCTGATGCTCATCGACGCGATCGCCAAGCTCGTGGTCACCGACGAGGAGTCCGGCTTCCGGAAGGTGACCGACTTCCTGGGCACCCCAGTCGTCGCCCTGCTCATCGCCGTGATCTTCTGCTACTTCGCCCTCGGCCTGGCCACCGGCATGAACCGTTCCCAGGTCAGCGACTCCTTCGGTGCGAGCCTGCCCGGCATCGCCGGGATCATCCTCATCGTCGCCGCCGGCGGTGGCTTCAAGCAGACCCTTGTGGACGCCGGCGTCGGCGACGTCATCAAGAACTGGGCAGAAGGCGTCAACATCTCGGTCCTCCTGCTCGGCTGGCTGGTCGCCGTCCTCATCAGGCTGGGCACCGGCTCCGCGACGGTGGCCACCATCACCGCGGCGGGCATCGTCGGACCGCTGGGCGCGAGCCTGAGCGCGAACCACCTCGCGCTGCTCGTCCTGGCGATCGGCTGCGGCTCCCTCTTCTTCAGCCACGTCAACGACGCAGGCTTCTGGCTGGTCAAGGAGTACTTCGGCCTGACGGTTGGAGAGACCATCAAGTCGTGGTCGGTGATGGAGACCGTGATCTCCGTCGTAGGCTTCGCCCTGGTCATGCTGATGAGCGTCATCGTCTAGCGCGACCGCCGAACCATGGGACGCCGTCGGCGGCCCAGTCAGAGCCGTCCTTAGCCGTCCTTAGCCGTTCCGAAACCGGGGGTCGCTGGTGCGAGTCGTGGTCATCGGCGCGGGCGGTTATGTCGGCAGTCGGCTGGTGCCGGCGCTCCTCGCGCAGGGCCACGCGGTCACGGCGACCTTCACTGATGCCTCGTCGGCGGGTCGCTTCTGGTGGTCGGACGAGGTCGACGTCGTCGAGGTGGACGTCCTCGACCGGTCCTCCGTGCGGGCGGCGTGCAAAGGTGCCCAGGCGCTGTACTACCTCGTCCACGGGCTCGGCGGTGACGACTTCGCCACCAGTGACCGCGAGGGCGCCTACAACGCGGCGCACGCCGCCGTCCGCGCGGGCCTGGAGCGCATCGTCTACCTCGGGGGACTGGTCCCGGACGTGCCGGACCGCGAGCTGTCGCCACACCTGAGGTCCCGGCTCGAGGTCGAGCAGGTGCTCACCGACTCGGGGGTGCCGACCCTGGCGCTCCGTGCGGCGATGATCGTCGGCAGCGGTTCCACGTCGTTCGAGATCATGCGCCAGATGAGCGAGCGCCTGCCTGTCCAGGTGCTGCCGAGATGGATGGACAGCCAGGTCGAACCCGTGGCGGTCACCGATGTCCTCATCGCCCTCGTCGGCGCGCTCTCCGCCCCGCCGCGCAGCCGCGCCTTCGACCTCGGCAGCGGGGAGCGGATGGCGTATGCCGCGTTGCTGCGGCTCTACGCCGACCGCGCCGGTCTGCGGCGGGTCCAGGTGAGCGTGCCCGGGCTGCCGACCGGCCTGGTGTCCAGGCTTGCACCGATCCTGACCCGGGCCCCGGCTTCGACCGTGCAGTCGCTCGTCGAGAGCCTGCACCACGACATGGTCTGCGGACGGCAGGACTTCGTGGTGCAGCTGATGCCCAGGGGGCACTCGCTCACCCCCGTGGCCGACGCCCTCGACCGCGCGCTCGCTGTGCCGGACGCGGCAGTGCCAGACCGGGAGCGTGACGTCATCGGACCGCTGACCTCGGACGCGACCTGGGTCGGCTCGGTGGCCGGCTGACTCAGGAGCGCCGCAGCTTGAGCTGTCGCTCGAGGTTGTGCGCGAACCCGACTCCCATCGCCGCGATCACTGCCTGCATCGAGGCCTGGACGGCCGGCTTGGCCAGCCTCGGGAAGGGCAGGTCGACGTCGACGCCGAGCTCGATGGACAGCCGGGTGCCCTCGCCGCTGTCGGCCAGGACGTACACACCCTTGACGCCGGCGCGCTCGTCGCCCTTGGGCGCATGGGTGTAGCTGATCCGCTCCTCGGGCGTGAACTCCATGCGCTCGGTGAAGGAGAGCCCGACGCTCTTGCCGAGGACCTCGATGGGAGCGAGCTTCCACAGCCAGGTCTCGCCGTGGTCCTCGATCGAGCGGACCATCGGCGTCAGCTTCGCCACCAGCTTCGCATCGGTCAGGACGGCCCACACGGCGTCCCGGGGATGGGGCACGACGGCAGTGGACCGCTTGGAGGCTGAGAAGACCGACATGCCCTGAGTCTGGTCCATGGTTCCGCCAGCGGCCCGCCGGGATGCGAACGGCCCCGCCGCGCCAGACTGGTGCCATGGTCGAGCGGAACTGGGCGGGCAACATCACCTACGGGGCGCAGCGGGTAGCGCGACCAACCAGCGTCGCGGAGCTCCAGGACCTGGTGGCCGGGGCTGCGCGGATCCGGGCCCTGGGGTCGCGGCACTCGTTCACCGGGCTGACCGACACCGACGGCATCCTCGTGGAGCTCTCGCACCTGCCGCAGGTGCTGGAGGTCGACGAGGCAGCCGGCACCGCCACCGTCTGCGCGGCCCAGGACTACGGCACCGTGGCCGCTGCCATCGAGGCGCGCGGCTGGGCGCTGGGCAACCTCGCGTCGTTGCCGCACATCAGCGTTGCGGGGGCCGTCGCGACGGGCACCCACGGCTCTGGCGACGAGCTCAGCTCGCTGGCCGCCGCGGTGGCGGCCGTCGAGCTGGTAGGTCCCGACGGCGAGCTGCGGACGGTCGCGCGCGGCGACGCCGGCTTCGAGGGCAGTGTCGTGGCCCTCGGCGCCCTGGGCATCGTCACCCGGCTGACGCTCGACGTCGAACCCAGCTACTCGATGCGCCAGGACGTCTACACCGAGATGCCTTGGCACGTGGTCGAATCCGAGCTCGACGCCATCACGAGCGCCGCCGACAGCGTCAGCCTGTTCACCCGACTGGACGATCGCGGTGTCCTCCAGGTCTGGTGCAAGAGCCGGTCGGCCCAGGCCCCCGGCGACCTGTTGGGGTCGCCGCGGGCCACGGAGCCGCTGCACATGCTCGACGGCGCCCCGACCGACTCCGTCACCGACCAGAGCGGCGTGGCCGGCGCATGGCTTGACCGCCTGCCACACTTCCGCCGCGAGTTCACCCCCAGCCGGGGTGAGGAGCTGCAGAGCGAGTACCTCGTCGACAGGTCTGCGGCGTTGGACACCCTGGCAGCCCTGCGGCGACTCCAGCCAGTGCTCGCCCCGGTCCTGCAGAGTGTCGAGATCCGCACCGTTGCCGCCGACGACCTGTGGCTCAGCAGCTCCTACGGGCGGCCGACGGTGGGGTTCCACTTCACCTGGCAGCTCGACGAAGAACGGGTGTATGCCGTGCTGCCGGCCATCGAGGCCGCCCTGCTGCCGTTGGGTGCTCGGCCGCACTGGGGCAAGTGCTTCGTGGCGACCGCCGACGACCTTGCTGCGCTCTACCCGCGCTGGGATGACTTCCGGCAGCTGCGGGCCGGCGCCGACCCCGAGGGCAAGTTCGGCAACGCGTTCCTCGACAAGGTGGTCGGCTGAGCGGCGACCCTGTGAGAGTCTGACCAGCGTGAGCGACACCGCGCCGGTGACCCCCCGCCGGGGTCGTCCGGGCTACGACCAGGCGACGGTGCTGCGCCGCGCGATCGAGCTCTTCAACGAGCAGGGCTACGACGGCACCAGCATGGGTGATCTCGCCCGCGAGCTCGGCTTTACCAAGTCCGCCATCTACCACCACGTCCCGAGCAAGACCCACCTGCTGTCCCTCGCCCTCGACGAGGCCCTGGACGGGCTCACCCAGGTGATCGAGGAGGCGAGCAGCGACGCTGCGGGCCGCACGGCATACGAACGGCTGCGTCAGGCGGTGCACAAGAGCGTCGAGGTGCTGGTCGAGCACCAGCCGGCCGTCACGCTCCTGCTGCGGGTGCGCGGCAACAGCGAGGTGGAGCTTGCCGCGCTCGGCCGCCGCCGCGAGATCGACGCGCGCCTTGCGGCGCTGGTCAAGGAAGCCATCGACGAGGGTTCGCTGCGCACCGACGTGGCTCCGGCGCTGGTCAGCCGGCTGCTCTTCGGCATGGTGAACTCGCTCGTCGAGTGGCACCGCGCTGGTGGCGGGGTCGATGGGGCACAGCTGTCCGAGGCGATCACGACCATCGCCTTCGACGGCCTGGCAATCAGGCCGCCTCACCAGACGTAGAAGCCGCGCCCGCTCTTGCGACCCAGCTCGCCCGCCGCCACCTTGTCGCGCAGCAGCTGAGGAGGTTCGAACCGGGGCCCGAGCTCGCGCGCCAGGTGCTCGGCGATGGCCAGCCGGACGTCGAGGCCGACGATGTCGGTGGTCTTGAGCGGTCCGACGGGGTGCCGGTAACCCAGCGTCATCGCGGTGTCGATGTCCTCGGCGGACGCCACGCCCTCCTGCACCATCCGCATCGCCTCGAGCGCGATGGCCACCCCGAGCCGACTGCTCGCGAAGCCCGGTGAGTCCTTGACCGTGATCGCCGTCTTGCCCAGCGCCGCCACCCAGCCGCGAGCCTGCTCCACGAGGGCGTATGCCGTGTGCTCACCCACCACGACCTCGACCAGGTCGCTGGCGGGGACGGGGTTGAAGAAGTGCAGGCCGATGAACCGCTCCGGCGCCCGCAGCCCCGAGGCGATGGTGCCGATCGACAGCGAGCTGGTGTTGGTGGCCAGGACCGCTTCGGGTGCGACCCGCTCGACCCGCTGGAAGACGGCCAGCTTGAGGGCGGCGTCCTCCGGGACTGCCTCGACGACCAGCTCGACGTCGCCGAGGTGAGCGGTGTCGCTGGTGGTGGTGAGGCGCGCCGCGGCTGCGTCGACGTCAGCGAGCAGGCCACGTTCGGCGGCCTTGCCCAGACTGGTGACGACCCGCTCCCGCGCGGCCTGGGCCGTCGGCTCGTCGCTCTCGACGACCACGACCGTGCAGCCCGCCGCGAGGAAGGTGTGCGCGATCCCGGCGCCCATGCGGCCGCCGCCGTAGACGCCGACACGCGTCGGCAGCGAGCCTTCGTGGCTCGTCATGGGCGCTCGAGGAGCAGGGCGCTGCCCTGGCCGACGCCGACGCACATGGTGGCCAGGCCTCGCCGGGCGTTCGCCCGCTCGAGCCTGCCCAGCAGGGTGACGACGATGCGGGTGCCGGAGCAGCCGAGCGGGTGGCCGAGGGCGATCGCGCCGCCGTCGGCGTTGACCAGGTCCTCGTGCAGCCCGAGGTCGCGGATGCAGGCGAGGGACTGGGAGGCGAAGGCCTCGTTGAGCTCGACGGCCTCGAGGTCCTCGACGGTCCAGCCAGCGCGGTTCAGGGCCTTGCGCGTCGCGGGGACGGGGCCGATGCCCATGATCTCGGGAGCCACTCCGGCGCTCGCGGCAGCGACGATCCGCGCTCGCGGGGTGAGGCCGTGCTCGGCGATGAACCGCTCGCTCGCCACCACCACCGCGGCTGCACCGTCGTTGAGGCCACTGGAGTTTCCGGCCGTCACCAGCCCGTGGGGACCGTGCAAGGGGCGAAGGGCGGCGAGGCGCTCGAGGCTCGTGTCGGCCCGAGGTCCCTCGTCGGTCGTGAACTCGCCGTCACGCAGTGGCACGGCGACGGTCTCGGCCTCGAAGCGGCCGTTCTTGATCGCGTCGAGCGCACGCTCGTGCGACCGAAGGGCAAAGGCGTCGAGCTCCTCACGCGTCAGGTTCCACTGCTGCGCAACGCGTTCGGCGGTCTGCGGCATGGTCAACGTCGTGTCGGCGTCGAAGCGCGGGTTGGTGAACCGCCACCCGATCGAGGTGTCGAAGGTCGCGCCGGGTCGGGCGAACGCCTTCGTGGGTTTCTCGGTGACCCAAGGTGCCCGGGTCATCGACTCGACGCCGCCGGCCACCACGAGGTCGGCGTCGCCCGCGGCGATCATCTGGCGCGCAGTGGCGATGGCGGTCAGGCCCGAGGCGCAGAGCCGGTTGACGGTGAAGCCCGGCACCGACTGGGGGAGCCCCGCGAGCAGGACCGCCATCCGTGCGACGTTGCGGTTGTCCTCACCGGCCTGGTTGGCCGCGCCGAACACCACCTCGTCGATGAGCTCCGGGTCGACACCGGCGCGCGTGACGGCTTCGCGGACCACGAGGGCCGCGAGGTCGTCGGCGCGCACGGAAGCCAGCCCACCGGCATACCGGCCGATGGGGGTGCGCACGCCGTCCACGATGAAGGCTTCGGTCACGCTCTGCTCCTTGGTTCTGGGGGGACGGTCAGGCGTCGAAGTCGACGGTCACGGTGTCGCTGACAGGGTAGGACTGGCACGTGAGGACGAAGCCCTCGGCGACCTCTGCCTCCTCCAGGGCGTAGTTGCGCCGCATGTCGACGTCGCCCTCGCGGACCAGGGCCCGACAGGTGCCGCAGACGCCGCCCTTGCAGGCGAATGGCAGGTCGGTGCGGGAGGCCTGGGCGGCGTCGAGGATCGACTGGCCCCGTGGCATCGGCGTGGTCGAGCTGAGCCCGTCGAGCACGACGGTGACGTCGCTGGTCTCTCCCTCGACGACGGCGACGGCACGGTGGAGCTCCGGTGGGGGCTCGTCGACGTAGAAGAGCTCGAAGTGCACGCGGTCCTCGGCGACGCCGACCTCGGCGAGCACCTCGCGGGCGGCACCGATCATGGCGAACGGCCCGCAGAGCCACACATCGTCGATGTCGTCCACCGGCACCAGCACGGCGAGCAGCCTGCGCAGCCGGTCGGCGTCGATGCGGCCGGAGAACAGCTCGACGTCGCGGGGTTCGCGGGAGAGCACGTGGATGAGCTGAAGCCTTGCGCCGTAACGGTTCTTGAGGTCGGCGAGCTCCTCGGCGAACATCACCGAGCCGGTGGTGCGGTTGCCGTAGATCAGGGTGACCTCGGCCGCCGGGTTGCTCAGCATGGTGCTGGCGATCGACAGCATCGGCGTGATGCCCGAACCGGCAGCGATGCACAGGTGACGTCCGCCGGTGGCAGGGTCGGCCCGGAAGCTCCCCGACGGCGTCTGCACCTCGATCTCGGTCCCTGGCCGCACCTCGCGGACCAGCCAGCGCGAGAAGAGCCCGTCGGGGATCTCGCGCACGCCGATGCGCGGGCGCTCGCCGACGGCGGCGCAGATCGAGTAGGTGCGGCGGTGCTCCTGCCCGTCGATGGTGCGCCGCAGCGTCAGCGACTGCCCCGCGACGAAGTCGTATGCCGCGGCAAGCTCGGCCGGGACGTCGAAGCTCACCGCCACGGCATCGTCAGTCAGCTGCTCGACGGAGTGGACGGTCAGGGTGTGGAAGGTGGGCGCGGTGCGCTTGGTCTTCGGGAGCAGCAACGAGCCGGTGGCGGCGGTCACTCAGATCTCCTTCACGTGCTCGAACGGCTCGAGGCAGGTCGAGCACCGGTACAGCGCCTTGCAGGCCGTCGGCCCGAACTCGGAGGTCAGCTCGACGGCGCCGGATCCGCACTGGGGGCAGTGGAGCGCGCGTCGGATCGGCTTGAGGGACAAGGCGATCGGTCCAGAGCGGGCCGGCACGGGGCCGGGGGCTGACAGGCCGTGGTCGACGAGCGCCTGCCGGCCACGATCGGTGATCCAGTCGCTCGACCAGGCGGGGGAGAGGGACACCCGGATCGTCACGTCCGCAAAGCCGGACTCACGGAGCACGCGGACGAGGTCGTCACGCATGGTGGCCATCGCGGGGCACCCGGTGTAGGTCGGCGTGATCGCCACTGTCACGGCTCCGGTGTCCGACACCTCGACGGAGCGCAGTACCCCGAGGTCATCGAGGGTCAGCATCGGCATCTCGGGGTCGGTCACGGTCCGGGCCACGGCGTGCGCGCGCTTCCGCAGCTCCCGGTTCGATGCAGACGCGCCGGGATCGCCGGGCGCGTCCAGGTCGAACCGCCGAGAGGTCTGGGTGGTCGATGTCATGGTCACCACTGACCCATCGGGTGGGCTCGGGCGACGACCTGCATCTCGCCGACGATCCGGCTCAGGGCCTCCGTGTGCATGCCGTCGCGCCCCTGACGGCCCTGGACCGCTGCGAGCGGCGCCCTGGTCGGCTGCTCGATGCCGCTGAGGGCGAACACCTGCGCGAGGACGACGGCCACGTCGTCGGCGACCGTCGCCGGGTCGACGCCGACGCCCGCGGCAGCTATCCGCGCCTCGACGTCGTGCGTCCGGAACAGCTCTGCGTGCAGCGGCGACACCGCGTCGAGGGCGTCCTCGAGTCGCCGCCGGGACTCCTGCGTGCCGCGGGCGAGCGTGAGGAACCAGCGCCCGGCGTAGTCGCGGTGGTAGGTCAGCTCCTTGACCCCCTTGGCCGCGACCGCTGCCAGCACGTGGTCGCGGCTCTCGACGAGCTGCTCGAAGATCTGGATGCGAACGCTGGAGTGCAGCAGCAGCTTGACGATCGTCACGGCGAAGTCGCCGTTGTCGAGCTCGACGAGGCGCACGTTGCGGAACTGCCCCGCGTCGCGGAAGAAGGCCAGGGCGTCCTCGGGCGGGACGGGCGAGCCCTCGGGCAGCGTGGGCACGAGCGAGGGGTCGGCCGCGGCCGCGCGGGCGAGGAGCAGCCGGGCCTGGCCGAGCAGGTCGAGCGCGATGTTGGACAGCGCGATGTCGTCCTCGAGGTCGGGCGCGCGGCTGCACCACTCGGAGAGCCGCTGCGAGGCGATCAGCGCATCGTCGGCGAGCATCACGCAGTAGGCACCGAGGTCCGCGGCCTCCACGCCGTCGGGCATCGTCGTGTCGACCCCGGCGAGCGGGTCCTCGAAGTCGGTGCCGAACGCCCAGTGCGACGGGTCGCCCCCGAGGAGACCGTCGTAGACCGACCCGTGAGCGTCGTTGGGGTCGGGCGCCGGGTGGGACGGCTGGTGGACGACGTCGTCGGCCACCGACTGGAGGGCATCGAGCCCGTCGGGCAGCGCGCTCTCGTGCGACACGTTGTGGTCAGGCATGGGTCAGCAGCTCACATGTGGGGGACGTTGTCGGGGATCTCGTAGAACGTCGGGTGCCGGTAGACCTTGTCGCCGCTCGGAGCGAACATCGGGTCCTTCTCGTCGGGGCTCGAGGCGGCGATGTCCTGCGACTTCACGACCCAGATGCTCACACCCTCGTTGCGACGGGTGTAGACGTCGCGGGCGTGCCGCAGTGCCATCTGGTCGTCGGCCGCGTGCAGCGAGCCGACGTGGACGTGGTTCAGTCCGCGCTTCCCGCGGACGAAGACCTCGTACAGCGGCCACTCGGCGCGCACCCGCTCGTCGGGGGACAGTGCGTCGCTCATGCCGTGCCTTCCTCGAAAAGCTGCTGCGCGGCATACGCGGTCGCTGCCTCGCGGACCCAGGCGCCGTCCTCGTGCGCGGCCCGTCGGTGGGCGATCCGCTGGGTGTTGCACGGGCCGTTGCCCTTGACGACCTGCATGAACTCGTCCCAGTCCGGCCGGCCGAAGTCGTGGGCCTGGCGCTCTTCGTTCCAGCGCAGCTCGGGGTCGGGGAAGGTCACGCCGAGCACCTTCGCCTGCGGCACGGACATGTCGACGAACCGCTGGCGCAGGTCGTCGTTGGTGTTGCGCTTGATGCCCCACGCCATCGACTGTGCCGAGTTGGGGGACTCGTCGTCGGGCGGCCCGAACATCATCAACGCCGGCCACCAGAACCGGTTGACTGACTCCTGCACCATCGCGCGTTGTTCGTCGGTGCCGCGCATCATCGTCATGAGCAGCTCGAAGCCCTGCCGCTGGTGGAAGGACTCCTCCTTGCAGATGCGGATCATCGCGCGGCCATAGGGCCCGAACGACGTCCGGCACAGGGGCACCTGGTTGCAGATCGCGGCGCCGTCGACGAGCCACCCGATGGTGCCGACGTCGGCGTAGGACAGGGTCGGGTAGTTGAAGATCGAGGAGTACTTCTGGCGGCCCTCGATGAGCATCTCGGTGAGCTGGCCGCGGCTGACGCCGAGCGTCTCGCAAGCCGAGTAGAGGTAGAGCCCGTGGCCGGCCTCGTCCTGGACCTTGGCGAGCAGGATCGCCTTGCGGCGCAGCGAGGGCGCGCGGCCGATCCAGTTGCCCTCCGGCTGCATGCCGATGATCTCGGAGTGCGCGTGCTGGGCGACCTGGCGGATGAGCGTCTTGCGGTAGCCCTCAGGCATCCAGTCGCGGGGTTCGATGCGGTCGTTGTGGCTGATCGTCGCCTCGAACCCGGCCAGGAGGTCGGCCTCGCCACCCGGCGTGGCCGGGGCAGTGGTGGTGTCCGTCATGCAACCCTCCGCGGTGAGGCCAATAACTGACCGAACGGTCTGTAATAGTGTCTCAGGTGCCGTCGGGTGTTGGCAAGCAAGCAGGTGGCAACCACGGTATGCCGCGTGCCTAGGCATCGCATTACTCGCGCGTCACCCGTGATCGGTGGCAGGCTCGGCACCGTTCCGCAGTCCGTCGTCGCTGGGAGGCCCACCCGATGTTCTCGCGCATCGCCATCGTCAACCGCGGCGAGGCCGCCATGCGGCTCATCCACGCGGTGCGCGACCTCAACGCGCAGGCGGGGGCTGACGGGCACCGCATCGAGACCATCGCCCTGCACACCGAGGGCGAGAAGCGGGCCATGTTCGTCCGCGAGGCCGACCACGCCTACAACCTCGGACCGGCGGCCAACCGCCCCTACCTCGACTACGCCGTCCTCGAGAAGGCGCTGGCCGAGACCCGAGCGGATGCCGCCTGGGTCGGCTGGGGCTTCGTCGCCGAGGACCCGAACTTCGCCGAGGTCTGCGCCCGGATCGGCGTCACCTTCATCGGCCCGAGTCCCGAGGCGATGCGCAAGCTCGGCGACAAGATCGGCTCCAAGATCATCGCCGAGGAGGTCGGCGTCCCGGTGGCCCCGTGGAGCGGCGGCGGGGTCGACACCCTCGAGGACGCGAAGGCGGCGGCCGCCCGGATCGGCTACCCCCTCATGCTCAAGGCGACCGCCGGCGGTGGCGGACGGGGCATCCGGATGGTCGCCTCCGACGCTGACCTCACCGACGCCTACGAGCGCACGCGCGACGAGGCCCAGCGCGCGTTCGGCTCCGGCGTCGTGTTCCTCGAACGGCTGGTGACCGGCGCCCGCCACGTCGAGGTGCAGGTCATCGCCGACGGGCAGGGCACCGCCTGGGCCATCGGCGTCCGCGACTGCTCTGTGCAGCGACGCAACCAGAAGGTCATCGAGGAGTCCGCGTCGCCCGTCCTCGCCCCCGAGCAGGTGGCAGAGGTGAAGGCCAGTGCCGAGCGCCTCGCCGTCGCCGTGGGGTATGCCGGGGCCGGCACCGTCGAGTTCCTCTACCACCCGGGTGACAGGTCCTTCGCCTTCCTCGAGGTCAACACCCGCCTCCAGGTCGAGCACCCGATCACCGAGGTCACCACCGACACCGACCTGGTCAAGCTCCAGATCCACGTAGCCGCCGGCGGCCGGCTCGAGGGGGAGCGCCCGCGCGAAGAGGGCCACGCCGTGGAGGCGCGCCTCAACGCCGAGGACCCCGACCGTGACTTCGCCCCGTCGCCGGGTCGGATCGCCCTGCTGCAGCTCCCCAGCGGCCCCGGCATCCGGGTGGACACCGGTGTGGGAGAAGGGGACTCGATCCCCGCCGACTTCGACTCGATGATCGCCAAGATCATCGCGGTCGGGCGTGACCGTGACGAGGCGTTGGCCCGGTTGCGTCGCGCCATGGGCGAGACCACTGTCGTCATCGAGGGGGGGTCGACCAACAAGAGCTTCATCCTCGACCTGCTCGACCAGCCCGAGATCATCGACGGCAGCGCCGACACGGGATGGATCGACCGGGTCCGCGCCGAGGGCCGGCTGGTCTCGCACCGCCACTCCGGCGTGGCCCTCGTCGCCGCGGGTATCGAGGGCTACGAGGACGAGGAGGAGGTCGAGCGCACTCGCCTGCTCGAGACGTCTCGGGGTGGACGACCCCAGGTGCAGCACCGCACCGGTCGTGCCATCGACCTCAAGCTGAGGGGCACGGCATACAAGGTCACGGTGTGGCGGATCGGGCCGCACAAGTTCCGTGTGGCCCTCGCCGCCGGCGTCGTCGAGCAGACCGTCGATGCCGACCTCGACCGTCTCGACGAGTACACCAGCCGCCTCACGATCTCCGGGCGCACGCATCGACTCATCACCGCCACCCATGGCCCGGTCCAGCTCGTGGAGGTCGACGGGGTCACGCACCGCGTCAGCCGGGACGAGGGCGGCGTGCTGCGCTCGCCGGCTCCGGCCCTGGTCGTCGCCACCCCTGTCGCCGTCGGCGCCGAGGTCGCGGCAGGCGCGCCGGTGCTCGTGCTCGAGTCGATGAAGATGGAGACCGTCCTGCCCGCGCCGTTCGCCGGCCGGGTCAAGGAGCTCCTGGTGTCGGCGGGCAGCCAGGTCGAGACCGGCACGCCCCTGGTCCGGCTGGAACCGGTGGGTGACGCTGACGAGGCGGCCGACGCCGGCGACGCCGACGAGGCCGTGGACCTCGACCTGCCCGAAGACTCCACCACGGGCGACGGTGCTGCCGCCTCCGCGGATCACGCCCGATCCGCCCTGGCCGCGATGCTCCTCGGTTACGACCTCGACCAGCGCGACGAGGGCAGCACCCTGGCGACCTACCTCGCCGCCCGCGACGAGCTGACCGCGCAGGGTGTCTCGCAGGTCTGTGCCGAGGTCGCCGTGCTCGAGGTGTTCGCCGACTTCGCCGAGCTGAGCCGCAACCGGCCGGCCGGCGAGGAGACCCATGTCGAGAACCGGGTGCACAGCCCCCGCGAGCACTTCCACACCTACCTCCAGAGCCTCGACCCCGACCGCGGGGCGCTGCCCGAGCAGTTCCGCGCCAAGCTGTCGAACGTCGTGCGGCACTACGGCATCGACAGCCTGGACCGCACCGCCGAGCTGGAGCAGGCGGTCTTCCGGGTCTTCCTCTCGCAGCAGCGGTCAGCCCCTGATGTCGCGCTCGCGACGTCACTGCTGCAGCGCTGGATGGTCGAGCCCTGTCCCGAAGCCCCTCTCGACAGTGCCGCCCGAGAGGTCCTCGACCGGCTCGTCGTCGCGACCCAGCTGCGCTTCCCGGTCGTGGGCGACCTCGCCCGCAGCGTGCGGTTCCGCTGGTTCGACCAGCCCCTGGTCGACGCCGACCGGGCCAGCATCCTCGGTGGCGTCAGCGACGAGCTGACCGCCCTGGAGGCAATGCCCGAGAGCGAGGAGCGCGCCCGTCGGATCGACGCCCTCGCCGCCATCCCCGAGCAGATCGTGCAGTTCCTCGCGGAGCGGCTGGACCGGGGCGTGCCTCGGCGCGAGCCGATGCTGGCCGTCCTCATCAAGCGTCACTACCGCGACCACGACCTGACCGCCCTGCGCGAGATCTCAGTTGGCACAAGGCCTTTCGCGATCGCCGACTACACGCTCGACGGTCGGCCCACGCACCTGGTCACCAGTGTCGGCCGGGTCGACGAGCTCACGGCTGACGGCGAGCTCGCCGAGGCCGTGTCGGCCCAGCTCGACGAGAGCGCCGCGGGCTCCGACGGCGTGGTCGACCTCTACCTGTCGTGGCCCGACGAGCCGGAGTCGCCCGAGGACGCCTCCGACCGCCTGGGTCACCTCCTCGCCGGTATGCCGTTCGCGCAGCGGGTGCGCCGCGTGGCCGTCGCCGTCTGCCCCGGTGCCGGACGACCGGTGGCGTACTTCACCTTCCGTCCCGACGGCGAGGGCGCCATGGTTGAGGACCGGCTCGTGCGCGGGGTGCACCCCATGGTCGGGCGGCGCCTCAACCTCTGGCGGCTTCGCGACTTCGACGTGACCCGTCTCGAAGCCCCCGAGGACGTCCTGCTCTACCTGTGCACCGCCCCGGGCAACGAGGCCGACCAGCGCCTCGTCGCGCTGGCACAGGTCCGTCAGCTCGTGGTCGTCCGCGACGAGCAGGGCCGGGTGACGGCCCTGCCCCACGCGGAGCGCGCCATCGCCAACTGCCTCGAGGCCATCCGCCGGGCGCGGTCGGCTCGTGGAGCGGCCGGTGCCCGGCTCGACATGAACCACGTGTGGGTCCATATCTGGCCACCCATCGAGGCGGACCTCAACCAGCTGACCGCCCTCCAGGCCCGGATCGCCCCGTTGACCGCCGGTGCAGGCATCGAGGAGGTCCTGGTCCAGGGCCGGATCGCGACGCCCGACGGTGCCAGCGCGCCTCTCGCGGCACGGTTCCACTACCAGCCCGGGTCGGGCGTCGTGACCTCCGTCGAGGAGCCGCCGACCACCCGCCTCAAGCCGCTGGACGACTACGCGCAGAAGGTCGTGCGTGCCCGTCGTCGTGGGGTCGTCTACCCCTACGAGCTGCAGGCCATGATCGCCGGACCCGGTGGGACCGCCACCGAGTACGACCTGGACGACGCCGGAGTGCTCGTCCCCGTCGACCGGCCCTACGGCCTCAACAAGGCGGGCATCATCGCGGGTGTCATCACCACGCCCACCGAGCGCTATCCCGAGGGAATGACCCGGGTGCTGCTCTGCGGCGACCCGCTCAAGGCCCTCGGTGCAGTCTCCGAGGCCGAGTGCGCGCGTGTCATCGCGGCCCTCGACCTGGCCGAGCGGATGGAGGTGCCGGTCGAGTGGTTCGCCCTGTCCGCCGGCGCCAGGATCTCGATGGACTCCGGCACGGAGAACATGGACTGGGTCGCCAAGGCCCTCAAGCGGATCATCGAGTTCACCCAGGACGGTGGCGAGATCAACATCGTCGTCGCCGGGATCAACGTCGGCGCCCAGCCCTACTGGAACGCCGAGGCGACGATGCTCATGCACACCAAGGGCATCCTGGTGATGACCCCGGACAGCGCCATGGTGCTGACCGGCAAGCAGTCGCTCGACTTCTCCGGCGGGGTGTCGGCCGAGGACAACTTCGGCATCGGCGGCTACGACCGGGTCATGGGGCCGAACGGCCAGGCGCAGTACTGGGCGCGCGACCTCGCCGGCGCCTACGGCGTCCTGATGGCCCACTACGACCACACCTACGTGCACCCGGGTGAGGCCGGGCCGCGTCGCGCGAAGTCCAGCGACGACGTCGCCCGCGACGTCACGGCATACCCGCACGTCATGCCGGACTCCGGCTTCACGACGGTGGGCGACATCTTCTCGGCGGCCACGAACCCGGACCGCAAGAAGGCCTTCGACATCCGCATCCTGATGGCGGCGGTGGCCGACCAGGACCACGCGACGCTCGAGCGCTGGGCCGGCATGGCCGACGCAGAGACCTCGGTCGTGCAGGACGCCCACCTTGGCGGGATTCCCGTCTGCCTCATCGGCATCGAGTCCAAAACCGTTGCGCGACGGGGCTTCCCGCCCACCGACGGACCCGACACCTACACCGCGGGCACCCTCTTCCCGCGCTCGTCCAAGAAGACCGCGCGGGCGATCAACGCCGCGAGCGGCAACCGTCCCGTCGTCGTGCTCGCCAACCTGTCCGGCTTCGACGGGTCGCCCGAGTCGATGCGCAGCCTGCAGCTCGAGTACGGCGCGGAGATCGGCCGGGCCATCGTCAACTTCGAGGGTCCGATCGTGTTCTGCGTCGTGAGCCGCTACCACGGTGGGGCGTTCGTCGTGTTCTCCAAGGCGCTCAACCCGAACATGACCGTCCTGGCCGTCGAGGGGTCGTTCGCCTCGGTCATCGGCGGGGCGCCCGCAGCGGCGGTCGTGTTCTCCCGCGACGTCGACGCCCGGACCGCCGCGGACCCGCGGGTCAAGGACCTCGAGGCACGGCTCGGCGAGGCATGGGGCGCCGAGCGCGCCCGACTGTCCACCGAGCTCGCCGAGCTGCGCACCGCGGTGCGCAGCGAGAAGCTCGGCGAGGTCGCCTCGGAGTTCGACAGCGTGCACAGCATCCACCGCGCGGTCAGCGTCGGATCGGTCGACGCCGTCATCGACCCGCACGAGCTGCGGCCCCGCATCATCGCCGCGATCGAGGCAGGGCTGGCGCGCAGCAGCTGACCGGCCTGACGCATGCCGCGACCCGGCTGTGGGTACGAGACGGGTGAACACCCCCTCTAACCGCAGGAGGAACGATGAGTGAGCAGAACCGTGACCTCGCGTCGATGGACGAGGGTGACGTCGACCGCCACCGGGTCGTGCAGTCGGTGATCCAGGAGGTGATCGACGCACTCGCCCCTGGTGCGGAGGGCCGCGACCCGCTCGACGTGCAGGCCGACCTGACCGCCGGTCTCGCCGCGAGGGGGATCGGGGAGCAGCCGCCACGCTGGGTCGAGACCGTCGCGGAGCGACTCTCCGTCGGTCACCGCTACGTCGAGGACGTCCGCCAGGCCGAGCCCCCCGTCTGACGTGCGCCCGCGCCCTCCGGCGCTCCGGTGCGGTCCCGTGGCAGTCTGGCCGGGTGAAACCCGCAGGGCTGCTCCTCGCTGCCGGGGGAGGCCGCCGCATGGGCACCCCCAAGGCGGTGCTCGGGGACCCCACCGGTGGCACGTTCGTCGAGCGGGGCGTTCGGGTGCTGCGCGACGGAGGCTGCGCGCCGGTCGTCGTCGTGGTGGGCGCGGAGGGCGAGCGCGCGGCAGCACTGGCGACCGCGGCGGGAGCGGACCTGGTCGTCGAGGCCGCCGACTGGGCACAGGGCCAGAGCGCGTCGCTGCGCCGCGGCATCGACGGCCTCCGCACGACGGAGGCCGAGGTGGCCTGCGTCCTGCTCGTCGACCTCCCCGACGTGGGCGCCGACGTCGTCGCGACGGTGCTCACCGCCGCAGGTGACGCGCCGAGCGTCCTGGCGCGCGCGGCATACCGAGGAGCGCCCGGGCACCCGGTGGTGATCGGGCGCGACCACTGGAGCCCGATCGCCGACAGTGCCACCGGCGACCACGGCGCCCGCGAATACCTCGCCACCCACCCCCACGCGGTCGTCGAGGTCGGTCACCTCGCCTCGGGGCACGACGTCGACACCCCTGACGACCTGTGACCGGGGTTGCCCCTTCAATTAGTCGCCGGCATGGGTGATGCTGTGGACATGGAGCCACGCGAGGCCTTTGAGTCCGCGGGGGAGCTGACGCAGGGGCTTGCCGACACGGGATACCTCGCCGACGACGCCCTCGCCACGGTTGCCTGGCTCGCGCTGCGTCTCCAGCGCCCGCTGCTGCTCGAGGGGGAGCCCGGCACCGGCAAGACCGCGCTCGCCGAGGGCATCGCGGCCGCGCTCGACCTGCCCCTGATCCGGCTGCAGTGCTACGAGGGCATCGACGCGACCCAGGCGTTGTACGACTGGGACTTCCCCCGCCAGATCCTGCACCTTCGAGCCGTCGAGGCCGTGGCGGCCGGGGGGCAGGACCTGGCCGAGGTCGAGGCGCAGCTGTTCGACCAGCGGTTCCTCCTCGCCAGGCCGGTGCTGCGTGCTCTGCGGGAGTCGCCGGTCGTCCTGCTCGTGGACGAGATCGACCGGGCCGACGACGAGTTCGAGGCGTTCCTGCTCGAGGTGCTCTCGACGTGGCAGGTGACCATCCCCGAGCTGGGGACCGTGACGGCCGCGACGCCGCCGATCGTGGTCCTCACCTCCAACCGCACGCGCGAGCTCCACGATGCGCTCAAGCGTCGATGCCTCTACCACTGGATCGACCACCCCAGCCTCGAGCGCGAACTGGAGATCGTGAGAACGCGCGCTCCGGAAGTCTCAGAATCCCTTGCCGCGCAAGTGGTTTCGACTGTCCACCGGTTGCGCGACGAGCAAGACCTGATCAAGCCTCCCGGCGTCGCGGAGACCCTCGACTGGGCTCGCGCGCTTCAGGAGCTGGGTGCGTCCGACCTCGACTTCGACACCGCGTCGGCGAGCCTTGGCGTCGCCGTGAAGTACCGCGAGGACGCCGAGAAGGTCCGCGCGGCGCTCGACCGGATCCTGGCCCGATGACGGCCTCGCCGACGCCGATGGCTGCCCCGTCGCCTGCCGCACCCGCTCACGCCGCGGACGAGATCCTCCTGGGCTTCGCCCGGGCGGTGAGGGCCGCGGGCGTCAACGTCACGGCCGACCGCGAGCGCACCCTCCTCGACGCGGTGGCCGCCGTCGGGTTGGGGGACGAGTCCGGCGCCTACTGGGCCGGGCGCGCCACCCTGTGTGCCTCACCGGCCGACCTCGAGCGCTACGACCAGGTGTATGCCGCGTGGTTCGGCCTCGAGCGTGCCACGCGGCGCGCGCGGCGCGACACGTCCCACACCGTCGCCCACGCCCCCCTCGACGCGGGGCAGGGGCAGGGTGAGGACCCGGAGTCGCCACAGGACCTCGTGCGCGCGTCGGCCAGCGCCCTGGAGGTGCTCCGCCACCGCGACGTGGCCTCCCTCAGCAACGCCGACCGCGCGCGGCTCGCGGCCATGTTCGCGGCCCTGCGGCCACGCGCGCCGCGCCGTCCGGCCCACCGGCACACCCCGTCGCGGAGGGGCGGCGTCGATGCCCGCCGGACGCTGAGGGAACAGCTGAGACGGATGGGGGAGCCGGGCCCGATCGCGTGGCGGCACAAGGGAACCCGCCCTCGCCGGGTGGTCCTGCTCGTGGATGTGTCCGGTTCGATGAGCGCCTACGCCGACGCCCTGCTGCGGCTGGCACACACCTACGCCGCCAGCGGTCTGCCGGTCGAGGTGTTCACCCTCGGAACGCGGCTGACGCACGTCACGCGCCCGCTTCGACAGCGCGACCCAGAGCGGGCGATCGTCGCCTGCGGTGCCTGCGTCCCCGACTGGTCGGGCGGCACCAGGCTGGCCGAGGGGATCGGAGCCTTCCTCGACAGGTGGGGCCGACGAGGGATGGCCCGGGGCGCGGTGGTCGTGCTCTTCAGCGACGGCTGGGAACGCGACGAGCCCGCGGCGCTCGGCGAGCAGATGCGCCGGCTGAGTGCGCTGGCCCACCGGGTCGTGTGGGTCAACCCGCATCGCGGCAAGCCGGGCTACGAGCCCGTCCAGCAGGGCATCGTCGCTGCGCTCCCGCACGTCGACGACTTCGTGGCAGGTCACTCGATGGCGACGTTCGAGGAGCTCGTGGAGGTGGTTGCGCGTGCGTGAGGTGCTCCCCGAGCTGCTCCGCTGGTGGCGGGCCGGTGCCACGGTCGGTGTGGGCACCGTGGTCGCCACGTGGCGCTCGGCGCCCCGCCCGGCGGGAGCCGCCATGCTCGTGGGTCCCGGGGGCGAGGCCGTGGGGTCGGTCAGCGGCGGGTGCGTCGAGGGCGCCGTCTACGAGCTCGCCCAGGGTGTGGTCGCCGACGGGGTGCCGGTCCTGCAGCGCTACGGCGTCAGTGACGACGACGCGTATGCCGTGGGGCTGACCTGTGGAGGGATCCTCGACGTCTTCGTCGAGCAGGTGAGCCGCGAGACCTTCCCCGAGCTGGGAGCGGTGGCCGGGGACATCGAGGCGGGTCGCCCCGTCGCCGTGGCGACGGTCATCGAGCACCCCGACCCGGCGTGGCTCGGGCGCCGGCTGGTCGTCCGTCCGGAGTCCGATGCCCCTGGACCCGCGGCAGTCAACGGCGCCGCCGGGGACACGGGGACGCTGGGGTCGTCGCGAGCCGACGACGCGGTCACCGACGACGCGCGCGGCTTGCTGGCCTCCGGTCGCACCGAGACCCTCACCTACGGCCCGGACGGGGAGCGCCGCGGCGAGGGCATGCGGGTCTTCGTCTCCTCCTTCGCCCCCAGGCCCCGGATGCTGGTCTTCGGAGCCATCGACTTCGCCGCGGCGGTGGCGCACCAGGGCCACTTCCTCGGCTACCAGGTCACGGTCTGTGACGCCCGACCGGTCTTCGCCACGGCGTCGCGGTTCCCGTCCGCCGACGAGGTCGTCGTGGACTGGCCGCACCGCTACCTCGCGGCGGAGCGGGACGCCGGCCGGATCGACGCCCGCACGGTGATCTGCGTGCTGACCCACGACCCGAAGTTCGACGTGCCGGTCCTCGAGCTCGCCCTGCGCCTGCCCGAGGTGGGCTACGTCGGGGCGATGGGATCGCGCCGCACCCACGACGACCGGATGGCCCGCCTGCGGGAGGCCGGCCTCACGGAGGACGAGCTGGCCAGGCTCTCGAGCCCGGTCGGTCTCGACCTCGGGGCGCGCACTCCCGAGGAGACGGCCGTGAGCATCGCGGCGGAGATCATCGCGCTCCAGTGGGGAGGCCGAGGAGATCGGCTGGGCCACCGCGAGGGGCCGATCCACCACCATGCGACGGGGTTGGTGGGGGCATCCACCGGAATGGAGGAGGTCACCGGAAACCACCCGGATTGACCGTTGCCAGCACTTGTCCTGACGACAAGTATCCGAAGTGCGGCGGCGGCCGCGCCCAGCGTTTGTCACAGGTGTTCCGTCAGAGGTGTTTCGTCACAGAGAGGTGAGCGAATGACCCGCATCAGCGTCACGGTCGACGGAGTCGACTACTCGGACGAGGTGGAGCCGCGGACGCTCCTCGTCCACTACCTGAGGGAACAGCTGGGCAAGACCGGCACGGTGGTCGGGTGCGATACCAGCAACTGCGGGGCCTGCACCGTGCACCTCGACGGGCGCAGCGTGAAGTCGTGCAACGTGCTCGCGGTCCAGGCCGACGGCCACGACGTGACCACCATCGAGGGGCTTTCCACGAACGGCGAGCTGCACCCGATGCAGGAGGCGTTCCACCAGTGCCACGCGCTGCAGTGCGGCTACTGCACACCCGGGATGATCATGCAGGCCATCGACGTGCTCAACGAGAACCCGAACGCCACCGAGCAGGAGATCCGGGTCGGGCTCGAGGGCAACCTGTGCCGCTGCACGGGCTACGTCAACATCGTCAAGGCGGTGCAGCAGGCCGCGGGGGCCTCCGCCGCTGGGGGCTCGGGCTCGGACGGAGGCCAGGCATGACCGCCGTCGAGACGCGTCCGGCCGCCGAGATCGGCAGCCGGCGCCTGCGCAAGGAGGACCAGCGCCTCATCACCGGTCGCACCCGCTGGACCGACAACATCGTCCTGCCGGGCATGCTCCACGCCGCCATGGTCCGCAGCCCCCACGCCCACGCCATGATCAGGGGCATCGACACGGCAGCGGCCCGCAAGGCTCCCGGGGTGATGGCGGTCGTCACCGGAGCGGACGTCAAGGACGGTCAGGGCGCCGTGGCCAACGCGTGGCCCATCACCACCGACCAGAAGGCGCCCGCCCACCTGCCGATCGTGGTCGACCACGTCGCCTGTGCCGGCGAGATCGTGGCCGTCGTCGTCGCACGCACCGCGGCCCAGGCCCGCGACGCTGCGGAGCTCGTGGACGTGGACTACGACGAGCTCCCAGCGGTACTCGACGCCAAGGAGGCGGTCGAGGACGCGGTGCTCGCCCACCCGGACCTCGGCACCAACAAGTCGGCACTGTGGCGGCTCGACTCCGCCGACCAGGGCAGTGGCACCTCCGTCGACGACGAGATCGCCAAGGCTCGCGCCGACGGCATCGTCATCGAGCGGGAGATCCGCCAGCAACGACTGATCCCGGCGTTCATGGAGCCCCGGTCGACCGTGGTCGACCCCACGGGTGAACAGATCACGGTGTGGACCTCGACCCAGGTCCCGCACATCCTGCGGTTCCTCATCGCTGCCACGACCGGCATACCGGAGTCGAAGGTGAGGGTCATCGCACCCGACGTCGGCGGCGGGTTCGGCGGCAAGCTGCAGACGACGGCCGAGGAGTTCGCGACGCTGGCCGCCGCCCGCCACGTCGGCAAGCCCGTCAAGTACACCGAGACCCGGTCGGAGTCGCTCGTCTCCGGCCACCACGGCCGCGACCAGTACCAGACGCTCACCCTCGCGGCGACCAAGGACGGCACGGTCACGGCCCTGAAGGTCGACCTCATCGCCAACCTCGGCGCGTACGTCGGTCTGGTCGGAGGCGGTGTCCCCGTGCTCGGCGCGTGGATGTACAACGCCATCTACAAGTTCCGTGCCTACCGGTTCACGGTGCAGACGGTGTTCACCAACACCACCTGGGTGGACGCCTACCGCGGCGCCGGCCGCCCCGAGGCCACCTATGCCATCGAGCGGCTGATGGACGAGCTGGCGGCGGAGGTGGGGGTCGACCCCCTGCAGATCCGCGAGCAGAACTGGATCAAGAGCGACGAGTTCCCGTTCACCTCGGTGGCGGGGATGACGTACGACTCGGGCAACTACGAGGCAGCGACGGCCCGCGCCGTCGAGCTCTTCGACTACGAAGGGCTACGCCGTGAGCAGCGCGAACGCAGGGAGCGCAAGGACCCGGTCCAGCTCGGGATCGGCGTCTCCACCTTCACCGAGATGTGCGGCCTCGCACCCTCGCGCATCCTCGGCGCCCTGAACTACGGCGCCGGCGGGTGGGAGCACGCCTCGATCCGGATGCTGGCGACCGGCAAGGTCGAGGTCATCACCGGCACCTCACCCCACGGCCAGGGCCACGAGACGGCGTGGAGCCAGATCGCGGCGGATCGCCTCGGGGTGCCCTTCGAGGACATCGAGGTGCTGCACGGCGACACCCAGATCGCACCCCGTGGGCTCGACACCTACGGCTCGCGGTCGCTCGTCGTGGGCGGCGAGGCGGTCGTGCGTGCCGCCGACAAGGTCGTCGAGAAGGCCAAGGTCGTCGCCGCCCACCTGTTGGAGGCGAGCGTCGACGACCTGGAGTTCTCCTCGGGCCGGTTCACCGTCCGCGGCACGGACAACGGCATCGGCATCACGGAGGTGGCGACCGCCCAGTTCACGTCGCACAACCTGCCGCCCGGTGTCGAGTCCGGCATCGACGCCGACGCCACCTTCGACCCCGACGACTTCTCGTTCCCCCACGGCACGCACCTGTGCGCCATGGAGGTCGACACCGAGACCGGCCAGGTCACCATGCGCAAGTACGTCAGCGTCGACGACGTCGGGCAGATCATCAACCCGCTCATCGTCGAGGGCCAGGTGCACGGTGGCGTGCTCCAGGGCATCGCGCAAGCGCTGTGGGAGGAGGCCGTCTTCGACGACCAGGGCACGTTGGTCACGGGGTCGTTCGTCGACTACACCCTCCCGACGGCCGCCGACACGATCAGCTTCGTCTCGGAGAACACCACCTCCCCATCGACGACGAACACGCTCGGCACCAAGGGTGTCGGCGAGGCCGGCTGCATCGCGTCCACGCCGGCGGTCGTCAACGCCATCGTCGACGCGCTGCGACCGTTGGGCATCAGCGACATCCAGATGCCGTGCACCCCGGAGCGCGTCTGGAGGGCCATCCAGTCGGCCGGATCCAACCAGTCCGAGGCCACCACGGACCAGGCGCAGCCGCACTTCGACGCGGATGCGCCCAACCAGGACGCCGGCCCGACCGGTGCCTCGACGAACGGAGCAGACCAGTGATCCCCGCATCGTTCGACTACGTGGCACCCACGTCCGTGGCCGACGCCCTGGCGGCCCTCGCCGAGGCCGGCGACGAGGCCAAGGTGCTGGCCGGTGGCCAGAGCCTGCTGCCCATCCTGCGGATGCGCCTCAACGCCCCGGAGAAGGTCATCGACCTCGGCCGGATCGAGGAGCTCAAGGGGGTCACCGAAGACGGTGACCACCTCGTCATCGGTGCCATGACCACGTATGCCGATGTGCTGGCGAGCGATCTCGTCCGTCAGCACGCGGGGCTGCTCACCGACGCCATCGCCGAGGTGGCCGACCCGCAGATCCGCCACCGGGGCACGGTCGGCGGAGCGCTCGTCCACGCCGACCCGGCTGGTGACGTGGGTGCTCCCGCGCTCGCGCTCGACACCGAGTTCGTCATCGCCGGCAGTGGCGGCGAACGCACCGTGGCCGCCGGGGACTTCTTCCAGGACCTGTTCGAGACGGCCGTGGGGGAGGGCGAGCTGCTCACCGCCATCCGGATCCCCAAGCACACCGGGTGGGGCCACCGCTACGAGAAGTTCGTGCGGGTGTCCCACCAGTGGTCCATCGTCGCCGTGGCGGCGACGGTGCGCGTCGACGGCGGCACGATCGCCGAGGCGCGCATCGGATTGACCAACATGGGGTCCACGCCGCTGCGCGCCACGACGGTGGAGCAGGCGTTGGTGGGCAAGGCCGCCACCGACGAGGCAGTGCGGGAGGCGTGCGCCGCGGCTGCCGACGGCACCAACCCGCCGTCCGACCTCAACGGCGACAGCGACTACCGCAAGCACCTCGCGACGGTGCTCACCCGACGGGCCGTCCTGTCGGCCGCGGGAGGCTGAGCCCGTGGAGCTGAGCCACTCCTTCACCGTGCCTGCCACGGTCGACCGGACCTGGGCGACCTTCATGGACCTGCCCCTGGTCGGCGGCTGCTTCCCCGGTGCCACGGTCACGGAGGTGACCGAGGAAGGCTTTGCGGGCACGGTGAAGGTCAAGCTCGGCCCGATCGCGTTGGTCTACTCCGGCACGGGCGCCTTCGTCGAGCGTGACGACGGCGCCCACCGGGCGGTCATCGAGGCCAAGGGCAAGGACAAGCGGGGCAACGGCACGGCGGGTGCCACGGTGACCATCCAGCTCACCGACGTCGGCGACGGCTCGACCCGCGCCGACGTGCAGACCGACCTCGCCGTGACGGGGAAGCCGGCCCAGTTCGGCCGCGGAGTCATGCAGGACGTGTCCGACAAGCTGCTCGGCCAGTTCATCGGCTGCATCGAGGGCAAGATCGGCGAGGTCCCGCCCGTGGGGCAGCCCACTGAGGTCCCGCCCCTCGGGGAGCCCACTGGCGAGCCCGAGCCCGTGCCGGAAGCCCCGGCGGCCCCCGAGCCGCAGGCATCTCACCCCATCGGAACGAAACCTGCACCCGCGAGCACGGACGACGCGCTCGACCTCGGGAGCGCGGTCCTGCCCGTGCTCCTCAGGTCCTACGGCAAGCAGATCGCCGTCGGCGTCGTCGTGGTGGTGGCCGTGATCGTGATCTGGCGGGCGATGAGCGGTTAGGGGTCCGGCCGCCTCCCCGCCAAACGGACGATGACCGGATCAGCCGGTCATGCGGACCTGAGGTGGCCTACCCTGAAAGTGACCGGCCGCATGGCAAGGTGGCCGCACCCGCAGAGCCGCGGTCACACGGCATACCGCACGCACAGGAGCGCCCACGATGAGCCAGCAGACCGTCGTCGTCCTGAACGGACCGAACCTCAACCTGCTCGGCGAGCGCGAGCCCGAGATCTATGGCTCCGACACCCTGGCCGAGATCGAGGCGCTGTGCCGCAAGGCGGCGGGCCTGGCCGGCCTCGACGTCGACTTCCGGCAGAGCAACCACGAGGGTGCCCTGATCGACGCCGTCCACGAGGTCCGCAAGAGCGCGGTCGGCATCGTCATCAACGCCGGCGCCTACACCCACACCTCGATCGCCCTGCGTGACGCGCTCGCCGCGGTGAGCATCCCCGTCTTCGAGGTGCACCTCAGCAACGTGCACAGGCGGGAGGAGTTCCGGCACCACTCCTACCTGTCCGCCGTCTCCGACGGTGTCATCTGCGGCTGCGGCCCCAGCGGCTACGCCTACGCGATCGCCCGGATCTCCGAGCTCATCGACGACCGCCACTGAGTCGCCTGCGCCCATCCACCAGCGCGACCCGGCCTGCCAGACTGGCGCGCATGACCCCGCCGTCTGCGCTCGACCCGATGGACCTCGCCGGCATCGACGACCTGCTCACCGACGAGGAGAAGGCGATCCGCGGCACCGTCCGCGCCTTCCTCGACAAGCGTGTCGAGCCGTTCGTCGCGGACTGGTTCGAACGCGGTGAGATCGACGACGTCCGCGGACTGACCCGAGAGCTCGGCGCCCTCGGGCTGCTCGGCATGCACCTCGAGGGGTACGGCTGCGCCGGGATGAGCGCTGTGGACTACGGCCTGGCCTGCCTCGAGCTCGAAGCCACCGACTCCGGCGTGCGCAGCCTGGTCTCCGTGCAGGGGTCGCTCGCGATGTTCGCGATCCACCGCTGGGGCACGGAGGAGCACAAGCAGGAGTGGCTGCCACGGATGGCGGCCGGTGAGGCGATCGGCTGCTTCGGCCTGACCGAGCCCGACCACGGCTCCGACCCCGCCTCGATGCGCACCCGCGCCCGTCGGGACGGCGACGACTGGGTCCTGGACGGCTCGAAGCTGTGGATCACCAACGGCTCGATCGCCGACGTCGCCGTGGTCTGGGCCCAGGTCGACGAGTCCGGGGACGGCAACAGCGTCATCCGGGGCTTCGTGGTGCCCACCGACACCCCCGGGTTCTCGGCCCCCGAGATCAAGCACAAGCTGTCGCTGCGCGCCTCGGTGACCAGCGAGCTCGTCCTCGACGGGGTCCGGCTTCCCGCCGACGCGGTGTTCCCCGACGTGACCGGCCTCAAGGGGCCACTGGCCTGCCTGTCGGAGGCGCGCTACGGCATCGTCTGGGGCTCCCTCGGCGCCGCTCGGTCGAGCCTCGACACCGCCCGCCGCTACTCGATGGAGCGGCACCAGTTCGGTCGCCCGCTGGCCGGCTTCCAGCTGACCCAGCAGAAGCTCGCCGACATGGCCCTGGAGCTCGTCAAGGGCCAGCTGCTCGCCCTGCACCTGGGACGTCGCAAGGACGCCGGGACGCTTCGCCCCGAGCAGGTCAGCCTCGGCAAGCTCAACAACATCCGGGAAGCCCTCGACATCTGCCGCACCTCCCGAACCATCTTGGGCGCCAACGGAATCAGCCTCGAGTTCCCGATCATCCGGCACATGAACAACCTCGAGTCGGTCCTCACCTACGAGGGCACCGTGGAGATGCACACCCTCGTCATCGGACAGGCGATGACCGGCCAGCAGGCCTTCCGCTAGACCCCGGTGGACCGGTGTCAGGAAAGCCGTCGCGCGGGGCCGGCCACGCGGCATACCCTCGATTTTCGGTGGAGGCTCAAGACCGTGTAGTCTCACCGTCGCACTTCCGCGCGGCTCTCACGAGCCCCGGGTGGGCAGGCCCCCTTAGCTCAGTCGGTAGAGCGTTTCCATGGTAAGGAAAAGGTCGTCGGTTCGATTCCGACAGGGGGCTCTGGGAACGGCGTCGTGAGGCGCACACCCCATGGCGGGGTAGCTCAGCTGGTTAGAGCGCACGACTCATAATCGTGAGGTCGCGGGATCGAGCCCCGCTCCCGCTACAACCGCGATTTCAGGATTACCCCTGGATTCGCGTATTCTGATGCGTCGTCGCGCCTTCATCGGTGCGCTCCTCATCATTCTGTTTGAACCAAGACAGACCACCAGTCAGTTCCGAGAGCAGGTTGCCCCGTGGCTAGCAAGAGCACCGATGTCCGCCCCAAGATCACCTTGGCGTGCGTGGATTGCAAGGAGCGCAACTACATCACCAAGAAGAACCGTCGGAACAACCCCGACCGCCTGGAGATGAAGAAGTTCTGCCCCCGCGACGGCAAGCACACGGTCCACCGCGAGACCCGCTGACCTGACGCGCCTCGACGGCCGCCCCGGACTTCGGTCCCCGGGCGGCTTTGTCGTGTCCCCGGTGGCGGCCTGGTCGCGTCGTCGTCGGGCACCAATAGAGTGGTCGCCATGGCCGTCAACGCAGACTTCGCAGGGCGCAGCTACCCGCCCAGTGGCCCGTATGCCGTGGACGCGGCGACCATCGCGGCGTTCGCCTCGGCGGTGGGTTCGACCGATCCCGTGCACACCTCGAGCGAGGCAGCCCGGGCCGCCGGCTACCGCGACGTGATCGCGCCGCCCACCTTTGCCGTCACCCTCGCGCAGCAGTGCGACGCGGTGTTCGTCCAGGATCCCGAGGCGGGCATCGACTACACCCGGGTGGTGCACGGCGAGCAGCGCTTCGTCCACCACCGACCCATCACGGCGGGCGACTCCGTGCTCGGCATCCTGACGGTCGACTCGGTGCGCGAGGCCGGTGGCCACGCGATGGTCACCACGCGCACGGAGCTGGCGACGCGGGACGGTGAGGCGCTGTGCACCTCCACGTCCACCATCGTCATCCGGGGAGGGGAGTGATCGTGGGCGCACGGACCCTGGCCGAGGCGACCGTCGGCGACACCATCGGACCGCTGAGGCTCACCGTCGCGCGCGAGACCCTCGTGGCCTACGCCGACGCCTCGGGCGACCAGAACCCCATCCACCAGGACGAGGCCTTCGCCAAGTCCGTCGGTCTGCCCGACGTCATCGCCCACGGCATGTGGACGATGGGAGCCGTCGGCTCGGTCGTCGAGGAGTGGGCCGGCGACGGAGGCCGGGTCGTCGAGTTCGGCACCCGCTTCACCAAGCCGGTCGTCGTCCCTCAGGCCGGTGGCGAGGTCGAGGTCACCGGGGTCGTCAAAGCAGTGGACGAGGACACCCGGCGTGCCACCGTCGAGCTCACCGCGACGAGCGAGGGCGCCAAGGTGCTCGGCCGGTGCATCGCCGTCGTCCAGCTCGACTGACCGGCCCTCGATGCACGACGAGCACGACGTCACCCTGGCGTCCCTGACGACCATGCGGGTCGGCGGTCCCGCTGCCCGCCTCGTCACCGCCCAGACCATCGACGAGGTCGTCGACGCCGTCCGCGAGGTCGACGACGCCGACGAGCCGCTGCTGGTCATCGGCGGCGGTTCGAACCTCGTCGTCGCCGACGCCGGCTTCGCCGGCAGTGTGGTGCGACTGGCCACCGACGGCGTCACCGTCGAGTCCGCCGACCTGTGCGGCGGGGTGATGGTGCGCGTGGCTGCCGGTGTGGTGTGGGACGACTTCGTCGAGCGAGCCGTGGCCGAGGGCTGGTCCGGCGTGGAGGCGCTGTCCGGGATCCCCGGGTCGAGCGGCGCCACCCCGGTCCAGAACGTCGGCGCCTACGGCCAGGAGGTCGCCCAGACCATCGCCTCGGTCAGGGTCTACGACCGCGCCCAGCAGCAGGTCCGCACCCTGGCGGCCGCGGACTGCGCCTTCACCTATCGCCACTCCGCCTTCAAGGCCACGACGCGCTTCGTCGTGCTCGACGTGCTCTTCCAGCTCGTCCCCAGCGAGCTCAGCCAGCCGATCGGGTATGCCGACCTGGCCCGTCAGCTCGGTGTGTCACCGGGGGAGCGGGTGCCGCTGGCGGACGCGCGCGAGGCAGTCCTGGCGCAGCGGCGGCTGCGGGGCATGGTCCTGGACGCCGACGACCACGACACCTGGTCCTGCGGGTCGTTCTTCACCAACCCGGTCTTGTCGGCCCAGCGGTTCGCAGCCCTGGAGACCCGGGCAGCGTCCCGGCTCGGACCAGAGGCGTCGGCGCCCCCTCGCTTCTCGGACCCGGACGGCAACGTCAAGACCTCGGCGGCCTGGCTGATCGACAAGGCCGGCTTCAGCAAGGGCTTCGCACTGCCCGGCAGCGGGGCCGCCCTGTCGACCAAGCACACCCTGGCCATCACCAACCGTGGTGAGGCCACGGCATACGACGTCGCGGCCCTGGCGCGGCACCTCCAGCAGGGCGTCCACGACGCGTTCGGGGTCACCCTGGTCAACGAGCCGGTGTTCGTGGGCCACGAGCTGTAGTGAGTTTGCAGGATCCGCCGCGTCCTGACCCGGAGGATCCTGCAAACTCGCAGCAGTCAGGCAGTCAGGCAGTCAGGCAGTCAGGCAGTCAGGCAGTCGGGGCCGCGAGCCAGGCGTCGATGTCGTCCAGCGCCGCCTTCTGCACCGCTGTCGGCGCGCTCGACGCGGTCACCGAGCCCCGGGCCAGCTCGGCCAGCTCGTCATCGGTGAAGCCGAGGGCGGTGCGCGCCAGCTCGTACTGGTCGGCCAGTCGTGAGTCGAACAGCAGCGGGTCGTCGGCGCCCAACGCCACGGGTATGCCGTGCTCCACGATCGTGCGGAGCGGCACCTGCGCGGGGCTGTCGTAGACCCCCAACGCGATGTTGCTGCGCGGGCAGACCTCCAGGGCGACCCCGGACTCCGCGACGAGGTCGAGCACCCGCGGGTCCTCCACGCTGCGGACGCCGTGGCCGATCCGGTCGGGGTGGATGGCCTCGAGTGTCGCCTCGACCGCCGCCGGGCCGAGGAGCTCCCCAGCGTGCGGCACCAGGGCCAGTCCGGCGCGCCGGGCGATCTCGAAGGCCGGCGCGAAGTCGGACGTCTGACCGCGCCGCTCGTCGTTGCTGAGTCCGAAACCCACGACGGTGCCCGCCCCCTCGCCGGCGTGGTGCGCCGCGAGGCGGGCCAGCGTCCTGGCGTCGAGCGGGTGGCGGATCCGACTCGCTGCCACCACGACCGCCACCTGCGTGGACTCCTCGCAGGAGGCGGCCGCCGCCTCGTCGAGGACGATCTCGAGGGCGGGGGTGATGCCCCCGACGAAGGGCGCGTACGACGTCGGGTCGACCTGGATCTCGAGCCACCGCGAGCCCTCGGCAGCATCGTCCTGCGCTGCCTCACGCACGATCCGGCGCAGGTCGGACTCGTCGCGCACACACGCGCGAGCAGCGTCGTACAGGCGCTGGAACCGGAACCAGCCGCGCTCGTCCCGTCCGCTCAACTGCGGCGGGTACCCGGTCGTCAGGGCCTCGGGGAGGTGGAGGGCGTGCTTCTGCGCGAGGTCACGCACCGTCTCCACGCGCATCGAACCGGTGAAGTGCAGGTGCAGGTGCGCCTTCGGGAGGGCGGTCACCGGGCGCATGCGGAGCAGTCTGGCAGGGCTAGTCCTCCACGATGTGCATGGCTGCCTCTTCCGGGCTCTGCAGATCGCCACTGGGGCTCGACTCGTCGCCGACGAGCTCGCTCTCCTCGTCCGGACGGTCCCCCTCGTCGGGATCGGTCAGCTGTCCGACGCTCGCGTCCCCCACGGCGTCGTCGCTGAGGTAGTCGTCCTCCGCCGCGATGGAGTCGGGGTCCGCGCCACCCACGCGGGCTTCGGCGTCGAGGCCGCCCTCGTCGTCCGGGGCGCCGTAGGCGGAGTCCGGGTCCGGCACCTCCTGCCGGATGCGCTGCTCGATGCTCTCCTCCTGGCCCTGCTCGGAGGCCGTCGTGCCCCACTCGGTCGCGCGCGGCTGGAGGTCGGGCGGTGAGGACGGTTCGTTGTCGCCCTCGCTGGAGTCGAGCAGCTGGTCCTGACCGCTGCCGGCGTCCACGCCGTCGTCCAGGCTGACACTGCCCAGGTCGTCCTCGAAGCTTTCCGTGCCCGGCTGATCGCTCATGTCCCCACCCTGCGACAGCGCGGCCGGCACCGCAAGGCGGTGGGTGGGGGCCTCAGCGGACGACGGCCGGTGACCACGCCTTCGCGATCAGCAGCCGCGGCGCCCCGGTGCCGTCGGCGGGCACCACCCAGACGTTGGTCTCGGCGGCGTGGGTGCCCTCACCCGGCAACCCGTAGAGGATCTGGTGGTCGTCCAGCCACTCGACCTGGTCGTCGACGCTGTGCTGCTCGGTCAGCGCGACCTCCGTGCCCGTCGCGATGTCCATCACCGCCAGGCGCCAGTCACCGGGACCGCGGGTGCCGAGCTTCTTGTAGGCAACCTTGGTCCCGTCCGGGGACAGGGAGGGGCACTCTGCGTCCGAGCGGAGGGTCTGGACGGTCCTGGTCGAGAGCCGACCCGAGGCGAGCCAGGTCGTCTTCCCGAACTTCACCGTGACGTAGAAGGCGTCGTCGTCGCTCGCGAACGTCACGCCCCAGTAGTTGCGGTCGGACGGGGCGATGGCCTTGCCCCGGTGGACCAGCCGGAAGTTCTCGAGGTCGTAGCTGCGGTCGGTGCCGATCTGGGAGACGACCGTGCGGGTGGAGAAGCTGGCAGAGGCGTAGGAGTCGCCCGACACGAAGCTCGTCGTCGCGGCCAGCGACGCGTCGTCGGACAACCGAGCCCGACTGGGTATGCCGGTGAGCGGCAGGTCCTGCACCGGCCCCTCGGCGTCGACGAAGGTCTTGGCCGTGTAGGTCGTGACGATGCCGGCGTCGGAGGCCAGGCAGAGGGTGCGAGTGCGGGCGACGAAGACCCGGTCGCAGGAGGTCGCCGTCACGGCGCGGGGACCTGAGGGATCGGTGAGCGGAACCATCGCCACGCGACCGTAGACCGGGCCGATCGCGGTGTTGCGGAACACGATGCGTGGGCTGCTGGCCACCTGGGCCAACGACACCGTGCTCTGTGGTGTGGCGCTGCGAACAGCCTCCTGCTGCGTGGCCCGCGACAGCACGAGGTAGGCGGTCGTCCCGCCGACCAGGAGCACACCGACGGCGACCAGGGCGACCACGCGCTGTCGCAGGCTCATGCCGCCACCAGCTCCTGCGCGGTCCGGTCGACGCCGCGGAGCAACCACCACGCGACGGCCACCGCCACGACCAAGGCTGCCGCCACGGCATACACGGCGGTCGAACGACCCAGCCCCGTCCAGAGGGCACCGAAGACCAGGGAGGACGCGAACCGGGCCAGCGCCACGACGGTCTGGGCCGTCGCGATGCCGCTGGCTCGCATCGGCGCGGGCACGAGCGTGGAGGTCAGCGCGGCCAGCACGCCGTCCGTGCACGCGTAGAACCCGCCGAGCAGGAGCAGGCAGGCGACGGTCAGCCCCAGCCCCCCGGTCGGCAGGGCTGCGCACAGGTAGGCGCCGACGAGCAGGAGGTGGCCGCCGACGAGCACCTTGGCCCGACCGAGCCGGTCGGACAGGCGGCCGAAGGGAACGGCCAGCGACAGGTAGGCGAGGTTGGTGCCCACGAACAGGAGGGGGAACCACGTGCCGGCGAAGTCGTCCCGCTGCTGCAACGAGAGGTAGAGGAAGCCGTCGCTGATCGTGAGCACCCCCAGCACCGCGGACGCCGCCACGACGCGACCGAACCGAGGGTCGGCCAGGCTGCGCCAGGACGGTGCGACGGGCGGGGCGGCAGCCCGTCGCGCGGCCCGTCGGGGTCGCACGTCGGGAACCATCAGGCCCAGGAGCGCCAGCCCGAACAACGCCGCGGCCAGCGAGGCGATGAAGACCGCGCGGTAGTCGCCGGGCACCAGCCAGAGGATCGAGAACGCCATCAGCGGTCCGATCGCCGCCCCGGTCGTGTCCAGCGCCCGGTGCACGCCGAACGCGCGGCCCAACGACTGCTCAGGGGTCGACGCGGCGATGATCGCGTCTCGCGGTGCGGTGCGAAGACCCTTGCCGAGCCGGTCCACCGTGATCACGGCGGTGACGGCGGCCAGCCCCTGCGCCGGGATGAGCAGGGCCTTGGTGACGGCCGAGAGCCCGTAGCCCAGGAAGGCGATCCACTTGGGCCGGTCCGCCCGGTCCGACAGCCATCCACCGAGGATCCGGACCAGCGCGCTGACCCCTTGGTAGAGCCCGTCGACGAAGCCGTACGCCAGTGGCGACAGGCCGAGGACGGCGGTCAGGTAGAGCGGCAGCACCGCCGACAGCGACTCCGACGAGATGTCGGTGAGCAGGCTGACGAAGCCGAGCAGGATGACGGTCGACCCCACTCGGCGCCCTGTCGTCGACTTGCTGTTGGACGGGCTCGTGGGCCCGCTCGTGGGCCCGCTCTCGGGCGCGGCAGCGGGGCGTTCGGTGCCGGCCGCGTCCCGCGGCCGGTCGCTGAGATACACGCGCGCCCCCTCGGCGCCGGAGTCGGCCCGGCCAGTTCCGCCAATTCTAGGTATGCCGTGCGGGCACCGCCGGAGCTTTTGCGTGATTCACAGGGGGCGCCCAGCCATCACCCCTCGCCGCGCACCTTCTCCACGGAGGCGAGCAGGACACAGGTGGCCACGGCCTCCATGGCTTCGCTGACCTGCTCCAGCGGGGGGAAGGTCGGGGCGAGGCGGATGTTGCGGTCGCGGGGGTCGGTCCCGTGGGGGAACGAGGCACCGGCCGGCGTGAGGGCGATCCCGGCCTCCTTGGCCAGCTGCACCACTCGGGAGGCGGTGCCGTCGAGCACGTCGAGGCTGACGAAGTAGCCCCCGGTCGGCCGGGTCCAGGTCGCGACCCCCAGGCCGCCGAGCCGCTCGGTCAGGATCCGCTCGACCTCGGCGAACTTCGGGGCGATGACCTCGCGGTGCTTGGCCATGTGGTCGCGGACGCCCTGCGGTGAGCCGAAGAACTGCGCGTGCCGCAGCTGGTTGACCTTGTCGGGGCCGATCGCGCCCTTGCCCAGGTGGCCGGTGTACCACTTCACGGTCTCGACCGACCCGGCCAGGAACGCGACACCGGCGCCGGCCAGGGTGATCTTGGAGGTCGAGGCGAACATGATCGGCCGGTGCGGGTGTCCGGCTGCGGCAGCCAGGGTGAGGATGTCGGCGCTCTTGGCCTCGTCCTCGGTGAGGTGGTGGAACGCGTAGGCGTTGTCCCAGAAGATCTTGAAGTCGGGTGCGGCCGTCTCCATCGCGGCCAGCCGGGCGGCGATCTCCTGGGTGACGACCGACCCTGTCGGGTTGGCGTAGGTCGGCACCAGCCACATGCCCTTGATGCTCGGGTCGCTCGCCGCCAACGTCGCCACGGCTTCGACGTCGGGCCCGTCCTCGTGCATGGGCACGGTCACCATGTCGATGCCGAACCACTCGAGCAGGGTGAAGTGCCGGTCGTAGCCGGGTACCGGGCAGATGAAGGTGACCTTCTCCTCCTGGCTCCAGGGGCGCTCGCTGTCGACGGCCCCGTGCAGCCACAGGTCGACCAGCACGTCGCGCATCATCACCAGGCTGGAGTTGCCGCCGGCCACGACCTGCTCGGGCTCCACCCACAGCAGCTCGGCGAACATCTCGCGCAGCTCCTTGATCCCCTCGAGCCCGCCGTAGTTGCGGGTGTCGACGCCGCTCGCGTCCTTGACGCCCTTGGGCAGGTTGAGCAGGTCGTCGGCCAGGTCGAGCTGGGCCGCGGCGGGCTTGCCACGCGTGAGGTCCAGTGACAGGCCGCGCGCCTTCAGCGCGGCATACGCCTCCTGCTGTTCGGCGGCGAAGGCCTCGAGCTCCTGCGGTGAACGCTCGGCGAGGGGGGTGGTGGCGGTGGCGGTCTGCTCGGTCACGCCTCCCATGCTCCCAGAGCCCCGGTATGCCGCGAAGGCACCGTCCGCAGCCCGGTCACCGCGGGCGCGGCGGGGTGCCGCACCCGGGTCGAGGCGCCCTGCGGGTCGGAGCGCCACGCGGGTCGGGGCGCCGGGCGGGTCGGGAACGTGGGCAGGTGAGCGGAGGACAGATGGGCAGTGGGTACCGATGCCCGGGAGGCACTCCCGACCGGACTCTTGGAGGGCGGCGGCACGAGGCCGTTGCACCTCACGAGAAGAAGGAACAGTCCAATGAAGCGTTTTCTGATCGAGCGCCAGGTCCCGGGTGCAAGTGAGCTCACGCACGAGCAGCTCGCCGAGATCTCCCGGACATCCAACGCGGCCGTGGAGTCGCTGGGAGTGCCCTACACCTGGGTGACCAGCTACGTCGCGGGCGACAAGATCTACTGCGTCCACGAGGCCGAGGACGCCGAGACCATCCGCGAGCACGCCCGCCGGGGCGGGTTTCCGTGCGAGGTGGTCGCCGAGGTCGTGGCCGAGTTCGGGTCGCACACCGCGGCCGAGCTCGAACGCGAACGAGCGGGGGCGACGGCATGATCGACGCGCAGATGCATGTCTTCCTCAACGACGTGGCCGACGCAGGCCGGAGGGGGGCGATGCGGCCGGTCGGACCGCGCAGCGCCCGCCGGATCGTCCTCGACGTCCGTCGCCGGCGCCGGGCCGAATCCCGGTGACCCACCTCGCCGTCGTCGGTCGCACTGACCGTCGCGGCACCGCCACCGGGGACGGAACGGCCACCCAGCCCGTCCGTCCCCGGTCGGCGTCTCCCGGCGCCAGCAGCAGGCCCACCACCCCGAGTCGCCCGGCCGGCTCGGAGGGCTTTCGGGACGCAACCGGCGGCTCGTACCCTGTCGGGGTGGAGCTCGTGGAGCGGGAGCCGCAGCTGGAGCATCTGCGTGCTGCCCTGGAGCGCAGCCGCACCCAAGGGTGCGTGGTCGCCGTGGCCGGGGAGGCTGGCGCCGGCAAGTCCGCCCTCGTCAGGGTGGCGACAACAGGACAACGGTGGACCCGGGTCGCGCGGGGGCTCTGCGATCCCCTGGAGACCCCGCGACCGCTCGGGCCGCTGCGTGACGTGCTGGCCGACCTCGGGGTCGAGGTAGGGGCGGACCCGGGATCACCGGTGCCGCTGGCCGAACGGCTGCTCGGCGCGGTGGCGGGTGAGCCGACCACCCTCGTCATCGAGGACGCCCAGTGGGTGGACGAGGCCTCGGTCGAGGTGCTGCGCTTCGTGGCCCGACGCGTGGAGACCTTGCCCCTCGTCGTCCTCCTCACCTACCGCGACGCCGAGGTCGGACCCGACCATGCCCTCCGTCCGCTGCTCGGTGACATCGCCCGGCTGGACGCCGGCAGCACCATCACGTTGAAGGGTCTGTCGATCGGCGCCATCCGCGCGGTCCTCGAGGGCACGGGGATCGACCCGCCGTCGGTGCTCGCGCTGACCGGCGGCAACCCCTTCTTCGTCACCGAGATCGCCCGGCACCCGGGGGAGGAGCTGCCCACGTCGGTCCGCGACGCCGTGCTCGCCAGCACGAGCGCGGTCGGCGGCGCCGACCTGGAGGTGCTCCAGGTGATCGCCACGGCCCCTGACTCCCTCGACGACCGCGTGCTGCCCAAGCTGGCCATCGACATGCCCCAGCTGCGCAGGCTCGAGGCCACCGGTCTCCTGGAACGGTCACGTCGCGGCGTCGGATACCGCCACGAGCTGGCACGCCGGGCCGTCGAGGACTCCATCGCGCCCGGGGTGGCCGCCCGGCTGCACGCTCGGGTGCTCGATGCACTGGAGGGCGTGGGCGCCGATGCGGCCGTCCTGGCCCACCACGCCCATGCGGCAGGTGACCCCGAGCGGACGCGCGCCTACGCCGACCGGGCAGCCGCTGAGGCTGCGCAGGCCGGGTCGCACCGCGAGGCCGTCTCGTTCCTGGAGCTGGCTCGTGCAGCCCCCGGAGGCGACCAGGCCCAGCGGGCCGCGCTGCTGGAGCGGCTCAGCTTCCAGCAGTACATGGTGAGCCGGCTGTCCGAAGCCGTCTCCTCGATCACCGAGGCCGCCCGCCTGTGGGCGGAGGCCCGCGACGACGACGGAGTCGCGGCAGCGCACAGCAGGCGCGCCCTCATCGAGTACTACTCGGCCCGGAGGTCCGCGGCCGAGCACCACGTCGAGCTGGCCCTGGGACACCGCGACGCCCCGGCATACGGGGCAGCGCTGTCCCTGGAGATGCTGCTGGCGTTCCGTCGCAACGACGCCGACGCCACCGCGGAGGGCAGGGCGGTCACCCGCTCGCTGGCGCAGGAGCGGTCGGATGACGAGCTCTTGGTGCGATCGGAGATCCTCGGCACCGCCGGCGACCTCCTGATGGGCGACGACCTCGCCGCGCGGGACCGGCTGCTCACGCTGGTCCATGACGCGGCCGCGCGGCTCTTCGACGAGACGGCCTCGACCGGGTGGTCCCAGCTGGTCGCCATCGACGTGGAGCAGCGACGGTTCCGCGACGCCGAGAGGCTGCTGGAGCAGTCCATCCCCTTCACCGTCGACCGTGACATCCCGATCTGCGAGCAGTGGCAGACCGGCGTGCGGTCGCGACTGCAGTTCGAGCGCGGTCGGTGGGAGGCCGGCCTCGAGGACGCGCGGACTGTGCTCGACGGCGGGGCGCCGATCGCCAGCCTGTGGCCGCACCTGGTGGCGGGCCTGGTGGCCCTGCGTCGCGGCGAGGCCGCGCGGGAGGGCGAGGACCACCTGGGGCAGGCGCGCATCCTCGCCGAGCAGATGCACGAGCCCCTGGCGCTGCTGGCTGTCATGGCGGCCGAGGCCGAGCGGGCCTGGCTGCTGGACACGCACGGACCGGCGCCGGTCGACGCCGACGCCGTGGTGCACGAGGCCGGCGCCCTGCTGCGTGAGGTGGGCAGGCTGCCCGGGGTGCAGTGGTCCACCGGGCGCCTCGCCGTGTGGCTGCACCGGCTGGACCCCGACGCCGTCGGCGACGCACTGGCCGGAGCCGTGGTCGCGGAGCCGAGTGCGTTGGAGCTGGACGGGAGGTACGAGGAGGCGGCGGAGCAGTGGCGGGCCCTGGGAGCGCCCTACGAGTCCGCGCTGGCGCGGATCGGGTCGACCGACGAGCAGGTGGCGGTCGGTGCCCTCACCGACCTCGAGACGATGGGTGCGTGGGCAGCCGCCGACCGGGCCCGTGGTGTGCTGCGCGAGCGCGGCCTGTCCAGGGTGCCCGCCCGTCGCCGCGCGACCACCGTCGCCAACCCGTCCGGGCTGACCTCCCGCCAGCTCGACGTCGCCCGACTGGTGGCGCTGGGGCTCACGAATGCCGAGCTCGCGGACAAGCTGTACATCTCCCCGCGCACTGCCGACCACCACGTCTCCGCCGTGCTCACGAAGCTGGGGCTGGGGACACGGCGCGACGTCGTGCGGCGAGCCTCGGAGCTGGGCCTGGTCTAGAGGTGCCGCCACCGCGTCGGCGGCGGCGCGCCGCGGGTGGGTGGCAGGAGTCGCGCTCGCGGGCCTCACCGGCGAGTTCGCGTTCGGCAGCGGGCCTCACGTATGCTTTCTCCTCGGTTGACATTGGCCATGCTTCTGGCATGCCCGCGAACGGGTCAGGTCAGCCTCCCGGAACCCACCGCCCCCGCGGAGAGTTCCGTAGGGCAGTGGCTCAATTGGTAGAGCTCCGGTCTCCAAAACCGGCGGTTGGGGGTTCGAGTCCCTCCTGCCCTGCGTAGCAGGACCTGTGACCGGACCCGGTCACGGCATACATGAGTGAAAGCAGAGGCATCGTGACGGACGTGAGCGCGGACACCCGCGGCTCTGGTCGCACCGGCCGCAAGAGTGACAAGGGCGGCAACCCGATTTCGCGGTTCTTCCGCTCGATGTCCCTCTTCGTCAGCCAGATCCTCGACGAGCTCCGCAAGGTCGTCCGGCCGACGCGGTCCGAACTGGTCAACTACACGATCGTCGTGATCGTGTTCGTGACGTTCGTGATGGCGTTGGTCGCGTCCGTGGACTTCGGCTTCACCAAGCTCGTGCTGTGGGTCTTCGGCGGCTGACCGCCGTCCTGCCACAGACACCCCGGGGTCACCCGGCGAATACCAGAAGGAAGTAGGTCATCAGCGTGTCCGACCAGTGGACCACCGAGAACGCCGAGCCCGAGACCGATGAGGTCGCGGCTGACGGTGCTGCCGCAGAGGACGCCGACCCCCAGTCCGACCTGGAGGTCGAGCGCGACGAGACCGACGCCGCCGACAGCGAGGCCCACCAGCCGCAGGTGTCGAGCCTGACGTTCTCCGGGGACGCAGCCTCCGACGACGCAGCCTCCAACGACGCGGCCTCCGACGACGACGCGCCGGCCGACGCCACCGAGGGCGACTCGGCTGACGACTCCGACGCCCTGACCGAGGACGTCGACGCCCCGCCGGCCGACCCCGTGCAGGAGTTCAAGGACGCCCTCGCCGCCAAGTTCGGCGACTGGTACGTCGTGCACTCCTACGCCGGCTACGAGAACCGCGTGAAGGCCAACCTCGAGAACCGCACGACCTCCCTCAACATGGAGGACTTCATCTTCGAGGCCGAGGTGCCCATGGAAGAGGTCACCGAGATCAAGAACGGCCAGAAGAAGCTCGTGCGCCGCGTCCGGATGCCCGGATACGTGCTCGTCCGCATGGACCTCACCGACGAGTCGTGGGGCGCCGTGCGCCACACGCCCGGCGTCACCGGCTTCGTCGGCAACGCCCACCAGCCGGTGCCGCTGAGCCTCGACGAGGTCTTCACCATGCTCGCTCCGGCCGACCTGGAGAGCCCGGCGACTGCCGGCGCCGCCGGGGGTGGCGCGGGCAAGGCCAAGGAAGCCGCGGTCGTCGACTTCGAGGTCGGCGAGTCCGTCACCGTCATGGAGGGGCCGTTCGAGACCCTTCCCGCGACGATCTCCGAGATCAACCCCGACACCCAGAAGCTCAAGGTGCTCGTCTCCATCTTCGGCCGGGAGACCCCGGTCGAGCTGTCGTTCAACCAGGTCGCCAAGATCTGAGCGCACGACAGCACCTGTTCCCGGCACCCCGGGAGCATGCAACCGGGTCATCGCCCACGGCGTAGGCCCACCACAACAGAAGGAACACAGCAATGCCTCCCAAGAGCAAGAAGATCTCCGGCTTCATCAAGCTGCAGATCCAGGCCGGCGCGGCCACGCCCGCCCCGCCCGTCGGCCCGGCCCTCGGCCAGCACGGCGTCAACATCATGGAGTTCGTCAAGGCGTACAACGCTGCGACCGAGTCCCAGCGCGGCAACGTCATCCCCGTGGAGATCACGGTCTACGAAGACCGTTCCTTCACCTTCATCACCAAGACGCCGCCGGCCGCCGAGCTGATCAAGAAGGCCGCGGGTGTGCCCAAGGGTTCCGGCGAGCCGCACAAGACCAAGGTCGCCAAGCTGTCGGCCGACCAGGTCCGCGCCATCGCCGAGCAGAAGATGGAAGACCTGAACGCCAACGACATCGACCAGGCGATGAAGATCATCGCCGGCACCGCCCGCAGCATGGGCATCGACACCACCCTCTAAGGGAAACAACCCCGGTATGCCGCCCACGCGGCATACCGGGGCACGTGGCAGGACCGCGCTGGTCCGTACAGACCACAACTCCACCGAAACACCCAGGCAGCACCATTGAAAGACCAAGGAGCAGAAATGAAGCGCAGCAAGGCTTACCGCGAGGCCGCGGACAAGATCGACGCGACCAAGAGCTACGCCCCCCTCGAGGCCGTCCGCCTCGCCAAGGCGTCCGCCAAGGCCAAGTACGACGAGACGGTCGAGGTCGCGATGCGACTCGGCGTCGACCCCCGCAAGGCCGACCAGATGGTCCGTGGCACCGTCAACCTGCCGCACGGCACGGGCAAGACCGCCCGCGTCCTCGTGTTCGCCAACGGCGACAAGGCCGAGGCCGCCCGTGAGGCCGGCGCCGACTTCGTCGGTTCCGACGAGCTGCTCGAGAAGGTTGCCGGCGGCTGGCTCGACTTCGACTCGGTCGTCGCGACGCCGGACATGATGGGCAAGGTCGGTCGTCTCGGCAAGGTCCTGGGCCCGCGTGGTCTCATGCCCAACCCGAAGACCGGCACGGTCACGATGGACACGGCCAAGGCCGTGACCGACATCAAGGGCGGCAAGATCGAGTTCCGTGTCGACAAGCACGCGAACCTCCACTTCATCATCGGCAAGGCCTCCTTCGACGAGAAGTCGCTGGTCGAGAACTACGCGACCGCGCTGGACGAGATCCTGCGCCTGAAGCCGTCCTCCTCCAAGGGCCGCTACATCGAGAAGGCCACCCTGTCGACGACGATGGGCCCCGGCATCCCGCTGGACTACACCCGCACCCGCAACCTGCTGGTCGAGGACGAGGCCACCGCCTGAGTCCCAGCCTCGCCGCAGTCCTGCCGAGAGCCCGCCACCCGCACCGGGGGCGGGCTCTCGTCTGCCCGAATCCCGGCGCCGGGCGTGGCTGTCGGGGTAGCGTGGACGCAGCCGTCGGGGACGTGCCCCACGTGCCCGTCCTGGGGGATTCTTGTGAAGACCATCTCGTGCGCCGCCCTCGCCCTTGCCGCGACCCTGGCGCTCGGCGCCTGCGGCAGCACCACGCCTGCCGTGTCGAACGCCGGCGCGACACCGTCGACCAGCTCGACCAGCTCGAGCAGCTCGACCACCGCGTCGAGCGCTGCCTCCGCTGCCGGTCTCGCTGTCGGCACCACGGTCGACGGGGGCGACCTCGGGACTCGCATGCTCGCGGCGATGGTGAAGGCCGGCTCCGGCACGATGACCATGAACGTCGGTGCCGGGGGCACGGCCAGCGGTTCCTTCATCATGAGGAAGGGCACGATGCGCCAGCGGATGGTCATGGCGCTCGAGGGCGTCCGGATGGAGATCGTGTCGATCGACGGCGTGCTCTACATCAAGGGCCTGCCCGGTTCGACCAAGCCCTGGGTGAAGATCGACCCCAAGGCCAAGGACCCGTCCAGCCAGCTGTTCTCCGGGATGCTGGGCCAGATGGGCAGTCCCCGCCAGTTCGCCGACGCGATGGTCGGCGCGGAGGCCACGGTCGTGAGCTCGTCGGCCACCGGGACGACCTACGAGGTGTCGATCGACCCGGCCAAGCTCCTCGGCGAAGCCGGCCAGGGCGCGGTGCCGTCGATGGCCCCGGTCACCACCCGCTACGTCCTGGACGCCAAGGACAGGCCCGTCTCGATGACTGTCGAGGTCGAGGGACAGACCGTCGGCGGCACGTTCGGCGGCTGGGGGAAGCCGGTCACCATCACCGCACCACCCGCCAGTCAGGTGGGCACCTTCAAGGTCCCGTGAGCCGACGGGTCGACCGGGCGGTGCCGGGGGCGCCGGGAGACAGCGATTTGGTCGGGGGCCCGCCCACCCGTACTCTGGACCCTGACCAAAGACCGCTCGGTTGTCGCGTGCCACCGCAATAGGCAGCACGTGACCGAAGGTTCCACTCCGGTGGGCGTCCAGCGCAGGCCACGATTCACCCGCAGTGCCGGCTCCCAGAGCCTGCCCGCGTGCGAGCCCCGTGCCCTGTGCATGGGGCTCTTTCCGTGTGGCCTCCAGCTCCGGACGGTCGAACACACGGAAGGGAGGCCCCATGGCCAAGGCTGACAAGGCTGCCGCCATCGCCGAGCTGTCGGACAAGTTCCGCAACTCCGGCGCGGCCGTGCTGACCGAGTACCGCGGGCTTTCGGTGAAGCAGATCACCGATCTCCGCAACTCGTTGCGCGGAAACGCCACCTTCGCCGTCGTGAAGAACACGCTCACCGAGCTTGCTGCCAAGGACGCCGGAGTCACGGCGTTCGACGGCCAGCTCGTCGGACCGTCCGCCATCGCATTCGTCGATGGCGACCCGGTCGAGGCCGCCAAGGGTCTGCGTGACTTCGCCAAGGCGAACCCCCTCCTCGTGATCAAGGGCGGCGTCCTCGACGGCAAGGCCCTGACTCCCGCGGAGATCACGAAGCTTGCGGACCTCGAGTCCCGCGAGGTTCTCCTGGCCAAGCTGGCCGGTGCCCTTCAGGCGTCGCTCAGCCAGGCTGTCTACCTCTTCGCCGCGCCGCTGTCGCAGACCGCTCGGGTCGTCGACGCGCTGCGCGCCAAGGTCGAGGCCGAGGGCCCGGTGGCTGCTGCCGCCGCTCCCGCCGCCGAGGCCGAGGTTGCCGAGGCTGACGACAACACCGCCGAGGCTCCCGCAGCCGACGCGTCCGCCGAGGCCCCCGTGGCCGAGGCAACCGCAGACGTCGCCGAGGGTGGCGACGAGAGCTGACCCGGTCGGGGGCAACCCCGCACCGAGCCCGCTCACACACCAAGACGCCACTCACGGCATACCAAGAATTAGAAAGGACGCCCATCATGGCGAAGCTCTCCACCGACGAGCTCCTTGAGGCCTTCAAGGAAATGACCCTCATCGAGCTCTCTGAGTTCGTGAAGCAGTTCGAGGACACCTTCAACGTCACCGCTGCTGCCCCCGTGGCCGTTGCCGCGGCCGGCGCCCCGGCCGGTGGCGACACCGCTGCCGCCGAGGAGCAGGACGAGTTCGACGTCGTCCTCGAGGCCGCTGGCGACAAGAAGATCCAGGTCATCAAGGAGGTCCGCGCGCTGACCTCCCTCGGCCTGAAGGAAGCCAAGGACCTCGTCGACGGCGCTCCCAAGCCCGTCCTCGAGAAGGTTGACAAGGCTGCGGCCGACAAGGCCAAGGAGGCCCTCGAGGCCGCCGGCGCCACCGTCACCCTCAAGTGATCTGAGCTCCCCTCGGGGAGCACCAGCACTGCTGCGAAGCGGGTCCGACCACCAGGTCGGGCCCGCTTCCGCGTGTCCGCCCGGCAGGCCGCGTCACGCCCGGCCCTCTCTCGAGTCTCAAGGTCAGACGACACGGTCTTGGAGAGAGGTCTTGCGCTTGAAGACGGTGACGCTGAGCGATCCCTGCTCGGATGACTATCGTCGCTACCCCTAGCCGGTCCGTCATGCAGGTGCAGGACGTCACACACGCCTACGGGCGGGAGACCGCCCTCAGCGAGGTCTCGTTCACTCTGGGGCGTGGCGTGACGGCCCTGCTGGGGGTCAACGGCGCCGGCAAGTCCACGCTCCTGTCGTGCGCCGCGGGCATCCTCGAACCCACCTCCGGATCGGTCGCTGTCGGCGGGAGGGACCTCTATGCGCGGGCGACCCGACGCGAGGCCCTCCCGCTCGTGGCGCTGATGCCTCAAGGGGCGAGCTTCCCGGGTCGGCTGACGCCCCGGGAAGTGGTGTCGTACCTCGCGTGGCTCAAGGGCCTGCCCACGAGAAAGGCCCAGTCGCGTGCCGACGAATGCCTGGAGGCTGTGGGCCTCGCCGACGTCGCCGCTCGCCGACTGTCGACCCTCTCTGGAGGCATGGTTCGCCGGGTGGCCTTCGCCCAGGCCCTTGCATCAGAGCCGGAGGTGCTTCTCCTGGACGAGCCGACCACGGGTCTCGACCCGGCTCAGCGAAGGGCAATGGTCGAGCTGATCAGGGGGTTGGACTGCACGGTGCTTCTGAGCAGCCACGTCGTGGAAGACGTTGCCGACCTCGCAGGCGACGTCCTGGTGATCCACGCCGGTCGACTTCGCTTCTCCGGCACGGTCGCGGACCTCGCGGACCTCGCCCCGGCCGGGTCTCGGCGCAGCGCGATCGAGTCAGGCTTCTTCCGCGTCATCGAGGAGCCGGTCCCGGCGTGAACGGCATCGCACTGTGGATCCGTCGCGGTGCGGGGGCTCCGGTGGCCGTGGCCCTGGCGGGCTTCACCCTCACCACTGTCTTCAGCCAAGGCCACTGGCAGGTCGAGTGGGACTGGGGCACGAGACTGTCGGCCGCCAGCGTGATCATCGCCTGCCCGCTGGTTGCCGCCGCCGCGGCCCACGACACCGCGAGACGGTATCGACCGACCGTGGCCGAGCTGGCCAAGGCCTCGGCGCGGCGCGGGAGCCAGGCGCTGGCGCCCGCGCTCGCCGTGGCCCTCTGCGCTGGTGCCGCGTACGTGCTGACCTGGCTGGCCGTCGCCGTCGCCGTGCTCCGCCGCGGCGGAGTCGGTCCGACGGACTACTGGGTGTATGCCGAGGTGCTCCTCCCGATCCTTGTCTCGTCGTTGGTGGGGGCGTGCGTCGGCCTCGTGGTCGACGGCTTCCTGGCCGCGCCGGCGGCCGTGCTGGCAGTGCTGGCCACGCTTGTCATCGCGGCACCGTTTGGCCGCGGCCCGTTCGAGGCGGTCACCACGTACGGGACGTTGACTGGCCTGCAGCGGACGCCATCGCGGGCCATGCTCTCGCTCGCCGGACTGCTGGTCCTGGGCGGTGGTCTGGTTCTCGCCTCCAGCTGGCTGACCGCGGTGCGTCGACCGAGGAGCTTCCTGTGGGTTCTCCTCGCCCCTGTCGTCGCCGTGGCTGTGGTCCTGCCTGCCGCGTGGCCGTTGGACAGCCAGGTCTACGAGGTCTCCACGGAACAGGTGCGGTGCGTTGGCCGGCACCCTGCTGTGTGTGGACCCACATCTCGACTGCCGCTGCTCGAGCCCGTCCAGACGTCTCTGGCCGACAGCTACCACACGCTGGACGGGACTCAGTTCGTCGCTCCCCAACGCTTCACCGTCGCTCGACTCGACCAGTACGCGAAGCTGGGATCCGCGGCCCCGCTGGACTTCGACCCCGCGAACCTGACGGCGCAGGGCTACTCTCCCCAGGCGACGGCACGCGCGCTGGCCCGGCCACACCAGTGTGCCGAGCTCTTCTCCGCGAAGGAGGCTGGCCCCCTTCTCGATGCGCAGGACGTCGTCCAAGGCTGGTTGGTCGCGGTACTCGTCGGACAAACCCCACCCAAGCCGGTTCCCTCGGACGTCACCTCAGCCTTCGAGGCGATCCTGTCGTGCCACGTCATGCGCGGCGACCTCACGTGATCGGAACATTCGCGAAGGCGCACCGAGCGAAAGCTGCGGGGCTGGGAGTCGTGTGCACGGCCCTCGCAGCGGTGGCGGCGGGGAGTCATGTGGTGTCGGCGCTGAGGCAGCCCCTCCCACTGGTTTGGCCGTTGGCCGCGCTCCAAGTGGCGTTCGCGGTGGTGCCACTCGGAGGCGCGTTCGGGGCGCTCGCGGGCGGTGCGGTGCGCGCACGGCAGGTCCGTGCCTGGAGTCTGGGCCTGACCACGACATTGCTTGGTTTGACGGCCATGGTTGACCACGCCTTCTACGCGAACGCCGCCTTCCTCACGTGGTTCGTGCTGTTGGCAGCGGGCGGGGTCGTCGCGCCCACAATCACAGTCAACCAGGGGCCGGCCGTGGTGCTGGGGCTTGGCATGGTCTCCGTCGGCCTCGAGTTCATGACCGCTCTGGCTCCTATCAGCCGGACCGTCGGGAGGCTCCCCCTCGCCGCCGCGCTAGCACTGTATGCCGCGTGTGCGGTCGCTTTCGTCGTCCTGACCCCACGCCATCGCTGACTCCAAACCACCGAGTCGGGCCCGCTTTCGCATGCCAGAAAAGCGCCCGTATGCCGCGTGTGCACCGGCTGCCGTGGCATACCGGGGCGTAACTTCGGCTTGCCCGCCTCGTTGAGCCCTGCGAACCGGGGCCCGCCATGTGTGGCGGGCGTGGACATTCACGACGAGGTGGAGCTGTGGGCGTTGAGATCAGGGTCGAAGGTCTGACCAAGCGATTTGGGTCGCAGGTGATCTGGAACGACGTCTCGCTGACCCTTCCTGCGGGCGAGATCTCCGTGATGCTGGGGCCGTCGGGTACCGGCAAGTCTGTGTTCCTCAAGACGCTGGTCGGCCTACTCAAGCCGGAGGCGGGCGCGATCTGGATCCAGGACCGCGACCTGACCCAGATGCGCGAGCGCGAGCTCTACGAGGTGCGCAAGCTGTTCGGGGTGCTGTTCCAGGACGGCGCGCTGTTCGGCTCGATGAACCTCTACGACAACGTGGCGTTCCCCCTGCGTGAGCACACCAAGAAGTCCGAGTCGGACATCCGCACCATCGTCCTCGAGAAGATGGACCTGGTCGGCCTGACCGGCGCCGAGTCCAAGCTGCCCGGCGAGATCTCGGGTGGCATGCGCAAGAGGGCCGGCCTGGCCCGCGCGCTGGTGCTCGACCCCGAGATCCTGCTGATCGACGAGCCGGACTCCGGTCTGGACCCGGTCCGCACGTCCTACATCAACCAGCTGTTCATCGACCTCAACGCGCAGATCGACGCGACCTTCCTGATCGTCACCCACGACATCAACTCGACGCGCACGGTGCCCGACAACATCGGGCTGCTGTACCACAAGCACCTCGCCATGTTCGGGCCGCGCGAGATGCTGCTGAGCTCGGAGGAGCCGGTGGTGCGCCAGTTCCTGAACGCCCAGACGATCGGCCCCATCGGCATGTCCGAGGAGAAGGACGCCGACGAGCTCGCGGCCGAGGCGAAGTCCGGTCAGGAGCTGCCGCCGCTGCCGCCCATCCCGCTCCAGCTCGGCACCAGCGACGGCACCCCCCGCCGCGGCGAGCGTCCGGCGGGGGACTGGTGCCGCGCGAACGGCATCACGCCGCCCCCCGGGTCGTTCCAGTCGCACAACGCCGGCGTTCCCGGTGTCCGCCACACCGAGCCCACTCAGTCTGCTGAGGCGGCGATCTAGATGGGCAATCCAGCTATTGGTGCGCTGCGCCAGAGCGGATCGCTCTTCGCGCTCGTCCTCGACGTCGGACGGTCCCTGCCGAAGCGGCCGTTCCAGACCAAGGAGTTCATCCAGCAGTGCTGGTTCATCGCCTCGGTGACGATCGTCCCGACGGCCCTGGTCTCCATCCCCTTCGGTGCGGTCATCGCCCTGCAGCTCGGCACCCTGACCCGCCAGCTCGGCGCCCAGTCCTTCACCGGAGCGGCCTCGGTGCTCGCCGTCATCCGTGAGGCCTCACCCATCGTCACGGCCCTGCTGATCGCCGGTGCCGGCGGGTCGGCGATCTGCGCAGACCTCGGCTCGCGCAAGATCCGCGAGGAGATCGACGCGATGGAGGTCCTCGGGATCAGCCCCATCCAGCGCCTCGTCGTGCCCCGGGTGCTGGCTGCCATGGTCGTCGCGCTGCTGCTCAACGGGCTGGTGTCGGTCGTCGGCGTCGCGGGTGGCTACTTCTTCAACGTCATCATCCAGGGCGGCACCCCCGGCGCCTACATCGCCTCGTTCACCGCGCTCGCCCAGCTGGCGGACCTGTGGACCAGCGAGATCAAGGCCCTCATCTTCGGCTTCATCGCCGCGGTCGTGGCCTCGTACAAGGGCCTCACCGCGGGCGGCGGCCCCAAGGGCGTCGGCGACGCAGTGAACCAGAGCGTGGTCATCACCTTCATGTTCCTGTTCGTCGTGAACTTCGTCGCCAGCGCCGTGTACTTCCAAGTCGTCCCCCAGAAGATCTGAAGGAGGTGCAGTCCCAGTGAGCAAAGTCCTGGACCTCGCGGGTCGGCCTGTCGAGGCGCTCGACAGCCTCGGTGAGCAGATGCGGTTCTACGTCCGCTCGCTCGCCTGGAGCCCGCGCACCCTGCGCCGCTACAAGAAGGAGATCCTGCGGCTGCTGGCGGAGGTCTCGCTCGGTTCGGGTGCCCTCGCTGTCATCGCAGGCACCGTGGGGGTCATCGCCTTCCTCGCCTTCTTCACCGGGAGCCAGGTCGGCCTCCAGGGCTACTCCTCGCTCAACCAGCTCGGGACAGGCGCCCTCACCGGCTTCGTCTCCGCCTACCTCAACACCCGCGAGATCGCCCCGCTGGTCGCGGGGCTGGCGCTCGCGGCGACGGTCGGGTGTGGTTTCACCGCCCAGCTCGGTGCGATGCGCATCTCCGAGGAGGTCGACGCACTCGAGGTCATGGGGATCCCCTCGCTGCCGTTCCTCGTGACGACCCGGATGATCGCCGGCTTCGTGGCGGTCGTCCCGCTCTACGTCCTGGGCCTGCTCTCGTCCTACGGCGCGACCCGCTTCATCGTCGTGCACTACTTCGGGCAGTCGGCCGGCACCTACGACCACTACTTCCACCTGTTCCTGCCGCCGATCGACGTCCTCTTCTCGTTCCTCAAGGTGATGGTGTTCGCGGTCGTGATCATCCTCATCCACTGCTACTACGGCTACAACGCGTCCGGAGGTCCGGCAGGCGTGGGCGTTGCCGTCGGCAAGGCCGTGCGGACCTCCATCGTCGCCATCAACATCGTGGACTTCTTCTTCTCCCTGGCGGTGTGGGGCGCCACGACGACCGTACGGATCGCGGGTTAGCGCATGGCTGACTCGTCGAGCGGTTTCATGTCACGCCTGGGCAACCGTGCCTACGGGGTCGGCTTCATCGTCATCGTGGGCCTGCTCATCGGTCTGTCGGTGGCGTCGTTCCACAAGCGGTTCACCCCCGTGGTGATGGTCAACCTGATGACCGACCGGATCGGGTCCCAGCTGCAGACGGCGTCCGACGTCAAGATCCGTGGGTTGATCGTCGGTGAGGTGCGGTCGATCGAGACCACCGGCAACGGCGCGACGCTCAAGCTGGCCCTGAAGCCGGAGATGGTCGACCTGATCCCGGCCAACGTGTCGGCCCGCCTGCTCCCGAAGACGTTGTTCGGTGAGCGGTACGTCGACCTGGTGACGCCGACGACCGGTGCCGTGGGGCGGCACATCGCCAAGGGCGACACCATCGGTCAGGACCGCACGTCGGTGGCGATCGAGCTCGAGAAGGTCTTCGACGACCTGTTGCCGTTGCTGCGCACCGTGCAGCCGGAGAAGCTGGCGATGACGTTGAACGCGCTGGCGTCGGCGCTGGACGGGCGGGGGACCCGCCTCGGCCAGAACCTGGTCCTGGTCGACAGCTACTTCAAGGAGATCAACCCCAAGCTGCCCGTGATCAAGGCGGACATCAGCGGGCTGGCCGACCTTGCCTCCACGTATGCCGTGGCGGCGCCGGATCTCGTGCGCGCGGCGACGGCGTTGATCACCACGAGCACGACGATCGTGGCCAAGAAGGACGAGCTGGCCGGCTTCCTGGCGGGGACGGCGGGCTTCGCGAACACGACCGCGGACTTCCTGGACGCCAATGGCCAGCGGATCATCCAGGTGGGTCGCGTGCAGCGACCGACCGTCGAGGTGCTGGCGAAGTACTCATCGCAGTACCCCTGTGTCGCCACGGCGATGGTGAACTGGCTGCCGCGGATCGACCAGGCCTGGCGGGACAAGACCTTCCACATCACGGTCGAGGTCACCCAGCAGCGCCAGGGCTACAAGCCCGGCGAGGAACCCCGGTGGGGCGAGCGGCGTGCCCCGAGCTGCCAGGGCCTGCCAGGCCGCGTCGGCACCCAGGCGAACCCCTGGAAGGGCAACCACTTCAGTGACGGCACCAACCACTCGGGCTCGCGGGCGGCGGGCAGTGCGTTGCCGTCGATGTTCTCCGGGCTGTCGGGGCAGAGCATCGCTGAGGCCGACTCCGGTCTGGCCGGAACCGAGCAGGAACAGGCCGTCGTGGCCGCTCTCCTATCGCGAGACGGTCGCCCCTCAGCCATCACGACGCTCCTCGCGGGCCCGATGCTGCGCGGAACGGTGGTGAACCAACAGTGAGCACCCGATCCAGCCTGGTGAAGTTCCTGATCTTCGTGGCGGCGACGCTGTTCGCCACGGGCACCCTCGCGGCCACCATCTCCAACACCCAGTTCGGTGACAAGGCGACGTATCGCGGCATGTTCAACGACGTGACCGGCCTCGCTCCGGGCCAGGAGGTGCGGATCGCCGGCGTGCGCGTGGGTGAGGTGAAGTCCATCAAGGTCGCCAGCGACCGCGTGCACGCGGACGTCGAGTTCAACGTGCTGAAGACCAGTGTGCTCACGCAAGGGACCAAGGCGACCATCAAGTACCGCAACCTCATCGGTGAGCGCTACATCGCCCTCACCCAGGACGTCGGCAGTGCCACGCCCCTGAAGGACGGGGCCACGATCGGACTGGACCACACCCAGTCCGCGCTGGACCTCACGGTCTTGTTCAACGGCTTCAAGCCGTTGTTCGCGGCCCTGTCGCCCAAGGACGTCAACGAGCTGTCGGCCAACATCATCAGCGTCCTTCAGGGCGAGGGCGGCAACATCAACTCGCTGCTGTCCAAGACGGCGTCGCTGACCTCGACCCTCGCGGACCGCGACGAGGTCATTGGTCGGACCATCTCCAACCTCAACGCGGTGCTCGGCACCGTGGATGCCCACGACTCCGCCCTCAAGGCGCTGATCGACCAGCTCCAGCGCTTCATCTCCGGCCTGGCCGCCGACCGCACGACGATCGGTGCCTCGTTGACCAACATCAACTCCCTGACCGCGGAGACTGCCGACCTGCTGAAGGTCACCCGTCCCTCGATCAAGGCGGACATCAGCAACCTCCGTGCGCTCAGCACGAACCTCAACAAGCCGTCGAACACCGCCGTTTTCGAGAAGTTCCTGGCGACCTCGCCGGGCAAGATCAACACGATCACGCGGACCGCGACCTACGGCTCCTGGTTCAACTTCTACATGTGCGACTTCAGCGGGACGATCGTCGTGCCGTCGCCGACCAAGGGTGCCCCGGCCATCAAGATCCCGGTCGACAAGCCGGCTGGGCTCTCCGCAGCGAGGTGCTCGTCATGAGTACCCCCTTCCGCGAGCGCAACCCCGTCCCGATCGGCGCTGCCGGGCTGGCGTCCATCGCGCTGGTGCTGTTCCTCGCGTTCAACGTCCAGAGCATCCCGTTCCTCGGGGGCGGCGACCACTACCGCGCTTCGTTCAGCGAGGCGGGCGGCCTGATCAAGGGCGACGACGTGCGGATCGCCGGGGTCAAGGTCGGCAAGGTGGAGAAGGTCGACCTCGCGGGCAACCACGTGGTCGTCGACTTCAAGGTCACCGAACCGGCAGCCTTCGGCACCCGGACCGGTGCCAGCATCCGGATGCGGACCTTGCTGGGTTCGAAGTTCCTCGCCCTGGAGCCCGCCGGTGGTGGCCAGCTCAAGGCGGACAGCGAGATCCCGCTGGAGCGGACCATCTCGTCCTACGACATCGTCAACGCGTTCAGCGACCTCGCGACCACGTCCGAGGAGATCGACACGGACATGCTGGCGAAGTCGCTGACCACCCTGGCGACCGAGTTCAAGGACAGCCCGCCCGACGTCAAGGCGGCCCTGGACGGCCTCAGCAGGTTGTCCAACACCATCGCCTCGCGCGACGACGAGCTCAAGCGGTTGCTCGCCTCGGCCAACAGCGTCTCGGGCACCGTCGCCGAGCGCAACAAGGCCGTGGAGTCGATCATCAAGAACGCCGACCTCCTGATGGTCGAGCTCAATGCCCGTCGCGAGGCGATCCACACGCTGTTCACCAACACCTCTGCGATGGCCCAGCAGCTCACCGGGCTGGTCCGGGACAACCGCTCGGAGCTCAAGCCCGCCCTCGACCAGCTGACCAAGGTCCTCGCGGTGCTGCAGAAGCACGAGAAGGACCTCGGGGACACCATTGCCGCGATGGGCCCGTTCACGCGGCTGTTCGCCAACGTCCTCGGCAACGGCCGGTGGTTCGACACCTACATCCAGAACCTCACGACCCCCGTGTCTCCGGGAGGCAACTGATGAAGCGCCTGCCCGCCCTGCGACTGCCGTCGCTGCCCGCCACGCCCCGGCTCGGCCTGATCCCCAAGGTCGTCGCCGCGCTCGTCGTGGTCGCCCTCGTCGCCGGCGCGTACGCCTTCTGGCCGCGGCAGGACAGCATCCACGTGACCGGTGAGTTCAGCCGCGCGGTCGGCCTGTTCCCCGGGTCCGACGTACGCATCCTCGGCGTCCAGGTCGGCAAGGTCACCGAGGTGACTCCGAAGGGCGACAAGGTCGAGGTCAAGTTCGAGTTCGACCGCAAGTACCGGGTGCCCGCGGACGCCAAGGCCGCGGTGGTGGCCCCCTCCTTGGTGAGCGACCGCTACGTGCAGCTGCTCCCGGCATACACCGCTGGTCCGGTGATGAAGGACAACGCCCAGATCGGCCTGGACCGCACGGCGGTTCCCGTCGAGCTGGACCGCATCTCCTCGAGCCTGGACGACCTCCTGGTGGCCCTCGGTCCCACGGGTGCCAACAAGGACGGCGCCTTCGCCGACGTGCTCGACACCGGCGCCAAGAACCTCGGCGGCCAGGGCCAGAAGCTGCACGACACCAACCGCGACCTCAGCCTGGCGCTCGAGGCTCTGTCCGGTGGCCGCAACGACCTGTTCGGCACCGTGAAGAACCTCCAGACCTTCACGACCATGCTCGCCACCAACGACAGCCAGGTCCGCAGGCTCAACAGCGACCTCGCCAACGTCTCGCAGCAGCTCGACGGGGAGCGCGACGACCTCGCCGCCGCCCTGAAGAACCTCGCTGTCGCGCTGAGCGAGATCAGTTCCTTCGTCCACGACAACCGGGCGGGCCTGACCACCAACCTCAAGCAGCTGGCGTCGGTGACCGGCACGGTGGCCAAGCAGCGGGATGCCCTGGCCGAGACCCTCACGAACGCCCCGGTGGCGATCAGCAACCTGCAGAACGCCTACAACCCCGACACCGGCACGCTCGACACCCGGGCCAACGTGAACGAGAACCTCACCGTGCAGAACATGCTGTGCTCCCTCATCGTCCAGGGCGGTCAGCCGGCTTCGCTGTGCAAGACCGTCAGCGGGGCCCTCAAGCCGATCCAGTCGCTGCTCGACCAGCTCGCGGGACAAGGCGTGAAACTGCCGGTCAACCTCCTGTCCGCCGTGCCGCAGGCCCAGGCCGGAGCGTCGTCGGGATCGCCCGCGACCACCCCCGGCCAGAGCGGGGCCGTCGTGACGATGCGCGGCGCGGACCCGACCCTGGGCGGCCTGCTGGGAGGGACCCGATGAACGACCACCAGTCACAGACCACCAAGCCACAGACCCTGGGTATGCCGCGTGGCCGGCGCGCCGTGTCCGGGCTCGTCGTGGGCGCCGTCCTCCTCGGCGTCACCGGCTGCCAAGGCGCCTTCGACCTGCCGCTGCCCGGCGGAGCAGCCAACCGCGGTGACATCTTCCGCGTGACGGCCGAGTTCGCCGACGTCCTCGACCTCGTCCCGCAGTCGTCGGTCAAGGTCGACCAGGTGACGGTGGGCTCGGTCGAGAAGATCGAGCTCAACGGCTGGACGGCCCGGGTGACGCTGCGCCTGCCCAAGAACGTCAAGCTGCCCGACAACGCCGTGGCGGAGCTCAAGCAGACCTCGCTGCTGGGGGAGAAGTACGTCCAGCTGTCCGCGCCGACCGGTGCGGCCCCCGAGGGCCGGCTCGGCGACGGCGACAACATCCCCCTCGCCCGCACCGGCCGCAACCCGGAGGTCGAGGAGGTGCTCAGCGCGATGTCGCTGCTGCTCAACGGTGGTGGCGTCGCCCAGCTCAAGGTCATCGAGACCGAGCTCAACAACGCCGCGCGGGGCAACCAGGCGCAGATCAAGGACGTCATCAAGCAGCTCGACACCTTCATCGGCGGCCTCGACAGCCAGAAGTCCGAGATCGTCCGCGCCATCGACAACATCGACGCGCTCGCCGCCAAGCTCGCAGCCCAGAAGGAGGACATCGGCAGGGCCCTCGAGGCGCTGCCCAAGGGCCTCAAGGTGCTCGCCGACCAGCGCCAGCAGCTCGTGCAGATGCTCCAGGCGCTCAGCAGGCTCGGGGCCGTCGGGACCCAGGTCATCCAGCAGAGCAAGGCCGACACCGCCGCCAACCTCCAGGCCCTCGCGCCGATCCTGGCCCAGCTCACCAAGGCCGGGGACAACCTGCCGAAGTCGCTGCAGCTGCTGCTGACCTACCCCTTCTCGGACGCGACGACCGGGGCCATGAAGGGCGACTACACCAACATGTCCGCCGACCTGGACCTCAACTTCGCGCACCTCGCCGGCAACCTGGGGATCCCGACGACTCCGCCCCCCGGCGGCCCGACGGGCGGGCCCACCGGGCTGCCCAGCCTGCCGCTGCCGACGCCCAGCATCCCGAGTGTGCCGATCACCCCGGGCGGCAGCTCGACCTCGGGCGCGTGCGTCCCGGGCGTGATCTGCGTCGGTGCCCCCGACCAGCAGTCCGGCTCGTCGGGCTCGGACGGTTCGTGGCGCTCGCTCTACGGAGGTGCCGCATGATCCGCCGCTCGGTGCAGGTCCAGCTGTTCGCGTTCCTGCTGATCACCCTCGTCACCGTCTCGGTCCTCTCGGCCCGCTACGTCGGGCTCTACGACCAGGTGGCCGGTGGGCAGTACCACGTCGCGGCCGACTTCGAGCAGTCCGGCGGCATCTTCGTCGGCTCCGAGGTCACCTACCGCGGCGTCACCGTCGGCCGGGTCGACAACCTGAAGCTGTCCAGGGACGGTGTGATCGTCGACGCGAAAATCCAACGGGGAGTAGTGATTCCGAAGGACACCAAGGTCGTCGTGGAGAACCGCTCCGCGGTCGGCGAGCAGTACCTCGACTTCCAGCCGCGTACCGACAAGGGCGCCTCGCTGAGGAACGGCGACACCATCCCGCGCAAGGACACGGTCTTCCCGCTGCGGGTCGACACGCTGCTGCTCGACCTCGACGGGACCGTCAACTCGGTCGACAAGCAGGACCTGCGCACCGTGGTCGACGAGCTCGGCAAGGGGTTCGCCGACGGGGGACAGGACCTCCAGCGACTGATCGACAGCGGTGACAAGCTGACGAGGTCGGCCACCGAGGCGCTGCCCGAGACGGTCAAGCTGATCGACGACGGCCGCATCGTGCTCGACACGCAGCGCGAGACCTCGGGCGACATCAAGGTCTTCGCCAAGAACTTCGCGGACCTGTCCGAGACCCTCAAGGCCTCTGACGGCGACCTGCGCCTGATCCTCGACCGCGGCGTCGTGGCGTCCAAGGAGCTCGAGTCCCTGATCAGGGACAACCAGGGCAACCTCGCCGCGCTGCTGGCCAACCTGATCACCGTCGGCCAGGTGACCACGGCACGGGTCGACGGGATCCAGCAGCTCCTCGTCACCTACCCCGATGTCGTGGCCGGCGGCTTCACGGTCGTCCCCGGCGACGGCACCGCCCACTTCGGACTGGCCATGGCGCACGACCCGCCGGTCTGCACGCAGGGCTACCAGGGCACGGTGCGGCGCACGCCCAACCAGACCAGCAACACCAAGGCGAACACGTCGGCACGCTGCACGGCCCCACGCGGGTCGGCGGCCAGCGTTCGCGGCGCCCAGAACGCCCCGGGTCCGCACTCGAGCACGAACTCCACCGTCCCGTTCGCTTTCGGCAACCAGCCCGTATCCCCGGGCATGGCTGCCTCGTTGAGCCTGACAACGCCACAGGTATCGGTGCCACTGCCTCCCTCCGGGGCCGAGAGCGGCGACGCCTCGTGGTTGTGGATCATGAAGGAGGCTGCTCGATGAGCACGATCACCACCCACGCCGGGAGGGCGGTGGAGGCGGACGAGGACGTGTCACCCCCCGACGCGCTCGCTGCCGACACAGATCACCAGACAGCCCGTGACCGGGCCAGGGCACTGCGCATCACCCCGACCATGGTGTGGATCGTGGTCGCCATCGCGCTCATCGCGAGCCTCGCGCTCGGGGCCACCCGAGGACGCGACTGGTATGCCGCGCGGCAGACGTCGGCGGCCAACGCCGACGCCGTGGCAGCTGCGAAGCAGCTGGCCATCAACTTCGTCACGGTCGACTACACCAAGGTCGACGCTGACATGGCCCGGGTGAAGGCCGGCGCCACGGGGGACTTCCTCAAGAGCTACTCGACCTCGGCCGACCAGCTCAGCAAGGTCCTCGTCGCCAACAAGACGGTCTCCTCGGTGCAGCGCACCGAGGCCGCGCTGGTCTCCGGTGACAAGGACTCCGCCGTCGCGCTCGTGGGCGTGGTCGCCCCGACCAAGAACACCGCCGTTCCGAACGGCGAGACCAAGACCTACCGGATGCGGCTCGACCTGCGCCTGGTCGGCGACGAGTGGAAGGTGGAAAACCTTGAGTTCGTCGGTTGATACCAAGGTGAAGGCTCGCCCCCGCGTGGCCGGAGAGCGGTCCCGGGCACGCGCCCCACAGCAGCCCCTCGTCGACCCTGGCGCAGCCGCGCCGGGGGCAGGTGACCAGTCGAGCCCCACGCGGAGCTGGCCCCGGCTCCCGAAGCTGCCCACGCGGCATACCTGGACGTCTTCACAGCCCGCGGCAGGCGGCCGGCGACGCTGGATCGCACCGCTCGTGGCCCTCGTCGCCGTGCTGGCCGTGCTCGGGACCGTCGTGGGCGTCAGCCTGCGCGACGCCGGCGCCCAGGCCGCCACCAACCGGGCGGCGGCCAGCCAGGCCCGCACCTCGATCGAGCAGATGCTCAGCTACAGCTACAAGACCATCGACGCGCAGTCGGCGCAGATCGAGGGCCTGCTCACCGGGTCGTTCAAGGGCGAGTTCACGGCCGCGATGGACAAGGACATCAAGCCGCTCGCGGTCAAGAACCAGACCGTCGTGCAGGCCAAGGTGTCCGACGTCGGGGTGATGAGCTCCTCGCCCACGACCGTCAAGGTGCTGGCGTTCGTCAACCAGGCCCGCATCGGCACCGACCAGCAGGACCCCGTGGTCGACCAGAACCGGGTCATCGCGACGATGACCAAGGTCGGCGACCGCTGGCTGATCAGCAAGGTCGAAGCCTTCTAAGGGCCTACCACCCCTTCGGAGATCCGGCGCGGCGACGCCTCCCGGATCCTCCTGACCTGCGGCGATGCATCCCCTCTTCGGGTGCGTCGCCGCAGGTCGTTCGGCGCCACACGGGGCGAATGTCTTGACGTGGGGGGTTTCGCGCGTCATCCTCGTCTGCGTCGGATCAGCCTGTGGCTTGTGGCCCGGGCCTGACCCCCGTCAACGGTCGTGGCGCGAGCCCGCTGGACACGGTTGGACGAGGCTGCCCTCTTTCGTGTATGCTCTTCCTTTGCGCTGCCCTCTTTCTTCGATCCCGCCTCAGACCTCAGCCTTTCGTCGTGCCCTGCGGCACGAATTCCTGGCCCTGTCTCCTGCGTGGTCGGCACCGGCGGTCAGCGCTGCACCGGTTTCGAACCATCAGATTTAAGACAAGGCCCGTGGAAGGACCCCTCCTTGGCTGCCTCGCGCAACGCGACTCAGACTGTGTCCACCGCACGGACGGTCTCAGGCCGTCTGTCCTTCGCAAAGATCCGCGAACCCCTCGAGGTCCCCGACCTCCTGGCGCTGCAAACGGAAAGCTTCGACTGGCTGCTCGGTAACGAGCGCTGGCAGGCCCGTGTCGCAGAGGCCAAGGCCGCCGGCCGTGGGGATGTGCCGGATCGCTCCGGCCTCGAGGAGATCTTCGAAGAGATCTCCCCGATCGAGGACTTCAGCGGCTCCATGTCGCTGTCGTTCCGCGACCACCGCTTCGAGGAGGTCAAGTACTCCATCGAGGACTGCAAGGAGCGCGACCAGACCTACTCCGCGCCCCTGTTCGTCACCGCGGAGTTCATGAACACCACGACTGGCGAGATCAAGAGCCAGACGGTCTTCATGGGTGACTTCCCGCTCATGACCGAGCGCGGCACCTTCGTGATCAACGGCACCGAGCGTGTCGTCGTCTCCCAGCTGGTCCGCAGCCCGGGCGTCTACTTCGAGCGCACGCCCGACAAGACGTCCGACAAGGACATCTACACCGCCAAGGTCATCCCGAGCCGCGGTGCCTGGCTGGAGTTCGAGATCGACAAGCGCGACATGGTGGGCGTCCGCGTCGACCGCAAGCGCAAGCAGTCGGTCACCGTCCTCCTCAAGGCCCTGGGCATGACCGAGGCCGACATCCTCGAGGAGTTCGGCGAGTTCGAGTCGATGCGCCTCACCCTGGAGAAGGACCACACGGCCGGCCAGGACGACGCGCTGCTCGACATCTACCGCAAGCTGCGCCCGGGCGAACCGCCGACCCGCGAGGCTGCCCAGACCCTGCTGGACAACCTCTACTTCAACCCCAAGCGCTACGACCTGGCCAAGGTCGGCCGCTACAAGATCGACCGCAAGCTGGGCGTCGCCGCCGAGCTCAGCGCCTCGGTCCTGTCCGTCGACGACATCGTCGCCACGATCAAGTACATCGTCTCGCTGCACGCCGGTGAGTCGACGCTCGCCGGCAAGAACGGCGACGAGGTGCCGGTCGAGGTCGACGACATCGACCACTTCGGCAACCGTCGTCTGCGCAACGTGGGCGAGCTCATCCAGAACCAGGTCCGCACCGGGCTGTCCCGCATGGAGCGCGTCGTCCGCGAGCGCATGACCACGCAGGACGTCGAGGCGATCACCCCGCAGACCCTGATCAACATCCGCCCCGTGGTGGCGTCGATCAAGGAGTTCTTCGGCACCTCCCAGCTGTCGCAGTTCATGGACCAGAACAACCCGCTCGCGGGCCTGACGCACAAGCGGCGTCTGTCGGCCCTCGGCCCGGGTGGTCTGTCCCGCGACCGCGCCGGCATGGAGGTCCGTGACGTCCACCCGTCGCACTACGGCCGCATGTGCCCGATCGAGACCCCTGAGGGCCCGAACATCGGCCTGATCGGCTCGCTCGCGTCCTACGGTCGGATCAACCCGTTCGGGTTCATCGAGACGCCCTACCGCAAGGTCGTCAAGGGCAAGGTCACCGACAAGGTGGACTACCTGTCCGCCGACGAGGAGGACCGCCACGTCATCGCGCAGGCCAACGCCGTCATCAACGCCGAGGGCCTGTTCACGGAGGACCGCGTCCTGGTGCGCACCAAGGGCGGCGAGATCGACTACATCCCGGGTGCCGACGTCGACTACATGGACGTCTCCCCGCGCCAGATGGTGTCGGCCGCGACCGCGCTGATCCCGTTCCTCGAGCACGACGACGCCAACCGTGCGCTCATGGGTTCCAACATGCAGCGTCAGGCGGTGCCGCTGGTCAAGTCCGAGGCTCCGCTGGTCGGCACCGGCATGGAGTACCGCGCCGCCCTCGACTCGGGCGACGTCGTCCGGGCCGAGACCGCTGGTGTGGTCACCGAGGTGTCCGCCGACCTCGTCACCGTCGCCGGTGACGACGGCTCGACGCGCACCTACCGGATCGCCAAGTTCGCGCGCTCCAACCAGGGCACGTCCTACAACCAGGTCGTCGTCGTCAACGAGGGCGACCGGGTCGAGGCCGGCGGCGTCATCGCCGACGGTCCCGCGACCGACGGTGGCGAGATGGCCCTGGGCCGCAACCTGCTCGTGGCGTTCATGCCGTGGGAGGGCCACAACTACGAGGACGCGATCATCCTCAGCCAGCGTCTGGTGCAGGACGACGTCCTCTCCTCGATCCACATCGAGGAGCACGAGGTCGACGCCCGCGACACCAAGCTCGGCCCCGAGGAGATCACCCGGGACATCCCGAACGTCTCCGAGGAGGTCCTGGCCGACCTCGACGAGCGCGGCATCATCCGCATCGGCGCCGAGGTCCGCGACGGGGACCTGCTCGTCGGCAAGGTCACGCCCAAGGGTGAGACCGAGCTGACGCCGGAGGAGCGCCTGCTGCGCGCCATCTTCGGTGAGAAGGCTCGCGAGGTCCGCGACACGTCGCTCAAGGTGCCCCACGGCGAGACCGGCACGGTCATCGGCGTCAAGGTGTTCGACAAGGACGAAGGCGACGACCTGCCCCCGGGCGTCAACCAGCTCGTCCGCGTCTACGTCGCCAACAAGCGCAAGATCACCGATGGAGACAAGCTCGCCGGCCGTCACGGCAACAAGGGCGTCATCTCCAAGATCCTGCCCGTCGAGGACATGCCGTTCCTCGAGGACGGCACCCCTGTGGACGTCGTGCTCAACCCGCTCGGTGTCCCCGGTCGTATGAACGTCGGCCAGATCCTCGAGCTGCACCTCGGCTGGGCCGCCTCCCGCGGTTGGGAGATCGCGGGCAACCCGGACTGGGCCAAGCTCATCCCCGAGGACGCGCGCTCGGCCCCGGCCGGCACCCGTGTCGCCTCGCCGGTGTTCGACGGTGTGCGCGAGGACGAGATCGTGGGTCTGCTGGACTCCACGACCAAGACCCGCGACGACGTGCGGCTCATCGACGGCTCCGGCAAGTCCCGGCTCTTCGACGGTCGCTCCGGCGAGCCGTTCCCCGAGCCGGTGTCCGTGGGCTACATGTACATCCTCAAGCTGCACCACCTCGTGGACGACAAGATCCACGCCCGCAGCACCGGCCCCTACAGCATGATCACGCAGCAGCCGCTGGGTGGTAAGGCTCAGTTCGGTGGCCAGCGCTTCGGTGAGATGGAGGTGTGGGCACTCGAGGCCTACGGCGCGGCCTACGCGCTGCAGGAGCTGCTCACGATCAAGTCCGACGACGTCCAGGGCCGCGTGAAGGTCTACGAGGCGATCGTCAAGGGCGACAACATCCCGGAGCCCGGCATCCCCGAGTCCTTCAAGGTGCTCATCAAGGAGATGCAGTCGCTGTGCCTGAACGTCGAGGTGCTCAACAGCGAGGGCACCTCCATCGAGCTGAAGGAGTCCGACGAGGACGTCTTCCGCGCGGCGGAGGAGCTCGGCATCGACCTGTCCCGGCGCGAGCCCAGTTCGGTCGAAGAGGTCTAAGGCGCGGGTATGCCGCGTGGACGCCCTGGGCGGGCACGCGGCATACCGGCCCTCCTCACGACCCACCCTTTGAGTTTTAGCTAGAGACACGGAAGAAGGAACCACGTGCTCGACGTCAACTTCTTTGACGAACTGCGCATCGGCCTGGCCACTGCTGACGACATCCGTCAGTGGAGCCACGGCGAGGTGAAGAAGCCCGAGACGATCAACTACCGCACCCTCAAGCCTGAGAAGGAGGGCCTGTTCTGCGAGCGCATCTTCGGCCCCACCCGGGACTGGGAGTGCAACTGCGGCAAGTACAAGCGGGTCCGCTTCAAGGGCATCATCTGTGAGCGCTGCGGCGTCGAGGTCACTCGTGCCAAGGTGCGTCGTGAGCGGATGGGCCACATCGAGCTCGCTGCCCCCGTCACCCACATCTGGTACTTCAAGGGCGTCCCGTCGCGCCTGGGCTACCTGCTCGACCTCGCCCCGAAGGACCTCGAGAAGGTCATCTACTTCGCGGCCTACATGATCACCTCGGTCGACGAGGAGCAGCGCCACAAGGACCTGCCCTCGCTCGAGGCCCAGATCGAGGTGGAGAAGAAGGAGTACGAGAACAAGCGTGACTCCGAGGTCGACACCCGGGCCAAGCGGCTCGAGTCCGACATCGCCGAGCTCGAGGCCGAGGGTGCCAAGGCTGACGCCCGCCGCAAGGTGCGCGAGTCCGCCGAGCGCGAGATGAACCAGATCCGCAAGCGCGCCGACATGCAGATCGAGCGCATCGAGCAGGTCTGGGACCGGTTCAAGAACCTCAAGGTCCAGGACCTCGAGGGCGACGAGATCCTCTACCGCGAGATGCGTGACCGCTTCGGTCTGTACTTCGAGGGTGGCATGGGCGCCGCCGCGATCCAGAAGCGCCTGCAGGACTTCGACCTCCAGGCCGAGTCCGAGCTGCTGCGCGAGATCATCGCCACCGGCAAGGGCCAGAAGAAGACCCGTGCCCTCAAGCGGCTCAAGGTCGTCACCGCCTTCCAGGCCACGACGAACAAGCCGTCCGGCATGGTCCTGGACGCCGTCCCGGTCATCCCGCCGGATCTGCGCCCGATGGTGCAGCTCGACGGTGGCCGCTTCGCGACCTCCGACCTCAACGACCTCTACCGTCGCGTGATCAACCGCAACAACCGGCTCAAGCGTCTGCTCGACCTCGGTGCGCCGGAGATCATCGTCAACAACGAGAAGCGGATGCTCCAGGAGGCTGTCGACAGCCTCTTCGACAACGGCCGTCGTGGTCGCCCGGTCACGGGTCCCGGCAACCGTCCGCTCAAGTCGCTGTCCGACATGCTCAAGGGCAAGCAGGGCCGGTTCCGCCAGAACCTGCTCGGCAAGCGCGTCGACTACTCCGGCCGTTCGGTCATCGTCGTCGGCCCGCAGCTCAAGCTGCACCAGTGCGGTCTGCCCAAGCAGATGGCCCTCGAGCTGTTCAAGCCGTTCGTGATGAAGCGCCTGGTCGACCTCGACCACGCGCAGAACATCAAGTCGGCCAAGCGCATGGTCGAGCGCGCCCGTCCGGTCGTGTGGGACGTCCTCGAAGAGGTCATCACCGAGCACCCCGTGCTCCTCAACCGCGCGCCCACCCTGCACCGCCTCGGCATCCAGGCCTTCGAGCCTCAGCTCGTCGAGGGCAAGGCCATCCAGATCCACCCGCTCGTCTGCTCGGCCTTCAACGCCGACTTCGACGGTGACCAGATGGCTGTGCACGTGCCGCTGAGCACCGAGGCGCAGGCCGAGGCCCGCATCCTGATGCTCTCGAGCAACAACATCCTCAAGCCGGCCGACGGCCGTCCGGTGACCATGCCCACCCAGGACATGATCATCGGGCTCTACCACCTCACGTCCGAGGTGGAGAACGGCAAGGGTTCCGGCCGCGCGTTCTCGTCGGTCTCCGAGGCCCGCATGGCGTTCGACGCCGGCGAGCTCGAGCTCGGCAGCATCGTCAAGATCCGCCTGCTCGACGTCGTCCCGATCCCGGGCACGGAGCTCGCCGAGGGCACCGAGGTCAACGAGCAGGGCCAGGTGGCCTCGCTCACCATCGAGACCAGCCTCGGTCGCGCGCTGTTCAACCAGACGCTGCCCGTGGACTACCCGTTCGTGGACGCGGTCGTCGACAAGAAGCGTCTGTCGACCATCGTCAACGACCTGGCCGAGCGCTACACCAAGGTGCAGGTCGCTGCGAGCCTCGACGCGCTCAAGGAGTACGGCTTCCACTGGGCGACCCGCTCGGGCACCACGGTGGCCATCTCCGACGTCGTGACCCCGCCGCGCAAGCTCGAGATCCTCGAGGGCTACGAGGTCAAGGCCACCAAGGTCCAGGTGCAGTACGAGCGTGGTCTGATCACGGACGACGAGCGCCGTCAGGAGCTCATCGAGATCTGGACTCAGGCCACCAACGAGGTCGCCAAGGAGATGGAGGCCAACCTCCCGAAGACCAACACCATCTACAAGATGGTGTCCTCGGGTGCGCGTGGTAACTGGATGCAGCTGCGGCAGATCGCCGGTATGCGTGGTCTGGTGTCCAACCCGAAGGGCGACATCATCCCGCGACCGATCCGCGCGAACTTCCGCGAGGGCCTGTCCGTGCTCGAGTTCTTCATCTCCACGCACGGTTCTCGTAAGGGTCTTGCCGACACCGCGCTGCGTACCGCCGACTCGGGTTACCTGACCCGTCGCCTGGTGGACGTCTCGCAGGACGTCATCATCCGCGAGGACGACTGTGGGACCGAGCGTGGCCTGACCATGCCGATCGCGCAGAAGACCACCTCCGGCGCCCTGGTCGAGCACGACGACGTGGAGACCTCGGTCTACGCCCGCACGCTCGCCGCCGACGTCGAGAAGGACGGTTCCGTCCTGGCCGAGGCCGGCATCGACCTCGGTGACGTCGTCATCGACGCGCTCGTCGCCGCCGGCGTCGAGCAGGTCAAGGTCCGGTCGGTGCTCACCTGTGAGTCCCACGTCGGCACCTGCGCCGCCTGCTACGGCCGGTCACTCGCGACCGGCAAGCTCGTGGACATCGGCGAGGCCGTCGGCATCATCGCGGCCCAGTCCATCGGTGAGCCCGGCACCCAGCTGACGATGCGTACCTTCCACACCGGTGGTGTGGCTGGTGACGACATCACGCAGGGTCTGCCCCGTGTCGTCGAGCTGTTCGAGGCCCGCACCCCCAAGGGTGTGGCCCCGATCGCCGAGGCGTCCGGTCGGGTCAGCATCGAGGACACCGACAAGACCCGTCGCATCATGCTCACCCCGGACGACGGCTCCGAGGAGCACGCCTACCCGGTGAGCAAGCGCGCGCGTCTGCTGATCGCCGACGGCGACCACGTCGAGGTCGGGCACCGCATGACGCAGGGTTCGATCGACCCCAAGCAGGTCCTTCGCATCCTCGGCCCGCGGGCGGTCCAGATGCACCTCGTCGACGAGGTGCAGCACGTCTACCGCCAGCAGGGTGTGTCGATCCACGACAAGCACATCGAGGTCATCGTCCGCCAGATGCTGCGCCGGATCACGATCATCGAGTCCGCCGATGCCGACCTGCTCCCCGGTGAGCTGGCCGAGCGTGGTCGGTTCGAGACCGAGAACCGTCGCGTCGTCGCCGAAGGTGGCCGCCCGGCCTCGGGTCGCCCCGAGCTCATGGGTATCACCAAGGCGTCGCTGGCCACGGACTCCTGGCTCTCGGCCGCCTCCTTCCAGGAGACGACCCGCGTGCTGACCGAGGCAGCGATGAACGCCAAGTCGGACCCGTTGCTGGGTCTGAAGGAGAACGTCATCCTCGGAAAGCTCATCCCGGCCGGCACGGGTCTCCCGCGCTACCGGAACGTCAAGGTCGAGGCCACGGAAGAGGCCAAGGCTGCGATGTACTCGATGCCCAGCTACGAGTACGACTACCCGGTGTTCGGTCCCGGCTCCGGCGAGGCCATCCGCCTCGACGACGCCGAGCTCGGCCTGGACTGAGCCTCCGGCTCCACCCGCTGAGGGCGGGTATGCCGCGTGGTCACCGCGCGGCATACCCGCCCTTTCGCATGGTCCGGAGCGCCACTTGTTGCCGGCTGGTGGTCACGAGGCGGCGATTCGGGGGTCCGGTGACGATCTGCGCGCACCAAGTCGCAACCTTGTCGACTTGTTGCCGGCTGGTGGTCACGAGGCGGCGATTCGGGGGTCCGGTGACGATCTGCGCGCACCAAGTCGCAGCACGTCGGGCCGGCGGCGCTTGGTGTAACCGATTTGGACCGCCACCACGCAGGCGGTATCTTTGAACACTGTGTCTGAGGTCTGCCTCAGTCATGCGCTGGAGTCGGTGCCGACCAGACAGCAAGATGTCGGCCGCTGGACCAGCACCCCTCTCGCCGGGCACTCCGCAACCGATCCGCACTGGGTCGCGCGTGGAGGGTGCAGGGGAGAGCGCCAAGCACGACACACCCGAGTGCGGGGGTCGGGCGAGGCACCACACCAAGGAGTGCCCGAGGGTTGCGAGACGCAGCCCGACGACACGGAACATCAACTACGTACGGAGAACAGGTTGCCTACGATCAACCAGCTTGTGCGCAAGGGGCGTCAGGACAAGGTCACCAAGACCAAGACTCCTGCCCTCAAGGGCTCGCCCCAGCGCCGTGGTGTGTGCACGCGTGTGTACACCACCACCCCCAAGAAGCCGAACTCTGCCCTGCGGAAGGTCGCCCGCGTGCGCCTCACCAGCGGCATCGAGGTCACGGCCTACATCCCGGGCGTCGGCCACAACCTGCAGGAGCACTCGATCGTGCTCGTGCGCGGTGGTCGTGTGAAGGACCTCCCGGGCGTGCGTTACAAGATCGTCCGCGGCTCGCTCGACACCCAGGGTGTCAAGAACCGCAAGCAGGCCCGCTCCCGTTACGGCGCGAAGATGGAGAAGAAGTAATGCCTCGCAAGGGACCCGCGCCCAAGCGCCCCCTCGTCGTCGACCCGGTCCACAACTCCCCGTTGGTGACCCAGCTGGTCAACAAGATCCTCCTCGATGGCAAGAAGTCCATCGCCGAGACGATCGTCTACGGCGCCCTCGAGGGCGTCAAGGAGAAGACCGGCTCCGACCCCGTCGTGACCCTCAAGCGCGCGCTGGACAACATCCGTCCGACGCTCGAGGTCAAGTCCCGCCGTGTCGGTGGCGCCACCTACCAGGTGCCGATCGAGGTCAAGCCCAACCGCGCGACCACCCTGGCCCTGCGCTGGATGGTCGGCTACTCGCGTCAGCGTCGTGAGAAGACCATGACCGAGCGCCTCATGAACGAGATCCTCGACGCGTCCAACGGCCTCGGTGCCGCGGTGAAGCGTCGTGAGGACACCCACAAGATGGCCGAGTCCAACAAGGCCTTCGCGCACTACCGCTGGTAACAGCGACCGGTATGCCGCGGGCGCAACACACGCCCGCGGCATACCGCAGGTGCGTGGTCGAGGCCCCGCCCCCATGCACCACAACGAACTTTTTCTAACGAGCGAGATGAGACGATCACATTGGCACTCGACGTCCTGACGGACCTGACCAAGGTCCGCAACATCGGGATCATGGCGCACATCGACGCCGGCAAGACGACGACGACTGAGCGCATCCTCTTCTACACCGGTGTCAACCACAAGATCGGTGAGACCCACGACGGTGCGTCGACGACCGACTGGATGGAGCAGGAGAAGGAGCGCGGCATCACGATCACGTCTGCCGCGGTGACCTCCTTCTGGGAGGGCACCCAGATCAACATCATCGACACCCCCGGTCACGTGGACTTCACGGTCGAGGTGGAGCGCTCGCTGCGCGTCCTCGACGGTGCCGTCGCCGTGTTCGACGGCAAGGAGGGCGTCGAGCCCCAGTCCGAGACCGTGTGGCGTCAGGCCGACAAGTACGACGTCCCCCGCATCGCGTTCGTCAACAAGATGGACAAGCTCGGCGCGGACTTCTACTTCACCGTCGACACCATCAAGGACCGCCTCGGCGCGGAGCCCCTCGTGCTCCAGCTGCCGATCGGCTCCGAGAGCGAGTTCGTCGGCGTCGTCGACCTCATCTACCGTCGTGCCCTCGTGTGGCCCGGTGACTCCAAGGGTGACGTCACCATGGGTGCCAAGTACGAGATCCAGGAGATCCCGGCCGACATGCTCGAGAAGGTCGAGGAGTACCGCCACGCCCTCGTCGAGCGCGTTGCCGAGTCCGACGACGTCCTCATGGAGAAGTACCTCGGTGGCGAGGAGCTGACGCCCGAGGAGATCAAGGGCGCCATCCGCAAGCTCACGGTCAACTCCGAGCTCTACCCGATCCTGTGCGGCTCTGCCTTCAAGAACCGCGGTGTGCAGCCGATGCTCGACGCCGTCGTCGACTACCTGCCTTCGCCGCTCGATGTCCCCCCGATGGTCGGCCACAAGCCGAACCACGAGGAGATCGAGATGACGCGCAAGCCCGACACGAGCGAGCCGTTCTCGGCGCTGGCGTTCAAGGTCGCCACGCACCCGTTCTTCGGCACGCTGACCTTCATCCGCGTCTACTCCGGCCAGATCTCCGCCGGCTCCGCGGTCGTCAACACGACCAAGGGCCGCAAGGAGCGCATCGGCAAGCTCTTCCAGATGCACGCCAACAAGGAGAACCCCGTGGAGGAGGCCCTCGCGGGTCACATCTACGCGGCGATCGGCCTCAAGGACACCACCACCGGTGACACGTTGAGCGACCCGAACGAGCAGATCGTGCTCGAGTCGATGACGTTCCCGGACCCGGTCATCCAGGTGGCCATCGAGCCCAAGACCAAGGGTGACCAGGAGAAGCTCTCCACGGCCATCCAGAAGCTCTCCGCCGAGGACCCGACCTTCCAGGTCCACCACGACGAGGAGACCGGCCAGACGATCATCGCCGGCATGGGCGAGCTCCACCTGGACATCCTCGTGGACCGCATGAAGCGCGAGTTCAAGGTCGAGGCCAACGTCGGCAAGCCGCAGGTGGCCTACCGCGAGACGATCCGTCGCACCGTGGAGAAGCTGGACTTCACCCACAAGAAGCAGACGGGTGGCTCCGGCCAGTTCGCCAAGATCCAGATCAGCATCGAGCCCCTCGACACCGCCGAGTCGGGCGAGATGTACGAGTTCGTGAACAAGGTCACTGGTGGCCGCGTTCCGCGCGAGTACATCCCGTCGGTCGACGCCGGTATCCAGGACGCCATGCAGTACGGCGTGCTCGCCGGCTACCCGCTGGTCGGCATCAAGGCGACGCTGCTCGATGGCGCCTACCACGACGTCGACTCCTCCGAGATGGCGTTCAAGATCGCCGGTTCCATGGCGCTCAAGGAGGCCGTCCGCAAGGCCGACCCCGTGCTCCTCGAGCCGATGATGGCCGTCGAGGTGCGTACGCCCGAGGACTACATGGGCGACGTCATCGGTGACATCAACTCCCGCCGTGGCCAGATCCAGGCCATGGAGGACATCAGTGGTGCCAAGGTCGTCCGCGGTCTGGTCCCCCTGTCGGAGATGTTCGGCTACGTCGGTGACCTGCGGTCCAAGACCCAGGGTCGGGCGAACTACTCGATGGAGTTTGACTCCTACGCCGAGGTCCCCAAGGCTGTTGCCGAGGAGATCATCAAGAAGACGCGTGGTGAGTGACCGGTAGCATTACCGGTCGCACTCCACGCAACGAACCACCAGAGCTCCACAACCCCCAATCCGCGCCACGTCCCATCTGGGCAAAAGGCGTTTCACCAAGAAGAGTCCTGAGGAGGACATCAAGTGGCGAAGGCAAAGTTCGAGCGGACTAAGCCGCACGTCAACATCGGCACCATTGGTCACATCGACCACGGTAAGACGACGCTGACGGCTGCGATTTCCAAGGTCCTGCACGACAAGTACCCGGACCTGAACCCGCAGTTCGCGTTCGACGACATCGACAAGGCACCCGAAGAGAAGCAGCGCGGTATCACGATCTCGATCGCGCACATCGAGTACCAGACGGAGAGCCGTCACTACGCCCACGTCGACTGCCCCGGTCACGCTGACTACGTGAAGAACATGATCACGGGTGCGGCGCAGATGGACGGTGCGATCCTCGTGGTTGCGGCGACCGACGGCCCGATGCCGCAGACGAAGGAGCACGTCCTCCTGGCCCGCCAGGTCGGCGTTCCCTACATCGTCGTGGCGCTCAACAAGGCCGACATGGTCGACGACGAGGAGATCCTCGAGCTCGTCGAGATGGAGGTCCGCGAGCTGCTGTCCGACTACGAGTTCCCGGGCGACGACCTGCCGGTCGTCAAGGTCTCGGCGCTCAAGGCGCTAGAGGGCGACGCCGAGTGGGGCAACTCCGTCCTGGAGCTCATGGACGCCGTGGACAACCACATCCCGATCCCCGAGCGTGACGTCGACAAGCCGTTCCTCATGCCCGTCGAGGACGTGTTCACGATCACCGGTCGTGGCACCGTCGTCACCGGTCGTATCGAGCGCGGCATCCTCAACGTCAACGCTGAGGTCGAGATCGTCGGCATCCACCCCGGCCCGCCGGCCAAGACCACGGTCACCGGCATCGAGATGTTCCGCAAGCTGCTCGACGAGGGTCGTGCGGGCGAGAACGTCGGCCTGCTTCTTCGTGGCACCAAGCGCGAGGACGTCGAGCGCGGCCAGGTCATCGTCAAGCCGGGCTCGATCACCCCGCACACGGACTTCGAGGCCAACGTCTACATCCTGTCCAAGGATGAGGGCGGCCGTCACACGCCGTTCTACGACAACTACCGCCCGCAGTTCTACTTCCGCACCACCGACGTGACCGGCGTAGTGCACCTCCCCGAGGGCACCGAGATGGTCATGCCCGGTGACAACACGGAGATGAACGTCGAGCTCATCCAGCCGATCGCCATGGAGGAGGGCCTGCGCTTCGCCATTCGCGAGGGCGGCCGTACCGTCGGCGCCGGCCGCGTCACCAAGATCACCAAGTAACACTCGGCGACTTCGCCACCGGTGATCTGACGCACCAGCACCACAGGAGGGCCCCGCAGCTTCGGCTGCGGGGCCCTTCGCTGTCCCGTATGCCGCGCGGGCCTGCGACGTGTTGCCGCCAGGTCGTCACGGGGCGCCGATTTCCCGGGGTTGGTGCCGACCAGCCGGCAACAGGTGGGGGCCTCTCGTGACTTGTTGCCGCCAGGTCGTCATGGGGCGGCGAATGCGGGGGTTGGTGACCACCAGCCGGCAACATGTGGGCGGGGGTCAGCCGTGGGCCGCTGCGAACTCGGCGGCGGTCAGCTCGTAGACGACCTCGCCCAGCTCGGCACCGGGCAGCGGCTCGTCCCATTCCCTGATGTCGGTGCGGACGTGGCGCAGGCCGAGCCGTTCGAGGACCGCCCGGGAGCGGACGTTGACTGCCATCGTCTCGGCCCAGATCCGGTCGAGCCCGACGGTGACGAAGCCGTGCTCCATCAAGCGGGTGGCGCCCTCGGTGGCCAGCCCTCGCCCCCACGCTCGCCTGCGCAGCCGATAGCCCAGCTCGGCAGCCTCGCTCGTCAACCCGTCGTCCGGGGTGAGGCAGAACCACCCGACGAACTCCCCGTCCTCGAAGGCGGACCAGTAGCCCAGGCCCAGCGCGTCGTGCGCGGGTTCGGTGCGGTGCGGCATCCAGACCTCGATGACCTCCTGCGGCCCGGTGGCCCTCCCGGTCAGGAACTCCATCACGTCAGGATCGCCGTCGAGCTCGACCAGCAGGTCGCTGTCGTCCGCTTTCAGTGGACGCAGCTGGAGCCGCGGCGTCGTCAGGTGCGGCCTGGACATCAGGAGGGCGTCTGCAACAGCTCGGGACCGATCTGCGCCACCGAGCCGACTCCCGACAGCCCCATCGTCAGGTCCAGCTCGGCCACGATGTTGGCCAGCACGTCCCTGACACCGTCCCGCCCACCGAGGGCCAGGCCGTAGAGGTAGGGCCGGCCGATCGCGACGGCGTCGGCGCCCAGCGCGATGGCCTTGACGACGTCGCTGCCGGTGCGGACACCGCTGTCCAGGATCACCGCTAGGTCGGGTCCGAGGGCTGCGCGCACCGACGGCAGGGCGTCGAGGGAGGCGATCGCGCCGTCGACCTGCCGTCCGCCGTGGTTGCTGACCACGACCCCGCTGGCACCCGCTTCCACGGCTCGTGTCGCGTCGTCAGGGTGCAGGACACCCTTGACCAGGAACGGGAGGTCCGTGCGGTCGCGCAGGGTGGCGAGCTGCTCCCAGGTGAGCCCGGGGTTCGAGTAGATGTCGAGGAACGTCTCGACCGCAGCCCGGGGCGTGGGGGAGCGGAGGTTGGCCCGCAGGTCGCCGGGGTGCTCGCGGCTGATCGACAACAGCGACCGGAGCGCGCCCACCGTCACCTTGACGTCGTCCTTGGCGCGCACGGCTGCCTCAGCCGCGGCCGCCTTCGCCGCGATCCGGTCGCGGACCACCTGCTGGAAGCGCGGGTCGGAGGTGTACTGCGCGATGCCGATGCCCTGGGAGAACGGCAGGGATCCGAGGTTCAGGTCCCGGGGGCGCCACCCCAGCATCGTCGTGTCGAGGGTGACCACGATCGCCTCGGCGCCGCTCGCGGCGGCGCGGGCGAGGAAGCTGTCGACGAGCGGTTCGTCGGTGGACCAGTAGAGCTGGAACCATCGCGGCGCCGCCCCCATGGCTGCCGCGACGTCCTCCATCGGGGAACACCCCTGGTTGGACAGGATGTACGGCAGGCCGAGCTCGGCCGCCGCCGAGCCGATCTCGAGGTCGCTGTCGCGGTGGACCAACCCGGCCGCACCCACGGGAGCGAGCAGCACCGGTGCGGGAAGCCGTCGGCCGAGGATCTCGGTGGACAGGTCGCGCTGGGCGTTGCCGGGCAGCAGGCGGGGCACGATCCGGACGCGCTCGAAGGCGGCGCGGTTCGCCCGCATGGTCGCGCCCTCGCCCGCCCCGCCCGCGACATAGGCCCAGGCCCGTGGTGACATCGTCGCTGCCGCACGTCGCTCGAGCTCGGCGAAGTCGGTCGGCACCGTGGGGCGGTGGCCCAGCACTCCCGCGCGGTAGATCAGGCCCTGCCTGGCCCTGCCTGGACCTTCGGGCGGCGTCGTCATGGCCCCGATCCTGCCAGCGGGACCACCCCGCTGGGGGTGAACGACACCGGTGAGCACCCGGCATACCCGGGAGGGGGCAGAGCGGCGCGACGCGCCATCGGAGCGGGTATGCCGCGTGGCCCGGCCTCGATTTGGTAGGTCACCGTCGCCTCTGGCACACTGGACCGGTTGCTTGACGCGCGCCGTTGACCCATGTCGACGCCGCCACCCCCGGTGACACACCTCGAACCGTGCATTGATGCGCGGGGCGACACTCCAGGGAAGCGCAAGCCCCGGCTCTGCCGGTCAATCCGAACCGCACGACTGCGTGAAAACGCGTGTCGTCCGGCCGCGAAGCGGGTGCGACACACCCGACCGCGGGGGTCGGAGATGGCCAAGAGCCGGCCAAGCTAGATGTTCGGCGAGAGAGAGACGTAACGGAGATGGCGGGACAGAAGATCCGCATCCGCTTGAAGTCGTATGACCACGAGGTCATCGACAACTCGGCGCGCAAGATTGTCGACACGGTGACCCGTGCTGGCGCGACGGTAGTCGGCCCTGTGCCGCTGCCCACGGAGAAGAACGTCTTCGTGGTCATCCGTTCGCCCCACAAGTACAAGGACAGCCGCGAGCACTTCGAGATGCGCACCCACAAGCGCTTGATCGACATCATCGACCCGACGCCGAAGGCCGTCGACTCGCTGATGCGTCTCGACCTGCCGGCAGACGTCAACATCGAGATCAAGCTCTGAGGCTGGCGAAATGACCACCACTGCTACCAAGACCGTGAAGGGCGTACTGGGCAAGAAGCTCGGTATGACCCAGGTGTGGGATGCCGACAACCGGCTCATCCCCGTCACCGTCATCGAAGCGGGCCCCTGCGTCGTCACGCAGGTCCGCGCCGCTGCGAAGGACGGCTACGACGCCGTCCAGATCGCGTTCGGCGCCATCGACCCCCGCAAGGTGACCAAGCCCCTGACCGGGCACTTCGAGAAGGCCGGCGTGACCCCGCGTCGCCACCTCGTGGAGCTCCGTACCGCTGACGCCGCCGAGTACACGCTCGGCCAGGAAGTCACGGTCGAGACCTTCGAGGCCGGCCAGGCGATCGACGTCACCGGGACCACCAAGGGCAAGGGCTTTGCCGGCGTCATGAAGCGTCACGGCTTCCACGGCGTCAGCTCCTCCCACGGTTCCCACAAGAACCACCGCAAGCCTGGCTCGATCGGTGGCTGCGCCACCCCGGGTCGCGTGTTCAAGGGCATGCGCATGGCCGGCCGGATGGGCGGCGAGCGCCAGACCACCCAGAACCTCACGATCCACGCCGTGGACGTGGAGCGGGGCCTGCTGCTGATCAAGGGTGCCGTTCCCGGCCCCCGCAACGGCATCGTCCTCGTCCGCACGGCCGCGAAGGGAGCCTGAGCCAGATGGCAACCAAGACCGTCGCTGCTGACCTGCCCGCCGAGATCTTCGACGTCCAGGTCAACGTTCCGCTGATCCACCAGGTCGTCGTGGCCCAGCTGGCCGCCGCGCGTCAGGGCACGCACTCCACCAAGACCCGCGGCGAAGTCCGCGGTGGTGGCCGCAAGCCCTACCGCCAGAAGGGCACCGGCCGCGCCCGTCAGGGCTCGACCCGCGCCCCGCAGTTCGCAGGCGGTGGCGTCGTCCACGGCCCGCAGCCGCGTGACTACGCCCAGCGGACCCCCAAGAAGATGAAGGCCGCCGCCCTGCGCGGTGCCCTCTCCGACCGGGCCCGCAACGACCGGGTGCACGTCGTCGAGTCCCTCGTGACCGGCACTGCGCCGTCCACCAAGGACGCGCTCGCGCTGCTCGCCGGCCTGACCGACCGTCCCAACCTGCTCGTCGTGCTCGACCGCAGCGATGTCGTGTCGCTGAAGTCGGTCCGCAACCTCGACGGCGTGCACGTGCTCGCCGCCGACCAGCTCAACACGTACGACGTGCTGTGCGCGGACGATGTCGTCTTCACCACCGCTGCCCTGGAGGCGTTCGTCTCCAAGGCGCAGCCGGTCGGCGGCGTCATCGAGGTCGAGATCGTCGACGACGCACCTGCCAAGGCCGACAAGCCGGCCAAGGCTGCCAAGACCGAGAAGTCCGAGGCCAAGGCGGACAAGCCTGCCAAGGCCGAGAAGCCTGCCAAGGCCGACAAGCCCGCCACGGCCGAGAAGCCCGCCAAGGCTGAGAAGGCCGCGACGCTGGTGGACGCTCCCGAGGACACCGACGGTGGCTACGGCGCCGACTCGGCTGTCGCCCTCGAGGACGGCTCCGCGCCGGAGGGCTTCGAGGTCAAGGGCAACAAGGACTCGATGAAGTTCCACGTCCCCGGCTCCCGCTGGTACGACGCGACCGTCGCCGAGGTCTGGTTCCGCACTGCGGATGCCGCCGCGGCTGCAGGTTTCGTCCCCGCCGGTGGCGCTGCTGCCCAGGAGACCACTGACGTGGCTGAGGAGGAGACCAAGTGAGCACCCAGTCTGCTCTGTACGGCAAGGACCCCCGCGACATCCTGATCGCGCCGGTCGTTTCCGAGAAGTCGTACTCGCTGCTCGACCAGGGCAAGTACACCTTCATCGTCGACCCGCGGGCGAACAAGACGGAGATCAAGATCGCCGTCGAGCGCGTCTTCAACGTCAAGGTTGACTCCGTCCACACCCTCAACCGTGTCGGCAAGACCCGCCGCACCCGGTTCGGCCTCGGCAAGCGCAAGGACACCAAGCGTGCGATCGTCACCCTCCGCGAGGGCTCGATCGACATCTTCGGTGCCGGCGCCTGACGGAATCGCTGAAGAGACGTAAGGGATTACGAAACATGGGTATCCGTAAGTACAAGCCGACCACGCCTGGCCGCCGAGGCTCCAGCGTCGCCGACTTCGTCGAGGTCACGCGCTCCACGCCTGAGAAGTCGCTGGTGCGCCCCCTGACGAAGTCCGGTGGACGCAACAGCAACGGCCGCATCACCACCCGTCACATCGGTGGTGGACACAAGCGCGCCTACCGCGTCATCGACTTCCGTCGCCATGACAAGGACGGCGTGCCGGCCAAGGTTGCTCACATCGAGTACGACCCCAACCGCACGGCGCGCATCGCGCTGCTGCACTACGCCGACGGTGAGAAGCGCTACATCCTGGCCCCCAAGGGCCTGGAGCAGGGCGCCAACATCGAGAACGGCCCCTCGGCCGACATCAAGCCCGGCAACAGCCTGCCGCTGCGCAACATCCCGACCGGTACGGTCATCCACGCCGTCGAGCTCAAGCCCGGTGGCGGTGCGAAGATCGCCCGCTCCGCTGGTGTGCGCGTGCAGCTCGTCGCCAAGGACGGTCCCTACGCCCAGCTGCGTATGCCGTCCGGTGAGATCCGCAACGTCGACCTGCGCTGCCGCGCCACGGTCGGCGAGGTCGGCAACGCCGAGCAGTCCAACATCAACTGGGGCAAGGCCGGCCGTATGAGGTGGAAGGGCAAGCGCCCGACCGTCCGTGGTGTCGCCATGAACCCGGTCGACCACCCGCACGGTGGTGGTGAGGGTAAGACGTCCGGTGGTCGTCACCCCGTCAGCCCGTGGGGTCAGGCCGAGGGCCGCACCCGCCGCCCCGGCAAGCCGAGCGACAAGATGATCGTTCGCCGCCGTCGTACTGGCAAGAAGCGCTGAGAAGGAGCCTGAGAAACCATGCCTCGTAGCTTGAAGAAGGGCCCTTTCATCGACGGCCACCTTCAGAAGAAGGTCGACGTCCAGAACGAAGCGGGCACCAAGAACGTCATCAAGACCTGGTCGCGTCGGTCGGTCGTGAGCCCCGACATGCTGGGTCACACCCTCGCCGTGCACGACGGTCGCAAGCACGTCCCGGTGTTCGTCACCGAGTCGATGGTCGGCCACAAGCTCGGCGAGTTCGCACCGACCCGCACGTTCAAGGGTCACGTGAAGGACGACAAGAAGGGGCGTCGTCGCTGATGGCTGCCCCGACCGAGAACAAGGACAACGTGATGGAAGCCAAGGCGAGTGCGCGGCACGTCCGCGTCACGCCCCAGAAGGCCCGCCGCATGGTGGACCTGATCCGCGGCAAGCAGGCCACTGAGGCCATCGCCGTGCTCCGGTTCGCGCCGCAGTACGCCTCCGACCCGGTGCAGAAGGTGCTCGAGAGCGCCATCGCCAACCTCCGGGTCAAGGCGGACAAGGCCTCTGAGGCCTTCGACGAGACCAACCTGGTCATCAGCGAGGCGTTCGTCGACGAGGGTCCGACCATGAAGCGGTTCCGCCCGCGGGCCCAGGGCCGCGCGGCACGCATCAACAAGCGGACCAGCCACATCACCGTGGTCGTCACGCCGAAGACCACCAAGGGAGGCACCCGCTAATGGGTCAGAAGGTCAACCCGCACGGCTTCCGCCTCGGTATCACCACCGAGCACAAGAGCCGCTGGTTCGCTGACTCCACCAAGGAGGGTCAGCGGTACCGCGACTACGTCAAGGAAGACGTCGCCATCCGCAAGCTCATGTCCGAGGGCATGGAGCGGGCCGGCATCTCCCGCGTCGAGATCGAGCGCACCCGTGACCGCGTCCGTGTGGACATCCACACCGCGCGTCCCGGCATCGTCATCGGTCGTCGTGGCGCCGAGGCCGACCGCATCCGTGGCGAGCTCGAGAAGCTGACCGGCAAGCAGGTCCAGCTGAACATCCTCGAGGTCAAGAACCCCGAGGTGGACAGCCAGCTCGTCGCGCAGGGCATCGCCGAGCAGCTCTCTGCTCGTGTGTCGTTCCGTCGTGCGATGCGCAAGGGCATGCAGTCCGCCACCCGCGCCGGCGCCAAGGGCATCCGTGTCCAGGTCTCCGGTCGCCTCGGCGGCGCCGAGATGTCTCGCACCGAGTTCTACCGCGAGGGTCGCGTTCCGCTGCACACCCTGCGTGCGCAGATCGACTACGGCTTCTACGAGGCCCGCACCACCTTCGGTCGCATCGGCGTCAAGGTGTGGATCTACAAGGGCGACGTCACCGCTCGCGAGCTGGCTCAGCAGCAGGCTGCTGCGCCGCGTCCGAGCCGTGGCCCGCGTCGTGACGGCGCAGACCGTCCGGCCCGCGCTCGTCGCGAGCGTCCGGAGGCCGCCACCGAGACCGCTGCTGAGGCTCCCGCCGCTGAGGCGACCGCAGCCGCAGCCAGCACTGAGGGAGAGCAGTCCTGACATGTTGATTCCTCGTCGAGTCAAGCACCGCAAGCAGCACCACCCGGGTCGTTCGGGCGCTGCCAAGGGTGGCACCAAGATCGCGTTCGGCGACTACGGCATCCAGGCCCTCGAGCCCGCCTACGTCACCAACCGTCAGATCGAGTCCGCTCGTATTGCGATGACGCGTTACATGAAGCGTGGCGGAAAGGTGTGGATCAACATCTACCCCGACCGCCCGCTGACCAAGAAGCCTGCCGAGACCCGCATGGGTTCCGGTAAGGGCTCCCCCGAGTGGTGGATCGCCAACGTCAAGCCTGGTCGCGTGATGTTCGAGGTGAACGGTGTGTCCGAAGAGGTCGCCCGTGAAGCCATGCGTCTGGCGATGCACAAGCTCCCCATGAAGTGCCGCTTCGTTCGGCGTGAGGGTGGTGACATCTGATGGCAGTCGGATCCAAGGACCTGGTGTCCGAGAACCTTCGTGGTCTCGACGACGACCACCTTGTGGACGAGCTCCGCAAGGCCAAGGAGGAGCTGTTCAACCTCCGGTTCCAGTCGGCCACCGGCCAGCTGGACAACCACGGCCGCCTGCGCGCCGTCCGCAAGGACATCGCCCGCATCTACACCGAGCTGCGTGAGCGCGAGCTCGGCATCGGGCAGAGCCCGAGTGTCGAAGCCAAGGAGGAGTCGGCATGACCAAGGACGTGAAGGATGAGGCAGTGACGGCGCAAGACCGCAACTACCGCAAGACCCGCCAGGGCTACGTGGTGAGCGACAAGATGGACAAGACCGTCGTGGTCGAGGTCGAGGACCGCGTCAAGCACGCTCTCTACGGCAAGGTCCTGCGACGCTCGAGCAAGGTCAAGGCCCACGACGAGGACAACGCCGCCGGTATCGGTGACCGCGTCTCGATCATGGAGACCCGTCCGCTCTCGGCCACCAAGCGCTGGCGCGTGGTGGAGATCCTCGAGAAGGCCAAGTAGTACCAACCTCAGCATCCGCCGCCCACGCGGCATACCGGAGAAACAACGCCAGGTATGCCGCGGGGGCACGGACAACAAGCCCCCCACAGTTCGGCAAGGCTCACCGTGCGTGAGAACCAGCTCGACGACAGGAGTTAGACAGTGATCCAGCAGGAGTCGCGACTGCGCGTCGCCGACAACACTGGTGCCAAGGAAATCCTTTGCATCCGTGTTCTCGGTGGCTCGGGTCGTCGTTACGCCGGCATCGGTGACGTCATCGTCGCCGCCGTCAAGGACGCCATTCCCGGCGGCAACGTCAAGAAGGGCGACGTCGTCAAGGCCGTCATCGTGCGCACCACCAAGGAGCGCCGTCGCGGCGACGGGTCGTACATCAAGTTCGACGAGAACGCCGCCGTCATCCTCAAGGCCGACGGGGACCCCCGTGGCACCCGCATCTTCGGCCCGGTGGGCCGCGAGCTGCGTGAGAAGAAGTTCATGAAGATCATCTCGTTGGCGCCGGAGGTGCTCTGACCCATGGCTGACAAGAAGAAGATGAAGATCAAGAAGGGTGACACCGTCAAGGTGCTCACCGGCAAGGATCGCAACAGCATCGGCAAGGTCATCGCCGTGTACCCCGAGACCGAGCGCGTGCTCGTCGAGGGCGTCAACCGGGTGACCCGCCACACCAAGGCCGGTCAGTCCGCCCGCGGTACCCGTACCGGTGGCCTGGTCGTCCAGGAAGCCGCGATCCACGTGAGCAACGTGGCCGTCGTGGACCCCGATGACAAGAAGCTCGCGACCCGGATCAAGACCCGCGTCGAGACCGTCGAGCGTGGCGGCCGCACCAAGACCGTCCGCACCCGTGTCGCGGTGCGCTCGGGCAAGGACCTGTGAGAGACATGACCGAAACTCAAACCAAGCCTCAGACCGAAGTTTCCGCAGCGGTGACCCCGCGCCTCAAGCAGCGCTACGCGGACGAGATCAAGGGCGGGCTGTTCACGCAGTTCGGCTACGAGAACGTCATGCAGGTGCCCGGCGTGGTCAAGGTCGTCGTCAACATGGGTGTTGGTGACGCTGCCAAGGACGCCAAGCTCATCGAGGGCGCGATCAGGGACCTGTCCGCCATCACCGGCCAGAAGCCGCTGGTCACCAAGGCCCGCAAGTCCATCGCGCAGTTCAAGCTGCGCGAAGGCATGCCGATCGGTGCGCACACCACGCTGCGCGGCGACCGGATGTGGGAGTTCCTCGACCGTCTCGTGTCGGTGGCCCTGCCCCGTATCCGTGACTTCCGCGGCCTGTCGCCCAAGCAGTTCGACGGCAACGGCAACTACACCTTCGGTCTCACCGAGCAGTCGATGTTCCACGAGATCGACCAGGACCGGATCGACCGCGTGCGTGGCATGGACATCACCGTGGTGACCACCGCCACCAATGACGACGAGGGCCGCGCACTGCTCAAGGCGCTCGGCTTCCCCTTCAAGGAGAACTGACATGGCGAAGACCGCCCTGGTCAACAAGGCCAACAAGAAGCCGAAGTTCAAGGTGCGCGGCTACACCCGTTGTCAGCGCTGCGGCCGACCGCACTCGGTCTACCGCAAGTTCGGGCTGTGCCGCATCTGCCTTCGCGAGATGGCTCACCGCGGCGAACTGCCCGGCGTCACCAAGAGCTCCTGGTAATACCCACCGATTTCATCCTTACATCGCAGGTCGCTGCATCCGCAGTGAAACCACGGTGAGAGAGGGCCGGAGAAGCCCATGACCATGACTGACCCGATTGCGGACATGTTGACCCGCGTCAGGAACGCCAACTCGGCGCACCACGACGATGTCTCCATGCCGTTTTCCAAGCTGAAGTCCCACATTGCCGAGATCCTCCAGGCGGAGGGCTACATCGCCGCCTGGAAGGTCGAGGACGCCGAGGTCGGCAAGACGCTGACCATCGAGCTCAAGTACGGCCCCAACCGCGAGCGGTCCATCGCTGGCGTGCGCCGTGTCTCCAAGCCCGGTCTGCGCGTCTACGCCAAGTCGACGAACCTGCCCAAGGTTCTCGGCGGTCTCGGTGTGGCCATCCTTTCCACCTCGTCTGGTCTCCTCACGGACCGCCAGGCCAAAGCCAAGGGTGTGGGCGGGGAAGTCCTCGCCTACGTCTGGTAAGGGGATTCGACATGTCGCGTATCGGACGACTCCCGGTCTCCATCCCGAGCGGTGTCGAGGTCACCATCGACGGCCAGTCCGTCAAGGTGAAGGGCCCCAAGGGCGAGCTCAGCCACGTCGTGGCCGAGCCGATCACCGTCGAGAAGGGTGACGCGGACCTCGAGGTCAAGCGCCCCAACGACGAGCGCCAGTCGCGTGCCCTGCACGGCCTGACCCGGTCGCTCATCAACAACATGGTGCTCGGTGTGACCGAGGGCTATGAGAAGAAGATGGAGATCCACGGCACGGGTTACCGCGTGGCCAACAAGGGCGGGGACCTCGAGTTCGCGCTTGGCTACAGCCACTCGATCACCGTCAAGGCCCCTGAGGGCATCTCCTTCGCCGTCGAGAACCCGACCCGCTTCGCGGTCCAGGGCATCGACAAGCAGCTCGTTGGCGAGGTTGCTGCAAACATCCGCAAGCTGCGCAAGCCCGACCCGTACAAGGGCAAGGGCGTTCGCTATGCGGGCGAGCACATCCGTCGCAAGGTCGGAAAGGCCGGTAAGTAAGCCATGGCAATGATCGTCAAGCGCGCCAAGGGCAAGTCCGCTGCACGCGGACGTCGCCACCTGCGCCTGCGCAAGAAGGTGACCGGCACGACGGTTCGTCCGCGCCTGGTCGTGTCGCGGTCCTCGCGCCACGTCTTCGTGCAGATCGTCGACGACACCCTCGGCAAGACCGTGGCGTCGGCCTCCACCATGGAGGCGGACCTGCGTTCGTTCGAGGGTGACAAGACCGCCAAGGCCCGCAAGGTGGGCGAGCTGCTCGCCGAGCGCGCCAAGAGCGCCGGTGTCGAGGCTGTCGTCTTCGACCGTGGTGGCAACAAGTACCACGGCCGCGTCGCTGCCATCGCCGAGGGCGCCCGCGAGGGTGGACTGGCCCTGTGAGCACCGTGACCGCAACTGTTATTGAGATGAGGAACATCTGATGCCCGGACCCCAGCGTCGAGGCACTGGTGCCGCTGCTGGCGGCGACGCAGCTCGTGGTGAGCGCGGCGACCGCCGCGGTGGCCGCGACAACCGTCGTGACGGCGGCCGTGACCAGGCCGAGAAAAGCGCCTACGTCGAGCGCGTCGTGACCATCAACCGCGTGTCCAAGGTCGTCAAGGGTGGACGTCGCTTCAGCTTCACCGCCCTCGTGGTCGTGGGCGACGGCGACGGCACCGTCGGCGTCGGCTACGGCAAGGCCAAGGAAGTTCCCGCGGCGATCGCCAAGGGTGTCGAGGAGGCCAAGAAGGAGTTCTTCAAGGTCCCCCGCATCCAGGGCACCATCCCGCACCCCGTGCAGGGTGAGGCCGCTGCCGGTGTCGTCATGCTCCGTCCCGCCGCCCCCGGTACCGGTGTCATCGCCGGTGGTCCGGTGCGTGCGGTGCTCGAGTGCGCCGGCATCCACGACGTGCTGAGCAAGTCGCTCGGCTCGGACAACGCCATCAACGTCGTCCACGCGACGGTCGCGGCCCTGCGGGGTCTCGAGCGTCCGGAGGAAGTGGCTGCCCGCCGCGGCCTCCCGGTCGACCGCGTGGCCCCGGCCGCGATGCTGCGCGCCCAGGCTGCTGGCCGCGAAGCCGCCAAGGCAGGTGCCTGATGCGTCTCAAGGTGACCCAGACCCGTTCCGAGATCGGTGGCAAGCAGAACCAGCGTGACACGCTGCGCAGCCTCGGTCTGAAGCGCATTGGCGACGTCGTCGTCAAGGAGGACCGTCCCGAGATCCGCGGGATGGTCAAGACGGTGACGCACCTCGTTGCCGTCGAGGAGGTTGACTGACCATGGCAGAGAAGAAGGCCGTCAAGGCCGCTGCCGCGCCCGAGGGCACGACCCTCAAGGTGCACCACCTGCGTCCGGCCCCCGGCGCCAAGACCGCGAAGACCCGTGTGGGTCGCGGTGAGGGCTCCAAGGGCAAGACCGCCGGTCGTGGCACCAAGGGCACCAAGGCCCGCTACCAGGTTCCGGAGCGCTTCGAAGGTGGCGCCATGCCGCTGCACATGCGTCTCCCGAAGCTGCGTGGCTTCAAGAACCCGTTCCGCGTGGAGTTCCAGGTCGTGAACCTGGACAAGCTGTCCGCTCTGTTCCCCGAGGGTGGCGATGTGACCATCGCCGACCTCGTGGCCAAGGGTGCGGTCCGCGACAACTCCCCGGTCAAGGTTCTCGGCACCGGCGAGATCACCGTCAAGGTCAACGTGACCGCTGACAAGTTCTCGGCGACCGCCAAGGAGAAGATCGAAGCCGCCGGCGGCTCGGTCACCTCCGCCTGACCACGCAACGACGACAGGGTATGCCGCGGGCTCACCGCTCAAGGTGAGCACGCGGCATACCCCATTTGTGGCCTCCAGCAAGTCAGCCTGTTCCGCGCAAAGTCTCGGGACCACGTCTTTGCAACCCCTCGCTGGCGCTCGGGGTAACCTTCGTAGGATTGCCTGACCATCATTCTCGCGAGGCCGAACCGGCCCGCGTCACCAGGAGGACCTGTGCTCACCGCCTTCACCCGTGCGTTCAAGACGCCGGACCTGCGCAGGAAGCTGCTGTTCACCCTCGCGATCGTCATCATCTTCCGGCTCGGCTCGCACGTGCCGGTTCCCGGCGTGAGCTACAAGGCCGTCCAGGCCTGCATCAAGGGTGCGGACTCGACCACCGGTGTGCTCGGCCTCGCCAACCTGTTCAGTGGCGGCGCGCTCCTGCAGCTGTCGATCTTCGCGCTCGGGATCATGCCGTACATCACGGCGAGCATCATCGTGCAGCTCCTCACCGTGGTCATCCCGCGGTTCGAGGCCCTGAAGAAGGAGGGCCAGCAGGGCCAGACGAAGATGACGCAGTACACGCGCTACCTGACGATCGGCCTGGCGGTCCTGCAGTCCTCGACGCTCATCACGTTCGCCCAGAACCCCTCGGCACTGTTCGGCCCCAACTGCACGAGCATCCTGCCCGACGAGTCGATCGTGACCCTGGTCATCATGGTGCTCACCCTGACCGCCGGCACCGGCGTCGTCATGTGGCTCGGCGAGCTGGTCACCGACAAGGGCATCGGCAACGGCATGTCGCTGCTGATCTTCACCTCGATCGCCAGCTCGTTCCCGTCCTCGCTGTGGGCGATCCAGCAGAAGGACGGCCGCTGGGACATCTTCATCGGCGTCATCCTGCTCGGGTTCCTGATCATCGCGCTGGTCGTCTTCGTCGAGCAGAGCCAGCGGCGCATCCCCGTGCAGTACGCCAAGCGCCAGGTCGGCCGCCAGATGTACGGCGGCACCTCGACCTACATCCCGCTCAAGGTCAACATGGCCGGCGTCATCCCCGTGATCTTCGCCTCGTCCCTGCTCGCCCTGCCCTCTTTGCTGGCACAGTTCAACCGGTCGACCACCGGTGACCAAGCCGGCTGGGTGACCTGGATCGACCAGCACCTCGTGCGGGGCGACCACCCGATCTACATGCTCGCCTACATCGTGCTGATCTTGTTCTTCACGTTCTTCTACGTGTCGATCACGTTCAACCCGGTCGAGGTGGCTGACAACATGAAGCGCTACGGCGGCTTCATCCCAGGTATCCGCGCCGGGCGACCCACGGCCGAGTACCTCGACTACGTGCTCACCCGCATCACGGTTCCAGGGGCCATCTACCTCGGCCTCGTCTCGCTGATCCCGCTCATCGCACTGGTACTCGTCGGGGCCAACCAGAACTTCCCGTTCGGTGGCACCTCCATCCTCATCATCGTCGGCGTCGGCCTCGAGACGGTGAAGCAGATCGAGTCGCAGCTGCAGCAGCGCCATTACGAAGGGTTCCTCCGCTGATGCGCCTCATCATCCTCGGCCCGCCGGGTGCCGGTAAGGGCACCCAGGCCGCCAAGATCGCCGCGAGCCTGGGCATCCCCGCGATCTCCACGGGTGACATCTTCCGCGCCAACATCAAGAACGAGACCCCGCTGGGCCGCCAGGTCAAGGAGGTGCTCGCGTCCGGTGGCTACGTCACCGACGAGATCACCAACGCCGTCGTCCGCGACCGGCTCTTCGAGGATGACGCGGAGCAGGGCTTCCTGCTCGACGGCTTCCCGCGCACCGCGGCGCAGGTCGAGACCCTCGACGCGATCCTGGCCGAGCACGGCCACGCGCTCGAGGCCGTCCTCGAGCTGACCGTCGACGACGAGGCCGTGGTCCAGCGACTGCTGAAGCGGGCCCAGATCGAGGGTCGCGAGGACGACACCGAAGAGGTCATCCGCGAACGACAGGCGATCTACCGTCGCGAGACAGCTCCGCTCACCGACGTCTACGCCGCTCGTGGCCTGCTCGTGCAGGTCGACGGGATGGGTTCGGTCGACGACGTCTTCACCCGCATCTCCGACGCCCTCGAAGGGGTTGCTCGATCCTGATGTTCGGCCGGTCCCGCATCGAGACCAAGACCCCAGACCAGATCCTGCGGATGCGCAAGGCTGGTCTGGTGGTCGGTCAGACCCTGCAGCTGATGGCCCAGACGGTCCGTCCGGGGATGACGACCAAGCAGCTCGACGAGCTCGCGGAGGAGCACATCCGCGGGTGTGGGGCGACCCCGTCGTTCCTCGGCTACCACGGCTTCACCGGCTCGCTCTGCACGTCGGTCAACGACGAGGTGGTGCACGGGATCCCCGGGGCGCGGGTGCTGGCCGAGGGTGACCTCATCTCCATCGACTGCGGCGCCATCGTGGACGGCTGGCACGGTGACGCCGCCATCTCCGTGATCGTGGGCGGCCGCGACGCCGGGCGCCCCGAGGACCTCGCGCTCATCGACGCCACCGAGGACTCCATGTGGGCCGGCATCGCCGCACTGTCCGTGGGGGAGTCGCTGTATGCCGTGGGTGCCGGTGTCGAGGACAGCATCGTCGCCTCGGGCGAGCGCGACGGCCACGACTACGGGATCGTCGAGGAGTACGTCGGCCACGGCATCGGCACCGAGATGCACATGGACCCGCAGGTGCCGAACTACCGCGTTCGCGACAAGGGCCCCACGGTGCGCTCGGGGGTGACGGTGGCGATCGAGCCGATGGTGACGCTCGGGTCCGCCGAGACCCGGGTGCTCCAGGACGACTGGACGGTAGTGACCACCGACTCCTCCCGTGCCGCGCACTGGGAGAACACCGTGGCGGTCACCGACGACGGGCTGTGGGTGCTCACCGCCCTCGACGGTGGCAAGGAGCGGCTGGAAGCCGCCGGCGCGGCATACGCACCCCTGGGCTGACCTCCTGCGGGCGGCGGTCCGGAGCACGATTTCGTGCTCAGCGCGTCCTGGCGTAGACTCGTCTGTCGGTGCGCGACCTCGCGCGCCGTATTCGTGTGCGCGCCCCAGCAGGGGGCACCACGCAACAGATTGTGGAGGATATGGCCAAGAAGGACGGTGTCATCGAGATCGAGGGCACGATCGTCGAGGCTCTCCCGAACGCGATGTTCCGGGTCGAGCTCACGAACGGTCACAAGGTTCTCGCTCACATCTCGGGCAAGATGCGCCAGCACTACATCCGGATCCTCCCCGAGGACCGCGTGGTGGTGGAGCTCAGCCCGTACGACCTGACCCGTGGCCGGATCGTCTTCCGCTACCGCTAGACGCACCACCCGTTAGACCTGCTGGCCCATCCGGACCGGCAGTGCCAGATCGAGGCGAAGCAGAGGCTATGAAGGTTCAGCCGAGCGTCAAGAAGATCTGCGACAAGTGCAAGGTGATCCGCCGTCACGGCCGGGTCATGGTGATCTGCGAGAACCTGCGCCACAAGCAGCGCCAGGGCTGACCAGAAGTACCGCGAGACCCCGAAACGGGTCTCGCCTGAGCACGACTCGCATCTCTTCGAGAAGCGCACAAGTGAATTGACCGCAGTACCCGGCCCCTGGAGGCAGCGTCGTCGACGCAGCCCAGGACGTCACCCCCGGCCCGGAGGCCGAGGACCGGTGCCCCGAGGAAAGCTTCGGGACCAAGCCCGGAACGGTACTGCTCCAGACCTCCGGTGAAACAAAGGAAACACACAAGATGGCACGTCTTGTTGGTGTTGATCTCCCACGCGAGAAGCGCGTCGAGATCGCTCTCACCTACATCTTCGGAGTGGGTCGTACCCGCTCCCAGCAGGCGCTGGCTGCCACGGGTGTCAACCCGAACACCCGCGTCCGCGACCTGACCGACACCGAGCTGGTCCAGCTCCGTGACTTCCTCGAGGCGAACGTCAAGATCGAGGGTGACCTCCGTCGCGAGATCGCCGCCGACATCCGCCGCAAGGTCGAGATCGGTTCCTACGAGGGCATCCGCCACCGCCGCGGCCTGCCCGTGCGTGGACAGCGCACCAAGACCAACGCGCGCACCCGCAAGGGCCCGAAGCGCACCGTCGCCGGCAAGAAGAAGGTTGGTAAGTAATGCCTCCCAAGGCTCGCACTGCCGGCGCCAAGAAGGTGCGCCGCAAGGAAAAGAAGAACATCGCCCACGGGCACGCTCACATCAAGAGCACCTTCAACAACACCATCATCTCGATCACGGACCCCACCGGCGCCGTCATTGCCTGGGCCTCCGCCGGCCAGGTCGGCTTCAAGGGTTCACGCAAGTCCACCCCGTTCGCTGCGCAGATGGCCGCCGAGGCTGCCGCCCGCCGCGCGATGGAGCACGGCATGCGCAAGGTCGATGTCTTCGTCAAGGGTCCGGGTTCTGGCCGCGAGACCGCCATCCGCTCCCTGACTGCGACCGGCCTCGAGGTCGGTGCGATCAGCGACGTCACCCCCTCGCCGCACAACGGTGTCCGCCCGCCCAAGCGCCGCCGCGTCTGAGCCGTCGGTAAAGAACAGGGAGATAGAGAAAACTCATGGCTCGTTACACCGGCCCCATCACCAAGAAGTCGCGTCGCCTCAAGGTCGACCTCGTCGGCGGCGACAAGAACTTCGAGCTCCGTCCCTTCCCGCCCGGCCAGCACGGCCGTCGTCGGATGCAGGAGAAGGAGTACCTCACCCAGCTGCAGGAGAAGCAGAAGGCTCGCTTCACCTACGGCGTCATGGAGAAGCAGTTCCGCGGTTACTACAAGGAGGCCTCACGGCGTTCTGGTAAGACCGGTGAGACCCTGCTGCAGATCCTCGAGTCCCGCCTGGACAACGTGGTCTACCGCGCCGGCCTGGCCCGCACCCGTCGTGCGGCTCGCCAGCTCGTCACGCACGGCCACTTCGAGGTCAACGGCGTGCGCGTGGACGTTCCGTCCTACCGCGTCGAGCAGTACGACATCATCACCGTTCGCAAGCAGTCCGTGAACACCTTCCCGATCGAGCTGGCTCGCCAGACCTTCGGTGAGCGCCCCACCCCGGCCTGGCTCCAGGTCGTCCCGGGCACGCTGCGGATCATGATCCACCAGCTCCCGGAGCGTGCGCAGATCGACACGATCCTCACGGAGCAGCTGATCGTCGAGCTCTACTCCAAGAACTGACGGCAGGAGGTATGCCGCGTGGGTGACCACGCGGCATACCTCGCCTTCGGCTGTGGTCGCAGACAGAGGCAACCACGGCAGCCGGTCGGACCGGCACATCATCGGCGTCATATAGCGGTCGCCGACGAGGAAGGAAATACCCGTGCTCATTGCACAGCGCCCATCCCTCAGCGAAGACGTGGTTGCAGACAACCGCAGCCGCTTCGTCATCGAGCCCCTCGAGCCCGGCTTCGGCTACACGCTCGGCAACTCCATGCGCCGCACGCTCCTGTCGAGCATCCCCGGCGCAGCCGTGACCAGCATCCGCATCGACGGTGTGCTGCACGAGTTCTCCACGATCCCCGGGGTCAAGGAAGACGTCACCGAGATCATCCTCAACATCAAGGGCCTGGTCGTCTCCTCGGAGCACGACGAGCCGGTCGTCATGTACCTGCGCAAGCAGGGTGCGGGCGCCGTCACCGCCGCGGACATCGCGCCGCCGGCCGGGGTCGAGGTGCACAACCCCGACCTGCACATCGCCACGCTCAACGGCAAGGGCAAGATCGAGATGGAGCTGACCGTCGAGCGCGGTCGCGGCTACGTCTCGGCCAACCAGAACAAGTCCGGTGACCAGGAGATCGGCCGCATCCCGGTCGACTCCATCTACTCGCCCGTGCTGGCCGTGACCTACAAGGTCGAGGCCACCCGTGTCGAGCAGCGCACCGACTTCGACAAGCTCATCGTCGACGTCGAGACCAAGAACTCGATGGCTCCGCGTGACGCCATGGCTTCGGCCGGCAAGACGCTGGTCGAGCTGTTCGGGCTGGCCCGTGAGCTCAACGTCGAGGCCGAGGGCATCGACATGGGCCCGTCCCCGACCGACGCCGCCCTGGCCGCCGACCTGGCGCTGCCGATCGAGGACCTCGACCTCACCGTCCGGTCCTACAACTGCCTCAAGCGTGAGGGCATCCACACCGTGGGTGAGCTCGTGGGTCGCAGCGAGGCGGACCTGCTCGACATCCGCAACTTCGGTGCGAAGTCGATCGACGAGGTCAAGGCCAAGCTCGTCGGCATGGGTCTGGCGCTCAAGGACAGCCCGCCCGGGTTCGACCCGAGCGCGATCGCTGACAACTACGGCGACTACGACGACGACTTCGCTGACGACGGCCGTTCGCTGGCCGAAGACGAGCAGCTCTGACCAACCGCCGCTGAGGGGCGGGCGGGAGACCATCCGCCCCTCGCACACCAAGGAGAACCTGAACCATGCCTACCCCCACCAAGGGTCCCCGTCTCGGCGGCGGTCCGGCCCACGAGCGACTGATCCTGGCCAACCTGGCGCAGTCGCTGTTCGAGCACGACTCGATCACCACCACCGAGGCCAAGGCCAAGCGCCTGCGCCCGCTGGCCGAGCGTCTCGTGACGTTCGCCAAGCGCGGTGACCTGCACGCCCGTCGTCGCGTCCTGTCGGTCATCTCCGACAAGGGTGTCGTGCACCGTCTCTTCACCGAGATCGCGCCCGACATGGCCGAGCGTCCCGGCGGATACACCCGTATCACCAAGATCGGCGCCCGCAAGGGTGACAACGCCCCCATGGCCGTGATCGAGCTCGTCCGCGAGCCGATGGCCAAGAAGGCGACCGTCAAGGAGGCGGAGGCCGCCACCAAGCGCTCCGCCAAGCAGGCCGAGGCCAAGGAGGCTGCTGCCGAGACCAAGGCTGCGGAGGACGAGGCCAAGGTCGAGGCCGAGGAGACCACCGAGGCGACCGAGACCACCGAGGCTTCGGCCAAGGAGGTCCCGGCCGGCGCCGTCGCCGCCAACGAGGACGGCTCGTCCCCCGACGCGGAGTACACCGTCAAGGGCAACGCCGACTCCGGCAAGTACCACGAGGCCGACGGTCAGTGGTTCGACCAGACGGTGGCCGAGTTCTGGTTCAAGTCTGCTGCCGACGCCGAGGGCGCTGGCTTCACGAAGGCCGGCGCCTGACCCAGGCCGCTGCAGCACGTGCGGGCCGTCCACCCTTCGGGGTGGGCGGCCCGCTTCTCGTGTGACTTGTTGCCGGACGGCGGTCACGGAGGGGCTGTTTCGGGGGTCCGTTGACGAGCGTCCGGCAACAAGTGCGGGCGTCCTGCGACTTGTTGCCGGGTGGCGGTCCCGGAGGGGCTGTTTCGGGGGTCTGGTGACGTGCGTGGGGCAACAAGTGCGGGCGCTCTGCGACGTGTTGCCAGACGGCGGTCACGGAGGGGCTTTTTCGGGGGCCTGGTGACGTGCGTCCGGCAACAAGTGCGGGCGTCCTGTGACTTGTTGCTGGGTGGCGGTCACGGAGGGGCTGTTTCGGGGGTCTGGTGACGTGCGTGTGGCAACAAGTGCGGGCGTCCTGCGCGTCAGGACTGCCGTCGACCGCGTCAGGTATGCCGGGGGGCCGGCTCTGCGCGGAAGGCGCCGGCGAGCGGGAGGATGGCCAGGATCAGGACCATCGGCACGGCGAAACCCGGCCGCAGGGAGTCGGAGCCGACGACGCCGGTGAGGACCGCGCCGAGCAGGCCGCCGACGTAGTTGAACTGGTTGAACCGGGCGATGACCGCGTCCACCCGCGCGCGGCGCGCCTCGGGGTCGAGCCCACCGCCGGCCACGACTGCCGCCGCGGAGAAGGACAGGGGAGCGATCACCGCCACCGAGCCGCCGAGCACGGTGAAGCCCAGCACGGCGACGGGCCACGACGGCGAGAAGACGATGACGGCCAGCGCCGCGCAGGCGACGAGTGCACCGATCCGCAGCAGCGGCACCGCCCCGACCCTGGCCACCGCGGCGTCGCCGGCGAGCCGAGTGCCAAGGCTCGCCACGAGGTAGGGAAGGGTCGCGAGGGGGAGCAACCAGTCAGGGGCATCGTGCACCGACTTGAGGAAGACCGGCCCCCACGTGGTGGCTGCCGTGTCGACCATGTAGAAGAGGACCATCGCGGCGCCGAGCAGGGCTATCTTGCGCCAGGGCACCTCGAGGGCGGGGCTGTCCGAGGCAGTGGCGGGGGCGTCGGCACTCGTGGGCAGCAGGGGTGCCGCGAGCAGTCCGAGGGCGAGCACACAGAGCGGCAGCAGGCCGGTGACCAGTCCGAGTCGGGTCACGGCGATCGTGACGAGCGTCGCCACGATCCCGCCCGCGGTCCAGGCGCCGTGGAAGGACGGCAGGATGGTGCGGCCGTAGCGGTGCTCCACCGCCACCGCCTGCATGTTGGAGGCCGCGTCGACCGCTCCCAGCCCCAGGCCGTAGACCGCCAGGCCCGCCACGAAGACGGCACGCTGCGGCGCCACCGCGACAGCACCCAGGCCCACTGCCTGCAGGGCGAACCCGGCCCGCAGCGTGCCGGCGCTGCCCATGCGGGTGGCCGCCAGCTCGGCGAGGGCGGACCCAGCGCCGGCGAGCAGCACCACCATGAGCAGCAGGCCCGAGACGAACAGCTCCGAGAGGTCCCAGATGGTCTGGAACCTCGGCAGCCGCGTCGTCAGCGAGATGAACAGCAGGCCCTGCACGGCAAAGGCGGCGGCGACCGCTGCGCGGTGTCGGGGCAGCGCGGCGGTGGTCGGCAGCGGGGCGGTGGCACTCCTCACTCGGCCACTCTGGCAGACGTCAGGTCAGGCGGGGGCCAACCCTCGCGCGTGGCTAGGCTTTGACGTATGGACGAGCAGCAGGGGGAGCCGACGACTGCGCCCCTGCGGATCCGGCTCGACTTCGGCTACGACGGCACCGACTTCTCCGGATGGGCGGCCCAGCCGGGCCTGCGCACCGTGGAAGGCGTGCTGTCCGCTGCCCTGAGCACCATCCTGCGCGCCGAGGAGCCGGTGCGGCTGACCGTCGCTGGGCGCACGGATGCCGGGGTCCACGCGCGCGGTCAGGTGGCACACCTCGACCCGGAGCCGGCCGGCTGGGCGCAGCTGCCAGGTCGCTCGACCCGCACTCCCGAGGAGGCGGCGTTGAGCCGGCTGCGCGGCATACTCCCGATCGACATCGGCATGCGGGCAGTGGCCGTCGCCGCCGAGGGTTTCGACGCGCGGTTCTCGGCGCTGCAGCGGCGGTACCTCTACCGACTGGCCGACCGACCGGAGCTGGCGGACCCGCTTCGTCGCCGCGACACGGTTGTCACCAAGCGCACCCTCGACGTCGACGCCATGCACGCGGCGGCACAGAAGCTGTTGGGGCTGAACGACTTCGGGGCGTTCTGCAAGAGGCGGGAAGGCGCGACCACGGTGCGGACCCTGCTCGACTACTCGTGGCGGCGAGCCGACGACGGCACGCTCGAGGCGACGGTGGTGGCTGACGCGTTCTGCCACTCCATGGTGCGCTCACTGGTGGGGGCCGTGGTGCCGGTGGGCGAGGGACGCCGCCCGGTGGACTGGCCGGCCGAGGTGATGCGGGCGGCGGTCCGGGACGCCGCTGTCGTGGTGATGCCGCCGCACGGTCTCTCGCTCGAGGAGGTCGTCTATCCCGACGACCCGGGGCTGGCTGTCCGCGCCAGGGAGTCGCGGGTCAGGCGAACCCTCGACTGACCCGCGCACTCGGGTTTGGCTCAGGCGTCCTCGGGCAGCGGCGGCCCGACCACCTCGAGTCCGTACTTCGGCCCGACGGCGTTCCAGCGCGGGATCTCCTCCGCCATGGGTCGCCCGTCAGCGCCCGGCAGGCGGAGCTCGCCGGCCGGCAGGCCGACCTCGTCGTAGAGGCCGAAGAGGTGACCGGGGTCGGCCAGCCCGAGGAAGCGCACCGGCCGGTCGCCCGTGACGCGGAAAGCGTGGGGGAGCATCGGCGGCAACCAGATGAAGTCACCCTCGGTCAGGTGGAAGACCTCGTCCCCCGCGCGGTAGGTCATGCTGCCGTCCAGGAGGTAGAACGCCTCCGCCTCACGGTGGTGGCGGTGCAGGGGTGTCGCGATGCCCGGAGGCTGGGTGACCAGGGCAACGCCGAGCTTGCCCCCGGACTCCTGCGCCGTCAGCAGGTGCTCGAATAGCGAGCCCATGGCCCAGGTGCCGCGCGCATCTCCCTGGCGCCGGAAGACCGCCCGGGGTTGTGGCATGGCCTCGTCGTCGCGCTCGGTGGCGGTGGCAGTGGCAGTGGCGGTAGCGGTGGCGGTGGGGGCCGTGGCGGGCGTCGACTTCTCGGTCATGGGGTTTCCTCCCGAATATTCATCCGAAACGGATTCGGGCGAATATTGGTAAGGTATGCCCGATGAGCGACTCCGTCAAGCCTCGGCGCTACACCTCGCCCGTCCGCGCCGAGCGGGCTGCCCGCACCCGCCGCGAGGTACTGGCGGCGGCGCGAGACCTGTTGTCGGACAACGGGTATGCCGCCACGACGGTGGCTCAGATCGCCGCCCGTGCAGGGGTGTCGGTCGACACCGTGTACGCCAGCGTCGGGCGCAAGCCCGAGCTGATGGTGGCGGTGATCGACATGGTGCTGGGTTCCTCCGACGAGCCGATCCCGGCAGAGCAGCGCGACTACGTCCGCGCGGTGCGGGCTGCGCCGTCGGGCCGGGCCAAGATCGCCGTGTATGCCGCGTCGCTCGGTCGGCTGATGCCGCGGACGGCGCCGCTCATCGACGCCTTGCGTCGCGCGGGCGACGCCGACGAGAAGTGCGCGCAGGCGTGGGACCGGCTCGTGGAGCGGAGGGCAGCGAACATGCTGCTCTTCGCCGCGGACCTCCGGTCGACCGGTCACCTGCGGGCCGACCTGACCGACCGCGAGGTCGCCGACATCGTCTGGTCGACCAACGGGCCGGAGTACTGGCTGCTCCTGGACTCACGCGGCTGGTCGGCGCAGCGCTACGCCGCCCACCTTGACGACCTGTGGTGTCGGATGCTGCTCAGCGGCGACCCCTGAGGGGCCCCTGTCGCGTGCGGTTCGCCAGGTGAGGGTGAGGGTGCGGGGGCGAGCCAGCCACGCGGGAGCAGGCCGGCTCGCCCCGGGGCTCAGGGAGCCAGGGACGCGTAGCCGCGTGAGTCGTGGATCGCCAGACCGGCGAAGGTGGGCGACGTCGAGAAGGCCGCCGTGACCGCAGCCAGCTGGACCTCCATCTGGGTGCGGGTCATCCCGGCGAAGGTCTGCTTGACCTCGGTGGGGTCGACGCCCAGGACGTTCGTCTCCTGGCCGATCCGCACCGGGCGGCCGAGCTGGGCGCCCGCCGCCACCTCGGCCGAGGCCAGGGCGATCGTGCCGTCCGGTCCGTCGGCGTGGTTGCGGTAGGCCATCACGGCGACCGCATCGGTGCGTCGCATGATCTCGCGGTCCAGCGTCGAGCCGTTCGCGGCGACCTCGTCGAACCAGAAGGGGATGTCCGCCTCGATCGCCGTGCCCGCCGCGGCGGTGCGCAGGGTGTCGAGGGTGGCGAGGTACTTCGTGATGACGGCCTTGCGGTTCTTCGTCCAGGCGGGGGTCGTGTAGGGCTCGATGTCGACGTGGAGACCCGTGAACAGTCCGGTCGCGAGCGTCGGTCGCAGCCAGTTGGTGACCACCCACGCCGGGTTGTCGACCCATCCCGGGTCGCCGCCGAGGGCGTCGACGCGCAAGCCGGCCGCGTCGGCCAGGGCGACGAGCTGCTGCAGCTCGGCGAGCTTCGGCGAGGTGTCCACGTGCGGGGGCACGGCGGCATACAGCTGGCCGATCCTGCGGGCCGTCGCGAGGGTGACGACCGCCTGTGGGTCGGAGGTGTCCCAGACCCACATGGCTCGTGCGGCCGCAGGGCGACCCGAGCGGTCGACCGCGGTCAGCGGGGCAGCCATTGCCTGACCTGCCACCGTCACACCGACGGCACCGACGATCGCCACGAGGGCGACCTTAGCCATGAGGCGGAGGGGAGATGCGGGGCGTGGCACACGTTGTCCTTTCGACGACCTCGCCCATCATCGGGGGCCGGCCGCAGTGCCCCTGACCAACTTGGCCAAGCCTTTAAGGTCGTCTAGTCCCTTTGTGCTGGTTCGCCCAGCCAGACAACTGAGATGACGTGCGGTGGCCGCGTAGAGCACCCTTGACCCCGTGGGACACCTCGACATCAACACCGTGAACTTCACCCTGCCCGACGGCAGGCCGCTGCTCAGCGACGTCTCGCTGAGGGTGGGAGAGGGTGCCAAGGTCGCGCTCATCGGTCCCAACGGCACGGGAAAGACGACGCTCGGACGGATCATCGCCGGGGACCTGGTGGCCCACGAGGGGGCGGTGACCCGCTCCGGGGGCCTCGGCGTGATGCGCCAGTTCGTCGGCCAGGTGCGCGACGAGTCGACGGTGCGTGACCTGCTGCTCTCCGTGGCGCCGGCGCCGGTGCGCGAGGCTGCGGCCGAGATCGACCGCACCGAGCTGCTGATGATGGAGCGTGACAGCGAGGCCGACCAGATGGCCTACGCCCACGCACTGGTGGCGTGGGGCGACGTGGGCGGCTACGACTACGAGACGCTGTGGGACGTCTGCACCGTCGCAGCCCTTGGTATGCCGTTCGACAAGGCCCAGTGGCGCAAGGTCACCACCCTGTCAGGTGGAGAGCAGAAGCGGGTCGTCCTCGAGGCGCTGCTGCGCGGCCCCGAGGAGGTGCTGCTGCTCGACGAGCCGGACAACTACCTCGACGTGCCGGCCAAGCGGTGGCTGGAGGACCAGCTCATCGCCTCGCCGAAGACCGTGCTGTTCGTCAGCCACGACAGGGAGCTGCTCAACCGCGTGGCGACGAGGGTCGCCACCCTCGAACCAGGCGGGGCCGGTTCGACCCTGTGGGTCCACCCGGGCCGGTTCGCGACCTACCACCAGGCCCGCGAGGACCGGAACTCACGCCTCGAGGAGCTGCGTCGGCGCTGGGACGAGGAGCATCAGAAGATCAAGGACCTGGTGCAGATGCTCAAGGTCAAGGCCAAGTACAACGACGGGATGGCGCCGCGCTACCACGCCGCCCAGACGCGCCTGCGCAAGTTCGAGGAGGTCGGGCCCCCGCAGGAGACGCCCCTGCGCCAGAACGTCAACATGCGGCTCAAGGGTGGTCGCACCGCGAAGCGAGCCGTCATCGCCGAGCGGCTCGAGCTGACCGGCCTGATGAAGCCGTTCGACCTCGAGATCTGGTTCGGCGAGAGGGTCGCGGTCCTGGGCAGCAACGGCTCGGGCAAGTCGCACTTCCTGCGCCTCGTGGCCGCCGGCGGGAGCGATCCGGACGCCGAGCACCGCCCGGTCGGCGACATCCAGCCGGTGTCGGTGACGCACACGGGTCGCCTGCGGCTGGGCTCGAGGGTGCGGCCCGGCTGGTTCGCCCAGACCCACGAGCAGCCGGCCCTCGTCGGCCGGACCCTGCTCGAGATCCTGCACCGCGGCGACGAGCACCGCACCGGACGTCCCCGCGAGGAGGCGGCCCGGGTTCTCGACCGGTACGGTCTGGCCCGCGCCAGCGAGCAAACCTTCGAGTCGCTCTCGGGCGGCCAGCAGGCGAGGTTCCAGATCCTGCTCCTCGAGCTGTCCGGCGCGACCTGCCTGCTGCTCGACGAGCCGACCGACAACCTCGACCTGCACTCGGCCGAGGCCCTCGAGGAGGGGCTCGAGGCGTTCGAGGGGACCGTCATCGCCGTCACCCACGACCGATGGTTCGCCCGTGGCTTCGACCGGTTCCTGGTCTTCGGTGCCGACGGGCGGGTGTACGAATCGGACGAACCGGTCTGGGACGAGGGCCGGGTCGTCCGCGCCCGCTGAACCGGCCCCCACGGAGCGTCACCGTGGGGATGCGTGTAAAGGTTTTCGCAGCTAGCGTGCGAGGCACCGCAGCGCGCCGAAGGAGTCGCGCCGCGACCTCGGAGGAGCATCACATGCCAGGTCCACGCCGTCTGTATGCCGTGCTGCTGGGTGCAGCCCTCGCGATCGGTTCGGGGGTGGTGTCGGGGTCTCCCGCGGTGGCGGTGCCACCGACCGCAACGGTCACCCTCGTCGGAGACCTGCAGACCGAGCTCGGCTGCTTCGAGGACTGGTCGCCTCCGTGCGACGCCTCCAAGCTGGCCCGGGTCGGCACCACTGCCACCTATGCGAGCACCTTCACCGTGCCAGCGGGGACGTGGGCCTTCAAGGTCGCCATCAACGACTCGTGGGCGGTCAACTACGGGGTGGACGGCAAGCCCGACGGGGCGAACCTCTCGCTCAAGCTGCTCAGCCCGATGCGGGTGGCGTTCAGCTACGACGACACGAGCCACGTGGTCTCCTTCGCCCCCGCGGACCTGGCCGGGGGCACGACGGCCGCCGACGCGGCATACGCGAAGAGCTCCTTGCGCTCCTCCCTGACGCGTGAGCGCTTCTACTTCGTCATGGCCGACCGGTTCGCCAACGCCTCGACGGCCAACGACGCCGGAGGGTTGACGGGTGGACCCTTGACGACGGGTCTGGACCCGACCGCCAAGGGCTTCTACCACGGTGGCGACCTCAAGGGCGTCGAGAGCAAGCTCGACTACATCAAAGGCCTTGGCACCACAGCGATCTGGCTGACGCCGAGCTTCAAGAACAAGGCGGTGCAGGGCGGCCCGGGGCAGGAGAGCGCCGGGTACCACGGCTACTGGGTCACCGACTTCACGCAGATCGACCCGCACCTGGGAACCAACGCCGACATGACGTCGCTGATCGCCGCGGCCCATGCCAAGGGCATGAAGGTCTTCTTCGACATCATCACGAACCACACGGCCGACGTCATCGACTACGAGGGCGGCAAGTACACCTACCGGTCCAAGGGCAGGTTCCCCTACAAGGACGCCTCGGGCACGACCTTCGACGACCGTGCCTACATCGACAAGGCGTTCCCGGAGATGAACCCGGCCACGTCGTTCCCGTACGTGCCCTTCTTCCACCCGGGCGGCGACACCGCCAAGGTCCCGGCGTGGCTGAACAACCCGCTGATGTACCACAACCGAGGTGACTCGACCTTTGCCGGCGAGTCCTCGACCTACGGCGACTTCTCGGGACTGGACGACCTGTTCACCGAGCGCCCCGAGGTCGTCAAGGGCATGGGCGACATCTACAAGAAGTGGGTCGACTTCGGCATCGACGGGTTCCGCATCGACACCGTCAAGCACGTGAACCTCGAGTTCTGGCAGAAGTTCATCCCCGACATCCTCGGCCATGCCAAGCAGGCCGGGAAGCAGGACTTCTTCGCCTTCGGCGAGGTCTTCGACGGAAACCCCGCGGTCATGTCCGAGTACACGACGGCCGGCAAGCTCCAGGCCACCCTCGACTTCGGGTTCCAGCAGCAGGGCGTCGACTTCGCCAAGGGCCGGCCCGCCAAGACCTTGGCCGACTTCTTCGCCAAGGACGACTGGTACACCGACGCCGACAGCAACGCCTACCAGCTGCCGACGTTCCTCGGGAACCACGACATGGGCCGCGTCGCGATGTTCCTCAAGGACTCGGCGACCACCGAGGCCGAGCACCTCAAGCGGGTCCAGTTCGCGGACTCGCTCATGTTCACGACACGTGGCAACCCGGTCACCTACTACGGCGACGAGCAGGGCTTCGTGAGCACCGGTGGTGACCAGGCCGCGCGCGAGGACATGTTCGCGAGCAAGGTCGCCCTCTACAACAACGAGACGGTGCTCGGCGGCCCCGACGGCTCGATGGACCGGTACGGCACCACCAACCCGATCTACCAGCACATCGCGGCACTGTCCCAGGTCCGGGCCAAGCACCCTGCGCTCGCCGACGGTGCCCAGATCAACAGGTATGCCGCCGACGGTGCCGGAATCTTCGCGGTGTCCCGCATCGACGCGGGGCAGAAGGTCGAGTACGTGGTCGCGGCCAACAACGACACCAAGGCTTCCACGGCCACGTTCCCGACGTGGAGCAAGGGCAACGGGGTGGTGTTCACGCCGGTGTTCGGCACCGACACCGCGACGAAGCCGAAGGCTGACGGGTCGGTCACCGTCACCGTCCCGCCGCTCACGGTGAGCGTGTGGCGGGCCAACAAGGCCATCGCCACCTCCGGCGCGGTCCCGACCGTCCAGGCCGAGGTGGTCGGCGCCGACGGAGGCCACGGCATCTACGGCCGCGCCGAGATCACGGCGAAGGTCCAGGCCAGCACCTTCGCCCAGACGACCTTCCTCTACCGGCCGGTCGGGACGTCGACCTGGACGACCCTGGGCACCGACGACAACGCTCCGTTCCGCGTGTTCCACGACGTCTCGGGCTTCCCGGTCGACACCTACCTCGAGTACCGCGCCGTCACCAAGGACGCCGCTGGCCGGGTCGCCGCCGACTCCACCTGGGCTGTGGTCGCGAACCCGCCCCAGCCGGTGATCGACAACGGTGACCGGCCTGCCACGCAGCCGACCAGCGTCACTGTGGCCGGCACGCACAACTCCGAGATGGGTTGCTCGGAGGACTGGATGCCTGCGTGCACCCAGGCCATGCTGGCGTTCGACCCCAACGACGGCATCTGGAAGAAGGCCTTCACCCTCCCCGCAGGGTCCTACTCCTACAAGGCCGCTCTCGACGGCGGCTGGGCGGACAACTACGGCGACAAGGGGATTCGCGACGGCGCGAACATCTCCTACGACACCGACGACGGCAAGGTGACCTTCTACTACGACCCCACGACCCACTGGGCGACGTCCGACGAGCAGGGGCTGATCGTCACGGCGCCGGGCACCTTCCAGTCCGAGCTCGGCTGCTCCGCCGACTGGCAGCCCGCCTGCATGCGACCGTGGTTGCAGGACAAGGACGGTGACGGTGTCTTCACGTGGTCCACGAAGCTGATCCCCGCCGGCGACTACGAGTTCAAGGTGGCCTACGGGCTGTCGTTCGCCGAGAGCTACGGGGACGGCGGTGGTGCGGCCAACATCGCACTGACCGTGCCTGCTGCCGGCGCGACGACGACCTTCAGCTTCGACTCGGTGTCGCACCTCACGACGGTGACGAGCGAGTGAGGGGCTAGCTGACCAACGCGATGCGACGGCCTTCGAGGTGCACGCGGAAGCCTCCCGCGACCACCTCGACGCTGGTCAGGCGCATGCCCTGGGGCAGTCCCTCGACCTGCTGACGGACGGTCACGAGGCGTCGCACGGCAGCCGAGGCCGCGGTGTTGAGGAGGTCCGGGCCACCCAGGTCCACCGTCTCCGGCTCGATCACGAGCAGGCCGTCCTCGGCGCGCACGGTGCCCGTCGCGGTCACCGGTACGTCGCGACCCAGCAACGTCACGGTCCGGCGCAGGCCCGCGTGGCCCGACCCCGCGGCATACAGCACCACGCCGTCGCCCACCTGCGCGCCGGCGGACGCGAAGGGGAGGACGGCGTCGATGGTCAGGCTGCCCGCGGTGAGGCCCCGCTCGGTGAGGCTCACCTCGCGCCCTGTCGCGCGCACGTCGGTGAGCGGGCCGTCAGCCGTGAGGACGGCGGCGCTGTCGAGGGCGACTGTCGACAGCCAGGTCTGTCCCTGTCCGAGCCGCGTCGGCGCGCCGGGGATCGCCACGGGCGGCGGGCTCGGTGGCGGGTCGTCGTGAGGGACGGACAGCACCAGGGCCGCAACCCCTGCCGCGAGGAGGAGGGCAGCGGCCAGCAGTCCGGTGAGGAGACCGAGCAGGAACCTGCGCATGCCCCATCCTCTCCCGTGCTGGCGACCCTGCCGGCTCACTGGGTGGTGGCGGCGTCCTCGACCTCGCGCTGTCCCACCTCGAGCTCCTCCACGTCGAGCCCCTCCACCTCGCGCTCCTCCACGTCGCGCCCCTCGACCGGCTGGGCGTGCCGCCGGCGCCAGGCCGGGAGGAAGCAGACGAAGCCCAGGGTGCTGATGGCCCCCGCGACGACCATCGCCGTGGCGATCGACGTGCGCGCAGCCAGGAGGCCGAGCAGGGGACCCGCGACAGCGCCGCCCGCCTGCATGACGAGGGAGCCCAGGGACAGGATCGTCGCTCGGTTCTTCGCGCTCGCCTCGCGGTGCATCAGGCCCATGTACGCGGGACTGGCAGCCCCGTGCAGCGAGTAGGTCACGAGGTAGGCCGCGATCAGGGCGGCAGGTCCGAGGACCAGGCCCATCGCCACGACGCCGAGGCCGTTGAGCACGCGACCGAGCACGGCGGCCTGCACCAGCCCGAAGCGGTCGGCGGCGCGGCCGCCGAGCCACGACCCGACCGAGAACAGCGCCCAGCCTCCCGCCGCCGCCGGGCCCATCCACGCTCCGGCCCTGGCCTCCGAGCCGAGGAGGTCGGACAGGCGCAGGGGCATCAGCGTCTCGTAGGCCATCATCCCGATGACCCAGAAGAGCTCGACCGTGACCAGCCCGGCCAACACGCGGTTGCGGGTCACCAGGCGGACGCCGTCGCGCACCACCACGGGCGTCTCACGGACCGAGTCGGCCAGCCGGGCCCGCATCCTGCTGTCGCTGCGCGGGGTCTCGCGCAGCAGCACGACGGTGGCGACCAGGTGCACGACGCACAAGGCCACGAAGACCTGGATCGGCAGGAGCAGCGCGCTCGAGTCGCGGAACGGGTGCCAGGCGACCAATGCACCCGACACGAGTGCACCGCCACCCATGCCGATCCCGACCAGCACGCCCTGGGCAGACATGGCGCGGTGGACGTCGGCCCCTGGTTCGCGCTCGTGAACCGTGTCGACGTACCAGGCCTCGAGGGGCCCGGAGTCCAGCGCCCGGTAGACCCCCATCAGGCCGGCCGACAGGGCGAACTGCCAGAAGGACTGGGCGAAGAGGAAGGCCACGCCGGCGCCGATGTTGACCACCCCGGCGACCAGCAGGAGCGGACGTCTGCCGAGCGCATCGGCGAAGCCGCTCGTCGGCAGCTCGAGCAGGAAGACCATGATCCCCTGCGCGGTCATGTAGAGCGTGATCTGCTGGATGGTGAGGCCGCGCTCGCGGGCGACGAGGGTGAAGATGCCGACCACGAAACCGACGGGGAGCCACCGGGTCGTGCTGAGGATCAGGAAGACCCGCTTGGCGGCTGTGGGGGAGAGGGCGGTCACGACATGTCCTTGCCGGTCGGGACCCGGTCGAGGTCCAGCGGGTAGATGGCGCTGTAGACGGCCAGCCGCCGTGCTTTCGGGTTGCCCTGCCCCACGCGGCGGTACTTGAGGAGGAGCTCGTCGAGCTCGACCTTCAGCTGCTCCACCTGCTCGGGGGTGGCGACGACGAAGTTGTCGCTCATCCCCGCCGCGTCCCGCCACTCGAGGGGCCAGGTCTCCTGGACGTCGAGCCAGCGCTCGAACTGCTGGGCGAAGTGGCGGGCGTAGTCGCGCACCAGCCAGTTGAGCGCCGTCTCGGAGTCCTCGTCGCCGGCGAAGTCGCTCGCCTCCCAGGTGTGGAAGTCGGTGGCCGCCTGCCAGAGCCGTCGCTTGCCCTCACCCTCGCCGGTGTCCGAGACGAGGCCCACCGACTCGAGCTTGCGCAGGTGGTAGGACGTCGCCCCCGAGTTGGTCGAGAGCCGGGTGGCGAGGTCGGTGGCGGTCGCCGGGCCGTCGACGCGCAGTGCGCTCAGCAGTCGTGACCGCAGGGGGTGGGCGAGGACCTTGAGCGCGGCGGCGTCGAGCCGAAGGCCGGTCAGGTCGCCGATCTTCGTGGTGGAGGTGGCCATGCGTGCACAATACCTTTGCACAGTTCGTTTGCACAAGTAGTGTGCAAGGAAAATGTGCATGGGTATCGCCGCAGGTCAGGGGCTGTTTTCTGGGCTGTCAGAGGCGATTTGGGTGCACAGCGCGTTGCCCGTAAACTTGAGCACTGTTGTGCCGTGCGCCCTCGAAAGGCGACACCCCGGACCGCCCAGCGGTCCGTGCGCCTCGGGCGCACACGGCATACCGAACCATCGCAGTTCCTCATGACCACCGCATTTCCCGACATGACCGATGTAAAGGTTCAGAACTTTGCGCACCTTCACCCCGAAGCCGGCCGAGGTCACTCGCACCTGGCACGTCATCGACGCCACGGACATCGTCCTGGGTCGCCTGGCGAGCCAGACCGCGATCCTCTTGCGCGGCAAGCACAAGACCACGTTCGCCCCGCACGTTGACGGTGGCGACTTCGTCATCATCATCAACGCCGAGAAGGTCGCCCTCACCGGCGCCAAGCTCGAGCAGAAGAAGGCCTACCGCCACTCCGGCTTCCCGGGCGGCCTCAAGAGCACCTCCTACACCGAGCTGCTCGCCAAGAGCCCGGCCAAGGCCGTGGAGAAGGCCGTCCGCGGCATGCTCCCGCACACCACGCTCGGTCGTGAGCAGCTGACCCACCTCAAGGTCTACGCCGGCTCCGAGCACCCGCACAGCGCCCAGAAGCCCGTCCCGTTCGAGATCACCCAGGTCTCCCAGTAAGGATTTCTTGTGACTGACATCAACACTGAGACCCCTGTCGAGGGTGACGAGGTCGAGCTGACCGAGTACACCTCCGAGTCCGAGGGCCCCGTCTCCGACGAGCCCACCCGTCGCGCGAGCGCCACGGCGCCCGGCGCCGCGACCGGTCGACGCAAGCAGGCCATCGCCCGCGTGCGCATCGTCCCCGGCACCGGCGAGTGGAAGATCAACGGCCGCACGCTCGAGGCGTACTTCCCCAACAAGGTCCACCAGCAGATCGTCAACGAGCCGCTCACGCTGCTCGAGCTCGACGGTGCCTACGACGTGCTCGTGCGCGTCCACGGTGGTGGCCCCTCCGGCCAGGCGGGCGCGGTCCGCCTCGGCGTGGCCCGCTCGCTCAACGGGATCGACGAGGAGCTGAACCGTCCGGCGCTCAAGAAGGCCGGCTTCCTCACCCGTGACGCCCGCGTCCCGGAGCGCAAGAAGGCTGGTCTCAAGAAGGCCCGCAAGGCTCCGCAGTACTCCAAGCGCTGATCCTGGCTCCTGCCAGCAGCACCGCCCCAGGCGGCACCCGACAGTTCGGGTGCCGCCTGCGGCGTTGTCAGGAGTAGGTTCGCTCCAGTTGCGTCCGTGTGCCCGGGCCAGGCCGACGAGGTATGCCGGGTGCGCACCCTGATCGTCGGAAAGGCTCCCCTCCATGCCCACAACGGCACGACTCTTCGGTACCGATGGTGTTCGCGGCCTCGCGAACGTCGACATCACGGCCGAGCTCGCGCTGCGGCTCAGCGTGGCGGCAGCGCACGTCCTCGGTGACGACGCCCGCCGCGCCGGTCGCCGCCCCAAGGCCGTGGTCGGCCGGGATCCCCGCGCCTCGGGTGAGTTCCTCTCCGCCGCCGTGATCGCGGGCCTGGCCTCGGCCGGGGTCGACGTCTACCACGCGAACGTGCTGCCGACGCCCGCCATCGCGTTCCTCACCGGGGACACCCATGCCGACTTCGGCGTGATGCTGTCGGCGTCGCACAACGCCATGCCCGACAACGGAATCAAGTTCTTCGCCGCAGGCGGTCACAAGCTCGACGACCAGATCGAGGACGAGATCGCCGCCCGGCTCGACCAGGAGTGGGACCGCCCCACCGGCGCCGACGTGGGGCGGGTCGTGACCATGCCCGACGGACACACCCGCTACATCTCCCACCTCCTCACGGTGTTGCCCAACCGGCTCGACGGCATCAAGGTCGTCATCGACGGTGCCCACGGAGCGGCGAGCTCGGTCTCGCCCGAGGTGTTCCGGCTGGCCGGCGCGGAGGTGTTCGAGATCGGCACCGAGCCGGACGGCCTCAACATCAACGACGGTTACGGCTCGACCCACCTCGACCACCTCAAGGCCGCCGTCCTCCGCCGCGGTGCACACCTCGGCATCGCTCACGACGGTGACGCCGACCGCTGCCTCGCGGTGGACGCGAACGGCGTCGAGGTCGATGGCGACCAGATCATGGCCATCCTCGCGGTGTCCCTGAAGTCGCGGGGAGCCCTCGCCAAGGACACGCTGGTCGCCACGGTGATGAGCAACCTGGGTCTGCTCCAGGCCATGGAGCGCGAGGGGATCGCCATGCGACAGACCGCGGTGGGCGACCGCTACGTCCTGGAGGACATGCGGGCGTCGTCGTACTCCCTCGGTGGCGAACAGAGCGGCCACGTCATCTTCCTCGACCACGGCACCACGGGCGACGGCGTCCTCACCGGCCTGATGCTGGCTGCCCGCGTGGCCGAGACCGGTCGGCCGCTCTCCGAGCTGGCCACCGTGATGCGCCGCCTGCCTCAGGTCCTGATCAACGTCAAGGACGTCGACAAGTCTCGCGTCGAGTCCGACGAGGAGCTCCAGCAGGCCGTCAAGGCCGAGGAGGTGGCGCTCGCCGGCACCGGTCGCGTGCTGCTGCGCAAGTCGGGCACCGAGCCTGTCGTCCGTGTCATGGTCGAAGCCGGCGAGCAGCAGCAGGCCCAGGCAGTGGCCGACCGTCTCGTCGAGGTCGTCAAGGCCCGCCTCTCCCTCTGACGCCACACCGCGCGCCGCGAGGCGAGGCGTGCCGGGTGGTCCCCACCCGGCATACCCCGCCTTTATCGGGTTTAGGGACAAAGGTCGGCTTCACCCCGGAACCGTTTCGGGGTGAAGCCGACCCTTCCCGGTAGACCCGATAAAGCTGGGATCAGGGCGTGACCCGGCGAAGCACCACCCAGGCGGCCGCGCCGAGCGCCACCGCCAGCAGGAGCGGGTAGCCACTGGTCAGGGCCAACGGGTCGGTGTCGGTGAAGAATCGCCCGACGGTGTTCCACGCGTGGCGCCAGGTGACGAGCAGGGCCGCGCCACATCCCAGCAGGAGGCTGGCCGTCGACAAGGAGAACATCCCGGTCTGCCCCCACCGCTTTAAGACGGTGCCCATGAGCATTCCCAGCGCCGACACGCAGATGAAGGGCACGGTGTAGGTGAGGAACAGTTCGACGGGGTTGCCGCGGTCCAGGAACCAGGGACCGAAGAACCGCATGTGGACGCCCCAGCCGTGTGTGGCCGCCTCGATGGCGTGGAGGGCGGTGAGCACGACACCCGCGAGCACGGACTGCCCCAGGACGTACAGACACGTTCCCTGGAAGAAGCTGCGACGGGTGGAGCTCAACCCCATCGCCAGGGGGAACACCTGCGTCCACAGCGACAGGTTCGCGAAGATCGCAACGCCGTAGAGCGAGGCGATACCACCGGTCTGCCGGTCGGCGACGGGCACGTCGGTGAGGCCGAAGATCGCGAGGTTGGCGAAGAACGAGATGGCCAGGATGATCCACGGCCAGAACATGGCGATCGGTCCAGGGAGCAGGTGGATCCGCAGGGTCTTCAGGGCTGCACTCATGAGTGGTGGGCCTCCTCGTGCTGGATCACGGTGTCGGGCTGGAGAGTGTCGGGGTGCGGTGGTGGGCCGGTGGTGGTGCGCACAACCAGCTGCTGGAGCGAAACAGGCTCGAGGCGGAGCCCATGCCGTTCGGCGATACCGGTGGGTGCACCTCGGACGGTCAACCGCGTGAAGCCGCCCAGGCTCTCTCGGTGCACGACCTCGTGACCGGTGGCGAAGTCGTCGACCGCCCCGCTCGGGCCGCTGACCACGACGAGGCTCCCTCGCAGGACGTCGGTGTCCTCGTCGACGACCACCCGCCCGTGGTCGAGCACCACGACGTGGTCGAGCAGGTCGCTCACCTCGTCGATGAGGTGGGTCGAGAGCACGATGGTGCGCGGGTGCTCGGCGTAGTCGGCCAGCAGCCGGTCGTAGAACAGCTGCCGAGCCACGGCATCGAGCCCGAGGTAGGGCTCGTCGAAGATCGTCAGGGGAGCGCGTGACGCGAGGCCGAGCACGACACCGACCGCCGACAGCTGGCCACGCGACAGCTTCTTGACCCGCTGGGTCGTCCGGAGCCGGAACTGGTCGACGAGCTCCTGCGCGAGGTCTTCATCCCACCTCGCGAACGAGATCCGGCCGGCCGAGAGGACGTGACGCACCGTGAAGCTGTCGGGGTAGTGCTGTCCCTCCCTGACGAAGCAGACCCGGTCGAGGACGTTGGCGTTCTCCCACGGGTCCTCGCCGAAGGCCCGCACGTCGCCGGAGGTCGCGAGGGCTTGTGCCGTCAGGATCTGCATCAGGGTCGTCTTGCCGGCGCCGTTGCGTCCGAGGAGGCCGTGGATGGCGTTCTCCTCCAAGCGAATTGAGACATCTTCCAGGGCGCTGACGTCTCCGAACCGCTTGCTGACGTGGTCGAGCTCGATGATGCTCACTGGTCTTCCTCCCACACGTCTATCAGCTTTCTCACGTAGTCAGGCTCGATGCCGAGCTTGTGCGCCTCGGTCATGAGCGGCGCGACGAACTGCCGCGCGAAGTCCTCCCGGCGCCGTTCGAGCAGGCGCGAGCGCGCCCCGGTGGCGACGAACATCCCGATTCCCCGTTTCTTGTAGATGATCCCGTCGGTCGCGAGCTGGGTCACGCCCTTGGCCGCCGTGGCCGGGTTGATCCGGTGGAACGCGGCGAGCTCGTTGGTCGAGGGGACCTGGCTCTCCTCGTCGATCGACCCGTCGACGATCGAGTTCTCGATCTGTTCGGCGATCTGGAGGAAGATCGGCCGGCCGTCGTCCATCAGTGGGCGCCCCTTCAGTTAGCCGGTTAGTTAGTCGAGTAACTAACCATGCAACCAATCACCGCCCGATGTCAAGCCCGGTGGTTCGGGTGTGGGTATGCCGTGTGGTCCCCACCCGGCATACCTGCTCGGAAACGCGTTGCTGGCTAAGCGGACTCGTCGAGAAGGCCGACGATGTGCCGGGCGATCTCGAAGGAGCTGGTCGCGGCCGGCGACGGGGCGTTGAGGACGTGCACCACCGACCCGGACCGCTCGATCAGGAAGTCGTCGACCAGCGAGCCGTCGCGCTTCATGGCCTGCGCGCGCACCCCTGCCGGGGCCGGCACCAGGTGTTCGTCGCGCACGTCGGGGACGAGGCGGCGCAGGCTGTCGGCGAACCGGTGGCGGGACAGGGACCGCGCGATCTCCGCAGAGCCGGCGCGGTAGTTGCGGGCTGCGAGCCGCCAGAAGCCCGGGTACGTCAGGGTGTCACGCAGCTCACGCAGCTTGACCGTGCGCCAGTCGTACCCCTCTCGGGCGAACGCGAGCACGGCGTTCGGCCCGGCGTGGATGTGCCCACCGATGCCACGGGTGAGGTGCACGCCGAGGAACGGGAAGTCCGGGTCGGGTACGGGGTAGATGAGGTTTCGCACGAGCGGTGTCGCCTCGGGCGTCAGCTCGAAGTACTCGCCGCGGAACGGCACGATGCGGGCCGAGGGCTGGTGGCCCAGGCGGCGCGCGACCTCGTCGCAGTGCAGACCGGCGCAGGCCACGACGAGGTCCGCCGCGATGTCGCCCGCCGTGGTGCGCACGATGGTCGTGGCCGCCGAGCGGACGGCACCGAGGACCTCGGCCCCCAGTATGAGGGTGGCGCCTGCCCGTTCGAGGCGCCGCACGAGGGCCTCGCACACGGCGCCGTAGTCGATGATCCCCGTCGCGGGAACGTGGAGGGCGGCGAGGGCGCTGACGTGCGGTTCGTGCTCCCTGGCCTGTTCCCCGGTGAGCCTGTCGACGACCAGACCGTTGGCGAGGCCGCGCTCCTGCAGGCGCGCCAGGCCCGGCAGCTCGTCCTCGCGCGTGGCCACGACGAGCTTGCCGCAGATCTCGTGGGGGATGGCCTCCTCCTCGGCGAAGGCAACCATCGATGCGGCGCCGGCTCGGCACATCAGAGCCTTCTTCGAGCCGGGCGCGTAGTAGAGCCCGGAGTGGATCACCCCACTGTTGCGCCCGGTCTGGTGGGCCGCCCAGCGGTGCTCCTTCTCGACCAGCGTGACGTGGGCGTCAGGGTGCTCTCGGCACAGCCGCTCCGCGACGGCGAGCCCGATGATCCCGCCGCCGATCACGAGATAGCGCAGCGGCGTCGGCATGCGCCCAGCGTAGAACCGGCCGGGACGGACCCGTGGCGGAACGACCATGATCGTCGCGCCGGAATGCCCATGGCCGGCCAGCGGTTGTCACGACCGGTTGGTGAGCCGAGGATGTCACCACCCGTCACCCCACCGAAGGCGAGCGCCATGCCCCACGAGTCACTCACCGAACCGCTCTACTCCATCGCGGCCACCGCCCAGGGCGGCAGGGCCGGCCACGTCACGAGCGAGGACGGAGTCGTCCACCTCAAGCTGGGCAAGCCCGGCAGCAAGGCGAACCCCAAGGCCAACCCCGAGACGCTCTTTGCCTCCGGCTTCGCCGCCTGTTTCGGCAACGCCCTCAACTCGGTGGCCACGGCGATGGGTCTGGACACCTCGGACTCGACGGTCACCGCCACCGTGACGCTCGGGAAGACCGACACGGGTGTGGGTCTCGCGGTCGCCCTCGTCGCGGACGTGCCGGGCCTCGACCGCGGCACCGCCCAGCAGCTCGTCGACGCCGCCCACGAGCGCTGCCCCTACTCCAAGGCCACCCGCGGCAACATCGACGTCACGGTCGCCCTCGCCTGAGTGCGGTCAGACCAGCCGCGACAGCAGGCCGGTGTCGACGTCGTACATGAAGCCGCCCACGGCGACCTGGTCGCCGATGAGGGGGTGCGACCGGACGGCGCGCACGTCGGCGAGCAGCGCTTCCCGCTGGTCGTCGATGACGTGGAACCCCTGCCACGAGGCGTCCTGACCGGCCGAGGCACCGACGCGCTCGCGCAGCTCGGCCTCGGTGTTGCTCGCCATCGCGCACCTGGTGTGGGGGACGATGAGGATGCGCTCGACCCCGAGCAGGTGCACGCCGAGGACCAGCGCCTCGAGGGCGTTGGCCGTGATGCGCCCACCGGGGTTGCGGAAGATCTTGGCGTCGCCCGGGGACAGGCCGAGCATCCGCAGCGGGTCGATGCGCGAGTCCATGCAGGTGACCACGGCGACGCCGCGGTGCGCGATGCCGTCGAAGCCGCCGAGCGTGAAGCGGGCGGCGAACGCCTCGTTCGCGGCGAGGAGGTCGTCGAACCCTTGGGGGGCAGGAGTTTCGTTCACAGGAGTCCCGGTCGCTTGGGGATGGACATGGCCATCGGCTTGATGGTGGACGCGAAGAAGTCGTTGCCCTTGTCGTCGACGACGATGAAGGCGGGGAAGTCCTCGACCTCGATCTTCCAGACGGCCTCCATGCCGAGCTCGGGGTACTCCAGCACCTCGACCGACTTGATGCAGTCCTGGGCGAGCCGGGCGGCCGGACCGCCGATCGAACCGAGGTAGAAGCCCCCGTGCGTGTCGCACGCATCGGTGACCTGCTTGGAGCGGTTGCCCTTGGCCAGCATCACCATCGAGCCACCGGCGGCCTGGAACTGGTCGACGTAGGAGTCCATCCGACCGGCTGTCGTCGGGCCGAACGAGCCGCTCGCATAGCCCTCCGGCGTCTTCGCCGGGCCGGCGTAGTAGACGGCGTGGTCCTTGAGGTACTGAGGCATGCCGTCGCCGGCGTCGAGCCGCTCCTTGATCTTGGCGTGCGCGATGTCGCGGGCTACGACCAACGGACCGGAGAGCGAAAGTCGTGTCTTGACAGGGTATTTCGTGAGCTCCTCGCGGATCTCGTCCATCGGCCGGTTGAGGTCGATGCGCACGACGTCGTCGCCCTCGTCCTCGAGGTGCTCCTCGGTCGTCTCGGGCAGGAACCGCGCGGGGTCGCGCTCCAGGACCTCGATGAAGACACCGTCGGGGGTGATCTTGCCCAGCGCCTGGCGGTCGGCCGAGCAGGAGACGGCGATGGCGATGGGGAGCGACGCGCCGTGGCGCGGGAGCCGGACGACCCGGACGTCGTGGCAGAAGTACTTGCCGCCGAACTGGGCGCCGATGCCGAAGTTGCGGGTCAGCTCGAGGACCTGCTCCTCGAGCTCGGTGTCGCGGAACCCGTGCGCCGCGATGGACCCCTCCCTGGGCAGCTCGTCGAGGTACTTGGCCGATGCGTACTTGGCTGTCTTGAGGGCGAACTCGGCACTCGTGCCGCCGATGACGATGGCCAGGTGGTACGGCGGGCACGCGGAGGTGCCGAGGCTGCGCAGCTTCTCGTCGAGGAAGGCGAGCATGCGCTCGGGGTTCAGGACCGCCTTGGTCTCCTGGTAGAGGAACGACTTGTTGGCGCTGCCACCGCCCTTGGCCATGAACAGGAACTTGTATGCCGTCTCGTGCCCCTCGGCGGTGTCGGCGTAGAGCTCGATCTGGGCGGGGAGGTTGGAGCCGGTGTTCTTCTCCTCCCACGTGGTGATGGGCGCCATCTGCGAGTAGCGGAGGTTGAGGCGGGTGTAGGCGTCGTAGACCCCGCCGGCGATGGCGCGCTCGTCGGTGCCGGCCGTGAGCACGTGCTGGCCGCGCTTGCCCATCACGATCGCCGTGCCGGTGTCCTGGCACATGGGCAGGACACCGCCGGCGGCGATGTTGGCGTTCTTGAGGAGGTCCAGCGCCACGAACTTGTCGTTGTTGCTCGCGTCCGGGTCGTCGATGATGCGACGCAGCTGGGCCAGGTGCGCGGGGCGCAGGTAGTGCGCGATGTCGTGCATGGCCGTCTCGGTGAGCGTCCGCAGCGCCTCGGGCTCGACCTGCAGGAACGTGCGTCCGCCTGGTCCCTCGACGGTGGAGACGCCTTCTGTGGTGACCAGGCGGTACTCGGTCTCGTCCGGGCCGATCGGCAACAGGTCCGCGTAGTCGAAGTCGTTCTCGGGCATGGTTGGGGGTGTTCTCCTTGGTCTACAGCTCGTCGAGGGCGGGGGCGTAGGCCCCGGCCTTCCCGACCGTGACCCCGCTGGTGGCTGTGCCACGGGCGACGGCCGGTCGGACGTCCTCCAGTGTCGCGCTGCGGAGGCGCTCGCGCGCACCCGGGTCGCCCAGCAGGCCGGAGGCGAGCAGGCCGGAGATGAGCCCGGCCATGAAGGAGTCGCCGGCCCCGACGGTGTCGACGACCCGTTCGGCTGCGGTTGCGGCGCTGCCCTCCTCTCCGGTCCCCGTCACGCGGAAGACGACGCCGTGCTCGCCGCGCGTGACGACGCAGAGCGAGGCGCCGAGCTCGCCCCAGTGGGCCATCACCTCGGAGGGTGACTGCCCGGCATACAGCAGCTCGAGGTCGTCCTCGCTGGCCTTGACCACGTCGGCGAGGGCGATGATGCCCTCGACCTGCTCGCGCACGTCGTCGAGGTCGCCCATGATCCCCGGGCGGATGTTGGGGTCGTAGGAGACGGTGCCCAGCTCACGCATGGTGCGCAGGCCCTCGAGCACGCTGGTGGCACCGGGCGCCAGGACGGCCCCGATCGAACCGGTGTGCAGGTGGCCAGTACCGTCCGCGGGCTGGATGGGCGGGAGGTTCCAGTGCAGGTCGAACACGTAGGTGGCGGCACCCGACGCGTCGAGCCGAGCCACGGCCGTGGACGTGGGGTCGTCCCCGCGGCTCGTGGAGAGCACGGTCACGCCGTGGCGGACCAGGTGCCCGGCGATGCGCTCCCCGCGCGGGTCGTGGCCCAGCGACGTGGCGAGGTCGACGGGGTGGTCGAGCCGGGCCAGGCCTACCGCGACGTTGGCAGGGCTGCCTCCGACGTGTTCCACCAACTCGCCGTCCGGGTCGATCACGATGTCGATGAGGGCCTCGCCCACCACGAGGACGCGGGGGCGGGTCACGACGAGGCCCCGCGCGCGTGGTCGAAGTCGATGGACGAGTAGGCGCGCAGCTTGGCGAGCTGGTGGTGGCTCTCGATGAGCCGGATGGTTCCGGACTTGGAGCGCATCACCAGGGAGTGGGTCGTCACCCCGCCCGCGCGGTAGCGAACCCCCTTGAGCAGCTCGCCGTCGGTGATGCCGGTGGCCACGAAGAAGCAGTTCTCGCCGGTGACCAGGTCGTCGGTCGACAGCACCCGGTCGAGGTCGTGCCCCGCGTCGACGGCGCGCTGGCGCTCGTCGTCGTCCTGCGGCCACAGCCGGCCCTGGATGACGCCGCCGAGGCACTTGATCGCACAGGCCGTGATGATCCCCTCGGGCGTCCCGCCGATGCCGAGGAGGAGGTCGATGCCGGTGTCGTCGCGGGCCGCCATGATCGCGCCGGCCACGTCGCCGTCGGAGATGAAGCGCAGCCGTGCCCCGGCGTCGCGCACGTCCGCGGCGAGCTGCTGGTGGCGGGGGCGGTCGAGCATGACCACCGTGACGTCTTCGACGGTCTCCTTCTTGGCCTTGGCGATCCGCTTGATGTTCTCGGCGACCGGGAGGCGGATGTCGACGACGTCGGCGGCCTCCGGACCGGTGACGAGCTTGTCCATGTAGAAGACGGCGCTGGGGTCGTACATCGAGCCGCGCTCCGACACGGCGAGCACCGAGACGGCGTTGGACTGGCCCTTGGCCGTGAGCGTCGTGCCGTCGATCGGGTCGACGGCGACGTCGCACTCGGGACCGACGCCGTCGCCGACCTCCTCGCCGTTGTAGAGCATGGGGGCGTCGTCCTTCTCGCCCTCGCCGATGACCACGACACCCTTCATCGACACCGTGCTGATGAGCGCGCGCATGGCCTCGACGGCGGCACCGTCGGCGCCGTTCTTGTCGCCGCGGCCGACCCAGCGGCCACCGGCCATGGCGGCTGCCTCGGTCACCCGCACCAGCTCGAGGGCGAGGTTGCGGTCAGGTGCCTCGACACCCACGCGCAGGGACGAGGGGAGGTGCTGCTCGGACATGCATCGATCCTTCACACGGCGACGGGTGAGCGCGTGCAGCCTATCGGTGGCAGGGGCGGTTGGCGCCGAGCGGTGCGCGTCATGGACGATGGGGGTGTGAGCGCGCCCGCACCCCGTAGTTCCTATGCCAACGGCTCCGCGGCCAACATGGTCCGGTCCCTGGTGGTCATCGGCGTGATCGTGGCGGCGCTCATCGCCATCGTGCCCCGGGTCAACAGCGTGTCGCAGCCTCCGGTCGACGTCGCTGGAGCCTCCGTCGAGGTCGCCAGGGAGAGCGGCTGGCCGATCGACCGGCCCGAGGCGCTGCCCGACGGCTGGAAGGCGACCAGCGTGCGCTACGTGCGTTCCACGGACGGCCTGATGACCTGGCACGCGGGCTACCAGTCGCCGACGGGCAACTACATCGCGATCGAGCAGACCAAGGACGCGAGCGACGAGTGGGTCTCCGCCCAGACCAACCGGGCCACCAGGACCGGTGAGGTGCAGGCCGCCGGCAAGACGTGGGGCACCTACGTGCGCAGCGGCAAGCTGCAGAACAGCCTGGTCCACCGGGCGCAGACCCCCACCGAGCTCACCACGATCGTCACGGGTACCGGCACGTTCGAAGAGCTCACGGCCTTCGCCGAGACGCTGCGGCCGGTCGCGACCGGCTGACGCCGCGCCCCCGACGGGTCAGCCGGACCGGCCGGGCTGCTCGGCGTCGTCCTGCGTGAGGGCGGCTTCCGCTCCGTCGAGCCAGGTGCTGCAGTGCGCTGCCAGTGCCTCACCGCGCTGCCACAGGCGCATGCTCTCCTCGAGCCCGAGCTGTCCACCCTCGAGCTGGGCGACCACGTCGATGAGCTCGTCGCGCGCCTGCTCGTAGGACAGCTCCGCCACGTCGTCGAAGGCGCTGTCCGTCTCGAGGGCACTGTCCGTCTCGACGGCACCGTCGCTCCCGACGGTGCTGTCGCTCTCGACGGCGGCCGCCGTCGCCTTGTCTGCTCCCTTGGCCATGGTGAAGGAGCCTAACCGGAGGAGTCCGGGAGCCCGACGACGCTCGCCGCGAAGTCACCACGGGCCACCCGAACCCGCAGCACTTCGTTGACCGTCACGTCGGCCTGGTCCATGACCACGCGTCCGTCGCGGTGCTGCACCACGGCATACCCGCGCTCGAGGGTGGACAACGGCGACAGGGTCCGCACCTGGGCTCGGAGGTGGGCGATCTGGTCGGTGGCGCGGTGCACGGACGCGAGCACGCGGCGGTGCGCGCGGTCGGTGAGTGCGTCCAGCTCCTGGCGGCGGGCGTCGATCATCGCGGCGGGACGTGCCATCACGGGGCGGGAGCGCAGCGCGATGAGGTGCCTGCGCTCGCTGGCGATTCGCGCGTGCAGTGCGCGTCGTCCGCGGTCGCGGGAGTGGCGTACGCCATGGCGTTCGGCCTGCGCATCGGGGACCACCCGCTTGCCCGCGTCGGTCGGTGTCGAGGCGCGCCAGTCCGCGACGTGGTCGAGCAGAGGGGTGTCGACGTCGTGGCCGATCGCCGAGACCACCGGCGTGCGGGCCGCGGCGACGGCGCGGACCAGTGCCTCGTTGCTGAACGGCAGGAGGTCCTCGACCGACCCGCCGCCGCGGGCGATGACGATGACGTCCACCTCGGGGTCGGCATCGAGCTCCTGCAGCGCTGCCATCACCTCCTGCACGGCTGTGCCACCCTGGACGGCGACCTCCCGGATCGCGAACCGGACCGTCGGCCAGCGCCGGCGCGCGTTCTCGACGACGTCCTTCTCGGCGGCACCAGCCCGGCCGCAGATGAGGCCGACGGTGCGTGGCAGGAACGGCAACGGTCGTTTGCGGTTGGCGTCGAACAGTCCCTCCGAGGCGAGGGTTCGCTTGAGGTGCTCGACGCGCGCGAGGAGCTCGCCCACCCCCACGGGCCGGATCTGGCGGGCGTCGAGCATGAGCGAGCCGCGCTGGGTCCAGAACACCGGCTTGGCCTGGAGCACGACACGGGCGCCCTGGGTCAGCGGGGTCGGCATCGCGTCGAGGGCGTTGACCTGGATCGCGACCGACAGCGACATGTCGACGTCGGGGTCGCGCAGGGTGAGGTAGGCGGTGCGCTGGCCCGGTCGGCGGGTGAGCTGGACGACCTGGCCCTCGACCCAGAGGACCGACATCTTCTCGACGTACACGGCGATGCGCATGCTCAGCAGGCGCACCGGCCACGGCGACTCGGCCGAGGTGTCTGCGGCCTTCTCGGGCAGCGCCGGTCGCTGTTCTGGGCCGCTCACGCGGCTCACTCTAGGACGTGGCCACCGACAGTCCTTCGGGTATGCCGCGTGGTGACCACGCGGCATACCCTCACCGGCGATTGGGGTGCCGTGCGGAGGCAACCTACGATGGACCCATGACTGACGCCACGGAACGACCCACCAAGCGCGTGCTGCTCGCGGCCCCGCGGGGGTACTGCGCCGGCGTCGACCGGGCCGTCGTGACCGTGGAGAAGGCCCTCGAGCTGTACGGCCCGCCCGTGTACGTGCGCAAGGAGATCGTGCACAACAAGCACGTGGTCACGACACTGGAGAAGCGCGGCGCGATCTTCGTGGAGGAGACCGACGAGGTGCCCGAGGGCGCCACGGTCATCTTCTCGGCGCACGGCGTCGCCCCCGTGGTCCACGAGGAGGCCAAGGCCCTCAACCTCAAGACCATCGACGCGACCTGCCCGTTGGTGACCAAGGTGCACCGCGAGGCGGTGCGGTTCGCCAGCGACGACTTCGACATCCTGCTCATCGGCCACGAGGGGCACGAGGAGGTGGTCGGCACCTCGGGTGAGGCGCCCGAGCACATCACGCTCGTCGACGGGCCCGATGACGTGGCCAACGTGACCGTCCGCGACCCCGACAAGGTCGTCTGGCTGTCGCAGACCACCCTGTCGGTCGACGAGACCATGGAGACGGTGCGCCGGCTGCGGGAGCGCTTCCCCTCGCTGCAGGACCCGCCCAGCGACGACATCTGCTACGCCACCCAGAACCGCCAGCTCGCCGTCAAGCAGATGGCTCCCGACTGCGACCTGATGATCGTCGTGGGCTCCCGCAACTCCTCGAACTCCGTGCGCCTCGTCGAGGTCGCCCTGGAGCACGGCTCCAAGGCGGGGCACCTCGTGGACTACGCCGACGAGATCGACGAGACGTGGCTCGAGGGCGTGGCCACCGTGGGTGTCACGTCCGGCGCCTCGGTCCCCGAGCTGCTCGTCCGTGACGTGCTGACCTACCTGGCGGAGCGCGGCTACGCCGACGTCGCGCCGGTGGTCGCAGCCGAGGAGAGCCTGCTGTTCTCGCTGCCCAACGAGATCCGGCGCGACCTCAAGGCCCGCGGCCTGAGCGACAAGATGCGCCACGACGCGGCGTTCGAAGAGGCCGGCTCGCTCCACTGATGCCGAGCTGACCAAGGGCTTGGTCGCGTCCGAGGTGGCGCACGAGGAACGACCGGGCAGCGAGAGGTCGGTCACGACGCGCGCTGTCCAGCACGATGGTGACCACGAGATGGACCCGGCGCGGGTACCGTCTGAGCCATGATCGGCCTGACGAGTGCGCGAACGCGGCTGACGCAGCGGCTCGTCGCCCGGGCCACGGGTGGCGGGCCCGTCGACCTGACGAGCCTGGAGGCCGTCCCACGCCGGCTCCTGCGACCGTTGCGACGGTCCGGGTTGGACCCCGTCCACCGCATCGGCTCCTCGGCCCCGGACCCCGTGCACCGGCTGGCGCACATGTTCGGCATGAACATCTGGCTCGTGTCGGGCCAGGAAGAGGTCAAGGCCGTGCTGGCCGACCAGAGGCGGTTCAGCAACGACATCCGTCCCTATGTCGGCGCGGCAGGGGCGAGCGTCGGTGGGCTCGGGTTCAGCGACCCACCCGAGCACACCCGGTTGCGGACCCTGCTCACCCCGGAGTTCACCATGCGCCGGATCAACCGGCTGACGCCTCGCATCGAGGCGATCGTCGACGAGCAGCTCGACCAGATGGAGGCCGGCGGCCCGGTCGTCGACCTCGTCGAGCGGTTCGCGTTCCCGATCCCGTTCCTCGTCATCTGTGAGCTGCTCGGGCTGCCGGCCGAGGACCGCGCGCGGTTCATGACCCTCAGCCACGCCAGGTTCGACGTGACGGCCGGCGGCGCGGGCGCCTTCGGTGCCATCTCGCAGAGCCAGCTGTTCCTCCTCGATGCCACCCGCAAGCAGCGGGCCGACCCGGGCGACGGTCTGCTGGGCCGGATCCTCGCCGCAGTGGGCGACGAGGTCGGCGACGAGGAGGTTGCCGGTCTGGCCGACGGTGTCTTCACGGGCGGCTACGAGACGACGGCCAGCATGCTGGCGCTCGGCTCACTGGTCCTGCTGCAGGACCGAAAGCACTTCGAGCTGGTCCGCGACGAAGACAGTGCGATCGACCGGGTGGTGGAGGAGATGCTGCGCTACCTCAGCGTCGTCCAGATCGCCTTCCCCCGGTTCGCCAAGGAGGACCTCGACCTCTTCGGCAAGCGGATCCACAAGGGTGACGTCGTGATCGCCGCCCTCAGCCGGGCGGACCGGGACCACCGGGTCGGGCCTGACCTCGGCACCTTCGACCCGAACCGGCCACCGTCGCCCCACGTGGCGTTCGGCTACGGCTTCCACCGCTGCGTCGGCGCCGAGCTGGCTCGCCTGGAGCTGCGGATCGCGTTCCCCAGGCTGCTTCGCCGGTTCCCGGAATTGGCTCTGGCGGTGAAGCCGGAGACCCTGGCGTTCCGCGACAAGTCGATCGTCTATGCGGTGGACTCCCTGCCGGTCCACCTCGGTGCGGCGTCGAGGTCGTCGAAGGCGAGCTGAGGACGCTCCGCGTCGGCGGTGGCGGCCTCGATGAGCTCCATCGCCGTGAGGACCCGGGGCCCGGCCTCGAGCGCCTGGGGGCTGGGCAGCGGCTGCTCGACGATCCCTGCCTCGTGCATCCTGCGTGCCGAGACGAGGACGCGCGACTCCAGCGCCCCGACCATCTGGTTGTAGGCCTCGACGGACCTCTGCAGCGCGGTGCCCATCTTCATGGTGTGGCTTCCCAGGGTGCCCAGCCGGTCGTAGAGGTCGCGGCCCAGGGTCATCACCTCCCGCGCGTGGGCCGTGAGGGCGTACTGCTGCCAGGTGAAGGCGACGGTGCGCAGCAGGGCGAGCAACGACCCCGGGCCGACCAGCACGACCCGTCGGGCCATGGCGTCCTCGTGCAGCGCCGGGTCGGCCGACAGGGCGGCGGCGAGCATCGCGTCGCTGGGCACGAAGCAGACGACCATCTCGGGCGAGTTCTCGAAGGCGGTCCAGTAGTCCTTGGCGGCCAGGGCCGTGACGTGCGACTTCAGGGACGCCGCGTGGGCTCGCAGGAAGGTCGCGCGCTCAGTCGCCGACAGGTCCTCCGCCTGGGCCGACAGGAACGCGCCCATCGGCGCCTTGGAGTCGATGACGAGGTACTTGTCCCCGGGCAGCCGCACCACCACGTCGGGGCGCACCTGACGCTGGTGCCGGCTCACGCGGCACACCTGCTCGTCGAAGTCGCACCTCGCGAGCAGCCCCGCGTGCTCGAGGACCCGGCGCAGCTGCACCTCTCCCCATGCACCGCGGACCGTCGAGGAGTTGAGCGAACCGGCCAGTGACTGCGTCTGGCGGCCGAGGGCGGTGGTGGACTCGCGCACGGCGGCGATCGTGGTCTCGAGGGCGGCGAACTGGCTGGTGCGGTCGCGCTCCAGGGTGCCGACCTGCTGCTCGACCCGGGCCAGGGCGTCGCGCAGGGGGAGCAGTGCCGCTGCTGTCTGCGCGTCGTCGGAGAGGGCCGCCTCGAGGTCGACCACGCGCTCGCGCAGCAGGTCGGACTCGGTGCGCGCCGACGCGAGGGCGGCGGCGCCGGAGGTGCGCGCGACCCACCACCCGGCCGCCGCGCCGACGACCAGGCCGAGGATGAGGATGCCCACGAGTTCCATGCGCCGACCTTCCCACCTGGCGCCGACAGCCGTGTCTAGGCTGGCCGGGTGCCCACCCCACACCTGACGGACGGAGACGACCTCAGCCTGCGTGTCATCGAGGACGACGGTGGCCTTGGTGACCACGCCTTCGCGGTCGTGTGGGAGGGCGAGCAGGTGGGGCGCATCGAGGTGATCGAGGACGGGTCCGGTGACGCCGACCTGATCTGGGCGGTCGTCGCGGAGTACCGCGAGGTGGGCATCATCGAACGCGCCCTGCGCCTCACCGTCGCTTGGACCTTCGAAGCCCTCGATGTGCAGCGCATCGAGGCGCGGGTCGACGATGCCGACCGAGCAGGCGTGCGCGCTGCGCTTCGGGCCGGTCTGCGCAAGGAGGGGGTCGCGCGCGGTGCACTCTCCGGCCCGGGCGACCGCCGCGACACCATGGTCCTGGCCCGGCTGCGCACGGACGCCGCACCCGACAGTCGCGACGGCTTCATCGCGCTGCTCAACTCCTCACTCCCGACCAAGCGCGCCATCGCCCAGGGGGTGCTCCGGGACTCCGAGGGCCGGGTCCTGCTGTGCGAGCTGACCTACAAGGCCGAGTGGGACCTGCCGGGCGGTGTGGTCGACCCGTCCGAGTCGCCCGCCCACTGCGTGGTGCGCGAGGTCAAGGAGGAGCTCGCCATCGACGTGGAGGTCAAGGGACTGCTCGCGGTCAACTGGCTGCCGCCGTGGCGCGGCTGGACCGACGCGACGGTCTTCGTCTTCGACCTCGGGGTCGCACCTGACGACCTCATCGCCCGCACCACGTTGGAACGCCGGGAGATTCGTTCGCTGCACTTCGCGGGCGAAGAGGAGTGGGAGGAACGTGTCGCGCCCTACAACCAGCGCCTGCTCGCCTTCCTCGCCGTCCATGCGGGCCCCACGGCATACCTCGAGGACGGACTCCCGGCCCTGTGAGGTGAGGTCGACCACGTATGCCGCGCGGCAGCCGCCGCTGCGTATGCCGCGCGGCAGCCGCCGCTGCGGCGGCCCGGGGGAGTCTTGGGAGGGCCGTCTCCGTGGGCATCGCCGCAGGTCAGAGGGCTCTTCGATGTGCATTGAGGGACTGTGCCCGATAGCCTCACAAGGTCATCGGGCCGGGGAAACCGTCGAACACGGAGTGCACCATGACTGACTCGAGCATGCCGCCGCTGACCGCGGACGACCTGGCCGCAGAGGGCGCCACCGCCCTGCCCGACAAGGAGGTCATCAGCCTCCTGGACCTGAACGCCGACCTCGACATCGGCCTCGACGCCGCGGCCCCCATCGACCTGGCGGTCGCCGCCAACGCCAACGTGGCGGCGCCGATCGACGCCGCGGTGGGCGCGAACGTCCTCTCCGTGGGCTCCGAGGCCCAGGCGCTCGCCGACCAGGGTGTCGTCATCGACCAGGGCATCACCGGCGAGGCCGTGGCCGACGCTGGTCAGGACTCGACCATCGACCAGGCGGCACCGGACGCCGCAGCGGCTGACGCGCCCGTCGACGCGACCACGCCGGCGAGCGGAGCCACGGACGCGGCGGCTCCTGTCACCAGCGACGGTGCGCTCGACGGCGACCTGCTCAACGTCGACGTCGACCTCGCCGCCGACCTCGACCTCGCTGCCCCGATCGCCGGGGCCGTGGCCGCCAACGCCAACGTGGCTGCGCCCATCGACGCCGCGGTCGCCGCCAACATCGGGTCGATCGACTCCGACGCCGCGGCGCTCGCCCAGCAGGACGCGATCATCGTGCAGCACATCGACGCCGACGCGAACGCGACGACCGACCAGTCGTCGGACATCTCCCAGTAGTCGGCGCGGAGTCTTCCTGACGTGACACCTTTCGAGGGCCGAGGGGCCCCCGCTGCACCGGCACCTGCCCCAGACCAGACCCCCGCAGGTACCGCACCCCCACTCTCCGATGGGGGTGCGGTGCCGGTGCGTGCGGACGGAGTGCAGCTCCTCGGCGCGGTGCCCGGGTCTGGCTACCGCGTGGCGCCCGCTCTCGTGCGCCGCGGCGACGGCCAGACGATCCAGCTCACTCCGCTGCTCTACGCCGTGCTGGAGCAGGTGGACGGCCGCCGGTCGCTGGCAGAGGTGGCCGAGGCAGTGGGAGAGGCCGTCGGTCGTCAGGTCTCCGCCGCGGACGTCGAGACGCTGTGTGACAGCAAGCTGCGCACCCTCGGGCTCCTCACGAAGGTCGATGGCTCGGACCCGGAGGTGCGCCGCTCGAACCCGTTGCTCGCGCTGCGGTTCAAGTACGTCGTCTCGGACCCGGAGGCGACCAGGCGAGTCACCGCCCCGTTCGCCCTGCTCTTCGCCCCCGTCGTCGTGGTGGTCCTCGTGGTCGCCTTCTTCGCGGTGTGCGGCTGGGTGCTGCTCCACAAGGGACTCGCGTCGGCCACCCATCAGGCCTTCGACCAGCCGGCCCTGCTGCTGGCGGTCTTCGCCCTGACCGTCGTCTCCGCTGGCTTCCACGAGTTCGGGCATGCCGCAGCAGCCCGCTACGGCGGGGCCACACCAGGGGCGATGGGGACTGGCCTGTACCTCGTCTGGCCGGCGTTCTACACCGACGTGACCGACAGCTATCGCCTGGGTCGCGCTGGGCGGGTCCGCACCGACCTCGGCGGCCTCTACTTCAACGCGATCGTCGCGGTCGCGATGTTCGGTGTGTGGTGGGCCACCGGATGGGATGCCATCCTCCTGATCATCGCGACGCAGGTGCTCCAGATGGTGCGCCAGCTGGCGCCGCTCGTGCGCTTCGACGGCTACCACGTCCTGGCCGACCTCACAGGGGTGCCCGACCTCTACCACCGGATCAAGCCGACCCTCGTGGGCCTGCTTCCCCGGCACTGGAACGACCCGGAGGCCACGGTGCTCAAGCCGTGGGCCCGGGCGGTCGTCACCCTGTGGGTGGTCGTCGTCGTGCCGCTGCTGCTGTTCTCCCTCGTGATGATGGTCCTGAGCTTCCCTCGGGTGGCGGGGACCGCGTGGGCGTCCGTCGGTCGGCAGTGGGCGCGGCTGGAGACCCAGCTCGGAGACGGCGACCTGCTCGCCGTGCTGGTGCGGGCGCTGTCCATCGTCGCCATCGCCCTGCCCGTCCTCGGCGTCGTCTTCATCGTCACCCGGGTCGTGCGGCAGGTCGTCGCGGGCACGTGGCGGGCCACGGAGGACCGTCCGGTGCGGCGTGCCCTCGCCGGCGTGGTCGCGCTGGCAGTGGTGGCCGGGCTCGCCTGGTCCTGGTGGCCGCAGCCGGGCACCTACCGGCCCGTCCAGGCCTACGAGCGGGGAACGTTGGCCGACGCGGTCTCGAGCACGCTGCGCTCAGGAGTGCCCGCCACGCTGCAGGAAGGTCGAGAGGGCGCCGGGCAAGCGGTCTGGCCGCAGGGAGACGCCCTGCCGACGGCCGAGGAACCCGAGCTGGCCGTGGTCATGGTGCCGCGGAGCGGTCAGCCCCGGGGCGGCCAGGAGCCGCCGACCTGGGTCTTCCCGTTCAACCGACCGTTGCCGCCCGGTGAGGGCGGCAACCAGGCCATGGCCGTGAACACCACGGACGGGTCCACGCTCTACGACGTGGCCTTCGCCCTCGTCTGGGCGGATCGCGACACGGTGGCCAACACCAATGAGGCCTATGCCCTGGCATCCTGCGCGGGGTGCCAGACGGTGGCCGTGGCCTTCCAGGTCGTCCTCGTCCTCGGGAATGCCCACGTCGTGGTGCCGGAGAACGTCGCGGCAGCCGTCAACTACAGCTGTGTCCAGTGCGTCACCGCGGCGCTCGCGACGCAGCTCGTGGTGACCCTCTCCGGTCCGCTCACCGAGCAGAGCACCGCCGACCTCGGCGCGCTGTGGAAGGAGATCGCGGCCTTCGGAGAGTCCATCAGGGGCGTCCCGCTCAGCGAGCTTCAGGATCGGCTCACTGAGTACGAGCGACAGATCCTGGCGATCGTGCAGCAGGACCCGGCCTGGGTTGCCCCGGCCGGGGGCAACCCGCCGAGTCCGACCGCGCCCTCGACGGGCACCTCGTCCGCAACCTCGCAGTCAGGAGGCCAGGCCGGCACGGTGTCCCCGACCGCCGGACCCACGGGGTCGACCGGCAGCCCGTCGTCGTCGAGCACGTCCACCGGCCCGGAGGGCTCGACCAGCCCGACGGACAGCACGAACCCGACGGCCCCCTCGTCCGAACCCTCGCCGACTGCGTCGGTGGCCCCTGCGGACGTGGCGGAGGCCACGGCCACGCCCTGACGGGCGGCTGCGCGGCATACCCTCCAGTGACGTCAGGTATGCCGCGCGGCGCACGGATGGGAGCAGCGAATGGTCAACGGGGCCAGCGAGTTCGACACGGGGACAGCGGTTTCGGCACGGGTGGGGGAGGCTGGGGCCTACGACGCCGTCCTCGGCGAGGGCTGGCGGATCGGTGGGGGAGTCAACGGCGGGGTGCTGCTCGCCATCGCAGGCCGCGCCCTGGCCGCTGAGCTCGGCACGGCGGATGCGGGCCGTCCCGCCCATCCGGACCCCCTGGCGATCAGTGCCTACTACCTGACGCCGGGTGCCCCGGGCCCGGCGACGGTGCGCACCTCGATCGTGCGCCGCGGACGTGCGGTGTCGACCGGCCAGGCGTCCCTGCTCCAGGAAGACGGCTCGGGGGGCGAGGTCGAGCGGGTCCGGTTCCTCGCGACCTATGGCGACCTGGAGTCCGTCGACGGCGACCTCACGACGTCAGCCCAGCCACCGGAGCTGCCTCCACCGGACCAGTGTGTCTCCGCCGCCCAGGCGCCGCCCGACTTCCTCAAGCACGCGTCGCTGCTCGAGCGCCTCGACATGCGGCTCGACCCGGCGACGACCGGGTGGGCGGTCGGCAAGCCGTCGGGCAACGGCGTGATCCGGGGCTGGCTGCGCATGGCCGACGGCCGCGAGCCGGACCCGCTCCTGCTGCTCCTGGCCGTCGATGCGCTCCCTCCGGTGGCGTTCGAGCTCGGGCTGCCGGGCTGGACCCCGACGCTCGAGCTGACCGCCCACGTGCGCGCGCGGCCCGCTCCGGGGTGGCTCAGGGTCAGCCTGACGAACCGGACGCTGGCTGGAGGCTTCCTCGAGGAGGACGCGGAGGTCTGGGACAGCGAGGGTCGGCTGGTGGCGCTCTCGCGCCAGCTCGCCCGGGCGACGCCCCCGAAGGCCGGCTGACCGGCATACCCCTGCCCTTGCGTGGTCGGTCGGCGTGCGGGGCGCCGGTAGACTCTCGGCCTCGTGGCCCTCACTATCGGAATCGTCGGACTGCCCAACGTCGGCAAGTCCACGATGTTCAACGCCCTGACCAAGAACAACGTGCTCGCCGCGAACTACCCGTTCGCGACCATCGAGCCGAACGTCGGGGTCGTCCCCCTGCCCGACGCACGACTGCAACGGCTGGCCGAGATCTTCAGCTCCGAGCGGATCCTGCCTGCGACGGTGTCGTTCGTCGACATCGCGGGGATCGTGCGCGGCGCCTCGGAGGGTGAGGGGCTGGGCAACAAGTTCCTCGCCAACATCCGCGAGGCCGACGCCATCTGCCAGGTGGTCCGCGCGTTCGAGGACGGCGACGTCGTCCACGTCGACGGCAAGGTCTCGCCCGCGTCCGACATCGAGACCATCCACACCGAGCTGATCCTCGCCGACCTGCAGACCCTCGAGAAGGCCGTGCCGCGCCTCGAGAAGGAGTCGCGGATCCAGAAGGAGAAGAAGGCGTCGTTCGACAACGCCGTGCTCGCCCAGAAGGTGCTCGAGGAGGGGAACACCCTGTATGCCGCGGGCGCGGCTGCCGGGGTCGACCTCGCCGAGGCGCGGAGCCTGGGCCTGCTCACGACCAAGCCGTTCATCTACGTCTTCAACCTCGACGAGGACCAGCTGGCCGATGCCGAGCTGCACGCCTCGCTGCGTGAGCTCGTGGGACCGGCGGACTCGGTGTTCCTCAACGCCAAGCTCGAGGTCGACCTCATGGAGATGGAGCCCGACGAGGCCATGGAGATGCTGGAGTCCTTCGGCGCGGAGGAGTCCGGGCTCACCCAGCTGGCGCGGACCGGGTTCCACACCCTCGGCCTGCAGACCTACCTGACGGCCGGTCCGAAGGAGTCCCGCGCCTGGACGATCGGGCAGGGCTGGACGGCGCCTCAGGCCGCAGGGGTCATCCACACGGACTTCCAGCGCGGCTTCATCAAGGCCGAGATCGTCTCGTTCGAGGACCTGGACGCCACCGGCTCCATGGCCGCGGCCAAGGCTGCCGGCAAGGTGCGCATCGAGGGCAAGGACTACGTCATGTCCGACGGCGACGTAGTCGAGTTCCGCTTCAACGTGTAGCGCATCTGTGCAGGTCCGTCGCTGAGCGGACCCCGTCGATCGGTCGCGAGCACAGTCAGTGTGGTGGCGACGCCCCTCACGCAAAATACGCCAAACGCGCGATGACAGGGCTCACCCGGGCGTGGAGAGTCGAAGCGTGGGCAAACGCAGTTCACGCCCGTGCAACCGCACCGCACCGGGCTCAGGTGGCGGGAACGCCCACGTGGGCGCGCGCGAGTGCATGCTCGGCTGCCCACCGGCTGGTGTCCACCGTGAACGGTGAGCGGCGGGTGCCGGAGGCCGAAGATCTCACACCTTCGGGATCTTCCGGCGTCATGGAAGGCGGCAACCCCAAGGTCACTGCCCATGTCACCGTCTGCCCCTCGGGGTTGAACCCTGACGGAACCGCGCTCTTCGACGACATGCATGACGTGCTCACCGAGAAGAGAGCCGAGCCGCACTTCCTCTACGACCCCGTCACGGACCGGCTGGGTCAGTACTTCCCGCTCGACCGGTCTGCGCGGGCTCTGTCGAACGAGCTCAACCCTGACTTGACTGTGAAGCGTCGCACCAACGGGTCCGGGCTCGTCAACATCCAGATCGAGTTCATCGCCTGGCCGGGCCCGATCACCGACGCCCACGGCGTCACGACGCAACACGCGGTCTTCACGGACGAGTGGAAGCCAGGACCCGGCTACCGGGCCATGATGCGCGCGATCCACTCCTGGGGAGTTCCGGACCAGTGGAATGGCCGACTCTCGAAGACGCAGTTCGACCCAGTGCCGCGGACGTGGGCCAACTACAGCAGGGCCGGGTGGTTCGGCCACTGCCAGGTGCCCGGCAACGACCACTGGGACCCCGGCGACATCGACCAAGCCGCCATTTTCGCGGCAGCAGACGCCATGTTTATCGCAGCACAGGAGGATGACATGAAACCCGAAGAGCTGATGGACTTCGACACGGTCCCGTCGCCGATGTTCCCGGACAACCCGACCGTCAGCGTGCGCTCCGCACTCAAGTTCGCCATGCAGTGGTCCCTCGCGGGCCGCAACGCGGCGCAGGCCGCTGCCCGCGATGCGGCGTCGGGGCTCGAGATCATCAAGGCCCTTGCTGCGGCACAGAGCAACCAGCTCACCGAGGCCGAGATCGAGGCCGCGGCCGAACGCGGTGCCCGCAAGGCGGTGGAGGAGGGCAATGGCCCTGTCTGATGCCCTCCGTGAGGAGTACAACGAGCTCTTCGCGTCCTGCACCGTCCGCGCTGCACGGGTGGCCACGATCGACGCGGTCGCCGACCGGGCGGTCGCGAACCAGAGCCGCTATGAAGCTGTCGCCAACAAGGTCGGAACCCCTTGGTACGTCGTGGCGGCCATCCACAGCCTCGAGTCGGGCCAGAGCTTCAACGGCCACCTGCACAACGGAGATCCGCTGACCGCCCGGACGGTCCAGTTTCCACCGGGCCGACCGAGTCATGGCAACCCTCCCTTCACCTGGGAGGAGAGCGCCGAGGATGCCCTGAGGGGCCACGGTTTCCATGAGGTCGGTACCTGGACGGTCCCCGTGTTGCTCTTCAAGCTCGAGGAGTACAACGGCTTCGGCTATCGCGACTTTCATCCCGAGGTCCTCTCGCCGTACCTCTGGAGCTTCACCAACCACTACACCCGCGGCAAGTTCGTGTCGGACGGCAACTTCAGTGCCACGGCGGTCTCCGAGCAGTGTGGTGGCTTGGCGCTGCTCAAGCGGATGCTCGACCGACAGCTGATCCCGGCTGCGGACGCGGCTGGCATCTTGGCAGTCGAGGTCGACACGACCCCAGAGGAGCTGATGGACTTCGACACCGTCCCGTCGCCGATGTTCCCGGACAACCCGACCGTCAGCGTGCGCTCCGCACTCAAGTTCGCCATGCAGTGGTCCCTCGCGGGCCGCAACGCGGCGCAGGCCGCTGCCCGCGATGCGGCGTCGGGACTAGAGATCATCAAGGCCCTTGCTGCGGCACAGAGCAACCAGCTCACCGACGCCGAGATCGAGGCCGCGGCAGAACGCGGTGCCCGCAAGGCGCTGGATGCCGAGGACCCACCCGCCTGACTCACACCTCGAGGACCTTGCGCGGGTTGGTCCAGAGCCAGCCGAAGGCGAAGAGCAGCAGGGTGAACAGCAAACCTGCAGGTCAGGCCCGCGTAAATCGTCGGTCGTCTCCGGTGTGGCAGCCGGATCCTCGTCACTTGGGGCACTAGACCAAACGTGTGAGCACCCAGATCCACCGCAAGCAGCACCCGGGCGAGGTCCGCCTTCCCGCAGCCCTGGCGGTCCTCGTGGCCATCAGCCTCTACGCAGCCTTGCCTGCGGGACTGGTGCTCGGCCCGCGCCTTGCCGTGCCCGTGCTCGAGGCGGTCCTGTTCATCCCGCTCGTGGCCGCCAACCCGCGCCGGATGACCCGTGACAACCGCTGGCTGCGCAGGGTCTCGATCGCGTTGGTGCTGCTCATCGCCGCGACGAACGCCGGTTCCCTGGTCCTGCTCGTGCGAGCCCTGGTGGGCGGAACCGCCGAGGATGGACCCGGACTACTGCTCGCCGCTGGTCAGGTGTGGCTGACCAACGTCCTGGTCTTCGCGCTCGCCTACTGGGAGCTGGACCGCGGCGGTCCCGTCAAGCGCACGCAGACCGCACGGCCGGGCCTTCCGGTGGCGGACTTCCGCTTCCCGCAGGACGAGGACCACGACGCGATCTACGAGGTGGCCGCCCGCTCGGCGGCCAAGTCGGGGTGGGTGCCGGGGTTCGTCGACTACCTGTACGTCTCGGTGACGAACTCCTCGGCGTTCAGCCCGACGGACACCATGCCGCTGTCGCCGCGCGCCAAGATGTTGATGGCACTCGAGTCGGTCTCCGCCCTCATGCTGTCGGTCCTCGTCATCGCGCGCGGGGTCAGCCTGCTGAAGTAGGGGCTGCGCGGGCGTCGCCGTCGCGAGTCCGGCCAGGTTTGGATCGTCTGTTTGGGCAGGATTGTCCCGTTCGGTCCACAAGGATGTCGGCCGCGCCTAGCGTTGCGACATTGCGACCTTGCCGAGCGAAAGTGCCTGTCCCGCCTCATGATCCGCCGTCCTGACCTCCACTGGCCCACCGCTGCCGGTGCACTCTTGACGGCGCTTGTCGTGTCGGCCTGCGGCCCTGCGGTTGCCGACTCGCTGAGCCCCGACACCTCAGCGGGGCCGGCGTCTGCGTCCGCAACGCCGACCGTCGCCGTCGCCGCCTCCTCGTCGTCAGCGACCTCGAGCGCCGAGCCAACGGCGCAGACGCCGGCCGCAGGCCTCCTCCCGACGGACCCGACCCCGAGGGCCACCCCGCAGGCCACGCCCACGCCGAGCAGGACCGTCCGACCCGGCACCGCGGTCACCACGCTGGCCACGCTGGTCATCAAGGGACGAGCGCCCAGGACCGGCTACGACCGTGCCCGCTTCGGCCAGGCCTGGGCCGATGTCGACCGCAACGGCTGCGACACCCGCAACGACATCCTTCGCCGCGACCTCGAGCGCTTCACCCTCAAGGCCGGCACCCACGGCTGTCTCGTCCTCAAGGGCACGCTGAACGACCCCTACACCGGCTCCACGATCAGTTTCGTCCGCGGGCAGGGCACGTCGAACGCCGTCCAGATCGACCACGTCGTCGCCCTGTCGGACGCCTGGCAGAAGGGCGCCCAGCAGTGGTCACTGACCCGGCGGACAGCCTTCGCCAACGACCCGCTCAACCTGCTCGCCGTCGACGGGCCCACGAACCTGCGCAAGGGTGACGGAGACGCCGCCACCTGGCTGCCGCCGCGCAAGGCCACCCGCTGCGCCTACGTGGCCCGCCAGATCGCGGTGAAGCTCCGCTACGGACTGACGGTGACCACCGCGGAGCGGGACGCCATGGTGCGGGTGCTCACGGCCTGTCCCGGGCAGCCACTGCCCAAGGCTGGGGCCATTCCGCTCGGCGGTGGCCGCGAGCAGGCTGCCTCGACACCCAGCCGGACCACCACCCCCGAGCCCTCCACCTCCGGCGGCACCGACCCCAGGTTCGGCACCTGCCGCGAGGCCAACGCGGCAGGATACGGCCCCTACCGGAGCGGCATCGACCCCGAGTACGCCTGGTACCAGGACCGCGACCACGACGGGATCGTCTGCGAACGTTGACGTCACCACCGGACGCCACCCGGCGTGGGGACTCTGGCAGATTGGGTCCATGACCGTCTCGGTGCCCGTGGGGTGTCGCGTGTGGGTCCTGCTCGAGGGCGCCAGCGACGTGGCGGCCGTGCGGGTGGTGGCCGAGCGCTCGGGGGTCAGCCTCGCGGACGAGGGCATCCAGCTGGTCGACATGCACGGGGCCACCAACATCCGGCGGCACCTGCTGGCCGCGGTAGAGGCCACCGACAGCCCGCGCGTGCTGGGAATGTGCGACGCCCCCGAGGCGCGCTTCTTCGTCCGCGCCCTTCGACGAGTCGGGTGTGCCGTCGCGACCGTGGACGAGCTCCGCTGGTGGGGCTTCCAGGTCTGCGACCGCGATCTCGAGGACGAGCTGATGAGAGACCTGGGCGAGCACGGTCTCCGGACCCTGCTGGACCACCTCGGCCTCACGCAGCGGTTCGCCATGCTCACCCAGCAGCCCGCCTGGGTGTCCGGGAGCTTCCACGAACAGGTGCACCGGTTCGCCGGTGCGGCATCCGGACGCAAGGAGCTCATGGCGGCCGCGATGGCGGCGACGCTGGACATGGCTGCGCTGCCCACCCCCCTCGCCGGCCTGATCGAGGCACTGACCGGCGCCGGGCCGACATTCGAGCAGCTCCGCGGTGCGCCCCCGGACCAGTTCGGCGACCGGCTTGCCGACCGGCTCGGCGACTGACGCCGGAGTCCGGTCTGCCCGCCACGCGGGCCCGGGTGACGTCCACAGCAACCCCACAGCGGCGGCATACCGGGGCCGGAGCCCGACCACCGAGGGTGGAGCCATGACCACCGCAGCCGCCACCCTCCGTCCCGTGCCCCTCACGTCAGCCGCCGTGCGTCCGGTGTCCTTCCGTCAGCGCAGCCATCGCCTCGCAGCCACCGCCCTCGTCCTGGCCGGGCTGTCCATCCCCCTCACGGGGACGGGCAGGGCAGTCGGCGCCACCCACGCCCCCGCCCAGGTCAAGGTCGCCGCCGTCGCCGATGCCGTCGTCGGAGCCGTCGCCACCGGCAAGCACGATGTGTAGACGCCGAAGCGACGACGCCCTCGTGGGGCGCCGCCGCTTCGGCGAAAAAGGTGCGGGATCAGCCGGCGTGGCTCACTCCGAACTCGGTGAGCAGCCAGGTCTGGACGACGGGGATGTCAATCCGCTGGAGGCCACCGAGGTAGCGGCAGTTGTTCGTGTAGCCGTAGCTCGTCACCGTCACCTGGTAGCCACCGTTGAACGACGGGCCTCCGGAGTCACCGAAGCAGGTGCCACCGCCACCACGCGGGTCGTTCTCGTTGCCGTTGACCTGCAGGACCTGCGGCGTGAGCTTCTGGCCCACCTCGTCGGTGACCCGACGCACGATCGGGTAGGACATCGGCGTCGGCTTCTGCGGACCGCTGGCGGCCTGACGGACCTCGGTGCCGTAGCCGACCGCCGTGAACAGCGTCTTGTTCAGCACGTTGGGCGTGTACTTGTCGAGGTAGTTCGTCGGGGCGATGGTGGCTGGCACGATTCCGGTCACTGGGGCGTCGAGCACGATGACCCCGACATCGTTCCAGTTCCTGAGGTCGGTGAAGTTCGAGTAGCCCGGGTGGGTGTGCGCGGTGCCGCTGAGGTAGCCCGCGGCCGCGAGCTCCGCGGAGGTGTAGCCCGCGGCAGTGTCGGCTGCGATGGGAAGCGGCGACGGCGGCGCCTCTGCCACGACGGACTTGAACGTGACGAGGGTCTTGCCGACCGTCCCGTCGGTGCAGTGCGCGGCGGTGACCAGCACCGTCGGTGAGACGAGGGTGGCGCTGCAGCGGAACCGTCCGGTCCCGTCGTAGAACGCGATCATGCCCACGTTCGGGTGGGCGTTGCCGTCGAGGTCGCCCCCGGTGATGGCTGATGCGGCGAGGGTCGTGCCCCCGACCATGGCGGTGGTGATGCCGAAGACGGCCAGTGCGCGGCGAAGCTTCATGCGGACTCCCTGCGGTCGTGTCGCCCCGGTGGGCGACGACCCGCATTCAACAGCGAGCGTCGCCACCTGTCCAGACTCATCGAGGGGATTCCCCGCAGGTATGCCGTGTGCTCACGTGTGCCGCGTGCTCACCCGTGCGAGCTGCTCGCCGCCGGGTGTTCGGCCTCCGCCGCAGCTCGAAGGCCGGGTGTCGCGCCAGTGTGGGCGACTCAGACCTGGGTGCCGACGAGGGCGCCGATGCCGTAGGTGACCAGCATCGCCAGGACGCCACCGGCAACGTTGCGCAGCACCGCGGGTCGCGGCGGCGCCTCGCCGAGCCTGGCGCTTCCCCACCCGGTGAGGGCCAGGGCGGTCACGACGGCCACCGCGGTCACCCAGACGCGGGCGCCGACCGGTGGCAGCAGGATCGCTACGAGGGGCAGCAGGGCGCCGAGGGTGAACGACACCATCGACGCGAAGGCGGCGTGCCAGGGGTTGGTCAGCTCCTCCGGGTCGATGCCCAGCTCGGCCTCGGCGTGAGCGCCCAGCGCGTCGTGGGCGGTGAGCTGGCGCGCCACCTCGGCGGCGAGGCCGGGCGTGAGCCCCTTGTCCTGGTAGATCTGGGTGAGCTCCTCGAGCTCCTCCTCGGGCATGTCCCGCAGCTCGCCGCGCTCCTTGTCCAGCAAGGCCTGCTCCGTGTCACGTTGGGTGCTGACCGAGACGTACTCGCCCGCGGCCATGCTCATCGCGCCAGCGGCCAGCCCTGCGATCCCGGCCGTCGCGATGGTCGAGCGCTCGACAGTGGCGGCAGCGACACCGATCACGATGCCTGCCGTGGAGACGATGCCGTCGTTGGCTCCGAGCACGCCGGCGCGCAGCCAGTTCAGGCGGGCCCCGATGCCATGGCTGTGCTCCTCACCCTCGTGCGGCTCGAGCTCGGCGGCCACGGCCTCAGCCACCGCTGGTCGCCCCCAGCCGTGCCGATGCCTGGGCCACGCGGTGGGCGAGCTCGACGTCCAGCTGGGTGAGTCCGCCCTCGGAGTGGGTCGACAGCACGAACTTGACTGTGCGCCAACGGATGTCGATGTCTGGGTGGTGGTCCATGCCCTCGGCTTCGATCGCGACCTCGTCAACCAGTCGGATCGCCGTGGGGAAGTCCGGCGCCTCGTAGCTCGCCGAGATCTCGTCACCGTCGCGGGTCCACCCTGGCAGGTCGCCCAGCTGGCGCCCGATCTCCTCGTCAGTCAGCAGTCGGCTCATGCCTCCCACTCTGGCAAGGAAGTCCGCACCTGTCACCGAAGCCGAGCCTCACCTCACCCGCCGGCTGCGGGGGCTGCCGGTGAGACGTTCTCGGGGAAGTGGCAGGCGACCTGGTGCCGCGGGGCGAGGTCGACCAGGGGTGGTTCCTGCGTGCTGCAGATCTCCTGGGCCTTCCAGCAGCGTGTGTGGAAGCGGCAGGCCGGCGGCGGGTTGATCGGGCTCGGGACGTCGCCCTGGAGGCGGATCCTCTCGCGCTTGGTCCGGCGGCTGGTGTCCGGGATCGGCACGGCCGACAGCAGTGCGGTCGTGTAGGGGTGCATGGGGCGCGTGTAGAGGTCGTCACGGTCGGCCAGCTCGACGATCTTGCCGAGGTACATGACGGCGACGCGGTCGGACATGTGCCGCACGACCGACAGGTCGTGGGCGATAACCACGTAGGTCAGGCCGAGCTCGTTCTGGAGGTCCTCCAGGAGGTTGATGACCTGGGCCTGGATCGAGACGTCGAGGGCCGACACCGGCTCGTCGGCCACGATCAGCTTGGGCCGCAGGGCGAGCGAGCGGGCGATGCCGATGCGCTGCCGCTGGCCGCCCGAGAACTCGTGCGGATAGCGGTTGTAGTGCTCGGGGTTGAGCCCCACCAGCTCCAGCAGCTCCTGCACCGCCTTCTTGGTGCCCTGCTTGGGCTTGACCCTCTGGAGCTGGAAGGGGGCGCCCACGATGGTGCCGACCGTGTGCCGTGGGTTCAGCGAGCCGTAGGGGTCCTGGAAGATGATCTGGACGTCACGTCGCAGCGGCCGCATCTTCCCTGTCGACAGGTGCGTGATGTCCCGGCCGTCGAACACGATCTTGCCATCCGTGGGCTCGATCAGCCGGGTGAGCATCCGACCCGTCGTGGTCTTGCCGCAGCCGGACTCGCCGACCAGCGAGAGGGTCTCGCCCCTGGCGACGTCGAAGGTGAGACCGTCGACTGCCTGCACGGCCCCCACCTGACGCTGCAGGAGCCCGCGCCTGATGGGGAAGTGCTTGGTCAGGTTGGTGACCGACAGCAGCGCATCACCGCTCGTCGCGGGCCGCGACGGCGTGGCCTCGGTGGTGTCGGACGTTGTGTTCACGATGTGGCTCCCAGGTGGGTGGGGTCAGCGATGGGTTCGTCGGGCGGCGGTGACGGGATCACAGCTTCGGGAGGATCTCCGTCTCCCAGATCCGGCCACGCTCCCCGTCGTCGAGGTGGCACGCAACGTAGTGGCCAGGAAGGGTTTCGCGGAACGCCGGGCGCTCACTCGTGGCCAGGCCGTTGGTGCGGTCCCCGAAGGCACACCGTGGGTGGAAGGGGCAGCCCGAGGGAACGTTGATCAGGCTGGGCGGAGTGCCCTTGATCGGGAGCAGGCGCTCGGTGCGTTCGCGGTCCAGCCGTGGCATCGACCCGAGGAGGCCCCAGGTGTAGGGGTGCTGCGGTCGCTCGAAGATCTCCTCGGAGGAGGAGTACTCCACGGACCGGCCGGCGTACATCACCATGATGTCGTCGGCCAGCTCGGCCACGACCCCCAGGTCGTGGGTGATGATGATGACCGCCGAGTTGAACTCACTCTGGAGGTCGCGGACGAGGTCGAGGATCTGGGCCTGGACCGTGACGTCGAGTGCGGTCGTCGGCTCGTCGGCGATGAGCAGGTCTGGGTCGCACGACAGGGCCATCGCGATCATGGCGCGCTGCCGCATCCCACCGGAGAACTGGTGGGGGTAGTCGTCCACCCGCGAGCTGGGCTGGGGGATACCGACGCGCTTGAGCAGGTCGATCGCGTGCTTGCGGGCGGTCGCCTTCGGGACGTCGTTGTGGACCCGGTAGGCCTCGATGATCTGGTGGCCCACCGTGTAGAACGGGTGCATCGCCGACAGCGGGTCCTGGAAGATCATCGCCATCTTCTTGCCCCGCAGGGCCCGGATCTGGTTGGGCGTGGCGCCGACGAGCTCCTCGCCGTCGAGCAGGATGGACCCGGACATGTTGACGGTTCCCGGCTTGTGCAGGCCCATGATGGACATGCTCGTCACGCTCTTGCCGGAGCCTGACTCGCCCACGATGCCGAGCGTCTTCCCGCGGGCAAGGTCGAAGGACAGCCCGTCGACGGACTTGACCACTCCGTCGTCGGTGGGGAAGTGGACGCGCAGGTCGCGCACGGACAGGAACGCATCCTTGGCCGGCGCGCCCATACCGCCGATGCCCACCGTGTCCGGGCGGCTTGCCGTGCGGTCGGTGGTCTGGGTCATGAGGCTCGCACTCTCGGGTCGATGACGGCATACAGGAGGTCCACGACCAGGTTCGCCAGGATGATGAAGAAGGCGCCGATCAGGGTCACACCGAGCACCTTGGGCAGGTCGTTGTTGGTCACGGCCTGCACTGCGTACTGCCCGATGCCCGGCAGGGAGAAGGTCGTCTCGGTGAGGATCGCGCCGCCGAGAAGCAGACCGAGGTCGAGGCCGAAGATGGTCAGGATCGGGGTGAGGGCCGCCCGGAGGCCGTGCTTGATGACGACGTCGCGCTCGCCGAGCCCCTTGGCCCGGGCGGTGCGGATGTAGTCCTCGCTCATGGTCTCGAGCATGCCCGCCCTGGTGAGCCGCGCGTAGGCGGCGGCATACAGGAAGGCCAGGGTGATCCACGGGAGGAGCAGGCGGTAGGCCCAGTCGAGGGGGTTGCTCGCGTCCATCGGGTTCGCGCCGCCGGGCGCAGTGATGCCGAGGGCGTAGCTGAAGACGCTCAGGCTGAGCAGTCCGGTGAAGAAGATGGGGAGGGAGACGCCGGCGAGGGCGACGCCCATCATCGACCGGTCAAGGGCGGTGCCTCGGCGTAGCGCCGAGACGACACCCGTCGCCACCCCGCCGAGGAGCCACAGGAAGGCCGCGCCGGACGCGAGGGAGAGGGTGACCGGTAGCCGGTCGAGCAGATCGGGCAGCACAGGGTTCTGGCTGACGAAGGAGTACCCGAGACAGGGTGYGGGGCAGTGGTCCACACCCGCGCCCGTGCTGTAGTCGGCCCCGGCGACGATGCCCTTGGCGAACCGTCCGTACTGCTCCCAGAGGGGGTCGGTGAAGCCGAGGCGCAGGGCAGCGGCGTGGATCTGCTCCTGGCCGGCACTCTTGCCGACGTAGCGGGAGGCGAGGTCATCGGCGGTGGCGCCGCCGATACGGGGGACGAGGAAGAAGATGCAGAACACGACCGCGCTCACGATGAAGAGCAGGATCGCCGCGCCGAAGACTCGCCGGATGATGTAGGTCAGCACTGTGAGTGGCTAGACGCGGTGGCGGTCAGCCAGCCTGGCCGGCTGACCGCCACCGGCGTTGTCCATGACGAGCTTGTCGGCGTCGCCCCAGATCTTCTCGCGCGCGGTCTTGTCGTTCTCGGCGAGAGCCTTGTCGATCAGTGCGTCGACGGCGGGGATCTTGATACCGAGGTTGGTGTTACCCGACGGACGGATGACCCGGCTGTCGATGATCTGGCTCAGGAAGCCGAAGCCGTCCGGCCAGTCAGCGCCCCAGCCGTAGATGATCAGGCCGAGCTTGTTCTTCTTGGCGTAGTCGGGCTTGCCGGCGTAGAGCTTGGTGTAGTCCGAGGTCGGGAACGGCTTGATGTTCAGCTTGATGCCGACCTTGGCCAGCGACTGCTGGAGCGACTCGGCCGTTGCCTTCTCCTTCGGGCGCTCGGCACGGTACGAGACGGTGGTCTCGAAGCCGTTCGGCTGACCGCACTTGGCGAGCGCGGCCTTGGCGCCTTCGACATCGCCTTCAGGCTTCGACTTGAAGTTGTAGAGGTCGAAGTCGACGTGACCCGGGACGACTGGCGGCATCAGGCTGGTCGCGATGTCGCCACCCGTGGCGCCACCGTAGGCGCGCTGGTAACCGGTCTTGTCGTAGGCCAGCTCGACCGCCTTGCGGCAGTCCACGTTGTCGAACGGTGCGACGTCACTGTTGATGACGGTGAACCAGGTGCGCGCGGCGGCGGCGTTGTCGGTCTTCGCCTTGAGGTCGGCGTTCGCGAGGATCTTGCCCTGCGACGCGGCCTGGACTCCGGTACCGGCGATGTCGACGTCGAGGTCACCCGCCTCGAGGCGGTTGTCGATGTCGGGCGCGTTGAGACCGAGCTCGACCGTGAGCTTGTCCGGAAGAGCCTTGCGGCCGGACTCCGGGTCGGTCTTGGGGTCGTAGTTCGGGTTGCGGTCGAGCTCGTACCGCTTGCCGAACTGGTAGGTCGTGAACTTGTACGGACCCGTCGAGATGACGTGCTCGCGGTACTTGGTACCGGTGTCCTTCGCCACGGGGACCGGCGAGGTGGCCGGGAGCTGGGCGAAGTAGTCGAACCCGGAGAAGGCCGTCTTCAGGTGGAAGACGATGGTCTTGTCGTCCGGGGTGTCGATGGCCTTGAGGTTGTCGAGGTTCTTGTCCTTGTAGACCGAGTACCCCGCCGGGACGTCCGCGAGGAAGTCGTTGAAGTAGGTCGGCCCGTTCGGGAACGTGTCCTTGTCGAGCTGGCGCGCCACGGCGTACTTGACGTCCTTGGACGTGATCGCGGACCCGTCCTCGTACTTCAGCCCGTCACGCAGGGTGTAGGTCCAGGTCTTGTTGCCGTCGCTCGCCTTGCCCAAGGACGTCGCGAGGTCCGGAACGAGCTCGGTGCCACCCGAACCGGGTGCCGACTTGAACACGACCAGGGTGCGTGCGTAGTTGCGCAGGAAGTTCCAGGAGAGTCCGTAGTACGTGTCCCCGGGGTCGACCGAGTCCCAGTCACCCGCCATACCGAAACGGAGCGTGCCGCCCTTGGTGTCGGAGGGCCGGAAGATCTTGCCAACCGCGGCGTTGGCAGCCGGCTTGGCGTCCGATCCGCCGCTCGAGCTGCCGGAGCTGCCCGAGCCACCCGAGTTGTCGGCACACGCGGACAACCCCAGGGCAAGGGCAGATGCCGAGGCGATCGCCAGAATGCGTTTGTTCTTCATGTGTGGTTGCGCTCCTTGTTCGGTGTAGGAGGGAACTGCGTGGGTGCGGTGGGTTCTACCGCGCCCGTGGGTCGAGGGCGTCACGAAGGCCGTCCCCGAACAGATTGAAGGCCAGCACCGTCACGAAGATGGCCAGGCCGGGAGGCAGCAGGAACCAGGCGTCCACCTGGTACCACTGGGCGGCGTCGGAGAGCATGCCGCCCCAGGTGGCGCGCGGCGGCTGGACGCCGACCCCCAGGTAGGACAGTGCTGCCTCGAAGAGGATGTTCGTCGGGATGAGCAGCGTCGAGTAGACGAGGATCGGCGCGACGAGGTTGGGGAGCAGCTCCTTGACGAGCACACGCGGCGACCGTGCGCCGAGGCTGCGTGCCGCATCGACGAACTCGCGCTCGCGCAACGACAGGGTCTGTCCGCGGATGATACGGCCGACGTAGGGCCAGTTGAAGAAGCCGATGATGAAGACGATGACGGAGATCCGCAGCGCATCGCCCCTGAGGCCGAACGCGCGGTCCGGGATCACGCCGGCGAGGGCCAGCGCGAACAACAGGATGGGGAACGCGAGGAAGATGTCCATGACGCGGCTGATGATCGTGTCGACGATCCCCCCGGCAAACCCGGCGATGGCACCGAGCGCGGTGCCGATGACCACCGAGACCAGGGTCGCCAGGAAGGCGATCAGCAGCGAGATCTGCGAGCCGTAGAGGACGCGGCTGAACAGGTCACGGCCGTTGACCGGCTCCAGGCCGAAGGGGTAGTCCGCGGAGGCGCCGCCGTACTTGCCGATCGGCACCTGCGTGTCGGGGTTGATGAGCTTCTGGTGGAACTCGTTCGGGGGGTGGCCCAGCAGACCGACGATCAGGGGCGCGCACACCGCGATCACGATGAGGGCCAGGACGACGAGCCCACCGGCCAGCGCAAGCTTGTCGCGCTTGAGGCGACCCCACGCGATCTGGCCCAGCGAGCGCCCCTCGATCTTGCCGGCACCCTCCAGCACGCTCTCGGGCGTCGCTGTCGTGGCGCCCGGCTCGAGCTCTAGGGGAGCACTCATGGGTGGCGCACACCTCCATTGTTGACGACCGTGTCCCTGCCTGTTCGTCGGGCAGCGTAGCGTCGGACAACCCGACTGTGGGACGGAACGCGCTGAGCCCTTCGGCGCCCATCATCCGGCTCGCGTGGGTCCCTCACAACAACCTGATGCCGAATCGTGACGCGGCGACGGAGATCCTCCGGACCGCCACCGCCGCTCCACGAAATCCCGAGTCCGCGGCGAGCACGGACAAAACTGGCACAGTGGGACGCATGACGACCCGGCCGGAGGGGGCTCGCGTGGCGGCAGTGGTCGGCGCGGCCATCGTCGACGACCTCCTGCACCCCACGGTGTTGCTGGCTGCCCGACGGACGGAGCCACCGGCGCTCGCCGGCGGCTGGGAGTTCCCCGGCGGCAAGGTCGACCCGGGAGAAACCCAGGAGGAGGCGCTGCATCGCGAGGTTCGCGAAGAGCTCGGCGTCGAGGTGGAGCTCGGGGCGCAGGTGCCGGGCCCGCTCCAGGACGGCCGCTGGCCCCTCGGCGAGGCGTTCGCCATGACGGTGTGGCTGGCTCGTGTGACCGCCGGTGTCGCGGCTCCGATCGAGGACCATGACCAGCTGCGCTGGCTGCGCCGGCAAGAGCTCCACGACGTCCCGTGGCTGCCCGCAGACCTGCCGATCGTCGACGCGATCGCGCCCCACCTTTATCGGGTCTAGGGACAAAGGCTGCCTTCACCCCGAAACGGTTCCGGGGTGAAGTCCCCCTAAACCCCTAGACCCGATAAAGGTGAGGTATGCCGGGTGGGCCCGGTGGGGCATACCTCACCACCCGTGGTGGCGGTGTGGGCGTGCTCACGCGCGCAGGCGCGCATGGTCAGCGCGTGCTCAAAAGCCTGAGACAATGGTGCTCATGCCTATGAAGACCCGCGATGACATCCGCAATGTCGCCATCGTTGCCCACGTTGACCACGGAAAGACCACTCTGGTCGACAAGATGCTCTGGCAGGCCGGCGCTTTCGGCGAGCACCAGCACGTCGACGAGCGGGCGATGGACTCCGGTGACCTGGAGCGCGAGAAGGGCATCACGATCCTCGCCAAGAACACCGCGATCCACTACGCCGGCAAGGCGGCCGCAGAGGCCGGTCTGCCCGACGGTGCCACCATCAACATCATCGACACCCCGGGTCACGCCGACTTCGGTGGCGAGGTCGAGCGCGGCCTCAGCATGGTCGACGGTGTCGTCCTCCTCGTGGACGCGTCCGAGGGGCCGCTCCCGCAGACCCGGTTCGTGCTGCGCAAGGCGCTCGCGGCCAAGATGCCCGTCGTCCTGTGCATCAACAAGGTCGACCGTCCCGACAGCCGCATCGCGGAGGTCGTGGACGAGGTCTACGAGCTGTTCATGGACCTCGACGCCGACGAGCACCAGATCGAGTTCCCCATCGTCTACGCCTCGGCCAAGAACGGCCGCGCGTCCATGAACCGCCCCGAGAACGGCGGCCTGCCGGACGCCGAGGACCTCGAGGCGCTGTTCGAGACGATCCTGTCGACGATCCCCGCCCCGGTCTACGACGACGAGGCGCCGCTGCAGGCCCACGTCACCAACCTCGACGCCTCCAACTTCCTGGGCCGCCTGGCTCTCCTGCGCGTCCACAACGGCACGATCCGCAAGGGTCAGTTCGTGGCCTGGTGCAAGGTCGACGGCACCGTCGAGCGGGTCAAGATCACCGAGCTGCTGATGACCGAGGCCCTCGAGCGCAAGCCTGCCGAGTCGGCCGGTCCCGGCGACATCATCGCCATCGCGGGCATCCCCGAGATCATGATCGGCGAGACCCTCGCCGATGCCGAGAACCCCATCCCGCTGCCCGTCATCACCGTCGACGAGCCCGCGATCTCCATGACCATCGGCACCAACACCAGCCCTATGGTCGGTCGCGTCCGTGGCTCCAAGGTCACCGCCCGCATGGTCAAGGACCGCCTCGACAAGGAGCTCGTCGGCAACGTCTCGTTGCGCGTGCTCCCCACCGAGCGCCCCGACGCCTGGGAGGTGCAGGGCCGTGGTGAGCTGGCCCTGGCGATCCTCGTCGAGCAGATGCGCCGCGAGGGCTACGAGCTGACCGTCGGGAAGCCGCAGGTGGTCACCCGCGAGGTCGACGGCAAGACCCACGAGCCGGTCGAGCGCCTCACCATCGACACCCCCGAGGAGTTCCTCGGCGCCATCACCCAGATCCTGGCGACTCGCAAGGGCCGCATGGAGCAGATGACCAACCACGGCACCGGCTGGGTCCGGATGGAGTTCCTGGTGCCGTCGCGCGGCCTCATCGGCTTCCGCACGCTCTTCCTCACCGAGACCCGCGGAACGGGCATCGCCCACCACGTGTTCGAGGACTACGAGCCGTGGTTCGGCACCATCACGACCCGCACCAGCGGCTCGCTCGTCTCCGACCGCACCGGCGTCGTGACGGCCTACGCCATGGTCAACCTGCAGGAGCGCGGCACCCTGTTCGTCGACCCGACCACCGAGGTCTACGAGGGCATGATCATCGGCGAGAACTCCCGCGCCGACGACATGGACGTCAACATCACCAAGGAGAAGAAGCTCACCAACGTGCGCGCCTCCTCCTCGGACAACTTCGAGAAGATCGTGCCCCCGCGCAAGCTGAGCCTGGAGCAGTCGCTCGAGTTCTGCCGCGAGGACGAGTGCGTCGAGGTCACACCCGAGGCGGTCCGCATCCGCAAGGTGGAGCTCGACCAGACCGTGCGCGCGCGCAGCGCGGCTCGGGCCCGCAACGCCTGAGCGCGTGCTGGGAGCGATGCAGGCACAGCGGATCCCGAGGACGGCCGCCCTCCGGGGCGGCATCCTCGGGGAATGCGTCCGCAGGGTTCAGGCCCTCGCCGTGGGGGTGGCCGTTGCCGCCCTCGGGGTGTCCGGCTGCACGGGAGTCGGGTCCGATGGCGGCGGCGGTGCCGCCGAGGCGGGCCGGTTGTCCGTCCTGAGCCTGGGACCGGTCGCGACCTGGGACCCGCAGCGCATGTCGACGGCGCAGGACATCGCCTTCGCGGGCAGGGTCTTCGTGCGCACCCTGACGGCGTTCCCGGCGCGTGCCGACGCAGCCCACCAGCGCACTGTCGAGGGTGACCTCGCCACCACGGCGGGCACGGTCGACCCCACGCTGAAGACCTGGTCCTTCACCCTCCGCAGCGGTGTGTCCTGGCAGGACGGGTCGCCGGTCACGTGCGAGGACCTGCGCTATGGCGCCTCCCGGTCCTTCGCGGAGCCGTTTGCCTCCGAGGGCCTGAACTACCCGCTGGCCTACCTCGACATCCCCCGCAAGGCGGACGGGTCCTCCAGCTACTCCGGTCCGGATGCCAAGGACCCCAAGGGCCAGGCGGCCTTCGACAAGGCGGTGTCCTGCGACGGCTCGACCGTCACCTACCGGTTGAGCACGCCGATGGCCGACTTCAACCAGGTCGTCGCACTGCCCGTCTTCGCCCCCTTCAAGCAGTCGCAGGACAAGGGCAAGGACGGCACGTATGCCGTGTTCTCCAACGGCCCCTACCAGCTCAAGACGCCCTGGGACCCGAGCTCCGGCGGCACCTTCGTGCGAAACCCCAAGTGGGACAAGGGATCTGACCCCATTCGCCAAGGACGGCCGACGTCCATCGACTACGTCGAGGGCACGGAGTCGCAGACCGCGGTGCAACGGGTGGTCAACGACGACGAGGCAAACCGACAGTCGCTGACCCTCGACTCGGCGCCCCCGGCGATGCAGCAGCACATCCTCTCCGACGCAGCCCTCTCGGCCCGGTCGGTCAACCCTTCGGCACAGTTCGTGGACTACCTGGCCCCCAACCAGGTCAAGGGCGTGATGCGCAACGCCAAGGTGCGCCAGGCCTTTGCCCTCGCGACGAACCGCGAGGGGTACGTCACGGCTCTGGGCGGCGCGAGCGCAGCCAGCGCGGCCCACACGCTCATCGGTCCCTCCCTGCCCGGACACAGCGACGCCGACCCGGTGGGGTCAGGTCCGTCCGGTGACGCGGCCCGGGCCCGGGCCGCGCTGCAGGAGTCGGGACTCACCCTGCCGGTGAAGGTCCGCGTCGCCTACCGGTCGACCCCCACGTCCGACAAGGCACTGGCCGCCCTCGTGAACGGGTGGGAGGAGGCGGGCTTTGCCATCCAGCTCCAGCCGATCGCCAAGGACTACTTCGCCGAGGTGTCGGCTCCCGGCCGCACTGACCAGACCGACGTGTTCTGGGCCAACTGGGCGCCAGCCTGGCCCTCCGCCTCGACGGTGATCCCGCCCCTGTTCGACAGCCGGATCAACGTGACCAAGAACGGCAACGGCCGCGACTTCGGCGGCTTCTCCGACCCGGCGGTCAACCAGGAGATCACTCGGATCGGGGCCCTGCACGACCTCAGCAGCCAGGCGACGGCGTGGGCAGCCCTGGACGCGTCGTTGGCCGAGCGCGGCGCCTTCATCGCCCTCGCGCAGCGCAAGGCGCTCTACGTCGCCGGCAGCTCGGTGACCGGCCTGGGCGCCAACGAGGCGCTGGGCGGGTTCGTCGACCTCGCCACGGTGGGTGTGAAATAGCGCCGTGACCGTCCCCGCCCAGCCGCTGCTCTTCGTCCACGCCCACCCCGACGACGAGACGCTGACGGCTGGCCTCACGATGGCCCACTACGTGCGGGCCGGTCACCCCGTGCACGTGCTCACGTGCACGCTGGGCGAGGAGGGTGAGGTCATCCCGCCCGGGCTCCTGCACCTGGACGCGGCGCACGAAGACGCGCTCGGGCCCCATCGCCTCGCCGAGCTGCGGGCCGCCATGGAGACGCTCGGGGTCACCCACGAGGTGCTGGGGGAGGACGCCGAGACGGGCGCACTGTCGCGTTACCGCGACTCCGGCATGGCCGGCACGCCCAGCGCCGCCAACCCCCTCGCGTTCGTCAACGCCGACCTCGGCGAGGCCGCCGACCTGGTCGCCGGCGTCGTGCGCCGGGTCGGGCCGGCCGTCGTCGTCACCTACGACGAGCAGGGCGGCTACGGCCACCCCGACCACATCCAGACCCATCGGGTCACCTGCGCGGCCCTCCGCGCCCTGCCCGAGGACGAACGACCGCCCTTGTATGCCGTGCTGACACCGGCCTCGTGGGCCCGTGAGGACCGCGAGTGGCTGGCCGAGCACCCGCCCGTCGGGACCGGCTGGTCGCTGCCCGACCCCGACGGGGAGTACCCGCCGTCGGTCGTGGCCGACGCCCTGGTGACCCACGAGGTGGTCGACCCCGCCTTGGTGCCCGTGCAGGCTGACGCCCTGCGGCACCACGTCACGCAGGTCACCGTGGCCGACACGGGAGACGTGTACGCCCTGTCGAACGACATCGCCGCCCGGATCCCCGGGCGAGAGGGTTTCGCGCTGCTCGACCCGGTCACCGGGCGGCTGGCGACAGCCGGGGCGCACGACGAGGCGGCAGGCGGCGCGGGGGCGACCACGCGGCATACCGGGCTTCTCGCTGGGCCGCTGGGTGGGCCGCGATGAGCCCGCTGGACGCTGCGGGGGACTCCGCGCTGCCGCTGGGCGTGGGCCCGGTCGACCCCGACCAGTTCCGGCTGGCCATGGGGCGGTTCGCCACGGGGGTCGCCGTCCTGACGACCTTCAGCGGGGGACACGACCACGCGATGACCGCCAACGCCCTCACCTCGGTGTCGATGGACCCGATGCTCCTGCTCGTGTGCGTCGAGGTGGATGCGCGGTTCCACGACGCGATCATCGACTCGGGGGTCTGGGGAGTCAGCGTGCTGGGGGCGGCGCAGCGGCCCGTGGCGGACTGGTTGTCCACGCAGGGGCGACCGCTGCACGGCCAGCTCGACCGGATCGCGCACGGTCGAGGTCCGGCCACCGGCGTCGCGCTGCTGAGTGACGCGCTCGCCACGATCGAGCTGCGCACCACGGCCGTGCACCCGGCGGGAGACCACAGCGTCGTCCTGGGCGAAGTAGTCTCGCTGTCGAGCAACGAGCACCCCGCAGATGCGCTGGTGTACTACCGCAGCCGCTACCAGGCGCTGAAGTGATGGGAGTCCACCCGTGAAGGACAGCGGTTCATCGGCGCTGCGTCTCGGGGTCGCCGTGGCGGTCCTGCTGGCCGCCTATCTGGGCATGGCCTGGTTCCTCGGCCGGCACATCCCGGCCAACTCGACGGTCGCGGGCGTGCCCGTGGGCGGCATGTCGCCCCACTCGGCCGAGAGCACGCTGCGGCGCGCCCTGGGGGCCAAGGAGTCGGCCAAGCTGACCCTCAAGGCCGGTGACAAGACGTTCGAGATCGACCCCAGGTCTGCCGGGCTGGCCATCGACTACGCCGGCACGGTCGACGGGCTCTCCGGCTTCAGCGCCCAGCCGGCGGACCTCTGGGACAAGCTCACGGGCGGCTCGGACGAGAAGCTGCGAACCACTGTGGACCGGCCTCGGCTCGAGGCGGCGGTGAAGGGGGCCGAAGCGACCCTGGACACCCCCGTCGTGCAGGCTGCCATCACGTTCCCGGGTGGGAAGGTCGCCGTCGTCAAGCCCGAGGCGGGCGCCACGCTCTCGGTCGCCGAGACCGCCGACGAGATCGTTGCGCGATGGCCGACCACGTCAGGGATCGCTCCCCGTCTGCACCAGGTTGCCCCCGCGGTGTCGGCCGAGGAGGTCGACCGGGCCGTGGCCGAGTTCGCCAACCCAGCCATGTCGGGCCCCGTGACGGTCAAGGTCGGCGCCAAGTCTTTCGCCGTCGCGCCCGCTGCCTACGCGCCCAGCATCTCGATGCAGGCCGACCCCACGGGCAAGCTCGCACCGGTGGTCGACAACGCGAAGCTCGTTGCGGCAGTGCGCAAGGCTGCCGCGGCCGCCGGTCTCGAGGCGAAGCCCAGAGACGCCAAGATCACCTTCAAGGGCACCAAGGTCGTCGTGGTCCCTGCCGCTGCTGGGGCGACCCTCGAGGAGAAGTCTGTGGTCGCGGCCTTCGTCCCGGCCATGACCGACCCGGCCCGGACCGCAACGGTCGTCACGACGGTCGTGCAGCCCAAGCTGACGACCGCGGAGGCCGAGAAGATCAAGCCACGTGAGGTGGTCTCGACCTTCACGACCAACTTCCCCTACAACCCGCCGCGCACCAACAACATCACGATCGCGGCGCGCACCCTGAACGGCACCTACGTCGGTCCCGGCGAGCAGTTCAGCCTCAACGCCACGCTGGGCCAGCGCACGGCGGCCAAGGGATACATGTCGGCCCCCGTCATCGAGGACGGCCGGCTGAAGAAGGACTACGGCGGCGGCGTCTCGCAGGTGTCCACGACGACGTTCAACGCTGCCTTCTTCTCCGGTGTGCGGATCGACCAGTACCTGCCGCACAGCTTCTACATCTCGCGCTACCCCGAGGGCCGCGAGGCGACGGTCTCCTGGCCGGACGTGGACCAGAAGTGGACCAACGACACCAACTACGGGATCCTCATCCAGGCCTCGGTGTCCTCGAGCTCCATCACCGTGACCTTCCACGGCACGAAGGTCTGGGACATCGAGTCCGTGAAGGGCCCGCGCCGCAACGTCGTGCAGCCCAAGACCATCGTCGACGACCGGCCGGGCTGCGTCACGCAGTCGGCGAGCACCGGCTTCGACGTGACGGTCACGCGGGTCTTCAAGAAGGGCGGCAAGACGGTGAAGACGTCGAGCTTCTCGACGCACTACATCCCCGAGGACAAGGTCACCTGCACGCACCCCAGCGCCAGCTGACGTCTCGGCTGAGGTCAGCTCACGAGGTGGGCATAGGGGTCGGGACGCTCGGACTCGCTGCGCAGCACGCAGAACTCGTTGCCCTCGGGGTCGGCCAGCGTGACCCAGCCCGTGCCCGGACCGTGGTGGTCGCGCAGGTCGTGGACCAGCGTGGCTCCGTCGGCGAGCAGCCGTTCGACTTCCTCGTTCATCGTCCGGTCGGTCGGCCAGAGGTCGAAGTGGATCCGGTTCTTGACGGTCTTGCCCTCGGGCACCTCGATGAACAGCACCCGTTGGCGCCCGTCGGGGGAGAAGATCATGCACTCCTCGTGACCGGGGAGGTTGGGGTCGCGCGGGTCCTCCGAGAACCCGAGTAGGCGGCCCCACCAGACGGACTGGTCGTGGGCGTTGCGGGAGTCGACGGTCGTGTGCGAGATGCGGGAGGTCATGCGACGACTCTGTCGGCCGGGGCCACCTGTGCGCCAGCGGGTTTCGGCTGCGGTCAGTGCTGCGTGAGGTAGACGTAGGACGAGTGCACGTCGAAGCCGAGCCGTCGGTAGAGCCGGATGGCGGTGTCGTTGTCGTGCTCCACTTGGAGGTGGATCAGGGCGACGTCCTCGTGGCGCAGGAAGGCGGCCAGGGCGGCGGTGAGGTGCGCGGCCAGGCCGCGTCCCCGGTATGCCGGGTCCGTCCAGACCGCACCCAGCCCCGCCCAACCGGCGCCGATCCCCAGTCGTGCCAACGCGATCGGCGTGGTGCCTGCCGCGCCGGGCGCACGGAGGCCCAGCTGCTGCGAGAGCCCGCCACCGGGTGCGATGCTGGCGAAGACGACCCGGGGGCTGTCGCGCAGCACCGCCTCGGTGGCTCCGGGCACCGTGGCCCGGGTGCGCCGGTAGGCCTCCAGCCACTCCGGCGTGAGCTCGTCGCTGAGGGTCAGGCTCGGACCCCCGGGGTCGGCGGCCGCGATGGTCTCGCGGGCTGCCGTCAGGTTGAGGGTGCGGCTCCCCGCGGCATAGCCCCGGGCGACGAGCAACGCGCCCAACGGGTCGCTTGCGGGGTCGAAGCCCTGCGGCCCCGCGAGGGCGAACTTCGCTGGGAGGCCGCGCGCGGCATACCAGGCCTCGACCTCGCTGACGGCGTCCTCGAGGGGCTTGCCGGGGCTGCCGACGGGCACCACGGAGTTGCCGCGCTGGGTGTAGCCGGCGGAGGCGCGGAGCACCCAGTCCCCCAGGGTGCCCCGTTCGACGGCACCCCAGGAGGGGGTCATCACGCGCTGGAGGTCCTCGATCGACAGAGCGAGGTGCGCTGCGCCGCGGCGCGAGGGTTTCGGAGGGACCTCCTTGGCCGCGGTGATCCGGTCCACCGCGATGGTGACCGGGCCGCGTGAGGTCTCGACCGACACGGTGTCGGCATCGCGTCCGACGAGGGTGCCGACGCTGTCGGTGAGGGTCGCTCCGGTGGCCGCGTCGGGGTTCTCCAGTCGCCACCTGACCACGACTCGGGACCCGAGGGGGAGGTTGCTGACGTCGGTCGACATGGGCCGCATAGTATGTGCGCCATGACGTACGTGATCGCCCAGCCTTGTGTGGACCTCAAGGACAAGGCCTGCATCGAGGAATGTCCGGTCGACTGCATCTACGAAGGGGAGCGGTCGCTCTACATCCACCCCGACGAGTGCGTCGACTGCGGTGCCTGCGAGCCGGTCTGCCCGGTCGAGGCGATCTACTACGAGGACGACACCCCCGAGCAGTGGGCCGACTACTACAAGGCCAACGTCGAGTTCTTCGACGACCTCGGCAGCCCCGGCGGTGCGGCCAAGCTCGGCCTGATCCCCAAGGACCACCCGCTGATCGCCGACCTGCCGCCGCAGTCCCACGACGAGTGATCGACGGGTGATCGGCGGCGAGGGCCTGCGCGCCCTGCCTGACTTTCCCTGGGACTCGCTCGCTCCGTACAAGGAGCGGGCGAGTCTCGCTGTTGGAGGACCGGCCGGTGGCTTGGTGGACCTGTCCGTCGGCACGCCCGTGGACCCGACACCCGCCGTCGTCCAGGAGGCGCTGCGTGCCGCCTCCGACGCGCCGGGCTACCCGCAGACCTACGGCACGCCCGCGCTGCGCGAGGCGGTGGCGGCGTGGTTCGCCCGACGTCGCGGCGTGCCTGGCGTCGACCCGGACGGGGTCCTGCCGACCATCGGCTCCAAGGAGCTGGTGGCCTGGTTGCCGACCCTGCTGGGCCTGGGTGCCGGTGACATCGTGGGCTTCCCGGGCGTGGCCTACCCGACCTACGACGTCGGTGCTCGGCTGGCCGGGGCGCGACCCCAGGTGGTCGACGGACTCGCCGCGCTGGGACCCCTGACTCCTGCCACGACGCCGAAGCTGTTGTGGCTCAACAGTCCCAGCAACCCGACCGGTCGCGTCCTGGGTGTGTCGCACTTGGCCAAGGTCGTCGCCTGGGCTCGCCAGCACGGTGTGGTCGTGGCCAGTGACGAGTGCTACGCCGAGCTCGACTGGCGGCCCGACTCCGAGCGCGACCCCGACGTCCCCACGACGCCGAGCATCCTCGACCCGCGGGTCTGCGGTGACAGCCACGAGGGACTGCTGGCTGTCTACTCGCTGAGCAAGCAGTCCAACCTCGCGGGCTACCGCGCTGCCTTCGTGGCCGGCGACGTGACGCTGGTTCGCCGACTGCTCGAGGTGCGCAAGCACGCCGGAATGATCGTGCCGTGGCCGGTGCAGCAGGCCCTCACGGTCGCCCTCGGCGACGACGCCCACGTTGCCGAGCAGAAGGCCCGGTATGCCGCGCGGCGCACCACCCTCCGTGCCGCCGTCGAGGCCTTCGGCCTGCGGGTGGACCACTCCGACGCCGGCCTCTACCTGTGGGCGACTCGGGGCGAGGACGCCTGGGTGACCATCGGCGCGCTGGCCGCCCGCGGCATACTCGCGGCTCCTGGCAGCTTCTATGGCGCCGCTGGCCGCGAGCACGTGCGCATCGCCCTCACCGCCACCGACGAACGCATCGCCGCGGCCGCCGAGCGTCTCGCCAGGTAGCCGGGCCGATTCCCGACAGCCCCGTGAGTTGGGGTAGCGTCGCAGTGCGCGAGAAGCGCCCGGCACGCACACCAGATCGGGGCGCCCGCACGACGTGGAGGATGGATTTCGGATGACAGACGCAACCGCTGGCGCCACCCTGACGGCCGGGGGCAAGACCCTCGAGCTCCCGCTGGTCAAGGCAGCCGAGGGCAACGACGGCTACGACGTCTCCAAGCTGATGAAGGTGACGGGCAACGTCACCCTGGACTCCGGGTTCGTCAACACCGCGTCGTGCAGCAGCGCGATCACCTACATCGACGGTGACGAGGGCATCCTGCGCTACCGCGGCTACCCGATCGAGCAGCTTGCCGAGAAGTCGAGCTTCCTCGAGGTGTCGTACCTCCTCATCTACGGCGAGCTGCCGAGCCAGACCCAGCTCGACGACTTCGACCAGAAGATCCGGCGCCACACGCTGCTGCACGAGGACCTCAAGGCGTTCTTCGGCGGCTTCCCGCGCGACGCCCACCCGATGCCGGTGCTGTCGTCCGCCGTGTCCGCGCTGTCGACGTTCTACCAGGACAGCCTCGACCCGTTCGACAAGGAGCAGGTCGAGATCTCGACGGTCCGCCTGCTGGCCAAGCTGCCGACCATCGCGGCCTACGCCTACAAGAAGTCGGTCGGCCAGCCGTTCCTCTACCCCGACAACTCGCTGTCGCTGCCGGAGAACTTCCTGCGCATGACGTTCGGCTTCCCGGCCGAGCCGTACGACATGGACGAGGACATGGTCAAGGCCCTCGACCTGCTCCTGATCCTGCACGCCGACCACGAGCAGAACTGCTCCACCTCGACCGTGCGACTCGTGGGTTCCTCGAACGCCAACCTGTTCGCCTCGGTCTCGGCCGGCATCAACGCGCTGTTCGGCCCGCTGCACGGTGGGGCCAACCAGGCGGTCCTGGAGATGCTCAACACGATCCACCAGGACGGTGGCGACGTCGACACCTTCGTCAAGAAGGTCAAGAACAAGGAGGACGGGGTCAAGCTGATGGGCTTCGGCCACCGGGTCTACAAGAACTACGACCCGCGCGCCGCCATCATCAAGAAGACCGCCGACAAGATCCTCACCAAGGACGGCGTCTCCGACCCCCTGCTCGACATCGCGCTCCAGCTCGAGCAGCGGGCCCTGGAGGACGACTACTTCGTGGAGCGCAAGCTCTACCCGAACGTCGACTTCTACACCGGCCTGATCTACAAGTCGATGGGCTTCCCCGAGCGCATGTTCACCGTGCTGTTCGCCCTCGGCCGCCTCCCGGGCTGGATCGCCCAGTGGCGCGAGATGATCGAGGACCCGCAGACCAAGATCGGCCGCCCGCGCCAGATCTACACCGGCGCGACCGAGCGCGACTACGTCGCCATGGGCGGCCGCTGACCCCTCGAGGGCTTGCTCAGTGAGCGCCAACCCACTCTCCGGCCCGTCCTGAGAGTGGGTTGGCGCTCACTCACGTGACGAGGCTGCGCAGGAGCGCGACCAGGACCCGCAGCCGGCTGGCGTCGAACAGGTCGAGACTCGTGATGCGGATGACCCGCAGCCCGCTCTCCTCCAGCAGGCGCACCCTGGCGATGTCGTTCTGCCACTGCCGTCGATCAGTCCGGTGCTGGTCGCCCTCGTACTCGACGACCACGCCGGCCGCACGCCAGAGGAAGTCGACCCGCGCGAGGAAGTGACCGTCCGGACCGCTCACGGTCGCGTTCAGCTCGGGCTCGGGCAGACCCGCCTCGACGAACGCCAGCCGTGCCCGCGTCTCCATCGGCGACCCCCTCCCGGACCTCAGCAGCGCCGCCGCTGCCCTGAGCTTTCGTGCTCCGCGTCGGGTCCTGCCGCCGCGACCCATCGTGACGAGCTGATCCAACAGGTCGGGGTCGCGGGTGGCGAACGCGTCCCCTGCGATGACGAGATCCTCGACCGACAGGGTCGGCAGGCTGGCGAGGTCGGCCCACGTCCACGCTGCGGTCGTCGTCGGGTGGCCGCGCAGCAAGTGTGCCTCGCGGTTCTCGAGGCCGCGGTGGCCGACCAGGCCGGGTCTCCTGACCTGGGCGGACTCGGTGGGGCGCACAACGTGCAGCGGCTCATGGCGTGTCCACGACGTCGGGAGGGGGAGCCGGAAGAGCCGAGCGGCCGTGAGGTGGGACCAGGCCCAGGGCGCGGGCAGTGCGAGGGCCAGGTCGGCGGCCAGGTCGTCGAGCGTGGTGGCGTCCCGGTGGCACCGGACCCCCTTGGTCGGGCGGTGGAGGTCCGGTGACCGGAGGCGGTGCTCCGGGACGTCGGCTTCGACTGCCTGGGCCACCGTGAACGACCGGCCCGTCAGCGTAGGTGGCAGTGGACGGCGCGGGAGCGGCATCGTCCGAGCATGGTGGCGGCGGGCGCGCGTGGCCGACGTTCTCCACAGGGCCTGGGTGAGTGAGCGCCAACCCACTCTCTGGCCCGTCCAGAGAGTGGGTTGGCGCTCACTCAGGTGACGGGCTCCCTCGCATGGCAGGGCAGGGGGAGGGGTGCGTCAGGCGTCAGGCGGCGAAGGTGATGGTGACGGTGCTGGCCTTGCCGCCGGCCTTGGCGTCGTGCCACTCCCAGCCGGAGGAGTCGCGCGTCCGCGTCCACTCCCGCGACCCGACGCGCACGGACGTGGCGCCGTGCAGCGAGGCCGTCGCCACGGCATACGCCCCGGCACTCCAGGCGGCGCGCTCGGAGCCGGCTGTCACGGTGAGGGTCCGGCCGCTGACCGCGGAGGTCACACCGAGCTCGGTCTTGAGTGCCGCCTTGAGGGCTGCCGGGTCGCCGGTGGTCGCGTCGTTGAGCCGGCAGCCGAGACCTTCGGGGGAGTGGCCGCTCAGCGTGGAGGCGAGCAGCCGCCCCTCCTGCTCGTGGTCGGCATAGGCCTCGGGGTAGGCGCTCTTCTGCACCTTCTGCGCGATCTCGGTGATCCGCATGCCCTCGTAGCCGTCGATCTTCACGAGCGCGTCGTAGAACTTGTTGGTCGCGTAGACGGGGTCGAGGATCTGGTCGACGGTGCCCCAGCCCTGGCTCGGCCGCTGCTGGAACAGCCCCACGGAGTCGCGGTCGCCGTACTTGAGGTTGCGCAGCTTGGACTCCTGGATCGCTGTCGCGATCGCGATCGTGGCGGCTCTCGCGGGGAGACCGCGCTTCTCCGCGACCGCCTCGATCGTGGCTGCGTATGCCGTCTGGCTGGGGTCGAAGTCGACGCTGGTCCCCGAGGCGGTCGCCTGGCAGCGGGGCCCACCGAAGTTGCTGATCACACCCCGAGCGCCGACGATGCCGGCCCCGACGACTCCGCCCGCCAGGACCAGCACGACCAGTCGGGTGGCGAGCCGGCGCTTGCGCGACGGTGGCCGCTGCTCCGAGAGCACGACCCCGCCGCGCCTAGTCGTTGGCATGCAGGGCCGAGTTCAGGACGATGCCGTGACCGTCGCGGGCGCGGGCCTCGACGGTGCCGGTCACGGAGTTGCGGATGAACAGCAGGTTGGACTGGCCCGACAGCTCGCGGGCCTTGACCACCCGGTCGTCGGTCAACGTCACCTTGGTGCCGGCGGTGAGGTAGAGACCGGCCTCGATGACGCAGTCGTCGCCGAGGGCGATGCCCAGGCCCGACTCGGCGCCGAGCAGGCAGCGCTCGCCGATGCTGACCCGCTCGGTGCCGCCGCCGGACAGGGTGCCCATCGTCGAGGCGCCACCACCGATGTCGGAGCCGTCGCCGACGACGACGCCCTGGCTGATCCGACCCTCGACCATGGAGTGGCCGAGCGTGCCGGCGTTGAAGTTGACGAAGCCCTCGTGCATGACGGTCGTGCCCGAGGCGAGGTGCGCGCCGAGGCGTACGCGGTCGGCGTCCCCGATCCGGACGCCGGCGGGCACGACGTAGTCGGTCATCCGCGGGAACTTGTCGACGCCCAGCACCTGCACCGGACCACGGGCGCGCATGCCGGCACGAGTCAGCTCGAAACCGTCCACCGAGCACGGTCCCTGGGTCGTCCAGACGACGTTGACCAGGACGCCGAACAAGCCGTCGAGGTTGATCGTGTTGGGCTGCACCAGGGTGTGGGAGAGCAGGTGCAGGCGCAGGTATGCGTCGGCCGGGTCGGCCGGGGCGGCGTCGAGGTCGATCTCGGTCGCGACGACCTCGCGGCGAACGTGCCGCACGTCGTCCTTGCCGACGAGCGCCTCGAGCTCGGCCGGGGCGTGGCTCCCAGCGGGTCGGGCACCGAGGGTGGGCTGCGGGTACCACGCGTCGAGGACCGCACCGTCGTCGTGGATGGTCGCCAGGCCGAAACCCCATGCGGTGCGTTCGCTGCTCATGGGACCAGCCTACGAGACGGGGTGGTGTCGCCCAGACCCATGGGTCTTCGGAAGATGCGCCGTGCCAGGGACCTGGCGGATCTTCCGAAGAAGTGGCGGTGGATAGGGTTCTGGCATGGCGAACTCACCTGTCGACACCGTGCCGCTCGACCTGTCGGCGGACATCGTCACCCTCACGGCGGCTCTGTGCGACATCGAGTCGGTCTCCCTGGACGAGGCTGCGATCTGTGACGCCATCGAGTCGGCCCTCGCCCCGCTGGCCCACCTCACGGTGACCCGGATCGGGAACACCCTGGTGGCCCGGACCGACCTCGGTCGCGACGAGCGGGTCGTCCTCGCCGGCCACATCGACACGGTGCCGTTGACCCAGGACCCCGCCAACCTGCCGACCCACCGGCAGGGTGACGACCTCTGGGGCCGCGGAACGGTCGACATGAAGGGTGGCGTCGCCGTCCAGCTCAAGGCGGCCCTCGTGGCCGAGCCGAGCCGCGACCTGACGTTCGTGTTCTACGAGGGCGAGGAGATCGACAGCGAGTTCAACGGCTTGCTTCACATCGACCGGCAACGTCCGGACCTCATCGCGGACGCCGACTTCGCGGTGCTCCTCGAGCCGACCGGCTCGATCGTCGAGGGCGGGTGCAAGGGAACGCTGCGCGCCGAGGTCGTCACCAAGGGCATCGCCGCCCACTCCGCCCGACCCTGGAACGGCCACAACGCCATCCACGACGCGGGCGAGGTCCTGACCCGCCTCGCGACCTACCAGCCCGAGACCGTGGTGGTCGACGGCCTGGAGTACCGCGAAGCCATGAACGCCGTGGGCATCACGGGTGGCATCGCCGGCAACGTCATCCCCGACCGGTGCGTCGTCACGGTCAACTACCGCTACGCCCCCGACAAGTCTCCCGAGGACGCGCTCGCCGTCGTGCACCAGCTGTTCAGCGGCTACGTCGTCGAGGTGAAGGACAACGCCCCCGGCGCCCGGCCCGGCCTGCACCTGCCGGCAGCCAAGGCCTTCGTCGAGGCCCTGGGTGTCGATGTCGTGGCCAAGCAGGGCTGGACCGATGTCGCGCGGTTCTCCGCCATGGGTGTGCCGGCCGTGAACTTCGGCCCGGGCGACCCGAACCTGGCCCACCACGACGAGGAGCGCTGCCCCGTCAGCCAGCTCGAGTCCGCGGAGGCCGCCCTGCTGCGCTGGCTCGCGTGAGCGCCTGAGGCCCGGCCGCGAGACGCCTCCGCACACCCCGCGGTCATCCCTCGAGCGACTCCCCGAAGCCCAGCGGCGCGCGCGTGACGAGGTAGGTCGCCCAGTTCATCTTGATCACGGTGCCATCGGAGGCGCGGGTGACCCGCAGCTGTTCGCCGCGCTCGCGACCCGACACGGTGCGGAAGGTGCTCTCGTCGAGCCGCTCGAAGACCGATGGCGCGCGGTCGGCCGGAGCCGAGTCGGCGCGTGCCTCGAGCCGCCCTTCGCGCACCGAGAAGGTGTACCCCGAACCCTCTGAGAACCACCGGCCCAGCAGGGGTGCGAGGTCTTCCGGGACGGACGTGCCCGCATGCCAGGGCTCCTCCTCCGCAGGGTCGTTCTCGAGGACGTGGTCGCCCAGGGCGATCGCGAAGGCCGCTGGGTCGGGCGACGAGGAGCTGTTCATCAGGACGATGCCTCCGGTGCCGCTCTCGCGGTGGGTGAAGACGCCGGACACCTGACCCGGCATCCCGCCCGTGTGCCCGACCCAGGTGCGTCGGGTGGTCGAGCGCATCAGGAAGAAGCCCAGACCCATCGCGCCACCCCACCCCTCGGGGTCGACGAGCAGCTGCGGCTGGCACATCTCCTCGAGCGTGTCGGGGGACAGGATGGCCGCATCCGGGGCGGCCACGAAGCCGGACCACCGGGCGAGGTCGGTGACCGTGCTGGCCAGTGCCCCGCACGGCCCCATCGCCCGGAGGTCGAGCACCGGCTCCACCCGGGGCACGTCGTGGAAGGGCTGCACGTGGTAGCCCGTCGCCCGTGGCCCGCCGTCGAAGCCGACGCTCGTGCGGGTCATCTCCAGCGGCTCGAGGATGCGGGCGCGCAGTGACTCCTCCCACGAGCGGCCCTCGAGCTGCTCCACGAGCTGGCCCAGCACGGCATACACGATGTTGGAGTAGTGCCAGTGGTCGTGGGGCCGGCCGACGCGCTCGATCGCGTTGAAGTCGCTCATCAGCGTGGCGGCGTCGGGCTGCTCCAAGGTCTCCCAGATGTCACCGAGCGGCTCGCGCGCCAGGCCGGTCGCATGGGAGAGGGCCTGTCGCACCGTGGCCCGCTGCGTCACGCCGGGCAGGTGCTGGTCGAGGGTGTCCTCGAGGTCGAGGCGCCCCTCGTCGCGCAGGGCCATCACCAGGACGGCGGTGAAGCTCTTGGTGTTCGAGGCGATCAGGAACTGGTCGTCGGGGCCGGGGACCCGCGGCGAGGCGACGTCGACGGTGCCGATGCCGTCGGTCCAGACCGGCTCTCCGCGACGGACCACGGCGGCGGCGAGGCCCGGCACGCGACCTGTCCGCTGGCGGTCCAGCGCCAGGTTTCGCAGCTGGCGACGGGTGGCGTCCTGCACAGTGGTGTCCACCCGTCGACCCTAGCGAGGGTCCGGTCGCCGCTCGCCGACCAGCCGTCCTCGCGTAGGTTGGCCCCCGTGAGCGAGCAGCCCGACGACCAGACGCCTGACGACCAGACGCCCGATGACCGGACGCAGACCGCAGGCGCCACCGAGCGCGACCACGAGTACCCCGGGTTCGACTACCACACGGGCCCGGTCACGTTGCGGGGTTCGCGCGTCCCGGCGTCGACCACCGACCAGCGACTGCTCGACAGCGGTGGCTCGAGTGAGTGGGTCCACACGGACCCGTGGCGAGTGATGAGGATCCAGAGCGAGTTCGTCGAGGGCTTCGGTGCCCTCGCGGAGCTCGGCCCCGCCGTGAGCGTCTTCGGGTCGGCCCGCACCAAGCCCGGCACCCCCTTCTACGAGATGGGCGCCCACGTGGGTCGTCGCCTCGTCGAGGAGGGGTATGCCGTGATCACCGGCGGCGGCCCCGGCGCCATGGAAGCGGCCAACAAGGGTGCCCGCGACGCCGGCGGTGCCTCGGTGGGCCTGGGCATCGAGCTGCCGTTCGAGCAGGGTCTCAACGAGTACGTCAACCTCGGCGTGAACTTCCGGTACTTCTTCGCCCGCAAGACCATGTTCGTCAAGTACGCGCAGGGGTTCATCGTGCTGCCGGGTGGGTTCGGGACGCTGGACGAGCTGTTCGAGGCAGTCACCCTGGTCCAGACCCAGAAGGTCACGTCGTTCCCGATCGTGCTGATGGGCACCGAGTACTGGGGTGGCCTGTTCGACTGGCTGCGCAGCACCGTCCTGGACGCCGGCACCGTGAGTGCCAGGGACGTCGACCTGTTGCACCTGACCGACGACGTGGACGAAGCCGTCCGCATCGTCACCGACGCGGAGGAGCCGGTCGCGCCCAAGCGCCCGGAGTAGCCCGCCACCTCGCCGAGTCCCCTTTGCCCGGCCCGAGCCGCGCCGGACCCAGGTAGCGGTGGTGGACGGAGGGTGGACGGGACGGTTGCCGCCGCCGATGATGGAGGCGTGACCATCTCGCCCCTGCCGCGACATGGCGACGTCATCGTCGGTCGAGACGTCGCCGGGCGCACCCTGCGCATCTCAGGTCACCCCGAGTCCGGCCGCGTGGTGCTGTCGATCTGGCAGGACACGGTGTGTCGCGCCACGCTCCGACTGACGCCCGAAGACGTCCCGCAGTTCGTCGAGATGCTCACGCGCACGGCGATCGCGCGGTCCGACGGAGCCCCCGACGAGGTCCGTGACCTCAGCACGGCGGGCTGACTAGGTCGTCGTCAGGAGTTCGTGCGACGATCGCCCCGTGATCTGGGTCTTCTTCATCGCCGTCGGCGTGCTGGTCATCGGCGCGATCGCCGCTCTCGTCCTGGGACGGGTGGGCTACGACCCCCTGGCCGAGGCGACGACGACCCAGGCGGATCCGATCCTCTCCGAGGAGTTCGGCTCCGGAGAGATCTCGGCTGTTCGTTTCGACACTGCGCTGCGCGGCTATCGCATGGACCAGGTGGACGCTGTGCTCGACCGGCTGCAGACCAGGATCGCGGAGCTCGAGGCCGGCAGCGATCCCCGCCGCTGACCCATGGCCGACCTCCACCTCACCCGGCACTGTGCCGCGCCGCCCACCACGGTGTGGGACGTCGTGAGCGACTTCGCGGCATACGGGGACTGGATGCCGCTCACCCGCATGCGGGTGGACGCGGGCGGTCCGCGGCCGGGCTGGGGTTTCGCGGGGTTCAGCGGGATCGGCAGAGTCGGGTTCTCGGACTCGATGCTGGTGACCGTGTGGGAGCCTCCGGACGCCGGGGGAGTCGGCCGCTTCCGGGTCGTCAAGACGGGATGGTTGCTGGGCGGCTGGGCTGAGATCTGCGTTGAACCGGCGGGCGAGGGCACCCGTCTGGACTGGCGTGAGGACGTCGTCGTGCGGCCGCTGCCGTTCAAGCGCGTCTTCACGCCCCTGTTGCGCAGGGCCAGCGACTGGCTCTACGGGCGGGCCGTGGACGCCATGGTCGCCCGGGCCGAAGAGCGTCACCGGTGAGCGGTCTGGTCGTGGGCGAGGACGGACTCGCCCGGTGTGCGTGGGCCGGCTGGACGCCCGACTACCTCGCCTACCACGACACCGAGTGGGGAGTGCCGGTCCACGGGGAGCAGGCGCTCTACGAACGGCTCACCCTGGAGGCCTTCCAGTCCGGGCTCGCCTGGATCACCATCCTGCGCAAGCGCGAGGGGTTCCGGTCGGCCTTCGCCGGCTTCGACCCCGAGGTCGTGGCGGCTTTCGGCGAGGACGACCGCGCCCGCCTGATGGCCGACGCGGGGATCGTGCGCAACCGCCTGAAGGTCAACGCCGCCATCCACAACGCCGGCGCGGTGCTGGCCCTGCGCGACCTCGGCGGGCTGGATCAGCTCATCTGGTCGCACGCCCCGGCCCACCACACCCCGCCGGCCACCACCGAGCAGCTGCGGGCCACCTCGCCCGAGTCGGTGGCCCTCGCCAAGGCGTTGAAGAAGGCCGGGTTCGTCTTCGTCGGCCCCACCACGATGTATGCCGCGATGCAGGCCTGTGGGCTGGTGGACGACCACCTCGTCGGCTGCCACCGGGCGGGCGGACACCAGTGATGCGCACCCTCACGGCGAGGGTGGTGCTGACCTACCTGGCGCTGCGTGCCGTCTCGGCCGTGCTGCTCGTGCTCGCGAGCCACGACCAGGTCGTCATGCCGGACTGGACCGGCCCGACCGTCGAACCCATCGACATGACGGTGCTGTGGGACGGCAGCTGGTACCGCTACATCGCCGAGCACGGCTATCCGCACGTGCTGCCCGTCGACGCGTCGACCGGCCGCGTCACCCAGAACGCCTGGGGCTTCTTCCCCTTGTTCCCCCTGCTGTCCCGGTTGCTCATGTCCGCCACCGGGCTCGGTTTCCCTGTCGTGGCGTCGTCCCTGTCCCTGGTGTGCGGTCTGGGGGCGGCCGTCATCATGGCCCGGCTCCTCGCCGAGCGGGTCGGCGACCGGGTGGCGCTCGCGACGGTCGTCGTCTGGGGTGCCCTCCCGGCGGCGGTCGCCCTGCAGCTCGCCTACACGGAGTCCCTCGCGATGGTCCTCCTGTGCGCCCTGTTGTGGGCGTTGATGCGGCGGAACTGGCTCGCCGTGGGAACCCTTGCACTGCTGTTCGGCGTGACCAGACCGATTGCCGTGCCCGTGGCCGCCGTGGTTGCGGCGATGCTCTGGCTGCGGTGGCGCCGTCGGGCCGCCGACCCGATCGACCGCGCCGAGTACGCCGCGGGAACCTTCGCGCTGGTCGCCTCCGGCGTCGGCGCCGTGGCCTGGCCCCTCATCACGTGGCGGGTCACAGGGTCGCGCAGCGCGTACACCGACACGATGGCCGCCTGGCGGGCCGGGGGTGAGATCGCGCCGCTCAAGCCCTGGCTGGGCATGTCGCAGTGGGTGTTTCGCGACTTCGACGGCGGCGCTGTCTACGGACCGGTCGCCCTCGCGGCGCTCGCCACCACCATCGTCGTGCTCACCTGCGGTCCCTGGGCGACCCGGCTGGGCCCGGAGCTGCGCGCCTGGTCGCTGGCCTACCCGGCATACCTCGCCGTCGTGCTCGACCCCTTCACGAGCATCTTCCGCTACGTCCTTCCCCTCTTCCCGCTCGTGGCGGTGGTCCTCGGTGGGGGCTGGGTGGAGCGCTCGGCGAGGTGGTTGTGGACTCGCACCGCAGTCCTCGTCGCGCTCGGCATCGTCGGGCAGGCCCTGTGGATCTGGAAGCTGCTCGTGTTCGTGCCGCCCTCGGACTACCCGCCGTGACCGTGACCGGCCTGCGGGCCGTCGTGACGTCGCAGGGCCGCAGCGCCGTGGGGCGGTGGGCGCTGCGCCGTCCAGTGGTGTTCCTGCTGCTCGTGTATGCCGTGACGAGGGCGCTCGCGTTCCTCGCCATGTGGGTGGCGGCGACGTGGTTCCAGACGCCGGCGGGGGTCGGTCACCTCGACCCGACCGTGGGCGACATCCTCAGCGGCTGGGACAGCATCTGGTACCGGCGCGTCGCCACGCAGGGCTACCCCGTCCCCTTGCCTGCGGACCCTGACAGCGGGCTGCTCACCTACAGCGCCTGGGCGTTCTACCCGGCCTTCCCCATGATGGTGCGGGGGCTGATGGCCATCGGCCTGCCGTTCGAGGTGGCGGGTGTCGGACTCAACCTCGTGCTCGGTGCCGGCTGCACCCTGTTGGTGTGGCGGTGCTTCAACTACGCCATGCACGCGTCCCCCCAGCCGGCTCGCGAACGACTCGCGCTGGTCACCGGCGTCTTGTGGTGCCTCTATCCCGCGACCGGCATCCTCGTGATGCCCTACACCGAGGCGCTGGCGGGTGTGCTGATCGCCGGGTCGCTCCTGCTGCTCATGCAACGTCGCTACGCCTGGGTGGCCGTGCTGACGCTCGCACTCGGGTTCACCCGCGCCGCGGCTCCCGCCATCGCGTGTGCGGCGATCGCCCACCTGGTGCTGCGGTGGCGTGAGGACAGGGTGGCGGGAGTGGTGCCACTACGGGGCCACCGCATCTCGGCGGTCCTGATGCTGGTGGCGACCGGCATCTCCTCCCTCGCCTGGCCGGTCGTCGTGGGCTTCATCAGCGGGCTGCCGATGGCGTTCTTCGACGTGCAGGCGGCCTGGGGGCAAAAGCCCGAGTCCGGTCCCTTCGTGCTCTGGCTCTCCTGGGCGTGGGAGGGACACGGGATCGTCGGCGTGACGATCCTGGTCGCCCTCGTGGCGACCTACATCGCCCTCATCGTGGGTCGGCACGGTCGCTGGCTGGCGGTCGAGCTGCGGGTGTGGGCGCTGGCCTACCCGCTCTACCTGCTCGCCGTGGTGAGACCGATCACGAGCATGTGGCGCTTCCTGCTGCTGGACTTCCCGATCGCCGCGGTCGTCGCCTCAGTGGCGATGCGCACGTCGACCGGCGCCAAGATCGTGACGCACTGGCGCCGCCGGGTGGGCGTCGTCGGCGTGGTCCTGCTCGTCGGGCTCTTCTGGTTCACCTGCACGCTGCTGACCTACACGCCCTGGGCGTCCACCCCACCCTGACCCGAGCAACCCTTGCTAGCAAAGGTTGCTCGCTGAGGGACAGGTCGCAACGCGTCCGTCAACGAGGAACCTGTGCTCGGTCGGGCGAAGGCTCACTCGCCGGTGAAGACTGGCTTCTCCTTGGCCAGGAACGCCGCGACCGCAGCGTGGTGGTCCGCTGTCCCGCCGGTGAGCGTCATGTACTCGCCCTCCTGGGCGAGGGACTCGGTGAGTCCGTGCCCTGCGCTGAACGCGACGGCCCGCCGGATGGACCCGTAGGCCAGGGTCGGTCCGGCGGCCAGGGTTGTCGCCAGCTCGCGCACCGTCGCCTCGAGCTCCTCGGCCGGGACGACCTTGGTGACCAAGCCCAGGGCCAGGCACTCGTCGGCCGGCACCGTGCGGGGCAGCAGCAGGAGCTCCTTGGCCTTGGCCGGGCCCACGATCCGCTGAAGCGTCCAGGAGGTTCCCGAGTCGCAGGACAGTGCGATGCCGGCGAAGGCGAGGTTGAAGCCGGCGGTGTCCACGAGCACCCTGAAGTCCGCTGCGAGCGCGAACCCGGCACCTGCTCCGGCGGCCACCCCGTTGACCGCCGCGATGACCGGCTTGTCCATGGTGGCGAGGAGCTCGACGATGGGGTTGTAGTGCTTGGCGACGGTGTCCCACAGCGCCGGGTCGTCGCGCTGCAGGAAGGTGACGTGCTCGCGCAGGTCCTGCCCCACACAGAACGCGGGACCGCTGCCGGTCAGCACCACGCACCGCACCGTCGGGTCCTGCGCGACGTCGGTCAGCGCTGTGACGAGCGCTTCCTTGGTGGCGATGTCGAGCGAGTTCATCGCCTCGGGGCGGTTGAGCCGCACCGTGGCCACCGCGCCTTCCCGCTCCACGACGACGGGGGACTGTTGGGGGACGGTCGGGTCGGCGGCGGCGTTGCCGCTGGTGGCGGGCGTTGTGCCCACGGTGTCGGAGGTGTCGGTCATGGGCGCCATCCTGCCGGACCGTCGTCCGACCCGGATTTCGCCTGTGAGCGGGTTCACGGGATAATGGAGCAAATCTGGCGCGCGCGGGGATGATCACAAGCACTGGCGTGGATCCGCGTGGCCAGCAGCAGACCACGCCAAACGGAAGGGACACTCATGGCGGCAATGAAGCCGAGGACCGGCGACGGCCCGCTCGAGGTGACCAAGGAAGGTCGGGGCATCGTGCTGCGCATGCCGCTCGAGGGTGGCGGCCGGCTCGTCGTCGAGATGACCCCCGACGAGGTTCGCGCGCTCGGCGACGCGATCACCAACTGCGAGGGCCTCAAGTAGCCTTCACCGCACGTTTCGAGGACCCCCGTCGGCAGTGTCCGACGGGGGTCCTCGCGAGTCCAGGGGTATGCCGCGGCCGAACCACAGGTGGGTAGGGTCGGGTCCGTGCGTGCACCCGAACTGCTCGATCCCGCTTCCAGCGCCTGGACCATCTCTGCCGAGCCCCTCACCGACGTCCTCGCGGACCTCGACGCCAGCGACCTGCTGCTGGCGCTCCCGGTTCCCAGGGGTGGTCTGCCGCCGACGGGCGCCGGCGCGGCAGCCCTGGCGTTGGTCGGCCTCGACGCCGCCGACGTGGTGGCGGCCCACGAACCCAAGGAGGGTGCCGGCTCGGTCACACGGATCCCCCTGGTCCCGGGGGAGCGACCGGCCCGGACCGTGCTCCTGGTGGGAGTCGGTGACGCGAGCCCGTCCGACCTGCGGACGGCCGGTGCCGCCCTGGGGCGGGCTGCCAAGGGGCACGCCTCCCTCGTGACCACCCTCGGCAGCGGCGCCGCCCGAGGTGCGCAGTCGGCCTTGGCCGAGGGACTCGCGCTCGGTGGCTACTCCAGCCCGCGATGGGTGGGCGACGACGCCGAGCCGGCGACCGGTCCGGCGGGGGAGATCGCGCTGGTCGGCTCCTATGACGAGCCCTCGGTCCGGCACTCGGTCGTGCGCGCCAGAGCCACGATGCTGGCTCGGAACCTCGCGGTGGTTCCGTCCAACATCAAGAACCCCGCCTGGCTCGCCGCCCAGGCGAGGACCCTCGCAGGCCGGGCCGGGCTAGACGTGGTGGTGTGGTCCGAGAGGGAGCTGCGCGCCGAGGGGTTCGGCGGTCTCCTGGCCGTCGGTGCCGCCTCTGCGTCGCCTCCCCGACTGGTCCAGCTCGACTACGCACCGCAGGGCGCGACGGCCAGGACGCCGAGAGTCGTCCTGGTGGGCAAGGGAATCACCTTCGACACCGGTGGGCTCGACATCAAGCCTGCCGAGGGCATGCTCGCGATGAAGACGGACATGAGTGGTGCGGCGGTCGTCCTCGCCGTGCTCGCGGCCTGTCGCGAGCTGGCCGTACCGGTGAAGGTGACCGGCCTGCTGGCGCTCGCCGAGAACGGCGTCGGCGGCGCGGCATACCGTCCCTCGGACGTCATCACGCAGTACGGCGGACGTACGGTCGAGATCGGGAACACCGACGCCGAGGGGCGGATCGTGATGGCCGACGCGCTGGCTTATGCCGACCTGCGCCTCGACCCCACGGTGCTCCTCGACATCGCGACCCTGACGGGCGCTGCCCGCGTGGCGCTGGGGCGGTCGATGGCTCCGGTCTATGCGACCGAGGATTACCTCACCCGCGCCCTCGTCGGGGCCGGCGAGGCGACCGGGGAGCTGCTCTGGCCCATGCCACTCGTCGAGGACTACCGGCCGAGCCTGGACAGCGACGTGGCCGACATCAACCACATCGCGGGCATCGGAGGCGGCGGCGGCTCGATCTCGGCAGCATTGTTCCTGCGCGAGTTCGTGGGTGCGCGACGCTGGGCACATCTCGACATCGCCGGGGTGGGTCGTTCCGACGTCGACCGCGGACTCCTCACCAAGGGCGGGACGGGCTTCGGTGCCCGCCTGCTGCTCACCTGGCTGGAGGAGATGTCATGAACGCGGGATACGGCCTGAGCGTGCGATGGTCCCTGGAGACCGCACCGGACGGCGTCGCCCAGGAGCTGCGTGACTACGTCGTGGGCACGTCGATGGCGAGGTTCATGTTCCTCGACGGGCTCGCCTTCAAGACCTGGCGGATGGTCGAGGGCAAGTGGTTCGAGGGCACCTACGTCTTCGACGAGAAGGTCTACCGCGACGACTTCCAGCGTGAGTTCACCGCGACCGCGGCCGAGTCCGCGGGCAGCGGGATCATCGGGTCCGCCCCGACCCTCATCGAGCCGTTCGAGGTCGTGGCGATCGCCGAGGGTCCGGGTCGGTTCCGTCGCGGCCCCGGTCCGGGCACCGCCTGACCGTCAGCGCTTGACGGCCGCCAGGACGCCGTCACCGACCGGCAGCAGGGCGGGGATCAACCGATCGTCGTCGCGCAGGGCCTTGCCCAGGTCGCGCAGCACCGACGTCTGCTGGTCGCGCGCAGCCGGGTCGGCCACCTTGTCGTGCCAGAGCATGTTGTCGAGCACGAGCACGCCGCCGGAGCGCAGGAGACGAATCCCGTGGCTGACGTACTCCGGGTACTCCACCTTGTCGCCGTCGATCACGACCATGTCGTAGGCGCCGTCGGTCATCCGGGGCAGCACGTCGAGCGCCCGGCCGGTGATGACGCGGGTGCGCTGGTGGGCGATGCCCGCCTCGGCGTAGGCCTTCTTGGCCACGCCCTGGTGCTCGGCCTCCACGTCGATCGTCGTGAGGATGCCGTCTTCGGGCATGCCCTGGAGCAGCCACAGTCCCGAGGTGCCGGCACCGGTGCCCACCTCGACGACCGACTTCGCCTTCACCGCGGCCGCCAGCAGTCGCAGCAGCACCCCCGCACCGTTGCCGACCGGCACGGCACCCAGCTCCTCGCCGCGGCGCCGCGCAGACTCGATCACCTCGTTCTCGGTGACGAACTCCTCGGCGTAGGCCCAGCTGGCCGGCTTCTGTGCGCTCATGCGGCAAACCCTACTGCCGCAAGCACGACGAACCGGGCACGCGGCATACAGGAAACGCTCAGGTTGTTGGGGAACGATGCAAGCCGTTCGGTCGTCTGGACCGAATGCAGGGTGTGCGCGCCGCCAGGCGCCCGACGGAGGTGAGGGACGTGACCGCGACCGACACGATCGGTTCGGCCCGACAGGCTGCCCAGGGGGACGTCCCGGGCACCCAGGAGGCGACCGCGTGGGTGCCCCCGACGTGGGAGGAGATCGTCGAGCAGCACTCCGCGCGCGTCTACCGGCTGGCCTACCGCCTCACCGGCAACCCGCACGACGCCGAAGACCTGACCCACGACGTGTTCATCCGCGTCTTCCGGTCGCTGCACAGCTACCAGCCCGGCACGTTCGAGGGCTGGCTGCACCGCATCACGACCAACGTCTTCCTGGACAAGATGCGCCGCAAGCAGCGGATCCGCTTCGACGCCCTCTCCGACGAGTCCGCCGCGCGCCTGCCCACCCGTGAGGCGGGGCCCGAGGCGACGTTCGAGGCGACCCACTTCGACGACGACGTGCAGCGAGCGCTCGACGCCCTGTCGCCGGACTTCCGGGCCGCTGTCGTGCTGTGTGACATCGAGGGCCTGTCCTACGAGGAGATCGCCGCCACGCTCGGCGTCAAGCTCGGCACCGTGCGCTCGCGCATCCACCGCGGCCGGGCCCAGCTGAGGGAAGCCCTCGCCCACCGTGACCCCACCCTCGCCCGCCCCGCAGTGGACGCCGACCGCGCGTCCGTCGCCAAGCGCCGCCTGCCGGTGCTCGGCCGGGCGGTGCACGGATCGCGATGAACCGCCCGCTGTGGGCAGGTATGCCGGGTGCGGCCCTCGCGGGGGGACGCGGCCGGTGTCTCGGCGACCAGCTGACGGCCTACGCCGACCGCGCCATGGACGAGGCGACCCTGCTGCGGTGGGACCGTCACGTGGTCGCGTGTCAGTGCTGCCGCGGAGCTGTCGACGAGGAGCGGCGCGTGCTGATGGCCCTGCGGTCCTCGCTCGGTGCCGCCGTGCCCGGAGACCTGCGCGGCATGTTGCTCGCCCTGGGCACCCAGACCCCGGGTCGCGCCCCTGACGGTTCGCCTGTCACGTCTGGCCCGTTGCTCCCACCCATCCCGGCCGCGCCCGTGCGGGTCGTCGACCGTGGGGCCCCGGCGCAGCACCGCTCGGCCGGCCGGGCGACCGTCTACGCCGGACTGGCGGCCGGAGCCACGGCCGCGGCGGCCCTGAGCCTCGTGGTGACCGGTGGCCTGGCCCCGACCACGCAGCCGGTCTCTCCGGCGGTGCAGCGCGCCAGGCCGGCGACCCCGGGTTTCGCCACTGCCTCGTTCACCGTTCCCGGGCTCGGCGGCACCCCGTCCGCGACGTCCGTGGCACCCGCCGTGGGCACCGGGCGCGGTCGTTCGGCACAATCGTCTCCATGAGCGACGAGCGAGACCCGGCGGGCGCCGACCAGCCAGTCTCGGCCGACCCCGGCCAGTCCGCTCCCGACCCCCTGGCCGAATCCGCCTGGGACCCCTGGGCGCCCCCGGGGCGAACCGCCGCTGACAGCACCCAGCCGGTCGACCTGTCGCACACCCAGGAGCTCCATGGGGCCACCGGTGTGCCCGCGTCGGGCACTGCACCGTCCGAGCCGCCACCCGTCGACCCGGTCTGGGCCGCTGAACCGACCGGCTGGCCGAGCGACGCCTCGGCACACCAGGCACCCGCCGGACCCGCGCCACACCCCTCGAGCGATCCGGTCACGCAGGCCCCGACAGGCGCGGGCTGGGACCCCATCACCGCCCCCACCGCCGATGCGGGGTATGCCGGCCAGCCGGCACCGTGGGTCGGCCACCACCCGGCGGAGGCCACGGCCCCCCAGCAGAAGGGCCCCGGGTGGGGCGCCCTGGTCGCGGTGGCTGCGGTGGCGGCGCTGGTCGCGGCGGGGCTCGGTGGCCTGTTCGGCGGCTGGCTCGGGGCGACAGGACGGGTCGACTTCGGTTCGCTCGACCGCACACCCTCGTCCATCCCACGCGCCGGCGCCGGTGCCACGTCACGCCCCGAAGGCTCCATCGCCAACATCGCGGCCAAGGCACTGCCCAGTGTCGTGACCATCAAGGTCGACGGCGCCGACGGCGGCGGCACCGGCTCGGGGTTCGTGCTCGACCGGGACGGCCACATCATCACCAACAACCACGTCGTCGCCAGCGCGGCCGGCGGGGGCACGATCAAGGTCGAGCTGTCCAACGGCACCGAGATCGCTGCCACGATCGCCGGCCGGGACGCGTCCTACGACCTGGCGGTGCTCAAGACCAACCGCACCGACCTCGTTCCGCTGGTCATCGGCTCGTCGAAGGACGTCGTCGTGGGGGACCAGGTCATCGCCGTGGGTGCGCCGCTCGGTCTCGAGTCCAGCGTCACCAGCGGCATCGTCAGCGCCCTCAACCGCCCGGTGAGCCCCGGCGGTGACGGCAACCAGCAGTCGTACATCAACGCCATCCAGACCGACGCGGCGATCAACCCCGGCAACAGCGGTGGGCCGCTCCTCAACATGGCCGGCCAGGTGATCGGCGTGAACTCGGCCATCGCACGGATCCCCGGAACCACCGACACCCAGTCGGGCAACATCGGTGTCGGCTTCTCGATCCCGAGCGACCAGGTCCTCAAGACGGCCGAACAGCTCATCAAGACCGGCTCGGCCCAGCACCCGGTGATCGGGGTCGTGCTCGACCGCGAGTTCACCGGTGACGGCGTGCGCATCCTGGCCAAGCCGAGCACCAGCAGCGGCCCGCCGGTCGACCCCAACGGCCCGGCAGGCAAGGCAGGGATCAAGGCAGGGGACGTCATCATCGAGTTCGACGGTCGGCGGGTGACCGACCCCGACGACCTCGTCGTGGCGATCCGCGCCAAGAGCGTCGGCGACGCAGTCTCGATGAAGGTCCGCCGCGGGAGTGAGACGATCAGCGTCACACTCACGTTGTCCGGCTCGGGCAAGTAGCGGCAGGGGCTGGCATGGCGGGCGTCAACGGCTGGGAGTTCATCGCGCTGATCGTGCTGGCCGTGGTGATCCTCGGACCCGAGCGACTGCCTGAGTACGCGTCGAAGCTGGCGCAGCTCGTCCGTCAGGCCCGCGCCCTGGCCGAGGGCGCCAAGGGCCAGCTGCGCGAGCAGATGGGACCGGAGTTCGACGACATCGACTGGCGGCAGTACGACCCGAGGCAGTACGACCCACGCCGGATCGTCCGCGAGGCTCTGCTCGACCCGACGCCGGTCCAGCCCGACGGGGACGGTCCGACCTACTCGACGAGCACGGGCGGCCACGACGCTGCCAGGCCGACGCCGTTCGACGACGACGCCACCTAGACCGGCGAGGCCAGACCCGGGTAGGGGTCAGGAGCGGGAGCTAGCGACCGACGGGGGACAGGCCGAGGGATCGACCGGCGAGTCCGCGCGACCGGGTGCCCAGACCCCGGGCGATGGCCCGCAGCGAGACGGCGGCCGGCGACTCGGGGTCGCGGAGCACGACCGGGGTGCCCTGGTCGGAGCATTCACGCAGGTTGGTGTCGAGGGGGATCTGACCCAGCAACGGCACCTCGGCGCCCACCGACCTGGTGAGCGACTCGGCGACGACCTTGCCGCCACCGGAACCGAAGATCTCCTGGCGCGAACCGTCGGGCAGCTCCAGCCAGGACATGTTCTCGATCACGCCGACGATGCGCTGATGTGTCTGCAACGCAATGGATCCCGCACGTTCGGCGACCTCTGCGGCGGCCTGCTGCGGGGTGGTCACGACGAGGATCTCGGCGTTGGGGATCAGCTGGGCGACGGAGATCGCGATGTCGCCCGTGCCCGGAGGCAGGTCGAGCAGCAGCACGTCGAGGTCGCCCCAGAAGACGTCGCCCAGGAACTGCTGGAGCGCGCGGTGCAGCATCGGTCCGCGCCAGACGACCGGCTGGTTCCCCGGCACGAACATGCCGATCGAGATGACCTTCACCTCGTGGGCGATGGGCGGCAGGATCATGTCGTCGACCTGGGTCGGCCGGTGCTCGACCCCGAGCATGCGCGGCACCGAGAAGCCGTAGACGTCGGCATCGACGACACCGACCCGCAGTCCGCTCTGCGCGAGGGACGCGGCGAGGTTCACGGTGATCGAGGACTTGCCGACACCACCCTTGCCGGACGCCACGGCATACACGCGGGTCAGCGAACCGGGCTTGGCGAAGGGGATCTCGCGCTCGGCGTTGCCGCCACGCAGCTGGGTGCGCAGGGCAACGCGCTGCTCGTCGCTCATCACCCCGAGGGTGACGTCGACGGCGGTCACGCCGGGCACCTTGGCCAGGGCGGCGGTGGTGTCCTTGGTGAGGGTGTCCTTCATGGGGCAGCCCGAGACGGTGAGCAGGATGGTCACGGCCACGCGGCCGGTCTCGTCGACCGTCACGCTCTCGACCATGCCGAGCTCGGTGACCGGCTTGCGGATCTCCGGGTCGATGACGGTCGTGAGCGCCTGGTGCAGGGCGTCGTCGGTCACCGTGGCGGGAGCGTCGGTCGGGCTGGGGGACATGCCCCCATGCTAGGTCGCGCCCTGGTCCTTCGAAGAACCGGTGGGTCCGCTCACGCTGTCATCTGGCTCACGTCGCCGGACCTCCAGCCCACGGTCCTCGAGCTCCTCGAGCAGGCCCCGCAGCTCGGACCGGAGGAAGTCGCGGGTGGCGGCGTCGCCCATGGCGTGCCGCAGCGACGCCACCTCGCGGGTGAGGTACTCGGTGTCGGCGAGGTTGCGCTCGTCGCGGGCACGGTCCTGCTCCAGGGCGACGCGGTCGCGGTCGGCCTGACGGTTCTGCGCGAGCAGGATCAGCGGCGCGGCATACGAGGCCTGGAGGCTGAGCATCAGCGTGAGGAAGATGAACGGGTAGTTGTCGAAGCGCCAGTCCTTGGGCGAGACGAGGTTCCAGGTCAGCCAGAAGGCGACGAACACCGTCATCGCGAGCAGGAACTGGGCGGTGCCCATGAATCGAGCGAACTGCTCACTCCATCGCCCGAACGTCTCCTGGTTCATGGCGGGTCGCGGCAGCAGCGCCCGGCGGGTCTCGCGGGGCTGGTCCAGCCGGCTGGAGGCCATCCTCCGGTCGCGCTCAGCCATGGGTCACCTCGTGGCGTTCCTCGCGCCAGTCGTCGGGAAGGATGTGGTCGAGCACGTCGTCGACCGTGACGGCGCCGATGAGCCGGCCGTCGCTGTCGACCACCGGGACGCCGACCAGGTTGTAGGTCGCCAGCATGCGGGTGACCTTGCCGAGCGGAGCATCGGCCCGCAGCGGTTCGATCTCCTTGTCGAGGATGCTGCCCACCGCGCCGTGCGGCGGTTCGCGCAGCAGCCGCTGGATGTGCACCATGCCGAGGTACTTGCCGGTGGGTGTCTCGTGCGGCGTCCGGCAGACGTAGACGGTGGAGGCCAGCGCGGGAGACAGCTCGACGCGACGCACGACGGCCAGGGCCTCGGCGATCGAGGCCTCTGGGCCGAGGATGACCGGCTCGGTCGTCATCATGCCGCCCGCGGACTCCTCGTCGTAGGTCAGCAGCCGGCGCAGGTCGGCGGCCTCGTCGGGCTCCATGAGCTGGAGCAGCTCCTCCTGCTTCTCCGCCGTGAGGTTGTGGAGCAGGTCGGTGGCGTCGTCGGGCTCCATCGCCTCGAGGACGTCGGCGGCGCGTCCCACGGGCAGCGTCTCGAGGATCTCGACCTGGTCGTCCTCGGGCAACTCCTCGAGGACGTCCGCGAGCTTGTCGTCGGCCATCGCCTCGGCCACCTCCGCGCGACGCTTGGGCGACAGGTCGTGGATGACGTCGGCGAGGTCGGCGGACTTCAGGTCGTCATAGGTCTCGAGCAGCATCGCCGCCGACTGTCCGGCCGTGGACTGGTGTATGCCGGTGACGTCCTCGACGGGGACGAGCACCGTGGCGCCGCGGCGACGCCGGAACGCGCCGAGCGAGCCGCGGGCGGCACCTTGGCGCACGTAGACCTTGGACATGGCCCAGTCGCGGCTTCGCTCCTGTTCGATCGCGACGTCCTCGACGGTGGCCTCATAGGCACCCTCGGGGTCGTTGACCGTGACCGGCCGCTCGAGGATCTCGGCCATCACGAGCACCTCGTTGGTGCGCTGCTCGAAGCGACGCATGTTGACCAGACCGGTGGTGATGACCTGGCCACCGTCGACCGAGGTGACCCGGGTCATCGGCACGAAGACGCGACGCCTGCCCGGCACCTCGACCACCAGACCGATGATGCGGGGGCGGCGACGGGAGGCCCCGAACGTCACGACGACGTCGCGAACGCGCCCGACCTGGTCACCGAGCGGGTCGAACACGCTCAGGCTGGTCAGGCGGCCGACGAAGACGCGCGACGGAGTGCTCACGCGGCCAAGGTTATCCGTCCGGTCAGCCGTCGTCGGGGAGGCGGTTGCCGCGCCGTCGGCGCGGTCGTCCGCGCCAGTGCCAGGGACGCCAGGTCGCCGTCGTCGCCTCGCTCGGCGGCACCGGCGCCGCACCCGAGGTCGTGGGGTACGAACCGGGTGCCTCGAGGGGGGCGCCGAACGGCTGCAGGGCACGCACGGTGCACTCGCGGGCCCACCGGTCGACGACGTCGTCGGTCGGACCGTCGTTGCGGGTGTTGAGGCGTCCTGCCTTGAGGGCCTCGGTGGCCGAGGCCCAGCGCTCGTCGGCGGGCCCGACCTCGTGGACCGTCGCCTGCACGGTCAGCAACCGACCGCCGGTGTCCTTGCTGCGCAGGATCAGCCGGACCTGCTCGGGCAGCCAGGGCAGGGTCTGCTCGCCCGGGCCCGACACGGCATACACGGTCTCGTCCGCCCAGGCGTGCCAGAACGGCCACGCGCGGTCGTCCGGTGGCTGAACCCACATCAGCCCGGACTTGGTGGCGGCTTCGGCGAACAGCGCGGTGACGTTCAGCGGCGCCGGGGCTGCGGGAGCGTCGGCAGCGGGCTCTCGCGCGGGCTCGGTCACACGTGAACTGTGTCATAACCGCCACGTGACTGTCGCTGCTAGCGTCGCCGCGTGCGCAGCCCCAAGGACTTCTTCGCCCCTCTCGCGGTGGGTGCTCCGGCGCCCCTCACCCAGGTGCCCTCCCGCCCCTCACGAGTGATCCACTTCTTCGACCCGAGCAACGACAAGATGGCCGCCAAGGTCCCGGCGATGGTCGGCACGGTCGACGTGCTGCTGGGCAACCTCGAGGACGCCGTCAAGGCGGACCAGAAGGAGGCGGCCCGCGCCGGTCTGGTGGCCATCGCCAAGGCCACCGACTTCGGCGACGCGACCCAGCTGTGGACCCGGGTCAACTCCCTCGACAGCCCGTGGGTGCTCGACGACCTCACCACGCTCGTCACCGAGATCGGCGACAAGCTCGACGTCATCATGGTCCCCAAGGTGCAGGGGCCGGAGGACATCCACTACGTCGACCGGCTGCTCGCCCAGCTCGAGGCGCGCGCTGGGCTGCAGCGGCCGATCCTCGTGCACGCCATCCTCGAGACGGCGCGCGGCGTGGCCAACGTCGAGGCCATCGCCGGCGCGAGTCCTCGCATGCAGGGGCTGTCGCTCGGTCCGGCCGACCTCGCCGCGGACCGCCGCATGAAGACCACCCGGGTCGGTGGGGGCCACCCCGGGTACATCGTCCGCCAGGACCCTCCGGTCGGCGTGGAGGACGCGGTCAATGCGCCGCGAACCACCTACCAGCAGGACCTGTGGCACTACACGATCGCCCGCATGGTCGATGCCTGCGCGATGCACGGGATCTTCCCGTACTACGGCCCGTTCGGGGACATCAAGGACGTCGTGGCCTGCGAGGACCAGTTCCGCAACGCCTTCCTGCTCGGCTGCGTGGGCACGTGGTCGCTGCACCCCGTGCAGATCGAGATCGCCAAGCGGGTCTTCAGCCCCTCGGCCGAGGACGTCGCGCACGCGCGCCGGGTGGTCGAGGCGATGGGCGACGGCACGGGCGCCGTGATGCTCGACGGCAAGATGGAGGACGACGCGTCGCTCAAGCAGTGCCAGGTGATGCTCGAGCTCGCCGAGCGCCTCGCGGCCACCGACCCGCAGCTCGCCGCCCTGTATGCCGCTGAGCCGGCTCCCGGCGAAGGTGCCGGTGCCTGACGTGGCGAAGACACGCGAAGCCGGCGCCCCGGCATACCGGCCACGTCGTTCGGTCCTCTACATGCCCTCGTCCAACGAGCGGGCCCTGGAGAAGGCGAAGACCCTCCCGGTCGATGCCCTGATCCTCGACCTCGAGGATGCGGTGGCGCCGGACGCCAAGGAGCAGGCGCGCGAGAACGCCTGCGCCGCGGTGCGGTCGGGCGAGTACGGCCGCCGCGAGCTGACGATCCGCGTCAACGGCCTCGGCACGCGGTGGCACGACGCCGACCTGGGCGCCGCGTGTGCGGCGGGTCCGGACGGGATCGTCGTCCCCAAGGTCGGCTCGGCCGACGAGGTGCGCGCCCTGGTGGCGGCCATGGAAGCGGCTGGGGCTCCCGAGCGCACCCGCTTGTGGGCGATGGTCGAGACGCCCGCGGCTGTGCTGCACGCGGAGGAGATCGCCCGGGCGTCAGACCGCCTCGCCTGCCTGGTCCTCGGCACCAACGACCTCTACAAGGAGCTGGGGGCCTCGTTCGCCCCGGGGCGCGCGGCCATCTCGGTCAGCCTGCAGCTGGTCCTGCTCGCCGCGCGGGCTGCCGGTGTCGCCGTGCTCGACGGGGTCTACAACGACGTCAAGGACGCCGACGGCTTCCTCGCGGAGGCAGGGCAGGGACGTGAGATGGGGTTCGACGGCAAGACCCTCATCCACCCCGGCCAGGTCGACCCGTGCAACGCGGCGTTCGCGCCGAGCCCCGCAGCCGTGGAGGACGCGCGCGCGGTGATCGCGGCGTTCGAGTCGGCGCAGGCGGAGGGACGTGGGGTCGCGACACTCGGCGGCCGGCTGATCGAGAGCCTGCACGTCGAGACGGCCCAGCGGGTGCTGGCCATCGACAAGGCCATCGCGGCGCTGGCCGACCAGACCTGAGCCGCTCGACCGGCGGGACAAAAGGTGGGCGGGCCGAGGCAACCTTTGCGCTCTCGGCGGCGTCTAGGTGAGTGCGGTCGTCCTCGGGGGAGGGCGACCGCGCCATGTGCCGCCCACGGTTTCGACGGTCACGATTCGGCGCGGGGGACAACCGGATCGCCCTCGCGTGCGTCACCATGACTGACAAGGCGTTGCCAGCGGACAGCGGTCTGCCGGCCAGGGAAGGGGAGTCGATGGATCGCAAGGACGTGGGAGCCCGCACCGCTCTGGCAGCAGCCGTGCTGGCCGGGGTGCTCGCGTTGAGCGCCTGTGGCGGGATCACGTTCGGGCAGAACACCTCGGCGACGCCGTCGGCTGCGCAGGGCACGACCCCCGTGCCGGACCCCTCGTCCCCTGTCGTGGACCCAGCGCCCAGCGACACGGTCACGTCCACGAGCCCGGCGCCGTCGACCACCACACCCGCGCCCAAGCCGACCCCCAAGCCCTCGCCCAAGCCGACCCCGAGGCCGATCCCCACGGCGGGTGACACCCTCCACGCGGGCGACTCGGGTCCGTACGTCAAGCAGGTCCAGCAGCAGCTGTCGGCCCTCGGCTACTGGAACGGCTCGGCCGACGGGTCCTACGGCGGACTCACCTCCCAGGCGGTGATGGCCCTGCAGAAGGCGGCCGGCCTGGGCCGTGACGGCGTCTTCGGTCCCTCGACGCGACGTGCCCTCCAGAACGGCGTCCGCCCGCAGTCCCGCACCGGTGGCACCGGCATCGAGATCGACAAGGCCCGCCAGCTGCTGCTCGTCGTGCGGGGCGGCAGGGTCACCCTGATCCTCAACACCAGCACCGGCAGCGGTCAGCCGTACACCAGCCAGGGCACGACCCGGGTCGCCACCACGCCGGCCGGCAGCTACAGCGCGTACCGGGCGGTCAACCACCTCGACAAGGGTCCGCTCGGTGACCTGTGGCGTCCGCGGTACTTCAACGGCGGTATCGCCGTCCACGGGGCGGGCAACGTGCCCGGCTACCCGGCCTCGCACGGGTGCGCGCGGGTGAGCAACCCCGCGATGGACATGATCTGGGCCGCCAACCTGATGCCGCTCGGCAGCTCCGTCACCGTCTACTGACGGTCGAACTGGTCGCGGACCCAGCGCAGCTGGGCACCGCCATGGCTCGTCCAGTAGTCAGCCGTGTGTCCGCCCTCGTCGAGGGTCAGCTTCGCCGAGGGAAGTGCCGTCGCGAAGGCCTTGTTGCCCGGCACGAACGGGTCTGAGCGGCCGCAGTCGAGCCGCACCGGGATCTGGCGCAGGACCTGGGTGCGGCTGGGGTCGAAGACGTCGTGGGCCTCGAAGTCCTCCGCGTCGTCGAAGGCGCCCGCGGCACTGAGCCCCGGGGCGGTCCACAGCGCAGCGCTCTCCGCGACGACGGCGGCGACCCGCTTCGGGCCGAGCTGGCTGGCGAGCAGCAGCGACCCGTAGCCGCCCATCGACCAGCCGAGGAAGGCGACCTTCCCGGCATACCCCGTCTCGCGCTGGACGAGGGGCAGGAAGTCCTCGACCACCATGGCCCCGGTGTCGACGCCCGCGCGGCGCGCGTGCCAGTAGTAGTCGCCGCCGTCGACGGAGGCGAGCGTCAGGCGCGTGGAGATCACGTGGTCCTGGAGGTTCATGATCCGGAACGCGTGGCTCGCGTCGCCGCCCTTGCCGTGCAGCACGACCACGACCGGCCTCTGGTCGGCGGCACCCTCGGTCTGCTGGGCGATCCGCCACGTGATGTCGCGGCCGGGCCAGTGTTTGCTCGTCAGGGACCCGGAGCGGACCTCGACCGCGGACGGGCCACACCCCGCGACACCCAGGGCAGCCGCACCGGCCACCCCGCCGAGGAGGGTGCGGCGGGTGATCGTGGCCATGACTTCACCCTAGGGGCGAGAACGGCCAGACCTCGGTATGCCGCGTTGCCGGCTACCAGCGCGACGTCGCCTCCGCGACGAGGTCGCCGAGCAGCTCGCCCTCGTCGACCTCGAGACCCTTGGCGACGAACCACCGGCACATGTTCGCGACGTCACGCTCGAGGAACTCGAATCCGCGCGGGTTGCCGATGATGTCGACGATCTGCGGCCAGTCGATGATGACGAGGCGCTCGCCGTGGAGCAGGACGTTGTAGGGCGACAGGTCACCGTGGGTCCATCCGCGCTGCGCCAGGACGACCATCGAGCTCCGAAGCTGCTCGAACAGGTCGGCGAGCAGCCCCGGCTCGGGCCGGGTCTGGGAGAGGCGGGGGGCGGCCTCGCCGTCGCTGCCGATGAACTCCATGAGCATCTCGCGGTCGCTCAGCTGGACGGGGTAGGGCACGGGTAGCCCCATGTCCCACAGCGTGCCCAGGGCCTCGAACTCCGCGACCGCCCACTGCCCTGACAGCAGCTCCTTGCCGAACTCCGTGCGACGAGCCATCGCACGCATCTCGCGGCTGCGACGGACTCGGCGCCCCTCGTGGTAGCCGGCGTCCCGGTGGAACATGCGGTGCTCACCGGTGCGGTAGCGCTTGGCCGCGAGGAACGAGTCGACGGCAGGCGTGGTGGTGCCGTCCGGCATCCAGCGCCGGACGATGTGGACGTCGGCCTCCTTGCCCGTCTTGAGGACGCCGAGGTCGGACTCGACGGCGCCGAGTGCGGTGATGACCCAGTCGGGCCGGGGTTGCGGACCGTGCGTGGCACCGTCCCAGCTCGACCAGCGCTCACCCTCGGGGGGTGCGTCGGGAAGGCTGTCAAACGAAAAGGAGATGTGCTCCTGGAACTGCATGGGTGGACTCCAGACAAAGAAGGGAAAGGGCACGGGATGCGCCCAGGACCGTCGTGGACATCTCGTGCCTCCATTCCCCCTCGAGAGGGAGTCGTGCGCGCGGCTCTGTGCCGCGCGGCATACCCGGAGAGCGTGACAGACGCGGCGCCCCTCCCGCCACCGAATTAACCGCGCCCCACCTTTATCGGGTCTAGGGACAAAGGGATGCTTCACCCCGGAACCGTTCCAGGGTGAAGCCGACACAAGTCCCTAAACCCGATAAAGGTGGGGTCTGGGTGGGGAGGCTCACATGGCGGGAACCTGTGCTGGGACTGGGGCACTCGGCATACTCGCGGGAGGTCCATTTCCCGCTGACCGCGACGACCCGGTCACGAAATCGCAAGGTGGCGAACCACATGTCCCGACTCCAGCAGACCGATGGCCTGACCGAGGAGCAGACCGAGCTCGTGAAGCTCGTGCGCGAGTTCGTCAACGAGCAGATCATCCCCGTGGCGCAGGAGCTCGAGCACAAGGACGAGTACCCCACCGAGATCGTCGAGGGCATGAAGGAGATGGGGATCTTCGGGCTGATGATCCCCGAGGAGTACGGCGGCCTGGGGGAGTCGCTGCTGACCTACGCCCTGGTCGTCGAGGAGATCGCTCGCGGCTGGATGTCGGTGAGCGGCATCGTCAACACCCACTTCATCGTCGCCTACATGCTGCTGCAGCACGGCACCGACGAGCAGAAGCAGCGCTACCTGCCCAAGATGGCGACGGGCGAGATCCGCGGCGCGTTCTCGATGAGCGAGCCGGGGCTGGGCTCGGACGTGTCGGCCATCAAGACCAAGGCTGTCCGTGACGGCGACACCGACAACTGGTCCATCACCGGCCAGAAGATGTGGCTCACCAACGGCGGCAGCGCGAATCTCGTTGCGGTGCTTGTGAAGACGGACCTCGGCGCCGACTCGGTCTACAAGAACATGACGACCTTCCTGATCGACAAGACCGCCGGGTTCGGCGAGACGGCGCAGGGCGTCACCATCCCAGGCAAGATCGACAAGATGGGCTACAAGGGCGTCGACACGACCGAGATGGTCCTCGACGGCCACCGGACCACCAGCGCCCAGATCCTCGGTGGTGAGCCGGGCAAGGGCTTCTACCAGATGATGGACGGCGTCGAGGTGGGTCGCGTGAACGTCGCAGCCCGCGCCTGTGGCGTCTCGATGCGGGCGTTCGAGCTCGGCATCTCCTACGCCCAGCAGCGCGAGACGTTCGGCAAGAAGATCGCCGAGCACCAGGGGATCCTGTTCCGCCTCGCCGACATGGCGACCAAGGTCGAGGCCAGTCACCAGATGATGGTCAAGGCGGCCCGGCTCAAGGACTCCGGCGCGCGCAACGACCTCGAGGCCGGCATGGCCAAGTACCTCGCCGCCGAGAACTGCGCCGACGTGGTGGAGCAGAGCTTCCGCATCCACGGCGGCTACGGCTACTCCAAGGAGTACGAGATCGAGCGCCTCTACCGCGAGGCCCCCATGCTGCTGATCGGCGAGGGCACCGCCGAGATCCAGAAGATGATCATCGGCCGACGCCTGCTCGAGGACTTTGCATTGAAGAAGTGATGGCGAGGGTATGCCGCGGGGCCGGCCCCGCGGCATACCCACGTCGCGATCGGGTGCCGATCAGCGCACTCCCAGCCGGCTTTGACACACTGGTGCCATGAGCACGCAGCCGAATGCCATGGCGAGGTCCCGCGCGGTCCTGGCGCTGGAGTACCCGATGTCCCTGGGCCGCTACGACACCTACGCCAAGGCGCAGAAGGCCGTGGACTACCTGTCGGACCACGAGTTCCCGGTGCAGAACGTCCTCATCGTGGGCACCGACCTCAAGCAGCTCGAACGGGTGACCGGCCGGCTGACCCGGCAGCGGGTCGCCATCGGCGGCCTGGTCTCCGGCGCGTGGCTGGGTCTGTTCGTCGGGCTGATCTTCTCGTTGCTCGATACCAGCGGCGGCGCAGGCCTGGTGGGCGTGCTGCTGACGGTGGCCTTCGGAGCGGTGTTCGGGCTCGTGTGGGCCCTGATTGGCTACGCCCTGACCGGCGGCAACCGCGACTTCACCTCTGTCATGCAGGTCGTCGCGACCCAGTACGAGGTGCTGGTGGAGCACAAGTTCGCTGCCCAGGCGCGTGAGCTGCTGACGACGATGGACCCGATGGCCGCGGCACAGGCCCAGGTCGACGCGGCGCGCGAGGCCGAGCGTCAGCGTGCTGCGGGCCAGCAACCGCCGCCGCCCTCCGCCTGACCCGCGGCACGGCCGGCATACGTCATCGGGGCGCACGGCATACGCAATCAACCGTAGGCAAGTCCGCGCTGCGGGGAGCACACTGCTAGAGGCATCCGCACCGCTGTCTCGCAGCCCGGCTCTCGACGGGAGACCCCCATGGCCCGGTCAGCCGACGTCCCCGTCGACCCCGTGCAGTCGGTCGACGCGGCCACGCTGGCGGACCGGCTGCGCGAGACGCACGAGCGGCTCGCGGCGGTCAACGAGGTGCTCTCGGCGGTCGGACGATCCGCAGGGGACCCCGAGACGGTGCTCGCCACGATCGTCGACAGCGCCCGGCGCCTGTGCCGCTCCGACGCCGCGCAGCTCTGCCTCCTCGACGACGACCGCATCTTCCAGCTGATCAAGGCGGTGGGCATCAGCGACGAGGCCATCGCCTACATCGCCGAGCACCCGCTGCCGCTGGACCGGGCCACGCTGATGGGTCGGGTTGCGCTGGACCGCAGGGCCCAGCAGATCGAGGACGTCGTGGCGGACCCGGAGTACGGGCGCCTCGACCTGCAGCGGGTCGCGGGTTTCCGGACGACCATGGGCGCCCCCCTGATCGTGGACGACGAGGTCGTCGGGGCGATGGTGCTGTGGCGCAACGAGGTCAGCCCGTTCGCCGAGCGGGAGCTGTCCATCGTCACGGCGTTCGCCGGTCAGGCGGCGCTGGCCATCAACGGGGTCCGCCTGGTGCAGGAGCTCCAGGCCGGGCGGGCCGAGCTCGCGCGCAAGGTGGACCAGCTCGAGGCGCTCGCGGAGATCGGCCAGGCGATCAGCTCGACCCTGGACCCGGACGAGGTGCTCGGCACCATCGTGCTCCACGCCGTCGAGCTCTCCGAGGCCGACGGCGGCTCCCTCATGGAGTTCGACGAGGACTCGGGCTTGTTCCGCGTCCGGACTGCCTACGGGACCGGCCCGGAGGTGATCCAGGCACTGAAGGAGACCCGGATCCACGTCGACGAGACGCTCGTCGGCCGAGCGGCCCTGTCCGGCAACCCGATCCAGGTCCCCGACCTGGGTGATGTCGAGCTGGATGCGCACCTCAAGGTCCTCCACGACAACGGGTGGCGCTCGCTCGTGGCCATCCCCATGGCGCGGCCCGACCGGATCGTCGGTGTGCTGGTCGTGCGCCGCAAGACCACCGGTGCCTTCACGGACGAGACGTGCGACATGCTGGCGGCCTTCGCGAGCCAGTCTGCGGTGGCCCTGATCAACGCCCGGCTCTACCGCGAGCTGGAGCGCCAGCGGGCCGAGCTGGCGGTCACGAGCGAGCACAAGTCCGAGTTCCTGGCGAGCATGTCGCACGAGCTCCGGACGCCGCTCAACGCCGTCATCGGGTTCTCGGAGGTCCTGCTCGAGCGGATGTTCGGGGACCTCAACGAGCGGCAGGAGGACTACCTGCAGGACATCCTCGGCGCTGGCCGCCACCTGCTCGACCTGCTCAACGACGTCCTCGACCTGTCCAAGGTCGAGTCCGGCCACATGGAGCTGGAGCTCACCACCTTCCCGATCGCCGACGCGGTCAACCAGGTCCTGTCGTTGCTGCGCGAACGAGCCGGACGGGGCGGCATCGACCTGCGCCCCGACATCGCTGCGGGCCTGTCCCACGTCACCGCCGACCAGCTGCGGTTCAAGCAGGTGCTGCTCAACCTCGTTGGCAACGGCGTGAAGTTCACGCCCGAGGGTGGCACCGTGACCGTGTCGGCGTCGCGCGAGGGGGACGAGCTGACCGTGACCGTGACGGACACCGGCATCGGGATCGCGGAGGGCGACCGGGAGCGGATCTTCGACTCGTTCCAGCAGGGTCCCCGCACCCCCTCGGTGACCGAAGGCACCGGCCTCGGCCTCACCCTCACGCGTCGCATCGTCGAGCTGCACGGCGGCCGGGTCTGGCTCACCAGCGAGGTGGGGGTCGGCAGCACCTTCGGCTTCGCCCTGCCGCAGCCGGCGGCCGCGCCGCACGAGGCGCAGCAGGCTTGGACCCTCCCAGCCGTGGACGACACCCGGCCGACGGTCGTGGTGATCGAGGACGACCCGAGCTCGTCCGAGCTGGTCGGCGTCCATCTCACCGCGGCGGGCCTGCGGCCGGTGCCGGTGCGAAGCGGCGAGGAAGGTCTCGAGGCGATCCGGGCGCTGCGGCCGACAGCAGTGGTCCTCGACATCCGGCTGCCCGGCATGGACGGCTGGGACGTCCTGGGCCAGATCAAGGCCGACCCGGAGCTCGCGGGCACTCCGGTGGTCGTCGTCTCCGTCCTGCCGGACCGCGGTCGCGGCTTCGCCCTCGGCGCGTCCGACTACCTCCTGAAGCCGGTCGCCCGCGAGGTGCTGCTGGGAGCGGTATGGCGCGCGGTCGCCGACCACGCGGACCATGCGGGTGCGGGTGCGGGCGCCGGGAGGGAGGAGCGCACGCTGGTCGTCATCGACGACGACCCGCGGGCACTGGAGATCGTGCGCGCGACGCTCGAGCCCCAGGGCTGGCGGGTCGCGACGTTCACCCGCGGGGCCGAGGCACTGAGGTCCATTGCGGCCCTCGCGCCGAGCGTGGTCCTGGTCGACCTGCTCATGCCCGACACCGACGGGTTCGCCGTCATCGACGCGCTGCGTGCCGACCCCACGACCGCCGCAGTGCCGGTGGTGGTCCTGACGGCCAAGTCGCTCACGCAGGATGACCGGGCGCGGTTGCAGGGGCGGATCGAGTTCGTGGCCTCCAAGAGCCAGCTCGACCTCGGGGTGCTGGCCCGACGGCTGGCCCAGGTAGCCACCACGCGCGGCGGCACCGCGGGCGTGACGGAAGCGGCGGGCGCGACGGAGGCGGCGGGATGAGCGAGGGAACCGTGCTGCTCGTCGAGGACAACCCGCGCAACCTGAAGCTGGCGCGCGATGTCCTGGAGTACGCCGGGTTCACGGTGACCGTCGCCACGACGGGCGAGGAGGCGGTCATCGAAGCGACCCGGACCCTGCCGGACCTCATCCTGATGGACCTCCAGCTGCCCGGGATCAGTGGTCACGCGGCACTGGTCCGGCTGCGGGACGACCCCCGCACTGCGGCCATTCCCGTCGTGGCGCTCACTGCCTTCGCGATGCGGGCGGATCGCGAGCACGCCCTGTCGACGGGCTTCGACGGCTACCTCGAGAAGCCGATCAACGTCCGTGACTTCCCCGACCAGGTGCGCAGCCACCTGCGCGCCGGTCGGTCGGGGGGTCTTCGTGACTGAAGTGGCCGGCACGGTCCTGGTCGTCGACGACCTCCCCCAGAACCTGCGCCTCATGGACGCGGTGCTCTCGCCCCGTGGGTACACCGTGGTGGGTGCCAGCTCCGGCGAGGAGGCGTTGGAGCTGATCGCCGCCCACCTGCCGGACGTGATCCTGCTCGACGTGATGATGCCGGGCATCGACGGCTACGAGACGTGTCGGCGCATCCGCTCGGACCCGGCCACGTCCTTCCTCCCCGTCGTGATGGTCACGGCCAGTGGCGACGCGGAGCGGTTGCGTGCACTCGAGGCCGGCGCCGACGACTTCATCACCAAACCCCTGGACCAGCCCGAGCTGCTGGCGCGGGTGCGCTCCCTGGTCCGGGTCAAGCGCTACCACGACACCGTGACCGCCCAGGCGGAGGCGCTCGCGTCCTGGAACCGCGAGCTGGAGGCCCGCGTGAGCGCCCAGGTCGAGACCTTGGAGCGGTTCGGACGACTGCGCCGGTTCCTGTCGCCACAGATCGCAGGGCTGGTCGTCGACAGCGGCGACGAGTCGTTCCTCCAGAGCCACCGATGTGAGATCACGGCGGTGTTCACGGACCTGCGCGGCTTCACACCGTTCGCGGAGACGGCCGAACCCGAGGAGACGATGGCCGTCCTGAGGGAGTACCACCTGGCCCTGGGGGAGCTCGTCTTCGCGTACGAAGGGACTCTCGAGCACTTCGCCGGTGACGGGTTGCTGGTCTTCTTCAACGATCCCGTTCCCTGCCCGGATGCCCCGGAGCGTGCCGTGCGGATGGCCGTTGCCATGCGGGAGCGGGTGACCGAGCTGGCGCAGGCCTGGCGAAGCCGCGGTCACGACCTCGGCTTCGGGGTGGGAATCGCGCAGGGGTACGCGACCCTCGGCCGCGTGGGCTTTCCCGGGCGGTACGACTACGCGGCCATCGGGACGGTGACCAACCTTGCCGCACGGCTGTGCTCGGAAGCGGCCGCCGGCCAGATCCTGGTGACCCAGCGGGTGCTGACAGGCGCCGGGGCCACGGCGACGAGCCGGAGTGTGGGGCCACTGGCGCTGCGGGGCTTCAGCCGACCCGTGGACGCCCACGAGATCCTCGGACTGACGAATGCGGAGGTAGTGCAATGACGACCACAGCGGAGGGCACGATGTCCGGTCGCACCCTCGACGACCTCGACGACGCGGCCCGGAACGCCGCCTTCGACGCCCTCCAGGCCCGGATGCCCGAGGTCTGGCGGGCGATCGGGACCAACGCGGCGGACGAGTCCGTGGTGGTCATCCCCTCGATGACGGTGGACCGGGTCGTCGCGAGCTCGGGCGGCATGAACCAGGCCCTGGAGGAGCGCTTCCTGTTCCTCCTCCTGCTGCTGCGCCAGCCGCGACTGCGCATGGTCTATGTCACCTCGATGCCGATCAACCCGATGGTCGTGGAGTACTACCTGTCGCTGCTGCCGGGCGTGATCCCGAGCCACGCCAGGGCACGGCTGTCCCTGGTCTCCATCGGCGACACCGGCCCTGAGCCGCTGACCGAGAAGCTCCTGGCCCGGCCCCGCGTGCTCGCGCAGATCAGGGCGCTCGTCCCGAACCGGTTGCGCTCGCACCTCATCCCCTACAACACGACCGAGCTCGAACGTGACCTGGCGCTCGTCCTGGGGATCCCCATGTATGGCGCGGATCCTCGGCTCTTCCCCCTCGGGACCAAGACGGGGTGTCGCCGCCTCTTCGGCGAGGCCGGTGTGTCCTATCCCGCGGGGTACGAGGACCTGCACTCACGGGCGGACCTCGAAGCGGCCCTGCAGTCCCTGCGCCACGACCGACCGAACGCGAGCGGTGCGATGGTGAAGCTCAACGAGGGTGTCTCCGGCGCGGGCAACGCCCTCGTGCGACTCGACGAGCTCCCCCCAGTGGGTGCCGCGGACGAGTCCGCGGAGCTGGCTCGCCGCATCGACGAGATGGAGCTGGAGGACACGCGGATCTCGGTGGACACCTACCTCGCCAAGCTCCTCGAGCGCGGCGGGATCGTCGAGGAGCGCATCGCCGGCGACGAGATCCGCAGCCCGAGCGTCCAGCTCAGGGTCACCCCTCTCGGTGAGGTCGAGCTGCTGTCCACCCACGACCAGATCCTCGGTGGCCCGAGCGGGCAGTCCTACCTCGGCTGTCGCTTCCCCGCAGACCCGGAGTACGCCGGGCTCATCACTCGCGACGCCCAGCGGGTCGGGGACCTGTTGGCCGAGAAGGGCGTGCTGGGACGGTTCGCCCTCGACTTCGTGACGGTGCGCGAGGGCGACTCGTGGACGGCGCACGCCATCGAGGTGAACCTGCGCAAGGGCGGGACGACCCACCCGTTCCTGACCCTCCAGTTCCTCACCGACGGCCGGTACGACGCCGAGGAGGGGCGGTTCGTCACGCCCAACGGCGAGGAGCGACACCTCGTGGCCACGGACCACCTGCAGGACCCGAGCCTGCGCGGGCTGCGGGTCGAGGACCTGTTCGACCTCGTCGCCCGGGCCGGCCTGCACTTCGATCAGGCCCGGCAGACCGGCGTCGTCTTCCACATGATGAGTGCCCTGACGGCCTACGGACGGGTGGGGATGACGGCGATCGGGGAGTCGCCCGCGGCGGCGGACCAGCTCTACGCCGCCGCCGAGGGCGCCCTGCTCGAGGAGGCCCGCGCCGCCCTGCGGGCCGACCCCGTCCCCTCCTGACCCCCGTCCCCTCCTGACCCCCGTCCCCTCCTGACCCCCGTCCCCTCCTGACCCCCGTCCCCTCCTGACCCCGTCCCTCGGGGCACTGTGCCCTCCTGACCGCCCCGGCATTTCCCCTGGGGGCGGTCAGGGGGCGCTCATGGGGTCACGGCGCGATGGCCGTGGCGTGCAGCAGGGCCTCGATGACGACCTGGCGCCAGCTGGTCCGTTCGGTCGCGGTGCGACAGGAAGCGCCACCACAGCGGCACTCCCACACCCACTTGGCGCCGACCTGTCGCACGGTGGGGTGGTGGTGGGCGATGTCGGGACGGTGGCGGGCGATGGTGCTCATGGGGTGCTCCCTCGTGTCGTGGCCGGTGGGCCGGCCGCCCCCTGCGGGACACCTCAACCCTCCCGTCGGCGAGCCGGACGGTCTGTGGGCGCCGACACGCCCGCTGTGTGCCGCCGGTGACACAGAGCCGCCGTGACACAGAGCCGCCGTGACACGGTGCCGGCGGTGACACGGCGGGCCGACCCGTGCTGCACTGAACGCATGGAGTGGCGGCTGCTGGGGGGTCTGTCGGAGCAGGAGCGCCGGCTCGTCATCGCGGGCACCCAGCGGCACCGCTACCGCTCGGGTGAGGTCGTCTTCCACGAGGGCGACCTCGCGGAGTCCCTCCACTTCGTCGCGGAGGGTCGCCTCGTCGCGCGGCGCACCACGGCAGCCGGTGACAACGCGACCTTCGCCGTGATGGGGCCGGGAGAGGCGTTCGGCGAGATGGCGATGCTCTCGCCACAGGCGCGGCGCACGTCCACCGTCGCGGCCCTGGAGCCGGCGGTGACCCTCACCCTCCGGTATGCCGAGTTCGAGCGGCTGCGTGCAGCGCACCCGGGCGTCGAGAGACTTCTCGTCGACGTGCTGGCAGAGCGGGTCCTGCGGTTGTCCGACCACCTCGTCGAGGCGTTGTACCTGCCCGCCGAGCAGCGCGTGCTGCGTCGCCTCGACGGCCTCTGCGCGCAGTACGGCTCGCTCGGGAACGGGCAACCGGTCCGGATTCCCTTGACCCAGACCGAGATCGGTGAACTCTGCGGTGCCTCCCGGGCGACGACCAACAGGGTGCTCCAGGCGTTGGTGGCCGACGGGCTCGTCACGCTTCGCCGCGGGGGCGTCGACGTGCAGGACCGCCACGGGCTGCACCGCCGCGCGACCGCCGGGAGCTGACCCGCCGGTGAGGGAGGCGCGAACTCGGCCCGGCGGCATACCCTCTGTCCATGACTGAGCCTGCTGGGGACAAGCCCACTCTCGCCGAGTTCGGCGACGACTTCTCGTCGGTGCTGTGCGTCGTCGCGCACCCCGACGACATCGAGTACGGCACCGCCGCCGCCGTGGCGAAGTGGACCGCGGTGGGCAAGACGGTGACGTACTTCCTGCTGACCCGCGGCGAGGCGGGGATCGACACGATGCACCCGGACGAGGCGGCCGGCGTGCGCGAACAGGAGGAGCGCGACGGCGCCGCCATCGTCGGCGTGACCGAGGTCGACTTCGGCACCCACCGGGATGGCAACGTCGAGTACGGCCTGGCCCTGCGGCGGGACATCTCCCGCGAGATCCGTCGTCGCAAGCCGGACGTCGTCATCACCGGGCACTACGGCGACCGGTTCGTCCAGGGCATGCTCAACCAGGCCGACCACCGGGCCGTCGGGCTGGCGACGGTCGATGCGGTCGCCGACGCGGGCAACCGGTGGATCTTCCCCGAGCTGGTCGACGAGGGCTTCGAGCCGTGGAACGCCAAGCGGCTCTGCTTCGCCGGCTCACCGACGGCCACGCACTACGTCGACGTGGGCGACCACTTCGACCAGGCGGTGGCCTCGCTCGAGGCGCACCAGGCCTACAACTCGGCTCTGCCTGAGGCGTTCCCCAAGCCGGCCGAGCTGATCGGCATGATCCTGGGCTGGGGTGGTCAGGCCGCAGGCGTCGACAGGGCCCTCACGCTGGACGTCGTCGAGCGCCGCTGAGTCCTCGGCGCTTGCAGCTCAGCGGGACTGGACCTCGCGGATCCACGTCTCCACGTCGGTCGACGTGCGTGGCATGGCGGCCGAGAGGTTCTCGCAGCCGTCGGCAGTGACGAGCACGTCGTCCTCGATCCGCACGCCGATGCCGCGGAACCGCTCCGGCACCTTGAGGTCGTCGGCCTTGAAGTAGAGGCCGGGCTCGACCGTCAGGACCATGCCGGGCTCCAGGTCGGCGTCCATGTACTCCTCGCGGGTGGCCAGCGCGCAGTCGTGGACGTCGAGGCCCAGGTGGTGGCTGGTGCCGTGCACCATCCAGCGCCGGTGGTACTGGCCGTGGTCCTTGTCGAGCGTGTCCTCGACCGAGACACCGTCGGGCAGCAGGTCCCACGCGTGCAGGTGCTCCGCGATGACCCGGATCGCCGCGGCGTGGACGTCCGAGAACTTGTTCCCCGGCTTCACCGCCGCGAGCCCGGCCTCCTGCGCGGCATACACCGCGTCGTAGACCTCGCGCTGCGCCTCGGTGAAGGTGCCGCTGGCGGGGAGCGTGCGGGTGATGTCGGCGGTGAAGAGGGACTCCACCTCGACGCCGGCGTCGAGCAGGATGAGGTCGCCCTCGTGCAGCTCACCGGTGTTCTTGATCCAGTGCAGCGTGGTGGCGTGGTCGCCGGCAGCGCAGATCGAGTCGTAGCCGACACCGTTGCCCTCGTGCCGTGCGGTGAGGCCGAAGACGCCCTCGACCCAGCGCTCGCCGCGGCCCTTCGCCAGGGCTTCGGGCAGGTCGGCGATGACGGCCTCGAACCCGTGGTGGGTCGCCTCGACCGCCTTGCGCATCTCCTCGACCTCCCACTCGTCCTTGGTGAGGCGCAGGCGGGAGAGGAAGTGGGCGAGCTCGTCGTCGGCCTCGGTGAGATCGTCCTGCTCGGTCGCCTCGGCGGTGCGGGCCGCGTCGAGCTCACGGGTCAGGTCGCGGTCGGCGTCGCGCACCAGGCGCACCGTCACCTCGCCCGAGTCCTTGACGACCGCGTCGGCGAGCTCGTCGATGTGGCGTCCGGTCAGCCCGAGCTCGACCTCGATGTCCTCGATGGTCGGTCGCGCGCCGACCCAGAACTCGCCGTAGCGGGTGTCGGCGAAGAACTCGTCGGTGTCGCGGCCGGCGAGCGGGCGGAAGTACAGGATCGCCTCGTGGGTGCCGTCGTCGCGGGGCTCCAGGACGAGCACGGCGTCGGGTTCCCGGTCGCCGCCGAGCCCGGTGAGGTGGGCGAACGCGGTGTGCGGCCGGAACACGTAGTCGGTGTCGTTGCTGCGCACCTTGAGGCCACCGGCGGGGATGACCAGCCGGTCGCCGGCGAACGCCGCGCTGACGGCGTCACGGCGCGCCGCGGCATACCTCGCGGCCTCGCTCAGGGCGCTGGGGCCGGGGCGACGTGGCGCCCAGTCCTCCGCGACGAACGCACGGAACTCGTCGGTGGTGGGGCGGGCGCGGTTCTCGGCGTTCTTCTGCTCTTCGCTCACCCCGCCATCGTGCCACGCGCGTATGCCGCGTCGCAGCCTGCCCGGTCGCGGCACCTCGGGCGGCGCTTCGAAGCGCCTCGGCGAGCGTCGGCGCTCGCCGCTCAGGCGTCGGAGAGGAGCGTGAGCACGGCCTTCTCGATCGCTGCCTGGCGGCGCTCGGGGGTGCGGTAGCGGGACGGGTCGACGTCGACGGTGGAGCCCGACTCGTAGCGGTCGAGCACGCGCGGGTCGATGTAGGAGTTCTTCGCAATGGTCGGGGTGTTGCCGAGGTAGCCCGCGACCTCGTCGACGGCGGCCTTGATGGCCCGCTTGCGCGAAGCCTTGGTGTCACCCGGCTCGTCGCTGGCGCCGAGGGCGAGGGCGGCGAGGACGGTGGCGTGCCACGTGCGAAAGTCCTTGGCCGTCAGCTCACCACCGAGCAGGTCGGCCAGGTAGGCGTTGACCACGGTCGAGTCGAGGTCGGCCCAGCGCCGGGCGTCCTGGTAGGCCAGCAGCCGCTTGCTCGCCGACTTGCGGCGGCGCATCCGGTCGAGTGCGGCGATGGCGGCGGCGTCGTCGATCTCGATGGTGTGCTCGATCCCCGACTTGCCGACGAAGGTGAAGACGATGACCTCACCCCGGCGGCGGACGTGCTGGCGCTCGAGCGTGGTGAGGCCGAACGAGCCGTTGTCCTGGGTGTAGGCGTCGTTGCCGATGCGGAAGTAGCCGAGGTCGAGCAGTCGGACGGCGGTGGCGGCTGCCCTGGGGCGGGGCATGCCCTCGAGCGTGAGGTCGTTGAGGATCCGGCGTCGGGCCGCGGGCAGCTTGGCCGCCGCGGCCAGCACCCGGTCGAACTTGGTCTGGTCCTGCTTGAGCCGCCACACGGGGTGGTAGAGGTACTGCCGCCGTCCCGCGACGTCGGTGCCCACTGCCTGGATGTGTCCTTGGGGCAGCGGGCAGATCCAGACGTTCTCCCACGCCGGCGGGATGGCCAAGGAGCGGATCCGCTCCACGTCGGCGCCACCCAGCCGTTCGCCGTTCTCGTCCAGGTAGACGAACCCTTTGCCGGCACGGCGGCGCGTCCACCCCTTCGACTGGGGTGAGACCTTCCGGAGCCTGGGCATCGCGGGCTACAGCCTGTCCAGGGCCGACTTCAGGGTGCCGGCGGTGTCGTTGCCGAGCTTGTTGAGGAGCGGCATCGCCACCGGCCAGAGCCACCGGCCCAGCCCGGTGAAGGAGAACTCGGCCTGGTAGTCCACCGACGACCCGGAGCCGTCAGGAGCCACCGTGATGGTGTCGCGGCTGGTCGTGGTCTCGTTGCGCCCCACGATGACGAACCCGTGGTCGGAGACGCTCTCAAGGGTGTAGTCGAGGTCGACGGTCCGGCCGGCGAACCTCGACACGTTGTGCCAGACCGTGCCCGGTGACCCGTCACCGGAGAGCAGCTCGCACCTGACCGTGCCGGCGTCCCACTCGACGGCGTTCTCGAAGTCGAGCAGGTAGGGCAGGACCTGTGCGGGGGTGGCGGACGTGGCGACGGTGCGCTGGACGGTAGGCATCAGGAGCTCCTGTGGTTGCGACGGGCACGGCGGGTGGTGAGGGCGGTCGTGCCCAGGACGAGTGCTGCGGCGCCGACCGAGGCTGCCGTGCGCCGGACTGTGTGCCGCCAGCGCAGGGGGTCCACCGAGCGCAGCGCCGCGCGGACGGCCGCGTCGTAGCCGGTCTGTCCGCCGGGCGGAGGGCCGATGGCCGACTGCACGTCGTCCTCGTGGCAGACCGCGTCGTGGACCAGGCTGCCCACCAGGGGGCGTGCGATGCCGGCCGAGATCGGCGTGACCAGGCCGACCCACAGCCCGGCCAGCCGCGGAGTGAGGACCGGGACCGAGACGATGAGCCGGCGCCCGATGCCCGCGATCAGGGCATAGCGCTGCATCATCTCGGCGTAGGTCAGGACGTCCGGGCCGCCGATGTCGAACGTCCGGTTGGTCTCGGACGGCAGGTCGGCTGCTCCCACGAGGTAGTGGACGACGTCGTCGACGGCGATCGGCTGGATGTTGTTGTCGACCCACCGGGGGGCCACCATCGCCGGCAGCCGTTCCGTGAGGTGACGCAGCATGTCGAAGGACGCGGAGCCGTCGCCGAGCACGACCCCGGCCTGCAGCACCGCCGCCGGCACGGGTGCGTCGAGGAAGATCTCGCCGACCTCGACGCGCGAGGCCAGGTGCTCGGACAGGTCGCCCTGGGGGTGCAGCCCGCTGAGGTAGACGATCCGGCCGGTGCCGGCGTCGGCCGCCGCCGCCGCGAATCCCTGGGCCATGGTGCGGTCGCGTTGGACGAAGCTGCCTTGGCCGTCCATCGAGTGCAGCAGGTAGTAGGCCACCTCGGCTCCGTCGAGCGCCCGCGCCAGGTCGTCGGGTGAGGTCGCGTCGCCTTCGACCACGTCCACGTCGTCGCGCCACCCATGGCGCTCGAGGCCCGCCCTGCTGCGGGTCAGGACCCGCACCGACCAGCCGGCGTCGAGCAGGGCAGGGACGAGCACCCCGCCGATGTAGCCGGTGGCGCCGGTGACGAGGGCGGTGCGGGGTGCGGGGGAGGTCATGGGATCAGCTTCCGGTGGACAGTACGACGGGTAGGAGGAAGAGCATCCCCAGCGACCACGTCAGGTGCGTGATCATCGGGCCGAGGATGCCGCCGGTCACCCGCCGCTGGAGTGCGGTGACGAGGCCGAGGAGGGCGGCCGCGAGGACGAGCAGCGGTATGCCGGCCCCGGCCGTGGTCAGCGCGTAGACGACCGTGGTGATCGCCACTGCGTGGCGCCGTCCGACGGCGGAGTAGAGCGCGCCGCGGAAGTAGAGCTCCTCGGCGACGCCGTTGACCGCGGTGAGCAGGGTGACGAGGGCCAGGGACCCCAGGCGTGCATGGTCGAGCAGGTGCTCCACGGGGTTGCGCAGGACCGGGACGTGGGCGACGACCGCGGCACCGGCCAGGAACAGGACGAGCAACAGCGCCCCGAGGGCGAGGGACTGGACGATGGGCCGGGCGTCCTCCCCTCCGCCACGGGTGTGCGCTCGCCCCAGGTGGAGGGGTCCGGACACGAGCGCACCAGCGGTCCAGACGCCAGCGAGACCGAGCGTCGCGACGTAGAACAGCGGGTCGCCGGGCCGGATCCGCAACGCGAAACCGAGGACGACGGCGCCGATCACGAGGGTGACCAACGCGACCAGACGACGGCGGCGGAAGGCCTGGTCGCTCTCGGTGTGGTCACGGGCAACCGGCTGCACCAGCGCGGCCCGGATGAAGTCACGCACCTCCCGGACGGGGTTGAGGCCCTGAGCCGGGTGCGGGGTCGCAGGGCCGGTCATGCGCGTGCCGCGTCGTAGCGTCGCAGTGCCTCGCGGCGTTCCTCGGCATGGTCGACGATGCGCTCGGGATAACCGCGGGCGAAGCCGTCGGCGCACTTCCAGGGCTCGTGGGCGGCCTTGCCCGAGAGGTGCGCGAGCTCGGGCACGTAGCGCCGGACGTAGTCACCCTGGGGGTCGAAGCGCAGACCCTGCGTCACCGGGTTGAACACCCGGAAATAGGGGGAGGCGTCGGTGCCGGTGCCGGCGACCCACTGCCAGCCGTGGCTGTTCGACGCGATGTCGCCGTCGATGAGGTGGTCCAGGAAGTGCCTCGCCCCGATCGGCCACCAGACGTGGAGGTCCTTGGTGAGGAAGCTGGCGGTGACCATCCGCATCCGGTTGTGCATCCAGCCCTCCTGGAGCAGCTGGCGCATGGCCGCGTCCACGACGGGGTATCCGGTGCGTCCCTGGCGCCACGCGTCGACCGCGTCACCCGCCTCGTCGTAGTCCATCCCCGACAGGGGTGTGCGCAGGTCGTGCCACGTCGAGGACGGGTGGTGCCACAGCACGTCCGCGTAGAACTCGCGCCACGCCAGCTCGGTCGCGAACCGCTCGGCTCCGTCGCCGAGGTGACGGCGCCCGTCTGCCAGGTCCGCCAGCAACGTGCGGGGGTGGACCGCCCCTACCTTGAGGTAGGGCGACAGCCTCGAGACCCCGTCGAGGTCCGCGCGGTCACGGTCGGTGGCGTAGTCGGCGAGGGCGGCGTCGCGGAAGTCCGCCCACCGTCGCAGCGCCGCGCCCTCGCCGGCCTCGGGCAGGCTCGGGAGGTCCGCGGCCGCCCGCGCCTTCTGCAGGGTGCTCAGCGCTGACTGGTCGGAGCGCACCCGCGCCAACCGCAGCCCGTTCGGCTCGATCGCCGGCGCGGGCCACCCGTGGTCGCGCCACGCGCGCGAGAACGGCGTGAAGACCTTGTAGGGCGCCCCCTCGGCGTTGACCACCGAACCCGGCCCCACGGCATACGGGGAACCGGTCTCGACCCAGTCGACGCCCGTCTCGGCGAGGGCGGCAGCGACCTTGCGGTCACGGCGCTGACCCGCGGGCGTGGTCTCGCGGGAGACGTGCACGGAACCGGCGCCGACCTCCTGCGCCAGCTGCGGGAGCACCGTCGCGGGATTGCCCTCCCGCACACAGAGCCGCCCCTCGTATGCCGCGTCGACCGCTGTGATGCTCTCGGCCAGCCAGGCGCGGCGCGCGTTTCCTGCGCCTCGCCACAGGGCCGGGTCGAGGACGAACACGACGGCCACCTCGCCCTGCCCGCCACCACCCGCCGCGGCAGGGGCGGCGTCCTGGGCGGCCTCGTGGGCTGCGCCCAGTGCCGGGAGATCGCCCCTACGCAGGTCCCGGCGCAACCACAGGATGCTCGAGGGGGACACGCGGACGCTCCTTCATGGGGCTGGAAAGGCTCAGGGAGACCCGGGACGGCTCACGGTAACCCGCTGACCTGCGATGTTCAATGTGTGTTGAAGGTCAGAGGGTGCCGTCGGGGCCGCTGCGACGCGCCTCGTCGGCCGAGGCGTCGTCGGGCATCGTCTGGCTGACTCGCTCGGCCGCGACCCGGCCCAGGTAGATGTCGACCTCCTCCTTCGTGCGCGCCTCGTCCCAGCCGAGGACGGGAGCGACGAGAGCCGCGGCGGCCGGCGCGGCGGAGACGCCCCGGTCCCAGGCCTCGATCGAGATGCGGGTGCGCCGGGTCAGGATGTCGGTGAGGTGCAGGGCGCCCTCGTGCGAGGCCGCGTAGACGACCTCGGCCTTGAGGTGGTCCTCGGCACCGTCCAGTGGCTCCTTGAGCTCGGGTCGCTCGGCGAGGAGGTCGAGGATCTCCTGGGTGAGCGAGCCGTAGCGACGCAGCAGGTGCTCGACCCGCGCGACGTGCAGGCCAGAGGCACGGGCCAGCGACTGGCGTTGGTTCCACGCGGCCTGGTAGCCGACGCCGCCGAGCAGGGGGATGGTGTCGGTCGTGGAGTCGGCGATCCGGCCGGCGATGGCCTGGGCCGCCTCGTCGACGGYGTCCTTGGCCATGACGCGGTAGGTCGTGTACTTGCCGCCGGCGACGACGACCAAGCCCGGGGCGCTGTGGGTGACGACGTGCTCGCGCGAGAGCTTGCTCGTCGACTCGGACTCGCCGGCGAGGAGTGGTCGCAGGCCCGCGTAGACGCCCTCGACGTCCTCGTGGGTCAGTGGCGTCGCGAGCACGCGGTTCACGTGGTCGAGGATGTAGTCGATGTCAGCGCGCGTGGCCGCGGGGTGGGCCTTGTCCAGGGCCCAGTCGGTGTCGGTGGTGCCCAGGATCCAGTGGCGGCCCCAGGGGATGACGAACAGCACCGACTTCTCGGTGCGCAGGATCAGCCCGGTGGAGGAGTGGATGCGGTCGCGGGGCACCACGAGGTGGATGCCCTTGGAGGCCCGGACGTGGAACTGTCCCCGCTCGCCGACCATCGCCTGGGTGTCGTCGGTCCAGACCCCCGTCGCGTTGACGATCTGTTTGGCGTTGATCTCGAACTCGCGATCGGTCAGCTTGTCGATGGCGCGCACGCCCGTGACGCGCTCGCCCTGACGCAGGAAACCAATGGCAGCAACGCGGTTCGCGATGTGGGCTCCATAGCTGGCGGCGGTACGTGCGAGCTCCATCGTGTGGCGGGCGTCGTCCACCTGGGCGTCGTAGTACTGGACCGCACCCGTGAGGGCGCTGCTCTTGAGGCTGGGCATCAGTCGCAGCGCCTGGCGCCGCGTGAGGTGCCGGTGGTGGGGGAGGGCCGAGCCACCGCCGGAGCTCATCGACATGGCGTCGTAGAGCGCGATCCCGGATCCGACGTAGGCGCGCTCCCACACGTGGTGCGTCAGCGGGTAGAGGAACGGGACGGGACGGACGAGGTGGGGCGCGAGGCGGGTGAGCAGGAGGCCGCGCTCGTGCAGGGCCTCCCTGACGAGGGCGAAGTCGAGCATCTCGAGGTAGCGCAGACCGCCATGGATCAGCTTGCTGGACCGTGAGGAGGTGCCGCTGGCGAAGTCGCGCTGCTCGATCAGGCCGGTCGACAGCCCCCGCGTCACGGCATCGAGGGCCGTGCCGCTCCCGACCACGCCGGCGCCGATGACGAGCAGGTCGAGCTCCTCGCCACTGCCGAGCACGTCGATGGCGTGCTCGCGCCCCTGCGGTGAGAGCGCGGTGTTCGTGCCTGCCAGTCCCATCGTGCTACCCCTCGTCGACATCCACCCAGTCCAGGGTGCGTTCCACGGCTTTGCGCCACCCGGCGTACCCGTCGGCGCGCTGCTGGTCCGACCAGGTCGGTGACCACCGCTGGGACTCCTGCCAGTTGGCGCGGAGCTCGTCGGTGCCTGACCAGAAGCCGGTGGCCAGACCTGCAGCGTAGGCCGCACCGAGCGCGGTCGTCTCCGCGACCACGGGCCGGGACACGGGGACGCCGAGGATGTCGGACTGCAGCTGCATACAGAGGTTGTTGGCCGTGACCCCGCCGTCGACCTTGAGCACCTCGAGCTCGACGCCGGAGTCCTTGGTCATCGCGTCCGAGACGTCGCGGGTCTGGTAGCAGATGGCTTCGAGGGTGGCCCGCGCCAGGTGGGCGTTGGTGTTGAACCGACTCATCCCGACGATGGCGCCGCGGGCGTCGGGACGCCAGTAGGGCGCGAACAGGCCGGAGAACGCGGGAACGAAGTAGAGGCCACCGGTGTCCTTGACCTGGTTGGCGAGCCGCTCGATGTCGGCCGCGCCAGAGATGATGCCGAGCTGGTCGCGCAGCCACTGGACGGCCGACCCGGTGACGGCGATGGAACCCTCCAGCGCATAGACCGGCTTGGCGTCGCCCAGCTGGTAGCAGAGCGTGGTCAGCAGTCCCGACTCGCTGCGGACGATCTCCTCGCCGGTGTTGAGGATCATGAAGTTGCCCGTGCCGTAGGTGTTCTTGCCCTCGCCGGGCGCGAAGCAGACCTGGCCCACGGTCGCGGCCTGCTGGTCTCCGAGGTCGCCGGCGAGCGGGACCTCGCCGCCGAGCGGGCCGTTCGCGAGGGTGTGGCCGTAGAAATCGGGGTCGGAGCTGGGCCGGATCGTCGGGAGCATCGTGTGCGGGATGCCGAAGAAGCCGAGCAGCTCGTCGTCCCAGTCGAGGGTCTTGAGGTCCATCAGCATGGTGCGGCTCGCGTTGGTCACATCGGTGACGTGCACGCCCCCGTCGGTTCCCCCCGTGAGGTTCCAGAGCAGCCAGGTGTCGATCGTGCCGAAGATCGCGTCGCCGCTCTCGGCGACCGCACGGGCACCGTCGACGTTGTCGAGGATCCACTGGACCTTGCCCGCCGAGAAGTAGGCAGCGGGAGGGATGCCGGCGCGTTCGCGAATCACGTCGCCCTGGCCGGACTGGTCGAGCGCGCGGGCGATCCGGTCGGTGCGCGTGTCCTGCCAGACGATCGCGTTGTGCAGGGGCCGTCCCGTGCGGCGGTTCCACACGACGGTGGTTTCGCGCTGGTTGGTGATGCCGAGCGCGGACAGGTCGCCGGCCTGGAGGTTGAGGTGCGACAGCGTCGAACCGATCACGGTCTGGGTGCGCTCCCAGATCTCGAGCGGGTTGTGCTCGACCCAGCCCGCCCGCGGCATGACCTGCTCGTGCTCGAGCTGGTGCCGACCGACCTCGGCACCGTCATGGTCGAACACCATGAATCGCGTGCTCGTCGTCCCCTGGTCAACCGCGCCAACGAAATCGGCCATGCCGCGACCCTAGTGCGGCGCTCTGCCAGCCGCCCGGCATACCCGATCGTGGGTGTTCGGGATCACGCCTCTGGATCCGGTCCGGCACGCGCCTGGCGCCGGGAAACCGGCGGGCGCGGCGGTTGGCGATTCAGAACGCGAAACGAGCCTGTGGATATCTGAAGGCTCGTTTCACGTTCTGCAGAGAGACTGTCGCGGTGAGCGAGAACGAGGGCTTCTGGTCCGAGGCGGACGAGCGGGCTGAGCGCCGGGAGCTCGCGGCAGAAGAGCGGGCCGCGGCGCTGGCCAGGGAAGAAGCCGTCGTCGACCTGCCGTCCGTCCTCCGCCTGGCGTCGCGAGCGGTCGACGGGCTGGTGCGCAGCACGTTGAACGCCCAGGGCATGTCGCACGTGTCGCTGACCGGGCTCGACATCCTGGGCTTGGCGGCCAACCCCCGTCCCATCGCCAATCTCGCCGACCGGCTCAAGATAGCGCCGCAGTCGGTCAGCCAGGCGGTCGGAAACCTTGCAGGTCAGGGCTTGGTCGACAAGACCACCGGCTATCTCGATCAGCGGACGGTGACGGTGTCGACAACCGAGGAAGGTCGTCGGCTGCACGAGTGCGCACGGAGGGCGATCGACGACGCCCTCCACGTCGTGGCCGAGGACGTCACCGAAGGGAGGTTGGCCGACCTCACCGAAGACCTGGCCCGCGTCGCCGACGTCGACCGTGGCCGCCATCCGTGGAATCGGTGGTGAGCCGTGCCGCGCCGGGTCAGGTGGCGCGGGGTCAGGTGGCGCGGGGTCAGGCCTTGGGCTCGGGCTCGGTGAGCGTCGGTCGACCGGGCTGTTCGCCGCCGCGCGCCTCCAGGTAGGAGTTCTTGGGCACCATCACCTTGCGGCGGAAGATGCACACGAGCGTGCCGTCCTGGTTGTAGCCCTTGGTCTCGACGTACACGACACCGCGGTCGTCCTTGGACGTGCTCTCCCACTTGTCGAGCACCTCGGTCTGGCCGTAGATCGTGTCACCGTGGAACGTCGGCGCGACGTGGCGCAGCGACTCGATCTCGAGGTTGGCGATGGCCTTGCCGGAGACGTCGGGCACGGACATGCCGAGCAGCAACGAGTAGATGTAGTTGCCCACCACCACGTTGCGCTTGAACTGCGTGGTGTTCTCCGCATAGTTCGCGTCGAGGTGGAGGGGGTGGTGGTTCATGGTGAGCAGGCAGAACAGGTGGTCGTCGTACTCGGTCACCGTCTTGCCGGGCCAGTGCTTGTAGACCGCACCGACCTCGAACTCCTCGTAGCTGCGTCCGAATTGCATGGGCCCATCCTGCCGATGGCAGCCGGACAAGGACACCGGTATGCCGCGTGCGTTCCCTCACAGCCGGCGTGGTCGAGCCTGGGCGAAAGTTTTCGTCGCAAAGATCGAGAGGACCAGCGCCCGCCCGTCAGGGTGGTGACAGGGCCGCACGGCCAACCCACGCCGACCAGGGAGCAGCAACCATGAAGTACGTCATCCTCATCCACTCCAACCCCCAGCCCTGGGGGCACCCGACCAGCGACTTCATCCCCGAGCACCAGGCGTTGTCGGCCGAGGAGCGCGCGGCCCTCCAGTCCGACTTCGAGGCGGTGCTGGAGGACCTGTCCGATCGCGGCGAGCTCGTGGGCGGCCAAGCCCTCGGCAGCCCCCACGACGCGAGGCTGTTCCGCTGGTCGGGCGGCCGCCGCAAGATCACGGACGGTCCCTACGCCGAGACCACCGAGCACTTCGCCGGCTTCTTCCTGATCGACGTCCCCACCCAGCAACGGGCCGAGGAGGTCGCGCAGAAGTTCTCCGGTCCCGGCGAGACCGTCGAGCTCCGCCCCGTCGCGGAGTGACCGGGACGGCTGTCCCGAGGCATCCCTGCCGGGCCCTACCCTTGGGCACGTGCCGATCGACCTCCACACCCACTCCACCGCGAGCGACGGCACCGAACCCTCCGACGTGGTGGTCGCCCAGGCGGCGCGCGCCGGTCTCGAGGTGGTGGCCCTCACCGACCACGACACGTATGCCGGGTGGCCGGCTGCCGTGGCCGCCGCCCACGAGGTGGGCGTGGACCTGGTGCGTGGCGTCGAGGTCTCCTGCTCACGCCGGGGCGTCAGCGTCCACCTGCTCGGCTACCTCGTCGACCCGCAGGCCCCGGGCCTGCTCCGCGAGCTGGAGCGGGCGCGGGAGTCGAGGGTGACCCGGATCGACCGGATGGTCGAGCTGATGGCCGCCGACGGCATACCGGTCACGATCGAGGAGGTGCGGGCGCAGGCGGGCGAGGGCACGACGATGGGGCGTCCCCACATCGCCGACGCCCTGGTGGCCAGCGGCTACGTGCGCACCCGGGACGAGGCGTTCGCCGACGTCCTGCGCAACGGCAGCCGCTACTACACCTCGCACTACGCACCCGACCCGGTGCTTGCGGTGCAGCTCGTCCGCGAGGCTGGCGGGGTGCCGGTGATGGCGCACCCGTTCGCCAACGGTCGCGGCTGGACCGTCGACGACGCGGTCATCGAGGAGATGAGCGCGGCCGGGCTCGCGGGGCTCGAGGCGTACCACCGCGACCACCGGCCGGGCGAGGTGCGCCACGCGGAGGAGCTCGCGGCGCGCCTGCGGCTCTTCGTCACCGGGTCGAGCGACTACCACGGCGTGGGCAAGGAGAACCGCCTCGGCGAGAACACGACGTCGGCCGACGTCCTCGCCCAGATCGAGCAGCAGGCAACCAGCAGCACCGACGTGGTCAGGGCAGGACGAACGTGAACGACATCATCAACCTCCAGACGTTCGGCTCGGTCTTCGTGACCCTGCTGGTCATCATGGATCCGCCCGGCGCGCTCCCGATCTTCCTGGCGCTCACGGGTTCGCTGACCCAGAAGCAGAAGGTCGCAGCCGCCCGCCGCGCCTCGCTCGTGGCGCTCGGCGTGATCGTCCTGTTCGCCGTGTTCGGCCAGCAGATCCTCACCTACCTCCACATCTCGCTGCCGGCCCTCCAGGGAGCCGGCGGGCTCCTCCTGCTGCTCGTGGCCCTGCAGCTGCTGACGGGGTCTGAGCAGGAGCAGCACGCCGACGCCGGGGTCAACGTCGCGCTCGTGCCGCTCGGCACCCCACTGCTGGCCGGTCCCGGTGCGATCGTCGCGACGATGCTCCAGGTCAAGCGGGCCGACGCGGTCAGCGACTACGTCGCCGTCGCAGCCGGACTGGTCGCCACGATGTTCGTCGTCTGGCTCTTCTTCCGCTTCGCCAGCCAGGTGCACCGGGTGCTCAAGGACAGCGGCACCGTGCTGGTGACCCGGATCGCCGGACTGCTCCTCTCGGCGATCGCCGTGCAGATGGTGGCCGACAGCATCCGAGCCTTTGTCAGCGGCACCCCCTAACGTGGGCGAGGTGAGCGTGGGGGAGTTCGTGCAGCAGGAGTTCGGGGGTATGCCGCGGCGCCTGTTCCGGGCGAGCCCCAGCAAGCTGCTGGCGTGGGTCGACTGCCCACGGCGCTACCGCATGCAGTACCTCGACCGTCCGGCGCCGGCCTCGCGTCCGCAGCGTGCGCACACCTCGTTCGGTGTGGCTGTGCACAACGCGCTCCGCGACTGGTGGGACCTGCCGGCCGAGCAGCGCACCCCGGCTGCGGGCGCCGAGCTCGTCCGGACGTCCTGGATCGACCTCGGTTTCCGCGATGCCGACCAGTCGCGCGAGTGGCGCGAGCGGGCCCAGCAGCAGGTCGTCGACTACCTCGACGAGGTCGACCCGGCCCACCAGCCGCTCGGCATCGAGCGCACGGTCTCCCTCAAGACCGAGGTGTTCACCCTTCAGGGCCGCATCGACCGGCTCGACGACCGTGGCGGTGAGCTGGCGGTCGTCGACTACAAGACCAGCCGCTCGGAGCCGACCGACGACGACGCCCGCACGTCGTTGCCCCTGGCGCTCTATGCCGCTGCCGCGTGGAAGATGTTCCGACGCAAGTGCGTCCGGGTCGAGCTGCACCACCTCCCGACCGGCGCCGTCGCCACCCACGAGCACACCGGTGAGTCGCTCAGGCGCAAGATCGCCGAGGCCGAGTCGATCGCGCAGGACGCGCGCAGGGCCGAGGAGGACTACGCCGAGTTCGGCATCGACTCGGGCCGCTTCCCGGCCAACGTCGGTCCCCTCTGCCAGTGGTGCGACTTCCGCGCCCACTGCCCCGCGGGTCAGGCCTTCGGTCCGGAGAAGTCCGACTGGGCGGCCCTGGAGCAGCCCGCGGTCCGCACCTGACAGACTTGGCCACCGGCACGCGCAACTCTCGAGGCAATCACAGCAGAAGGGCAGCCACTGGTGGCCAGGACATCCGCGAAACCGGCCACCATCGTCTCGGTGGCCAACCAGAAGGGCGGCGTCGCGAAGACGACGTCCGTGGCCTCCCTCGGTGCTGCCTTCGCCGAGCAGGGCAAGCGGGTGCTGCTCGTCGACCTCGATGCCCAGGCCTGCCTGACGTTCAGCCTCGGTGTGGACCCGGACGAGGTCGAGAGCTCGATCAACGAGGTGCTGCTCGGGCGGGCCAGCATCGCCGACGTGCGCGTCACCTGTGATGACGGCGTCGACCTGGTGCCCAGCGTCATCGACCTCGCGGGCGCCGAGGCCCAGCTGCTGCCCCGCCCCGGCCGCGAGTACATCCTGCGGACGGTGCTGGAGGAGGTGCGCAGCGAGTACGACGTGATCATGCTCGACTGTTCGCCGAGCCTGGGCGTCCTGACCCTCAACGCCCTCACCGCCAGCCAGGGCCTGATCATCCCGATGCCCTGCGAGATGCTCAGCCACCGCGGCGTCGGCCAGCTCCTCGACACGGTGACCGACGTGCAGAAGATCCTCAACAAGGACCTCGAGGTGTGGGGCATCCTGCCCACCCTGTTCGACGGTCGCAGCAACCACGCCCGCGAGGTGCTCGCCGACGTCGGTCAGCGCTACGACCTGCCGGTGCTGGACCCGCCGATCCCCAAGACGGTGCGCTTCGCGGAGGCGCCGGCCGTCGGGCGGTCGATCCTGGCCACCTCCCGCACCTCCAAGGGCGCCAAGGCCTACCGGGACGTCGCCGCAGCGCTCGCGAAGAAGATCTGACCCGGCGCCCACTGGGCGATCCGGCCCGCGGCGGCGGAATAGCGATGCGCCGAGCCGACTTGTCACTGGACGGTGACTGAACCCGACCCCCGAGGAGCATCATGTCCCGCACCGCTGCACTGTCCACCGCCTCCGCAGGCGCCCCGCTGACGTCGACGACGATCGAGCGCCGCGAGCTGCGTGACGACGACATCGCCATCGACATCGCCTTTGCCGGCGTCTGCCACAGCGACATCCACCAGGTCCGCGAGGAGTGGGGGAGCGCCATCTTCCCCATGGTTCCCGGCCACGAGATCGCCGGGGTCGTCTCCGCCGTGGGTGACGGGGTGACCCGCCACAAGGTGGGTGACCGCGTCGGCGTCGGCTGCATGGTCGACTCCTGTGGCGAGTGCGAGTACTGCAAGGACGGCCAGGAGCAGTTCTGCGTCGCGGGTGCCGTCATGACCTACAACGGCAAGGGTTACGACGGCGAGGAGACGATGGGCGGCTACAGCCAGCAGGTCGTCGTCAGCGAGCGGTTCGCCGTCCGCATCCCCGACGCCCTCGAGCTCGACGTCGCCGCACCGCTGCTCTGTGCGGGCATCACGACCTACAACCCGCTGAAGCGCTGGGGGGCCGGCCCTGGCACCAAGGTCGCCGTCGTCGGCCTGGGCGGCCTGGGCCACCTCGGCGTGAAGTTCGCCGCCGCCCTCGGGGCCGAGGTCACCGTGCTCAGCCAGACGACCGCCAAGGAGGCTGACAGCAAGGCCTTCGGCGCCGTGGAGCACCGGGCCACCAAGGACGACGCGACCTTCGAGGACTTGCGCGGCCAGTTCGACCTGATTCTCAACACCGTCAGCGCCGACCTGCCGTTCGACCGGTACCTGTCCCTGCTGCGACCCAACGGTGCGATGGTCAACGTCGGGGCGCCGAGCGAGCCGAGCACGTTCCAGGCGTTCTCCCTCCTCGGCGGCAGCAAGGTCCTCGCCGGCTCCAACATCGGCGGCATCCCGCAGACCCAGGAGATGCTCGACTTCGCAGCCGAGCACGGCATCGCGACCGAGATCGAGACGATCAGCGCCGACCAGGTCAACGAGGCCTACGACCGCGTCGTCGGCTCCGACGTGCGCTACCGCTTCGTCATCGACACCGCGACGATCGGCGCCTGAGGCCCTCGGCGCGGCCGAGCCACCGATGAGCGGGTATGCCGTGGAGTTCCGGCGCGTGACGCGCGCCGACTTCGCGCTGCTCTCCCGGTGGCTGGCCGCCCCGCCCGTGGCCCGGTGGTGGAACCACGAGTGGTCGCGGGGCGCGGTCGAGCGTGACTTCGGGCCCTCGGTCGACGGCACGGAACCGAACCAGGACTGGCTGGCCGTCGTGGACGGTCGACCGGTCGGGCTGGTGCAGCGTTCCCGGGTCAGTGACTACGCCGAGAACCTCGCGGACTTCTCCTCGCTCGTCGCGGTCCCCGAGGGCGCACTGACGATCGACTACCTGCTGGGTGACCCCGCGGCATACGGCCAGGGGCTTGGCACGGCGATGATCGCTGCGTTCGTCGCCCGGTCGTTCGACGAGTTCCCTGACGCACCAACGGTTCTCGTGTCGGTCGTGGCGGCCAACGTCGCCTCGTGGCGAGCTCTGGAGAAGGCAGGGTTCCGCCGGGTCGCCGAGGGCGACCTCGCGCCGGACAACCCCGTCGACGACCCGCTGCACTACATCCTGCGCCTCGACCGCCCGGCCTGACACACAGGTATGCCGCGCGGCGTGCGCCGCGCGGCATACCTGGTCTGTCAGTGGGTGGGGGCGTCAGGCCTGGGTGGCCTCGCCCGCGCCGGCGCCACCACGAGTGCGGCGACGGTTGCGGTTGCGGCGCGGCTTGGCCGCAGCCTCGCCGCCCTCGGCCGGTGCGCTCTCCGCGCGACGTTCGCCACCACGGCCGCCGCCATCACGGTTGCCGTCACGACCGCCACGGCCAGCGCCGTCGCGGCTGCCGCCGTCACGGCCACGGCCACGGCCGCCACCGTCGCGGCTCGGGCCGGCGCCGGGGCGACGCCCACCGGACTTGCCCGTCTCGCCGAGGTCCTCGAGCACCTCGGCGCCCAGGCCCGCGAGCTTCTGCGCGGCCCTGGGCAGGCGGCCCTTGGCCGTGCGCGGGATGTCGAGCTGCTCGTAGAAGTGGTCGGAGGAGGAGTAGGTCTCCTCGGGCTCGGGGATGCCGAGGTCGAGGGTCTTGTTGATCATGCCCCAGCGCGGCAGGTCGTCCCAGTCGACGAAGGTCACCGCGATGCCGGTGTTGCCGGCGCGGGCGGTGCGACCGATGCGGTGCAGGTAGGTCTTCTCGTCCTCGGGGCACTGGTAGTTGATGACGTGGGTGACGTTGTCGACGTCGATGCCGCGGGCCGCGACGTCGGTGGCGACGAGGATGTCGACCTTGCCGTTGCGGAACGCGCGCAGGGCCTGCTCGCGCGCGCCCTGACCGAGGTCACCGTGGATGGCCGCGGCGGCGAACCCGCGCTCGGTGAGGTCGTCGGCCACCTTGGCGGCCGTGCGCTTGGTGCGGCTGAAGATGATGGTCAGGCCTCGGCCGTCGGCCTGGAGCATGCGGGCCAGCATCTCGACCTTGTCCATCGCGTGGGCGCGGTAGACGAACTGCTCGACGGCCTTGACCGTGTGGGCGTTCTCCTGGTCGTCACCCATCGCGCGGATGTGCGTCGGCTGACGCATGTAGCGACGGGCGAGGGCGACGACGGCGCCGGGCATGGTCGCCGAGAAGAGCATCGTCTGACGGGCCGGCGAGGTCATCGCGAGCAGCTTCTCCACGTCGGGGAGGAACCCGAGGTCGAGCATCTCGTCGGCCTCGTCGAGCACGACCGACTTGGTCTGCGAGAGGTCGAGGTGGCCCTGCTTGGCCAGGTCGATGAGGCGACCGGGCGTGCCGACCACGATCTCGACGCCGTTCTTCAGCGCCTCGATCTGGGGTTCGTAGGCGCGGCCGCCGTAGACGGTGAGCACGCGGATGCCGCGCCGCTTGCCGGCGCGCTCGAGGTCTGCGGCGACCTGGACGGCGAGCTCGCGCGTCGGGGCGACGGCGAGGGCCTGCGGCTTGCCGGCGTGCGGGAAGGTGTCCCAGGCCGCGTCGCCGCGAGCGACGGTGCGGTTGAGCATCGGGACGCCGAAGCCGAGGGTCTTGCCCGTGCCGGTCTTGGCCTGGCCGATGATGTCGTGCCCACTGAGCGCGACCGGGAGGGTCATCGCCTGGATGGGGAAGGGCGTCACGATGCCGGCGTCGCCCAGCGAGGCGACGATGTCGGGGTGGACGTCGAAGTCGGCGAACGTCGGGTCGGCCGGTGCGGCGACGGGAGCGTCGGCGGTGGTGTCCGGCGTGGTGGCATCGGACAGCTCGGCGTCGGGCGCGTGGGTGCCCGAGGTGGTCTCAGTCATGGAGTTCTCTCGATCGGGGGCGCCCCCACAGTCGGGGTGGCGCTCGCACAGCGGGCCGATCGGAGGTCTTCGTCATGGGTAGCGCGGACCGTGTCCGCGGCTGATTCGTGCCGACCGGGCACCTTTGACCACCTGAGTCTAGCGGTGCGGCCCCGACATCCCCGCATCGGCGAGGGTCACCGAGGGCCCCGACGTTAGGGTGACGGGCATGACCAAGGACGACTGGCTGGCCGATCCGCAGTACCGCGACGCAGTCGCCGACCTCCTCGGAGTGCTTGCGTACGGCGAGCTCACTGCGTTCACCCGACTTGCCGGGGACAGCGAGTTGTCGCCGACCCAGCCGCTCAAGGCTGCCGTGGCCGGGCTGGCGGTGGCCGAGTTCCGGCACTACGAGATCCTCGTCGCCCGACTGGACGAGATGGGGATCGACCCCGAGGTCGCGATGGCGCCGTTCATCGCCCCGATCGACGCGTTCCACGAGCGCACCAAGCCGAGCAGCTGGCACGAGGGCCTGGTCAAGGCCTATGTCGGCGACGGCATCGCCACCGACTTCTACCGCGAGATCGCCGCGTACGTCGACCCCTCGACGCAGGCGCTGGTGCACTCGGCCATGGAGGACGTGGGGCAGGCCGAGTTCGTCGTCAAGGTGGTGCGCGAGGCGATCAAGGCGGATCCCAAGATCGCCGGGCGCCTGGCGCTGTGGGGCCGCAGGCTCGTGGGGGAGGCGCTCTCCCAGGCCCAGCAGGTGGCCGTCGAGCGCGACGCCTTGGCCTCGCTCATGGTGGGTGGCATCGGCGGTCCCGATCGCCCGAGCGCCGACCTGGCCGAGCTCGGCCGGATGTTCGCCCGCCTCACTGACGAGCACACCCGCCGGATGGGTCGTCTCGGCCTCGCCGCCTGAGGGCGGGCATGCGAAAGGGCCCGGTCCGTTGCGGTCCGGGCCCTTTCGGGTGAGGCGGGTGGTCTCAGACCGTGGTGTTCCTTCGCCCGGTGACCGCACCGTAGATGGCGATGAGCACCACCGCGACGATGATGCTGATGATCCAGCGGAGCCAGTCGACGCCCTTGGTGGCCTCGACCCCCAGCGCCGCTGCGAGGTAGTAACCGATGATGACGCCGATGATGCCGAGGACGATCGTGACGATGATCCCGCCGGCCTGGCGACCCGGCATGACTAGCTTGGCGAGGGCGCCGATGATGGCACCCGCGATGATGACACCGATGATCTCCATGTGCTGCCTCACTTTCGTGTGAGCGAGCGGCTGACCGATCGCATTGCGTCATTACCCCACCATGAATCGCGCCAAACCGCACATACTCCAACGGCGTGTTGCGTCACGGTGCGGACACGATCTGCCCGGTATCGGTGCAGGTCAGGGCCGCGAGAGGGGCCTGCCAGGGGAGGGTCAGACGCCGAAGCCGACGCCGCGCTTGTCGGACTCGCCGATCTGGACGTAGCCGAGGACCGCGGCCGGGACGAGGAGCTGGCGCCCCTTGTCGTCGACGAGTGTGAGGACGGTGCCCTTCTCGAGCGACTTGCTCACGGCGGCAGCGATGTCGGCTGCGTTCTCGGTCGACTCGAAGACGACCTCGCGCGAGACGTTCTGGACGCCGATGCGGACCTCCACGGTGGTTCCCTTCAGGGTTGGGTGGGCACGCGGCATACGAGCGCGTGCGGAACTCTCGACAAGGCTAACGAGCGGTGTGTCAGGAACCTTCCCCGCCCACCTTGGGGAACGACCCGAGGCCTCGCCAGGCGAGTGCACCCATGAGCAGGGCGGCCTCCTCCTTGGGCACGTCGGACCCCTGCGCGAGCCAGTGGCGGGCGCTGACCTGCGCGATCCCGGTGAGCGCCATACCCAGCAGCGAGGCGTCCTCGTCGGTCAGCCCGGTGTCCTCGGCGATGACCTCGGCCACGGCTTCGGCGCAGACCAGGCCGACGGCGTCGAGGCGGTTGCGGACCGCGGACTCGTTCGTGAGGTCGGACTCGAAGATCAGCCGGAAGGCCGCCCCGTCACGGGAGACGAAGTCGAAGTAGGCCGCGATGGTGGCGTAGACCCGTTCCCGGTTGTCCTGGGTGGACGCGAGGGCCTCGCGGACGAGCTGTTCGAGCGCCTCGCTGTGCTTGTCGAGCAGGGCGAGGTAGAGCTCGAGCTTGCCGGGGAAGTGCTGGTAGAGCACCGGCTTGGAGACGCCGGCACGATCGGCGATGTCGTCCATCGCGGCCGCGTGGTAGCCGGACTCCACGAAGGCGGCTTGGGCCGCTTCGAGGAGCTGGGCGCGGCGGGCGGAGCGTGGGAGGCGTTGGCCCCGGGCGTTGTCGGTGCCTGGAACTGCTCGAAGGGACATGGGGACCTTCTGTTCGATGGTGCAGCGTTCGGCGGTGGTGCGGCCTGACTGCGGTGTCGTGAACATCGTACGGGTGGGTAACCTGCATCACATGGCCATCCCACCGCTGGTTGCGCCCGGACCGGAGCTGACGACCGAGCAGAAGGCCCGCTACGCCCGCCACATCCTGCTCCCCGAGGTCGGCCTGGAGGGTCAGCGAAGGCTGGCCAACGCCCGCGTGCTGGTCGTCGGTGCAGGGGGGCTCGGCTCGCCCGCGCTGATGTACCTCGCGGCCGCTGGAGTGGGCACCATCGGGGTGGTCGACGACGACGTCGTGGACGCCTCCAACCTCCAGCGGCAGGTCGTGCACGGGGTCGCCGACGTCGGTCGTCCCAAGACCGAGTCCGCGGCCGAGACGGTGGCGGCCATCAACCCGCTCGTCACCGTCGTCCGCCACGACGTGCGGCTCACCTCCGAGAACGCGCTCCAGATCCTGGCCGACTACGACGTCGTCCTCGACGGGGCCGACAACTTCCCGACCCGCTACCTCGTCAACGACGCGTGCGTCTTGCTCGGTATGCCGCACGTGTGGGGTTCGATCTACCGCTTCGACGGCCAGGTGTCGGTCTGGTTCGCCGGCCGCGGCCCCTGCTACCGCTGCGTCTTCCCCGAACCCCCGCCGCCCGATGCCGTTCCCTCCTGCGCGACGGGCGGTGTGCTCGGCGTGCTGTGCGCGGCCATCGGGTCCGTCCAAGTGGCTGAGGCAGTGAAACTCATTGTGGGACAAGGTGATCCGCTCGTAGGACGCCTGCTCGTGCACGACGCCCTGCGCCAGACCTGGGACTCGCTCACCGTCCGCGCCGACCCCGACTGCCCCGTGTGCGGCGAGTCGCCGACCGTGACCTCGCTGGTGGACTACGAGCAGTTCTGCGGTATGCCGGGTGCTTCCGTGTCGGGGTCCGTCCAGACTGAGGGCGAGGGCAGCCGCGCGCCGGCTGCCGCGTTCGCCGAGGTGTCGGCGACGGACCTGGCCGCCATGCTGGCGGAGCGGGACAGCGGGGACCGGGAGTTCGAGCTGGTCGACGTCCGCGAACCGGGGGAGCGTGCGGTGGTGTCGATCCCCGGCGCCCGGGCCCTGCACCTCGACCGGTTCCGCGACGGGACGGCCGCCGACGAGCTGCCACTCGGCATACCGGTCGTGGTCATGTGCAAGTCCGGTGTGCGGTCAGCGGAGGCTGCCGGGCTGCTCGCCGCGGGGGGCCGTGCCGACGTCGCCAACCTGACCGGGGGCGTGCTGGCCTGGGTGAAGGACGTCGACCCGAGCCTGCCGGTCTACTGAAGGGGCTGGCATGGTTACGCAGCCAGGGCGGGTCGGTGGTGCCCCGAGCGACTTCGCCGACGACGTGCTCGAGGTGGTGGACACGATTCCCGAGGGCAAGGTGATGACGTACGGCGACATCGCCGAGCTGCTCGGGCGTGGCGGCCCCCGCGGAGTCGGAACCGTCATGGCGAGATACGGCTCGGACGTGCCCTGGTGGCGGGTGATCCGGTCCGGCGGCTACTTTCCGCAAGGCCTCGAGGCCGAGGCGCTGGCGCACTACCGCGAGGAGGGCACCCCTCTCGTCCGCGGTCAGGTCGAGGGGCGACGGGTCGACCTGTCGCGGGCCCGGTGGCTGGAGGCGAAGATCCCTGTCCCGCCGCCGGACTCCTGAGCTCCGCAGGGCGTGGCGGCCGGTCGACTGTCGGTCGCGGATGGTGGGATGAGCGGATGCTGACGTTGCGCCGCGCTCCGAGCGTGGTGGCCGAGGCGCCCCCGCTCGACGACGTCCAGCTGGCTGTCCTGGCTCACCGCGGTGGTGTGCTGCGCGTGCTCGGAGGTCCGGGCACGGGCAAGACGACCACGGCGATCGAGGCCGTCGTCGCCCGGGTCGAGTCGGGTGAGGCGACGCCCGACCAGTGCCTCATCCTCACGTCCTCGAGGGTCGCGGCCGGCAGCCTGCGCGAGCGGGTGACGGCCCGGCTCGGCGGCACGTCGACGGAGCCACTCGCCAGGACGCACCAGGCCCTCGGTTTCGGCATCCTGCGCCAGGCGGCCGCCTTGCGAGGGGATCCAACGCCCCGGTTGCTGAGCGGACCCGAGCAGGACGTCATCCTGCGCGAGCTGCTGGCCGGCCACGTGGAGGAGGGCACCGGCCCGGCGTGGCCCGAGCGGGTCCACCTGGCGTTGGGCACCCGCGGCTTCAGGGGTGAGCTGCGCGACCTGCTGATGCGCGCGGTCGAGCACGACCTCGAGCCGGCAGACCTCGTCCAGCTCGGGCGCGAGCACGACCGGCCGGAGTGGGTCGCCGCGGCGGAGGTGCTGGCCGAGTACGACGAGGTCACCGCGCTGTCCGCACCGGGTGCCTACGACCCGGCGTGGATCCTCGGGGCCGCGGCTGATCTGCTCGAGGAGGACCCGGCGGCCCGTGCGCGGCTCGTCGACGGGCTGCGCCTGGTGGTGGTCGATGACGCCCAGGAGCTCACGTCGGCCGCGGCCCGCCTGCTGCGCACCATGGCGACCCCGGGCCTCGACCTGGTCCTGCTCGGCGACCCCGACGCTGCGGTGCAGACCTTCCGCGGGGCGGACCCGCGCCACCTCAGCGACGGCTGGACGCAGCTGGCCGCGACCTCTGAGCACGCGGTGGGCGCGACCGGCGTCGAAGCACGCTCCGGTGGGCCCCGCACGCTGGTGCTGCCCACGGCATACCGGCTCCCGCAGGCGGTCGTCGACGCGGCGGCCAGGGTTGCCCCCAAGATCGGCGCCCTCGGGGGTGGCCTCCAGCGCGGCGCCGCCGCCGGGCGTCCCGGTGGCCAGCTCGACGTGCGGTTGCTGCGCGCCGTGAGCCAGGAGGCCAGCTACGTCGCCGCCGAGCTGCGCGAGTCGCACCTGAGGTTCGGCATCCCGTGGTCGGAGATGGCCGTCATCGTCCGCGGCCAGGGGCGCACCGCGACCCTGCGCCGTGTGCTGATGGCGGCAGGGGTGCCCGTCGCCGGGACGGCCACCGACCTGCCCGTGCGCGACGAGGTGGCAGTCCGGCCGTTGCTGGCGCTGCTCGACGTGGTCCTCGACCTGGCCCGCGGTGCCACCGAGGCGCTCCACCCCGAGGTAGCCGTCGACACCCTCTTGTCCCCCATCGGTGGTGCCGACGCGGTCGGGCTGCGACGGCTCCGCCGGGCACTGCGCAGGTTCGAGCTCGAGAACGGCGGGGGGCGCACGAGTGACGAGCTGCTCGCCGAAGCCCTCGTCATGCCCGGTGCCCTGATCGAGCTCGGGCCGGAAGCCACCCCTGCTCGGCGGGTCGCCGCGACGATCGCCGCCGGGGTCAAGGAGGCGCGGGGCGTCCTGGAGGGGGAGGGGGACGGCGCCGTCTGGCGCTGGGAGGCCGGCGTCAGCGCGGAGTCGGTGCTCTGGGCGATGTGGGCCGCGACCGGGCTCGGAGCCGAGTGGCAGGCGACCGCCCTCGGCGGTGGTGCGGGTGCAGCGCGGGCGGACCGTGACCTCGACGCCGTCGTGGGGCTGTTCGACGCGGCGGCGAAGTTCGTCGACCGGCTTCCGCAGGCCGGACCCGAGGAGTTCCTCACGCACATCGGCAGCCAGGACATCCCGGGCGACACCCTGGTCGCCCGGTCGCCGGTGGGAGAGTCCGTCACCGTCACGACACCCCAGGCGGCTGCCGGGCGTCAGTGGCACCTCGTGGTCGTGGCGGGGGTGCAGGAAGGCGTCTGGCCAGACCTGCGGCTGCGGGGTTCGCTGCTGGGTTCGGAGCACCTGGTCGACGTGGTGGCGGGGCGGGCGACGACGTTCCGGGCGGCGCAGGCGGCCGTCCGCTACGACGAGACGAGGTCGTTCCTCGTCGCGCTCACCCGGGCGAGCGATCGCGTCATCGTGACCGCGGTGCGCTCCGACGACGAGCAGCCCTCGGTCTACCTCGACGTCGTCGACCCGGAAACCATTGCCATTCAAGGAGATCGACGGTTCGCCGAGGTCGCACGCACGATGACCCTGCCCACCCTCGTGGGTGAGCTGCGCCGCCAGCTCGTCTCGGAGGACCCTGCGGTGCGCGCCACTGCGGTGGCCGCGCTGTCCCGGCTCACCCGCGAGGGTGTGCCGGGGGCCGACCCCGGCCAGTGGTGGGCGCTGCGCGAGGTGTCCGACGACCGTCCACTGCGGTCCGACGACCAGGAGGTCAGGGTCTCGCCGAGCAAGGTCGAGTCGTTCGGCAACTGCGGGCTGCGCTGGCTGCTCGGCTCCGTCGGCGGGGACGGGCCGTCCGTCGGCGCCGCCGACATCGGCACGCTCGTCCACGACATCGCCGCCGAGCTGGGTGACGTCGATGCCGACACCCTGGTCGCCGAGGTGGATGCCCGCTGGGGCCGCCTCGGTATGCCGGCCGGCTGGGTCTCGGACCGCAAGCGCCTGGAGGCGCACGGCATGGTCCGCAGGCTGGCGACCTACTTCGACGAGGCGCGAGCGGGCGGCTGGGTGCGGCTCGGTGCCGAGATCGACATGAAGGTCGTCCTCGGCAGGGCCGTCCTCAGCGGCAAGGTCGACCGCATCGAGAGGACGCCGGACGGCACGGCGCTGCGCGTCGTGGACTACAAGACGGGCAGCAGCAAGCCCCGCGCCGAGGAGCTCGCGCGTCACCCGCAGCTCGGTGCCTACCAGCTCGGCGTCGAGAGCGGCGCCTTCGGCGAGCTGGGCGACCGGTCTGCCGGCGCCGCCCTGCTCCAGGTCGGCAAGGCCGCGTTGGTCAAGACGACCCTGCAGACGCAGGGCCCGCTCCGCGACGACGCGGATCCGCAGTGGGCCGCCGACCTCGTGACGTCGACGGCCGAGGGGATGGCCGGCTCGACCTTCAAGGCGACGGTCGGGGACTGGTGCAAGCTGTGCCAGCTCAGGGCCTCCTGCCCGGCGCAGCCCGAGGGACGGGTGCTCTGATGGCGCACAACCCGACAACGCAGGACCTGACAGCGCAGGATCTGGCAACGCAGGTGCCGATGGGGCGAGATCTGTTGTCCGCCAAGGAGATTGCCCATGCTCTCGGCCAACCTGAGCCCACGGCTCAGCAGGTCGAGGTGATCGAGGCGCCGATGTCGCCGCTGCTCGTCGTGGCCGGAGCCGGGTCGGGCAAGACCGAGACGATGACCGGCCGCGTCGTGTGGCTGGTCGCCAACGGCTTCGTGGAGCCCGACCAGGTCCTCGGCCTCACCTTCACCCGCAAGGCCGCGACCGAGCTGTCCGAGCGCATCGGGGCCCGCCTGCGGCTGCTCCAGCAGCGCGACGTGTGGCACCCTCGCACCGACGACGCCGAGACGGGGGCCGAGGTCCTGGGCGGGACGCCGACCGTGTCGACCTACCACTCCTATGCAGGGCGGCTGGTGCGCGAGCACGCGCTGCGGCTGGGCTACGAGTCCGAGTCACGGTTGCTGTCCGAGGCCGCCGCGTGGCAGTACGCGTCCGAGGTGGTCGCCGCCTACGACGGGCCGATGGACGACGTGCAGTTCGCCGAGTCCACCGTGACGGCAGCCGTCGTCGACCTGGCCGGCGAGATGGCCGAGCACCTGGTCGGCGTCGGTGACGTCGCGGCATACCTCGACCGGGTCCTCGATGCACTGGCCGCGCTGCCCCCGCACGCCGGGGCACGTGGCAAGGACCTGCCCGGCGAGGTCAAGAAGATGCGCGAGCAGCTGCGGGCGCGGGCCGGCGTGCTGCCGATGGTCGAGCGCTACCTCGCGCTCAAGCGCACTCGTGACGCGATGGACTTCGCCGACCAGATGGCGCTGGCCGCCCGACTGGCGATGACCTTCCCCGACATCGGCGCCATCGAGCGGCAGCGCTTCGGCGCTGTCCTGCTCGACGAGTTCCAGGACACCTCGGCCGCCCAGCTCGAGCTGCTGCGGTCGCTGTTCGTCGCGCCGGGGGAGCCGTCGCCGGTGACCGCCGTGGGCGACCCGCACCAGTCGATCTACGGCTGGCGAGGGGCCAGCGCGACCACCCTGAGCGAGTTCCGCAGCGCGTTCGGCCCCGACGGCGGGCTGGCTCCGGTCCTGCCCCTGGCGACCAGCTGGCGCAACGACGTGGGGGTGCTCCGGGTGGCCAACGCGGTGGCCGGTCCCCTGCGGGCGGGGTCCAAGGTCCCCGTCGACGAGCTCGTCTCGCGTGCGGGCGCAGGGCCCGGACGGGTGGTGGCTGCCCGTGTCGAGACGGCGGGCGACGAGGCTGCCCTGGTTGCCACGTGGCTGCAGGACCGTCGAGCGGCCGGGGCCACGTCGTCCGCGGTGTTGTGCCGCAAGCGGTCCCAGTTCGCTGCCCTGATCGACGCGCTCGACTCCCGGGGGATCCCCCACGAGGTCGTCGGCCTCGGCGGGCTGCTGCTCACCCCCGAGGTCGAGGACATCACCGCCCTGCTGCACGTCGTCAACGACCCGAGTCGGGGGGACCAGCTCATGCGGCTGCTCACCGGCCCTCTGTGTCGTCTGGGGGCGGCCGACCTGGACGGGCTGATGGCGTGGGCCCGTCACCAGCAGGACCTGAGGCTGGGTGTCGACGACCGCGACGCGCCACAGGACGACGACGACGCCGAAGGGGCGGTGGCGGGGCCAGCCGCTCGCACGACCCGTGACCAGGCGCCCGACAGCTCCGACCGGGTCAGCATCGTCGAGGCCGTCGACGACCCGCCCCGTCCGGGCTGGACCAGCTGGGACGGCAAGGGCGTCAGCGAGGTGGGGCTGGGTCGGCTGCGCGGGCTGCAGCAGGCGATCCGCCGGCTTCGGTCCCTGTCGGCCCTGCCGCTGGCCGATCTCGTGGGAGAGGCGGAACGCGCCCTGGGCCTCGACATCGAGGTGCTGGCCCGAGAGGGCTACACGCCGGCCGCCGCTCGCGCCCACCTCGACGCCTTCGCCGACGTCGCAGCGACCTTCACCGTCAGCGCTGACCGACCCAACCTCGGCGGGTTCCTCGCCTGGCTGGCCGCCGCCCTCAAGGAGGAGCGAGGGCTCGACAAGGGCTACATCGAGGCCTCCTCCGACGCGGTCCAGATCCTGACGGTGCACGCGGCGAAGGGCCTGGAGTGGGACGCAGTCGCCGTCCCCGGGCTCGTGGAGGGCTCGTTCCCGGCGCTGTCCTCGGCGGCCAGTCGCTCCGACGGCGAGCAGTGGCGGATGTCGCCGCCCAAGCAGCGCGGGTGGATCGGTGGGTTGTCCGACGGCGGCATCCCCTACGCCCTGCGTGGCGACCGTGACGGGCTCCCCCTGCTCGACTGGCAGGCAGCGTCGGACTGGAAGGACATGGACACTCGGGTCGAGGACTTCCTGCGCGCCGGGGGACACCACGGTGTCGACGAGGAACGTCGGCTGGCCTACGTCGCCTTCACCCGGGCCCGGTCCGACATGCTGCTGACGGCGCCGGTCTGGACCGACGGCAAGACGCCCAAGGTCACTTCGCGGTTCCTCACCGAGGTCGTGGAGGCCGAGCAGGTCCTGCCCGTCGAGCGCCTCGCGTGGGTCGACCTTCCTGACCCCGCGCTGCCCGACGAGGCGGTGAACCCCTCGGCGGCCGAGGCGGTGTCCGTCCAGTGGCCGGCCGACCCGCTCGCCCAGCGCCGTGCCGCCCTGGCGACCGGTGCGGCTGCCGTCCGGTCCGCCGTACAGGCGCACGCCGAGGGGTCGAGCCAACCCGGTGAGGCCGCCGAGCAAGGGATCCTGCCGATGCCCGGCGCCGCGCTGCCGGTGCTCGAGGAGCTCGACCTCCTGCTCGAAGAACGCCGCCGGCTGGCCCACCGTGGCGACGTCACCGTCCTCATGCCGCGGCACCTCTCCGCGTCGGCCGTGGTGGCACTGGCCCAGGATCCTGCCCGCTTCGCGTCGGCCCTGCGGCGCCCCATGCCCGAACCCCCTGCGCTGGCCGCTCGCCGCGGAACGGCCTTCCACGCGTGGGTGGAGCAGCACTTCGCCCAAGCCGCGATGGTCGACATCCTCGACCTGCCCGGCAGCGCCGACGACGACCCCGGTGATGATGACGACCTTCCCCTGATGAAGGAGCGGTTCCTCGCCAGCGACTGGGCACACCGCACCCCGGCCGAGATCGAGATCGCGGTCGAGACGGTGATCGACGGGATCGCGGTCCGGGGCCGCATCGACGCGGTCTTCCCCCGGCCGGGCGGTGGCTTCACCATCGTCGACTGGAAGACCGGTGCCACGCCGCGGGGTGGTTCCGGGGCGGCACGTGCCCTGCAGCTCGCGGCCTACCGCGTCGCCTTTGCGCGCCTTCGCGGCCTCGAGCTGGACTCCGTCGATGCGGCGTTCTACTACGCCGCCACGGGCGAGACCGTCTGGCCGGACCTACCCGACGCCGACGCCCTGGCACAGCTGCTGGCGGGCGTGCCCGACTAGGAGTCGGCGTGCGCGGCTAGGAGTCGGCGTGCCCGACTGGGCCGCGCTGCGAGGACCGCGGGCTGTAGCCGGGCTCGAACTCCGGTCCGGGGTCCTCGCCCTCGATCGGCTCGGGAGCGCGCAGCTCGGACACGTCGATCTCTGCCGTGACGTCGTTCTCGGCCAGCCCGAACTGAGGCGACCCGTCGTCCTCGAGATCGCTGTCCTCCTCGTCCGGCGCCGCCAGCGCTTCGTCGTCGCTGTCGCGGCTGTCCTCGCCGTCTCCAGGGTCAGGGTCAGGGTCAGCGTCAGCGGTCCGGCCGAACATCACCTCGACGTCGTCCTCTTCGTCGTCCTCGTCATCGACGACCGTCGGCGGCACGAGCACCGGGCTCTTGGGCCGAGCAGGCGTCAGACCCGCGCGCCGGTAGTCGTTGGCTTCCTCTTCCTCGGCATGCACCCGCGCGTCCAGTCGGCGCAACGCCGAGGCGTGGCGCTCGACCTCCAGCCGGTCGCCTCCGGTCACGGCGGACATGAGCTGTGACAGGGTCCGCATCTGGGCGCACAGCCGGGCCCGGGTCAACAGGTGGACGTCAGGGCGTTCGGCGCGGGCGTGGGCATAGGCCTCCATCAACGTCTCCATGGCCCTCGGCGACGCCTGGGTGACCAGTGCGAAGAAGTCGTCCGCGGGATCCGCGACCTTGGCGTCCTCCCAGCCGGTGAGCGCCTTGACCCGGCCGGTCGAGGCGTCTTCCTCGTCGTCGAAGACCACCAGCACCTGGTCGCCGGTGAGGTCCCCGTGGGTCGGGGTCGGCGCGAACCGCCACAGGGTGACGTCCTCCAGCAGCTTCTCCCAGCGCGCCAGGAGCCCCGTCGGCACGTGTCCGGTGGCCGCCGCCCGGTCCAGCTCGCTGAGTCGCCGAGTGCGGTAGGTGTCGGCGTCGTAGGCCGGGAGCCCGGCTTCGTCGAACAGCCCGTGGTCAGCGTTGTGCAGGGCCGCGATGGCCCGCCCGAGCTCGGCGGCGAGCCCGGGACCGCCCGACAGCTGGGAGAAGTCGATGTTCTGCCCCGGCAGGTAGGGGTAGATCGCGGCCCGGCCGCCCTCCTTCAGCGCGGCGAAACCCTTGGGCGTCGGCACGCTGAACGGCAGCCGTCGCGCCAACAGGGCCAGCAGCCCGAAGGTCGACTCCATCTGGGCGGCGGCCGCCTGGCTGCGCGGCACGCGCACGACCCACCGTCGGTGCTGGGTGTCCTGCACGAACGCCACGTCGTAGCTGTTGGCGCGCTCGGGGTGCTCGTGCGCACCGGGGAGGGCCTCGACGCTCGCGGGGTCGAGGCCCGGCACGGCAGCACTCGCGAGAGCGGCGAGGAAGAGGGGGCTGCGGTCCACACCGTCACCGTATGCCGTGCGGGCGCGCCTAGGGTGGAGGCGTGGGCCTCCTGACCGAAACTCTCGCGAATGTCTCGCTCGCCCGTCCCGGCCTGGACCGTCACGCGGAGCGCCGGGCTGATCCGGACCTCGTGCCACAGCTGCTGGCCCAGCCCGCCACCCGGGTGCTCGTGGTCCGCGGTGACAAGGTCCCCGTGGTCACCTCCGTGGTCGGCTCGGGTGACGCGGCCTCGGACGATCCGGCACTGCTGCTGCGACCTCCCATGGCGTCCGACTCGGCCGCGCTGGTCCTCTACCTGGGGCAGGACGGCGAGGGCACGGCATACCTCGCGGTGGCGGAGCCGGTCCCTGCGCAGGGTGAGGTGCCGGACGGTGAGGGGCTGGAGGGTGAGGGCGACCACTGGCGCTCGCTGCGTCAGGTCGGCGCGGACCTGTCCGACCGCGACGCGACGATCTTCGCCACCGCGCTGGCGCTGGCGAACTGGCACGCCACCCACACCCACTGTCCGCGCTGCGGCGCCCCGACCGCGCCTGTCCAGGGAGGGTGGCTGCGCCGGTGCGAGCGGGACGGCAGCGAGCACTACCCGCGGACCGATGTCGCGGTCATCATGTCCGTCATCGACGACCGCGACCGGATCCTGCTGGCCCGGGGCGCGGGCTGGGGGACAGGGCGGTTCTCGGTGCTGGCGGGCTTCCTCGAGCCGGGCGAGAGCCTGGCCGCGGCGGTCGCGCGAGAGGTGTACGAGGAGGTCGGCCTGGTGGTCAGCGACGTCGAGTACCTGGGGGACCAGCCGTGGCCGTTCCCGAACTCGATCATGGTGGGGTTCACCGCGCGCGCGGCCTCCAGCGAGCTGCGGCTGCAGGAGTCCGAGATCGCCGAGGCCCGGTGGTTCACCCGGGACGAGTACCGCGAGATCCTGGCCGCGGGTCACGTCAGCGCGTCGACCCGGTTGTCGATCGCCCGCCGGATCATCGAGCGTTGGCTGGGCCACGACCTCGAGGACGTGACACCCGGCTGAGGGGTGTCCGGGGGGCTCAGCGCGTCAGGACGCGAGCTTCTTCTTGACCTCGTGGATCGAGGGGTTGGTTGCCGAGGAGCCGTCCGGGAAGAGCAGCGTGGGGACCGTCTGGTTGCCGTCGTTGGCGTCCATCACGAACTTCACGGCCTCCGGCACGTCCTCGATGTTCACCTCGGTGAAGGCAATGCCCTCGCGACCCATCTGGGCCTTGAGGCGGTTGCAGTACCCGCACCAGGACGTGCTGAACATCGTCACGGAGCCGGGGGCAGGGGACTTCAGGGCGGTGGCGCTCATGCGTCGCGTCGTCTCTTTCGAAGGTGGGGTCGCAGGTGGGGGCGGTCGTACGGACCGGGGGTCTACGCGTTGGTCAACACCGACCGGGCCGCTGACCTTCCGTGCCGGAGTGTGATCTCTGTGACCATGATGTCCCATGCCGCAGACTTCCGCGCACGACCCCGCCCTGCTCGCCCTGGCTGCGGGGCGCAACCTGGGCACCCTCGCCGCCCTCAAGCGGGACGGCCGGCCCCAGCTCTCGATGGTCAACTTCGCCCTGCACCAGGCCAACCCCACTAGCCCCACCAGCCCTGCTGACCTCACCAGCCCCACCGACCCCACCGTTCGGGTGTCCGTGGTCGACGGCCGGGCCAAGGTGGCCAACCTGCTGCGCGACCCGAGGGGTTCGCTCCTGGTCACCTCACCCGACGGCTGGTCGTATGCCGTGCTCGAGGGTGACGTCGAGTTCTCGCCCGTGGCGAGGGCGCGGGACGACGAGACCGTGGAGGAGCTGGTCGAGCTGTTCCGCACGATCCGGGGAGAGGAGCACTCGGACTGGGACGACTACCGGCGCGCGATGGTGCAGGACCACCGGCGGATCCTGCGGCTGCGCGTGACCCGGGTCTACGGCCTGATCCAGTGACGACGGGCGTCGGTCGCCCATGACAGGATCGCGCCGATGCCTATCCAGCCCCGCGGCATACCCGTGCACGCCTCCGCAGACGACATCCTCGACGCTCTCGACCCCGAGCAGCGCGAGGTGGCCGCGCACCCCCTGGGGCCCATGGTGGTGCTGGCCGGTGCCGGCACGGGCAAGACGCGGGCGATCACCCACCGCATCGCCTACGGCGTGCACTCCGGCGCCTACCAGGGCCAGCGCGTGCTGGCGGTGACCTTCACCGCGCGCGCAGCCGGTGAGATGCGCACCCGCCTTCGGACGCTCGGCGTCGCCGGCGTGCAGGCACGCACCTTCCACGCGGCCGCCCTGCGGCAGCTGCACTACTTCTGGCCGCAGGCGATCGGCGGCGCAGCTCCCGAGGTGATGAGCCAGAAGGCCGCGGCAGTGGCCCAGGCCGCCGCGTCGCTGCGGCTCGACCTCGCCCGCGACCGCACCGCCATCCGCGACCTCGCCGCCGAGGTGGAGTGGGCCAAGGTCTCGATGCTCACCCCGGAGACGTATGCCGCGGGGGCGCGTGCCGCGCGCCGCGAGCCTCCCGGTCTGGACGCGACCGCGATGGCGCGGGTGCTCGAGGCGTACGAGCAGGTGAAGACCCAACGCGGCGTGATCGACTTCGAGGACGTGCTCCTGCTGACGGTCGGGATCCTCGCGGAGCGCGAGGACATCGCCCGTGCGGTGCGCTCGCAGTACCGCCACTTCGTGGTGGACGAGTACCAGGACGTCAACGCGCTGCAGCAACGGCTGCTCGACCTGTGGGTGGGACAGCGCGACGACCTGTGCGTCGTGGGCGACCCGGCACAGACGATCTACTCCTTCACCGGGGCGAGCCCGGCGCACCTGCTGGGCTTCCAGGCCCGGCACCCCAAGGCCCAGGTGGTCCGACTGGTCCGCAACTACCGGTCGACCCCCCAGATCGTGGGGCTGGCCAACCTCGTCGTGCGTGGGCCGTCGGGCTCGATGCGGAGCAACGCCGTGCAGCTGCAGGCCCAGGGCGCCGACGGCCCGACACCGGTGCTGAGCTCCCATCCGGACGACCCGGCCGAGGCGGCGGCGGTGGCCGGCGAGATCGCCAAGCGGGTGGCCGACGGAGTGTCCCCGGCCGAGATCGCCGTGCTCTTTCGAACCAACGGGCAGTCCGAGGCGTTCGAGTCCGCGCTGGCCGAGCAGGAGATTCCCTACCTCGTCCGGGGAGGGGAACGGTTCTTCTCGCGCAGGGAGGTTCGCGACGCGATCCTGCTGCTGCGCGGGGCGGCCCGCTCGGACGACGCGTCGAAGCCGCTGCCCGAGCTGGTCCGCGACGTGCTGCTCGGGGCTGGCTGGACCCGAGAGGCGCCGGCCTCGGGGGGCGCCGGCCGCGAGCGGTGGGAGTCCCTGAGCGCGCTCGCCGCCTTGTCCGACGACCTGGTGGTGGCGTCGCCCGAAGCCCGCCTGCCCGACTTCGTGCGTGAGCTCGACGAGCGCGCCTCTGCCCAGCACGCACCGGCTGTCCAGGGCGTCACGCTGGCCTCCCTGCACGCGGCGAAGGGGCTGGAGTGGGACGTCGTCTTCCTCGCCGGAGTCTCCGACGGCTACCTGCCGATCATGATGGCCGAGACCCCTGAGGCGATCGAGGAGGAGCGGCGCCTCACCTACGTCGGGGTGACCCGTGCCCGGCGCGAGCTGCGGCTGTCCTGGTCGGGCGCGCGGACGCCGGGGGCCCGGGCAAGCCGCCGCCCGTCCCGGTTCCTCGACGGTGCGGCGAGCATCCTCGGCGACGGCGCCCGGTCGACCCCCAAGGGCTCCGGAAAGGTCGGCGGGTCCGGGTCGGGCGGGTCCGGCAGGGGAGGCCGGGGCAAGCAGCTCAAGGCCGCTCTCCCCGTCCACTGCCGCACGTGCGGCGCCGAGCTGACGACGGCGGCACAGCGCAAGACCGGCCGGTGTGACACCTGCCCACCGACCTACTCCGAGGAGACGTTCGAGCGCCTGCGTGCCTGGCGACTGGCCGTCGCGCGCGAGACCAGCGTGCCGGCATACGTCGTCTTCACCGACGCCACGCTCACGGCGATCGCGGAGCGCGAGCCCACCTCCGAGGGGGAGCTGACCCAGATCTCGGGTGTCGGCGCCCGCAAGCTCGGACTCTACGGCGCGCAGGTGCTGGCCCTCATCGGTGGCGAGGACGTCGAATCCGTGCTCGAAAGTCGTTCTACCGCAACGGATTCCGACGACTAGGCGTTCGTTCACCAATTCTTTGCGGGAAATCTCGTTAAATGCGTTGCTGCCGCCGCAGGGCGTCCCCTACTCTGGATGAACACACCAGCCCAGGGGGTCGCGCGCGATGCGCCGGCGTCCACGAGCAGCCGAAGGAGGGAAGGTCCCAATGGAGAACATCACGATGACGATCGACGCGACTCACATGTCCCGCGTCCGTTCCGTGTGCCCCGAGGTCGGCCGTGTCCTCCTCGCAGGCAACCGTGGATGGGTCCAGGGGACCACTGTGCCCGCGCCCGTCGCCGCCCGTGTGATCACCGATGCCCCGGTTCCGACGTTCTACGTCGGCAGCTTCGGCGCCACCACCAAGGATCTCGAGTTCCGTCCCTTCGGAGAGCCACCTGTCTAGGCCACCAGCCAGCAGGCCCTCTCCAAGGCCGCGGAACCCGATATCCGGGATCCGCGGCCTTTCTGTTTGTCCCGACGGCTGGTCGCCCAGCCGGTCAGACAGCAGCACAGATTTCTTCCGCACCACCGCAAGCAGGAAGAAGCACCACCAGATGAAGTTCGACACCGAAGAGAACGGGTCGGCCCCCCACCGGGGACCAGCCGGCCAGACGGAACCAGAACTCGCCACCACCGTGGCGGGACGACGAGAGGGAGGTGACACCCGATGCATCTGAGCGCACTCCACGACCTGAACGAGCAGGCCGCGAGCGTTGGCGCCGGCATCCCGTGTCGAGACAACGACGCCGAGATGTGGTTCGCCGAGAGCCCGGCCGACGTCGAGTTCGCCAAGGCGCTGTGCCACACGTGTCCGGCCCTGGCCGCCTGCCTTGCGGGTGCCCTCGAGCGGTCGGAGCCGTGGGGCGTGTGGGGCGGTGAGCTCTTCGTCCAGGGAGCCGTCGTCGCACGCAAGCGGCCGCGGGGCAGGCCGCGGAAGAACCCGGTCGCCGCCTGATGTCGTCCACGACGCACGGTGCCGACCACATCACCCATTTCCAGTTCTCACCCACCAGGAGCTTCACCATGTTCCAGGCCTTGTACGCCGACCTGGCGCGCGCTCATCGAAAGCGCCGTCAACGGGAGTACCAGCGCCGGCTCGAGGCGCAGGCGCAGCACGACATGCTGCTCGCCCTGCCTCGCATGCTGGCCCGGTGACCCCCGTGCCCGAACCCGCCGGGACCTTCCGCTCTGGAGGTCGTCCCGGCGGGTTCTTCATGTCCGGGGCCGTCGAGAGTGCACGACACGCTGACGGCCGGCCCGCGTCGTCAGCGTGTCGTGCACTCTCGACTCGTTATCGTCCGGGCATGTCCCGCGAAGCCGTCGTCACGGCGCTGACCGCCCCCGAACTGTCCGCCGTGGTCGACCTCGTTCTCTGGGTGGACGAGGGGGTCGCCCACGCCGCCAACCACCTGGGAGTGGTGCGGTTGCACGAGGACGGCAGCCACGAGGTGGTGGCGGGCCTCGATCCCGTGGCGAGCGAGGACCCGATGGCGTTCCTGCCCTACGAGGCGGAGATCGCGGCCGCCGGTCCGCGGGTGTCCACCGACAACGCCTACCCGTATGCCGCGCAACGGATCCTGTCGTTGTTCGGCGACGCCGACCGCAGCCCCGACGTCGCGGTCGTGCACTCACCGAGGCACTACTTCCCCGACGAGGGCGGCCACCTCGGCGAGCACGGTTCGCTCGACGTGATCCAGTCGCGGGCGCCGTTGGTGATGTCCGGACCAGGCGTCGCACGACTCGGTCTCGTCGACGACCACGCCCGGCTGGTCGACGTGGCCCCGACCCTGGCCGTGATGTCCGGGGTGCCGGAGGCGGACCTGCGCGACGGCCGAGGTGAGGCACTGGACGGTCGGCCGCTCACGGCATACCTCGAACCACTGCCCGCAGGGCAGCGGCGCAGGGTCGTGGGGATCCTGTGGGACGGTGCGCACTGCGGCGACCTGCTGCAGCTCGCCCAGGCCGGCGAGCTGCCCGGGGTGGCCAGACTCTTGTCTCGCGGACTGGCACTGCGGGGCGGTGCGGTGGCGGAGTTCCCCAGCGTGACCCTCACCAACCACACGTCGATCCTGACCGGAGTCGGACCGGGGCGGCACGGCGTGCTGGGGAACGTCTACTACGACCGAGCGCTGGACGAGCAGGTCGTGCCGAACAATGCCGAGACCTGGCACCGCAGTGCAGAGTGGCTGCGGCCGGGTGTGCGCACGGTGTTCGAGATGGTGAACGACCATGTGCAGCAAGGGGACTCGCCGCGAACGGCGAGTGTGGACGAGGCGATCGACCGGGGGGCCGACTACGGCACGATGGCGTTGTTGCGGGCGGCGGGCGGGTTCGAGGCGTCGACGAACGGCATGGGCGACCTCCTTCCGGACCCGGATGCTTCGCCGTTCGTGCAGCGCGCCGAGGACCTCGAGGACGCCTACTTCCGCTGGGGGGTGCAGGTCGACGACATGGGGCTGCAACAGATGCTCCAGCTCTGGGAGGACGCCGAAGGGGCGCCGACCCTGACCTGGTGGGCGCACGTCGTGACCGACGCAGGGCACCACGCGGGCGGCCCGCGCTCGCAGATGGCGCGCGACTCGTTGCGGCAGAGCGATGCCCGGCTGGTGGCGTTCCTCGACCACCTGGAGTCCTTGGGGGTACTCGCTGAGGTGACCTTCCTGTTGACGGCCGACCATGGGTTCGAGGGGGCTGACCAGAGCGTCACCGGTTCGTGGAAACCCGCGCTGGACGCGCTCGGCATCCCCTATCGGGACGAGGGCCCCGGCTTCGTCTATCTCCTCTGAGCATCGCCCAGTTAGGCTGGCGCGCATGGCTACGCAGATCCGGATCGCCCAGGACGAGGCCGCTGACGAGGTCCTCAGCAACGACCCCTTCGCCCTGCTGGTCGGCATGCTGCTCGACCAGCAGTACCCGATGGAGCACGCGTTCCGGGGGCCGTGGAAGATCCTCGACCGGTTCGGCACGCTGGCGCCCGATGCGATCGCAGCGGCCGAGGCCGAGGCCTTCGCCGACCTGTGCGCGACGCCGCCTGCCATCCACCGCTACGGCCGGTCGATGGCGGGGCGTGTCCAGCAGCTGGCGACCGTCGTGCGCGACCAGTACGACGGCCGCGCCGAGACGATCTGGACCGACGCAAAGGATGCCCGCGACCTGCTGGACCGGCTCAAGGCGCTGCCCGGTTTCGGCGACCAGAAGGCCCGCATCTTTGCGGCACTGGTGGCCAAGCAGCTCGACGTGCGACCGGCGGGCTGGCAGGAGGCGATCGGCCCGTACGCCGAGGACGGCTCCTACCGGTCGGTGGCCGACGTCGTCGACGCGTCGTCCCTGGCCAAGGTGCGCGAGTTCAAGCAGGCCGCCAAGGCAGCGGCCAAGGCCAAAGCCGCCACCGTCACGAAGAAGTAGTAGCCGTGGCCGAGTCCGCGGGACCGACCCTGCAGCCACCGGTCTGCGCGACCTGCGGCACGGTGGCGCCTGACGCGTCGCTGGCCGCGATCACCTGGACCCGCGGCGTCGAGAACGGCAGGGACACCTGGACCTGCGACCGTTGCAGTCGCGAGCACCTGCGCAGCATCGAGGGCAAGCTCGACTCCGCCTGGTGGTGAACCGCGTTGCCCTCAGAGCCGATCGGCGCGCGACGTGTTGCCTCCTGGTGGTCACGGAGCCCCCCAAACAGGCGGTCCGTGACGATCTGCCGGCAACACGTCGGGGAGGGGTGGGGCGTGTTGCCTCCTGGTGGTCACGGAGCCCCCCAAACAGGCGGTCCGTGACGATCTGCCGGCAACACGTCGGGGAGGGGCGGGACGTGTTGCCGCCTGGTGGTCACGGAGCCCCCCAAACAGGCGGTCCGTGACGATCTGCCGGCAACAAGTGGCAGAGGGGTCGCAGCGTCAGGAGACGGGCGGGGGGAGGTGGCGCAGCTGCATACCGGGCATGTGGTCGACCACGATCTGGCGGGCCGGCACGGTCCCCCCGAGCTGGCACAGCACACCGATCCCGCCCAGCCAGACCCGGTGGATCAGCAGGTAGGACGGCGGCAGGTTGAGCTTCATCCCGACGAGGAACTCGGGCCGCCGGATGTCGTTGACGTGCGCCGCGACCCCTCGCAGCCAGGGCCGGCTGAAGGTGAACTCCGCGTGCGTCAGGGGCTCGATGAACGGCTGGAGGTACTCGAGCAGGGCCTCGGCGTCCAGCGACATCGACGGCTTGATGAACCCCTCGGACCGCAGGCCCTTCTCCAGCTCCGCTGCCTCCGACCGCAGGGCCGCGCCCACGAGCGAACCCATCGCCGGGGGCAGGCCTGCGGGCAGCCGGTTGACCGCGCCGTAGTCGATGACGCCGAGCCGCCCGTCGTCCAGCAACCGGAAGTTGCCCGGGTGCGGGTCGGCGTGCAGCAGCCCCGCGCGCGCCGGTCCCACCAGGAGGAACGCCATGTAGCGCGCGGAGGCGGCATTGCGCTCCTCCGGGGTGCCTGACGCCACGATCCGGGACAGCGGGGTGCCATCCATCCACTCCGAGACGATGACGTGCTCGCTGTTGACCAGGACGTCGGGCACCGCGAAGTGGGGGTCGCCGCGGAACGCCTTGGCGAAGGTGCGCTGGTTGGCCGCCTCGAGGTTGTAGTCGAGCTCCTCGCTCATCCGCGACTTGAGCTCGTCGGTGATGGGTTTGATGTCCATGCCGGGGATCCAGCCCCCGGCGAGGCGAGCCACGCGGGCGAGCTGGTTGAGGTCGGACAGCAGAGCCTTGCCGGCCCCGGGGTACTGGATCTTGACGGCGACCTCGCGGCCGTCCCGCCAGACCGCCTTGTGCACCTGACCGATCGAGGCGGCGGCTGAGGGCGTGTCCTCGAAGGACTGGAACTTCGCCGTCCGCCAGCGCGGCCCCAGCTCCTCGGCGAGCACCTTGTGGACGGTGGCTGCGGGCAGCGGGGGTGCCGCCTCCTGCAGCTTGGTCAGGGTCGCGCGGTAGGGCCCGGCCATCTCCTCGGGCAGCGCCGCCTCCATGACCGACATCGCCTGCCCGAACTTCATCGCCCCGCCCTTGAGCTCGCCGAGCACCTTGAACAGCTGCTCGGCCGTGCGCGCCTGGAGCTCGGCGGCGACGGCCTCGGCGGGCTTGCCCCCGACCCGCTTGCCGAACCCCATGGCGGTGCGCCCGGCGAACCCGAGGGGCAGGCTTGCCAGGCGGGCCGTGCGGGTGACGGCGCGGCGGGGGAGTTCGTTCACCCGGCCATTCTCGCCTGTGCGCGGGTGTCGACGTGGGCGGGTCGCCCAGACGTGTCGGATCCGGCCCCGCAGCCGCACCGCGGGTGCACCTCCCACTGCCGCTGTCGCACCCGTGGCCACGGCAGCGAGACCTCCAGGGAACGCCCCAGCGGGAGCACCTGTCCGTCGAGCACCGCGAGGGCCACCATCGCGGTCATCGACGTGGCCAGCCCGACGAGGGTGGTCTCGCCGCTGACCTCGGTGCCGGCACCGACCCGGGCAGGAAGGAGCTGGCCGAGCAGGGCCGGCCACCCGGGGTCGCGGTCCGCGCGGGCGAGGTCCAGGCACCGCAGGCAGGGCCCGTGCGGCACGACGACCGGCCCCACCACGGCCTCCAGGCCATGCAGCACCACGGGCACGACGGGTATGCCGCGGTCTCGCCACGGTCCCGCGGCCGCCGGGTCGAGGGCGCAGCTGCCGACGAGGACGACGAGCGCGGGCCCCGCCAGGCCGTTCCGCTCGGCGAGCGACTGCTCCCAGTCGTCGGCCACCTCGAAACCTTGTCGCACGGTCCCCACTCCGGCGTGGCGCAGCTCGGCAGCGACCGCTGCCGGGAGCTCTCCGCGACCCACGACGAACAGGTGGGCGGCGCGGCGCCTGGCCAGCGCGGCATACCCCTGCAGTGGTGGCGTGGCCGTGCGCAGCAGCGCCTGGGCGTCGTGGGCGAGCAGGGCACGGACCGGTGGCGGCAACGAGATCGGGTCACCGGCCTCGACGACCAGCCCGTGCCCGAGGAGCAGGTCGAGCAGGTCCTGCCCTGCCGGCGAGCGCAGCGCCGCAGGCACCTCGCGAGTCCCGTCGAGTGACTCGAGGGCGGACACCTCGTCCTCGCGCAGCCCGTCGAGGACGACCGCGTGGTCCGGGTCCGTGCCGAACTGCACGCATCCGCCGCCCCGCCGCAAGACAGGCCACAGGGTCTTGAGGAGGGGTCGTCCGGTCACGCGGCCCAATCTCGCACAGCCGCCGGGGCCGTCTGCCGGTCATCCACAGGGCTGCCCGACGTGCGGAGCAGGGCTGGACGTCTCAGCCGGGAACGCCGCGAGGGGCGGACCCGACCGAAGTCGGGCCCGCCCCTCGCGATGGAAAGCCTGGGTGGTGCTGGTGTCAGGCCTTGCCGAGAATGCGGTTCAGGTTGGTGCCGCACACGGGGCAGACGCCCTTGGCCATGCGACGGCCGTTCGTCTCCACGACACGGCCCTCGGCCTCGCGCTTCTCCTTGCACTTCACGCAGTAGAACTCGCCCTTGTAGGTCTCTTCAGCCATCGCCATGTCTCCTCTTGTTCACGGCACACGGTGCGCCGTCGGACTTCGGCCAACTTAGACCATGCTGAGCACAAAATGGCGCAAGGGGGGCCTGTGCGTCGTGCTCAGGGCCCACCCCTAGTCTTCGCCCCATGAGCGCACAGCCGTGGTGGGAGACCGAGCTCGAGGACCTGCGGGCCGAGCTGCGAGAGGCCTCGGGCCGGCGAATCGCGGTGGTGACGTTGAACCTGCCGGAACGTCGGAACTCGATGAGTACCGCCATGACGGGGTCATGGGTGAGGTTGATGGGGCTGCTGCGCACGGATGAGGCGCTCGCGGCGGTGGTGGTGACCGGCGCGGCCCCCGCCTTCAGCGGCGGTGGTGACCTGTCGTGGATCGTCAAGGACCCTGACGCGTCGGTCAGCGAGCTGCGGACGCGCATGCTCACCTTCTACCGGTCGTGGCTCTCGATCCGCGACCTCGAGGTGCCCACGATCGCGGCCGTGAACGGCGCCGCGATCGGTGCGGGTTGCGCCGTCGCGCTCGCCTGCGACATCCGGTATGCCGCCGCGGACGCGAGCCTGGGCGTGCCGTTCACCTCCCTGGGGCTGCACCCGGGCATGGCGACGACGTGGTCGCTGCCCAACATCGCCGGGCATGCGGTGGCCCGCGACCTGCTGCTCACCGGTCGCCTGGTCACGGGCACCGAAGCCGTCGGGCTGGGCATGGTGTCGCAGGCACTGCCGACCGACGAGGTGCTGCCGGCAGCGATCGCGGCAGCCGAGCGGGTCGCCGGCGCTGCGCCGGTTGCCACGCGGCTGACGTTGCAGGCCCTGCGCGACGGCGGGCACGCGAGCTTCGACGACGCGCTCCAGTGGGAAGCGCTGGCCCAGGCGGTCACGCTCGCCACCGAGGACCTGCACGAGGGGATCGCAGCGGCTGCGGCCAAGCGACGGCCGACCTTCCACGGTCGCTGAGCACCCGAGGCTAGGGTCGAGCGCATGGACTTCTCCCTGTCACCGCGTGCCACCGACCTGCGCGACCGCGTCCGGGCGTTCGTCGACACGGAGGTCGAGCCCGTCGAGGCCGACGTGCACGCCGAGATCCAGCGCCGCCGTGAGAGCGGCGGCGACCCGTGGGCGCCGCTGCCAGTGGTCAAGGAGCTCCAGGCCAAGGCACGGGCCCAGGGACTGTGGAACCTGTTCCTGCCCAAGGAGCATGCGGGACGGTATGCCGCCGACTTCGGCACCGACGGCGGCGAAGGACTGTCCAACGTCGACTACGCCCCCGTGGCCGAGGTGATGGGCCGCTCGGCCCTGGCGCCACTCGTCTTCAACAGCAACGCCCCCGACACCGGCAACATGGAGGTGCTGCTGCGGTACGGCTCGCCCGACCAGCAGCGCGAATGGCTGGAGCCGTTGCTCGACGCGCGGATCCGCAGCGCGTTCTGCATGACGGAGCCGGACGTCGCCTCCTCCGACGCGACCAACATGGCTGCCACCGCGGTGATCGACGGTGACGAGGTCGTCGTCAACGGGCGCAAGTGGTTCTCCACGGGGGTGGGCAACCCCGAGTGCAAGATCCTCGTCTTCATGGGGCTGTCCGACCCGGATGCCGACCGCCACTCGCGCCACACCATGGTCCTCGTGCCGCGCGACGCCCCCGGCGTCAGGGTCGAGCGAATGCTCTCGACGATGGGCTACTACGACGAGCCGCTGGGTCACGGCGAGGTGTCCTTCACCGACGTCCGCGTCCCGGCGGGCAACATCCTGCTCGGGCCTGGCCGCGCCTACGAGATCGCCCAGGGACGCCTCGGACCGGGCCGCGTTCACCACTGCATGCGGACCATCGGCCTGGCCGAGCGATCCCTCGAGCTGGCCTGCCAGCGAGCCCTGTCGCGCACCGCGTTCGGCAAGCCGATCGCCAGGCTCGGCGGCAACCTCGAACGCATCGCGGACGCCCGCATCGCCATCAACCGCTCGCGGCTGCTGGTCATGCACGCCGCCTGGCTGCTCGACCAGGGCCTGTCGACGGAGGCGTTGTCGGCCGTCAGCGAGATCAAGGTCGAGGTGCCCGCCATGGCGCTCGACGTGATCGACCTCGCCGTCCAGCTGCACGGCGGCGGGGGCATGACCACGGACTTCCCGCTGGCCGCGGCCTGGGTGGGGGCGCGCTCGCTGCGCCTCGCCGACGGCCCCGACGAGGTGCACCGCAGCGTCGTCGGTCGGATCGAGCTGGGCAAGCACCGGTGAGTGCCGTGGCCGGCGCAAGGCCGGTGCGCTCCGAGGACGCCTTCGACGTCGACGCGGCGGCCGCGTGGCTGCGCACCCACACAGACCCCCGGTATGCCGCGGGGCTGGCTGGGCGGCCGGAGGTTCTCCAGTTCTCCGGGGGTGCGTCCAACCTGACGTACCTGCTGCGGTTCCCCGACCTCGACCTCGTGCTCCGTAGAGGCCCTAGCGGCACCAAGGCCAGGGGCGCCCACGACATGGGGCGCGAGCACCGCATCCAGTCGGCGCTCGGTCCCGTATTTCCTTATGTGGCAACGATGGTCGCGTTCTGTGACTCGCCCGAGGTCATGGGGGCCGACTTCTACGTGATGGAGCGACTCGTCGGCACGGTGCCGCGACGCGAGATGCCGGTGGAGCTGTCGCCCGACCAGGCCGGTCGGCTGTGCGAGTCCATGCTCGACGTCCTCGTGGAGCTGCACTCCGTCGATGCCGCGGCGTGCGGACTGGACACCCTCGGCAAGGGCGAGGGCTACGTCCGTCGCCAGGTCGAGGGCTGGTCGGCCCGCTACCGCAGGGCGCGCACCACCGGTCAGCCCGACCTCGAGCACGCCATGGCCTGGCTCGACGAGCACCAGCCCGCAGACGTGCGCAGCGGCGTGATCCACAACGACTACAAGCTCGACAACCTCGTGCTCGCCCCCGACGACCCGACCCGGATCGTGGGCATCTTCGACTGGGAGATGGCCACGGTCGGCGATCCCCTCATGGACCTCGGCGCGGCCCTTGCGTACTGGGTGCAGGCCGACGACGACGAGGACCACCAGGCCTTCCGTCGGGTGCCGACCCACCTGCCCGGCATGCTGACGCGCGAGCAGATGATCGCCGGCTACTGCGAGCGGATGGGGGTCGAGGTCAGCCCGCGGCAGGCGCTGTTCTACCAGGCCTACGGCGTCTTCCGCCTCGCCGTCATCGCCCAGCAGATCTACTACCGCTACGCGAACGGCCAGACCACCAACGAGGCCTACGCCGTGTTCGGTCCGGCCGTCCAGATCCTCGACCGACGGCTTCGGAAGCTCCTCGCCTGAGGGGCACCATCCGAAGGGCGCGATCGGGTCCCACGGACGTGTTGCGTCCTGGTGGTCACCGGGGACCCAGAACGGCTGTCGGTGACGATCTGCGGGCAACAAGTCGCGGGCGCCTCGGACGTGTTGCTCAGCGGTGGTCATCGGGCGCCTAGAACGGCTGTCGGTGACGATCTGCGGGCAACAAGTCGCGGGCGCCTCGGACGTGTTGCGTCCTGGTGGTCACCGGGCGCTTAGAACGGCTGTCGGTGACGATCTGCGGGCAACAAGTCGGGAGCCCGCCGAAGACCGCGGCGCACCGGGAGACGGCGCGGATCGCCGGAGTTGTCGGCGGGCTCGCCTATCGTGGTGGGCATGGGGAGCACCGACATCGAGGTCCGTCGCAGCCGCAAGCGCCGTCGCACCGTGAGTGCCTACCGCGAGGACGGGCGCACCATCGTGCTGATCCCCGCCCGATTCACCAAGGCCGAAGAGCAGCAGTGGGTCGCCACCATGCTCGACAAGCTGGCCAAGGGCGACAAGCGCCGACGCCCGAGTGATGCCCAGCTGCGCACCCGCTCGGTCGAGCTCTCCCAGCGCTATCTGGGCGGCCAGGCGCGACCGAGCAGCATCCGCTGGGTCACCAACCAGAACTCCCGCTGGGGTTCCTGCACCCCGTCCGACGGCACCATCCGGATCTCCACCCGCGTCAAGGGCATGCCGGGCTTCGTCCTCGACTACGTGATCCTCCACGAGCTGGCCCACCTGCTCTCACCCGGCCACGGCCCGGACTTCTGGGCGCTGCTCGAGGGCTACCCGCGGCTGGAGCGCGCGCGGGGCTACCTCGAGGGCGTGGCGGCGACAGCCGGGCTCGACCTGTCCGACGGCGAGACCGACAGCGACGAGCTGGGTCAGGCCGCCCTGGACTTCGGCCCCAGCGACTGACCCCACAGCGAGTGACCCCACAGCGACTGACCCGACCGCGACTGACCCCACAGCGACTGACCCGACCGCGACTGACCCACCGGCTCAGCCCAAGAGCACTGCCTAGGTGTCCAGCACCCGTCTGGCTGCCTCGACCAGCGGCCTGATCTCTCCAGCGCTGGCTGCCGGGAGCCCGTCCACCGGCCACCAGGCCACGTCGAGGGATTCCTCGCTCACGGCATACGCGTCCTCGTCGCGGGCGACGCCGGCGTACCTCAGGTCGAGGTGCTCGCTGCACCGTCCGAAACCCGTGGCCAGCAGCGCGTGACGGTCGAGGTGGACCAGCTGCGGATGCAGCGCGAGGTCGGCGATGCCCGACTCCTCCTGCGCCTCCCGGGTCGCGGCGGCGAGCACGGTGGTGTCGCCGGGCTCGAAGTGACCACCGAACTGCAGCCAGAGACCGGCCTTGGCGTGCAGGGTGAGCAGCACCTTGTCGAGAGAAGCGTTGAGCACCAGCGCACTCGCGGTGAGGTGTGCCGGCGGTCCCTGCTTCCACAAGGCGTCCGGGTGCGCCTCGCAGTGGCCCAGCAGCTCCACCCGCAGCCGCTCCTGCTGGGCGTCCGGCGCCTTCCACTCCTCCAGCACGCTCTGGGCGTCAGCCCGGAGCGCGAGGTATGCCGCGGGCAGGTCCGTCGGCGCCGCCGTCACCGTCCGTCCTCGTCGGGGGAGTCCGGACCAGCGTGGGAGTCCGGACCAGCGTGGGAGTCCGGACCAGCGTGGGGTTCGTCGGTCGTCGGCGCGCCGTCGGTCGGCTGCGAGCCGCCGCTGGCCCCACCCTCGCTGAGGAGCTCGTCGAGGGCTGCGTCGAGGTCGGCGCTGTCGGACGTGCCGTAGCGCTCGACGTAGCCGAGGGGGTCGTCGAGGTCGGCGCCGGTGGGCGCGACATCGGGGTGTCCCCAGGCTCCGTCACGACCGGCGGCCCCGTGCCTGGCCTCGAGGGCGGCCCACAGGTTGGCGGCGTCGCGCAGCCGCCGTGGCCGCAGCTCCAGTCCGACCAGCCCCGCGAAGGCCTTCTCCGCCGGACCCCCGGTGGCCCGTCGGCGTCGCACGGCTTCGCCCAGGGCGGCCGCCTGCGGCAGGTGATCGCGGGTCGTGCGGTCGGCGACGACGTCGACCCAGCCCTCGACGAGCGCGAGGTAGGTCTCGAGCCGGGCCAGCGCCGCGCGTTGCGCAGGACTGGGGTCCGGGCGGAAGAGCTGGTCCTGCAGCGCCGCCTGCAACGCGTTCGCGTCGCTGGCGTCGACCGACTCCAACGCCGTCTCGATCCGGTCGGTGTCGATGCTGATGTCGCGGGCGTAGTCGCGCACCGCCGCCACCAGCTGTGGCCCGATCCACGGCACCTCGGAGAACAACCGGACCCGCGCTGCCTCACGGACGGCGAGGTAGATGCGGACCTGGTCGAGGTCCACGCCGAGTCCGTCGGCGAAGGCCTCGACGTTGGCGGGGAGCAGGGCCACAGACCGGTCCGGCACGAGCGGCAGACCGACTTCGGTGCCGCTGACGGTCTCGGTCGCGAGGGTGCCGACGGCCTGGCCGACCTGCAGCCCGAACATCGCCCCGCTCATCTTGGCCAGCATCGGCTCCATCTGGCCGAGCATCGCGGCGGGGTCGATCCCTGCGGGGAGGATCCCCTCGGGCAGGCCGCTCTCACCGAGCTGCTGGAGCTGGGTACGCATGGCGTCCCCGACGGCTCGTCCCACGCCTTCGGCGACCGGCTCGACCAGCGTGCGCCAGGTCGGCATGGTCGCCTCGACCCATTCGGCGCGGCTCCACGCGTGGGTCGTGATGCCGGGCGCCTCGAAGGCGGTCACCTCGTCGAGCCAGAGCTCGGCGACCTGGACCGCCTGGTCGAGCTGGCGGCGGGCGGCGTCGCCGACCACGGCGTCGCCCGCCTCTGACACCGTCTTGCGGGCCGTGTCGGTCGCGAGGGTGAGGTTGAAGGCGTCGGTGTCGGTGCTCGCGAACATGGACTGCATCTGGCCGACCATCATCTGGAGCATGGCGGGGTCGACCTGGTCGATGCCCATGTCCTTGAGGGCCTTGGCCATGTCAGGGTCCACCTCACCGCCGGTGAGCCGGGCGAGGACCGCCTCGATCTCCGGCGAGAGCCCGGAAACCCCGGAGGAGTCGTCGGAGGAGTCGTCGAAGGACTCGCCCGGGTCGTCGCGAGGGTCGTAGGGGTCACTCGGGTCACTGGGGTCACGCGGGTCGTGGGGGTCACGGGGTAGGTCGGGCACAACTGCTCCTCAGCGGTCCTGAGAGGATGGACTCTCACTAGACAACCACGCGGAGGCCACAGTGAGTTCCCCCGGGCGGGCTGGACGGGACGCCGTTCGCTCGCGGCGTAGCGTCATCGACGTCGCGGTGATCGGCACGGCCGGTCCCGCCGGTCGAGCGTTGTTGCGCGCGCTGGTCTCGGCCGCTGCCCGAGGGTCCACCACGGCACGACCCGGCGGCGCCGTCGACGAGGCGCGCATCGGTGCCGTCGTGGCGATCGACACCGAGCCGACTCCGGTGGGTGGAGTGCAGTTCCGCTACGCCGACCCCGGTGACCCGAACCTGGTGAAGGCGCTCGCGGGGGTCCACGCCGCGGCATACGTGGCGGCGAGCACCAACCTCGCTCGGGACCTGGCGATGGGCACGCGGGCGCGTCGCGAACGCAGCCTCCGCATCGCCCAGACCGTCATCACCGCCGCGGCGGCTGCGGGCGTCCGCCAATTGGTCGTCGTGACGTCGGCGCAGACCTTCGGGGCGCTCGCCGACAACCCCGTGCCCCTCGAGGACGATGCACCCCTGCGCGCGCCCGCGGACGGCGGGCACGTCGGTGACCTGATGGACGTCGAGCAGCTCATTCGGGTGGCGCGCGACGTGCACCCGGGACTGGTCATCACGGCGGTGCGGCCCGCGGCCCTCGTGGGAGAGGGCGTGGACACCGTCGTCACCCGGCACTTCGAGGCGCCCCGGCTGCTCATGCTGCGAGGCGCCGAACCCGCGTGGCAGTTCTGCCACGTCGACGACCTGGGCTCGGCCGTCGCCCTGGTGATGGCGCAGGGAGTCGCCGGAGAGGTCTCGGTCGGCGCGCCCGGCCACCTCACCCAGTCCGACCTCGAACGGCTCACCGGCATGCGCAGGGTCGAGCTCGGCATGGTGGCGGCGATGGGAACTGCGGACCGCCTCCACCGCGTTGGGGTGTTGCCGGCACCCGCCAGCGACCTGGCCTTCGTGGCCTTTCCCTGGGCAGTCTCTGCTCGCACACTGCTGGGTCGCGGCTGGGTGCCGGTCCACGACAACGAGACCTGCCTCGGCGTGCTGCTGGACACGATCCGGGGTTCACACGCGGTGGCGGCCCGCAGGGTGGACCGCAAGGATGCGGCTCTGGGGGCGGCCAGCGCCGCGGTGGCCCTGGTGGGCACGGCAGCAATCATGCGGCGACGCCGCAGGAAAGGTTCGACGGCATGAGCGATCCGGTCACCGAGCTCGACAGCGAGCCCACCGTGGTGCTCTGCGACGTCCGCGACGAACCACTGAGCGTCGACGAGGTGCTCGCCCTGGTGCAGCACCCCCGGTGCGGGGGCATCGCCCTGTTCGTGGGCGTCGTGCGCGACCACGACCACGGAGCGCCGGTGTCGGCGCTGGACTACTCCGCCCACCCCAGCGTGGTCGAGACCCTGGAGCGGGTATGCCGCGAGGTCGCCGCGCGCCACCACGTCGCCCGCCTGGCAGCGGTGCACCGCGTGGGTCACCTCGAGATCGGTGACCGCGCGGTGGTGGCGGCAGTCTCGGCTCCGCACCGTGGCGAGGCGTTCGAGGCCTGCCGTGACCTCATCGACACGCTGAAGGGGACGGTGCCGATCTGGAAGCACCAGCTGTTCACCGACGGCAGCGATGAGTGGGTGGGGCTGCCGTGAGCGGGCCGTTCCAGAAGCACGCCTCGGACCAGCACCTCACGGATGACACCGGCCGGGCCCCGCACACGCCGGACCAGGGTGCGCTCGCGGAGGACCCCTACCGGCTCAGCCGGCGGTCCACCGTGGCCCTGGTCGGCTTCTTCCTGCTGATCGCCCTCGGGGCCCTGTCGACCATGGTCGGACTGCCGTATGTCGTGATGAAGCCCGGACCGATCACCAACACCCTGGGCACCCTCGACGGCAAGCAGCTGATCACCGTCTCGGGCGCCCAGACCTTCCCGACCAAGGGAGCGCTCGACTTCACCACCGTCCGCATCGCCGGTGGCCCCGGCTACCGCGTGACCGTGTGGAGCCTGCTCGCGGCCGCGATCGACCCCAGCGAGGACGTCGTCGACGAGGAGCTGTACTTCCCCAAGGGGGTGACGGACAAGCAGGTCGAGGAGGAGAGCACCGCCGAGATGATCGACTCCCAGCAGGAGGCCGTGGCCGTGGCGCTGAAGGCCCTCGGCAAGAAGGTCGTCGAGCACGTCGTCATCGGACAGGTCGCCAAGGACGCACCGTCGGCGGCGCTGCTGAAGGCGGGCGACGAGATCGTCACCATCGACGGCAAGCCGGTGGCCGACTCCAACGCGGTGCGTGCCGGCGTCGGCGCCCACAAGCCGGGGGAGCGGGTGGCCCTCGGGCTGGTCCGGGGCGGCAAGCCACTCACGGTCACGGCCCAGACACGCGAGGCCGATGGTCGCGCCACGGTGGGCGTCTTCCTCGGCATCCGGTTCGAGTTCCCGATCGACGTCAGGATCAACGCCGGCAACGTCGGAGGCCCGTCGGCTGGGACGATGTTCTCCCTGGCCGTCTACGACACGCTCACACCCGGCCCGCTCACCGGTGGGCAGAAGATCGCCGGCACGGGCACGATCAACGCGGCCGGCCGCGTGGGACCGATCGGCGGCATCCAGCAGAAGCTGGTCGGCGCCCACGACGGAGGTGCCACGTGGTTCCTCGCTCCCGCGGACAACTGCGACGAGGTCGTGGGCCACGTCCCCGACGGACTGCGCGTGGTCAGGATCGCGACCTTCGACGAGGCCAGGAAGGCCGTCGAGGCGATCGCCGACAAGCGCGCCGGCTCGTTGCCCACCTGCACGAAGTAGCCCCTGAACGCGGCACCGCCGTGCAGGGCGACGACACCGACGGAGTGGTTCAGCCCTGCAGGGTCGCCTTGAGCGCGTGGACGAGGCCCGGTGCGATCTCGTCCCCGAGGGCGACCTTGTCGTCGCGGTCGTTGGCGCGCTGTCGAAGCAGGCAGCGGCTCTGGCCGTCACGGGTGACGGCCACGAGCAGCCGGACGTCCTGGCGGTCCGGGTGGGACGCCAGCGCGTCGACGGCCGACTCGGTGTGCGCGGGCAGGTCGCGCTCGGCCTCCGGCGGGACGACGATGCGCTCGACGGCCAGGGCGGCGCCCACGACGCTGTCCGGCCACGCGATCCCCCCGAGCAGGCTCTCGAGGTTGGAGGTCGGCGGCAGGTCCTCCTGCTCGATCGCGCTCAGGGCGCCCTCGGCCAGGTCGGAGCCCCGCATCTGGGCGCGCAGGTGCGGCTCGCGCTCGAGGAGCTCAGCCGTGGGGACGAGCGCGAACAGCCGCGGGTTCTGGTCCCACCCGGAGGCTGCGACGTGGCGTTCGGTGTCCAGTGCGGCGATGGACAACGGGTCGGCGACGGGTTGGGAGTTCTGGGTCACGCGCCCATGGTGCCCCATGGCGCGTGGTCGCCGGCCACGCGGCATACCCAGGGCTTGCACAGCTGGTGCCGACACGTGTCCGACGTGCGCGTGGGAACCACCTGGGCGGTCGGTAAGTTGGACCACTACAGCAGGCGGCCTCGCTGGGCGGTCGCACGGCAGATCGGGCGTGGCGTGAGTTCATCTGAGTGGTTCGGCCAGGGCGATTCGGGCGCCGAGGGCGCCCGTCCCGAGGGCACTCCGCGCGGGGCAGGGTCGGGAGCAGGTGGCCGCCGTCCTCCGTCGCTGTCCTTCAACCGGCGCCGTGGGCCGTTGGTCCCGACGGTCGTGATCCTCGTCGTCCTCGGCTTCCTGGTGTCGATCATGGCGTCGGTCTGGACCGAGGTCCTGTGGTTCCACTCGGTGGGCTACGAGGGTGTCTTCGTCACGCAGCTCACGACCAAGATCCTGCTGTTCGTCGTGGGCTTCGTGCTCACCGCGGGAGTGGTGGCGTCGAGCCTGCTCATCGGCTACCGCACCCGACCGATCTATGCGCCGGTGACGCCCCAGCAGCAGAGCCTCGACCAGTACCGCGAGGCCATCGAGCCGTTGCGGCGCATCGCCATGTTCGCCATTCCCGGCATCCTGGGCCTGCTGGCGGGGACCGGTGCGGCGGGGCAGTGGAAGACGTTCCTGTTGTGGCGCAACGGCGTCTCGTTCGGCAGCAGCGACGCACAGTTCCACCTCGACCTGTCGTTCTTCGTCTTCACCCTGCCGTGGGTGCAGTTCCTGCTCGGTTTCCTCACGATGGTGCTGGTGATGGCCACCCTCGCCGCGGCCTTCACGCACTACGTCTACGGCGGGCTCCAGATCCAGGCCCGAGCGGAGCGCACGTCGCGGGCTGCCAGGACCCATCTCGCGATCCTCGTCGCGGCCCTGGTCCTGGTCCGGGCGGCGACCTACTGGTTCGACCGCTATGCGCTCGCGACCAAGGACTCACCCCTGCTGACGGGCATCCGCTACACCGATGCCCACGCGGTGCTGCCGACCAAGGCGATCCTCGCGGTGGCCGCGCTGATGACCGTCGGTCTGTTCATCGCCTCCATCTGGACCCGCTCCTGGCGGCTCCCCGTGGTCGGCGTCGCCCTGCTGCTGATCACCTCGATCGTCGTCGGCAGCATCTACCCGGCGCTCTACCAGCGGTTCAAGGTCCGCCCGTCGGAGAAGTCCCTCGAGCAGGTCTACATCGACCGCAACATCAAGGCGACGCGCGCTGCCTACGGCATCGCGAACGTCGACACCAAGGGCTACACCGCGACGACCGAGGCGAGCCCGGGTCAGCTGCGTGACGACGCGGAGACGATCCCGGGCATCCGTCTGGTCGACCCCATCGTGGTCTCCCCGACGTTCAAGCAGCTCCAGTCGGTCAAGTCCTACTACGCCTTCCCCGACGCCCTCGACGTCGACCGCTACAACATCAACGGCAAGATCAACGACACCGTCGTGGCGGTCCGTGAGCTGGACCTCGACGGCCTGCCGCAGAACCAGCGCAACTGGCTCAACGACCACACGGTCTACACGCACGGGTTCGGTGTTGTGGCGGCCTATGGCAACCAGCGTGGCGCCGACGGTCAGCCGGTCTTCTACGAGCAGAACATCCCCCAGATGGGTCCGCTGGGACAGTTCGAACCCCGGGTCTACTTCGGCGAGCAGTCGCCCACGTACTCCATCGTCGGAGGTGCGACGGGATCTCGGGCGCGTGAGTTCGACTACCCCGACGGCAGTGCAGCCGGACAGAAGAACAACACGTACACCGGCAAGGGCGGGGTGCCCCTCACGTCTTTCCTGCGCAAGGCCGCCTATGCGCTGAAGTACCGCGAGCTCAACTTCATGCTCTCCGACGCCGTCAACGACAGGAGCCGGCTGCTCGACCACCGCGAGCCGATCGAGCGCGTCCAGCGGGTCGCCCCCTGGCTGACCCTCGACGGCAACCCCTATCCCGCCGTCGTCGACGGGCGCGTCCAGTGGATCGTCGACGGCTACACCACCACGGCCGACTACCCCTACTCACGGCTCACCGAGATCGACAGCGCGACGTCGGACTCGACCACCGCGAACTCGCAGTCGGTGCGCCCCATCGGCACCGGTCAGGTCAACTACATCCGCAACTCGGTGAAGGCCACCGTGGACGCGTACGACGGCTCGGTGAAGCTGTACTCGTGGGACGACAAGGACCCGCTGCTCAAGGCGTGGTCCAACGCGTTCAAGAACACCGTGCTGCCGATGAGCGAGATCAGCGGCGACCTGATGTCGCACCTGCGCTACCCCGAGGACCTCTTCAAGGTGCAGCGCACGATGCTCAACCGCTACCACGTGACCGATGCCGACTCGTTCTACGGCGCCGGTGACTTCTGGGAGGTGCCGGAGGACCCCGCCCAGGAGGGCAACGTCGACCAGCCGCCCTACTACCTCACGCTCAAGATGCCCGACCAGACCGGCGCACGCTTCTCCCTGACGACGACCTTCAAGCCCATCGGCGACCGGCAGGTGCTGTCCGGCTTCCTGGCGGTCGACGCGGATGCCGGGTCCACCGACGGCAAGCGCAGCGACGACTACGGCACGCTGCGACTGCTCACCCTGCCCAAGGACAGCCAGGTTCGAGGGCCGGGCCAGGTGCAGAACGACATCAACTCGTCGAACGTCACCTCGCCCGACTCGACCCTCAACCTCAGCCAGTTCCTCAACAACGCGCGGCAGACCGGGTCCCAGGTCACCCTGGGCAACCTGCTCACCCTCCCTGTCGGCGGTGGGCTGTTGTACGTGCAGCCGATCTACGTGCGGGCCCAGGGCACGTCGGCGTTCCCACTCCAACGGGCCACGGTCGCGGCCTTCGGCGACAAGCTCGCCTGGGCCTACACCCTCGACGGCGCGCTGGACGGCCTGTTCGGCGGCAACTCCGGCGCCAGCGCCGGCGACTCCGGCTCCACGCCGACCACGCCCCCCACCACAGGAGGCGGCACGCCGACGACACCGACCACGCCCCCGCCGGCCGACGCAGCCGCGCTGGCCAAGGCGCTGGCCGATATCCAGGCGGCCTACGACGCGGGTCAGAAGGCGCTCAAGGCAGGTGACTTCGCGGCATACGGAACGGCCCAGAAGCAGCTCGCCGACGCCATCGGGCGCGCTGTGGCCGCCGCCCCGAAGGGCGGGTCGGTGACGGTCACGCCCACACCGTCATCGAGCACCACCACCCCGGCGCCCACCGCGACCTCGACTCCCTAGGGGCCTTGTCCGGACCCTGCGCCGCCCGATTTGGTTCCGGCGCAGGGGCTCCCGTAAGGTGGTGTCTACCGACGCGGGGTGGAGCAGCTCGGTAGCTCGCCGGGCTCATAACCCGGAGGTCGCAGGTTCAAATCCTGCCCCCGCTACTCAAGAAGTAGCAGGTCAGAGGCCCCTTCCAATCAGGAAGGGGCCTCTTGCTGTCGTCGTTTACCCCCGCCTGTAGCCAAAAGTGTAGCCAGCGGCAACAGGCGGCCCATGTGTCTCACTGCGTCTCACCGTGCCCAAAGCAGCTCGACGGCGAGGGTGACCGATGACCACAGTGGGTCCGAGGCCGTCCCAGCCGTCCGAGCGGCCGCGGCCGTAGGCGTGTGCGATGGAGTGGCCCCGCGCCCGCCGCGGTCCGGGACTTGGCGCGATGAGATGGGAGCGCGGCCGTGCCTTTGCGGCGGTAGGACGCAGGTCCGATCCGCCCTCAATGCGGCAATGAGTGCTACCAAGCAGGCAGCATGGCCGTGGGTGTCTGGATTACAGACAAAACGAACGGAGAACTCCATGTCGCCAAGCGCGCCCGGGAACCATGGAGAAAACTGCGACGAAACCATTGCCCGGTTCATCGTCGAGAAGACCCTCGGCGTACGCGTCTGCTCCTACGACGACCGACGTGGCAAGAGCCTCCCCGACGCCATCATTCACCGAGCTGGCGGTGTGCCGCTCGAGATCGTGTCCGATCCGAACAAGGCAGACAATCAACTCGCCAATGCGCTAGAGAAGTTCGGCCGGCGCAAGCAGTACGCCGGGCTCCAGCACGGCTATTGGGTCTCGCTGACGTCCAAGGCCAGAGTCAAGGACCTGACATGGCTCGAGAACACGTTGCGTGATTTTGGGGACCCCGCCAAGCGCGACGAGGTGCCGAGGAGGACTGAGCAGTACGAGTTCATCGCGCCGTTCGACAAGTTCGCACCCGGTGAGGTCCGGTTCACGATCGGTTCCGGTGGAGGGCGACCCATCGCGGACGGCCCCAGCGTCGTAGCCGCAGCCTGCGCAGTCCTTGCCCGCCCCGGGTACGCGGACGTGCCAAAGAAGCTTGAGGAGTTCGGTGGCCCTGAGCGGCACGCCGTACTGACAGTCGACAGCGAGAACGACCCCGTCTTCGAGTGGCTTCGGGACGCAACGCCCGACGACGTTGCCCGACTGCCGCCGCCGCAGCTGGACCTCAAGATAACGCACCTATGGATAACGCCACGGTGGCTACCCGCGCTCACCCTCCATTGGGACCCGGCAACCGCGTGGCGAGGAACCGAGTGGGAGTGGGGCCACGTCTCCGAAGTACTCGACACATGGGACGACCCCTGGTGTGCCGAGGTCCACGCACCGCAGTGACTCAACGTCGGATCCCGTATGCCCCTCTACCCAAATCCGTTGCTCGGTGATCGACTCATGTCTGGACTGGGGTCGGGACCGAACTTCGCCCCGATCCATCGAGGGTCCATCGGTGGATCGGGGTTTAGAGATCGTGTTTGCATGGCCGCAGAGCATCTCGATGTGCCAGATGTAGGTGTTCGATCTGTCGCCCTTGCACAGGACTGTGAAGAACGGTTCTTTCCGCTTGTCGCTCAACCTGTCGGTCGCGTCGGGGAGACTGTAGTCGTGACGACCTGTTCCCAGTCGAAATCGACGAGGTGCGCAGATGCACGACGTAGGGGGAGTTGTATGGGTGAGCGCGATTCAGGTGCGAGCGCAGAGATGATGCGCGCATGACGGGCAAGAAGAGCACTGCGAAGCTCCATCACTATGTGCCGCAGGGGTATCTTCGGGGATTCGCGACGAGCCAAGAGCGCATCAGGGTCATGCCCCTTGACTGCTCCCGGGCGCCATACACGCCGAGCGTGAAAAACGTGGCTGCGCAGAACCACTTCCACACGGTCGGCGAGTTCGAAGAGCCAGATGCGTTCGAGAAGGTGCTTAGCGAAGTCGAGGCTCAGGCCCTCGGTATCATCAGGGGCTTTGCCAACGGCGAGTTTCCTCCTTCCGAGGAGAACAGGTGGGCCTTTGCCCACTACGTGGCCTTGCAAAGCGTGCGCGGGCCAGATACCCGGAGGACAACCGAGCACGTCCGCGCGACCATGGTTCGGCTGGAGGTAGGCGTCGGTGGTCGCAAGAACGTTGGTACTTGGATCCGTAAGAACCTTGGGTTCGATCCGTCGCAGGAGCAAGAGGATCGAATCTGGGACGAGGCCACCCAGCCCGGTGGACCGCCGATCGGATTCTCCAACCTGGCTCACATCCAGAACACAGTCGAGACCGCAGTCGAGCTGACGCCCTACCTTGCGATCCGTCCCTGGACACTCGTTCGCTTCGACCGACGCTCCCTCATAACATCGGATGCTCCAGTCAGCCTGGTGCGCCGACCGGATGACGAGCCATGGGAAGGAGTCGGCTTCGGGACGGCATGGGGCGTCACCTTCCCGCTCACTCGCAAGCTGGGGCTACTCATGAGTGATCCCATGGCGATGTTGGAGGGTGCCGGAGCGGAAGATCCGCGTGTCCAGCAGCTACGCGAGATGGTGCTTGCCGGACGGATCGACCGAATCCAGTCCGGGACCACAGCAATGGAGAAACTGTTCAACCTGCACACCGCGGAATCGGCTAGGGAGTATGTCTTTCACCACCCCGAGGACGAGCGGTACGTGCCTGTCAATCTGCCCGAGCCGGACCTGGTCAACATCAAGCCGATGGGTGGTCTCGTTGATATGGATTTTGACGGTGAGCCGCTGTTCGCATCCGATTGACGTGAGATCAATCTGACGGAAGTTGGCGTGCGGAGCACCGGGTTGGCCTCGCCCTTCACCCAGACCGACCTCCGACACGACCACTACACCCTCATATGTGATGAGCCCAATTATCGGCGGATCGAACCCGCGTCGATCTGGGCGCCAAGCAGCAGCATCGGGGCACGCCCGCGATGTGCGGAGAGACGCTCATCCGTCCTGATCGGCGCTTCGGGTCCTTGGGGAGCCATTCTGATGGCACTGGCGTGACCCCTTCGGAGTGGTCCACCCGTTGTGAGAGTCCAAGAGCCCACACTGTGGGCGAGGAGGACGATCACGATGAAGCGACACCGGCACACCCCCGAGCAGGTGGTCCGCAAGCTGCGTGAGGGCGAGCGGATTCTCAACGACGGCAAGGACTTGACCGAGGTGCTGCGCACCCTGGAGATCTCCGAGGCGACCTGGAACAGGTGGCGGTCCCAGTACGGAGGGATGAAGGCGTCCGAGGCGAAACGCCTGAAGGAGCTTGAGTCCGAGAACGCCCGGCTCAAGAAGCTGGTGGCCAACCAGGCCCTGGACATCGACATGCTCAAGGAGCTGGCCGAGGGAAACTTCTGACCCCGGACCGTCGCCGCCGTGCCGTGGGGCATGTGCGGAATCGGTTCGGGGTTTCCGAGCGTCGGGCCTGCCGGGTCGTCGGCGCGCACCGGTCCACCCACCGGCTGCCCCGGCGAGCCCGGCCCGATGAGGAATCTCGGCTGCGGGCCGAGCTGCGCCGGATCGCCCGGGCGCACCCGCGGTGGGGGTGGCGGATGGCGTACCGGCTGCTGCGCCGCGACGTCACCAAGGCGTGGACGTCGGTGAACCACAAGCGAATCCAACGACTGTGGCGGCAGGAGGGCCTGCGCCGCCCGGTCCGCACGAGGAAACGCCGCCACGTCAGCCCCGACAACGGTGAGCGGCTGCGCGCCGAGCGTCCGAACCAGGTCTGGGCGCTGGACTTCCAGTTCGACGAGACCACCGACCGGCGCCGCCTGAAGTCGCTGCACGTCGTCGACGAACACACCCGCGAAGCGCTGGCGATGCGAGTCGGGCGCACCGGCACCTCCGACGAGGTCGTCGAGGTGCTCATCGACCTCGTCGCGGTCCGCGGCGCACCCGAGCACCTGCGGATGGACAACGGCCCGGAGATGATCGCCTGGGCCCTGCGCGACTACTGCCGCCTGGCCGGCACCAGAACCGCCTTCATCGAGCCCGGCTCACCGTGGGAGAACCCGTTCGTCGAGTCCTTCAACAGCCGGGCCCGCGACGAACTGTTCAAGATCGAGGAGTTCGCCACGCTGCTCGAGGCCCAGGTCGTTGTCGAAGCCTGGCGGATCGAGTACAACACCTACAGGCCGCACTCCTCCCTCGGGGACCTGACCCCGGCGGAGTACGCGGCCAGCTGGACCAGCACCACCCAACCAGCACTCTCATAGCGGTTGGACCACATCACGGGGTCCCGTCAGCACATTGACGCCCACGCTAGGACTCGAGAGCCCGTTCGATCAGCTCGGAAACAGATCGTGCTAGCTCGCGGTCCTTGCCAACCGACCGGTGGGTGTAGATCTGGAGGGTGATCGAGGTGTTGGCGTGGCCCATCCGATCGCTGAGCATCTTGGGATCGACGCCGGCGTCCATGGCAAGGGTCGCGTAGGTATGGCGGACGTCGTGCAGCCTGATCCGAGGAACGCCGGCGCGGTCCACTAGTCGGTTGAAGCGACGCGTCAGCGTGTCTGGATGGAGACGTACGCCGTCCGGCCGCACGGTGATGAAGTCATGGTCTGGGTAGCTGGCCCCGAAGGCCTCGCGTTCGGTGTCGATCAGCTCCAAGTGGCCGAGTAGGTGCTTCATGGTGAAGTCGTCAAGCGACAGCGTGCGCCTCGCCGCTGCCGTCTTGCCGTCTGAGTCGGCGGCTCGTCCATCCACCACGACGCGGGTGTCGGCCACCACGAGGGTCTCCTCCTCGAGGTCTAGCCAACGTCGACGGATCCCGGCCAGCTCGGAACGACGCATTCCGGTGGTGGCGGCTAGAACCCACAGCCCGGCATACCGGTCCTGGAGCGCGACGCGGAGCCAAGCGGCGAGTTCATCGGTGGTCCAGGGCGCGGCTGTGCGCTCGATCTGAGGGGTCGGCCGGGGAAGCACAGCGTGATGCGTCGGGTTCGCTGTCAGGTAGCCCCATGCCACCGCATCGTTGAAGGCTCGGTGAAGCATCCTGTGAATGTTGCGGACGGTCTTCGGTGCCAGGCCGCTGCCTCGGCCCTTGGGGACCCTGCCGCGACGGAACCGCATGAGCGCGGACCGCGCGGCGTCTCGGGAGACGCCACATCGGTCGGCGATTTCGGTCGGACGAGGACCAAGGCCGCCCCGTTCGTCCATGTGGGCCGACCAGTACTCGTAGACCCGAAGACTCGTGTCCTTGCGCTTGCGACCGCTCTCACTCAGGTGCCGATAGAACGCGTTGAGGACCTGAACCGTGACATCGCCCAACCACCGCTGGCCGATGGTGGGAGCCACGTAGTCCTCGACCATGTCTCGGTAGCTGGCGAACGTCGATGGCTTCAGTGATGGTCGCACTGAGTCAAGCCACTCCTGAAGGAACACCTCGGCTCTCACTCGCTTGGCATGGGGAGCACGGCCGACGTCAAGTTGCTTCTTGGCCTCCACGGCCGCAGTCCAGGCTTCCTGCTCGGTCGGGAAGCCACCCTTGTATGACCGCTTCCGGCTCCCGTCGAGCGTCGCCCGATCCCGCTCCACCTGGTAGGCCCAGGCCTTGCCGCGCTTGTACACGGCGACGCCGGGAAGGGTGCGACGGCTCATGCAGCCTCCCCGCCGTCGAGGAACGCCTTGAGCTTGTGGGTTACCACGAATACGCGACCGCCTAGATGACGCGTCGGCAACTCGCCAGCAGCGGCGAAGCGGTAGGCGCTGGCTCTGCTCAGCCCTAGGATCTTTGCAGCCTTGGGTACCGAGATCAGTGCTGGTAGTTGCTCCAAGTCCATCATGGTGTTCTCCATGTGAGTGTTCCGCGGGTTGACCTTGCAGCCGCCTTGTCGGGGCTCGCTCTCCCCCCGTGTACCGGGGAGTGGATACACCATCTGAATGGAATGGGCACGACCGTCGACGCCCGCGACTTACAGCTCAGGGGCAAGACCGAGGGAGGTCGTCACCGCGGGAGCCCTCGTCCAGCGGGGGAGCCTCTGCAACTCGGGAGGGACCGTGCTGACCACGGTGGCAGCCGCGTTCGCGGCGTCGTGAGCGACCGACCTCAGATCCTGGATCTCCTTTGGTAGCACGGGAACGAACCGGCCCAACTGTCTTGCCTGGAGACGTTCAGCGGCACTGGGCAGGATCCTGGCGGGGGCGTAGAGAAGCTCCGATCTCGTGAGCGAATAAGGGAGGTGTCGCGCTTCGTGTGTGATGTCGGCGATCTCGCCCAATGCATTGGCCAGCTCGTTGCAGGCGGCAATCCGCTCACCGGCTGTGAGGTCGCACTCGGACCCTCCGTCGACCAACCTCTGGTCGAGCACCTCCAAGACGCCGTGGACATTCCGGGTGGCTGAAGCGAACTCCCGTCCGGGCTTCACGGCTGTTGTCACGTTGCCCCATTTCTCTTGGAGCCGACGCTGGCTCACGGCAGCCTCGCGAAGGCAGTCCTGGGCCTCGTGGTGCTCGACCGTCCCCGCCTGAATGGAGCCGAGCATCCTCGCGGACACGGCGTAGATGTGCAGGCTCTGATTGGCGATGGCTCGAAGCGAGTCTGCGCTGGGGATACCGCGCCGGACCTCGGCGCGCGCGCAATCAGCCCACGAGCGAAGGGCAGACTGCAGCTCGTCGTTGAGGCCGGGACTCGTCGGCCCAGCGATGAAACTCGCGACGCGGCTGAGGCTGTCGCTCTCCACTCGCTGGCTTAGCTGGTCTAGGGAGCGCTCGGCGTACTTGGCCAGCTCGAGGGCCTGGTCAGCGGTCGCAGTCGGAAGGCGCGACACAGAGTCACGAGCTGCCATCACCGTGACGGTCAGGAGCCTGGCCATGACAGGGCTGAGCTGCGCGTCGGTGCCCAGAGGATCGTCCTGGACGCCGAAACTCTGGCGTCGCCGGTGCAGTGTGATCAGGTCCGCGGTTGTTCCCAACATGGTGCTCAGGCGATCCAGCGGGTGGGTGCTTGTCGCATTGGCGGGCACGACTTCCGCCGCGTCGAAGAGGTCCGCGGCCCCGATCACGTAGGCGCCGGTGTCGAGGACCCCAGGGAGCTGTGATCGGTGCAGACGCCCTAGCACGGTGTCAACGCCGACTCCGAGCTGTGTGGCCGCCTCCCTCACCGTGTACCTGGTCTCGGGCGCGGCGAACTGTGGCGCCCTCGGGAGGTTGCGCGCTATCTCGCGTGGGCGCGAGGCGATTGTGTTGCTGACTCGACGGCCAACCAGTAAGGGATTGGCCAATTCGCGCATCAGCCGATGAGTGGTGGCCTCGAATGTGGTCCATTGCTCGGTGGTCGTGGGTTGGTCGGAGAAACGCAGGCCCCGGGCCAGGGACTCGGCCCGGGCGATGAGATCAGGGAGCGTCGTGACGGTCATCGCGCCGCGTCCTTCGATGCGATCCCCGCGCGAAGGGCTTGCAGGTCGCCGATCCACTCAAGGACATCGGGAAGCTGAGCCCCGTTGACCGTCTCGAGGAGGGCGAGGGCGGCGTCGAGGTGCTTAGTCACGTCCAGGTCGTCTGGTTCCGCGGCGGCGCGAATCGAAGGGTCGAGACCTCCCCTGATGAGGTGCAGCTGGCCAGCCAACGGGAGCCAGGGCGAGAACACGTCGTCTCCGGCCCGCCGTTCCAACTCGCAGGCCGCTAGGTCGATGTGGACACAGGCCCGCGCGATGACAACCGATGCGGGCTGCGCGTCAACGTGGTCTGATTCGATGCGACTGGGCATGCGAACTCCTTCTTGGTCAGGTGTGCCGAGAATGTGACTGGGACTTCGACCATCGACCCACGAGGTCTCCGTCGCGCCGTCAGCTCAGAGATCTGGGGACAACTGCGGCGGCCTCATGTCCGGGACGGCCGTGAGCCGCGTCGTTGGGCCGCGCAGACGAGCGCTACTGATGAAGCCCTCGAGGACCGGTCCAAACGTGGCTTCGTGATTCCAACCCCGGACGGTCATCTCATGCGATGCCTGACTCACGAAGTCATGCAAGTCGTGACCAGTGAGGTCCTTGCCGATCGCAGCAAGGATCTTGATCGCTTCCCTAGGGGCACGCGGGTCGCCTTCGAGGAACAGCCTCACCAGGTCTCGAGCGGGGACCCGCGGACACACCTCAGCAGGATCGCTGCGGCGGTCGGTTCGTGGATCGAATGCGGCGAGCCCGGCGGTGCCGTGTTCTGAAAGCCAGTCCGCAGGGTCGATCCCCTCGGGCAGTTTCACCGTCAGCGCAGGTTTCCCAGCGTCGAGGCACAAGGCCTTGAGCCAGCGATCCGTTCCCTCGCGCCCTGCACGGTCCCCGTCAAGGGCGATGACAGGGGGAGAAGGGTGCAGCGCGATCACGGACTCTGCTTGCGACGCGGACACGGTCACCCCGCTGGTCGTGAAGGGAGCAAACAAGTGGGTATGCCGGGCGGCCGCCGCCGCGGCGACCGCCAGCGCATCCAGCGGTCCCTCCACGATGACGACCGTCGCGTCAGCGGACAGGGGGCCGCTCCACGGCGCGTAAAGCGCCGCACCCTTGTCAAAGATCGGCGTGCGGCGAAGGTTGAGGTACTTGGGAATCTCGGCTCGGCCGGTCGTGTCGCGCCCGATAAACCCATCGATGCGCGTCCCCTGCGACCGCACCGGAACAACCAGTCGGTCGCGGTAGGTGTCGATGTGGCCGCCGGATCTGGTGGGGCGGGCGAGGTCGAGTTCCTCGAGCTCGGCGATCGAGACTCCCCGGGCGATGAGGTACGTCGTGAGTCCCGTCCAGCGGTTCCCCGTATGGCCGACAACTGGCTCGCCAGCTCGACGGGCAAGCGCGCGTACCTCGATGCCGCGCGTGCCCAGGTAATGCGTGGCTCGGGCCTCGCGGGCAGGAGCGGTGAAGTATTCCCACGCCATCCGATTCACTGCGTGAGCTCGGGCCGTCCCCGTTACGAAGGCAGGTCGCGTTGATCCGGACGCTGCCCGGTGAGCAGTCGCCGCGGTCGGCGGTGCCGTCGGCTGTCCTTCTAGACGTTCGACCGCCTGCACGAAGGAGATGCCGTGCAACTGTTGGACGAAGTCGATTACGTCGCCATGGGCTCCGCAGCCGAAGCAGTGGAATCGGTCGGCGACCCCGCCGACGGAGAGGGATGGCCGGCTGTCCTCGTGGAAGGGACAACATCCGATGAAGCCGCTTCCTTGTCGACGGAGTTCAACTCCGCTGGCCGCAACGACCTGTTCGATCGGGTGGGAGCGACGCATCGCGTCGAGGTCCCACCTGGCCGTGGTGCTCACAGCTCCGGGCCAGCGCTGGGGGCGTCCGCCGACGGACCAATCTGCAGGGTGACCAGCCGGGCGAACTCGGCGGCGGACATGTGGATGTCCGAGTCCAGGGCCCGACGGAAGGCAGCCTCGACAGCGGCCGTGGGGACGTCGAGCCCGATGAGCGCGTACTCGTCCCAGGTTGCGTCGTAGGCGTAGAGGGCGCCAGCTGGCGCCTCCTCGATCCTGCGGTGCGAGATGCGCTGGTCGCTTCGTGGCCCCCACCGCATGCCGTAGTCGTGATCGGTCCCCGGGGTCGCGGCATACCGAGCCTTGAAGGCGTGTGCGCCGAGCCAGTCGAGCTCAGGAGCCTTCTGGTCCAGGCTGCGGGGCGCGTCCGTCGATGCCAGCCGAGCTAGTGCCGGGACCTCGACGCGGCCTTCCTCGAGGGCCCGCCCGAGGCGATCGGCCACCTCCAAGACCGGAGTGCCGTGGTTCAGGCAGGTCAGTTGAGCAGCGGACTGAAGGTAGGCGTTTCTCTGGCCGAGGCGATACCAGTAGTCGACGTCGTCGGCGCGATCGACGTTCTGGTGGGCGCGAACGGCGAGGTGAAGCAGGATCTCTACGGCGTCACGAGCGTTGTACGTCGCGGGCGCCCCCGAAGGCTGAACTCTGTTGGGGTGGCTGGGATGCAGACTCATCACCGATCTGCCTTTCGCAGCCGCGCGGGCCGATCCCGCGCTGTGATCCGGCTACGGGCCTACCGGTACAGAGTCAGCGCCGTCACCCGTCGCCGTGCTCCAGTTCGCCGGTCAGAGTCGTCCAACGCCTTCCGGTGTCAGCGTCGACGAACGCCGACCAGGCTTGGTCATCGACGACCAACGCCTGTGTGGGCGGCGTCCGGTGTTCGTGGACCGAGCACTGTGTCTTGGCGTTCAACTCGACGAGTCGGTGCTCGGTCTCTCTCAGGGCACGTGCAAAGTCCAGCGATCCGCTTGGTGACGCGCTGGGGTCAAAGGAGATCCGCTCGAAGTCGTGCAGTGCGGACAGGGTTTCGACAATCGAGTTGTGGTGGTACCAGCACGGCGGGATCGTCCTCGTGTCGAAGTCATAGCGGCCCGCCAATGCCTCAACCCACCCACGAAGGTCCGCCCAAGCGGATGGCGCGACATCGGGGAGCAGTGACGGCCAATGAACTGGGCCAGGGCCCTGCTCAGTCGGATCTGCTGGCACCCTGGATCACCGTCTCGAGTCGCCGGCGTGCGGCCTGAAGGTCCGTGGCGTCGTCTCGCTGGTGCCAGGGGCGCATCCTCAACACGATCGGTCGGGCTGACCGGTAGATGAGGACGGCCGTGCCGAATGGAAGCATCCTGAGTTGAGAGGAGTCGAGGATTGGCACCTGTCGTGTCGATGAGCTCCGTGACCTGCGCCCATCTGTTCCGGTGGACTCGCTGTACTGCCGTTCGTCCCGTTGGCCGATCAGACGGGAGAGGTCATCCAGGTCTCGCGCGTTGGAGCCTCCACCGAGGATGACCTTCAGAATGGCGGCGTCCCAGATCGCCGATGCCTCGTGCTCTCCCCAGACCGCGCGGGCCTGGGCGAGGGACTGCAGGACGACGGTGGTGGAGATGCCGGTACCGCCGCCTTCGGACATCAGCGAGGTCAGCGACGGCAAGGGATAGTTCGCCGCCTCGTCGAGGATCATGGACAGAGGTGGGTCGATCCGCGCTCCGGAGGACCGTGCTGCCATTCGTCTTGCGACCTCAGCCACATCCTCGACGAAGGCGCCGACGATCCCAGCCGTCGCGGACGCACCCGTCGATGTGCCGACCAGGAACACGGTGCCACGCCTGCGCAGGAAGACTTCCGGGTCGAACTGCTCGCCCGGGCCTGGGGTGAGCGCATTGAGCACCCGAGGGTCCGCAAGTGACGAGAACGCGATCGAGACCATGGCCCAGACGGAATCTCTCTGTCGTTGGTCCGCGGTCACGATCGACTCCAGTGCCTGGTGCCAAGAGGTGGCGGCACGGGGATCCGACGCCAGGATCATGACCGCCTCGTGGGCCTGAAGGGCAGACAGGGACCAGCGGTAGAGGTCTGCCGCCCCCAACCGAGCCAATGCCGCCGCATGCAGGAGGCATCGCACGGCCTGCTCAGCAGAGGCCTGCCAGAAGTTGGCGTCGGTAGTGCCAGAAGCCGCACCGGATGTCAGCGCCTTCGCTCTCACCATGGCCACGTGCGGGTCCTCACAGCCACGGACCGGGGACCACCGGGTCGCCGAGTCGATGCCGGGCGCGAGCCCCTGCGGGTCGAAAACGGCAACGGGTCCCACCATTGCCCTGGCCTCGAGGCAGGCTGTGAGGTTGTCTGGGCGGGTCGAGGTGGTGATGACCCCTCCGGGCGCATCGAGGATTGCGTTGATGACCAGGTGTAGCCCCTTTCCCGACCGCGGAGGGCCGAGGACCACGATCGAATCCTCAACAGTGGCAAAGCACGTCACTCCACGCGCTTCACCCAGGGCATGCCCCAGGTCCTCGATGCGGGGCGTACTCAGGCCGGGCCGCAGCTGCCCCGCGCGGGTCTTGAGAGCGCGACGCCCCGCCACCTTGTCGCACTCAGCTCGAGACGCCAGGCCCTCGGCGTGCCTCGGGTCCTGTTTGCCGTCGGCGTTGGTGCGCATGAGCCGCCAAGCCGCTGTGAGCACGGCGGCAACGACGACGAGGACCAGCCCCACGCAAGTCCAATAGAGCCCGGGGGGCCCGACGCCGTCACCCCAGGCGGCTGACGGATGGGCAGCCGCTGGGCCGAGCACCTGAATGGCCGCCTGCAGACTGAGCGAGGGTGGCTGACGGCGCCGGATGAGGGCGCTCAGGGCAGCGCCAAGCCACAGGACCACGACAAGCGCGCCCACGGTTAGGGTCGCCATGGCGACGAGCCTGTCGGAGCTTCCCAAGTTTGCACGACGTGAAGAGGTGGTGAACATGGGTGGTCACCGACGTCCCGGTTCAGGCATGGGTTGGCCCATTCGAGAATTTGTGTCGAAGAGCTCCAGCTCGCCGTCCGTGACGAGGTGGCGAATAACAAAAGCCCTTTGGCCCACTCGCCAAAGTCCTTCTCCCCGTTGCAGTTCCGGCAGTTCGTTGCGCTCTGTTGCCGATAGGCCGAGGACCGATGCCGTCCGCGGCGCCTCCGAGGTCTCCTGCTGGTAGATGATCTTCGTTGAGCAGTCGGCAAGCAGGCCTCGGGCCAGCGCACGCGACTCGGAGTCCTCACTGCCGACGGCTTCGAGGTCGGAGAGTCGGTGGATGATCATGAGGTTGGCGATGCCAAGGCCGCGCGACAGCTTCCACTGCGACTGCATCCGGCTCAGCAGCGCGGGCTGCCTGATGAGTCGCCAGGCTTCGTCGTAGATGACCCAGCGCTGGCCACCGAGAGGGTCGGACAGCGCGGCCTCCATCCATGCGGACGCGCAGGCCATCACCATGGCGATGAGCTGGTCGGAACCGGAGATCCGCGAGAGGTCGAGAGTCACCATCGGAAGACTCGGGTCGAAACGGACGGTCGACTCACCGTCGAACAGCCCAGCCAGGTCGCCGGAGACCAGCCGACGCAGCGCATGCCCGATGTCGCGACCGTCTGTGAGGAGCTGCTCAACCGTCGCGCCAGCCTCTCCCCGCGTTGGGTTAAAGAGCGCCTCCACCACCGCGGGAAGGGTGGGCGCGTTCGCGCCATCGACGACCGTTCGGAGTGCATGGTCCAGCGCGGTGTGCTCGACGGCCCCCATTGGCCTGTTGAGAGCGGACTCGACAAGCGCGCCGAGAAGTGCCCGACGACGAGTCGCCACGAGAGCGCGCCATCCCGCGTCCTGGATGTCTAACGGGCGAGGCCCTTCGTCCAAGGGGTTGAGGCGGTTGCCGGTGCCGTTGCCGAGTTCGATGGCGACGCCGCCCACGGCCTTCGCGACTACTGTCCATTCGCCCTTGGGGTCGCCCGGCACGTAGACCTTGCGACCGGTGGCGATCGAACGTGTTGCCAAGGACTTGGCCAGCATGGACTTGCCACGACCTACGACACCGGCCAGGAGGCAGTTGGGATTGGTGAGCGTCCCGTCCTGGTAGAGCACCCAAGGGTCGAAGCAGAAGCCACCGCCCGACCAGGCGTCCTGTCCCACGAAAGTGCCCTGACTGCCAAGGCCGCCTTCGGCGAGGAAGGGATAGGCGCCGGCGAGGACCTCCGATGTCGCCCGGTGCGCGGGCAGCCTCAGGTGCTTGTGGGATCGCAATGACTCAGCGAAGGGCTCACCCTTCCGGCCAAGGGTCTCGGGGCCCGTCCCGTCCTTTCCGCTTCGCGACCTTTGGGAACGTCGACGAGCGCGCCGCCTTGCCTGCTTCTCCATCTCGCGTGCTCTGCGAGACTGCATGCGCCTCTCGCGTCGCGGATGGCGGGGCGGGGTGAAGAACGTCGCCGCGTGGACGCGGTGCCGGCTGGACATTTCAGTGCACCTTTCGTGCGAGGGGCAGGGCGGCCGTTGCGAACGCTCGAGCCTGTTGGCCAACGAGGAGTCGGGTCTCGCAGAGGGCCTGGGTTGCGGCCCGCTGCATCTGGCTGACGGCGGCATCGAGTTCGTCCTTGGTGGGTGCGGTGACTGCGATCAGGCCGGTGAATTTCATGTCGGCATGGCCGCTGATCAGGGCCCTCTCGCGCTCGTTCACGTCGGCGAGCTCTTGGACATCGGCAAGGTCCTCGATGAAGCCGACGCGCGCCTTCTGGGCCGAGTCGGTGGCGTACTCGACCTTTGCCTTGCGGATGTCGCGCATGGCTGCGGCTGTCGAGAGAGGGGTCGCCGTGAGCGAGATGGTCTTGCGAATCCCAGGAGCGAAGACAAGTGCGTGCAGGAATTGCGGTGGCACGTCGGTCCGCGGCCACTCGCTGATCCAGAGGACGGCCGAGAATCCGGTGTCGTGGCGGAGGTGGTCCCAGTGCTCTTCGACCGCGATCGGCCCGGCCGTCGAGGGATTCCTTCCGAGGTCTGTGCCCGCAATGGCGTCCCAGCCTGTCGGGTCGTACGCGCTGCGGAGCACGCCGGCCAGCTCCGACGGCCCGAGCCAGCCCGCCAGCCGCAGCTCCGCTGCTCGGAGGCTCGAGTCGAATGCGCTCATGTCCTGCGCAAGGACGGCAGCAGCCCCGCGCACGCCGCGGCCGGCATCCTTCACGGCCTTGCCGGCTCGCTTCATGTCCAACGAGACTGCGACGAGAGTGCGGTGGGTCGACGCCGCTGGTGCTTTGGTCTTCATCAGTTCGTCGTACTGAGCGACGGCCCACTCGGACCGGCCATCGCTTCGGTGGCCTTCCCACCAGTCGCACATGCCCTTGCCGCTGTCCGGCCGAGTGGTCTCGAGAATCTGGATGCGTGCGCATGATCCCGAGGACGCCAACCCCCCAAGGGCCCGGCCCCAGCCGTGGACCCGATGAGCTTGCTCGTCCGGGGAGAGGAGGACGTATGCCGGGTGGGTCACCTGGGCGACCGCCGTCAGGGTGCGCTCGTGCGGGTCGTGCACCATCACCGCCCCGGTGCCCGGGTCCTCCAACCAGCGCAGGGCGGCTGCGTCGCCTGGGAGGGCAAGCGTTCCGGCCGGGCGTGGCGCTCCCGGTCGCGCGGCATACGTCGTCTGACGCTCGAGGCGACGGGCCAGGAAGTGCGCAGCAGTGGGAGCCGTCTCGGCCGCAGGCCGCCCGGCCCACGGAACGAAGGCCGCCCCGAGCAAGGTCGCCCAAACGGTGGCGGTCGATAAAACTCCGAGGAACCCGCCGATCAACAGGGAGGGCACGAACACCAACGCACTGCCGGCGATGCAGGTGACTCGGATGCCTGAGAAGCCGAGGAAGAGCCCTCGGGATGGGAGGCGTCCAAAGCGCACGGATCTTGTTGGTGAGGAAGCGATGTCAGTCACGGTTTCTCCTGAGCTCGGCGGTCACTGAGGCTTGGGCCGGTCCGGCCATTGGGTTGGGTCGTTCGGGGTGGCCTTCTGCACGCTGTTGATTGCCTTGTTCGTTGTGCCCTTGGCGCCCATCGCGGCACCGGTCGCGACCGCAGCGGTCAAGACCACGGGGTTCGCTGCCCCGGTCGCTGCCGTCCCCTTGACGAGCTGGGAGCCCTGATTGCCGCTGCCGCCGACGGCCTCTGGAGGCCGCCCCTTCTCAGTCAGGGCGCCAGCACCCTGGGATCCATTGGAGGCGGCGGGAGCCCTCTGGAACTTGCCGGCTGTGTGGTGCGCCTGGGTGTGCAGGTTGTTGACCTTTTGGGGCGCGGCAAGGGCCACGCGTGCGCCGCTGGGCGCCTGTGCGGCGACCGCGTGAGCGGAGTGGAGGCTGTCCCCGGCGAAGTGGAACATCTTGATCGCCACCCACGGAGCGAAGCCACCCATGAGCAGGATCAGCGCACCCGTCGCTACCTGGGTCAGTTCCTGCCCCGCGCCGGAGTGCGAGGCAAGGCCCGCTCCCTCTGTGACGGATACGCCGATCATCAGGATGACGACGAGCAGGAGTTTCGAGGCAATCATGGCCGACATGAACTCGACCCATTTGCGCACCCAGCCGCGAGTGATGTCGGCTGTCGCCCCGGAGAAGGCCAAGGGTGTGAGCACGGCCGCGATGATGATCATCATCTTTCGGACCATCATCGCGCCCCAGACAACCACGACGGCCGCGAGCACGACGAGTGAGAACAGGAGGACCAGCGCTGGGTTGCTGATGCTGGAAAGGTTGGCAATCGCGAGCCGGGCCCCGAGACCAGAAGCGTTGGTATCCATGGCGTAGCGGACAACGCCGTCGCTCAAGGAATCGACGGCGGCCAGGAGAACGCGGGTCGCTGTGAGTGCGAAGGCTGAGGCCACTAGTGAGATGAAGAGGCCATGCAGCGCGCGCCCCAGCCCGCCGGGCTCTCGGCGGAGAACTGACTTGATGATCTGGATGAGGAAGAGTCCGAGGCTGAGGACAACGGCTATGGCCGAGGTGGCCATCAGGTCCGTCCGAAGATGAGCGGAGTCGAGGTTGACCGTGGTCGCGGCGTCGATCTCCGTCCAGAGCCAGTTCGTCGCCTCGTTCGCCGCCTTGCTGAACCAGGCGGCAATGTTGGCGAAGGCGTCGTTGCTCGCCTGCTCGGCGAGGTCCCTGACGCGACAGGCGGGGTTGAGGGCGTTGGGGCCGGTGCAGCTCACGGTCAGCTCACCCGAGTGGACGTGTAGTTGACCAACGTGACGAAGCCGTACCCGGCGCGGGTGGGGGGACCCTCGAGATTGAGCAGGACGCTCACGCTGTACGTCGAGGTCTCGTCGGCTCCGTGGATCACGGTGACTTCCGCATCGACCTGACGGGCCGTGATGCCGGGATCGGTGATCTCGCCATTGGCCACCGCCATGCTCCACTCGTAGGGCTCTGACACCTTGACGATCGAGGCGGTTGAACTCGCGCCTCGCTTCGCCAGTGACTTCCAGCTGTCAGCGGAGGGAACAGGTGCCCGGCCGTTCACGCCGTCCTGGACTGATGCCACCGCGAGCCGCGACCGGAGAGTCGGAGGCAGCAGCCCGACGACAAGGGGCTCACTCGTGGTGGCTGCCTCGGACTGGATCCAGCGAAGACACTCGTCGCGAGGCCGTCGGTAGTCCTGGGTCAATAGCCGCTGCACGAATGCAGCGGCGTAGAGGTCCGGCTGCAGCTTCGCCGTGTCGGAGACAGGCGGATAGGCGGACGATGTCGCGGCGGGGGGCGGGACTACCGAGGCAATACGCGCCAGCGCGATGTCCAGGTCGGACTCCGCACGGGACGCAGCCGAGAGAGTTGCACGGTCCTGCATAGCGGTGCGCGGCGCTGGCTGAACCCCCACGTCCGACGGTGGCCGTGGCGTCGAGCCGTCCGCAATGAATAGACCCGCGCACGCAAGCAGGGTTGCGGTGGCGAACAGTCCAACTATCGCGACGAAGCGGTAGCGATGGATCGGGAGCCGAGGAGTCATGACAGGTGGCTGCCCTGTGCGTTGAAGAAGTTCACGAGGAAGGTGGCACCGCCGACGAGGAAGGAAGCGGCGAGCGCGACGAGAACGCCTGACTTGCCCTTGCCTGCGACGTGGGGGTTGCCCGAGTGGGCTCCGATGGCCCAGGCGATCGCGGAGATCGCGATCCCTGCGACGGAAGCCACGAGCCCGAAGGTCAGGAGCGCGCCCACGATGTTCTCGAGGGCGGCAATGCCCGGCAGCCCTGAGCGGTTCGGCTTGATGTCGATGTAAGGGAACATGTTGTCCTTCGCTGTCGTGACCGAAGTGGTAGTTCTCTGCCGAAGTGGTAACCGCTGGGCGGGTACACCATGAGTTGCGGGGAGACGGCTCGTCCCGATCAGGCAATGTGCCGCAGCGCGGAGACGCCGCCACGCGTCAGGGACGCGTACGTCACGACCTTCACGACATCGCCGGTCTTCGGCGCCTGAACCACCAATCCGTGGCCGATGTACATACCCACGTGGCCCGGCGCGCTGATGGTTCCGTCGGAGCCGGGGATGAGGACAAGGTCCCCAGGGGCGAGCCGGCCCTCTGTGACCGGGGTGCCCTCGTGCATCTGCGTGTATGTCGTGCGCGTCAGGCGTCGACCACCGGAAGCCCACGCGGCGACCATGAGACTTGAGCAGTCGTATGCCGCAGGCCCGTTCGCGCCGTACACGTACGGCTTCCCAACCTCCGTGAGGGCGAAGGCGACAGCCGCAGCGGCAGCGGCCGATGTCTCAGCGGGAATCGCGTAGTCCTTCGGGAGGCCATGTCGTCCGAGGCTGCCCGCGGCGGGGGTGCCAGTAACGGAGCCGCCACAGTTCTCGCGCCGCGCGTCGATCTCGACCTGGTCGGCTATGCGCCGTGCGAGGGGGAGCTGAGAGCGATAGTTCGAGCCGTCGGCGAAGGCTGACACCTGGACCGCCTGCGCGACCTCCCACGGGAGGCGGCGCTCCCAATTGCGCTGTGCGAGGAGACGATCGAGGAAGAGGTTGGTTGACGCGATCGGGTCCATCCGCTGGCTCGCCCGACCCCATGATCGACGTTGCTGGAAGATCCCGAGGGAGTCATGGTCTGATCCCACTCCGTCATGTGCGTATGCCGCACCCTCCGGATCGTGGGGGTTGGCCAGTACCCGCAGTCCCGACTCCGCGAGCCCCGACATGACGGCTATGACGGCGGCGTCATGACCGCCTCGGGCAGAGGCTGTTGCGGCCACCACTCGCGCGTTGGCTGCGGATGCGGCTGAGAGTCCCGTGATGGTCCCTGTGGTTGAGCAGAGTGACCCGGCCAGGGTGCCGCGCTGAGGCGGGATCTCGCTGCTGACGCTGACGAGGGCGATGCCGCCGGTGGCGCCCATCAGTGACGTGACGGTTGCAACGGCCACCAAGACTGGGGAGAAGTTCATGGTCGGACTAGCCGAGATCGGATACACGATCGGCCGGTGGTCGCCTGCCGCCGTCCCTCATTCACCAGCCGCCACGGTCTGACGCAGCGCGGCCAACTGCCGTGCCTGCCGCAACACGTAGCGCCGTTCCCCTGAAGTCAAGGCAGAGTCCGTCGCGAATAGCAGGAGAAGGCCCCGCCACCCCGACGTCGATCCGGCCATGAGCCTGTGCATGATCCGCCGCTGGGCGGGGGAGTAGCCCAGCGCCTCGAGCATCGCGTGGGTCACGGCCCGCGAGTTGGGGCCGGCCTTGCTCGTCGAAACCGTCAACATGGGATCCGCAGCTCCGGCGGCCTTGGCCGCGTCGATGCGTGACACGAGCACTTCAAACGCGGCCTGAATATGGCTCGGGTCCAAGGGATCCCAGATGACCTGGTTCCGGCACCAGGCTTCGAAAGTCATCATCACGCGACCTCGCTATCAACGAAGTTCACGGGCTCGCCGGCGACGACGCCTGTCATCCCGTGCAGGGCATCCTCTTGCGCCCTTCTTGCTGACCCGTGCTTGCCGCGAACAGCGACACCGCGAAGCATGCGGAAGAGCTCGACCTTGTCCAACTCGCGTGCTTCGCGTTCGTGCTCACCGAGCCAGGACATGGCAGCCAGGAGTTCGTCCTGACGGGCGTCCTCGCCCCCAACCTCCTGCGGGGTCAGTGATCCCATGGGGCAGGCGACTGCACGACCGCGTGTGCAGATTGAATCCTGGACGACCAGCCAGAGGCTGTCGCGTTCGGAGCTGGGCCACCGCAATGGTGGTGTGGCCTCGAGAGCTCGCTGGAGAGCTGTGGCGGCGTTGTCGGTTGCATTCGTGGATCTCATGACCCCTCCATCTAGAGACTGGAACACTGAGATAGTGAGTGAAACTATGACGCAAGGCTAGAGTTTGGATATGACACTGTGGATAACTGAGGCGAAGCGCTGGGCTCTGGGATAGAGCCTCTGTCTGCCCTTGACCCCCTATCCTTGGCGGGTGGCCAGAGATGAGGTCGAGGAGCTGACACTGCTGGTGTCCCGAGAGGTCCGGGCTTGGATGGCCCGTCGAGACGTCAAGCAGGAAGCGTTGGCGAAGGCTCTTGGGATCACGCAGCCCTCCCTCTCAATGCGGCTTCGGGGGCGGACCCGATGGACGGTCCAGGACTTGGCGACCGTCTCCCGAGTCCTCGACGTTCCGGTGTCCGAGCTTCTGTCCACGCTGGATCGCTGACTCTGCCTGCCGGACAACGCGCTCGACGGGGCGTCCCCGTCGGCGGTGGCAAAGCGCGTCGAGGTCCTGAAGGCTCATCGCGCTCAGTCTGTTGGCGTCCGTCTCAAGGATTTCGGCCAAGGTCGCAATGAATTGCCTGGGATCCTTCGGCATCGCTCCTCCTCCCTGCTGGCTGTTTGGACAGCCTGCGGCGGGGGAGACGCCTTGCTACGCAATGGAGTACTACCCGCACAAAAGTGCGGGTGGCTTCCTGGCGGCGACTTGGCCCAAGCGGGCCGCGGGATCGGCTCGCCCAGGGGGATGGGGGCGCAGAGGCCGGACCTGCGCATGAGTGAGCGCGTCCCTTGGCCCACCTTTGGCGCGTCCCCGAGCTGCTGCCTACCGCCCACATAGACGCAGGCATGACAGCCGCATGCTCGCGATAGTCACCCCGCCAAAAATGGGCTTGTACGAGGGCGTGTCCCCCGGGGCAGGGTGCGACGCGGCAAGCATGGGGGCTCGATACTCCGGCATTGTGCTCAGATAGACAACGGCAACGGACATCCGGCAGACGAGCCCCCACATCTGGGCCATTCATCGCCAACTTCGCCCAGAGCTGCTGCGAGAACGGCCCAACGCCAGAATCGACTGAGCTTCACGCGCATGCGGCAGCCGGGGGGCGACCGGTCTCGATTTCGGCTAGTGAGACGGGGATGCCGCGCGTGTCTGAGAGAACCGGAACGGTTCGCGTCGATGGAGCGACAGAAGGATGTGTCAGCAGCTGCCGCCTCAACCGCCTCACCAGAAAGCGAGAACTTCCATGGCTAGCAAGCCCATCTCCACCGACCTGACGGTCCTGACCCAGGGCATCAACGTCGACATCGAGTCCATTGCCCCGACCCGCTCCTTCGGGCCGGACTCCTACGACGTGGCGAACTCCACCATCACCGCTACCGTCCAGGTGCCGGCTGAGCAGGAGTACCGCCTCGTCTTGGCGGCCAACACCGAGGGTGGCACGTCCGCCTTCGTGCGCGTGGTCTCGGCCACCGACAGCGACTTCGACCGCACCGCCACCTTCAAGCGCCTCAAGAAGGCCGACGCCGAACTGCTCAAGCCCATCCTGGCCAAGCAGGGCATCACCCTCGACCCGGCCCAGAACGAACGCAAGCAGCTCGAGGCACTCGTGTCCGGTTACAAGGTCGCCGACATCACCATCCCGGCTGGTCAGCAGGTCCTGCGCATCCACGCCAGCGAGCGCCTCATGCCCCTGGAGGGGAACACCCGCCGGTACCGCTTCAAGATGTACGCCCCGCAGCTGTCGTTCAACCCGGTCGGCAACGTCCACCTCGGCGTCAGCGTCGTCTTCCCACTCGACTTCACGGCCAGGGCCACGATCGACACCCCCATCGTCGAGGCCCTGCCAGGCCAGCCGGCTGTGAACACGGTTGGCGGGAACCCGGTCGACCTCGGGGAGCAGCGGGCGTACGGGTGGGGCTTCAAGGCCGACCCCGTCATCACCATCGGATACACCTACAACTGAGCTCGCTGATCCACGACCGTCCTGTGGCTTCCGACCAGTTCACCAGTGCCCCTGCCGCAATGCCCTGCGGCAGGGGCGCGGTGGCGGCCGGGCCGGCCCGTGCCGAGCGTCAGTCCCCGCACGTAGCCGCCGTCGTGACGGTCGAGGGCCGCGGCGCCTGCAGTAGCATGCTTTTCCGGGGGCAGGGGATTCGCGGTGGTGTCTGTGGCGAGAACTGCTCGGTGCCGCCCCGTGGCGGAGCACCATCGAGGGAGGGCGGTTCGCGTGGAAGCAGCACGCCTAGCCCAGCAGCGCCGCCGATCCCTGCGGCGGATCCCACCCAGGCCCGCCGCGAACGTGTGTTGGCGCGGCCGCACGGTGGTCATGGCCGCGATCGGACAGCAGGTGGTCAAGTGACAGCGACCAGCTCACCTTCGCCTGACCCGGCGACGTTGGTGCCCGGAGCGGTCTGGCACGTGCAGTCCTGGGTGTTGTCGGGTGGCGATGTGAAGCCTGCGCGCCCAGTCGTCATCGTGCAGGGACCCCGCCATGGTGTGGCCCTGGTGATCGTGTGGGCGCGCACGACCGACGTGAGGGTTCCCGGGGTGTTCACACCTGCTCGAATCCTGAGGCGGCTGACGAAGGATGGGGTGGTCGCCCCACGACACCAGCACGCCATCGACATCTCACTGCTGAGCGAACCGACCTGCGAGTTCCTCGGCATCCTGCCCGAGCCGTACCTGTCTCAGGTCATCGCAATGTGGGAGGCGTCCTGATGAGCGCATACGAGGAGATGGTGGCCACGGGGCAAGCTGGCCCGCAGACGCTGCGCATGCTGCTCGACGTCACAGCACAGACCGTGCGGTCACGTAATTACCCGGACCCCGGCCGGCTTGGCCGATGGACCCAGGACGACGTGGCGGAGCTGGCGCACGAAGTGGCGCTTGGGTTCTGCGGAGGGACCACGTTCGTTGACGAACTGCTGTCGACCGCGGTGGACGAGAACAGTCTGCGAGCGGTCGTTTCGCGCCGTGTGCGGACTGCGTTCGCCGACCGGTCCCGCAAGACTGACACTGGGCACCTGGCCAACCGGGTGAGGAAGCTGCTGACGGCATCCACCGACACGTTCACTTCCCTGCCGGGTCGCCGCTGGGCGCTTGCGACAGACGCGGTCTCACCCGCGGTGCCCGGCTCGGTGGAGGCGACCGCTGTTCCGTTCGACGCCTTGTTGCGCGCCGCGTTCGCCGTCGAGCACGTCGTTCTGACCCGTTGGAGCGAGGACGTTGACCGCCGCTCCCCGTTTGCTTCAGCAGGAGACCTGTCCCTCCTGCTCGAAGCAGTGCTTGAACGAGCGCAGCACCCGCTCGGTGAATCCACCCTCGTGAAGGTGCTGGCCGAGTACTTCGGGTTGAACCCGGACCACGTCCCCCTGGACAGCCCCAGCACTGTCGTGGAACCTACTCCTGCACCGGATGCAGCCACACAAGCAGTGAGCGCCGTGCTCGCCGACGTCATCTGGGGTCAGCTGACCGAGGACGAGCGTGCCATCGTCCCGTACCTCGAAGACTCGTTGAGCACCGCGGCGCAGCAGCTGGGGTGGAGCAAGACACGGACCCACCGCGTACGCACCGCGACCCGCACCGTCCTCGCGCGCGCCCTGCACCTGGACGTCCCCGCGCCGACTGCCCACGACGCCATCACCGGCGCCGACGCCCTGCAATATCTGCAGCAACTTGCTACGACCGCATCCAACCTCGGTGCACAGGCGCAGCCGCCAAGCACGCCTACTGCCTCGTCCGCTGACACCGACCACAGAACTGGAGGTGCCTCATGAACGACCACCCGAATGTTGCAGCCTTCGAAGAAACGAAATGGTGTGATGGCCCGACAGATATCGTTGTGACCCCGAACAAGCACGACGCTGCACTCACTTTCCAGCCCACGCCCGCCCACGCCGAAGCGGGCCCCAACGGCTGTGCGGAGAAGGACTCATGACCACCGACCCGGCGAACGCGTTCATCGAACTTGAGGCGATGCTGAGCGCACAGTCGCCGTCGGTCGTTGCCGCAGCATTGGCCAACACCTCGCCCACCAGCCCGGACATGACCGTTCCCACCCCGCAGCCGGGCGAGTGCTGGCTCCTGCGATGGGACGACACCATCGCGCTTGTCGTCATCACGCGCGCCTTCGAAGACCACCTTCTGGTCATGCCCATCAACGTGGATCCGTCAGCGGCTGATGAGACCGCGCTCGTCATTCCCGGCACGCACGCAAATTTCGCCCGCGACGTCGCGGTGTTCGCCATGCTCGAAACGGGTGTCGGCCCATGGGTTCTGTACCGGCATGTCACCACCCTCCTGACGACGCATCAAGTTGGGCAGGTACGCACCTGGATGCGTCAAGGAGACGCCGCAGCCCTACCGGAGGGCTGGCATGCTGGAACACCAACCCGAGATGACGCGCACCCGCGCCGAATGGCGCGCCACGAGCTCGCAGACCGCATCGCCGCCTTGGGYGAAACAGACTGGATGGAACCAGCCTGGTCTCGACACCCCGACGAACAGCCTGCCTCCATCGGGCAGGATTCCTTGCGCGACATCGCTGCAGCGTTGGGCGGACCCGCGCAGCGCGCCCTTGCCATCGCCCGCGGCGATGTCACCGCGACCGCTGAGGAGCAGGAGAAGCTGCGTGCGGCCGGCATTCCCCTGCCCAAGGCCCCCCAGCCACCGGTAGATGTCATCGCCGAACTGGACAGTCCCACCCAGAAGGTCGCCCTGCTCACCATTGCGAAGATGCGAGGAACAGGTGAAGGTCCGACCCGCGTCACGCTCGCGCAAGCCCAGTACGGGCTCGCCGCGCGACGCAGCAGCGCACAGGACCGAACCGTGTCCAATGACGTCCTGCTGCTGCGGGAACGTATCAACGACGAGATTGCCTCCACGCGATGACTCCATCGCCACCTGAAGTCCCGCGCGAACTGGCACGCCGATTCGATACGCGAGCGGTTAAGCGGCAGGCCGTCGCCATGGTGAATCGTCTCGAGGCCAACCACCCCGGCCTGGTCGCTGAGCTACGGCAGGACCCTCTGGCAACCCTCGAAGCGTTTACCGAGGTGGCGTTCCGCGTCGACGGCGGACCGGTCGGCGGCGGCTGCAGTGTCCTCGGTTCGTACAGCACGAACCACCACCCTCCCCAGATCACAGTCACGAACACGGGCAATGTGCCGCAGATGCGGTACTCCGCCCTGCACGAACTCGGCCACCACGAGCAGCAAGGTGACCTGGAGTGGGGCCTGGCGGCCCTGATACAGGCCGACCGAGACCGCGCTCGCCGGCTTGAGGAGCAGGTGTGCGAGGCGTTCGCCGCGCAAGTTCTACTAGGTGACGACGTAGTCCTAGAGGTCATCGGCGATGGCGTGCCGACAGCATCGGCGATCGCTGACCTGCACGCGCACACTGGGGCCAGCCGGTCTGCGTGCGCCGTTGCGGTCGTGCAGCTGTTGCGGGCAGACGGCTTGGTGATGGTGGCAACCGCCCACGACCGGGCCCAGTTCTTCTCCGCCGCCGCTGGGGACATCATCGTGCCCAAACGTGGAACGGTTCAGGCGGCCGAAAGCGTTGTCGCTCGGGCGACTACGGCCGGTAGCGCCCGCTCTCGTGACGACTCCGTCATGTACGGCACGGGCCGCACCCTTGACGGGTTCGCGGCAGACGCTGTCCGCGACGGTGAGTATGTGTACGCCGTCTTCACTTCTGGGCGCCCTGGCTGGGTCAGCGGGGCGTACGCGCCCGGGCGGCTTCGGTGGGGGTCCAAGGAAGTGCACTGCCCGTGTGGCTCGACGTTCGAGTCCGGAAGCGGGTCAGGGTGCGATGTGTGCGGACGCTACGACCGGTGTCCAGACTGCGGGCGGTGCGTCTGCCAAGGGGAGAAGCAAACGACCAAGGCGTGCACCCAGTGCAACCTCGAGTGGCCCTTGAGCCGGTTCGCTGTCGGCAGCCCCATCTGCAACGACTGCGCCTAGCGCCGACGCCCTAACCGGGCGACAGGCCCTGACCAACCTGGCGGCCGAGGTGAGAGCACTTCGACATGACATCGCGGCCTGCGACGGGAAACCAAGGAGGGATGCGGTAGGCCCCTCCTCATCCCATGGTCCGAAATCCCGCGTCAAGCATTCCTACGCTCGAGTGCCTAGGCTCCGGGAAGACTACGAATGTGATCCTGACACCCGCAAAGACGAGCGGCGGTCCCCGACGCCGGCTGACGCAGCAAATCGTCAGACGCCCCGGCATGCGGATCGCAGCCCTATCGCGGCTCGCCGTGAACCCGGGTAGGGCCCAGGGTCGAGCGGTCGACCTGGGTCGGCTTCGTCGGACCTTGCGAAACGCCCGCAGGCCGCTACCCGTCGAGGTTAGCCTCACGGTGGGGTAACTAAGGGGGACATCATGCGCCAAACCGCCGCCGTCACACTGTTCAGTGCCGCCCTCATGCTGGCCGCATGCGGTGGCCCGGGTGGCCCGGTGGCCGCTACGACCACACCGACCACGCCAACCAGCATCAGCTCAACCAGCAGCAGCTCGAGCAGCACCACTACGACGAACACGCCAAGCACGACGACCGCTATCACCGTCCCACCGCCCGCCTCCGAGTACGAGTTCTCCTGTTACGACGCCGACAGCAACGAGGTCGCGGTGGCCAGCATGGCCGAAGTCATCAAGCAGAAACTCACCATCTGTGACATCACCGTCAAGGAGACGCACAAGCCCTCCGCGAACGAGATTCGTGCCGTCAGGGAATACCGGTTGTTCAACAGCGGTGAGACAACGCAAGGGGCGCTCGAGACGATGCTCGGCATCTGCGTCGATGATGAGCCGCTCGAGGAGCAAGCCCCTTGGGACAACCATGTCCTGCGAGGCACGCTCATGCTGTGTCCCAAGTCGCCCCGCGCGGCGGAGATGAAGACCAAGACGAGCGGGAACACAATCGACGACGGCGACTACGCGGTCGGCGTGGACATCAATCCGGGCACGTACCGCACAGCCAAGGGGATGAGCGACTGCTACTGGGAGCGGACCACGAAGGGTGGTGCCACCATCGCAAACGACTTTGTCACGTACGCTCCAGCCGGGGTCACGGTCACGATCCGCCCGTCCGATGGAGGGTTCTCCTCCGAGGGCTGCGGCCCGTGGAAGCGGGTCAGGTGACGGGCTTCATCGCTTCCGCCACGTAGAGCGCTGATAAGCCGCCGGCGTGCGTCTCTTCGCCGCTGGGGGCCGCTCCTCACGTGACACGCGGGTGCGGCATGAGCATGCCGGCGGACGTCTGGTGACATCGGTCCTGGGTCGGTCGCCCTTCACGGCCCACGCGTCGGCCCAACAACGGCCCGGAGTCGTTGTCGAGACCCCAAAACGTGCGCAATTGACCACACCCGACGGTACGGTCAGCCCTGTCACACCAGCACCAGCGCAGGGGATCGATATGGCCGAGCAGTCTTGGCATGAAGCACGCCTCATTCCGACGTCCGGGATCAACGGAGCCGATGAGCAGGAGCGGCGGGCAACCTCCGCATTGCTTGCCGTTCTCGGCGCTGTCCGCGAGTACGGCTGGGCGCTGTTGAAGCCGCTTGGTGCGTCCGCGGGCGCCATCGGGTGCTACATCGAGGTCCCGTTTCTCCTTGGGGAGAAGAAGCTTTACCCCGACGGCCTCATCCGCGTCTCTCGCGGGACGAAGTCGTGGACGGCGCTGGTGGAGGTCAAGACCGGCAGCAACGAGCTTGCGGTCGAGCAGTTGGAGAACTACCTCGACATCGCCCGCGAGCACGGATTCGATGCGGTCATCACCATCTCTAATGAGATCCCCGCCATCGCCGGGCAGCACCCCACCAAGGTCGACAAGCGCAAGCTCCGCAAGGTCGAGCTTCACCACCTGTCGTGGTCTCAGGTCTTGGCCGAAGCCGTCATGCAGAAGGAGTTCCGCGGCGTCGCCGACCCCGACCAGGCGTGGATTCTTGGGGAGCTCATCCGCTACCTCGAGCACGACCGGTCCGGTGCGATGGACATGGATGACATGGGCGAGTCCTGGACCGGCGTACGCGACGCCGTCGCCGCCGGGACATTGCGGCCCAACGACAAGGGCATCGCCAGCGTCGTCGCACGGTTCGATGCGCTGCTGCGGTTCGCGAGCCTGAACCTCGGCAAGCGCCTGGGCACCGAGGTCGTGCCCGTCCTGAGCCGCAAGGAGCTGACCGACCCCACCCTGCGGGCCCAGGGCCTCACTCAGCAGCTGTGCGCAAATGGGCAGCTGTCCGGCGCCATCCGCATCCCCGACACGATCGGCCAGCTGGTCGTCACCGCAGACCTGCGCTCCGGCCGGGTGAGCTGTCACGTCGACCTCGACGCCCCCCGAGACGGACGCCCAACCACCCGAGTGAACTGGCTCGTGCGGCAGCTGAAGAATGCTCCCGACAGTGCCCGTGTGGAGTGCTTCGTGGCTCACTCGCGGGGGTCGAGCGCCGCAGAGCTGCTGCGCACCGTGCGGGAAACCCCGGCCGTACTGGTCACCGACCCGGCCAAAGACATCCGCTCCTTCCGCATTGCCACCTCGAGCACCCTCGGCACAAAGCGCGGCCGCGGCCGCGGTGCCTTCATCGATTCCGTCCTTGCGGCGGTCGATTCCTTCTACGCCGAGGTCCTAGGCGATCTCAAAGCCTGGTCTGCCGCGCCGCCCAAGCTGCGGCAGCCGGCCCTAACCGACGTCGAGGACGTGGAGGCAACCCGACCGGCAAGCTTGGCTTCGACCGACTACTCCTCACAGGACGGACCGACCAACGATGCCGCGGACTCCACACGACCGGCCATCCCGGCGACGGTCACCACGGGCCATGTCGAGTCGGTGCAGACATCGGGGCCAGAGCTCACCAACGAGGGCAAATACTCGGGCAGTGGCCAGACCGAAGCCGCCCATCTGGCCGAGGGCCTGACAGGGGAGGTCAAGGCATGACCGACGACAACGCGACCGCCCCTACGCCGGTCGGCGACAACCTCGAAGACCTGACAATCGAGGTGGAGCTCACAGGCGAGCGCGCTCAGCGCGAGATCGACAACGCAGTCACTGGCCGCCGTCGACTTGCCCGCAAATACGTCCTCCGGCTGCGCCGCCGCAACCCTGAGGGAACACCCGCCGAGATCATCACGATGCTTCAGCGTCACTACATCACCGCGATCAGTGTTGCCGGTGCGGCAATCACCGTAGGGACCGTCGCCGCCGAGGTCGGAATCGCCATGATCCCCGGAGTTGGTGCCGCTGCCGCAGGCAGCAAGGCAGCGGCAAAGGAAGCTGGCAAGAAGGTCACAACAGTGGCGGCAAAGCAGACGATGAAGGCCGCAAGAATGACAGCAACTCTGGGATTGGCGAAGACTGGAGCGCAGAGAGCCGCCGCCCTGCTACCCGCCGGTGACGCCCAGCTGCAATTCGAGATCACGGCAATCTTCGCGCTGGCGGTCGCGGACATCCACGGGCTCGAGTACGACCAGCAGCAGGCGCATGCGCTGGTGTATGGCCTCTCGAATGGACGAGTCAGCCAGCAGCAGATCGCCACCATGGCGACAGATCTGGCCGAGCCATCCACTACGGATAACGCCAACGTTAGCCATTCCGTCACCGGCGGACGGAACGACTGGTCCCACTGGGCGAACACGCTCGCGGACTCGCTGCCTGGCGGCGCCGCACAAAGCCTGGTGAAGGGCGTACAAACAGGGATTCTCGACGACGTGCGAGCCGGACTTGGTGACAAGCAGCAAGCCGCAGTTGATTACGGTGTTGGCGCGCTTGTGAGTGGTGCCACCAGATTCGTCTTCGGCCGTGAGGTCGTTGAGGCTTCCCTCACGGCGTTCGCGGAGGCGCCGGAGTCATTTCCCGACTGTCTCAACGTCGCTGCCAGACCCGAGAAGCTCGGCGATGAATCCAGCCGTGGGTTGGAGGCCCTTGAGAATGCTGCAAAAGCAGTCGGCGTCCGCGTGAACACTGGAGCCGCTGCTGTTGGCGCCGGCGTCACGACGGCTGCTGGCGCCCTATCCCGCCCGTTCCGCAGTGTCGACCTCGACGGCGACGGTGTGCCGGACGAACCTCAGGCGCTCACGGTGGCGAAGGGCGCCGCCACCGCTGCTGGCGCAGTGGCCCGCCCGTTCCGCAGCATCGACCACGACGGCGACGGTGTGCCCGAAACACCTCAGGCCCTAGCGGCCGCCAAGGGCGTCGGTAAGGCGATCACATCCTCGTTCAAACACAAGCACAAGGCACTTGCCGCCGGCGACCACCAGCGGGAGCCGATGTCACCGCCGGTCATCTAGCGGCTCGACCAGACCTCCGGCGCGCGACCTACTGGGCCAGGGCCGCAGCAAGCGCCTCAAACAGGTGCGATCGAGCGCCGGCCAGGTCGTACTCGCCCCGTGAGCTGGCAGCGACCAGCGCCTCCAGCGGCCACCTGACCAGGACCTCGTGCCGCGCCGACAGCAACGCAACCTCGTCGAGGGAGTAGTCGTCGACCCAGTCGAGCAGGGCGTACGAGACAACCTGCTGCAGGTCCAGCTTCCTGAGGACGGAAGCCCGCACCGCCTTCACCTCAACAAGGGACCCGCCAAGGATGAGGTCCGCATCGGCGCCGCCCACCGCAGACGACCCGACAAAGGAAGGGCCGCGCACCACCGGCGTGTTCCCAGCCAGCGGAGCCAACGCAGACAGGGAGGCCCCCGACGTCGAAATGACGTCATCCACCCACGCCGGGTCGACACCTGCGAGCGCCTCATCCAGAGTGCGCGCACTCAGCAGCGACTCGTACCAAGGGTCCTCGACGCGCCTGATGCGGTACGCCTGGTCAGCCAACCCGACCAGACACGCCACCCGGGCCTCACGGTCAGGATCCACCCCGGGGCAGGGGCCGGCCATCTCAGCGGCCAGCTCGTCGAGCACGTTCGCGTTCGCCCCACACATCATGAGGAAGAGCTGACCGGGGAACGGACTGGCAACGCGAGCGAACTGCCACGTAATGCGCTCGTTGATGGCATGCCCAAGGGGGGTGTGGGGAAGGTCAGGGTTGAAGCGGGCAACCGCACCGCGCATCTGCGCCTTCCACGCGACGCGCGCATGCCGTCCCAGGTCAGGCAGCATCGTTTCCAAGGTCACCCGCAATGGGGAGGAGGAGCTCTCGAGTTCACGCTTGAGGGTCAACGGGTCTCCCTGGGTACCGGCGGGGTGGATGCGTGGAACGTACCCCCGACCCCCGACATGGAGCCGCAAGGCGATCCCACACGGAGCGGTGCGCCCTTGGTCGCTGGCGGGCCGCTTGTGGGGGGCACAGGGGGCGACGACCGCCGGTGCGGCGGCGACGTCTATCGAGCGCGTGTGCGGGGCCAGGCGTACAGGTCCTTCAAGGCGAGGGTCCGCGTCCCCGATCATTCCTGGCCCAGAACGTCTCGGGGGCACCCGCGCTTGCACACAGGCCTTCTACGTCTCACCGAGGCCGCAGGGACCTGAGCGCCGACCGACCCGAACGGCGACGAGCCTGGTGACCGTTGCCGGGCTCGGGCGCGTTGCTGGTACGCGGGGGTACCTTTCCCTGATGACCGAATCCGGCCGCAGCCCCCAGCAGGCAGCGTTCATCGTCGCCGTCCTCCAGAACGCCCACGAGCTCGTCGTCGAGGCGGAGATCTTGCTCCGTGCCGAGAAGTGGGCGCGCGCTTATGCCCTGGCAACGTTCGCCGTCGAGGAGGCCGGGAAGGCGTGGATGGCCGACTCGCACTTCGCCTTCGAGCCGTTGAAGAAGCTGGCACGGGCACGACATCCAGTGAAGCTCGCAGCGGCCAACGAAATGGTGAAGCTGTTCTACATGGTGAACGTCCGTGGGGAGATTGACGCGGAGGAGCTGTTCTCGGAGGAGAACGAGCAGATGGCGGAGGACGACTTCGACGCCCGCATGGCTGGCCTGTACGTCGACTTCGAGGACGGGGAGGTCGTGGGAGGGCCGGGCACGATGACGCCCGAACAGGCGCATATCACGACCGCCCAAGCTGGCGAGATCGTCCACATCGCGATGATCCTGCTCTGGTCGCGATACACACCGGACCGGGTGACCGGCGACCCGTGAACGCGCGATGTCCCCACCAWGTCGGCGGGGACATCGCGCCGGCCTCGGTCAGTGCCAGGAGTGACCCGCGCCGAATGGCACGGGTGAACGGCATCTTGACGTGGCTGGGGGCGCAGATTGCCGGCTTGCACATCCGGGGCAGGTCCACGGTCAAAGAACGACCCGATCCAGGCAGTTCATTCGGGCAGTCGTGGTGTCGGTCGGACCGGCTAACGTGATGCGCGCCGACGAGGAGCAGCCGAAGAGGGGCAACCATGAGCAACAACATCATCCGTCGAGACGGTGCGCATAGCCGTAATGGTGGGACGGGTGTCAGGCAGCTTGGTGATGAGCGGACGAGTATGAGTGCCGACACTCAGCCGCGGGCCACCGCTCACGCTTGGCCGTTCGTAAGTCATTCCGAGGGCCGCCAGGTTCGCCTCCACGGACGCACTTGCGCCAAGGGCTCCAGGGACACACTGGCGCCCTGCAACCACCAGTCCCCGCCGCGAGACAAGCGATAGAGGGTCGTTGTGCAGCACCTCTTCTACGATCTCGGGCAACAGAGGAAGGGCGCGACCGCAGTTGTCACGCTTGACAAGCAGGCCAACGTACAGCTCATGACTTCGTCTGCCTACCAAGCGTACAAGTCGGGCCGACAGTACCGATATCACGGAGGCCTTGCCAAGCAATCACCTGTACGCATTGCCATCCCGAGTAGTGGCCGATGGGTGGTCGTTGTCGACCTTGGCGGCTACGGCGGCCAAGTGCGCGCCGGCGTCCAGGTCCAGCCGCCACCGCGCGGCAATCTCCCCACGCTGCGCCAACAGGACAGACCCGCCCGGGACGTTGAGCTCCGTGAGCCCGTCGAACCGGAGGGCGACGTCCTCGGAGGACAGACGTGGGATGTGTTCCTTTCGCATGCGACAGAGGACAAGGAGTCGGTTGCCATTCCGCTGAGGGACGCACTTACGCAGCGCGGGGTGTCGGTCTGGCTGGATCGAACCGAGATCAAGATCGGTGACAGCCTCCGGCGGAAGATCGACCAAGGCATCCGATCGAGCCGGTTTGGGGTCGTTGTGTTATCGCCCTCCTTCTTCGCGAAAGGATGGACGAATCACGAGCTCGACGGGCTTGTCACCAAGACGGTTGCCGGAGAGCAGTCGATGCTTCCTATTTGGCACCAGATCAGCGCCGAGGGAGTCCGAGGTTACAGTCCATCGCTTGCAGACAAGCGCGCCTTAAGCACCAACGAGTTCGACATCGAGGAAATCGCCGACCAGATCGCGGATGCCGTACTGGGCACCGACGAGGACTGATGGGAGCACGCTGCGGCCATCGTGGGACGGCGAGCTTCGGCCTGGGGTTGCGTCACTTCGCCACCTCTGCCGTTCGGCGTGAAGACCTGTCACGCCCCTTCCTACTCGAGCATCCCGCGATCCATGGGTCAGGGCCGAGTTGCTTGCCACCGGTCACTCGGTGTGTCCACGTCCGCGCGCCGTCGCAGCCTGTGATCGTGGTGGCATGAAGCCTCACGTGATCTGGCCGACGGGTGGCACCGGAAGTGACCTCGCCGATGCGCTCGCCACGGCGGCAGCAGATGGCACCAACCGACTGTCAGGTACTGCTGGCGACATCGTCAACGGTTATCTGACGTGGGTGGCGAATCAGGTCAGGATGCTGCGAATGCGGCTAACTGCCGCCGACCTCGACCGGCTGCTCACGTCGCCCCGATATTGGGCGACGCTTGCCAACCCACTCGCTGTCACCTCGACCGTCTCCGCAGTGATGGACGAGGTCCAGTACCGGGCTCGCCTGATGAACGAAGCCGTGACCGAGCTGACTCAGGCGACCGAGGCGTGGCGACCCCTAGATGGCTCATATACCAACCTGGTCGTAGTGGACACCAACTTCTGGGTCGAGCAAGTGAACTCGTTCGACAACACCGACTGGCATGAGGTCGTCAACAATGCCGAGGGACCAAGTGCTCCTGCCATGCAGGACGAGCTCCGCCTTGTCGTTCCCATGCTCGTCATCGACGAGCTCGACTCGCTTGCCCACAAGAGCAATCTCCGCCCAAAGGTCACTGGCGCAACACGGTGGTTGTACAAGCATCTTGGGAACGCACCCGCGCGTCCCGCGCTGCTCACTGCAGCAACCGAAACGCGAGGTGCTGTCACCGCCCAACTTGTGTTTGAGCCGCACGCCCACACCCGGCTACCGAACAACGACGATGAGATAGTTGAAACCGCTGTGCGACTCCGTGACTTTCTCGGCCACCCGAGGGAGAAGGTCTTCTTTGTGACCTACGACGCTGGTGCGGCCTTCCGGGCAGGACAGGCAGGGCTGATGCCCCGGCTGATGACCAAGTAGTCTCGCCGCGTCTTTTCGCCGCATCAGCTCCGGCATTGCGCCCTCGCTCACGGTGGGATCTAGACTCCCGCCCTCGATGTGAGGGGACAGCGCCGACAAAGAGGGCACCATCTCCCGAAGTCACAGATGGCGAACCATCGCTGCAGGCACAGCGGCTTGCACACCTCCGCAGTTGGCCGCGGCGTCCCACGCTTGGGCTCTTGGCGCGTCCGCAGCGCCTTCCTTGATGCATGGCACGCGCAGCCAAGGGCGCCATGACCGCGGACGTCTGGGGCGAGTGTGGCTCATCGACTGATAGGGAAGAACTATCGGTCGGTCTGCAAACGAGTCTTGGACGGTGAGCGTGGTTACCGGGTTCGATGGATGCATGACCAGCCGCCGCACCGCACTCGCCGCTGCCGAGGGATCAGGTGATGAGGAATGAAGGTATGGACGTTTTCTCTCAATGGTGAGCTACAAGGAATCTTTGACAGTGAGGAAAAGGCTGTCGAGGCTCGCCGGAAACGTCTTGCCTCCGGCCTTGAGGGCGGGCGGCTTGCAGTGCTGTCTATTGGTCAGTGGTTGGTGCAATGAATGAGTTTTGCGCCGTCCCCAAACCCACATAGCCATCTTGCGCCGCGTGTTTTCCCGGCTGAACCTGACAAATGTGACGCAAGCGCGGGGCAAAACCAGTCCCATACCCAGCTGACTCGTCGAGAGGATACCCATGCCCAGCATCCACCAACTCCCTGACTCCGTGACCGGCCCATTGGAGCCGAGGGGCCAGCGCCCGGGCGCCGACAGCGGCGACCCGCAGATCTCCTGGACCGCCATCGACACCCCGGACGACGTGAAGGTCGGGGTGCGGGAGGCCGAGCCGGGCGGATGGCCAATTGTGAACCGTCCCGAAACCGAGACCTGCTACATCGTCAGCGGGCGCGCCACGATCACCGACGATGACACCGGCGAGAAGAAGGAGATCTCTGCGGGCTACGTGATCGTGTTCCCGAAGGGGTGGTCGGGCCGTTGGGACGTCACCGAGACGATCCGGAAGGTCTACAGCATCGTGGTGCCCGCCTGAACGGGGCGCCGATCATCGAGCGTCGATCCAATGCAGATCCGACTCGAGGCGTCCCCGAGCAACGAGAGTCCCATGAACGGGCGTACGGCCCTTTCGAAACCCAGTGAAAGGAACCTTTGATGAGTGACGCAGTTTTCAGGCCGAAGTACGTCTCGTTCGACTGCTACGGCACGCTGATCAGCTGGCCTATGAACCCGATCACCAAGGAACTGGTCCGCGACCAGGTCCCCGCGGAGCAGTGGGACCAGTTCGTGGCCGAGTTCCGCGGCTACCGCTACGACGCGGTGCATGACGCCTACTACCCCTACGAGCAGGTGCTGCAGAACGCCTTCGACCGGGTCTGCCGCAAGTGGGGAATCGAGTCCGACTCCACCGCCGGCAAGCGTCTCGCCGACGGCGTGCGCAGCTGGGGCCCGCACCCCGACGTGGTCGAGCCGCTGAAGAAGATGGCCGAGCGCTACAAGCTGGTCATCCTCTCCAACGCCGACAACTCCTTCCTCGAGGAGAGCGTCCCGCGCCTGGAGGCGCCGTTCCACGCGGTCTTCACCGCCGAGCAGGCCGGCTACTACAAGCCCCGGTATGCCGCGTTCGAGTACATGCTCGACCAGCTCGACGCCAAGCCCGAGGACTTCGTGCACGTCTCGTGCCACACCCGGTACGACCCGCTGCCGATGCACGACATGGGCTTCCGCAACCTGGTGCTGCTGGACCGCGGCGCCGACCCCATCCCGCCCGGCTACAACCTCACCGTGGTGAAGTCCCTGGACGAGCTCAACACGATGCTCGGCATCTGACCCCCCTTCCGATGGTGACCACGAGTCGGTTCGTGGTCACCATCGGAAAGCTGGCTGGCGGCCGCGGCATACGGGGCGCGAGTCACGTGCACACCGACCGACAGGCGTTCTTTGTCAGCCCGCGGCGGGCGCCCCACCCAGCTCTTCGGCCACGGCTACGAACGCAGCGGCCGCGGGGCTGAGCCGATGGCGTTGCCACACCAGCGCGACGTCGAGCGCGTCCTCGACCGCGAGGCGGCGTACCTGCAGGCCGACGGCATCGGCCAGGGGGCGCCACGAGTCGGCGACCACTGCCACACCGACACCGCTCAGCACGAGGGGCAGGAGGCCCTCGCGATGCTCGATCTCCACCACGATCCGGCAGTCGGTGGCGGCGATGATCGCGTCGGCGACTCGCCGCATACCCGTGCCCGGCTGGCCTACCACCAACGGCAGGCCCCGTAGGTCGGTCATCTTCAGATCGTCAGGGCCCGCTGGGAGATTCGCGTCCGCGCGGGCGACCAGGACGAACGACTGGCTCTCGAGCGGTAGCCGGTCAAGGTCGGTCAGGGCTTCCGTCGGGCCGGCGGTTGCGACGACACCGAGCTCGGCGACGCCCCGCCGCAACGCCTCTCGCACGTCGCCGGGCCGGGGTGCGGCGCCGACGGCCACCTGAACACCGGGGTAGCGGTCTACGAACGAAGCCACGAGGGCGGTCAGGGGGCTGACCACCTGCGACGGCATCGACGCGATCCGCAACCGTCCTCCACGGAGGCCGGCGACCGCGGCCACTGTCTCTCGTGCCACGTCGAGCGCCCGGACCACCTCACGCGCTGGACCGACAAGCGCCGCGCCTGACGGGCTGAGCACCAGCCCCCGTCCCCGGCGGATGAACAGCTCCGTCCCGAGCTCGGATTCGAGCCGGCGGATCGTCTGCGTCACCGAGGGTTGGGCCACGAACAAGTGCTCGGCTGCCCGATGGGCGGTCCCGTGGTCGACCACTGCAAGGAACTGGCGAAGCTGCCGGACGTCCATGGTGCCGCCTTCCGCGCCGTCGGCGCCCTCTGTGCGGCCTCAGCATATCGATAGAGAAGACCTATCGGTTGAGCTGCGTGAGCATCGGAACGCCCCTCCTCGAGTTCCGCTTGACGCGTGGCGATGGTGCGGTGGGCGGTGGGCCTCTACGCCACTCACTGATAGGGGGAGGTTATCGATGAGTCTGTAAACGAGTCTTGGACGTGAGGGTGGTCACCCGAGTTCGATAGACGCATGACCAGCTGCCGCACCGCTCTCGTCGCCGGCGAGGCATCGGTGCCGTGGTCCTCCCGCCTGCCTGCGCTGTCGTGGGCGCTCAACCAACGACACCCCGAGCAAGGACAACGTGCCTGATGACCGTGATCGGATGCATCGCTGACGACTACACCGGAGGCACCGACGCCGCCGCTGGACTGCGTCGTGCGGGGCTGCGCGTTGCGCTGGTGTTCGGCGTCCCCACCTCGGGTCAGGACCTGCCCCCCTGCGATGCGGCAGTCGTGGCCATGAAATTTCGCACCGCTCCTGTCGAGACGGCATCGAAAGACGTCGCCACAGCCTACGACTGGCTGACGAGTCAACGGGTGCAGCGGTTCTACTACAAGTACTGCTCCACCTTCGATTCCACCACCGAGGGCAACATCGGCCCCATCACCGACCTCTTGCTCCAGCTCACAGGAATGCAGACGTCCGTGATCTGCCCCTCGTCCCCGGTTCACGGACGAACGGTCTACCAGGGACACCTCTTCGTCGGCGATCGGCTGCTGTCGGAGTCACCGTTGCGCCGTCATCCGCTGACCCCGATGACCGACCCCGATCTGGCCCGGTTCCTGGCTCACCAGACGGCGGGTCGGGTGGGCCTCGTGAGGTGGCCAGAGGTTGCCACGGGCCCCTCGGCGGTCCGAGAAGCGGTTGACCGCCTCGCGCGGTCCGGCGTTCGCCACGTCGTCACGGATGCGATCAGCGCTGGAGACCTCCGGACCGTCGCGTCAGCGATGCAGGATCGCTCGCTACTCACGGGGGGAGCCGGTCTTGCCGAGGCGTGGGCGGAACTCGTCCATGATCGCCTGTACAACGGGGCGGACGCTCCCGAGGGCGACGCGTCGTCGATTGCGCAGCCGGATGAGTGCAGCACCCGCGTCGAGGACTTCCCCGGAGACACGCTCGTCCTGGCGGGCAGCTGCTCTGCGGCAACCCTGGCGCAGGTCTCGGAAGCGAAAGCAGCCTTTCCGAGCTACCGGCTCGACCCGCTTCGAACCCCCAACCCGGCTCAGATGCTCAAAGAGGCACGTGCGTGGCTGCAAGCGCAGCCCACCGGACGACCCCGACTCATCTACGCCTCAGCGACACCAGCCGAGCGTGAAGCAGCCGCCGCAGCCATGGGACCCAGGACGGGTGAGCACCTGGAACACGTACTCGGTGCCCTAGCCGTGCATGCCGCCGCAGCGGGTACGCGCCGCTTCGTGGTGGCTGGCGGGGAGACCTCCGGAGCTGTTGTCTCCGCCCTCGGCATACAACAGGTGCTGGTCGAGGACGAACTCGAGGTAGGAGTGCCATGGTGCACCACCGAAGGGCGCCGGCCCATGCGCCTCTTGCTCAAGTCGGGGAACTTCGGCTCGAGCCGGCTCCTGGTCGAGGCCGCGACATGAGCGCTCATGAGAAAAGCCTCGCCACCGCAGCGGAGGGCATCGCCAAGCTGGGAGCGTCGATCTTTGCGCGAGGCCTGACTCCCGGGCGTACTGGGAACCTGAGCTGCCGGATCGGGGACGAGGTCGTCGTGACACCCACCGGGGCCAGCCTCGGGTCCCTGGACCCCGGCCAGCTCGCGATCATCGATCTCGAAGGACGTCCGATCCGGGGAGCACAGCCGTCCAAGGAAGCCGGTATGCACGCCGCCCTCTATCGCGCCCGGCCGACCGCCCGAGGCGTCGTGCACCTCCACAGCACCCACGCTGTAGCCGTGTCGTGCCTGGCCGACATCGATGAACGCTCCGCGCTGCCACCGTTGACCGCCTACTTCGCGATGCGCGTGGGACGCCTACCGCTGGTGGCGTACTTTGCGCCCGGCGACCGATCGCTGAGTACCGCGGTGGAGCAGATGGCTCGCGAGCACCACGCGATGCTGCTCGCCAACCACGGTTCTGTCGTGGCTGCCGACGATCTCCTCTCCGCGACCGATGCGGCGGAGGAGATCGAAGAGACAGCTCGGCTCTGGCTGATGCTGCGAAACCAGCCCACCAGACCGTTGACCAGCGCCCAGCTCGCCACCCTGGCAGCAGCGCGCAAGCAGATTGCCCAGCGATGACGATGGCACGCAGAGCCCGGGTGGCGAACTGGATGGTGCTTCATCGCTTGCAGGAGGAGGAAACGAGCACTATGCGTCGGGTTGTTCTTGTTCACACGGTCGCCGGGCTGGTCCCAGTCTTTCAGGAACTTGCGAAGGGACTCCCAGGCGATGTGAAGATCTCCAACATCGTGGACGAGTCCCTGCTGGAGGATGCGATCACAGCCGGCGGGCTCACCCATTCGGTCAACCGCCGAGTAGTGGACCACATCCTGTCGGCCGCGGATAGTGGTGCGGTGGCAGTCCTTGCCACCTGTTCCTCGATCGGACCTGCAGTGGAGATCGCCTCACAACTTGTCGAGGTACCGGTTCTGCGGATCGACGAACCAATGGCGTCGGCCGCCATCGACAGCGGTAAGCGGATAGGCGTGCTGGCAACTGTTGCCTCAACCCTCAACCCCACCGTGGACCTGCTGCGACGCTGCGCTCAAGGCCTGGAGAAGGACGTCGAGGTGGTGCCCGTACTGAAGGCCGAGGCCTTCGCCGCGATCAAGTCGGGCGACGGTGCCGGGCACGACGCGATCATCGGTGAGGCACTCATGGAACTGGCGGGGGACGTGGACGCGATCGTGCTCGCACAGGCGTCGATGGCGAGGGTGGTCGCCACTCTCGAAGCGGGAGCCCTGTCCGTCCCGGTGTTCTCGAGCCCCAACTCGGGCATGGCCCAGCTGGCGTCGGTGCTTGCAGAGGCGGCCGTCACGGCCCCCACGAATGGATAGGAGAGGTCGAGGCATGCGGTGCATCGTTGTCAAAGCCGGCATTGTGGCATGAGTAGGAGAGGTGAAGTTGTGTTTCAAGTTGAGCGCCCGAAGAGCGGGCCAGATGGTTTGTCCGGTCCCCCACCGGCACCGGACAACCCGTGGGCGCGGAGCCTGTGGCTCGACGGGGTGGTCCAGGATCTGACGCCGAGAGAACAGCTCTCGGGCGACCACACCTGTGATGTCGCAATCGTCGGAGCCGGATTCGGCGGGCTGTGGACGGCGTACTACCTCAAGAAGGCCGACCCGTCCCTGCGGGTCACGGTGGTCGAGGCCGAGATCGCCGGATTCGGCGCTGCCGGTCGCAACGGCGGCTTTGTCTCGTCTGGAATCGCCGGCAGCGGCGCGCGCTACGCACGACGCAGCGGTTGGGACAGCGTCCATCGAGCCGAGCGCGAGGTCCAGCACGGGATCGACGAGATCGGCCGCGTCGTGTCGGCCGAAGGCATCGACTGCGGCTACAAGAAGGCCGGGGCGCTCACCGTGGCAACCACCGAACCGCAGCTGCAGCGCGTGCGCGCCCGAATTGAGGCAAAGCACCGCTTCGGGCTCGGCCCCGAGGACATCAGGTTCCTCAGCGCCGACGAGTGCGCAGAGTTCCTCCACGGGCCCGAGGGTCTCCTCGGCGCGTCCTACACGCCCCACTGTGCGCGCGTCGACCCCGCTCGCCTGGCTCGCGGGCTCGCCGACGCCTGCGAGCGCCTCGGCGTCAAGATCTATGAGCAGACTCCGGCACACCACCTGGGACCGAAGGTGGTCCAGTGCCAGAACGGACGGATCTCGGCTGATGTCGTGGTCCGGGCAACGGAGTCGTACACGATCCGTGAGCGGGGCCAGCGACGCAGCTTCCTGCCCCTCTACTCCTTGCTGATCGCCACCGAACCGCTCCCGCAGGAGACGTGGGACGAGCTCGGGTGGCGGGACGGCATCGGGTACTCCGACATCGGGCACCTCTTCTACTACGCCCAACGGACGACCGACGGCCGGATCGTGGTGGGCGGCCGAGGAGCGCCGTACCGACTGAACAACCCGATCTCACCCGAGAACGAGCAGGACGCCGGCGTCTACGAGCGGCTGTGCCAGACCCTGCGCGAGGCGTTCCCGACCGTGGCCAAGGCGCGCATCACCCATCACTGGGGCGGTTCCCTGGCGGTACCCCGCGACTGGTGCATGAGAACGACCTTCGACCGCCAGACGGGACTCGGTTTCGTCGGTGCGTTCGGCGGTCACGGCGTCACCGCCTCCAACATCTCCGGCCGTACCATGCGCGACCTGATCCTGGGCCACAGCACGGACCTGACCTCGCTTCCATGGGTCGGACACCAGACCCGCAACTGGGAACCCGAGCCCCTACGGTTCATCGCCTCGAGGCTCATCCACAAGACCCTCGCGTCGGCCGACGCCTACGAGGAGCGCACCGGGAAGCCGGCCAAGCGCGTACGGCTCGTGGCGCCGTTCCTGCCACCAGGCCACTAGCGGATTCCCGCCGTTCGCACGACCCATACCTCCCAGCCGCACACAAGGATGGGTCGCCGATCGACCTGCACTTCAGTTGCGGAGCCGCGAGAGGGCCAACGAAGAGCGAACGTGGTGATCGGGACCACAGGTACGACGGCGGGATCGCGAGACCAGGCATCGCCTCGTCCGGTTCGGGCGACTGGGGTCAACCCGTTTCCCCGCAGTCACGACCGGAGATGCAGTAGACCGACTGCGCGAGGAGCCACAGTCCCAGAACCAGCGGAGGAAGGCCAAGCACCAAAGCGGCAGCCGCGACCGTTGGGCGCTCGCCTTGCTGTCTCTTGGTCTTGATGGCCAAGATGGCCAAGATGACCGCGAACAGGAACATGATCACTCCGACGGCGATGATCAGCATGATCGTTGCGACTTCTTGAAACAGGTCGGGGATGAAGGCGATTGCCACAACACCCAGGGCTGCGACTTCCAGCGCCATCGCCGTGTAGCCCAGTCCGTCCCCTTCATTCACCGCCACCCTTCGAACCATAGGCATGCATCGCCTGCATCAATGGCTCGATCCCGAGTCCGCGTCATTCCGCCGCCAATGCCCGCAGTGCAGTACTCCTCCAACGTCCACTCACAGCGCGGCGCACGCCTCGCGGCCGGGCCGCGCCTCTACGTGCCGCTCGTCAGGCTGAGAAGACGAGCCACGATCCAGGATGGATCAAAGCGCTCGACAACTTCGTCGCCCGTGCCAGAGCTGACGGCCCTTGGTTCAGGTCCGCCGGACTGGCAGTCCACCAAAGCGACGCCCGCCTCGCACAACCTGTCCAGATGCCCGGAGAGAGCTGGGTGGCCCCAGAGCTTGTTGTTGATCATGGGCACAAGCACCATCGGGATCCGCTGTCCGAGTGCCTCGCACAATCGGCTGTGCGCGTACGTATCAGCAATACCGGCCGCCAGTTTGGCCACCGTGTTGAACGTCGCCGGCGCGACGACGACCACGTCGGGCTCGGCCGAACTCGTCTCGCCATGACCAAGGGCCGAGTTGAGGTGCGAGACGGTCGCTTCGTCGACCCAAGCGCCGGCGGACGGGGTGGTGACCACCTCGATCTGCCAGCCGGCCTCGCTCAGGGCCTCGGCAATATCGGAGCAGCGGCTCGCCAGGGGGGCGCCGGTGACGACGAGCAGGCAGGTAGACACATCCCTAGTGGAGCAGACCGGCCCGCGTGGCGAGGTCAGTCAGCGATCGTGTCTGCGCCTTCTTTCCTCGCGCGAGCATCTCCCGGACCAGCTCCTGGGCGATGACGTTGTGCCGGATGACCTCTGGCGCCACCCGCTCGGCATCCAGCAGATGCAGGGTCGCTTCGGCATCGCGCTTGCGTTGAGCCTGTGCCCAAGCCAGGTCCAGCTGCACCTGGGCGCGCCGGCTCGCCAGGCCGGATGGAAGCCGCTCTGTGTCGACGGTTGCGGCTGCGCGCAGCGCCTCGCCTGGATCGCCCAACTCGGCCGCGACCGAAACCCGGTGAATCGCAACGTTGGTCGGGCCGAACGCTGTCCAGGCGTGATTGCCGTCTTCACCCAACATGTTGGCCATTCGCTGCGCGCGCTCGAGCCGTTCCCATGCGGTCCACTGTTCGGTCTGCCGCGCGGCGATGACCGCGGCGATCAGCCAAAGTGCGCCGCACAAGGAGACGATGACGGGGGAGTCGGATCGCGCTGTGCGTTCCAGCCGCTCAGCCATGCCGACGGCCAGGTGTTCGGCGTCCTGCGGCTGCTCCGCTCGCAGCACGGCGCACGCCACCTGGTAGGCCGCCATCCCCGATGCCACGTCGGACTCAGCGGTGTAAGCAGCAGTTGCGGCGCGGTCGGCGGCGAGGAGCGCGAGATCACCAGCTCCCAGCTTGGTGACCAACTTTGCCGCCGCCGCATACGCCGACACGTAGATCAGGTGGCCTTCGCGTTCCTCCGGAGTCTGCGCCAGTTCTAGGCGCAGCCGCTCGGCTTGCCCGAGCAGTGCGGGCAACTCACTGACCACCTGCTCGTAGTGCGCGGCCTGGTAGCTGCGATGGACCCCCACCACCTGAGCCTGCAGCTGAGCAAGAGTCAGGACCGCGGGCGTCGAGTCGCCGAGCATGTGGTCGTAGCGCGTCATGCAGGTGCGCAGTTCGGCCAGGCCGGCGCCGAAGGCCCCGCCGTTCGGCTGGACCTGCCACGGACGGCCCGAGAGCGACTCCATATCAACGTGCAGCACACGCGCCAGGTCCAGGAGAACCGACAAACGGTCGACCGAACGCACACCGCGTTCGACCTGCGACAGCCAGGACTCTGACCGCCCGACCAGGCCCGCCAACGCGGCCTGACTGAGGCCGCGACGACGCCGGTACGCCGCGATCCGTTCTCCCACCGCCCCGCTTGCCATGCTGCGACCCTTCGAAGTCTCTGAGGACACGCCCTTGAAATATAGCCAAAAGAGGACAAAGAACCACCGGAGTCCGCTTGGTTGTGGACAACTTCGCGCTAGGACGGCGATTCCGTATGCCGCGTGGCCGGCTCGGGCGCGCGTGTCACGTTGGTGGCGCGGGCAGCTGCCCGAAGCACGCTCACCGGCTGGTCCAGCAGGGTGGCGGTCCGTTCGATGCCTGATACGGACACCAGCTCCGCTCTGGCGAGGTTGAGCCGTTCCTCAGCTGTCTCGATTCGGGCCTGGTGCTGACGAACGAGCGCGTCCAGCTTCGCCTGTGCAGCCTCCTTGGCTGTGTCGGCGGCGTGGACCGCAGCAACTGCCTGGCTCTCCATCTGCTGCGCCTCACGAAGTCGGTGGCGAGCTCGTTCGTCCAAAGGCCTTCGGCTGGGACGGGACATGGCAGCGCTCCTGGGGTTTCGACTGGTCTCACCTGATGCGTCGTCTACCGCTCGACCGGTACAGCCCTGCCTCCCACCCCCGACCCGAACCTGCCCGGCTCCGTGTCACCGGTCCTCGGCCCGCCCTCGGCACACCGTCCGCCACGCGACCCGCCGCTTCCTCCCATCGGCACCACCGCCCTTTCCATCAGCACACCTCTGGCATCCGAGGCCTCTTCAATTCTCGTCGTGTATCGCGGCGGCGGTAGCCGGTGCGACAGAACACCCGCATACGGCGCCCACCGAGACGACGGAATGGACTGCTCACATGACGATGTCGATCCGCCGGATGACGCTCGGCAGTGGCTACAAGTACCTGATGAGTTCCGTCGCGCAGAGCGACGGGGCCTCGCAGCAGGCGTCCGCGTTGACTCGCTACTACGCGGAGTCGGGCACCCCACCGGGACGGTTCCTCGGCGAAGGTCTCGCGGGCCTCGATCGAGGGAACGGGGTTAGGCGAGGCAGCCGGGTGACCGAGGAGCACCTCTTCCGGATGCTCGGCATGCTGCAGGATCCCCTGACGGGTGAGCAACTTGGCCGGCCGCCGCGGCGACCCGCCGCCTCATTCAGCGATCGGGTGGCTAGCCGGATCGCTCGCGAGATTACGGGGCTCAGCGGCGAGACTCGCGAGGAGGCGGTCCTCAACATCAAGCGCGAGGAGCGGATCGCGGAGACCAGATTGGCCCGCGCTGTCGCGGGGTTCGACCTCACCTTCAGTGCGCCCAAGAGCGTGAGCGTCGCGTGGGCTCTCGCCGACGCAGGGACGCAGGGGGTTATCTACGACGCCCATCAGAGGGCGCTTGCCTACGTGGTGGCCTTTGCCGAGCGAAGCGTCTTCAGCTCCCGGTCAGGGAAGAACGGCGTCGTCCAGGAAGACATCCGCGGGATCGTCGGCGCGGCGTTCGACCACTGGGACTCACGGGCCGGCGACCCGCAGATGCACACTCACGTCGCCGTGATGAACCGTGTGCAGAGCCACGACGGCGTGTGGCGAACCCTGGACTCTCGCGCGCTGTTTCGCTCCGCGGTCGGGCTCTCCGAGATGTACAACGGCGTCCTCTCCGATCTGCTGACCGAGGCTCTGGGCTGGGGATGGGACCCCGCGCGCCGAGCCCATTCTGCGGTTCCTAAGTACGAGGTGGCTGGCGTTTCGGAAGCACTGCAACGGGAGTTCTCCAGGCGTTCGTCGGCCATCGAGACCGCCACCGAGAAGCTCGTCCCTGCCTTCGTGGAGGCCCACGGGCGCGGACCCAGCAGTCGGGAGATGCTGCGGCTCCGGCAACGCGCCACCTTGGAGACCCGTCCGGACAAGCACGTCAAACCCTTGGCCGACCTCGTCGAGGTATGGCGCACACGGGCCCAGAGCGTCCTACGGGACGAGCCCGTCGCGTGGGTCAAAGGCTTGGGGGAGAGGAACGACTTGCCACTCCTTCGCGCCGACGACCTCACCACCGAGATGCTCGCCGAGGTTGCCTCCATCGCCGTCGACACGGTCGCTACAAAGCGGGCGACCTTCTCCCTGGCCAACGTCTTCGCCGAGGTCCTGCGGCAGGTACACGGCGTGCGATTCGTCAGCGCCGACGACCGAATGGCCGTCGTCGAGCGCACCCTGGACCTCGCGTTGCAGGAGTCCCTGTCCCTCAGTGCCCCGGAGCTGGCGCACACGCCGAAGCCCTTCACACGGGCCGATGGGACTTCGCGATTCCGCGCTCGCGGGCACGAGGTCTACACGACGCAGGCGTTGCTAGAGGCGGAGGCGAGACTTCTGGAGGCGAGCCGGCGCACCGATGGACCACGCACCGGCATACAGGAAGTCGCCGATGTGGCTGAAGCCGAGCTGCCTGGTCGGGCGCACCAGCTTGCCGCCGATCAGGTCCGGGCGATCGAGCAGATCGCGACCTCTGGCCGCCCTCTCGACCTCCTCGTTGGACCTGCGGGCACCGGCAAGTCCACTAGCATGTCCGGACTGCGGACCGTGTGGGAGAAGGTATTCGGCGCTGGCTCCGTGATCGGCCTTGCCCCCTCCGCGGCGGCGGCGAAAGTCTTGGCGCACGAGTGTGGGATCCCCACGGAGAATACGAGCAAGTGGCTCACCGAGCATTCCCGTGAGCCCGAACGGCTTGCGGAGATCGACCGTCTCCGCGCCCAGATGCGCCGTCAGGGACCATCGATGCGCACCGCGCTCCTGCGCAGGCGCATCGAGGAGCTCACCGCTGAGGTCAACCAGTGGCGGCTGCATCCCGGCCAGCTCGTGATCGTGGACGAGGCGTCACTCGCGGGCACCTTCGGACTCGACGGTCTCACAGAGTCGGCGCAGAACGCCGGCGCGAAAGTCGTTCTGGTGGGCGATTGGGCCCAGCTCAGCCCCGTCGAGGCAGGCGGAGCATTCCACCTGCTCGCCCGCGACCGCGACGTGGTGCCCGAGCTCACCGACGTTCGCAGGTTCGTCAACCATTGGGAGAAGACGGCATCAGTGAACCTGAGGATCGGACGCGTGGAGGCCGTGGACGACTACCAATCGCAGGGCCGTGTCGAGGGCGGCGACCGCGAGTCGATGCTCGATCTGATGTATGCCGGGTGGCGCGAGGACGTCGAGGGTGGTCGCCGCTCGTTGATGATTGCATCCGACAAGGAGACCGTGGCAGCCCTAAACGAACGGGCACGAGCAGATCTCGTGGCGGCAGGTCGGGTCGCGCGAAGCGGCATACAGACGAGCAACAGCGAACACATCGCTGTTGGGGACCTCGTGGTCACTAGGGAGAACAACAGGCGCCTCTCCTGCGGCCGGGGGTGGGTCAAGAACGGCGACCAGTGGGTCGTGGTCGCCGTCGCCGCAGACGGAGCAGTGACCGTCTCGCGCACTACCGGGATGGGTATGCCGGGCGGCCGGCAGGTGGTCCTCCCCGCCAATTACGCGCGTGAGCACCTCGAGCTGGGCTACGCCACCACGGCTCACCGAGCGCAGGGCAGGACAGTCGACACCGCTCATGCGTTCGTATCGGTGACGACCCAGCGAGAGGTCCTCTACGTATCTGCCACACGGGGACGCGAGTCCAACAGGCTCTATGTCGACACGATGTACGACCCGGACATGGATACCCAGCACGGCATTCCGACGGAACGCGACGCCGGTGACGTGCTCCGAACGGTCCTCCAGACGCGCGGAGCCGACCTGTCGGCAACTGAGACCATGAGAGCCGAGTGGGCGGAGCAGGACTCCATAACTCGCTTGTGGGCGGAGTACGAGACGATTGCTGGTCTCGCGCAGCGCGAGCGGTACGACGCCCTGGTGCGCGGCTGCCTTGGCAACGGTGAGGACACCCTGGGTGTGACCGAGTCTGAGGCGTACGGCCCGCTGCTCGTCGCGCTGCGTGAGGCGGAGTCACTGGGACTAAACGTCGGGCATCACCTGCCGGCTCTGGTGGGGGGTCGGACACTGGCCTCCGCCGATGACCCGGCGGCCGTGCTCCATGGTCGAGTGGACCGCTGGATTCAGGGTGCTGATCGCACGCGCCAGGTGAATGTGGGGCGCATTGCTGGCCTCTTCATGAAGCAGGTCTTCGCGGCCCAGTCGGACCTGCAGGACGGTCTCGACGACCGCGCTCGCCTCATCGAGGAGCGAGCCCGAGCCGCTGCGGAGGCTGCTGTCAGGAACGGGCAGGCGTGGGCGGCGCAGCTGGGCCGGCGCCCCGCCGACCCACTGCGCGGCGAAGAGTGGATGCTGAGAGTGGCCACCGTGGCTGCCTATCGGGAGCGTTGGGGGATCACCGACCGCTCTGTCCTCGGAACCACCGAGCCACCATCCGTTGAGCAAGAGACGCAGAGGCGCCTGGCTCAAGCCGCCGTCGAAGCGGCGCTCGCAATCACACGCGCTGAACGGGCGAATGTCGGCACCCTGGGGCACTCTGTTGAGCAGGGCGTCACGAGGGAAGGTGTGCAGATGTGAGCCTACGGAGCGGAGCGGCTGCCCCAGCGCAGCTGGCGCACGAACGGAGCGCTGCCTACGACGACGCGCGATCCCTGGCTATCGAACTGGGCCGAGGCTCGCCTTCACGTGCCTTCGACGCCTTGAACGCCGGGATTGTCCTGGCACCCGATGAAACCGTCTATCGGTCAACCGAAGCATGGCTTCGGATGCAGAGCTCGGGGAGCTGGGGCGAAGCCCGCCCCGCCAACGTCCTGATCAGCGACCAGAGACTTCTCTGCAGACTGCTCGATGGAGGCTGGACCTCCCTTTGGTGGAACGGCGTTGTGGGGCTGCAGGTCGACATCGCCGCAGACCACGTCATTCTGGACTACGGAGACGGTGAGCCAGTAGCCCTCTCCGGCCTTCACGCGGCCGGTATTGGCGTCGCTGCCATCGCATCCGTGTACGGCGTCGAGGCGCTAATCGTCCACCCCTCGCTCGTGCCAATTCGAACTCAGCAGCCTGTCGATCGTTAGCCGCTCGGAGTCCCGGCCTCGTTTCGTCCGGCCGACCGGTTTACCCCGGGGTCGTTCGTGCCCGCGATTCAATCCCGCGTTAGAGCTCAGTTGAACTCTTCGTCCCGCGAAGGGCTGCCTGCGTCCTTTTCGAGGGCTGGCTGAGGATCGACATCGTCGTGCGACAACTTGTGCGACATCTCTTGGCCAAAGAGGGCGACCCACGGTCACTCGCGGTCGATGACCCCCGTGGGATGCAGCCTCGTTGAAACCACACAGCGACAGGTCAGTCAGTTTCTGACCTGCGGCTTTTTCTTGGGGGGCGGGGCGGGTCGAACCCCGACCTTCCGATTTTCAGACAGAGACGAACGCCCATGGCAGCAGCCACTTTTGGCTCGACGTGCGACATCTCGTGCAACATCTCAGCCGGCGCCCGGTCGGGACAATCCATCCTGTCACCTACCCGCTGGCAGACCACCAGTTGCTACGCATGCGCGGCAGCCCTCTGCAGTACTGCTGACGACCCAAAAGAGTGTTGTCTGACGAGTAGGTCACCGACCGTTACGCGCAGAGGCTGGGTTGCGTCGGCCAAGGGGTGCGAAGCGACGAGAGGCCGGCCAGTAGCCGGCGCAGTCTCAGAGATTTTGCGGCTGATCATGCCGACGGTGCAGTCGGACAAAATATACCGTTGCAACGGTGCTTCCTATACGCATGCGCGAACTTTTCATCCTGAGCAGCTGATCGTCTGGATCTGCCGTATATCTCTGGATCGACATTCCGCCATCGCTCTACGATCCTCCGCATGAGCAGATTGATAAGCGCAGCGCCCAGGGGGCGCGCAGAGGTCGGCCACACCCACGCGGACGTTTCTGGTGGTGCCCTTCGGGCGTCGGTTTTTGGCGCCATGGATGGACTGGTTACCAACATCGCCTTGGTTGCGGGTGTTGGTGGCGCCGGGGCCAATCCCCACTACATCGTCCTCACCGGTCTTGCCGGGCTGGTGGCTGGGGCGTTTTCGATGGCGATGGGCGAGTTCACGTCCGTGAAGACCCAGAACGAGCAGGTCGACCGCGAGTGGGCGAAGGAGCGTGCGGAGATCGCCGCGAACGGCCCGGCTGAGGAGCGAGAACTGGTTGAGATGTTCGCCGAGATGGGAATGTCCCATGCCACGGCGGAGGATGCTGCGCGTCAGGTCCATGCCGACCCAGAGCAGGCCGCGCTGCTTCACGTGACGCAGGAGCTGGGTCTTGACCCCCAGGACAAGCCCTCGCCGCAGGTGGCGGCGGTGTCGTCGTTCTTCACCTTCTCCGCCGGTGCGCTGGTTCCGCTGATCCCATTCCTGCTCGGCTTCACCTCACTCACCCTCGGCCTCGCTGTGGGTGGCGTGGGTCTGCTCGTCGCCGGTGGTGTCGCGGCGCTGGCCACGGGTGTCCCGTGGTGGCTGAGCGCTATCCGGCAGCTGGCGTTCGGTGCCATCGCTGCGGGCGCGACCTACCTGGTCGGTTGGGCGATGGGCGTCGGGGTCGTGGGGTAGGCGGTGGCGTCGTGGCGCTTCGCCTTCGTCGGGAGCCGGTGCCGTCAGGCATCGTGACTTGGAAACCCGATGTACGTCAGGGGTGTCCTCGTATGCCGTCGCACCGGTACGCAGCCCTTCAGGGTGGTCGGCCCGCGTCGGGTCTCTGACTTGGGGTCGTGGTGGTGTCAGCTTCATCGACCAGCGCTGGCTGGTCCAACCGAATCGAAAGAATGTCCGTAATGAAGGGAGCGCGAGATGTCATCTGACCGTTTGAAGTCATCACTGGTGGGGGAGACGAGTACTCCTCGGTGCGGGGGCGGGGTGATGAGGGCTCGGCTTCGTTGGGTGGTTGGTCCGGCGCTGGTCGCGGTGACCGCTGCCGGCTGCGGCATGGGCGGTGGGGATGGGCAGGCGAACGGTACCGGCGCTGGTGGTGGCCACCTGGTGTACGACGAGTTCTCTGCGCCGGTGGCGGCGTGGGCGCTGGAGAGCGACGATGCCCAGCTGCTCTCGCGGGCGGGGTGTTCGGAAACGCTGACCCGCAACGCGGCCGACGGGGCATTGAACCCGGCTTTGGCCGAGTCGTGGGCCCGGGTCAGCCCGACGGAGTGGAAGTTCACGCTGCGCAAGGGTGTGAAGTTCCAGGACGGCACGGCCATGGATGCCCAGGCGGTCGCGGGTGCGCTGAACCACCTGCTGCAGGCCAAGGTGCCGGCCCGGTCGTTCAACCCCAAGTCGGTGTCCGCGGTTCAGGCGGTGGATGCCGGGACGGTGCAGATCACGACCCCGGCGCCCGATGTGCTGCTGCCGTTGCGGACGGCCAGCCCCAACACGGCCATCCTGTCCCCGAAGGCCTACCAGGGTGCCCAGCTCAACATCCAGGGCACCTGCACGGGCCCGTTCAAGGTCGCCAAGGAAGTGGCCGGCCAGTCGCTGCAGGTGGTCCGCAACGACGGCTACTGGGGTGGCAAGCCCGGCTTGGCCAGCGTCGAGATCCGCTTCATCGGGTCCGGTCCGACCCGGGTGACGCAGGTGCGCACCGGTGAGGCGGACATCGCCGCGGTGGTCCCGGCGGTGTCGGTGCCGGAGCTGCAGGGCGACTCCACGGTCAAGGTGGAGAAGATCCAGTCACCGCGTACCGCGGTCATGTTGCTGAACAACTCCCGGCCGCCGTTCAACAACCCGGCGGTGCGCAAGGCGTTCCAGTCGGCGCTGGACACCAGCGCGATCGCCAAGAGCATCTATCACGATGTGGCGATCCCCGCCGTCGGCCCGTTCGCGCCGACGGACCCGTGGGCGCCGCAGGGTGCTCAGCCCATCACGGCGAGCCTGGACCAGGCCAAGAGCATGTTGGCGCAGGCCGGAGTCAAGCCCGGTTCGCTGACCGTCACCCTCGTCGCCTACACCGACCGGCCGGAGTTCGCGGACCTGGCAGCGGTGATTCAGGACCAGCTGGCCAAGCTCGGGGTCAAGGTCAAGATCAGGACGGGAACCAACGCTGCGGTGCAGCCGGACCTGCTGGCCGGCAACTTCGATGCGGCGCTGTTCTCCCGTGGCTACCTGATCGATGCCTTTGACCCGCTCAGCTACCTGCGTTCGGACTGGAGCTGCAAGGGCACCTTCAACATCGCCCACTACTGCGACCCGCAGACCGACGCCCTGATCGACAAGGCCGCCGGGACCGAGGATGCCAACGCCCGGCACCAGATCGAAGGCCAGATCGCGCAGAAGCTCCAGGCCGACGCAGGCGGGGTGTTCCTGGTGCACGAATCGCTGGTCACCGCGCTGCGCCCCCGCGTCCAGGGCTTCAAACCAGACCCGCGCAACCTCTATGTCCTCACCAAGGACCTCACCATCCGCTGACCAGCCGGGAACCATCAGCCCGGACCAGCCAGCGTTCGCTGACCCACCAGCCCGGACCCACCTGCCCGGACCCACCTGCCCGGACCCGCCAAGGTCCCGCAGGTAGGTGGACCACCAAGGACATCCGCCGCGCCCATGGAGCCCCCTTTCCCATGGGCGCGGCGGAGCCAGTGAGGACACCGCCGATGCCCGGTGACATGAGACGAATCATCATCGTCGGGGCCTCGCTGGCCGGGCACCAGATAGCCACCCGGTTGCGCGGTCTCGGGTACGACGGCGAGCTCACCGTGTTCGGCGCCGAGACCCACCGACCCTATGACCGCTACCCCCTGTCGAAGGGGTTCCTCTCCGGGGACGTCAACGAAGGGGGCCTCGCGATCGAGCCCGGCCAGCTCGACATCGACTGGCGCCTGGGGCAGTGGGTCACGGGTCTGGATTTGGCGACACGGTTCATCACCGTCGACGGTGGCCAGCGAGTACCGTTCGACGGCCTGGTGGTGGCGACTGGTTCCCGGCCGCGGATGCCGGCCATGCTGAACCGTGGCGTTGACGGTGTCTTCGTGCTGCGCACGCTCGAGGACGGCGCGGCGCTCAGGGCGGCTCTCGCGGCGCCTCAGCGGCGGGTGGTGGTCATAGGGGGAGGGTTGATCGGTGCCGAGGTCGCCTCGCACGCCGCAGCGACCGGCCACGTCACCACCCTGGTGGACAGCTCGCCTCTGCCGACTGCCCGGACGCTCGGTCCGCGTGTCGCGACCCATCTTCGGAGGCTGCACCTGGAGCACGGCGTCACGCTGCTCACGGACTCCCGGCTCACGGCCCTCGACGTGCGCGCGGGAATGCTGTGCGGCGTTCGCCTGGAC
>NZ_JBFUEM010000003.1:0-320434 GCF_056403955.1 Pedococcus sp. P2_E2
CGGTGCCCAGCACCACCGGCACGACCCCGGCGTCACACGCGATCCGGCGGACCGTGTCCGGCCCGATCAGGGTGCCCGCCTCCCCCGACCCGAACACGGTCGCGGCATTCGACCGGGCCACCAGGTCCTCCAGCGACACCGTCACGAACAGCTCCGCCTTGGGGGTGGTGGCCACCCCACCGGCCGAGGCCACCCCGCGGCGCAGCACCTCCACCAGGGCGTCCATCCGCCGCTGCCCCGACGGCCGCCGGTCCGGCTCACCCTGCGCCGGCCGGGGCGCCGACAGTCCCTGCACGGCGGCCTCGATGACCGCCTTCGCCTCGGCGTCGACCACCATCGCGTACTCGAACACCCCGGTGCCGTGCCCGGACGGCTGCGACAACGACCGCTGCTCATGCGCCCGGTCCTGCTCACCCTGGAACTCACCCTCGGCCCCGTACTCCGCCACCAGGCGTTCGCGCAGCCCGCGCACATCCTTGGGACGCCCCCACGACGCCACCTCGACCAGCCCGCCCAGCACCGGCCCGTCCGCCCCGGCGGCCAGGCGCGGCGGGAGCCGCTCGAACTCCTCCACCACCACCGCCGCCGTCACCAACGGCACCCGGGCCTCACGCACGGCGGCGGTCAACCCGGCATACCGGTCGTCGTGGGCGGCCTGCGCCACCCGCACCACCCGCGCCGACCCACCCGCCCGCAGGGACGGCGACCGCTCGAGGAGCCAGGCGTGCGCCCCGGTCCGGCCCGACCCGGCCTCACCCCGGTCGACCGCCTCGGCCAGCACCTCCACCCGGGCCGCGTCGGCCCGCACCCCCAGCTGGTCGAGCAGCGACGCGAACCCACCCAGCTCGGCCCCGCCCGCCGCCCACAGCTCACCCTCGACACCGATCAGGGCACGGCACGCCAGCTCCACCGCCGCGCGCCGCTCCTCGAACGACATCCCCCCACCCATGAACCCAACCTAACAACCAGGTCTGACACTCCACCGATCACGAAACCCGTTGCAGCGCAACCAGATACGGCAGCAGATACGGCGCCGTTACGGCACCAGTTGTCCACAGCCGAAGCCCCAAGGCAACCAGGCGTGCCGGGTCAGGCGAGTTCGCGGAGCAGCTCACCGAGGCGCTGGGCCAGAGGGGGCGCCGCCGCCCCGCCCGCCTCGCACGCGTCGTAGACCAGGACGGTCAGCTGGTCCATGACCACCGCTGGTCCGAGGTCCGGAACCGGGCCAGCGGCGCCGGCGAGGTCGGCGAGCAGCACCCGCACCCGCGGCATACCCGACAACGCGCGGTCCAGCGGCAGCTGCTGCCACCGCCGGACCACGCGTTGAAGTTGCGCCGAAACCTCCTGCGGGACAGGTGATTTCGGGGCCACGCTAGTTGCTGCGCAGACGCCCGAGCAGGCGCAGGATCTCGAGGTAGAGCCACACGATCGTCACGATGAGGCCGTGCGCCAGCAGCCACGAGTACTTCTCGGGAGCTCCAGCGGCAATGGCCCGGTCGATCGAGTCGAAGTCGACCGCGAGCATCGCCGCGGCCAGCCCGATGGCGAACAGCGAGATGCCGATGCCCAACGCGCCGGTGCCACCGATCCCGAAGGCGTGGTTGCCGATCCAGGCGTAGGCGAGGTTGATCAGCGAGAAGATCGCGTAGCCGATCACGGCCATGGTGACGATGCGGCGGAACTTCGCGGTGACCTTGATGAGCCCCGTCTTGTAGGCCAGCAGGGTGCCGGCGAAGACGGACAGGGTCGCGATGACCGCCTGGGCCACGATTCCGCGGAAGATGTCGGTCTGCTCGGGCGGGTCGAAGGCCAGGCTGTAGTAGTTGCTGATCGCACCGACGAACAGGCCCTCGACCACGGCGTAGGTGACGATGAGCGGCACGCTGATCGTCTTCTTGAACGCGATGACCAGACCGAGGACGAGCGTCACGGCGATGCCGCCCAGCATGAGGCCGATGCCGTAGCGGGGGGTCAGCTGCCAGCCGACGACAGCCATGACGAGCACGATCGCGAACAGGCCGGTCGTCTTCATGACGACGTCGTCGATGGTGAGGCGCTTGGTCTGGACCGGGCCGGCGGCGGGCTGGTTGTAGAGGTCCTGCAGCTGCTGGCTGGTCATGCCGTCCGTCGCGGCCATGCCGGCCGGAGCCTGCTGGGCGGGTGCTCCACCGCGGCCGAACCCGGCGTAGCCCTGACGGGATTCCTTCTCGATCCGGTCGAACACCGGGTTGCTGGCCATGCGTGTCTCCTTGGAGGCGTAGGGCGGTCCTGCGGTCGGCCGCTCACCCCAGAGTACGTGCGGGGACACCCTGGAAGTTCCCATCCACAGGGTCGAGGCCAGCGCCGTGGTCCCATTTTCGCCATTTGGGTGACCTGTCCACCATTTGGGTGACGTGCCCTGATCCTTCTGAGGGACGTGGTGTGGCCGGGAGAGTGCAAATACTGGATCGTCCCCCTTTGAGAGCAGGTGAGAGCCATGTCCTTCGACGACGAGCCGGCACCGTACACCCCGGGCCGAGTCATCCTCCTGGTCCTCGCCTGCGTTCTCGCGCTGGTCCTGCCCTTGGTCGCGATGCGCCAGGTCTTCGGCGGCGACGACGGAGCCAGCCCTCGCCCCCCGGCTCCCACCACGGGGTATGCCGCGCCCCTCGGGGCCACCACCCCCGCCACCTCCAGCCCGTCGGCTGCCACGCCCAGCCAGACGCCGGCGGCCGTACCGACCGCAGCGGTGGGGCTGGCGGCGGCCGCTGAGACGTGCCGGCTGGCCAACCTGCGCCAACAGGCTCCGCTGAGCGCGGCAGAGGTGTCCCTGGCCCAGTTCGACAAGCACATCGACGCCATGAACCTGCTGGTCGCCGGCAAGATCTCCCTCTCGGTGGCGACGACCTTCTGGGACGAGACCCGCGTCAAGGCGACCCAGAACGCCAAGGCCTTCCGCCAAGCCGACAAGGAGCTCGCAGCGAACGCGGCCGTCTGTCCCGCGCTCGATCCGACCGTTGCCAACGCCGCGCCATATGGGGAGGTCGTCGCGATCAAGAGCTGCGGCAGTGCCATCACGGCCCGCAGCAAGGCACTCGCCAAGGCGCGCTCCGCCGTGTCCACGTGGGAACACCACGTGCACGACATGGAGATGCTGCGCATGGGTCACCTCACTCCTGCCCAGGCGACAGCCGCGTGGCGCAAGAACTGGAAGACCGGCGAGAAGCAGCTCGCCGCTTTTGACAAGGCCGCGGCGCAGGCCACCAAGATCCCGTGCTCCCTGGACTGACGGGGCTGGACTGACGGGGCTGGGCTGACGGGCGCCAGCCGCAGACGGTGCCCCCGACGGGGATCGAACCCGCACCTGTGGCGATTTTAAGTCGCCTGCCTCTGCCAGTTGGGCCACGGGGGCGGGCCAAGTATGCCGCGCGCGCGCCGCCGCCGTTCCGTGGTTCATCCGTGCCACGCTTGGCCCCGACCAGAAGGGGGCGGCCGTGTTTCCGACACTCGGGGACCTGCTCGGGTTCGAGCTCGACGTCGACACGCACGCTGTCTTCGTCGCGCTCGGGGTGCTGACGGCCATGGGCATCTTCGCGCTCGAAGCGCGACGGCGTGGCGCGACGGACGAGCGGCTTCTCGTGGTGGTCACCGGCGGGCTGGTCGGCGGTGCCGTCTTCATGCGCCTCGGCACCTGGCTACAGCACGTCGACCTGCGAGAGAACGCCTCGCTGGCCGAGCAGTGGGCCTACGGCAACCGCAGCATCCTGGGCGGCCTGGTCGGCGCCTGGGCCGGCGTCCACGTCGCCAAGCGCCTGTGCGGCTACCAGCCGCGCACCGGTGACCTGTTCGCCCCCGCCGTGGCCCTGGGGATGGCCGTGGGGCGGGTCGGCTGCCTGCTCACCGAGCTGCCCGGGACTCCGACCGGCACGTCCTGGGGGATCACCCTCGACCACGCCGCGGCGGCGCGCACGGGCGGGCCGGCCGGCATACCCCTGCACCCGTCCTTCGTCTACGAGATCGTCTTCCACGCCGCCGCGTTCGCAGCGATCTGGTGGTGGCTCCGCCACCGGCCGGTGCCGAGCGGCGAGCTGCTGGTCTGGTACGTCGCTGCCTATGGCATCGCCCGCTTCCTGCTCGAGTACGTCCGGGGCAACGAGGTCGTCTGGCTCGGGCTGACCCGACCCCAGCTGTTCCTGGCGGTGACGGTGCCGTTGGTGCTCGCCCGCATCGTGGTGCAGGCGCGTCGTGGCGCCTTCCGGGGCCTGCGGCACGAGACAGTGGTCGCGTGAGCACCCGCACCGGTCCCGGTATGCCGTTGCGTGGCGACCGCATCCACCGTTACGTCAACGCCTTCTGCCCGCTGTGCCACGAGGAGCGACCAGACCGTCCGCTGGCCGAGGTGGTCCGGCTGTCGGGGTGGCTCGTGGAACGGGACGGCCGGATCTGGCTGGAACGCGGCTGCGCCTCGCACGGCCTGGTGCGCACTCTGTACGACGAGTCACCGGAGATCCTGACCTACCTGGAGCAGTGGACCGCGCCGACCAAGGTGCACACGCCGGATGTCGTGGGCAACTTCGCGCCGGTGCCTGCGGCCTATGCCGACGGTTTGCCGGAGATGCAGACCCAACACACCTGCATCCTGCTCGAGGACCTGCTCGACCACTGCAACCTCAAGTGCCCGACCTGCTTCGCCGCGTCGGCGCCAGCCCTGGCCTCGGTGGTGCCGCTGGCCCAGGTGCTGGCCTCGATCGACGCGCGCCTCTCCCGTGAGAACGGTCGAATCGACGTCCTCATGCTCAGCGGGGGCGAACCGACGCTGTACCCCTGGCTGGCCGAGCTGCTCGACGCCGTCGCGGCCCGACCGATCGTGCGAGTGCTGGTCAACACCAACGGCCTGACCATCGCCAGGGACGACGCCATGCTCGACCTGCTGCGGCGCCACCGCGAGCGGGTCGAGGTCTACCTGCAGTACGACGGCGAGTCGGCCCAGGCGTCCACCCACCACCGGGGCGCGGACCTGCGCCGGTTCAAGGAACAGGCGATCGACCGCCTCTCCGGCGCTGGCGTCTTCACCACCCTGACGATGACCGCGGCGCTGGGGGTGAACGACGACGAGATCGGGTTCGTGGTCAAGCGTGCCCTCGACACGCCGCACGTCGGCGGGGTGACGATCCAGCCGGTCTTCGGCTCCGGGCGCAGTGCCGGAATCGACGCGCACGACCGGCTCACGCACACCGGGGTGCTGGCCCGGCTGGAAGGACAGACCGCGGGCGTGGTGACCTGGCGCGACCTGACCGCGCTGCCCTGCTCGCACCCGCACTGCTGCTCGGTGGGCTACCTGTTGCGTGACGACTCGGGCACGTGGCGTTCGCTCGTCTCCCTCGTCGGTCACGAACGCCTCAAGCAGTGGCTCGACCTCGAGCCCGACGTGCTCGCCAACCGGATCGCCGACGACGCGCTGCCGGTCTCCTTGCGGACGGCGGTGAAGCAGTCCCTGCTCGACCTGCTCTCGGAGCAGTCATCGCTGTCCCACCCGTCGATGGCTGACATCTGGCGCGACGTCTGCAGCGGCTGTGACCTCGGGATCGGCACCCTCGCGACGCTGGCTGCGGGACGGCTCCCGGGCCAGCGCGAGAAGCTCCGGGCGCTGCTCGGCGAACGCGTTCTCCGCATCACGGTGAAGCCGTTCATGGACATGAACACGATGATCGAGGAGCGGCTCACCCAGTGCTGCGTCCACGTCGCGACGGTGAGTGACGAGGGCGGGCACCAGTGCGCGCCGTTCTGCGCCGTCCAGGCGTGGCGTCCCCTGTCGCAGCAACGGATCTCGACGGCGGCGGGGCTGCCGATGGCTCAGGGGGCCAGGTCATGACCAGCGGACGTGACCCGCGCCAGGTCTCGCCACCCCACGCCGACCAGTCGGCCGCCGAGCCCGCGCCGCCGTACGACCCGTTGCGGCTGTGTGTCTTCGCGACGGTCGCGCTGCTCGGCTGGGTGCTGGGGCCCGTGGCGCTGCTCGGCTTCGCGGTGCTGGCCATCGTCGGCTATGCCCGCGCCCGGCGCGACGGGCTGCTGCGCTCCAAGTGCAAGCTCGGCGACACCCGCCTTGTCCTGGCCTACCTGGTCTTGCTGGCTGTAGCCGCCTGCACCGGCATCTACCTGTGGATCGTGTGAGAGGGACCGGTCATGTCAGAGCAACCACCAGACAACCCGTACGGACAGCAACCTCCGGCCAACCCGTACGGCCGGCCGCGTGGGGGTGGTCCCGGCGGCCAGCCCGCGGGCCTGCCGCCGCGCCTGCCGCCGGGGCAACCGCCCGCCCGCCCGCCGGGTGAGGCGTGGAAGCCACCGCGCCGCGGCCGGTCCAACGTCTTCAAGTTCTGGATGGGCGTGCTGCTCTGCCTGCCCGTGCTGTTCGTCGCCGGCGCGCTCCAGGCGGTCCCGCGCGCCGTCGGCGATGCCCTGTCGCTGCCCCCGGAGGTGGGTCAGTTCTCCACCCTCGGGCTCGACCTCGGGCTGTTCGCGGCGTTCATCGCCGGCCTGGTGGTGGAGAAGACCCGCTTCATCGTGCTGGGAGTTGTCGCTGGGATCGCGGTGCTGTTCGTGCTCGCCGCCGGGGCCTGCGTCCTGCTGCTCGTCGGTCTCTCGAACGGCAACTGACGCACCTGCACCGGCCAGCCGCGCGCACCCTGCGGCCCGCCGCGTGCGCGTGCCGCGCCGAGCTCCTGCAGGCTGACGTCAGGCGCGCGACGCAGCCTTGTCCGCGGACCGTTCGACCAGCCTCCGGGCGCCGCCTGCCTGTGCCTGGATGAGCGCCCGGGTCAGCCCTGGCACGTAGCGCAGCCCTCGCCAGGTCACGTGGGCCATCGCCCCCACAGGGATGACCGCCTTGTTGGCCGCAAGCCCGTCGACGGCTCGGGTCGCCGTGCGCTCGGCGGTCAGGAACCTGGGCTGGAGCAGGCGGACCCGCGAGCGCACGCTGCTGCCGCCAAAGCTGGCGGGCGCCTCAAAGAGGTCGTCGAGCATCGGGGTGTCGACGAAGCCGGGGCACAGCACGCTCACCCGCACGCCCTGGCTCGCGGCCTCCGCGCGCAGGGCCGTCGACAGGCCGACGACGGCGTGCTTCGTGGTCGTGTAGGGCAGCATCGCCGGCGCCGGGATGAGCCCGGCCAGTGACGCGGTGTTGAGGATGTGTCCGCTCCCCTGCGCACGCATGACCTCGTATGCCGCCGTGACCCCGTTGATCACGCCTCGCAGGTTGACGTCCAGCGCCTTGGTCCAGTGCCGTTCGTCGAGCTCCTCGAGGAGCCCACCGATGGCGACTCCGGCGTTGTTGACCATCACGTCGAGCCGTCCGTGGTCCGTGACCACCTGCTGCACGAGTGCCCTGACGGCCGCCCCGTCGACGACGTCGAGCGTGGCAGCACTGGCTCGGGCGCCGAGCTCGGTCGCGGTGCGGGCGGCTGCCTCGCCGTTGACGTCGGCGATGACCACGTGACTGCCCCTGGCGATCAGCTCGGCCGCGATGGCTCGGCCGATCCCCGAGGCCCCACCCGTGACGATGGAGACCTTCGGCTCGAAGGTGTGGCGCTCAGATCGCTTGTGCATCAATGGAATCCCTTGACTGTTCGGCGGGTGGCCGCTCGGAGGACTGCTGTTCGGCGGGCGGCTCTTCGGAGCGTGGCGGCGCGGAGGGACGCTCGCCTACTCGGGCGAAGTGAGAACCATCGACGGAGCGGGTGCGCCACCAGTAGCCGACGGTGGTCCCAGGCCACAGGCTGGTGTTGTTGCCGAACCGGTCGAGGTACCAGCTGCGGCACCCTGTCGCCCACACCGTGTGCCGGGACCGGGACAGCATCTCGCGGGTGAAGGCATCCTGCGCCTGTTGGGTCGTGACGCGCGCACCACGACGCCCCTGCTCGATCGCCTTCAGGACGTAGCCGGTCGCGAACTCGATCATCGTCACGACGCTGTTGTGGCCCAACCCGGTGTTGGGCCCGAGCAGGAGGTAGAGCTCGGGGAAACCGGCGACGGTGATGCCGAGGTGGGTGTGCATCCCCCCGCTCCACGCCTCGCTCAGCGTGCGACCGTCCAACCCCCGGATGTCGATGCGGTCCGTGCTGCCGCTCACGTCGAAGCCAGTGCCCAGGACCAGGACATCCACCTCGTGACGACCCTCGGAGGTGACCACGGCACGCGGCTCGACGCGCGTGATCGCCTGGGTGACGAGGCTGACGTCGTCGCGGGCGAAGGTCGGCCAGTAGTCGTTGGACAGCAGGATCCGTTTGCAGCCGATCGTGTAGTCGGGGGTCAGCCGCGCCCGGGTCGCCGGGTCAGGCACCGCACGGGCGAGCTCGCGCAGCGCCAGGCGCTGGACGAGCCTGGCCAGGCCCGGCAGCCGCACGAACATCGGCGCCCGCGCCTCCAGCGCCCAGTAGGTGCGCCAGCGCACCAGTCGTTGCACCGCGGGCCAGCGGGCGAACAACCGCTGGCGTCGAGGGCTCCACTCCTGGTCGTGCTTGGTCAGCGTCCAGGCGGCCGTGCGCTGGAAGACGGTGGTGTGTGCGGCGCGCGGCGCCACCTCGGGGATCAGCTGCACGGCGCTCGCACCGGTGCCGACGACAGCCACCCGCTTGCCATCCAGCTCGGCCTGCGCCGGCCACTGCGCCGTGTGCATGACCTCGCCCTCGAAGGCGTCGAGCCCCTCGATGTCGGGCAGCCTGGGCTCGTGCAGGGCACCGACCCCGAGGACCAGCGCGTCGCACGTCCACTGCCTTCCGTCGGCAGCGGTGAGCCTCCACCGCCTCGCGTCCTCGTCGAACTCGGCCGCCCGCAGGTCGGCACCGAACTCGATCCGGTCGCGGACGGCATACCGATCGGCGACGTCGCGCAGGTAGCCCCAGATCTCCGGCGCGGTCGCGAAGTCCCTGGACCACGAAGGGAACTGGGCGAACGAGAAGGAGTAGAGCCGCGAGGGGACGTCGCAGGCACACCCGGGATAGCGGTTGTCGCGCCAGGTGCCGCCGACGTCGTCCGCCTTCTCGAGGACGACGTAGTCGTGGTCGGCGCGCTGAGCCAGCCGGATCGCCATACCGAGCCCGGAGAAGCCGGTCCCTATGATGGCCACTCGGTGGTGAGGGGTCGCCATGCGGCCAACTTACCATCAGTAAGTTTGAGCCCTCCCGGGGTACAGTTCGCGAGTGATGAAGACCTCGGCCGCCCCCCGGGCACCGCGCGTGCGGATGCCCCGCGCCCAGCGCGAGGAGCAGATCCTTCGGGTCGCCGAGGAGGTCTTCGCCGAGCGCGGTTTCCAGGCAACCACCATGGAGGACATCGCGGAGCGCGTCGGCGTCACCAAGCCGCTGATCTACGAGTACTTCGGCTCCAAGGAGGGCCTGCTCTCGGCGTGCATCACCAATGCCAGGACCCAGCTGCGGGTGGCCACCGAGGCGGCCTGGCTGGGGGTCGGTGACGAGGCGCCCCTCGAGGTGGTGTTGCGGGCGGGAGTCGCCGCCTTCTTCGCGTTCATCGACGAGCACGCCACGGCCTTCGTCCTCATCCAGCAGGAGGGCGTGGTGGCCACGCAGGCCAGCCCGCTCATCGAGAGCATCCGCGAACAGCAGTCGGCCGCGACCATGGCCACCTTCCGCGCCGCACCCGCCCTGGCCGGCGTCCCCGACCACCTGCTCGAGGGCTACGTCGAGGTGATCATCGGTGCGTGCGAACGGGTGGCCGTGTGGCGCATCCGCCGCCCCGACGTGTCCGCGCAGGACGCCACCGAGATCGTCGTGTCGACGGTCTGGAGCGGCCTCTCCGACTTGTTGCCGGCAGGTCGTCAAAAGAGGCCCGAAACCCCCGCCCCGTGACCACGAGGACGCAACAAGTCGAGGTTCACTCTGCGACGGAGAGGGCGATCCCGTCGAGGATGTCGTGCTCGGAGGTGATGACGCGCTCCAGGCCGAGGCCGGCCAACCTGCCCACCACCTCGTGCCAGATCAGCGCCCCGGCACCGATGACGTCGACGCGTCCGGGGTGCATGAAGCCCAGGGCCGCCCGCTCCGCGCGCGTCATGTGCAGGAGCGACTCGCAGGCGGCGAGTACCTCGGTGGACGTCAGCTCGCTGAGGTGGATCCGCTCGGGGTCGTAGGTCTCGAGTCCCAGGGCATGGGCCGTGATGGTGGTGACGGTCCCGGCCAGACCGACCAGCGCGCTCACCCCGCTGAACTCGACACGTTCGGCTGCCAGGTCGATCGCGGCGTTGATGTCGCTGACGGCTGCGGCGATCTCGGCATCCGTGGGTGGGTCGGACCGCAGATGCCGCTCGGTCATCCGGACGCACCCGATGTCGACCGAGCGCGCGGCCTCGACAGCGTCCGCGCCGCGGACGAACTCGGTGGAGCCACCTCCGAGGTCCACCACGAGATAGGGACCGGGTATGCCGTGTGCCCGCAGCTCGCCCGTCGATCCCCTGAACGACAGGGCGGCCTCCTCGTCACCGGAGATGACCTCGGGCGCGATTCCGTAGTGGGAGAAGGACTCTCGGACACCGGCAACGAACTCGGCGGCGTTGGACGCATCCCGGGACGCGGACGTGGCCACGAAGCGGACCCGCTCCGCGCCCAGCTCGCGGCACTGAGCGGCATACTCGCCGGCCATCGCCAAGGTGCGCTCCATGGCGACCGGGTCGATGCGCCCGGTGCGGTCCACGCCATAGCCGAGGCGCACCACCTCCATGCGGCGCAGCACGTCGACGAGGGATCCGGTCTCGGGGTCGACGTCGGCGACGAGCAGCCTGATCGAGTTCGTGCCGCAGTCGATCGCCCCGACCCGGGTCACCGCACTCACGCCCCGTCCGCGGGAAGAGCACCGCGCACAGCGGCGAGCTCCTCGTCGGGCACGCACGAGCCGGTCGCCCACCAGTCGTCGAGCATCGCGAGGGCTTCGTCGCCGAGCAGGTTCACGCCCGGCCCGACCGCGAGGGAGTGCGCGATGAGGACGTGCAGGCACTTGACCCTGGTCGGCATGCCGCCCGCCGAGATCCCCTCGATCTCGGCGACCTGTCCGAGCTCGGAGCGCCGCGCGAGGTAGTCGTCGTGGGCTGCGTCATAGGCGGCGGCCAGGTCGGCGTCCTCGGCGAGCCGGTCGGTCATCTCCTTCATGACCCCGACGGACTCGAGGGTCGAGATGGCTCCGGTCAGCTTGGGGCAGGTGGCGTAGAAGGTCGTCGGGAACGGGGTGCCATCCGGCAGGCGCGGCTCGGTCTTGAGGACGTCGGGTGCGCCGCAGGGACAGCGGTGCGCGACGGCCGCGACGCCTCGCGGCACCCTGCCGAGCTGGGCCTGCACGGCAGCCAGGTCAGCCCGGGTCGGCTGGTCGCTCACTTGGCCGAGCTGGTCGAGCTGGTCGTGCCGTTCGCGCCTGCGCCCGACGACGCTCCGGGCCCGGCGGTGCCGTTCGCGGCCGGGCCGGCGTCGGCGACCTGGACGGACTCCCACAGCCGGCCGTACCAGGGGTTGTCGTTCGAAGCCGCCGAGGCCTTCGCGACCCCCGGCAGCGCCTTGGTCGAGGGCTTGCCGTCGATCACGGTGTAGGACTTCTCACCGACCTTGACGAACTTCAGCCGCTCCCGCGCCTGCTGCATGACGTACTCGTCGTCGTTCCAGCGGGCCTGTTCCTTCTGCAGGTCGCTGACCCCCTGGCGCTGCTCGGTGACCTGTCCGCGAAGGGCGTCGATCTCGCCCTGCTGCCGCAGGTAGGAGCGCAGTGTCGGGACGAGGGTCACGGCGAGGAGGACGAAGATCGACGCGAGCACGACCACTCGCAGGACGCCCCGCGAGCTGCGTCGCTCGGGAGACACCGGGGCCCCTGCGACCTTGCGCGCAGCCCCCGAGGCGGTGGCCCGTGACCGGCCCGGTCCGGCGCCCGGTCGGGCCGAGGTGGACCGTGGCGCACCCTGACGGGCGGCCCGGGGCGACCCGGCGCGCGCCGGGGCAGGCCGGCGGACGGGCTTGCCCAGCCCGCTCGTGCCGTGTCCCGAGTCAGCCATCGTGAGTTCCCCTGGTGTCTTGTCTGGTGTGCCTGCCAGCCGGCCGTCAGGCCTGGGCCACGAACCTCGGGAAGGCGCCGGCACCGGCATACACCGCGGCGTCGTCGAGCTCCTCCTCGATGCGCAGCAGCTGGTTGTACTTGGCGACCCGCTCTGACCGGGCCGGCGCGCCGGTCTTGATCTGGCCACAGTTGGTGGCAACCGCGAGGTCGGCGATGGTGACGTCCTCGGTCTCGCCCGAGCGGTGGCTCATCATGCAGCGGTAGCCGTTGCGGTGGGCCAGGTCGACGGCGTCGAGGGTCTCGGTGAGCGAGCCGATCTGGTTGACCTTGACCAGCAGGGCGTTGGCCGTGCCCGACTCGATGCCACGCTGCAGGCGCACCGGGTTGGTCACGAACAGGTCGTCGCCGACGAGCTGGACGCGGTCGCCGAGGCGGTCGGTCATGGCCTTCCAGCCGTCCCAGTCGTCCTCGTCGAGCGGGTCCTCGATGGACACCAGGGGGTAGGAGTCGACCAGGCCGGCGTAGTAGTCGACCATCTCGGCAGAAGACTTCGCGGCACCCTCGAACTGGTAGGTGCCGTCCTCGTTGTGGAACTCGCTCGCCGCGACGTCGAGGGCGAGGGCGATCTGGGTGCCCGCCTCGTAGCCCGCCTTCTCGATCGCCTCGAGGATGAGGTCGAGGGCGGCCCTGTTGGAGTCGAGGTTGGGCGCGAAGCCACCCTCGTCGCCCAGGCCCGTGGCCAGGCCGCGCTCCTTGAGCACGCCCTTGAGCGAGTGGTAGACCTCAGCACCCCAGCGCAGCGCCTCACGGAACGACTCGGCGCCGATCGGGGCGATCATGAACTCCTGGACGTCGACGTTGGAGTCGGCGTGGCTGCCACCGTTGAGGATGTTCATCATCGGGACGGGCAGGACGTGCGCGTTCGGGCCACCGAGGTAGCGGAACAGCGGGAGCCCGGCGGACTCGGCGGCGGCCTTGGCCACGGCGAGCGACACCCCGAGGATGGCGTTGGCGCCGAGCTTGCCCTTGTTGTCGGTGCCGTCGAGACCGAGCATGACGCCGTCGATGAGCCGCTGCTCGCTGGCCTCGTAGCCGACGAGCTTGGGGTTGATGTCGTCGAGCACGGCATCGACGGCCTTCTGGACCCCCTTGCCCAGGTAGCGGTTCTTGTCGCCGTCACGACGCTCGACGGCCTCGAACGCGCCAGTCGAGGCGCCCGACGGAACAGCCGCGCGTGCGAGGGTGCCGTCGTCGAGGGCCACCTCGACCTCGACCGTGGGGTTGCCGCGGGAGTCGAGGATCTCGCGGGCGCCTACTGCGTCAATCGTGGCCACAGACTTCTCCATCGTGGTGCCGGATGAGTACCCGATGAGGCTACCCGCCCCCGGCCCACCCATCGACGACCGACCCGCACCGTGGACGCACGCCGTGGAGCCGGCCCCACGGCATACCTCCGGCTTGTCCCACCTATGTCGGGTGATGTGGTGGGGTGAGGGGGGTGGGTCAGGCGAGGCGCTGGTATGCCGCCGCGAGCGCGGCTCCCAGCCGGGCGTTGTTCCGCACCAGCGCGATGTTGGTCTCCAGGCTGGCACCACCCGACAGCTCGACGATGCGGCCGAGGAGGAACGGGGTGATGTCCTTGCCGTGGATGCCGCGCTCGTCGCACTCCGCGAGCGCCTGGTCGATGAGCACACCGATCTCGGCAGCCGGGATCTCGTCCTCGGCGGGGACCGGGTTGGTGACGGCGATTCCTCCGGCGAGGCCGAGCGACCACTTGGCCTGCATCATCGCCGCGAGGTCCTGCGCCGAGTCGACCCGCATCGGGGCAGCGTGGCCGCTCTCGCGCGAGTAGAAGGAGGGGAACTCGTCGGAGCCGACGACGACGACCGGCACACCCAGCGTCTCGAGCGACTCGAGGGTCAGGCCGATGTCGAGGATCGACTTCACGCCCGCGCTGACCACCGCGACGTCGGTCTGGCCGAGCTCCGTGAGGTCGGCCGAGATGTCGAAGCTCGTCGCGGCTCCGCGGTGCACTCCCCCGAGGCCGCCTGTCACGAAGACGCGGATGCCCGCGAGGGCGGCAAGCCGCATCGTGCTGGCCACCGTGGTGGCGCCGTGGGCCTTGCGGGCCACGACATAGGGAAGGTCGCGGATGCTCACCTTGGCGACATCGGGGTGGGTGGCGAGGGTCTCGAGCTCGTCGCGCGTCAGGCCGATGCGCGGTATGCCGTCGAGGACCGCGATCGTCGCCGGCACCGCTCCGCCGTCGCGGATGATCTGCTCGACCTCGAGGGCCATCTCCACGTTGCGGGGGTAGGGCATGCCGTGGCTGATGATCGTGCTCTCGAGCGCGACGACCGGCCGGCCGTTCGCGAGGGCCTCGGCCACCTCGGTGGTGAGCTGGAGCGAGGGGTGGGGGGCGTTCATCGGTTCTCCTTGGACTTGCGGCGCAGCGCCTTTCTGAGCTCTGCGTCGATGAGGCGGGCGGTGAGGTCGGGACGGACGGTCTCGGGGCTGGCAACGGTGAGCGCGGCCGCCATCTGCCCGAACCGGGCCGCGTCGGCTGGCGCGTCACCCCGCATCAGGGCGTGCACGAAGGCCGCTGTCATCGAGTCGCCCGCGCCGGTGACATCCACGGGCTTCACGGGCGGCGCGGGAAGGGTGACGACGGTCGCGCGTCCGGTGTCACCCAGGCTGCTGAGCAGGCTGCCGCGTACGCCGCGGCGCACCCAGACGTTGGTGACGCCGACGTCGTGGAGCCGTCGTGCAGCACGCGTGATGTCGGCGCGGGTCTGCGGCACGGCCTCCCCCACGATGGCGGACAGCTCGTCGAGGTTGGGCGTCAGCGCCAGCAGGGGGCGCTGCGGCGACAGCAGGTGCGCCAGCGGCCGGGCCTTGGCCACGCTGACGGGGTCCATCACCACCGGGACCTTCACCGCCGCAGCGAAGTCGAGCAGCCAGGCGGCGGGCGCCTCCGGGATGTTGCCGTCCAGCACCAGGAGGTCGGCATGGCTGAGCAGGTCGCGCGAGCGCATCAGCTGACGGACGGTCAACCGGTCGGTGGCCCTCATGTTCGACACCGCGACCACCAGCTCGCCAGAGGCGTCGAGCACGGCGAGGTAGCTGCCGGTGGGGTCGTCCGAGGCGATCATGTGGTCGACGACCACGCCWGCGGCACGGGTGGCCGCGACGATCTCGTCGCCGAAGGCGTCGTGGCCGACCGGGGCCACGAGGTGCGTCGGGCTGCCCAGCCGGGCGAGGTTCTCCGCGATGTTGCGCCCCACGCCCCCGGGGGTGCTGATGGCCGCTCCGGGGTTGGAGGTGCGCAGCTCGATGGCGTGGCTGGAGTGGGCCTTGATGTCCATGTTGGCGCCGCCCACCACCACCACGGAGTGTGCCTCCGGGCGAACCACGTAACCCCGCCCGAGGATGGCTCCCTTGCGGGTGAGGTTGGACAGGTGCACGGAGACGGCTGCCTTCGTCGAACCCGTCCGCTCCGCGATGGCTGCCGCGTCCAGGAGGGGCTCAGCCCGCAGCAGGTCGACGATGTCCCGTTCGCGTTCGGTAAGGGTCATGCTTGGAATATTAAAGCATCCTTGGTTCTCCAAGCAAATGTCTCCCAGCACGTGGTAGGAAAGCAGACCTCTCGAAAGCAGTTGGTCCACCACCAGGTGGGCCGACACGCAGGTGGCCCGGCATCTCAAGGATGCCGGGCCACAGGGACCTCTGGTGGCGACTCAGGCGGGGTGTGCCAGGTGACCGTGACTGCGCCGCGAGAACGCGGCGGCACCGGCACCGGCCAGGGCAAGACCGGCAAGCAGGCCGGCGCCCAGCTGCAGGTACTCGACGGTGCCGCCGTCGCCTCGGGTCGGCCCGGAGCTGGTGTCCACGAGGGTGGTACCCCCCTCGTAGCAGGAGGTGGAGCAGTACTGCTCTGTCGGATCGCCGTTTCCGGGGACCTCGCGGGCGCTGGCCGGACCGGCCATCGAGAGGGCGATGAGTCCGGTGGCTCCGAGGATGGAGGCCGACCGGCGAATGCTGGTGGTGTGCGACATGGTCCTGATCCTTTGCTTGAGCTGGTGCTTCGTTGCCGGACGGGTTGTCCACGACCTTTGTCGCATCGACCGGTACCGAGGCAGCGCCGACCGGGTATCAGCCGGGTATCGGGACCGTTGACGGGGTACCAGTGGAGGGTCACATTCAAGGTGTGCGCATCGCGGTGCTCGGCCCCCTCGAGGTCGACGAAGGACGGATCCTGCTGGCCCCCCGGGACCAGGTGGTCCTCGAGGCCCTGGCCGCCCGCCCCGGTGAGACCGTGCGGGCCGAAGCCCTTGCGGACGCCCTGTGGGGCGAACACCTCCCGCCCTCGTGGCCCAAGGTGGTCCAGGGGTGCGTCTCCCGCCTGCGCAAGGCGCTCGGGTCCCCGGCGATCACGACGTCCGGCGCGGGCTACCGGCTGGTCCTGCACCGGGACGACTTCGACCACCTCTGCTTCGAGGACCTGCTGCTGCGCGCCGGCCAGCTGCTCGCCACCGGCGAGCCGGAGCGTGCGCGGTACGCCAGCGGGCAGGCGCTCGGCCTGTGGCGAGGAGACCCACTGGAACGGCTCACCGAGTGGGAGTCGGGCCGGATCGAGTCGGAGCGGCTCGGCGAGCGCCGCCGCGACGGGGAGGACCTCTATGCCGAGTCCGCGATCCGGGCCGGGCGCCACCAGGAGGTGCTCGCTGAGCTGCACCGCATGGTCGCCCAGCAGCCCACCCGCGAACGTCGGTGGGGGCTGCTCGCCCTCGCGCAGTACCAGGCGGGCCGACAGGCGGAGGCCCTCGGCACCCTGCAACGCGCCCGCGCCACCCTCGTCAACGAGTTCGGCCTCGACCCGGGACCACAGCTCGCCGAGCTCGAGAAGGCGATCCTGCGTCAGGACCCGGCGCTCGTTGCAGCCGATGCCGTACCAGCGACAGCCGCGGTCTGTCCCTACCTCGGACTGGTCGCCTACGACGTCGGTGACGCCCCGGCATACTTCGGCCGCGAAGCGGATGTGGTGGCCTGTCTGCAACGGCTCGACGAGGTGGGCGTCCTGGCCGTGGTGGGGCCATCCGGATGTGGCAAGTCGTCCCTGATCCGGGCCGGCGTGGCCTCGGCCCTGGTACGCGACGGCCACGCCCTCACGATCGTCACGCCCGGAGCCCACCCCGAGGAGGTCCTGGCCCTGGCACCGCCCGGGGCAGGCGCCGTGTTCGTCGTCGACCAGTGCGAGGAGGCCCTGGCCCTGGACGAGACGGCCGCCGAGCGGGAGGCCTTCTTCGCCGGGCTGGTCGCCTTCTCCGGACAGGGGCGACTCGTCATCTCCCTGCGCGCCGACCGTCTCGGCGAGCTCGCCGCCCACCCCGAGTTCGCCCACCTCGCGGAGAAGGGGCTCTACCTGCTCGGCGGCATGGGCCCGGCCGCGCTGCGGAGCGCCATCGAGGGCCCCGCGGCGCAGGCGGGGCTGAGGCTGGAGCCGGGGCTGGTCGACCTGCTGGTGCGCGAGGCCGAGGGTTCGCCCGGGGCCCTGCCGCTGCTCTCGCACGTGCTGCGCCAGACGTGGCGGCGCCGCGAGGGCGACACCCTGACCGTGCAGGGGTATGCCGCGACCGGAGGTGTGCGCGAAGCCGTCGCCCAGTCCGCCGAGCGGCTCTACCGCGACCTGACCCCGACCCAGCAGGGCATGCTCCGCGACCTCATGGTGCGGCTGGTCTCGTCGGACGACGCCGGTGAACCGGTCCGCACCCGGGTTTCGCGACGGATCGCGGCCTCGGACGACGAGCACACCGCGGTGGTCGAGGCGCTGGTAGGAGCTCGGCTGCTGAGCAGCGACGGCGACACCGTGGAAATCGCCCACGAGTCCTTGGCCGTCGCGTGGCCGCGGCTGCGATCGTGGCTGGACGACGACGTCGACGGACTGCGGATCATGCGCCACCTCACCGTCGCCGCCGAGAGCTGGGACGAGCTCGGGCGACCCGACAGCGAGCTCTACCGCGGGGTCCGGCAGGCCCGGGCCGCCGAGTGGCGACGAGGCCACGACCCGGAGCTGACTCCCGCGGAGCGAGCCTTCCTCGACGCCTCGGCCGAGCTGGCCGAGACCGAACAGCGCGCCACGGAGGAACAGGTCCGCCGGGAACGCCGCTCCAACCAGCGGCTTCGCGCCGGCCTCGCAGCGGTCGCCGTGCTGCTCGCGGTGGCGATCGTCGCGGGCGCGCTGGCGAAGACCGCCGCAGACAAGGCCGACCAAGAGAGTGTGCGAGCCGAGCAGCAGTCGCGGGTGGCAGACGCGCGGCGCCTGGGCTCCGAGGCGTTGCGAAACTCCGCACCAGACCTCGCTCTGCTGCTCGCGGTGGCCGGGGCCCGACTCCATGACTCCCCCGACACACGGAGCAACCTCGCCGCCGTCCTCGAGCGCGCGCCCGAGCTGATCGGCGTCAGCAAGGTTCTCCACCCGATTGCCCTGACGGTGCGACCCGACGGACGAGCCGTGGCCGTCACGGGCTGGGACATCGGAGTGACCCTTGTGAGCACCGAGACCCGCAAGGAAGTGGCACGCAACCACGACATTCCCCTCTATGGCGTGCGTTTCAACCCGAACGGCACCCAGCTCGCCGCTGCGGTCAACGTGAGCATGCCGAGTGGTGAACGCCGAGTCGACCCCCTACCCCTCCGGATGCTCGACCCCCGGACCGCGGCCCTGGCCCCCACGCAGCTGGGCGGCATGCCCAAGGGACGAGTGGTGCATGAGCAGCTCGCCTTCAGCAACAGCGGCCACTGGCTCGTGGCCGGCTTCATCCACCCGACCCAGCTGGACGAAGAGACGTCGCTCAGGGTGTGGGACACCCACAATCTCGCGCATGCGGCGGCGGCGTTCACCGTCCCGTTCATCGTCGGCCGCCTCACTGTCAGCGACGACGGCACGAGGGTCTACGCCTCGGCGGGCGACCGGGTCCTCGCCCTCGACGTGGCCGCGGGTCGCGAGATCAGATCTGCGCCGGGCGACGGGGACGTCGCCCTCAGCCCCGACGGTTCGACCCTGGCGGTGGTCCGGGGAAGCCAGATCGCGTTGCTCGACCCGACACGGCTGACGCTGAAGTCGGTGATCGAGGAGGAAGCCGGCATCGGCGAGCTCGCGTTCTCACCGACGGGCGACCAGCTCGGCTACGAGGTCGGCGACGACACCCTGGTCGTGCGATCACTCGCAAACCCCGACGCGCCCGGCGTGCGTCTCAGCCCGAAGAGAGGCCCGGGCGGGATCGGCTTCAGCCCCGACGGGCGGACGCTGTACAGCAGGGGCGATGACCGGCTGCTGATGTGGGACCTCGTGGGCGACCGCCGCTTCGTGCGCTCCGTCCTCGTCGAACCGCAGCGGCACTCGGACAGAGTCGGCACCATGGTCTCGCCCGACGGGCGGACCGTGGCAAACCTTATCGGCGGTGAACCGGAGTCGTTCGCCGTCCAGTTCCTCGACGTCAAGTCCGGCACCCGGACCCCGCTGTCCGCCTTCCGAGAGAGCAGCACCTACACCGCCGAGCTCTCCTGGCGGCCGGACAGCCGGGTGCTCGCCAGCGTCCAGAACGACCAGTGGGTCGACCTGTGGGACGCAGTCACCGGGCGGGCTGCGGGCCAGCACCGCGTGCCCGACCGCTACGGAGTCGTCGAGTCGGTGAAGTTCAGCGGCGACGGCACCCGACTGGTGGTGGGAACACACCACGGCTGGGTCTACACCGTCGACGCCAGCACCCTGGAGATCGTCGGCAAGCCTGTGCAGGTGAAGGCTGACGTTCCCGTGCGTGGCATCGCCGCGAACGCCGAGGGCGCTCGGGCGCTCGTGTGGATCGACCGCAAGCTCCGGCTGCTGGACCTCCTGCAGGGGCGAGTGCTCGAGATCGCCGATCCTGGCCTTGACGTCCATGAATGGGAATGGGTCCCCGACGGCAAGACCGTCGTCGTGGTCGGCAGCGACCCGTCCCGGGACGGCCAGGGCACGGTTGCCTTCCTGGATCCGAAGAGCCTCTCGACGAGGTCCAGGACAACGGGACCCAATATTGCCGCCGGGGGGGCCATCCAGTTCTCCCCCGATGGAGAGCGGTTCACGACGTCCGGGTCAGGCCGGGTGGGGCTCTGGGACGTGCGGACGCGTGACTCCCTCGGTTTCGTGCCCACCGAGGGTGAAAACCACGCAGGGTTCGCCCACGGGACCTCCGAGATACTCATCGCCTCGGTGGACGGGGAGGTCTCGATCTGGGACCCGCGGCCCGAGGCAGCACGAGAGGCGGCGTGCCGCATTGCCGGGCGGGACCTGACAGACCAGGAGCGGCGCAGCTACCTCCCAGGCCGCGAACGCGTGAAGGTCTGTTGACCCGCTTCTGACGCAGGGCCGGGGCGATGAGCGACGTTCGCCCGACTCCCGCCCGGCTCAGCGGTTTCGGCGCCCCGAGCCTGGCGGTATCACGGCGGTAACGCGGCGGTTGACGGCGGACCAGCATGGGTCGACCGTCAGGGGTATGGGTATCGGCGTCCTCGGCCCACTGGAGCTCGACGGAGCGGAGTCCGCTCTCGGGCTGCGAGACCGCGTCGTGCTGCAGGCACTCGCTGTGCGCCACGGACTGCCGGTCAGCGCCGACACCCTCGCCGAGGCGCTGTGGGGCGAGAGCCCTCCGAGCTCCTGGACCAAGATCGTCCAGGGATGCGTCGTCCGACTGCGCAAGGCACTGGGCGCTGACACCATCGAGACCTCGACCCAGGGCTACCGGCTCCAGGTCCACCGTGACCACCTCGACCACGTCCGCTTCGAACACCTCCTGGACCGCGGCCGTCAGCTGACGGGCGCCCGCGAACCCGACCGCGCGGCATACCTATTGCGTGAGGCGCTCGAGCTCTGGCGAGGCGAGCCCTTCGCCGAGCTGGTCGAGTGGGCGCCGGGTCGGGCGGAAGCCGAGCGGCTCGTCGAGCTGCGGCACGACGCCGAGGACCTGCTCACCGAAGCCCAGCTGCTTGCCGGGAGGCACGGCGACGTCCTGGGTGAGCTGCACCGCATGGTCACCCAGCAACCCACCCGTGAGCGGCGGTGGGGCCTCCTCGCCCTCGCGCAGTACCAAGCCGGCCGCCAGGCGGAGGCCCTTGCGACGCTCCAACGCGCCCGCGCCACCCTCGTCAACGAGTTCGGACTCGACCCGGGACCACAGCTCGCCGAGCTCGAGAAGGCGATCCTGCGCCAGGACCCCGCACTGGTCACCCAGGGCGCCGCACCCGTGACGGAGGCGGTCTGTCCCTACCTCGGACTGGTCGCCTACGACGTCGATGACGCCCCGGCATACTTCGGCCGCGAGGCGGACGTGGTGGCCTGTCTGCAACGGCTCGACGCGGTCGGCGTCCTGGCCGTCGTGGGGCCGTCCGGATGTGGCAAGTCCTCGCTGATCCGGGCAGGGGTGGCCGCGGCGCTGGTGCGCGACGGCCACAACCTGAAGATCGTCACGCCCGGAGCCCACCCGGAGGAGGTGCTGGCCCAGGCGCCCTCGCGGCCCGGCGCGGTGTTCGTGGTCGACCAGTGCGAGGAAGCCCTGAGCCTGCCGGAGGCCTCCCCGGAGCGCGAAGCGTTCTTCGCGGGACTGGTCCAGTTCGCTGCCCGTGGTCGGCTCGTCCTCTCGCTGCGCGCGGACCGGCTCGGGGAGCTCGCTGTGCATCCCGAGTTCGCGCACCTGGCGGAGAAGGGGCTCTACCTGTTGGGCGGCATGGGAGCTGTCGAGCTGCGCAGCGCGATCGAGGGTCCTGCCGCGCAGGCGGGGCTGAGGCTGGAGCCGGGGCTGGTGGACCTGCTGGTGCGCGAGGTCGAGGGGTCGCCGGGGGCACTGCCCCTCCTGTCTCACGTGTTGCGCCAGACGTGGCGGCGCCGCGAGGGCGACACCCTGACCGTGCAGGGGTATGCCGCGACCGGAGGTGTGCGCGAAGCCGTCGCCCAGTCCGCCGAACGGCTCTACCGCGAGCTGTCCGTGAGTCAGCAGGGCATGCTCCGCGACCTGATGGTGCGGCTGGTCTCGTCGGACGATGCCGGTGAACCCGTGCGCACCCGGGTTTCGCGACGGATCGCGGCCTCGGACGAGGAGCACACCGCGGTGGTGGAGGCCCTGGTGGGCGCTCGACTGCTCAGCAGCGACGGCGACACCGTCGAGATCGCCCACGAGTCCTTGGCCGTCGCGTGGCCGCGGCTGCGGTCGTGGCTGGACGACGACGTCGACGGACTGCGGATCATGCGCCACCTCACCGTGGCCGCCGAGAGCTGGGACCAGTTGGCACGACCTGACAGCGAGCTCTACCGCGGGGTCCGGCAGGCCCGCGCAGCGGAATGGCGACGAGGCCACGACCCGGAGCTGACGCCTCCGGAGCGGGCCTTCCTCGACGCCTCGGCCGAGCTGGCCGAGACCGAGCAGCGCGCCACGGAGGAACAGGTCCGCCGGGAACGCCGCTCCAACCAGCGGCTCCGTGCCGGCCTCGCAGCAGTCGCGGCACTGCTCGCGGTGGCGATCGTCGCCGGCGCACTGGCCAAGACCGCCGCAGACCGGGCCGACCAGCAGTCGACCGTGGCCGACGCACGACGTCTCGGCGCCGAGGCGATCCGTGCGCCCAACATGGACGTGGCGCTGCTCCTGGCGGTCGCCGCGACCCGGCTCGACGACTCCCCCGACACGCGAACCAACCTCAGCGCCGTGCTGGACCGCTCGCCCGACCTCACCGGCACGGCGGGGGTGCTCTCGCCGAATGCGGTATCGGTGCGGCCGGACGGGCGGACCGTGGCAGTCGGCGGAAACACCACCGGAGTCACCGTCTTCGACGCCGTCACTCGAGCCGAGGTCGCTCGCAACCACGACCTGCCCGCCCGGGCGGTCCGCTTCAACCCCGACGGCTCCCAGCTGGTGGCCTCGGTCAACCCCTGGACGAAAACAGGGGAGCGTAGCGTCGACCCGGTCCCCCTGCGGATGCTCGACCCCGAGACGGCCGCGCTGTCCGACACCCAGCTGGGCGGCATGCCCATCGGACGGGTGGTCCACGGCAGCTTCGGCTTCAGTCACAACGGTCGCTGGCTGGCAGCAGGGTTCATCCACCCGGTTGAGACGGACGAGGACACCTGGTTCCGGGTGTGGGATACCCGGGCCCTCGATCGCCCGGTGGCGGCCTTCACTGCCCACCTGCTGACCCAGGCCGGACTCGCCGTGAGCGACGACGGCAGGCGCCTGTTCTCGAACGCCTATGACAACAGCATCCATGCGTTCGACGTGAAGACCGGCCGGGAGTTCGGCGCCATGTCAGCCAACGGCGCGTTCGCCCTCAGCCCCGATGGCTCGACTCTCGCCGTGGCCCGTGACAACCAGCTGGCCCTGCTCGACCCCAAGTCGCTGAAGGTGCGGTCCGCGATCGACGAGGGTGGCGAGGTGGACAGCGTCGTGTACTCGCCCAAGGGGGACCTGCTCAGCTACATGGTCGGCGAGACTCTCGTGGTGTCACCGGTAGGCATTGCTGGAGGAACGCACGTCCGGTGGGATGGGGTAGGGGGCTCTGCGGAGTTCAGCCCGGACGGACGGACCATCTGGACCACGCGGGGCGAGCTGCTGATGGCCTACGACCTCGTGGGCGATCGCCGCTTCGTGCGCTCTGTGTCCGTCCAACCGCATCCCGCCTCGGCACGGCTCGAGTACCCGGCGGTGTCTCCCGACGGGCAGAAGGTTGGGTACCTCGTCTCCGACGGCGAGGAGTCGTTCGGCGTGCAGTTCCTCGACGTGTTGTCGGGGACCTGGACTCCGCCATCGGCGTTGAGACCGAGCAATGCGTACTTCTCCGACCTCGCGTGGCGGACGGACAGCGCGGTCTTGGCCAGCGACTGGAACGACAAGTGGGTCGACCTGTGGGACGGGGTCACCGGGAAGGCTGCGGGGAGGCACCGGGTGCCCGACCGCTTCGGAGTCGCCGACTCGGTCAGGATCAGCGGAGACGGCACACGACTCGTGGTGGGAACGCACAAGGGCTGGGCGTACTCCGCCGACGCCACCACGCTGCAGATCCTCGGCAAGCCCGTTCAGGTGAAGGCCGACCTGCCCACCTATGGCCTCGCCACGAACCGTGACGGCACGCAGGCGCTGGTGCGGGTCGACAACGAGGTGCGGTTGTTGGACCTCATGCAGGGGCGGGTGACCAAGACTGCGGAGCTCGACTTCTTCCCCGAGTTCTGGGCGTGGACGCCCGATCAGACGGACATCGTCGTCGTCGGGAGCCTCCAGTCCATGGGCGGCGGTGCCATCGTGCTCCTGGGCCCGAGCGACCTGTCCATCAGGGTCAAGAAGTCCGGGCCGAACCTGATCTGGGGCGGGATCCATTTCTCACCAGAGGGAGATCGGTTCATGACCACCGGGCTGGACCGCGCCGGCCTCTGGGACGTGGCGACGGCGAGCCTGTTGGGCTCGGTCGGTATCGAGGGCACCAGCTACGCAGGGTTTGCCCACGGCACCTCGGAGGTGCTCATCGCCTCGCCGGACGGAAAGGTCTCCCTCTGGGACCCACGGCCCGAGACCGCGGTCAAGGCCGCCTGCCGGATCGCGGGACGCGACCTGACCGACGAGGAATGGCGCACCTACCTGCCCGACCGCGAACGCGTGAAGGTCTGCTGAGACAGTGGGAATCGGCGTCCTGGGTCCACTGGAGCTCGACGGAGCGGAGTCCGCTCTCGGGCTGCGAGACCGCGTCGTGCTGCAGGCCCTGGCCGTGCGTCACGGCCGACCGGTGAGTGCTGACACCCTCGCCGAGGCACTGTGGGCCGACGACCCTCCGACCTCGTGGACCAAGGTCGTACAGGGCTGCGTCGTCCGGCTGCGCAAAGCGCTCGGCGCCGACACCATCGAGACCTCGACGCAGGGCTACCGGCTCCAGGTCCACCGTGACCACCTCGACCACCTGCGATTCGAACACCTCCTGGAGCGGGCGCGTCAGCTGACGGCTGGCGGCGAACCGGACCGCGCGGCATACCTGTTGCGTGAGGCGCTCGAGCTCTGGCGAGGCGAGCCGTTCGCCGAGCTGGTCGAGTGGGCGCCCGGGCGCGCGGAGGCCGAGCGGCTGGTCGAGCTGCGGCACGACGCCGAGGACCTGCTCACCGAGGCGCAGCTGCTGGCCGGACACCACCGCGAGGCCATCGCGCCGGCGCTGCGCCTCGTCCACGAGCAGCCGATGCGCGAGCGCCGCTGGGGGCTGCTCGCGTTGGCGCAGTACCAGGGCGGCCGCCAGGGCGACGCCCTGCAGACCCTGCAGCAGGCCCGCCGGGTGCTGGTCGACGAGCTCGGCCTGGACCCCGGTGACGACCTCGTCGCGCTCGAGCGGGCCATCCTCAACCAGGACCCCTCCCTCGCCGTCGCGGCAGCCATCCCCGAGGCGACGTCCGAGTGCCCCTACCTGGGGCTGGTGGCCTACGACGTCAGCGACGCCGCGGCCTTCTTCGGGCGGGAGGAGGTGACGGCAGCCTGTCTGCGCCGCCTCGACCAGGCCGGCGTTCTCGCCGTGGTGGGACCGTCTGGATCGGGCAAGTCGTCGCTCGCCCGGGCCGGCGTGGCCGCCGCCCTGGAACGCGACGGCCGGGTCGTGCACGTGCTCACACCGGGCATCCACCCGATGAAGGCCCTGAGCGGCGTCCCCACCCGTCCGGGCACGGTGCTCGTCGTGGACCAGTGCGAGGAGGTGCTCGCCGTCGACGAGGCCTCGCCGGAGCGATCCGAGTTCTTCGCGGCCCTGGTCGAGTTCGCCCAGCGCCACCCGCTGGTGGTCACGTTGCGCGCGGACCGGCTGGGTGAGCTGTCTCCCCACGGCGACTTCGCACGCCTCGTCGAGTCTGGCCTCTACCTGCTGGGCCCGATGACCGAGCCCGACCTGCGACGGGCCATCGAGGGCCCCGCCGCCCAGGCGGGACTGCGGCTCGAACCGGGGCTGGTCGACCTGCTCGTGCGCGAGGTCGTGGGGCAGCCCGCCGCACTCCCGCTCCTGTCCCACGTGCTTCGCCAGACGTGGCGCCACCGCGAGGGCGGCACCCTGACGGTCGAGGGGTACGCCGCGACGGGTGGCCTTCGCGAGGCGGTGGCGCAGTCCGCAGAGGGGGTCTTCCGCGCACTGGACCCGGAGCGCCAGGCGATGCTCCGGGACCTGATGCTGAGGCTGGTGACACCTGACGAGGGCGGCGACCCGGTGCGCACCCGGGTTCCTCGTCGGTCGGTCACCGGGGACGAGCAACACCAGAAGCTGGTGGAGCAGCTGGTCGGAGCTCGGCTCTTGGCCACGGACGGTGACACCGTGGAGATCGCGCACGAGTCTCTCGCGGCGGCGTGGCCGCGCCTGCGGTCGTGGCTGGATGAGGACGTCGACGGGTTGCGCACGCTACGCCACCTCACGGTCGCGGCCGAGAGCTGGGACGAGCTCGGTCGCCCCGACAGCGAGCTGTACCGCGGCGTCCGCCAGGCGCGCGCGGCTGAATGGCACCAGCGGGCCAGTGCCACGCTGACGGACATCGAACGTGACTTCCTGCACGACTCCGCTGCGCTGGCGGAGAAGGAGCAACGGGCCACCGAGGCGCAGGTGCGGCGGGAGCGGCAGCTCAACCAGCGGCTCCGCCTCGGTCTGGCGGCTGTCGCGGCCCTGCTGGCCGTCGCGATCGTCGCCGGGGCTGTGGCGTTCACCGCCCGGGACAAAGCCGACCGCCAAGCCGCGGCGGCGTCCGCGAAGGCGCGTGCCGCGGACGCCCGTCGTCTCGGTGCGGAGGCACTGCGGTCCGACGAGGTCGACCGGTCGCTGCTCCTCGCCGCGGCGGGGGTCTCGCTGGACGACTCCGTGGACACGCGGACGAACCTGCTGGCCACCCTCGACCGCGCCCCGGCGCTCACCGGAAGCGCTCGAAGCGCCGGCAGGATCTTCCACCTGGCGGTCAACACCGCAACGGACCAGGTGGCGGTCATGGCCGCTGACGGCACCGGACTCGAGCTCTATGACGGACCGACCCTGCGCCGTGTCTCGCTGCCGGAGAAGCTCGTCGGCGGATCGGTCGTGGCCCGACCGGATGGTCAGGGCTACGCGGTGACGATCTCGGGCGACCTGGTCGAGGACGGGAAGGAGCCGCCCGTCCTGCTGCTGGACCGAACCGGCGCCCGGTCCGCGGTCCAGCTGGGGGGCATCCCCGCCCGGTACCAGGTCCTCGACATGGGCTTCCCCCGCCGCTGGTACCTCGGCTACTCCCCCACCAGTCGATGGTTCGCGGTGTCCCTCGTGCGCATGCCGGAGGACGGACGCACCCTCACCTTCGTCTGGGACCTCAAGTCCCCCAGCCGGCCGGTGGCACGGCTCGAGCTCGGGTGGGTGGGCAGCGCGGCGACCATCAGCCCGGACGGGCGCACCTTGTTCTCGGGCGCCTACGGCCTGGACCTCGTGCCCGGTGGAAAGGGCCGCCTCCTCGTCACCGACCTCCCCAGCGGGACGACGCGCCGGGCCCTGGCCCCGGCCGACCTCGCGGTCCGTCAGCTGGACGACGTGCTGGCGCAGAGCCCGGACGGCCGGACCCTGGCGGTGGGTGCCGGTGTCGAGGTGGTCCTGGTGGACACCGCCACCCTGAAGGCGCGAGCTCACCTCTCCGGACAGGGCGCGACCCAGGCCCTGGCCTTCTCGCCGGACGGCACCCACCTGGCGGCGAGCGGCGACCGCCTGACGGTGTGGGACCTGAGTGGTGACGATCCGGTGGAGGTGCTTGCCCAGGACGGGGACGCCGACGACCCTGCGTTCAGCCGCGACGGGAAGACCCTCTACACCAAGACCATCGGGGGACTCATCCAGGCGTGGGACCTCGCCGGCAGCCGCCGCTTCCTCCGGGCGGGGCCCAGTGAGCATCTGGACTGGCCCGACTACTGGGGCCGGTTCTCCCCTGACCGGTCCAAGGTCGCCTACGTGCGAAACGGACCTCGGTTCCGCGTCCGTGACGTCACGACCGGCAAGCTCGGTCCGGAGGTCGCCCCCGCCATGGCGCAGGGGGGCTACATGGACATCGCCTGGCACCCCGACAGCACCATCCTCAACATGACCTCCGGTGACCCGTCGGTCCGGACCTGGGACAGCACCACAGGCCGTCAGCTCGCCGAACGACGGCTTGCACCCGCTCCGTCCGACGAAGCTGCCGCCGTCGCCTTCTTCAGCCTCGACGGGAAGTACCTGCTCGTCGGCAGCAGTGCGGGGCGGCTCCACGTGCTCGACGCCCACACGCTCGTCCCCACCCGAAAACCGATCCAGGTGTACAAGAAGGCGAAAGGCGAGCCTGATCCGCAAGCCGTCGAGAACTTCGTCCCGAGCGGGGACCACCACACGGCATACCTCAACGACGCCATCGTGGACTATGTCGCCGGGACGGTCCGTCCGATGCCGGACCTCGGCTTCCCGGTGGTGGACCTGTATCCCTCGCCCGACGGAAAGCGCTTGATCGTGGGCACCGGCCCGACCGGGACCGGGTTGCTCGACGCCACGACGATGACGTGGATCTCCCGACCGAGCGCGGCCCAGGCCGGGCTGGTGGGTTACCTGACTTCGTGGAGCGAGGACGGGGCGCTGGTCGCCAGTGTCAACGACGGCCACCTGAGCTACTGGGACGGACGGAAGGGCACCTTCCTCGGCACGGCGAGCGTGCCGTCGCCAGGGGCCCCGGCCTTCTCCGCGGACGACAGACGACTCCAATTCGCGGGCGACGACGGCTCCCTCCTCAGCTGGGACCTCGACCCCCGCTCGTGGGTCGCGGCAGCCTGCCGGCTCGCAGGACGCGCCCTGACCGAGCAGGAGTGGCACAACTACCTGCCGGAACGCTCGTTCCAGCCGGTCTGCGCCTCCTGACCAAGCAGAATGCCAGTGTGGCGCTCGCCGTCTGCCTCCTCTTCGACCCGGACACCGACCGGGCGATCCGACAGCTCTGGACGGCGCTGGAGGACGCCGGGATCGGCACGTTGCTGAGCCACACCCACCAGCGCCACGTGCCACACCTTTCGTATGCCGTGCTCCGCACCTTCGACGTCGAGGCGGTGGCCGGGGTTGTCGGAGGTCTTGCCGGTGGCCCGGCCCTCGACCTGCGGTTCGACGCCGTGGGGCTGTTCACCCGTGGGCGAGGCGCACTGTTGACGCCGGCCACCCGGGCGCTGCTCGACCGCCACCAGGCCGTGGTCACGGCCGTCAACGGCACCGGGGCGGATCTGCACTGGCACTACCGGCCGGGGCGATGGATTCCCCACTGCAGCCTCACCACCGGGACCAGCCAGGAGCTTCTGCCCACCGCCGCTGTCCGCGCCTTCGACGTGCTGCCCCTGGTCGGGCGGGCGGAGTCGGCAGCGCTGATCGACAGCGGCACCGGCCAGCGCTGGCCACTCGCCACCCTCCCCTGACCCCTTGCCGGTGTCGCCCTCGTGCTCCGCCGGTGTCAACCCGGTGTCAGGCCTGTTGACGCCACCGTTGGGGAGGGTCACTGTCGGGACATGCGCATCGCGCTGCTCGGATCCTTGCAGGTCAACGACGGTCGGACGACTCTCGGTCCGCGCGACCGCGTCATCCTCCAAGCCCTGGCCACCCGACCCGGCACCGAGCTCAGTGCCGAGGCTCTCGCGGAGACGCTGTGGGGCGAGGACCTGCCCGGGACCTGGCAGAAGGTCGTGCAGGGCTGCATCGTCAGGCTTCGCAAGTCCCTCGGCGCGGAGGCGATCCAGACTTCACCGCGTGGCTACCGCTTGGTCCTGCACCAGGACGAGGTGGACCACCTCCACTTCGAGCACCTCCTCTCTCGGGCTCGCGAGCTGCTGGCGAACGGGGAGCCCGAGCGGGCCCTCTACGTGTCGGGACAGGCCCGGGAGCTCTGGCGCGGGGAGCCGCTCGTCGACCTCGCGGACTGGGGCCCCGGCAGGGTCGAGGCCGAGCGGCTCGTCGAGCTCTGGCGCGACGCCGAGGATCTCCACGCGGAAGCGGGCCTGAGGTCCGGTCGCTACCAGGACGTCCTCGGAGACGCCCTGCGCATGGTCGCCGAGCAGCCGACCCGCGAACGGCGCTGGGGCCTCCTGGCCCTCGCGCAGTACCAGGCGGGCCGACAGGGGGATGCCCTCCAGACACTGCACCGCGCCAAGGCAACCCTCGTCAACGAGCTGGGCCTCGACCCCGGCCCAGAGCTCGCCCAGCTGGAGCAGGCGATCCTGCGCCAGGACCCTTCGCTGGCCGCCGAGACGGTCCTGCCGCCAACCAGTGCCGAGTGCCCCTACCTGGGCCTGGTTGCCTACGACGTCGCCGACGCCCCGGCGTTCTTCGGTCGCGAAGCCGACATCTCCGCCTGCCTGCGGCGCCTTGACGAGGGCCACGTCCTCGCCGTGGTCGGGCCTTCTGGATGTGGCAAGTCATCCTTGGCCCGTGCCGGCGTCGCCGCCGCGCTGGAGCGGGACGGACGCAGGGTCAGGGTGTTCTCTCCCGGCATTCACCCCACCGACTCACTGGCCGCCACGAACCCCCGCGCGACCGACGTCCTCGTCGTCGACCAGTGCGAGGAGGCTCTCGCGCTCGACCCCGACTCGAGCGAGCGCACGGAGTTCTTCGACCAGCTCGTCGCCTTCGCCACGCGAGGGCGCGGCGTCCTGGTCATCTCGATCCGGGCGGACCGGCTCGGCGAGCTCTCCGCTCACCCGGAGTTCGCCCGACTCGTCGAACGCGGGTTGTACCTGCTCGGTGGCATGACCCAGCCCGACCTGCGGCTCGCGATCGAGGGGCCAGCAGCGCAGGCGGGACTGCGGCTCGAGCCCGGCCTCGTCGACCTGCTCGTCCGCGAGGTCCAGGACGAACCGGCTGCCCTCCCGCTGCTGTCCCACGTCCTGCGCCAGACCTGGAAACGACGCGAGGGCCAGACGCTGACCGTCGCCGGCTACACCGCCACGGGCGGTATCCGGGAGGCGGTCTCCCAGTCGGCCGAGGGCCTCTTCCGCGACCTCACGCCCGGGCAGCAGGGAGTGCTCCGCGACCTCATGGTGCGGCTCGTCGCCCCCGACGACCTCGGCGAACCGGTGCGACAGCGGGTCCCACGCCGTTCGGTCGCCACCGACGAAGACCACACCCTGCTGATCGAGCGGCTGGTTGGCGCCCGCCTGCTCAGCACCGACGGCGAGACAGTGGAGATCGCCCACGAGGCGTTGGCCATGGCGTGGCCGCGGCTGCGGTCGTGGCTGGACGACGACGTCGACGGACTGCGCATCATGCGCCACCTCTCGGTCGCGGCAACCAGCTGGGACGACCTCGGCCGCCCCGACAGCGAGCTCTACCGGGGCGTGCGCCAGGCGCGAGCAGTCGAGTGGCGCGACGGTGCCAACCCGTCCCTCACCACCGCAGAGCAGGACTTCCTGACGGCGGGGGCCGCTCTTGCCGACACCGAACAGCGTGCGACCGAGGAACAGGTGCGACGCGAACGCCGCTCCAACCAGCGTCTCCGCGCCGGGCTGGCTGCCGTCGCCGCCTTGCTGGCCGTCGCCATCGTGGCCGGGGCGCTGGCCAAGACCGCCGCGGACCGGGCGGACCAACAGGCCCTCGTGGCCGACGCCCGACGCCTCGGGGCCGAGGCGCTGCGGACCGACGACCTCGACCGCTCCCTGCTGCTCGCCGCCGCGGCGGTCACGCTCGACGACACGGTGGACACCCGGAACGCGCTGTTGGCGACCCTGGACCGGGCCCCGGCGCTGATCGGCAGCGTGCGCAGCAGAGGTCGCGTCTTCAGCATGGACGTCAACAACTCCACCGGCCAGGTCGCGACCGCCGCGTCCGACGACGTGGGGCTCGAGCTGCGCGACGGCCGGACCCTGGACCCGGTCTCCACCCCGGCGAAGATCCTCGGGGTCGCGGTGGCCGCCAGCCCGGACGACGGTCGCTACGCCGTGTCGATGTGGACGGACCTGGTCGAGAGCGGCGGCGAGCCCCCCGTCGTCCTCCTCGAGAAGTCCGGAGCTCGGTCTGCCACGCAGCTCGGCGGCTTCCCGCCCGGGTACCACGCGTTCCAGAACCTGGGGTTCAGCCCCAACGGCCGCTGGCTGGTGGTCTCCATGTCGCACCTGCACGGCGAGAAGGGAGACGTCACCGCAGTGTGGGACCTGCGCTCGCCGGCCCAACCCGTGGCAACCCTGCAGCTGGGCGACGGGGTAGTCCCGAATGTCAGTCCCGACGGCCGCACCCTCTACTCGACCAACCCGGGCGGCGGACGGCTGGTGGTGACCGAGCTCCCGAGCGGCCGGACGCGACGGGTGATCGAGGCCCGTGATCTCGGCGTGCGCCAGCTCGAGGAGTCGCTGGTGCTGAGCCCGAACGGTCGGCTGCTGGCCGTCGGTGCCGGGGTGGAGACCGTCCTGGTGGACACTGCCACGCTCCGGCCGCAGACCTACCTGTCCGGACAGGGCCCGCGGAGCGGAGTGGCCTTCTCCCGCGACGGCACGCGGGTGGCGGCCGCGGGAGACCGGCTGGTGGTCTGGGCGCTCGAAGGGCACGGTGCCCGCGAGATCCTCGCCCAGGACAGCCCCGTCGGCAGCCCACGGTTCAGCCTCGACGGGCGGACCCTGTACACCAGCACGTTCGCCGGGCTGGTCCAGGCCTGGGACCTCGAGGGGGACCGGCGGTTCCTCGCCTCGAGCGCCGGGGAGTCCCCGGGCATGGGCGAACCCCTTGTCCGCGTCTCCCCCGATGGCGACAAGGTGGGCTATGTCGAGGGGGGCCCAGCGCTCCGGATCCGCGACGTCGCCACGGGGAAGCTGGGTCCGTTGATGCGGCCCGAGATGCGCCAGCGGAGCTACATCGACCTCGCCTGGCACCGCGACAACAAGACCCTGAACATCACCACCGGTGATCCCGTGGTCCGCACGTTCGACGCCGCCACCGGCCGGGTGCTTGCCGCACACCAGCTTGCGTCGACGGACTCGAGCGAGGGCGCCGCGATCGCCTTCTTCAGCCCCGACGGGAAGTACCTGCTCGTCGGCAGCACCACCGGGAGGCTGCACGTCCTGGACGCCCACACCCTGGCGCCGGCACGTGAGCCAATCCAGGTGCGCGAGCACAAGCCGGGCCCGCCGGAGGGCCTGGCCCTGTCAGGGTTCATGCCCAGTGGCGACCTCCACAGCGTCTACACCAACGACCTCATCGTGGACTACGTCACCGGAAAGGTCTGGCCGATGCCCGACCTCGGCGCCACCGTGCAGCTCGTGGTCCCCTCGCCGGATGGCAGCCGCCTGCTCGTGGACCTGGGCGACGCCGGTGTCGGCCTGCTCGACGCCGCCTCCTTGACATGGATCTCCCGTCCCAACGCCGCGCAGGCGCACCTGGTCGGCTACTTCACCAAGTTCAGCGACGACGGCACCCTCGTTGCGAGCGTGGCCGAGGGCAAGCTGAGCCACTGGGACGCCCGCACCGGGGCGTACCTCGGCTCCGCGACGGTGAATGAGGATGGCGACCCTGCCTTCACGAAGGACAACAGCCACATCCTCTTCGCCGGAAGCAGCGGGACCGTGCTCACCTGGACCATCGCCCCCCAGTCCTGGTTGGCCACGGCCTGCCGACTGGCCGGGCGTCCGCTCACCGAGCAGGAGTGGCGCAACTACCTGCCGGACCGCCCGTTCGTGCCGGTCTGCTCGTCCTGACCGAGGTCGCGCAGCGCCTGCCGCAGGACCTCCTCGGCCGAGACACCCTGAGCCCGCGCCTCGGCGACAAGGGCGAGCAGCCGTGCCGCCAGGTCCCCCTCGGGGTCACCCACCGCGGACAGGTCGCCTCCGGTCCGCTCCCAGCGAGCCAGCACCTTGTCGGCGGCGAGCAGGCTGGGCAACGACCTGGGTATGCCGTGGAGCAGCCCTTGGTGCCCGTCCTCACCGCCACCGTGCGGCGCCTTCTGCGCGCGCTCCGCGGCCTTGATCTGCTCCCACGCCTGCTCCACCTCGGCGGGGGTGGAGGCGTCGCCGTCGGCAAAGACGTGGGGGTGCCGGCGGACCAGCTTCTCGATGATCGCGCCGGCGACGTCGTCGACGTCGAAGGGCTCGGTGTCGTGCTCCTGGGCCACGCGAGCCTGGAAGACCACCTGGAGCAGCACGTCGCCGAGCTCCTCGCGGATGTGGTCACGGTCACCGGACTCGATCGCCTCGGCCGCTTCGTGGCTCTCCTCGATGAGGTACTTCACCAGCGACTCGTGGGTCTGCTCGGCGTCCCAGGGGCAGCCGCCGGGCGACCGGAGCCGGTCCATGACGGCCACGAGGTCGAGCAACCGCGAGCCGGGAACGTCCCACGACGCCACGAGCACCTCCACCTCCGGCGGCGCACCCAGCCGGGACACCTCCGAGGCGATCGCGTCGGTGAGCCCCGGGTCCCCGTGGGCCGAGGACACCCAGACGACGTCGGCCGGCTGTGCAGCGGCATCCATGAGGGTGCGCGCCAGCTCGGGCGGGGCGACGTCACCGAGGTGACGCACCGGCATACCCGCCTCTGACACGGCGTCGGCCAGTGGTTCGCTCTTGTCGCGCGCGAGGATCTGGTCCGCGGCGTCCAGTGCCTGCCACGCGGCTCGGGTGAAGAGGCCGGCTGCGATCCGCGGACTGCCGACCAGCAGGGTCAGCCGACCTGGCACCTGACCCGGCACCTCACCCGGCACCTGGTCTCAGCCCGCGGGGGTGGTGGCGGGTGCCGGCTGCGTCGGCTCGGCCTTGATCCAGTTGGGCTGGCTGACGTCGAAGCGGACGTTCTTGGCGTCGAAGGTGCCGTAGCGCGGGTTGAGCGTCACCTTCGCCTTGGAGGCGAGCTCGACGACCTTGCCCTGCTCCACGCTGGTCAGCTGCTGGGACGACAGGCTCGACTTCACGAGCTCGAGGGTGGCCGGCACCGGGTCCACGATGTTGGCGATGGCGGCCTTGGCCGCGGAGTCGGACAGGCCCTTGCCGGACTCCTCGGCGACCTGGTTGATGAAGGAGGCCATCACCAGGCTCGAGAGAGCGCTGGCCGTGTTGAGCGACGAGTCGGGGTAGGCCTTGGTGATCTGGGTGGTGGCCTCCTGGACCTCCTGCTCGCTGATCCGGTGTCCGTTGACGACCGCGGCGGTGTCGGCGGTCGCACAGCCGGACACGGCCAGCACCCCGACGACGACTGCCGTCACGATCGACCCACGCAGCGCACTCAATGCCTTCACGGACTACATCCTTCACTCGGTACAACGTGTGGTGGCTCAGCGGGCCGAAACCGTGTCCTGACCGGTGGCGACCCGGGCGGCGTCTGCGACGCTGCCCAGCAGCACGCCTCGGATGAGGTCACTGGCCCACTGCAAGACTGCCGTGTCGCGCAGCGGTTGGCCACCCACCCGAGCCGTCATCGGCTTCGGCACCAGAATGGTATGCAGCGCGTCCTTGACGAGCGACTTCGGGTAGAGCCGCTGCAGCCGCAGCTGCGCCGACTCGGGGAGGTCGACCGGCCCGAACCGGACGAAGTTGCCCTGCACCGAGATGTCCGCGACCCCTGCCTGCCGGGCCACCGTGCGCAGCCGAGCCACCTCCATGAGGTTGCGGACCGGCTCGGGCAGCGGGCCATAGCGGTCGACCAGCTCGGCCTCGATGTCGGCGAGCGCCTGTTCGTCGAGGACGCTGGCCAGCTTCTTGTAGGCCTCGAGGCGCAACCGCTCCCCAGGGACGTACTCGTGGGGAAGGTGGGCATCGACCGGGAGCTCGATCTTGATCTCGCCGGGCGCCGTCTCGCCGTCACCCCGGAAGTCGGCCACCGCTTCTCCGACGAGGCGTACGTAGAGGTCGAAGCCCACGCCGGCGATGTGCCCGGACTGCTCCCCGCCGAGCAGGTTGCCGGCGCCGCGGATCTCGAGGTCCTTCATGGCGATCTGGATGCCGGCACCGAGGTCGGTGTGGCTGGCCATGGTCTGCAGCCGGTCGTGGGCCGTCTCGGTCATCGGCTTCTCGGGTGGGTAGAGGAAGTAGCAGTAGGCCCGCTCGCGGCCTCGCCCGACCCGGCCGCGGAGCTGGTGCAGCTGGGAGAGGCCGAGGACGTCGGAGCGCTCGACGATGAGCGTGTTGGCGTTGGAGATGTCGAGGCCGGTCTCGACGATCGTCGTGCAGACCAGCACGTCGAACTTCTTGTCCCAGAAGTCGAGGACGACCTGCTCCAGCCTGTGCTCGCCCATCTTGCCGTGGGCGGTCGCCACGCGGGCCTCCGGCACGAGCTCGCGGATGCGGCTGGCGGCGCGCTCGATCGTCGACACCTTGTTGTGGACGAGGAAGACCTGCCCCTCGCGGAGCAGCTCGCGCCGGATGGCGGCCACGATCTGCTTCTCGTCGTAGGCACCGACATAGGTCAGGACCGGGTGCCGCTCCTCAGGAGGCGTGGCCAGCGTCGACATCTCGCGTATGCCGGTCACGGCCATCTCGAGCGTGCGCGGGATGGGGGTGGCCGACATGGCGAGCACGTCGACGGCGGTCCGCAGGGTCTTGAGCTGTTCCTTGTGCTCGACGCCGAAGCGCTGTTCCTCGTCGATGACAACGAGCCCGAGGTCCTTGTACTGGATCGTGCCGCCGAGCAGCCGGTGCGTTCCGATGACGAGGTCGACGCTGCCGTTGGCGAGGCCGGCGATCGTCTCGCGGGCCTCCTTGTCGCTCTGGAAGCGCGACAACGGGCGCACGACCACAGGGAACTGCTGATAGCGCTCGGTGAAGGTCTGCAGGTGCTGCTGGACCAGCAGCGTGGTCGGCACGAGCACGGCCACCTGCTTGCCGTCCTGGATCGCCTTGAACGCGGCGCGCACGGCGATCTCGGTCTTGCCGTAGCCGACGTCTCCGCAGATGAGGCGGTCCATCGGCACGGTGCGCTCCATGTCGGACTTGACCTCGTCGATCGAGCTGAGCTGGTCGGGGGTCTCGACGTAGGAGAACGCGTCCTCGAGCTCACGCTGCCAGGGGGTGTCCGGCGCGAAGGCATGGCCCTTGGTGGCCATCCGGGCCGAGTAGAGCTGGATCAGCTCGGCCGCGATCTGCTTGACGTACTTGCGCGCCCGGCCCTTGGTCTTGGCCCAGTCGCTGCCGCCCATCTTGTTGAGCGTGGGCATCTCGCCACCCACGTAGCGGGTGACCTGGTCGAGCTGGTCGGTGGGCACGAAGAGCCGGTCGCCCGGTTGACCCCGCTTGCCCGGGGCGTACTCGATGAGGAGGTACTCCCGGGTGGCGGCACCGATGGTGCGCTGTACCATCTCGACGAACTTGCCGACACCGTGCTGCTCGTGGACGACGTAGTCGCCCGGCTTGAGCTGGAGCGGGTCCACCTGGTTGCGCCGACGCGAGGGCATCTTGCGCATGTCCTTGGTGGAGCCACCCTGCCCCGGCGTGCCGGTGAGGTCGGTCTCGGTGATGAGGGCGAACTTGCTTGCAGGAGAGAGGAACCCGCTGCCGACGCTGCCCGTGGTCAGGTGAACCACGCCGTCGGAGAGGTCGGTCAGGTCGGCGTCGAGCCGCGCGGCGACGGACTCGTCGGCCAGCACCTCGGCGACGCGGCGGGCCAGCCCCGGCCCCTCCGTGACGACCACGACCCGCCAGCCGTCGGCGACCCAGCGCTGGAGGTCGGCGACGGCATCCGGGGTGCTGCCGCGGTACCGCGGCGCCTCCTCCAGGCCGGTGTTCACCACCACCGAGTCGCCCACGGCGAGCTCCTCGTCGGCGACGAACGGGCCGAGGTCCCACCACGGCATACCGGAGCCCTGGGCGTGGGCGCGGAGGTCGGCGAGGCTCCAGAACGACGCGGTGCCCAGGATCCCCTGCAGGTCGATCGGCACGGTGTTGCCGACGGCGGCGTTGGCCCAGCCGGCCTCGAGGAACTCCTGGCTCGTGGCCACGAGGTCGTGGGCGCGGGTGCGCACGCGTTCGGGGTCGCACAGGACCACGGCGGTGCCGTCGCGCAGGGTGTCGAGGACGCTCTCCATCCCGTCGACCAGGGCTGGGGCGAGGGACTCCATGCCCTCGACGGCGATGCCCTCGGCGAGCTTCGCGAGCAGGTCGACCGCTCCGGGCAGCTGGTCCATCAGGGCGGCGGCTCGAGCGCGCACCGAGTCGGTCAGCAGCACCTCGCGACAGGGCGGGGCCCAGAGCCCGTGCTCGGCGACCTCGAGGCTGCGCTGGTCGGCGACCTTGAACCAGCGGATCTCCTCGACCGTGTCGCCCCAGAACTCGACCCGCACCGGGTGGTCCTCGGTGGGCGGGAAGACATCGAGGATGCCGCCACGGACCGCGAACTCCCCGCGCCGCTCCACGAGGTCGGTGCGCGTGTATGCCGCGGCCGCGAGGTGCTCGACGACCTCCTCGAGGGGCGCGTCGTCGCCGGCCTTGAGGGCGACCGGGGCGAGGTCACCCAGGCCCTGCGAAACCGGTTGCAGCACGGCCCGCACCGGGGCCACGACGACGTCGAGCGGGCCGTAGGTCGGGTCGGAGGAGTCGGGGTGCTTGAGCCGGCGCAGCACGGCCAGCCGCTTGCCGACGGTGTCGCTGCGCGGGCTGAGCCGCTCGTGGGGCAGGGTCTCCCAGGCCGGGAACTCGGCGACGCGGTCGTGGTCGAGGAAGCACCCGAGCGCCGCGACCAGGTCCTCGGCCTCGCGCGTCGTCGCCGTCACCGCGAGGATCGGCCGACCACTGTCGCGGGCGAGCGCGGCGATGAGGGCCGGCCTGGCACCGGCCGTGACGGCCAGGTCGGCGACCTGCTCGCCCGCGCGGGCGACCGCGAGAGCCCGACCGACGGCGGCATCGGCACCGAGGAGGTCGAGCAGCGGGGCGAGGGTCATAACAAGGCTCCTGGAGACAGCTTGGCGGGGGCGCAGCGGCCGCGTGGGCAGCACGAAAGCCCCACATCAAACGACGTGCGGGTGGACGACGAATGGGGAGTGCCCACCACTCTAACCGCCGCCACCGACGGCCTCATCCAGCGACGACGACGCCTGGAACACTGGGGCGTCTACAGCATTCGCAGGTGTCAGGGGTCCCTGCGCGCTGGTTATGGTCGACGAGACCGTGGTGGGAGCCGCCGGGGCGCGGCGAGCGCGGCTGCCGGGGCACGAGGGAGGTTTTGCTGATGCGCAGGACTGCTTGGCTCCCGGTGGTTGGCGCCCTCGTCGTCGCCACGCTCACCGGCTGCACCGACTCCGGCTCGTCCACCGGGTCCGGAGCGACCGGTGCGCCGGCAGCTGCGTCAACGCAGGCGACAGCAGGCTCGGCCGCCCCCAGCGCGAAGGCGCCCGCCACCGGGAAGGCGTCCGCCACCAGTGCCCGGATCGTCAGGGACCCACGGGCGGCGATGCCTGTCATCACGCCCGGAAGGGTGGGGACGATCGGCTACGGCGCGCCCTCCGCGAAGGACAAGCAGCGGTTCGCTGCGGTCAGCAAGGCCTCGGCCCACGTGATCACCTCCTCGGCCATCCACTCGCTGACGGTCGCCGGCCGCGACGTGGGCGCTGTCGCGGTGTACACGACCAAGCGCGGAGTCGCGAAGAGCACGACCTTCCAGGACCAGTACGTCGTGCAGCTGCTCAACGCGGTCACCGCGTCGAAGTCGGCGCCGCGGTTCGTGAGGACGAAGGACGGGGTCATGGCCCTCACCACGGGTGCGCCCGCTGTGGCGGCCTGGTTCAAGGACGACCAGCTGACCCTCGTCTACAGGGACGGCACTTCACCGAACCTGGCCGCGCTGGCCCAAGGAGTGAGATCAGCCCCACTCAAGCAGTGAGCCCTTCGCCGCCCTGCAGGTTCAGCGCCGCCGTGCAGGTTCAGCGTGGAGCCTCCTTGCTGGAGCATCGGTGGGGACCTCACCGCATCGAGCTGCCGACGTCCTGTCCGTAGGGCTGTGCTCGCCAGACGTCCCAGGTCGCGGTGTTGCCCTGCGCGAGCACCATGAACGACCACGGGCCCACGTAGGTGTTGTCGAACCACTTGTTGTTCTGCGAGAAGGTGATTGCGCGCTGGACGACATCGCCGAGGTATGGCGACCAGTCAGGGGAGCTTCCGGAGTTGGAGAACAACCCCTGGTAGCCGCAGGTGTTCTCGACCGTGCAGGCTGCGCCGAGCCGGCCCGGGTCGAACGAGAAGGAGTTGTCATGGACCTGGACGTTCTGCGTCTTCCACCGACAGTCGCTGCGGTAGGGCGGGCGGCTCACCACGTCCTTCTTCGCACACTGCCCCACCGTCGCCTCCGGGTTCACCAGCGTCCCGTAGTCGCTGCTCGTGTTGCTGGGTGATCCGGCGAACCGATCAGCGTTCTCCCAGAGGACGACCCCACCCCAGTTGTCGATGAAGGTGTTGCGGGCGATGACGAAAGAGGCACCCACGGTGGGCTCGACGCGGGAGTCCTGGCCCGCCTCGGAGAGGTAGACCGCCCCCGCCGGGAAGCCAGGGTTGGCCGGCCCCTTGACCAGTGCATTGCGGATGAACGTGTTCGCGATGATCTCGGCGTTGTAGCTGATCTCGTACCACAGCGCTTCGCCGTCGTTCTCCGAGAAGTAGTTGCCCTGGAAGCGGAAGCCGACATTGTCGGTGTCCGCCCACAGTCCCACGCCCCGGTTGTCATGGACGTAGTTGTTGGTCACGACGGCACCTCGTGTGTCCCAGAACTTCCCCCCGGCGGTGCAGCCACAGCCGGGTTGACTCTCCTCCCAGTCGTCGGTGTTGTTGTCCGTGATCTCGTTGCGGTCGACCACGAGGTTCCGGCCACCGTCGGGTCGATAGGCGTTGAATCCGGACTGACCATTGCCTCGGATGCAGCTCAGCTCGAGGACGTTGTCGGTGCCCAGGAGCAACCCCGCCCCTGCATTGCCCTGCACCGTCACGTGCGAGAACACCCACCCGGTGGCGAAGTCGTGGTTGACCACGCCCTCGTTGAAGTTCTCGCCCGCGGAGCCGAACCCCTGGATCGTCAGGTAGGAGATGTGGACCCCCGCCTCCTGTCCACCAAAGGCATATTGGTTGAGGTGGCGACCGTCGATGATGGCCCCCGGCGCTCCCACGTAGCGGTTGCCGGCCTTCGGGTGGACCTGGTTGTACTGCCCGTCACCGAGATGGTGGGTGCCTGCGGCCAACCAGAACGTCGTGCCGGGGTCGTTGCTGTCGGTCACGGACTCGAGGTCGTCGGACAGCCCGACGACCACCGCACCCTGGGGCGCTGCGGCCGGGCCGCGCAGGAGCACGGAGTCGCACACCGCCACGGGCGGGCGGGCAGGTGCCTGCGTGGGCGCCACAGGCGCGGCACCTCCCGGGGGCCCGACGCCGGCCGGCTGGGTGGTCGACCCGTTGGCCGGCCGTGGTCCGACCCCGGCTCGGACGTCGCGCGGATGGCTGGCGGAGAGTGATCCCACCAGCAGGACGCCGACCGCCATGAGGACGAGTCTCGACCCTGTCACCGCGAATCCTGCGAATCCCGCGGAGACCCAGGCCGGACGCCGGGACGCGGGCGCAGCAGGAGGACCGAGCTCAGAGCGGAGCTCACGGCGAGCCCGACGAGGATGCCGCCGACCACGTCGGTCAACCAGTGCAGGCCGACGAAGAGCAGCGGGACGGTCACCACCATGGCGACCAACAGCAGGACTGCCCACTCCCAGAGGCGAATTCGCACCCGGAAGAGCATCAGCAGGCCGAAGATGCAGACCGTGATGGCCGCAGCGTGCCCAGAGGGAAAGCTGCCCCCACCGACTCCGAAGGCTCCCCCGGTGTCTGCTCGCTGGACGACCACCTTCGTCACGATGGTGATCAGGGCCGTCACGACTGACAACACGGCGACGACCGTCAACGGGCGCCAGGAGCGCCGGCGAACCGCGAAGAGGACAGCCACGACAGCGAGAGTGGAGAAGACGACGCGCGGCTCCAGTCCGTCGACGAGGTCTGCATTGATCCGCTGGGTACGTCCCCAGACCCCGCCCGGCCGGAAGAACCAGTAGACGCTGGAGTCGACTCCGCGAGTTCGCGCAGTCGTCACGAGTGCCGCGAGCGCCAGGTAGGCCAGTGCCGCCCCCATGGCGAGCGTCGATGACACGGCCGCCGCAGATGACACCGACGTCGCGGCGCCACTCGCCGAGCGGCTTCCCCCCTGTGTCATCCGGAGACCTCCCCACCTGGACCTCGAACCGGCAGGTTCCAGGGTGCACGGGGTCCGTGTCACCTGACGATCGAGTACGTGAAGTCTACCCGCCAGGGCAGCAGACTTCGCTGGATGCGGGTGGCGGCCGACCCGGCGTTCGGAGAGAATCGCAGACCGGGCGCCCGGCCCGGAACACCACACCACTCAAGGGGACTCGTGCAGCCAGCTCCAGTGCCGGAACCCACGATCGTCCTGGCGACCCTCCTGCGTGAGGCGGGGGGCTCCGGGGTCCAGAGCCACGTTGCCACCGTTCGCTCGTACGCACGGTCCAGCGGGCGTGCCGCCACCGTGGTGACACCGTTCTCCCAGAGGTCCCTGACCCGCATGCCGGTGTTCGGGGCACGCCTGGTCCTGGGTCGGATGAGCGGACCGTTGGGCGTGTGGTGGTACCGGCAGTGGCACGAGACCTACCTCCGGGGCGGGCTGTCAGCGCGCCTCGCCGAGACCGCCGGACCAGCTGTCGTGTATGCCCAGTGCCCGGTGTCCGCCAGTGCGGCGATGCGCGTGCGCAATGACGAACCCGTAGTCATGGCAGTCCATTTCAACATCTCGCAGGCCGACGAGTGGGCGGACAAGGGCGAGATCCCCAGAGCTGGTCGGACCTACTCGTCGATCCGGTCGTTCGAGGCAGACGTCCTGCCTCGGCTCGACGGCGTCGTCTACGTCTCGCAGTTCATGCGATCCCTGCTGGAGGAGCGGCTGCCAGCGCTGCGCGCGGTCCCAGGCGTCGTCATACCCAATGCCGTCGACATCGTGGACCGGCCACCCGTCACCCCGATCGCGGACCTCGTCACCGTCGGAGCACTGGAACCGCGCAAGAACCAGGGCTACCTTCTCGAGGTCCTGGCGGCCGCCGCCGAACGCGGCCATCGCTACACGCTCACGGTCATCGGCGACGGTCCGGACCGTGCCGGCCTGGAGAAGAGGGCCGCACTCCTCGGCCTCACCACCCAGGTGACCTTCGTCGGCTACCAACCCGATCCCCGGCCGATGGTCGCGGGCCATCAGGTGTACTGCCACGCCTCGCGCATGGAGAGCTTCGGGATAGCTCTCGTGGAGGCAATGGCCGAGGGTCTCCCCGTCCTCACGGCGCCTGTAGGGGGCATCCCCGAGATCCTCAGCCCCGGATTGGAGGGTGACTTCTGGCCACTCGACGACCCGGGCGCCGGCGCTGACCGGCTCATCGCCGTCATGTCGGACCCCGAGAGGCGCGTGGCCATGGGTGTCGCCGCCAAGGCACGCGCCCGGACCGAGTTCACGACGGCGGTGCAGGGCCCCAGGCTTCTCGACTTCCTCAGCGGAGCCGTGGTGCGCGACTGACCGGCCGTGGCGACCAGGCCGCGTTGACGGGGCGACGCGTCAGCGGCCCTTCGAAGCCACCCTGGGGGGCGCGGTGACGGGGTTGGCGATGGCGAAGTCGTAGATCTCCAGCAGACGCTCGAGGCTGCTCTCCGGCTGGAAGCGGCGCTCGTAGGTCGCGCGTCCTTGCAGGCCCATGGCGACGAATCGCTGCGGATCCCGGTCGATCTGGGCGAAGGTCCCCGCAAGCGAAGCAGCATCTCCGGCTCGGAACAGGACGCCGTCGAGCCCCTGCGTGATGAGCTCCGGGAAGGGCCCCATTGCCGGGGCGAGCGATGCGACCCCCGCCGCCATCGCCTCGACGGCCACCAGCCCGAAGGTCTCCTCCGACTGTGAGGTCACCACACTCGCCACCGACCGGGCCAGCATGTCGCCGACCTGCTCGCGCGACACCAGGCCGGCCAGCTCCACGGTCGGGTGCCTGGCGCCCCAGGCCTTCACCTCCGCCTCCAGCGGACCCCCGCCGACCACCGTCAGTCGCAGTGCGGAGTGGGGGTTTTCGGCCCGGAAGGCGTCCCACGCGCTCATGAGGAGGGGTACGCCCTTGGCCGCGTCCAGCCGGCCGACGTAGGTCACCACGTGCTCGCGCTCCTTCGTGCGAAGCTCGCCGCCGACGACGAAGTTGTGCTTCACGAAGACCCGCTCCGGGGGGAGGGCGAGGTCCTCCATCAGGTTCTTCTGCGACTCCGAGATGAAGACGTAGGCAGCAACGAGACGCTGCCACGCCGGGCGATGGATGAGGTTGGCGGCGACGATCGGAAGCGTTGCCAGACGCGACCCTCGGTAGCAGCCGTGCAGGAGGGCTGGCCCCCCGCGCCCGGCTGAGCAGTCATGGCACGGTTCGCCGTCGCGGAAGAAGCCACCCCCTGCGCAGAGGAGCCGGTAGTTGTGGATCGTCGCGACGACAGGCACCCCGGCATCGCGGCACGCATACAGGACCGAGGAGCTGATCAGGGGAAAGGTGTTGTGGACGTGCACGACATCCGGTCGCGTCGCCACGATGTGGGCCGCCAGGTCGCGCTTGACCTCGCCGTTCCACAGCGTCGTGGCGGGGAGTGCTGCCTTGCGCGGCAGCGACCACCCGGCGATGTCGTCGCTGTGCCGTTCGAAGAGCTCGACGTCGTGGCCGGCGGCGCGGAGCGCGGCTCCCTCCTGGTCGACGACGATGTTCTCCCCACTCGGAGCCGCTGACCGGTACCGACCGTGGATGACCAGGATCCTCATGTGGCCCCTCGACGTGCAGGACGAACGACCAGGGACGCCGCAACCACGAGGTCGAGCAGGTATGCCGAGGCGTCACCCAGGCCGGTCTCCGTGATCGAGGACAACACGCAGTACGTGATCAGGAACAGGGCGATGGCGCGCCGCGGACCCCGCGGGTGGGTGACGGCCATCCCCAACAGCACGCACAGGAAGGTGACGAGCAGGACCACGCCGAACCATCCGAGGTCGAGATACGTGGCCACCCAGCTGCTGTCCACGGACAGACCGGTGAAGGACTTGTCCGACAGGCCCGATCCGAAGAGCTCCTGGATTCGTGGGCGGCTGGTGTTCGACACTGCGGTCCACACCGTGGCCCGACCAGTCAGGTCAGTCGCCTGCTCCGCCGACTGGCCGCGAGCAGCCCAGCGCAGCACCTGCGGGGCAAAGAGGGTGGCGCCGACGATCACGGCGACGAGTGTGGTCACCGAGGTCCGCCGGACGCGTGCGTGCCCGAGGAAGAGACTGCCCGCGGCCACGATGAGCCCCGTGATGGCACCGAGCAGGGCAGTGCGGGTGTGCGTACCCAGGAGACAGGCCGTCGAGAGCACGACGGCCACCAGGGCATGTCTCCCACCGATGGTGCGGCACAGCCACAGCACGACCGACGTGCCGAGCAGCACTGCTGCGTAGTGCGCCACGGCGGTCGGCCACATGGGCCAGATCACCCCGGACAGGCGTCCTTCGAAGGCGAACGCCTTGCCGGGCGCGATCAGGGCTCCGAGGGCAACGGGGATCAGGGCTCCCCACAGGCAGAGGCGGTGGACCCGCAGGAGCAGGAGGTCCCGAGCGCCCCACCAAGGGGACAGCAGCCACAGGCAGGCCACGAAGCCGACCAGTCGCATGGCGCGATAGGTCGACCCCAGGAAGAAGACGCTGTGGATGCTGACGGCCAGGGCCACCACAGCCATGACGGACAGGAGCACCAGGAAGAGGTGCGGCCGGATGACGATCCGGGGATTCACCAACAACGCCAGCACCACGGCGAGGATGAGGGAACCCTGCGCGATGGCTTGGGTGACTGGGCCCGGGATCGGCACGATCGTCGACACCCCTGTCGGCGTGAGGACGTTGCAGAACAGGGCCCCCCACGCCAGGAACAGGAGTCTCGGCACTTCCGAGGCGCGGGTCCGCAGGGACGAGGTCGGCCGGAGCTCATCCGTGCGAGGCCATGGCCTGACCCAGCGGCCCGCCGTTGCGGTAGTGCTCACCGCTGGCTCCCTGCCATGGACCCCGAGTCATGGGAGCCCTTGAGGCCGAGGCTCTCGTCGGTGTCGTCGGACCCGACCATCATGGCGAAGGGGAGCTCGAGACCGGCCGCCCGGACCAGCTCCGCCGTGGTCTGCAACAGCTCCGGGGAGGACTGGCCGGCGGTGATGAGCGGCACTGCCCGCCCGACCCATGACGCGAGGTTCTCGGCATCGATCCCCGGGTCGACGTCGGCCAGGACGAGGACGACGTCCGCCGCGGCCCACGACTCACGCAGGGACTCCTCGGTGGGAAGGGCTGCCGAGTCGCCGCGAGCCGCGCGCAGAGGCCCGCGTGCCAGCCCGACCGCCCCGGTGGGACGGAACACCGTCGGCGAACCAAGCGCCCGAGCTGCTTCGGAGGCCTCCCTCGACGCCATGCGGGAGGCGCGCCTGGCAAACCGCCTGGACGACAGGTGGGCGACCAGCGCTCCGGACGGGCTGAGGTCGACCAGCAACACAGCCCTTCCGAGGGCATCGAGCTGGAGTGCCAGCGCAGCCATCACCTCGGCGGCCACCCCTGCGTTGCCGATGGCGACCATGGCCACGACCTGTTGCCGGTCGTCGACCCACCCGGCTCGGACCGGGGCGGCAGGCAGCGCCGCCAGGGTGGTGTCACTGCGGTCCGGCAGCGCTGAGGCCAAGCCGTGGACGAGCGTCGCAAGGTCACGCGCGTGCCACGGCCCTGAGATCCACCGCAGGGGCGCGAAGCGGCGTTCCGTGGGTCCTCGCGAGGCAACGCTGTACCGAACCGGGGCGCCGAGGGCGAGCGCCACGTCCTGGCGGCGTCGCACCCTGGTGGACGTGAGAGCCCGGAACAGCACGAAACCGACTCCCAGGGCGCTTCCCGCGATGAGACCTGACGCCACGTTGAGGACCAGCAGCCTCTTGAGGGACCGTCTCTCGACCGTCGCGGGGTCGATCACGTGCGTGGACGCGATGGCGGCGTCCGCGCTCAGCGAGGCATCCTCCAACGCCGACTGCAGCTCGACGATCTGCGAGTTCAGCTGGGTGCGACGGGTGAGGATGTCGGAAGCCTGGCTCTGCCCGTCCGCGCCTTTCAGGAGCTCCTCGTTGTAGGAGGCCGTGAGGGTGGTGACCTGGGCTCGGAGGGTGTCGATCCGGGACTTGTACCCGTCGATCAGGCCACGACTGAGGGACTTCAGCTGCTGGGCACGGAATGTGAGGTACTGCTCGGTCAGGGCATCAGCCCGGGTCACCGCCGACCCGTCGTCCGGTGCCGAGACAGAGATGGTGAGCACCTCGGGGGTGACCGGTTCGGCAGTGATGGTCGACTGAAAGGCCTCCGGCGACATGTCCAGCGACAGTGCCTTGACGGTGCGGGAGGCCACCTCTCGGGTGTTGAGCAGGCTGAGGTCGGTCGCCATGGCCGACTGCGCGTCGAGGTTCGCGGGGTGGGCCATCAACACCATCACGGTGCCCTTGCTGGCCGGGGGTACCAGCACGATCACGGCGAGGCCGAGCGCAGCCCCGAGCACGGCGAGGACGCTCCAGGTGCGCCACGCGCGGCGGAGGGAGTTGCGCAGGTAGTGCCAGGTGCCGAGAAGCGGTCGCGGTGCGCCGGTGATCTCGAAGTCGCGGTCCTCATCCTCGATGCGCCAGGAGACGTCGATCATCGGAGCCTCCGGCGAGCCCTCAGGGCGGTCGCCTCGGTCGTGGCCGCGGTGCCGGTCATGAGCGACGGGAGTGGCACCTGGGCTGCGCGTTCCGAGGGCAGGAGGCGTCCCGTGGTGCGGTCCAGGGGGTCAGGGTCGACGACGACGATTCGAGCGATGGAGTTGCCCGAGTCGTCAGCGGCGAGCGCAACCCTGGCGAGGTCCTCCGCCGTGGCTGATCCTGCTGTCACCGCGAGCAGGATCACGGCCTTGCCCACCCCCAGGCGCAGCTCAGGACGCTGACGGTCGGCCACGGCGATGTGCACCACGAGGTCCGCGGAACGCTGGGCGTGGCCGCTGCCGTCGACCGACAGCCTGGGACGCGGTTGCTCATCGTGCGCGAGGCCCGCGCACGCAACCCGGAGCGCGTTCGCCGACTCATGCATCTGTGCGGTGAGCAGCTGGGTCTGGAGACCGGACGATGCCGCGAAGGACGCGAGCTGTGGACCGACCGCCAGGGCCTTGACGTCTCCGGACAGCGTCAGGAAGACGACTCCCGTCGGCCCGGTGTCATCGTCGGAATCGGGTGCGAGGCTTCCCGGGTGGCCCGGCGTCACGAGGCGCACCAGCTGGCGCAGGGTCCACGTCTCGACGTTGTGCGGCGCGTAGCTCTTGAGCAGTCCGGTCCACCCCGCGACGGAGCGCGGGGCATGGCTCTCGATGGACGCCACGACAGGGATTCCGACGGCATCGGCGATCTGGTCCCGCGAACGAACGGCCCGCTCGCGACGGGATCGCAGCACGAGGATGAGCAGGACCAGGAGGGCACCAGCTGCGGCACCCCCCACCCCGAAGAGGGCAGCGCTGACAAAGGGCGACGTGGTCACGGCCGGCGAGGCTGCTTCGATCAGGGTGGCAACGGCACCGGGCTGGGCAAGGGACTGGTTCGCGGTCTCCTGTTGGAGCTTGTCGACCTGAAGCACCAAGTTGCCCTGTTGCGCTGTCAGCTGCGCGCGCGCAGCCGCGTCCGCCTTGCCCGCAGGCGAGGACGGGGACTCGCCGGCAAGTCGCACATCGGTCTTCTTGATCTCGGAGTTCACCGCCGCGAGGCTGGCCTGCAGCGCGGCGACTCGGGTGGAGAGGGCGCCTCTGGCCTGCGCCTGCACCGTGTTCGCCGCGGCCTTGAGGTAGTCGAGCTCCGCCTGGGCGACGGCGCCGGACAGTGCCCGCGCCTGCTCAGGAGTGGTCCCGGTTGCCGTGATGCTCATCAGGTCCGTCGTCGCGGCCTTGACGGTCACCCGCTTGGCCACCTGGGTTGCGGTGAGTGCGGGGGTGACTGCCTGTCCGGCAGGCCCGAGCACCGCTTCACTCTGGGCGATCTGCACCTGGGTGTCGATGCCGTGGGCGGGGAGTGCGACGGTCGACCCCTGCGAGGCCACGGGGAGGAGAACCTTGCTCGTGCTGCTGTACTCCGGAGGACGCATCGACAGGGCGACACCTCCGTCGACCGCCCCGATGGCGGCCGCGAGCGCGAGGATCCACGCGCGACGGCGGGCGATCGCCCAGGTCGCTCTCAGGTCGAGGGCTTGTTCGCTCACGACTCCTCCTCACCGGGCGACGAGAAGGAGGCGGCCCGCACCGCCGCGGCACTCTCGGTGAGATCGAGACCGGTCTGCAGGGTGAGTGCGCCCGTCCACGAGCCGGAGCCCACCAGGGTGGTGGTCGGCACCTTCTCCCCGAAGCGGGGGGAGTACCACCCCAGGACCGGGTCCACCTCACCGCGGTGGCTCGACCACGTCAGCGACTGAGGCAGGCGGAGCAGGGCGCGGCCAGGACCCGACTCCCCCGTCCAGGACAGCTGCGCCCCTCCGTCAGTGAGCCGCGCCCGGACCTCCGGTCCAAGGTGCCACGCCAGGCGCAGGGTATGCCGCGCGGACGCGGACCCCGTCAGGGTGTCCGTGACGCGGAGCGCGCGCTCGACCGGGTCCAGCGTCACCGTACGTTCGTGACGAAGTCGAGGATCAAGTCGCGCATAGCCGGCGTGGTGAGCCGTCCACGCCTGCACCGGGCCGTCCGGCTCGAAGTGGTCGACCACGGCGTCGGTCTGGCTGCTCCAGAGAAATGGCCCGCCTTCGACGGACTGGCTGACGCCGTCCACCTCGATGGTGTTGTGCGCGGCAGTGGAGCGGAAGTACTGCCGCCAGACGGGGTCTCCGTGGTAGCAGAACGTCCCGGGATCGACGAGCAGCTCGACACCGTCGCAGCGGACCTCGACCGACAAGGCGTCCGCGTGGGCATGCGCCGCGATGGACAGGAACCCGTGTGGGCCTCCATCACAGCGACACCAGATCTCGGGCCCCTGGCCGGCGGGGGTGCGGAGCACGTAGAGGCCCGCGTCGCGAAAGGCGAGCGGGGCGCTCGCGGCCCGCTCAGGCAGTGGGGTGCTCTCGGCGCCCGCGGCCGTCGACGTGCCGGCGGCGACGGCGCGGAGCACGGTGCTCTGGACGCCGGCCACCGTCGGCGGCCACCAGCCAAGAGGCCCGACGACGGCACCACCCGCTGCAAGCAGGCTTGCCCATGGATCGACGTTCGGGCCGTCGACCACCAGGGCGCGACCCTCGTCACCATCGCCCTGTCGAGGTGGGCGCCCACTCGCGTCGAGCATGGCGGCCGCAGCGTCCAGGGACGACACCAGCAACGACCTGGTCGAGGGGCTCAGAGGGTGGCCCGCACGACCCGCCTCGGCCAGCGACACCAGGCCCAGCTCGGTCACGAAGCGGTGGTAGTCGGAGGCCTGCTCTCGGTTCAGCCCACTGGAAAAGGTGTTGGCGGCCAACGAGTTCTCCAGCTCGACCGTCGCGCGAGTGCGCCACTCGTCGCTCTCGCGGAACCAGGGGAAGGCACAGGCCGCGACCAGCTGCCCGGCTGCCTCGGCAACCAGGTGGTTGTTGGCCGACGACCCAGTGCTTCGGAAGGCGGCGAGAAACTCCTGGTGCCACCTGAGCTGCTGGAGGGCGTCAGCGTTGTCCTCGAACAGCCCGGCTGCCCCCGGCCAGCCGTCCAGCAGCCGTCGCACCCATGCCCAGCTGATGAGCCGGACCCCGATCTCGATACCGCTGGTCCAGTGCACCCCGGAGAGGAAGGGGTTGGCGGCCCACCACGACCTGAGCTGCCGAGCCACGGTGTCGGCGTACCGCTCGTCGCCGGTCAGCCACCAGGCGGCCGCGAGGACCGTCAGGTGGTGGTGTCGCGACAGCTCCCACACCGACTTGATGTTTCCCGTCACGCCTTCGTCGCGGTGGTCGATGCGGAAGGCCAGCACGTCCTGGGGAGCGCGGCGACCCGTCACCGGGTCGTGGAACCAGTCGGGGTCGAGGATGTCGCGACGGCTGGTGCCCAGCACGGCATACTCACCTCGCAGCAGCCGATCGGCCGCGGTGACCACCGCGTCCCGAGCCGCTGCCGGCACCTGTCCCCTCACGTCCGGCTCCAGCGCACTGGCAAACCGACGATCAGGCAGGAGTCCCGCGACGGTCCCGGGCGCTGCGCCCAGCTCCACCCGCCGGCGCGCCCACAGCGCCTGGCGTCCCCGGTCTGCGACTCGCTGCAGCACCTCGTCTGGCGTCATTCCGCGCAGCCGACGCAGGTACCACTGCGCGGACCTGCTCATGGTGACACTGCCTCGTGGGACACAAGGCTCTGGCCGACGGCGATCGTCGCCCGGGTGGTCGCCACCAGCGACTCCAGCGAGATGGGCATCGGGCGACCTGCGACCACCGCGTCGACGAAGGCGGCCACCTCCGCGCGCTGTCCCTTGTCCTGACCGGCATACGAGCGCTTCACGTCCTTGCCCGCGCGGCTCCAGAGGGTGGCGCGGGAGAAGTTGTCGAGACGGGCGTTGCTGCCACCACCGGAGACGTCCAGCGTCTCCTTCGGGAACCGGCTGTCGCCATCGGTCGCGTAGGTGATGCTCGCGAGCGAGCCGTCGGCATACGTGAGCAGGACGTGCAGATCCGCGCCGTTGGAGGTCTGCTGCGCCATCACCCGCACCGGGTCGTGCCCGATCCAGGCGCTGAGGGTGTCGATGAAGTGCCCACCCTCACCGAGGAACCGTGAACCCTCGAGCTCCTCGTTGAGGTACCAGCTCGTGGCGTCGAGGGATCCCGCGTTGACGAGGTAGCGGGCACTCATGGGTCCGGTCGGACGGCCGAAGCGTCCGCGCAAATCGGTGAAGAGGGGCGCGAAGCGGCGGTTGAACCCCACCATGACGCGGTCGTTACCGGTCCTCTCCACGACCTCCAGGATGCGGTCCACCTGCTCGGGCGTCAGGGCCAGGGGCTTCTCGACGAAGACGGCCTTGCCCTGCTCGAGCGCCCGGCAGACGAAGTCGGCGTGCGAGTGGTGCCGCGTGACGACGAACACCGCGTCGATCGTCGGGTCCTCGAGGACCACACTGGCGTCGGTCGTCAGCGCCTCGAACCCGAACTTGCGCTGCGCGTTGACGGCGGACAGCGAACGAGTCGTCGCCACGGTGGCCAACGTCGCCGCCGGGTGCTTCGCGAGGTGGGGCAGCAACATGGAGCTGGCGTAGCTACCGGCACCGATGAAGCCCAGCCGCGCGGTGGCTCCCTCGAGCCGCGTCCTCGGAGCGGACGAGCGCGGAAGGGTCACCGTGCGGGTGAACAACTCACCCGTGGAACCGTCGGCATCGACCGCGGGGCGCGGGTACTCGAACAGGAAGCCGATGCCGCGCATCGATCCGGTGCGCATCTCCTCGTAGACCGATGGCGCGTCTGCGATGGGCCGCGTCCCGGACACGAGGGAGGCCACCTCGAGGGACTTGCCCGACAGGAGGTCGAGGAAGCACTGGAGGTTTCGACGCTCGGTCCACCGCACATAGCCGGCGGGGTAGTCGATGCCCTCGAGCTCGTACCGGTCGTCGTAGCGGCCGGGACCGTACGAGCGCGAGAACCGGACGTCGAGCTCCTTCTCGTAGTAGGCGTTCCACGGCAGGTCGAGCTTGGTCTTGCCGATGTCGACGACCCGCGCGCGATCCCGCGCGAGGCGGGCGGCCAGCTCGACGGGTCCGTTGCTGTCGCCGCCGGCGGCGAGGAACACGTGGTCGGCGCCAAGCCCGCTGGTAGCCGCCAGGATGGCCTGTTCGACGTGGGCCGCACCGTCGTCGTCGGGGGCTCCGCACGTCAGGGCGCCGGCGGCCTCGGCCATCCGGCACCGCTCCGGCACCGTGTCGACGCCGACCACCCGGACGCCGGAGGCCACCAGCAGCCGGACGACCAGCTGCCCGATGAGCCCGAGCCCGATGACGCACGCCATCTCCCCGAGCTGGGCCTCACTGCGCCGGACACCCTGCATCGCGATGGCGCCCACGGTCGCGAACGCGGCGTGCTCCGGCTCGACCCCGGCGGGCACGGCGACGCACAGGTTGACGGGCACCCAGTTCACCTCGGCGTGGAGCGCGAACTCGTTGCCGGCCGCGGCCACCAGGTCCCCGACGGCGAACTCCTCGGCACCAGCCCCCACCTCCACGACGACGCCGCAGAGCGAGTAGCCGAGCGGGGTGTAGCTGTCCAGGGTGTTGATGGCCTTCTTGTACGTGGCAACCGGACCCTGCTGCGCCACCGAGTCGAGGACCTTCTTGACCTGGTCCGGCCTGGCCCGCGCCTTGCCGATCAGCGAGAGCCGGGCCTCGGTGACCTTCATCATCTCGGTCCCCGTGGAGATCAACGAGTACAGCGTCCGCACGAGCACCCCGCCGGGCTTGCACGCCGGAGCCGGCACGTCGAGCACCACGAGCTCACCGGAGCGATAGTTCTGGGCTACCTGCTTCATGTCCTCTTCCACATCCCTGCGTTCTGACCGGGCCCCTGCCCGTGGCCTCCCCGGACGGCGGGAGACAACCCCCTGCTCACCCCGCACTCACCCCTGCCGACCGCACGTTGCGGTACCACTGCTCCAGGCACAGCAGCTGCCAGATCTGCTTGGACTCGTCCCGACGCCCGCTGCGCTGGTCGTCCACGAGTCTCGACAGCGGTTCGCGACGCAGGAACCCGGTCTGGACCAGCTCGCCGCCGAGCAGCACGTCATCGACCAGCTCCCGCAGGTCGTTCGTCACCCAGGCCCGCAGCGGGACCCCGAAGCTGGCCTTCGGACGGTCGATGATCTCGTCGGGCAGCCAGGCCCGGGCGGCGTCCTTGAGCGCCGCCTTCTGCACGCGTCCGCGGATCTTGTCCGACCCGGGCAGCGCGAACGCCGCGGCGAACACGACGGGATCGACGAACGGCACGCGCACCTCCGTGGAGGCGGCCATGCTCGCGCGATCCGTGTAGGTGAGGTTCAGCCCGACCATGAACATCCGCGAGTCGGCCAGGCACATGCGGCTGACCTGGTCGGCGAGGTCGTTGTCCTCGTAGACGGCGCGGTGGTGGTCGATCACCCCGTCGACCTGGCCCGCCAGGCTCGGGTCGAGCAGGTCCACCAGCTCGTCGCGGTCGTACATCGTGTAGCTGCGGCGGAAGGCCTCCTCCTCCGGCAGCTCGGCGAAGGTCAGGAACCGCTGGGCCCAACGGACGGTTCGTATGCCGCGTTGCCCGACGGCGACGGGCATGGCCCGGACCGCGGGGGCGATGACTCCCGTGCGCAGGGTGCGCGGCACCCGGCGGTAACGCGCAGTCATCAGCGTGGCCAGGTGCTTGCGGTAGCCGCCGAAGAGCTCGTCGGCCCCCATGCCGGAGAGCAGCACCTTGACGCCGGCGGAGCGGGCGGCATCGCACATGAGGAGCGTGTTGATGGCTGCGGGATCCCCGATCGGCTCGTCGAGGATGTCCACCATGCGCGGCAACAGGTCCACGATGTCGGGGCTGATCTCGATCTCGTGCAACCGGATCCCCAGGTGCGAGGCGAGCATGCGGGCGTAGCGCGCGTCATCGGGCATGGCCTCGAGCCGCTGGTCCTCCGGCCGGAAGGCGATCGTGTACGCCTCGATCGCCGCATCCGCCTGGTGGGCCAGCGCGGTGATGATGCTCGAGTCCAGCCCCCCACTCAGGAACGAGGCGACGGGGGCATCCGAGATCAGGTGGGCCTCGACGGCGGTCTTGAGCACTTCGCGCAGGTCCGTTGTCGGCCCGGTGGCGGCGGCACGGGCAGCTTCCTCGGCGGTGTTCCAGAACTCGCCGGAGCTCACCGAACCGTCCTTGTGGTAGGTCCGCCACGTTCCCGGAGGCAGCTTGTGGACGCCCTCGACCGCGTCGTACTCCTGCGGCAGCCAGTAGTAGAGCGCCGACGCCACCATGCCCGCCGCATTGACCCGCAGCTCCGGGCCGACGGCCGCGATGATCGCCTTGAGCTCCGAGGCGAAGACGATTCCCGCACCCCTGGGCATGACATAGAGGGGCTTGATGCCGAGCGGGTCCCGGACGAGGCTGAGGTCCCCGGTGCGCTCGTCGTGGATCGCGAACGCGTACATCCCGCGGAAACGGCGCAGTGCGCCCGGGCCCCACGCGCGCCAGGCCTCGAGGACGACCTCGGTGTCGGACCGGGTCGCGAAGCGCACCCCGCGGGACTCGAGCTCGCGGCGGATCTCCAGGAAGTTGTAGAGCTCGCCGTTGTAGCTCAGCGTCAGGCCGCCCCTGGCGAACGGCTGGTCGGCCGCGGCGGAGAGGTCGATGATCGACAGCCGTCGGTGACCGAGCACGACGGAGCTCTCCGGGTCGACCAGCTCCACCACACCGCGGGCGTCGGGGCCGCGGTGGTCGATCCGGTCGACCATCGTCGAGACCACCACCTTGCCGTCAGGCTGCTGGTACGCGCCCGCCACCCCGCACATGACTAGGCCTTCGCGCGGAGGAGCTCGGTGGGTGGCTGGGGCTCGGACGCGGATGACGTCTGGCTGCGTGGGGCGGGCAGGCGACCGCTCAGCTCGTCGAAGACCGCGACGTACCCCACGCGCTGGTGCTCCCAGGCCAGGTGCTGCTCGACCCGTTCGCGGCCACGGCGGCCCATCACTTCGCGCTCCTCGGGGTTGTCGAGGAGCTCGACGATGGCGCGCGCGTAGCCCTCGACGTCTCCGGGCTCCACGTAGCGCGCGGCGTCCTGCGCCGACACCCTCGTCTCCCTGAGCTCGAAGGCGACGACCGGCAGGCCGAACGCCATGTACTCCATCGTCTTGTTCATCGTCGAGACGTCGTTGAGCGGGTTCAGCGGATCCGGCGATAGGCCCACCTCGGCGGTGGAGAAGACGGCTTTCACGGTCTCGTCGGGGACCCGGCCAGGCATGTCCACGTAGTCGGCGAGGCCGAGCCGGTCGCGCTGCGCGACGAGGTCGGGGTAGCAGTCACCCTTGCCCATCAGGGTGAAGGAGATGTCGTGCCGCCCGAAGGTGTTGACGATGACGTCGGCAGCCTCGAGGACGATGTCCACCCCGTCCTGGGGGCCCATCACACCGATGTACGCGACCAGGTGCTCCCGGCCCCGTCGCTGCCCCGGGTCAGGCTCCTGGCGGCGCAGGCGCTCCGGGTCCGGACCGGTCCGGACCACGGTCACGTGCTCGGGCGCCTTGTGGCCCCGCGACCTCGCGATCGCGGCATACGAGTCGTTGGTCGAGGTGACCCGGTCGGCTGCGCGGAACGTTTCCCGCTCGAGGCGCAGAAGACCTCGCAGGAAGGGCCGCGGACCGTCAGGAAACCGCGACTCGAAGAGCTCAGGGCAAAGGTCATGGTGGTCGAAGACGAATCGCGAGCCGTCCAGCAGCCGCAGCACCCTGGCCAGCGGCCAGAAGATGTCCGGCGGGTTGCAGGCCTGCACGACGCGGAAGGTACCCCGCCTCCTGGCCTTGAACGCCAGCCAGGCGGTGGCCAGGAACGAGTAGGCGTACTCGATGAAGAACCCCACCGCGCCGCCGCCAGGGGCGTAGGGAGGGTAGGCCAGGATGCGTACGCCGTCGATGACCTGTTCGCGGCCGGTGCCGTCACCGGTGGGGCAGATCACGCTGACGTCGTAGCCGGCCCGGACCAGGCTCTGGCACTCCAGCCACACCCGCCGGTCGAAGGGCACCGGAAGGTTCTGGACGATGATGAGCACCCGCGTCGGTGACGCGGGCGAGCCGTGGCGCCGCATCACCAGTTGACCCCCTCGTATGCGGGGAGCTGCTCGACCGCCTCGCCCAGCCTGCCGTTGAGATCGATGACCACACGCGGGTCGGCCATGGTGAGCGCCTTCAGGGTCGCGGCATCGGACGACGAGACGATGACGACCTCCGCGTCCGCCAGGGCCTCCTCGGGCGTGGCGGCAAGGAGCCGGTTCACGTGGGCCAGCTTGCTCTGGAGGTGACGCAGGTTCGCGCCGATCAGCTTGTCGGGGTTGACGATCGGGTCGTAGATGCGGACGTCGAGGCCCTTGCCCACGAACCGCTCGGCCACCTCCAGGTTGGGGCTCTCGCGCAGGTCGTCGGTGTCCATCTTGAAGCTCAGGCCGAGGAGGCACACCCGGCGGTACCCGGTCTGGAGGACCCGGTCGACGACGGAGCGCACGAGGATCTCGTTGCTCGTCATGGTGGACCCCACGAGCGGGATCTCGACACCGGTGTGCCGGGCCATGCTCTGCAGGGCACGCAGGTCCTTCGGCAGGCACGAACCGCCGAAGGCGAAGCCGGGCCGCAGGTAGGTCGGCGCGATGTTGAGCTTGCGGTCCTCGCAGAAGATCTCCATGACCCTGCGGGCATCCACGCCATAGGGGGCGAACACGCGACCCATCTCGTTGGCAAAGGTCACCTTGACCGCGTGGAAGGCGTTGCAGGCATATTTCAGCGCCTCGGCCGTCGCCACGTCGACGTGGTGGATCTCCTGGCCGAGGAAGGCGAAGAGCTCGGTGAGCGACGCCCGCGCCTGCTCGTCATCTGTTCCGACGACGACAAAGGGAGGTGCGAAGAAGTCCGCCATGCCGGAGCCCTCGCGCAGGAACTCGGGACACATGGCGGTGCGCACGGACCAGTTCGCGGGCACGCGGCCTTCCACGAACTCGGGAGCCACCACAGTGGCGACGGTGCCGGGCGGCACGGTCGAGCGGACGACGACGGAGTGGACGCCCGAAGCCGGCGGCTGGGCAACCTCCATCGCGACGCGCAGGTCGGCGAGGGCACGACTGATGTACGTGAGGTCGGTGTCGCCTCGCGGCGACGACGGGGTGCCGACGCAGATCAGCGACACGTCCGCCCCCTCGACCGCGAGCCTGGCGTCGGTCGTGGCCTGGAGCCGACCCGCTGCCACGGCTTCCTGGACCATCGTGTCGACGCCGGGCTCCACGACAGGGCTCTGCCCGCGGTTGATGGCGTCCACCTTCAGCGTGTCGACGTCCACGCCGAAGACCTCGTGACCGCGCGAGGCCAGTCCCGCCGCCGTGACGGTGCCCACGTATCCCAGACCGAACACCGCGACCTTCATGCCGGCCTCCCGGTCCACATCCCTCGGATCACTGTCATGCGGGCCTCCCTCGGTAGCTGCCGCATCGTTCGATGCGTCCCCTCCACTGCGTTTTCAATACAACACCTGCACACACATGACGCGGGTCGTCCGGATTGGCCAGAGCCCTCTGGGTCAAATGGTGGAGACCGCCCTCCGGGGGGCACCGGGCGCGCGCCCGGCGATGTGGTTCTGGGTGGTCCTCACGACGTCAGGAGGACACGACCTCGTCGAGCCGCATCAGCCGAACGACCCGACGCGTGTACTTCAGCGGCGCTGGGAAGATGCCGAGGGCGTCGCGGATGATGCTTCCCGCCGCGAACCGCAGGACCGCGAGGTTCACCACCAGGGTGCCGAGGACCGCAAGAGCCAGCCCGGCACGCGGGTCCATGCCCGATACGGCGCGCATCAGCAGCGTCCCGACGAGCATCGCCGACACGGTCGGCACCAGGACCGTCAGGAAGGGCTTGGCCACGACCCGGGTCGACAGCGCCAGCATCCGCCCGACGATGATCCAACGAGCCACGGTGGCGAGCACCGCGACGACCACGAAACCGACCGCCACACCAGCCAGGCCCCAGCGGACCGCGATGACGGTCGTCGCCAACGTGGCCGCGTCGACGACCACCGCGTACACGAGCCAGCGCCCCGGACGGCCGAGGCCGTAGAACAGGCCGTGGTCGAGGGCTGCGCCCAGAGTCACGATCCCCGCGATGGACAGGGCCTGGGCGGGCTTGACGCTGGCACCCCAGGCCTGACCGAACACCATGGGGACGAGCACCGGAGCCGTCACGACGATGACGACCATCAGCGGGGAGACCACTGCGTAGGCGATGCCCAGTGCCTTGACGTACGAGGCACGCAGACGGTCGGGCGCTTCACGCACCTTGGCGAAGACGACCGTCGACACGGGGACGAGCGAGACGGCCGTCAGCTCCTGGGCCACCTGCACCAGTCGTTGGGCGATGCTGAGCAGGCCCAGCGCCGCCGGTCCCAGGGTGACCGTGATGACCCAGCTCTCCGCCCAGAGCCGCGAGGCAGACACGAGGTCCACGCTCGACACCCGCACCCCGAAGGCAGCCATCTGGCGGAACTGGCGCGGCGACAGCCACAGGGCGGGCACCCATCGGGCGCCCCACCAGGCGAGGATGGCGATCACCCACTGGGTGACGACCACCTGGGCCACGAGCGCCCAGACGCCGCCACCGTTCAGGGCCACCACGACGGCGACCCCTTGTGCCAGCAAGGCGGCGACGAGGGTCTGCACCGCGACGGCGCGGAACTTCATGGCTCGCCGGAGCAGCGCGAGTGGCACGGCCGCCAGGACGGTCGGGACGACTGCGAGGACCAGGGCCCGCAGGACCTGGTCGAGCTCGGCGCTGCGGAAGGCCTCCGCGAGCAGGGGCGCCAGGGCCCACAGACCGGCACCGAGGACGAGCCCTGCTGCCACCGAGGCCCAGAAGGCGGTGCTCAGGCTCTTCCGGTCGACCTCTTCGGCTTGCAGCAGGTAGGTGGAGAAGCCGAGGTCCGCGAGGAGGTAGATCGTGGGGATCACGGTCATGGCCGCCGCCACCACCCCGAACTCGCGGGGAGAGACGTGCCGTGTCAGCACCACGAGGGTGGCGAAACCACTCGCCCTGACCGCCCACTTCTGCGCGGCCAGCCAGAGGACGCCGGCCGCGGCACGCTTGCCGAGGTCTCCCTCCAGAACCCGCTCCTCAACGCTCATTCGTCACGACACCGTCCGGGGTTCCCCGCCAGGCTCACGAGGCGCGGCTGATCGCGGTGAGCAGGACCTCGACGACACGTTCCTGCTGGCTGGTCGAGATGCCGGGGAAGATGGGAATGGACAAGATCTCCCGGGCGGCCCGCTCGCTCACCGGGAACTGGCCGGGTCGCAGACCCAGCTCGGCCATGGCCGGCGCGAGGTGCACCGGCACGGGGTAGTGCACTCCGGCTCCCACGCCTTCTGCCTGCAGGCGTCGCAGGACCTCGTCGCGGTCGGGCACCCGCACGACGTACAGGTGCCAGACGTGCTCGTTGCCGGGCAACGTGGTCGGGAGGCGCAGCCGTGGTGTCCCGCCGAGCATCCGGTCGTAGGCCGCTGCTGCCGCACGGCGCTCGCGGTTCCACTCCGGGAGGTGCCGCAGCTTGGCGCGCAGCACGACCGCCTGGAGCGTGTCGAGGCGGGAGTTGAAGCCGAACACCGTGTGCTCGTACTTGACCGGGCTGCCGTGGGACCCCAGGAGCCGCACCCGTTGCGCGATCCGCTCGTTGTCGGTGGTAACCGCACCGCCGTCGCCATAGGCGCCCAGGTTCTTGCCGGGATAGAAGCTCGTTGCCGCCGCGTCGCCGAAGGTGCCCGCCGAACGCCCGTACCTCGTTGCCCCTTGCGACTGCGCGCCGTCCTCGATCACCGAGATCCCCCGTTCCGCCAGGGACGGCGGGAGCTGCTCGAACGGCGCCACCTGCCCATAGAGGTCCACCGGGATCACCGCGCGCGTCCGATCGCTGACAGCGTCCTCGACCGCGGCAGGGTCGATCAGCAGGGCGTCCTCGTCCACGTCCACGAAGACTGGCCTGGCGCCCGCGCGCACGACGGCCTCGGCGGTCGCGATGAAGGTGTTCGCTGGAACGATCACCTCGTCCCCATGGCCGACGCCGGTCGCGCGCAGCGCCATCTCCAAGGCGTCGGTCCCGTTGCCGACACCGATGCAGGAGTGGCCGCCGATGAACTCGGCGTACTCGTGCTCGAAGGCAGCGACTGCCTTGCCACCGATGTAGTCGCCCGTGTCGAGCACGTCGGCGAAGCCCGACGCCACCTCTTCGGCGATGAGCGCGTGTTGCAGGGACAGGTCGACGAGCGGGATCGAGTTCACGGGTTCGGCCTCCTGGGCGCGGACGGTGGTGCCGGGTCTTCGACGGTGGTGTCGCGGTCTTCGACGGTGGTGTCGCGGTCTTCGACGGAAACAGGCATCAGGCCGCTCGCAGCCCGGCCGCTCGACGCACGGCGGAGACCACGACCTCCTGTTCGAGCTCGGTCATGGTGTGGAACATCGGGAGGATGAGGGTGTTGTCGGTCAACCGGTCCGTCACCGGCAGCTCGACGCGCGTGTGCTCGGCGTAGGCAGGCTGCCGATGGGCGGCCATGATCCCGGCGCGACCGGAGATCCCGTCGGCCGCAAGGGCCGTCAGGAGCTCGTTGCGGCTCAACGGGAAGCCGGCGTCCAGCTCGATCCAGAAGGACTGGAAGTTGGACTCGCCCCAGGGCGGGTCCTCGACCGTGCGCAGCCCGGGGACGTCGACGAGCATCTCCTGGTAGGCACGCGCGAGCTCACGTCTGCGTTGCACCATCGCATCGAGCTTCCCGAGCTGGACCAGGCCGACTGCTGCCTGCACGTCGGTCATCCGGTAGTTGAAGCCGACCTCGAGATAGCTCTCGATCACCGGCTGCCGGCTCAGGTGGCGGGCAGCGGCACTGACACTCATCCCGTGCTCTCGCAGCCGACGGGCCCGCTCTGCCAGCTCGGGGTCAGACGTGGTCAGCATGCCGCCCTCGCCCGTCGTGAGCAGCTTCCTGGGGTGGAACGACCACGCCACCAGAGCCGCTGCCGAACCGGTGGGCCCACCGCGGTAGCGGGAACCAGCCGCGCACGCAGCGTCCTCCACGAGGGCGATCCCCCTGCTGTCGCACAGCCGTCGCAGCGGCTCGACATCGGCCGGCATCCCGCCCTGGTCGACGACCACGACTGCGCGGGTGCGCTCGGTCAGCAGCGGCTCCACCGTCCGCACACTGAGGTTGCCGTCGGCGGCTTCCACGTCCGCGAACACAGGGGTCGCGCCGACATACACGGCGCAGTTCGCGGTCGCGATGAAGGAGAAGGACGGCACCACGACCTCGTCGCCCGGGCCAACGCCCAGGAGATGGAGGGACAGGTGCAGCGCCGAGGTGCACGACGACACCGCCACGCCGTGGGGCGCGCCCACATGCGCGGCGAACGCGGCCTCGAACTCGGCCACTCGCGGTCCCTGGGCGATCCACCCCGAGGCCACGGCCTCGGCGGCCGCTGCGGCCTCCTCCTCGCCCAGCCATGGCTTCATCACGGGAATCATTGGCACCCCTTCAGGCTGCTCCGAGGCGTTCCTCGTGTCATGGCGTGGGCCTCATCGCGCTGAGCGCGGGGGCGGCCGTGAGCCCTTGGTGCTTCACGGCACGGTTTCTCAACCACCACCTGCGGAACTGCTCGCCGAAGGACTGTTCGCCCCGGCGCTGCCACCAGGACTCCGCCTTGCGCGCGGCCGCGGCCGGGAGCACCAGGGGTTGGAGGTAGGGCATCATGCGCGTTCCGATGCGCCGTCGCAGCTGCAGGCTCTGGTAGACCGGGAGGGTCCTCGCCGCCGGCCAGCAACTCACAGCAAAGGCCATCAGGTCGTCCACGGGGGTCTCGGAGACGCGTCCCTTGTCGTAGGCCCGTGCAGCCGCCAGGAGCGCTTCGCGTGCCAGCTTCCGGTGGACGAGCTCTGACAGCCGGTCGGCGTCCACGACGTCCGGGCCGATGCTCGCCAACGCCGACTCGTAGGCCAGTCGGTACTGGTAGAGCGTCGGCAACGGGGTGTAGGCGGTCGACATGTTGCTTCCGTGCCGCCGGTAGTAGGCCTGGTCCACCCCGTGCAGGTAGCCGACGTCGGCCCGTGCTGCCAGGCGAATCCACATCTGCGTGTCGGCGAGGTGGGGCAGCCGCGGGTCGTAACCACCCACGCTCTGCTGCAGCGAGGTACGGACGACGACCTCCGGCGAGGACACGCCGCTCTGGGCTCGCCGAAACCGCTCTTCGAGCCACACCTGACCGGGCCACACCGACGAACCGCGCAGGGTGGCCCGGGCACGAGGCAACGGAGCGGCGTCGGTGAACCAGAGGACGTTGCCGTAGACGAAGCCCACGTTGGGGTGCGCGTCCAGCAGGTCGGCTGCACGCCGGAGCGCACCCGGAGCGAGCCGGTCGTCTGCCGACAGGAGGACGGTGTAGTCGCCGTCGGCCCAACCCAGCAGTCCCTCGTTGTAGGTGGCGATGTGTCCCCTGTTGGTCTCGTGGACGATCACCTCGACACGTGGGTCGCGAGCAGCGATGTCCAGCGCGACCTCGGCGCTGCCGTCACCGGATGCGTCATCGATGATGAGCACCTTGACGTCCACGCCTGGCTGGTCGTCCAGGCAGCTGCCCACGGCCTCCTCGAGATAGTGGCCGTACCTGTAGCACGGCATGACCACACTGACCGAACTCATCCTCGCCCCCTCGTTCACCGTGTCTCCAGTCGCCGTTTCCTCGAAGACCTATCCGCTCGCGAACACGACGTCGACCCAGTAGTTCGTCGCCTTGAACGAGCTGGACGGGAAGGCGCTGGTGCTGCCGTACCGGTAGACACCGTTGCCACCACTCGTTCCGTTCTTCAAGGCATGCAGCGGAGCACGGTCAACCGCAGCCGAGCTGAAGTAGTTGCTGTCCGCCGCATAGTGCCCCGCCGGGGCGAAGTAGGAGGCGACGTAGATCGTTCCCGCAGTCACGGCCACCGGGGTCGTGAAGTTGACCTGCTGCCAGCCCGAAGCCGTCTCGCCGCTGAAGGTCGCCGAGGCGAGCTTCGTCCCCGCCGTGGTCCACAGGCTGCCGATGTGGGTGCCGGTGTTGGAGGCTCCCTTGTAGAAGCGGATACCGGTGATGGACCCGTTGACGTCGGCCTTGAACTTCACGCCCACCTCCACCGCTGAGGCGTCGGTGATGCTCGCGGTGGCAGGGGTGGCCGTCGCATCCCAGATGGTGCAGGCGGTGCACGTGGAGGACCGCGGAGTCACCGCAGCGGAGACCGCCGAGGCCGGACCTGTGCCGACCGCGTTGGTCGCCGACACCGTGAAGGTGTAGGCCGTTCCGTTGGTCAGCCCGGACACCGTCGTCGTGGACGCGGGCGGGTTGCCGCTGACCGTGACCGGAGTCTGAGCAGTGGTCCCGATGTATGGCGTCACCGTGTAGCTGGTGATGGCGCTTCCGCCGGTGGAAGGCACGTTCCAGGTCACGACCGCCGACGCGTCGCCTGCCGTCGCGGTGACGGCGGAGGGAGCACCCGGCGGTGTCGCCGCGGCGTTGGAGAAGACGACGTCCACCCAGTAGTTGGTCGCGTTGAAGGAGTTCGACGGGAAGGTGCTGGTGGTGCCGTACGCGTACACACCGTTGCCTCCGCTGGCTCCGTTGACCAAGGCGTGCAGAGGACCGGCGTCCACGCCAGCGGTGCTGAAGTAGCCCCCGTCTCCGGCGTAGTTGCCGTCCGGGGCCAGGTACGAGGCGACGTACGTGGTGCCGGCCGTCACCGCGACGGGGGTCGCGAAGTTGGCCTGCTGCCACCCCGAGGCCGACTCACCGACGAAGGTCGCCGATGCCAGCTTCGTCCCCGACGTGCTCCACAGGCTCCCGATGTGGGTGCCGGTGTTCGCCGCCCCCTTGTAGAACCGGATGCCCGTGATGGACCCGCTGATGTCCGCCTTGAACTTCACGCCGAGCTCCACCGACGAGTCATCCGCGACGTCCACGTTGACCGGCGTCGTCGTCGAGGGCCAGAGTGTGCAGGCGGTGCAGACCGTCCCCGCGGTCGGGGTCACGGAGTTCGACGCGGCCGAGTCCGGGCTCGTGCCGATCGCGTTGGTCGCGGACACCTTGAACGTGTATGCCGTGCCGTTCGTCAGCCCGGAGACCGTCGCCGTCGTCGCCGGCGGGTTGCCCGCCACCGTGGTCGGGGTCTGCGCGGTGGTCCCGACGTAGGGGGTCACCGTGTAGCCGGTGATGGCACTGCCACCGTTGGACGGCGCCGTCCAGGTCACCGACGCGGACGCACTGCCTGCCGTGGCACTCACGCCAGTCGGTGCCGCCGGCGCGGTCGGCGCCGCAGTCGGGGTCACGGAGTTCGACGCGGCCGAGGCGGGTCCCGTGCCGACGGCGTTGGTCGCCGACACCGTGAACGTGTATGCCGTGCCGCTCGTCAGCCCGGACACCGTCGCCGTCGTCGCCGGCGGGTTGCCCGCGACCGTGGTCGGGGTCTGCGCGGTCGTCCCGATGTACGGGGTCACGGTGTAGCCGGTGATCGCACTGCCACCGTTGGATGGCGCGGTCCAGCTCACCGATGCCGAGGCGATGCCTGCCGTGGCTGTCACGCTGGTCGGTGCGGCCGGCGCGGTCGCGGGCGCATTGGAGAACACGACGTCGACCCAGTAGTTGGTCGCGTTGTAGGAGTTGGACGGGAAGGTGCTGGTGGCGCCATAGGCGTAGACACCGTTGCCTCCGGCGGCCCCTCCGTTGACCAACGCGTGCAACGGGTCGACGTCGGTGCCCGAGGCGCTGAAGTAGCCACCATCCGCCGCGTAGTTCCCGTCGGGGGCGAAGTACGAGGCGACGTAGGTCGTGTCAGCCGTCACCGCCACCGGGGTCGCGAAGTTGACCTGCTGCCACCCCGAGGCGGACTCGCCGACGAAGGTCGCCGACGCCAGCCTGGTCCCGGAGGCGCTCCACAGGGTCCCGATGTGGGTGCCGGTGTTCGCCGCTCCCTTGTAGAACCGGATGCCGGTGATCAACCCACTCACATCGGACTGGAACTTCACACCCACCTCTACGGACGAGGGGTCCGCGACGTCCGCGTCGGCCGGCGTCGTCGTCGACTGCCAGAGCGTGCACGAGGAGCAGGTGGGCGCCGCTGGCGTGACCGCCGCGGACGCTGCCGATGCGGGGCCCGTGCCCACCGCGTTGGTCGCCGACACCGTGAACGTGTAGGCCGTGCCGTTCGTCAGGCCCGAGACCGTCGCCGTCGTCACGGGCGGGTTGCCCGTGACCGTGGTCGGGGTCTGCGCGGTGGTCCCGACGTAGGGGGTCACGGTGTAGCCGGTGATGGCGCTGCCGCCGTTGGACGGCGCCGTCCAGGTCACCGACGCCGAGGCGTCGCCCGCCGTGGCCGACACGGAGGTCGGAGCCGCCGGAACCGTGGGCACGAACGGCGTCACGGAGTTCGACGCGGCCGAGGCGGGTCCCGTGCCGACGGCGTTGGTGGCCGACACCGTGAATGTGTATGCCGTGCCGTTCGTCAGCCCGGAGACCGTCGCCGTCGTCGCCGGCGGGCTGCCCGCGACCGTCGTCGGGGTCTGCGCGGTCGTCCCGATGTACGGGGTCACGGTGTAGCCGGTGATCGCACTGCCGCCGTTGGACGGGGCGGTCCAGCTCACCGACGCGGAGGCGTTGCCTGCCGTGGCGGTCACGCTGGTCGGTGCCGCGGGCGCGGTAGCCGCGCTCGGGGTGACGGAGCTCGATGCGGCTGAGTCCGGGCTCGTGCCGATCGCGTTGGTCGCCGACACCTTGAACGTGTAGGCAGTGTCGTTCGTCAGGCCGGACACAGTGGCCGTCGTCACGGGCGGGTTGCCGCTGACCGTGGTCGGGGTCTGCGCGGTCGTCCCGATGTACGGGGTCACGGTGTAGCTGGTGATCGCACTGCCACCGTTGGACGGGGCGGTCCAGCTCACCGATGCCGAGGCGTTGCCTGCCGTGGCGGTCACGCCGGATGGCGCCGCGGGTGCGGTTGCCGCGCTCGGGGTCACGGAGTTCGATGCGGCCGAGGCGGGGCCAGTGCCAGTGGCGTTGGTCGCCGACACCTTGAACGTGTAGGCCGTGCCGTTCGTCAGCCCGGACACCGTCGCCGTGGTCGCCGGCGGGTTGCCACTGACCGTGGTCGGGGTCTGGGCGGTGGTCCCGATGTAGGGGGTCACCGTGTAGCTGGTGATCGTGCTGCCACCGTTGGACGGCGCGGTCCAGCTCACCGATGCGGACCCGCTGCCGGCCTGGGCCGTCACGTTCCCGGGCGCGGCCGGAACAGTCGCGGCGGCCTTCCGGAAGTCGACGTCGACCCAGTAGTTCTCGGAGCGGTAGGTGTTGTTGGGGAAGATGCTGGCGGTGCCGTAGCGGTAGACGCCGTTGCCCCCGCTGACGCCATCCTGGAGCGCATGCAGCGGATAGCGGTCCACACCGGCGGCGGCGAAGAAGTCGTCCTCACCGGGATAGTGCCCGTTGGGAGCGAAGTACGAAGCCACGTACACCGTGCCCGCGGTGACGTCCACCGGAGTGGCGAAGTTTGCCTGCTGCCAGCCCGACGCCGTCTCACCGCTGAACGTGACTGAGGCCAGCTTCGACCCGGCCAGGGTCCAGAGGCTCCCGATGTGGGTTCCGGTGTTGGCCGATGCCTTGTAGAAACGAATGCCCTTGATCTGCCCGTTCACGTCGGACTTGAACTTGACCCCCACCTCGATGGCGCTCGGGTCGTTGTCGTCGGGCAAGGTCGGCGCCGCCGAGGTCGGCCAGATCGTGCAGGGGGCGCACACCAGCTCCGCGGGAGTGACTGCGTTCGATGCCGCGGAGGCGGCACCGGTCCCGATCGCGTTGGTTGCCGAGACCTTGAAGGTGTACGTCGCACCATTGGTGAGCCCGATGACCGTGACGCCCGCGTCCGCATCGGCCGCACTCACCGTCGTCGGTGTCTGGGCGGTCGTGCCGATGAACGGGGTCACCGTGTAGGTCGTGATCGCACTCCCACCGTCCGAGGGTGTGTTCCACGTGACCTTCGCCGAGCCGTCCCCTCCGGTGGCCGTCACGGCGGTCGGTGCACCTGGCGCGGTTGCCGGCCCCGTGTTCGGGCTGAAGGCCACGTCGACCCAGTAGTTCCGGGCACCGGTGCTGGCCGAGGGGAACGCACTCGTGGTCGTGGTGCGGGACACCCCGTTCGTCGTGGAGGACGAGTTGCGAAGCGCGTGGAGCGGGGCACCGTCGAGCAAGCTGTAGGCGTACGGGTTCGGGGACGGGTTGGGGTACATGTACCCGTCGTCCTGTGCCGTGTGCCCCACCGGGGCGAAGTAGCTCGCCACGTACGTGCTGTTCGCATTGATCTGGACGGGGGTGGCGAAGGTGACCTGTTGCCAACCCGAGGCGGTCTCCCCGGTGAAGTTCGCACCCGCCAGCTTGGTGCCCGACGCAGTCCAGAGGTTGCCGACGTGGGTTCCGGTGTTGGTGGTCGCCTTGTAGAAGCGGATCCCCGTGATCGAACCGGACACGTCCGACTTGAACTTGACGCCGACCTCGACTGCCGTGCCACTGCCGGAGTCGCTGCGAGTCGGAACCAGGCCGGCACCGAAGATGGTGCAGGTGCAGCCGACCGTCACGGTCCTGCCGGCTGACGGGGTCTCGAGGTTGCCGCTGTCGTCCACCGCGCGCACCTTGATCGTGGCGTTGGGGTAGCCGTGCACCACCCAGGAGTACGTCCAGCTGGTCGTGCCCGTGGCCATGTGCCACGTTGCCCCTGCATCGGTCGACACCTCGACGCCGGCCACCACGCCTCCCACGTCGGAGGCGGTCCCACTGATCGTGATCTTCGCGCCGTCACCCACGGTCGCGCCGCTTGCCGGTGAGGTGATCGTCGAGGTCGGCGCGGTGACGTCAGTCGAAGCCGTCGCGACCGTCAGCCCGGCGATCACGGCATACGGTTGCATGCCCATGTCGGCGAACAGGTTCACCGTCGCCTGTTGCATGTTCTTGTCCGGCGTGCTGCCCCCGGCCGAGTCCAGGCCGAAGGGCCACTGGACGGTGCCGGAGCCGAAGACCAGGGCACCGCTCGCCGCCCGGTAGAGGGTCAGGTTGTGTGTCGCCGTGGCCGAGGCCTGCGTCGTGCTTCCGTAGTCGGTGAACGACTCGGTGGAGGTGGAGGTGGTCGCGGACATCCGGAAGGTGCCTGCTGGTCGGAAGCCGTTGTCGGAGTCGACGTCCCACTCGTAGCCCAGGGTCCCCGCACCCGGCGCCAGGGTCTGCGTCTGTCCCGTCGTCAGGTTCGCCACCGCGGTGTTTCGCCAGAACCGCAGCTTGGAGTATGCCGCGGGCACCTTGATGTCGGTCGTCCCCGAGTTGACCTTGAAGAGCTGTCCGGTGAGCGCGTTCTGCGGCTTGCCGCCGTCGCCGGGTGGGCTGAAGCGAGGATCCTGCCACGTTCCGGTCCAGGCAACCGGGTCGCTCGGTGCGTCGTAGTGGGTGTCCTTGTAGCAGACGAGGGTGCGGTTGGCCGTGGCGCTGCCGTCGACGCTCGGCTCGAGGCGTGTCTTCCAGAACACCTCGTTGCCGCTGAAGAAGGCCAGGTTGACGCCCGCGTCGCGGGCCGCCTCGACGTTGGAGCGCTGGGTGCCGGTCCAGTACTCGTCGTGACCCACGGACAGGAAGGCCTTGTGCTGGGTCAGGATCGAGGTCGCTCCCGACAGCGACATGTCAAGACCGGAGGTGTACGAGACGTCATACCCGTTGGCCTCGAGGAAGCGGATCATCGGGTACTCGCTGTACATGATCCAGCTGCGCCCCTGGTCGTCCACCGCGGAGGTGAACGGCCGGTTGTAGGAGACCTTCGACGCGCCCTTGTAGGCGGCCGGGTTCCCCGTCGGACAGTTGACCGTGCCGCAGGTGTACAGGCTGTTGCCGCCGTACGTGTTGTAGGCCTGCCAGGTCTCGTCCGAGGTCTGGAACAGCATGTCGGAGTGGCTGGAGTCGTCGCGCACGACGAAGACGATGTGGCTCTCTGCCCCTCCGGTGCCCATCAGGTGCACGATGTAGACGCCGGACACGGCGGTGGCGGGCACGGCCCAGGAAGCGGACACAGCCCAGTTCCCGCAGTCGATCAGCCCGGTGGCGTCCGGGACGCTGACGCAGGTCGGCTGCGTCTGCGGCTGGGTGGCGCTGGGGGTCAGGCCCGCCGCGACCTTGCGTGCACCGTTGCCCTGGTAGTAGCCGAGCCGCAGGACGTCGAAGGTGTAGTTGGTCACGGTCGACTTGATCTTGAACTGGATGGTCTCACCGGGCTGGACGCTCATCTTCGTGGCGAACCCCTGGAGAGTGGCCGAACCCGAGCCACTGACGTCCCAGTCGCTGGAGGGAGTCCCCGTCTTGGTGTTCTCGCAGGCGACGACCTTGATTGGCGCCTCGCACGGTCCGGCGGCCGCCGCGGGGCCTGCCGCCGCCACCAGCACGGGCACGGGAAGCGCGACCATCAGGGTCGCGACCAGCGCGGCGACCCAGCCATTGCGCCGGACCGGCCCTCGGTGGTGACGGCGGTTCATGACCGGACCGTCCGGCCGGCAGCGACAGCCTCACGCTGCGGCTGCCACCACTCGACGAGCTCGCGCAGGCCGTCCTCGAGCTCGACCTCGGCTTCGAAGCTCAGGTCACGCCGGGCAGCGGACGTCGCGGCCAGACGCCGGGTGACGCCGTTGACCGCGCGATCTTCGCCGTGCTCCACGGACAGGTCGGAGTCCATCGCTCGCAGGAGTGCCTCCGCGAGGCCGAGGAGACTGGTCTCGGTGCCACTCGCGATGTTGTAGACACCCTCTCGGACGTCACTCGAGGCCGCCAGGAGGTTGGCCCGCGCGATGTCCCGCGTGAAGACGAAGTCCATGGTCTGCTGCCCGTCGCCGAAGATGAGAGGAGGCTGCCCGTCCGCAATGCGCTCCATCCAGCGGACCAGCACCTCGGTGTAGAGGCCGTGGACGTCCATCCGTGGCCCGTAGACGTTGAAGTACCGGAGGCCGACGTAGTCGAGCCCGGTCATCGCTCGGAAGCTGCGCACCATGCCCTCGTTGAACGACTTGGCGGCGCCGTAGAACGTGTCGTTGTTGTGGTGGTGGTGGCGCTCATCGGTCGGGAACGACTCCGCCAGCCCGTAGACCGAGGCGGACGAGGCGAACACGAGCTTGTCGATGCGGTGCTGCGCCGCCGCCTCCAGCACGTTGAAGGTCCCGTCGACGAGGACCTCGAGGGCGAGCCTGGGCTCCTCGGCACACTGGGTGATCCGGATCGCGGCCTGGTGGAAGACGAGGTCCTTGCCGCGCGTCAGGTCGTGCACCAGGTCACGGTCACGCAGGTCGCCCTCGATCAGCGTCACCGTGCCGGAGGGCATGGCATCCGCCAGGTTCTCGTGGCGCCCGCGCACGAGGTTGTCGAGGACGTCGACGTGCGCCACGCCCGCGTCGATGAGCTGGTCGACGATGGTCGAGCCGATCGTTCCCGCACCCCCGGTGACGAGCACCGTGGCTCCATCGAGGGCGCTCACCACGCACCTGCCGGACCGGCGCCCCAGGCGATCGACGCGAACTCGCGGCTCATCGGCATGCTCACCGGAGCCATGGCACCGGCGCGACGCTGGCTCTCGGACGCGGCCTCGAGCACGGACAGCACCCTGAGGCCCGCACGGCCGTCGGTCAGCGGGGCGCGCCCCTCCGTGATCGCCGCGGCGAACTCACTGGCCATCACGCCGAGCGCCTCGCGCTCCGGGAGGGCGGGTGCGTGCATGTCGCCCAACCGGTAGTTGACGTTGACCAGCCGCTTCTCGGCGGAGTCGGCCGTGTCCGACGTCAGGTCCAGGTCGACACCTCGGTCGTAGATCGCGAGTCGCTGCTGCGGGTTGAGGTCGTCCCAGACGACCGTCTGGCGGCTGCCGCCGATGACCATGTGCCGGATCTTGGTCGGGCTCAACCAGTTGACGTGGATGTTCGCGATGGCCCCGCCGGCCAGCGGCATGGTCAGGTAACCCAGGCAGGACCTGCCGTTGCCGATCGGGTCCGACCCGTGCGCGGACACCTCGAGCGGAGACAACCCCTGCGGGAGGATGAAGTCCAGGATCGACAGGTCGTGGGGAGCCAGGTCCCAGAACACGTCGACATCCGGTCGCACCAGGCCGAGGTTGATGCGCACCGAGTCGACGAAGAGGATGTCACCGAGCTCGCCACTCTGGACCAACGCCCTGAGGTGCTGGACCGCCGGCGTGTAGCAGTAGGTGTGGTCGCACATCAGCACCAGGCCGAGCTCCTCGGCCCTGGCGACCATGCGCTCGGCGTCGAGTCGCGTCGAGGCGAGTGGCTTCTCCACCAGGACGTGCTTGCCCGCCTCGAGAGCGGCGAGCGCCATCCAGCAGTGGGTGTCGGCCGGCGTTGCCACAGCCACCGCGTCGACGTCCGGGCGTGCCAGCAGCGCCTCGAGCGAGGTCTCGACCTCGACCGTGCTGCGGGCGCCAATGACCCGTTCGGCGCGTTCGCGGTCGACATCGCACACCGCGACGAGGTCCCAGTCAGGGCTCCCTCGGAAGCTCCGGACCAAGTTGGGACCCCAGTACCCTGCCCCGACGACAGCGATGCGCAGCGTCATGCGACAGCTCCTCTCGATCCAGCCCGGCCTCTGTGGAAACACTGCACCGGAGTGGGCTGTGGCGACTCGTACTTTTGCGGTAGCCCACTCCTACTGCACCCGTTCGGGTGCGTTCCAGCACGTGCACTCACCTAGTACGCCCCTGTTCCGCGGAAGACCGCTCGGGCCGTGCGGAAGAGGATCTGCAGGTCGAGGGCCAGGCACCAGTTGTCGACGTACCAGAGGTCGAGCCGCAGGGACTCGTCCCACGAGAGGTCGCTGCGACCACTGACCTGCCACAAGCCCGTGAGACCCGGCTTCACCCTGAGCCGTCGCACGGCGTCGGACTCGTAGCCCTGCACCTCGCGCAGCAGCGGCGGACGAGGACCCACGAGCGACATCTCGCCCCTCGCCACGTTGACCAGCTGCGGCAGCTCGTCGATCGAGAACCGACGCAGCACCTTCCCGACCCGGGTCACCCTGGGGTCGGACTTCATCTTGAAGAGGACGACGTTGCCCGCATCGCCCTGCATCTGGTCGAGGCGCTGCTCGGCGTCCACGCACATCGTCCGGAACTTGAGCATCTGGAACTCTTCGCCCCGGGCGCCGACGCGGGTCTGGCGGAACAGCACCGGGCCGGGCGAGTCCAACCGGATGGCCACGGCGATGGCCACGATGCCGGGCAGCGCCACGACCATCAGCAAAGCGGTGAGGCTCTTGTCCACGACCGACTTGACGACCCGACGGGCCCCGGACATCACGGGGCGCTCGATGTGCAGCAACGGCATTCCTGCCGTCGGTCGGATGGACAGGCGCGGACCGGCGACGCCGAGCAGGCCCGGCGACACGACCAGCTCGACGTCACGCTCCTCGAGGGACCAGGCCAGCCGACGCAGCTCCGGCCCGTGCAGGTCCGGGTCGCTGGACACGGCGACGACGTCGGCGTCGAACAGGTCGACCGCAGACATGGCCTCCTCTGGGTAGCCGAAGACCGGCACACCCTCCACCTCGGAGCGACTGTCGCCACTCAGGTCGAGGCCGGAGACGCACGCCGCGACAACGCGCAGGCCCTGCTCCGGCGCCCGCCTGATCTCGCGGATCATGGGCAGCACCGACTTCGCGTTCCCGATGATGACGGTCGCCTGGGTCTCCTCACCGGACGCGCGCCGCCGGTAGAGGTCGCCTCGGACCACCTTGCGTGAGCAGAGGCCGAGGACGAAGAGCGACGAGGCTGCGACCAGGCTGGCCATCCGGGGCACCTGGACGTCCGCCGCATAGGAGAGGAACGCGGCAGCCCCGATGAGGTAGACCGCCGACCGCATCACCGCCCGGTACTCCTCCGGACCCGATCCGGCGAAGCGGCGCTCGTAGCCGTGCGACAGTGCGAGCACCCCGAGCCACAGGACAGGGAGGGCCACCAGGACCACGACCCGCTCCAGGGCAGGACGGTCCTGCATGGCCACCACGGTCGTGAAGATGGCGGTGGCAGCGGCCACGGTGAGGTCGCCGAGGATGGCCCGTCGCCGATAGGCGACGTTCCACGAGAGACGCTTGACAGGCGCTTGAGGCGCTTTCGTCGTCCGGTCGGTCTCGCGCGGCTGCCCCAAGGAGACAGCTCGCCGAAGGCGTCGGGACAGGCCTGTGCCCGTCACCGCCTCGGCGTACTCCGTCATACCCATCTGGTGCCGTCCTGCCCCTGCAATCTCCGCCATGACCCTCTCCCCCGGACCCACCTTCAGAGGGCACCGTAGACCCGCAACGCGGACCTCCGACAGCCCCCAGAGGAGTCATCTGCACCCTGTGAAATAGGTTAAGGCTCAAGGGATTTCGTCAACTACACCGCGCAGGCGAGGGTGGCCTAGACAGGTCAACTACGACGCTGGGCGTAGCCGTCTCATCCGGTTGATGGAGCCGTCTGGGGGCCGTTCGCCCCGCCACCTTCCAGACGGTTCCGACAGCGTCCATTCGCCGTCGTGTGCGATGCGGACACGGCTGCCTGCGGGACCCGACGTGGGGCCCGACGGAAGGCCCGAGACTAGTCAGGGACTAGTCAGTGACCATTTTTTGCTCGCGGCCCAGAGCCCGCGCCGGAACACCCGCCCAGACCTCGCCGGCAGGCAGGTCGCGCACCAGGACCGCGCCCATGCCCAGGGTGCTCTCGGCGCCCACCGTCACCTTCTCGCGGACGCTCGACGCCATGCCGAGGTAGGCGGCGCGTCCCACGCGCACGCTCCCGCCCAGCGTCACCCCTGCGCAGAGGGTGGCGAAGTCCTCGATGACGTCATCGTGTGTCAGCGTGACACCGGGCATCACGACCACGTGGTGTCCCACGACCACCGCCGCTGTGAGGACCGATCCGGCCAGGACGACCGAGCCTGCTCCGATCGTGCAGGACTCGGGCACGGACACGGACGGATGCACGATGGTGGCGTAGCGGTCGTCCCCGATGCCCAGGTCTCTCAGCCGCCCGGCCAGCCGCTCGCGCACCACACCACGTCCGGCGCACAGAACCAACTGTCGATCATCTTGCGCCGCAACGGAATCCAGTCCACCCAGCACCTTGAGCCAGCCGCCCGCCAGCGACCCCCAGCGCGACTCGTCGTCGTCGACGCAGCCCTCGACGCGCACTCCGCAGGCACGCGCGGCCTCGGCGGCTTCCAGTGCGAGGCCGCTTGCCGCGACGAGGATCAGTTCCTTGCCCACCCCGTCACCGTAGATGGACTGCTCCGCACCGCGCAGCCACAACCGTCAGACCCGCGACCTCAGGCCGGGCTGTGGAACTTCTGCTGGGCCGCGACCAGACCGTGCGCGACGACCATCTCGACGGCATCCCCGGCCTCGTCCAGCAGGAACGGCAGCTCCTTGCGCTCGACGGTCCCGAAGTCGCGGAGCACGAAGTCGGCCGGGTCCATCCGGCCCGGCGGGCGGCCGATCCCGACCCGGACCCGCAGGTAGTCCTTGGTGCCGAGGGCCGAGCTGATCGAGCGCAGCCCGTTGTGGCCGCCCTCTCCCCCGCCCTTCTTGAGCCGGACGTCGCCGGCAGGGATGTCCAGCTCGTCGTGGACGACGAGGAGCCGGTCGACCTCCACGGAGAAGAAGCTCATCAGCGCCTTGACCGGTCCACCCGACTCGTTCATGTATGACGAGGGGACGGCGACGACCGCGGCCGGTCCGGGTGCCCCGCCGGGCAGCATGCCTATCCGCACCGTGGCAGCAGCAGCGCGGGCCTTGTGTGCTGAGAGCTTCGAGCCGCTGCGCGAGGCGAGCTCGTCGACCACCATGGCGCCCACGTTGTGCCGGTTCCCGGCGTACTTGGGACCGGGGTTTCCGAGGCCCACCACGAGCCAGGTGCCGTCGTCACTCACGGGGCGCAAGTATGCCGGAAGGCCAGGTCCCCCATGAACCACTCAGGGGACCTGGCCTTCCGGCATACAAAAGGTGAGCGGGACTCAGGCGTCCTCGGACTCGGCCTTCTCGCCCTCGGGGGCCTCGCCCTCGGCACCCTCGGCGGCTTCGCCCTCGGCGGCCTCGGCGTCGCCGGGCGCCTCGTGCTCGATGYCCGCCTCGGCCTCTGCCTCGGCCATCTCGGCGTCCAGCGCCTCCTGCGAGATCTGCTGGGTGATGTTGACGACCAGGGTGTCCGCGTCGACGACGAGGGTGGACCCGGCCGGGAGCTGGAGGTCGGACGCCTTGATCTGCGTGCCGGCCTCGAGGCCCTCGACGGAGACGACGACGTTCTCCGGGATGTGGGTGGCCTCGACCTCGAGCTGGACGGTCTGGGCGTCGACGGTGACGATGGTCTCGGGAGCGGCCTCGCCCTCGATGTGGACCGGGATGTCGACGGTGACCTTCTCGCCCTTGCGGACGACGACGAGGTCGATGTGCTCGATGACCGGCTTGATCGGGTCGCGCTGTACGTCCTTGGCCAGGGCCAGCTGCTCGTTGCCGTCGATGACGATCGTGAGCAGGGCGTTGGCGACCTTGAGGGCCATCATCGTGTCGTGGCCCGGGAGGGTGATGTGCACGGGCTCGGCGCCGTGGCCGTACATGACGGCGGGGATCTTGTGGTCGCGGCGAATCTTGCGGGCAGCGCCCTTGCCGAACTGCGTGCGCGTCTCTGCGACGAGCTTGTTGTCAGACACGGAAATCTCCTGTGCGGTGGGGGACTCGAGGATGCGGTGGGCCTCGACGCGGGGCGCAGCACGGAGACCACACCGCGTCGAATTACGGACGTGACCGGCCCCCAGGTGGTGGCAGCCGTGCAGTGTCCCTCGCCGAGGCAACCCGCAGAGTCTAGGCGACGCCTGCCGGGAGTGGGAAATCCACCTCGTCGACCGCCGCGGTGGCCCTGGCTGCGCGGTCACGACGCAGCTCCCCGAGCCGGACCGCAACCACCCCGCCGACGATGCAGACGCCACCGGCCAGCTGCATCAGGCCCGGGAGCTCGTCGAGCAGAACCCACGCGAAGAGCACGGCGAAGAGCACCTCCGTCAGGCCCACGAAGGAGGCGACCGTCGAACCCAGCACCCGGGCCGCCGTCACCCCGAGCAGGTATGCCGCGGCGGCCGCGACGAGAGCCAGCTCACCGATGGCGACCCACCACGGGGCCTCCCGGCCCATCAGCTCGACCGGAGCCGAGGCGAAGGTGAGGGGGATGACGCCGACGGCACCCAGCACGCCGAGGGCGACCGCGCCGGCACCCATCCCCAGACCCGCGAGGGCCACTGGTGGCAGGCTGCTCTCCTCGGCAGCAAGGACGAAGAAGGTGGCCAGCCCGGTGGCGGCGACCAGCCCCCACGCGACCCCGACGAGGTCGGGCCGAGCCTGACCGGAGAGGTCGAGGACCAGCACGAGGCCGAGGATCGCGAGGACGACGCCCAACCCCGTCAGGGCGCTGGGCGCCCTCCGGGTGCGCAGCCAGACCCAGAGGACGACGAGCACCACCCCGAGGTACTCCAGCAGGAGCGCGACACCCACGTCGAGCCGCTGCACGGCGTAGAAGTAGGCCACCTGGCAGCCGGCCACGGCGACAGCCCCGTAGGCGAGGACCGCCGGCAGGTTCTCGCGGACGAGGGACCACCGCCCGCGCAGGGCGAGGAACGTGGGCACCGCCAGGACGAGCGTGGCTCCCGCGACGCGGAGCAGCACGATGGCCCCGGAGCTCCAGCCCTCGACCAGCAGGGACTTGGCGAACGGCCCGCTGCTGCCGAAGGTCGCGGCGGACGCGAGGGCGAGCCAGAGGCCGAAGCCCGTCGACGGTGTCCTCATGACCTCACTCCGTCCACATCCACCAACCGTAACCAGCAAACCGTCTTATACTCCTGACAGTAGTGATCGGAACCGACAGGAGTCAAGATGCTGTTTGCCCATGACACGGAGGTGGCGCTCCGGGCGGCAGCCGCCCTGGTCAACACGGCGCCGACGCTGCCCACCGACACCGAGGACCTCGCCACGGTCGCTCACCTGGACGAGTTCGTGCGCGACTGGGAGTGGACGGGTTCGCACTCGGGTGACCGCGCGGAGCTCGACGCAGTTCGTGAGCTGCGCCCGCGGCTGCGGCAGCTCTGGACCAGCGACACCGATGAGGCGGTCGCCCTGGTCAACGCGCTGCTGGCCGAGGCGGGGGCACTCCCCCAGCTGGTCCGACACGGCGAGTGGTCCTGGCACCTGCACGCCACGCCCCCGGAGGCGCCGCTGGCCACCCGCATGGCCGTGGAGGCCGCGATGGCGATGGTCGACGTGATCCGGGCGGACGAGCTGGCCAGGCTGAGGGTCTGCGCAGCCGAGGACTGCGAGGACGTGGTCGTCGACCTGTCCAAGAACCGCTCGAAGCGGTTCTGCGACGGAGGGTGCGGCAACCGGGCCAACGTCGCGGCATACCGAGCCCGCAAGGCCGGCGCCGAGGGCTGAGGAGGCACGCGGGCTGCTGGATGGACGCCCGGCGTAGGACATTGGGGCGATCCCCTTGCGGTTGTGTGTTCCTACGCTCGGTTCCCTCAGTTCCCTCCCACCCCTTCGGCAGCTTGGAGCAATCATGCACCGCAAGGTCACCGCCCTCGTGGGGGCGGCCGCACTGGCCGTGGCAGCAGCGGTGGTACCCGCGCTGCCGGCATCCGCAGACGCTCCGTCCGGAGCCATCTTCACGACGCTGCCCGATGGCAGCGAGGTGAACTTCAACATCTACTCGTCCAAGGACCTCGTCTACCTCGACGGCGGACCCGGCCCAGGGGCACCGCAGACTGCGGCGGGCCTCGACGACGGCACCTACGTCTTCCAGATCACCGACCCCTCGGGCAAGGTGCTGCTGTCGACCGACAAGGCCGTCTGTCGGCAGTTCACCGTCGCCGGCGGCATCATCACCGGCGTCGTCGCCGCCGGGGGTTGTGAGCACGTCACCGGCACGGACGTCGACCACGGCGCCACGACCGTGAAGATGATGCCCTACCTGGACACCCCCAACAACGGTGGCGAGTACAAGGCCTGGGCCACCAAGGTCGCGGACTTCAAGGCCGGTTGTGTCGCGCTCGGGGAGAGCGACGGACTCAACGTCGTCAACTGCGGCAGCACGGGCGGCAACAAGCACGGGTTCGTCGGTGCCAACAGCAAGACGGACAACTTCAAGGTCGGCGAAGAGGTGCCGCAGGAGATCGACACCAGGTTCTACGACAGCACCGGACGGGTCCTGGACGGGCTGGGGATCACCTGGACCGACACGCACGGGGCGTCCAACAAGAAGTGGTCGTACTACGCACCGAGCCTGTCCGTGAACCACGAGGCGCACGTCGAGAACGTCGAGCCGGGCACCCACACCATCACCATCGCCAACCAGGCGGGGTGCACCGTCAAGGGTGTGACCACTGGCGGCAAGTGGATCGCGAGCGGCCCCGCCTCGGTGGCGGTGCGCGTGGCGAACACGTCGAAGTCGTTCACCACCTTCATCGACGTGACCTGCGGCTAGGTCAGTCCCTCAGAGTGACGAACACCAGGTCGGGCGGCACCCTCGGGAGCCGCCCGACTGCTGTTGCCAGAGGTCAGGCGTGGCCGTCACTGCTCTCAGGCGTGGCCATCACTGCTCTCAGGCGTGGCCATCAAAGAGGCTCGTCACCGAGCCGTCCTCGAAGACCTCCTGGATCGCGCGGCTGATCAGCGGCGCGATCGAGAGCACCGTGAGCTTGTCGAACTCGTGCGCCTCGTCGATCGGCAGGGTGTTGGTGACGATCACCTCGACGGCGCTGCAGTTCTTGAGCCGGTCGATGGCCGGACCGGAGAGGATCGCGTGGGTCGCGGCGATGATGACCCCGGCGGCGCCGTCGGCCATCAGCGCGTCGGCCGCCTTGGTGATGGTGCCGGCAGTGTCGATCATGTCGTCGACGAGGACGCAGACCCGGCCCTTGACCTCACCGACGACGCGGTTGGCCACGGTTTCGTTGGGGCGGTTGATGTCTCGCGTCTTGTGGATGAAGGCCAGCGGGGCGCCGCCGAGCCGCTGTGACCACTGCTCGGCCACCTTGATCCGGCCGGCGTCCGGTGAGACGACCGCGAGCTTCTCGTGGCCGTACTTCTTGGCGACGTGGTCGGCCAGGATCGGCAGCGCCATGAGGTGGTCGACGGGACCGTCGAAGAAGCCCTGGATCTGGGCCGTGTGCAGGTCGACCGCCATCAGCCGGTTCGCGCCGGCCGTCTTGAACAGGTCGGCCATGAGCCGGGCCGAGATCGGCTCACGACCGCGGTGCTTCTTGTCCTGCCGGGCGTAGCCGTAGAACGGCAGCACGACCGTGATCCGCTTGGCGCTGGCCCGCTTGAGGGCGTCGATCATGATGAGCTGCTCCATGATCGCCTCGTTGATGGGCGTCGTGTGGCTCTGGATGACGAACGCGTCGGACCCGCGGACCGACTCCTCATAACGCACGTAGATCTCGCCGTTGGCGAAGTCGTAGGCGCTCGTCGGCACGAGGTTGGTGCCGAGCATGCTGGCGACCTCCTCGGCGAGCTCCGGGTTGGCCCGCCCGGAGAAGACCATCAGGTTCTTCTCGGTGGTCTTCGTGATGCCGGTCACGCGTTGGCCTGCCCTTCCGTGGAGTCTTCGGTATGCCGCGTGGTTGCAGCTTCTTCGGCCGCCTTGGCGGTCTGCGTGCCGGCGCGGGCCCGGGCGACCCAGCCGTCGATGTTGCGCTGCCGGCCGCGGGCCACGGCGATCTGGCCGGGCTCGACGTCCCCCGTGAGCGCGGACCCGGCCCCGACGTAGGCCCCGTCCGCGACGTTCACCGGCGCGATGAGGACGGTGTCGGACCCGATGAAGCTGTGTCGACCGATCGTGGTCTGGTGCTTCGCGACCCCGTCGTAGTTGGCGAAGATGGTGCCCGCCCCGATGTTGGCGCCCTCCCCGATGACGGCGTCACCGGCATACGTGAGGTGTGGGACCTTGGCGCCGTCGCCGATCTTGGCGTTCTTGGTCTCGACGAAACCGCCGATCTTGCCCTTCGCACCCAGCTCGGTGCCGGGGCGCAGGTAGGAGAACGGACCCACGGAGGCACCCTCGCCGATCACCGCGAGCAGCGCCTCGGTGCGCTTGACCTCGGCGTCCGGGCCGACCTCCGTGTCGGTCAGCGTCGTGTCGGGCCCGATGGTGGCGCGCTCGCCGATGGTCGTGGCGCCGAGCAGCTGGGTGCCGGGCAGGATGGTCGCGTCGCGACCGATGGTCACGTCGCTGTCGATCCACGTCGTGTCGGGGTCGACGATCGTCACGCCGTCGCGCATCCAGCGCTCGGCGGTGCGGCGGTTGAGCTCCTTGCCGAGGCGGGCGAGCTGCACCCGGTCGTTGACGCCCTCCGTCTGCCACAGGTCGCCGATGAGGTGGGCACTGACGCGTCCGCCTGCCTTGCGCGCGATGGCGAGGACGTCGGTGAGGTACTTCTCGCCCTGGGCGTTGTCGGTGCCGACCTGGCCGAGGGCGTCGACGAGCACTGCCGCGTCGAAGGCGTAGATCCCGGAGTTGATCTCGGTGATCGCCTGCTGGGCGTCGGTCGCGTCCTTCTGCTCGACGATGCCCTCGACGCCCCCGTCGGCGCCGCGCAGGATCCGGCCGTAGCCGGTGGGGTCCTCGAGGTGCGCGGTGATCACCGTGACCGCACTCCGCGTGCCCACGTGCTCGTCGACCAGGGACCGCAGGGTGTCGCCGGCGAGCAGCGGCACGTCTCCGTAGGTCACCAGGATGGTGCCGTCGAGGTCAGCGGGCAGTGCCTGGAGCGCGCACTCCGTGGCGCGGCCGGTGCCCTTCACCTCGTCCTGGTCCGCGATCACGGCGTGCGGGTCGAGCTCGGCCACGTGGGCGGCCACGAGATCGCGTTCGTGCCGGACCACGACGGCCAGGTGCTCCGGGGCGACCGCGCGCGCGGCGACGATCGCGTGCCCGACGAGGGTGCGTCCCCCGATCCTGTGCAGGACCTTCGGGGTGGCGGACTTCATCCGGGTGCCTTCACCGGCCGCCAGGACGATGACTGCGGCAAGACGGTGCGATCCGGTGGGGGTGCTCACGCGCGAGACTCCAGCGATCTGGTCGGGTGCGACGGGGACGCCGTCATGCTACCCGTCGGTTTGACCGGCTCCCGACGGCCTGCGCGGACCCTTGCGCGCGGGTCCAGGGCACGCATCGCTTCGAATGGTGGGCTGACCACGAGGAATGTCCTTCGAACGGCGCCCTCGGCCTCATCCAAATGGACTGCATCGGCCTCATGCAACTTGCGTATGCCGTGAGCGTCCGCCATGGTAGGGCACTTCGGCTGTCCGCGCCGCGCCATGCAGGGTCCGCACGGCGGTCAGCTATTCCCCCCGAAAACACAGAGACACCCCCCCTGGAGACCCTGTGAAAATCTTGACCCTGCCCATCTCCGCCCTCGTCGCGACCGCTTTAGCCGGCGGTGCCTCGGTATCTGCGCTGGCCCTCCCCATGACGGGAGCCAGCTGGGGCCGAACGGGCCACCACTCCTCCACGTCCCGAACCGCCCCGGCGACGACCATGCCGGCGACCCAGGTCTCGACGACCGCGGCCAGCCTGAACGGCCAGGTCGGAACCCGTATCCGCGCCAAGGGCGCCTACTTCCAGTGGGGCACGACCTCCGCCTACGGAGCCTCGACCGCGCTCAAGTCCCTCTCGCGGAGCAGCAGCACCACCGTCCCGGTCTCAGAGCGCCTCGCAGGCCTCCGGAGCGGCGCCACCTACCACTACCGCGTGGTCGTGCCGACGACCAAGGGGACCGTCTACGGCAACGACGTCAGCTTCCAGACCGCGTCGACGAGCACCACGACTCCGACCAGCAGCACCACGACGCCCACCAGTAGCACGACGAGCAGCACCACGAGCACGTCGAGCAGCACCAGCACGTCGAGCACCTCGAGCACGTCGAGCACCTCGAGCACCTCGAGCACGACGAGCACGCCGCCGACCACGACCAGCAGCAGCACCGCGACCTCGCCGGCCGCGTGCACGCCGGCGTGGACGTCGTCCGCCTCGTACGGGTCCTGGAACAACAACGGCTACCTCGTGAACAACAACATGTGGAGCGGTGATGCCGGACCCCAGAGCATCTCGGCCTGCGCGTGGAACCGGTGGTCCGTGACGTCCAACCAGCCGGGCACCGGCACCGACGACTCGGTCAAGACCTACCCGGACACCCAGCGCCACGTCAGCTACCCGCTGTCGTCGCTCACCTCGCTGCCGTCGACCTTCAACGTGACGACTCCCGCAGGGGGAGGCACGGTTCCGGCCAAGGGGAAGCAGTGGAACGCCGCCTACGACCTGTGGCTCGACAACTTCGGCACCGAGGTCATGGTCTGGAACAACTGGACCATGAACTGGCAGTACTGGTACGGGGTCAACCACGGCGTCCAAGCCACGATCGACGGCGTCGCCTACCACGCGTACACCAACGGGTCCGGCCTGTGGTTCATCCGCGACAACGTCACCAACCAGGGCAGTGTCGACCTGGCGCACATCCTGAAGTGGGCTGTTGCCCAGGGTTGGCTGAAGTCGTCGCAGGTGCTCGGCGAGGTCGAGTACGGCTTCGAGGTCTCGTACACCGGCGAGCCGACGACCTTCACCCTGAACGACTACACCCTGTCGCTGCCCTAGCAGGCGGTTGAACGCCAGCACCGGTCATGACCACGCTCTCGTCGTGGGCATGACCGGTGCTGGCGTTTTCGTGTCCGGTGCTGGGGTTCAGGAGGCCGGGGCGGCGGCGGGGCCGGGACCCTGGTACGCCGGGGCGACCGTCGTGGCCTCGGAGGGCATGAGGATCCACAGGATCGGGTAGATCAGGATCTGGCTGCCTGGAATCACCATGAGCAGCAGCACGAAGAGGATCCTGGCCGGCCACGGGGCGATACCAAAGCGTCGTCCGAGCCCAGCGACCACGCCGCCCAGGACGCGCTCGCCGCGCGGTCGGACCAGGCCCTGCTGGGCAAAGGTGGAGTGGATGTCGTTCATGGGTGGAGCACTTCCTTCGGTGTCGCGCCGGGCCTCTCCCGGACTCCTCCACTGTGCGCTCTTGCGACCTCGCCGCCCATCGGGTGCAGCCCTGACCCGACCCCGGTTTGCCCGTCACTGCCCTCGGGGTCGGCGAACGGCCGGGTCAGGGTCGGGGCACTCGCCGGGAGCTGGGCTGAGCGCGGGTTCCTAGGTGCGGCGAAGGGTCACCACAGGTTCAGCACAGGTGCGCCCCCGAGGCTCGCAGCATCTACTCGGCCACAGTGGCCGTGAGCGACCCCTAGGAGCCACCATGGCCAACAGCAGGATCATCACCGGCGCGTGCGCCCTCGTCGGGGCCCTCGGGCTGGTCGCCACGGGCGCCGCCCTGTCCAACGCCGCCTCACCGTCCTCTGCTCCATCGGCCGCCGTCGGGTACGCAGCCAACACCGAGGCACCCGACGGCTCGGCGAACCCCAACAACGACACCCCGGTCACCGGCACCGAGCTCGCCAACGTCAAGGCAGCCGTCAAGGCCAAGGACTCGGCCGTCACTGTGACGTCCGTGCGCAAGGACCCCGACGGCTCCTACGACGTCTTCGGCACCAAGGCCGGTGCCAACGTCATGCTCGAGGTCAGCAAGGACCTCAAGACCATCACCACCAACGCCGGTGGCGGACGCGGGGGTCATGGCCCCGGCGGCGGCCCCGGGGGCGGCAACCACACCCCTGTCACCGGCACCGAGCTCGCGAACGTCAAGGCGGCCGTGAAGGCCAAGGACTCGGCCGTCACCGTCACGTCCGTACGCAAGGACCCCGACGGCTCCTACGACGTCTTCGGTACCAAGGCCGGCGCCAACGTCAGGCTCGAGGTCAGCAAGGACCTCAAGACCATCACGGTCGACACCGACAACCACGGCGGTGGCCCGCGCGGCTGAGGTCTCAGGCTCCCGCGGGCGGGAAATTCGATGTCGGTCACCCACGGCACAGTGATAGACAGCGCGAGTGAAGAACATCGTGGAGTACCAAGACCTGCTGCGGCTGATCGACGAAAGGTCAGCCGCCTTCTGCGCCGCGGTCTCCTCCGCGCCGAGCCTCGACGCGCAGGTGCCGAGCTGCCCCGAGTGGACGCTCTTCGACCTGGTCGAGCACCTGGGCGAGGGGCGTCGCTCGTGGGCAGCCACTGTCGCCGCCGGACCCGACGCAGCCGGAAAGTCCGCGGGAGACGGCGCGCCGGCGCCTCGTGACCGCGAGGCGCTGCTCGTCTGGATGGCCGAGTCGACGCAGCAGCTGGTGGACGCCCTGCACGATGCCGGCCCGGATCGAGGTGTCTGGATGTGGTGGGGCGATTCGCAGTCACCGCCGACCAGCGGTGCCGTCGCCCGGCACCAGGTGCAGCAGATGGCGGTGCACACCTACGACGCCCAGCTCACCGCGGACGCCGCAGAGCCACTCCCGGAGGAGGCGGCGCTCGACGGGGTCGAGGAGTTCCTGTTCACCTGCTGCGCCACGACGAGCGCCTGGCCGCACCAGCCGGCTGTCGTCGACTACCACGCCACCGAGGGCCGCTCCTGGCGCGTCTGGCTCTCCGCCGACGGCGCACGGGCGGCCCGCCTGCCCGACTCCGGCAGCGACGACCCGGACACGGTGGATGCCTCCGCCCGGGGCACAGCCAGCGAGCTGGTCCTCTTCTTCTACGGCCGCATCCCGCCGGAGTCCCTCGAGCTCGGCGGTGACCCACGGGTCTTCGACCAGCTCTTCGCCTGGGACCCCGGCGCCTAGGACCTGGCTCCCCGGGTAGGAATCGAACCTACGTCGCTTGTCCTGATTCAAAGTCAGGCGGGCCCTGCCAGCAGACCAACCGGGGAACGCCCCCTGCGGGGACCCGCCAAGGGTAGCCAAGCACGCGGCATACCTGGGCATCGCCGCCGACACCGATGACAACCTACGGTTCCGTAGGTTACGGTTTCGTACGTTGATGATGCCTCCGTGGCGACGAACCGAAGGAAGGTTCCCCCTGCGATGACGCCCCCCAACTCAGCCGCGCAGACCGCGCCCGCTCCCGCGCAGACGGCGCCGACCACCCAGGACCAGACGCCGTCCGTGGCACCCGAACGGAAGGCCCGAGGCGAACAGGTCGCGCTGGCGCTGTTCATCGGCATCCCGTTCCTGGCGCTGCTCGCGGCGGTGCCCGTCGCCTGGGGCTGGGGCCTCGGCTGGCACGACATCGTGATCGCCGTCGTCATGTATGCCGTTGCGGGGCACGGGATCACCGTCGGCTTCCACCGTTACTTCACGCACGGCTCGTTCAAGGCCAGTCGGGGGCTGAAGGTGGCACTCGCGATCGCCGGCTCCCTAGCCATCCAGGGACCGGTGGTGCGGTGGGTTGCCGACCACCGCCGCCACCATGCCTTCTCCGACCGCGATGGCGACCCGCACAGCCCGTGGCGCTACGGCGAGACGATCCCGGCACTGGCCAAGGGGCTGTGGTGGGCGCACACGGGCTGGCTCTTCGACGTCGAGCAGACGCCGCGAAGCAAGTACGCACCCGACCTGATGGCCGACACGGACCTGCAGAAGGTCGACCGGGCGTTCCCGCTGATCGTCGCCGGCTCGATGCTCCTGCCTGCCGTCGTCGGCGGGCTGTGGTCGATGAGCTGGCAGGGGGCGCTGACCGCCTTCTTCTGGGCGTCCCTGGTGCGAGTCTCCCTGCTGCACCACGTCACCTGGTCGATCAACTCGATCTGCCACACCATCGGCGAGCGGCCGTTCAAGAGCCGCGACAAGTCCGGCAACGTCTGGTGGCTGGCGGTCCTGTCGATGGGCGAGTCGTGGCACAACCTGCACCACGCCGACCCGACCTGCGCCCGTCACGGGGTCGAGAAGGGTCAGGTCGACTCGACGGCGCGGGTCATCTGGGCGCTCGAGAAGCTCGGCTGGGCCACCGACGTCAGGTGGCCGGTGGCCAAGCGCATCGACGCCCGCCGCCTCGCCGCCTGAGGTCTCGCGTCAGGGGGCAGTGGTGAGCAGCCGGCGGAATGCCACGACCTCCGCCTCCTGCCAGTCGGTGTGGTCGTTGCGCCAGCCCTCGCGGTCGCGAAAACCCTTGGTGTCGTTGGCCATCGCGTGCCCGATGACGTCGCTGTCCGCGATCGGGAACCGCCTCTGCAGGTCCTCGACGAGCGCCACGCCCGCGGCCACCTGCGCCCTGCGGCGGAGCACCTGCTGAACCGCCCAGCGGGGGTCGTGACCGCTGGAGGACTGGACGAACTCGATGCCGATGGCGAGGTGGTTCAGCCCCACCGTGTGCCGGCACATCACGGTCGGCGGCACGAGCTCGTGGATGGTCCCGTCCTGGTCGATGACGTAGTGGGCGCAGGTTCCCGGGCGCTCACCCCGGTTGGGCAGGTCCGCCTCGAAGAGCGAGCGAGCGGAGGCGTAGGTGTCGCTCTCCGTGTAGTGCAGGACGATCACGCTCGGATCCAGCCGCCAGGTGCGCGTTCCATAGTGGCGTTCCGCGTATGCCGCGGTCTCGGCCCTGCGCTCGGCACCGAAGGTCAGGTGGTCCGTCACGATCCGTGGCGCAGTGGGGACGTCGAGACCCGGCACGGCCGTGGTCACCGACGGGACCGGCGGTGAGGGAGAAGCGACCGGCGGTGGGGCGGACTCGGCAGGCCCCAGGGGCCCTTGGTCGAGAGCCACACCGAGGAGGAGCAAGGCGGCCACGGCGGCAGCCGACATCGCCAACCGCCGCGCTCCACCGGCATACCGGGCGTTGCCCTTCACGACCACCACGCTACGCAGGCGGCATGATGGACCGTGTGACCGACGCCCACGACAAGACCACCGCCTCCGGCTCCCGCTCCCGCATGACGGGCAAGCAGCGCCGCGAGCAGCTCATCCAGGTCGGTCGGAAACTGTTCGCGGACAAGGGTTTCGAAGGCACGACAGTTGAGGAGATCGCCGCGAAGGCCAGCGTGTCCAAGCCGGTGGTGTACGAACACTTCGGCGGCAAGGAGGGGCTCTATGCCGTCGTCGTCGACCGAGAGATCGCCGCACTGCTCGGGGGCATCACTGGCGCGCTGAGCGCCGAGCTCAACAGTCGCGAGACGCTCGAGCGGGCTGCGGGCGCCCTGCTGGACTACATCGAGAGCAACACCGACGGCTTCCGGATCCTGGTGCGGGACAGTCCTGCCGGTCAGTCGACCGGATCGTTCGCCAGCCTCATCTCCGACGTCGCGAGCCAGGTCGAGCACATCCTCGCGGCCGAGTTCAAGCGTCGCAAGCTCGATCCCAAGACGGCTCCGCTCTATGCGCAGATGCTCGTCGGCATGGTCGCCCTCACCGGCCAGTGGTGGCTCGACTCTCGCAAGATGAAGAAGGCCGACGTGGCGGCCCACCTGGTCAACCTCGCCTGGAACGGCCTCGCCGGACTCGAGAAGAAACCGGGGCTGCTCACCGCGGACTAGCCTGACGGGCATGCGCTCGTTCCTGGTCACCGACGCCGTTCGCGACTACGCCTCCGCGCACAGCTCGTGGCGGCCCGACCCGGTGGTGCGCCGGCTGCAGGAACGCACGCGCGCCCTCGGCGGGCCTGCCAGCATGCAGATCGGTGACGACCAGGGGCAGCTGCTCACCATGCTGGCCCGCCTCGTCGGAGCGCGGTCGGCCGTCGAGGTCGGGACCTTCACGGGGTACTCGAGCCTCTGCATCGCCCGCGGGCTGGCTGACGGAGGCACCCTGGTCTGCTGCGACATCAGCGAGGAGTGGACGGCGATCGGCAGGCAGTCCTGGCAGGAGGCCGGGGTGGCCGACCGCATCGACCTGCGGATCGCACCGGCGCTCGACACCCTGCGGGCACTGCCTGCAGACGCCACCATCGACCTGGTCTTCATCGACGCCGACAAGGGCGGTTACGTGGACTACTGGAACGAGCTGGTGCCCCGGGTCCGGCCGGGCGGCCTGCTGCTGGCTGACAACGTGCTCTGGAGCGGTGAGATCGCAGACGACAGCGCCGCCGGCGACAACCTCGACGCCCTCCGGGCCTTCAACGACCTGGTTGCCGCCGACGACCGGGTCGAGACGGTCGTGCTCACGGCCTTCGACGGACTCACCATCGCCCGCAAGCTCTGACACGTCGCCGATGCCCGCGGGGGCGGGGGTCGGCGTCAGGACTCGACGCAGAACTCGTTGCCCTCGGGATCAGCCATGACGACGAGCTCGCCGTCGCCGCCGATGACGGAGGCGCCCAGGGCCACCAGTCGTTCGACCTCGGCACCGACCGACCCCACGGCGCGCAGGTCGAAGTGCTGCCGGTTCTTCGCGGTCTTGCCTTCAGGGACGCGCTGGAACCACAGGGTGGGACCGCCCCACCCCGCGGGCTCGACCCACGCCCGGTCGTCGGTGCTGTCCTCGTCGACGTTGGAGCCGAGCGCGGCCGCCCAGAAACCGGCGACGAGCAGGGCGCTGGAGCAGTCGAAGGTCACGGATTTCACGAAGGAGGTCATACCCCGACCGTAGAACGTCTCGCGCTCCAGGGGCAGCAAGGAGCTCTGGCCCCGACCCTTTACCCGGTTCAGACCTCCGGTCCGCCACCGTCCCGGCGATGGGCCACGGCGAAGATGCGGCGGAACGGAAAGATCACGCCTATCGGCGTCCGCGGGTATGCCGCGCGCAGCCTCGCGTCGTAGTCCGCCAGGAACGCCTCGCGCCGGGTCTCGTCCGTCAGTGCGTCGAGCACGGGTCGCAGCCCGGTCCCGCGCACCCACTCCAGGACCGGGTTCGCCTGTCGCGCCTCGGGATCGAGGACATGCTGGTAGGTCGTCTCCCACCCGTCGACCTCGAGTCCGACACTCCCGAGCAGCTCGACGTAGGCGGACGGCTGCTCGACGGCCAGCCGATCGAGAGCGGGTCGGAGGAGGTCGGCGTCCGGGTGGTCGCGGGCGACGTCGCGCATCAGCGCGTGCGAGGGGGCGTCGAGGTTGCCCGGCACCTGCATCGCCAGCCATCCCCCGGGAGCGAGGGCAGCCGCCCAACGGGTCAGGAGGTCGAGGTGGCCCGGCACCCACTGCAGCGTGGCGTTGGTGACGATGACGTCCGGGGCCGCCCCCAGGGTCATCGGATCCCATTGCGCCACATCGGATTCCACCCACTCGATGCGATCGGTCACATCCAGGGACCGTGCCACCGCAAGCATCTGGGGGGAGTGGTCGACGCCCACGATGCGGGCGTCGGGCCAGCGCTCGGCGAGTGAGAGGGTCAGCGGACCGTTGCCGCAGCCGAGGTCGACGACCAGACGAGGATGCCTCGCACCGACGCGCGCCAGCAGGTCGCCGAACGGACGCGACCGGTGGTCGGAGAACTTGGCGTACTGCTGGGGATCCCACGTGGTGCTCATGACGGCGACCTCTCAACGGTTGTCTTGACATCAAGATACTTGACGGAAGGTAGAGTTGTCACCATGTCGACTCCCCCGCCCGACGACGTCGACCGGATCGTCGAGGCGTGGCGTCGTGAGCGCCCGGACCTCGACGTGGCGCCGCTGCAGATCCTGTCCCGCGTCTCCCGGCTGGCCCGACGGCTCGACCTGGACCGCGTCCAGGCCTTTGCCCGGCACCAGCTCGAGGGGTGGGAGTTCGACGTGCTCTCGGCCCTGCGGCGCGCTGGTTCGCCCTACCAGCTCTCGCCCGGCCAGCTGATCCGCCAGACACTCGTCACCAGCGGCACGATGACCAACCGCGTCGACCGGCTCGAGCGCCGCGGGCTGGTCGGTCGCACGCCCGACCCCCACGACCGCCGCGGCGTCATCGTGCGCCTCACGCCGACGGGGCAGCGCACCGTCGACGACGCCATGGCCGACCTGCTCGACCGCGAGCGCGACCTGCTCGCAGAGCTGTCGAGCAGTGACCGCGACGAGCTGGCCGCCATGCTGCGACGCCTGCTGTCCCCTTTCGAGGCCTGAGCCGACTCGGTCGAGAGTGCACGACACGCTGACGACCGGGCTGCCCGTTCAGCGTGTCGCGCACTCTCGACGCGGCCACCCCCAGGACGAACGCGAGCTCAGCCGACGATCTCGGCTGCGGCCAGCCACTCCAGCTCGAGCCCCTCACGCTCGTCGACGATCTCGCGCAGCTGGCCGTTCAGGGTGAGCACCTTGGCGTGGTCCGTCGCCGACTCGGCCATCTCGGCGTGGATCCGGTCCTCGCGCTGCGCCAGCCGGGCGAGCTGTTTCTCGATTCGCGCCATGTCCTTGCGGGCGTCGCGCAGCTCGGCTGGGCTGTTCGTGACAACCGGGGCAGGTGCCGCAGGTGTCTGCGCCGAGCTGGGTGGGGTGGGCAGCGTCGGCGCGGGGGCGGCTCGTCGCAGCTCGAGGTACTGCTCGACGCCACCGGGCAGCTCACGGAGCTTGCCGTCGCCCATCAGGGCGAGCTGCTTGTCGCACGCCCGCTCCAGCAGGTAGCGGTCGTGCGACACCACGAGCAACGTGCCCGCCCAGCCGTCGAGGACGTCCTCCAGGGAGGTCAGCGTCTCGATGTCCAGGTCGTTCGTCGGTTCGTCCAGCAGCAGGACGTTCGGCTCGTCCATCAACAGCCTGGTGAGCTGGAGCCGGCGGCGCTCGCCACCGGACAGGTCCGAGACGCGAGTCTGCTGGCGACCGCCGGTGAAGCCGAGCCGTTGCGCGAGCTGCGACGCGCTGATCTCCTTGCGTCCGAGACGGATGTACTTGCGGACGTCCTCGATCGCCTCGATGACGCGCCAGTCGGCATACCGCTCCAGCTCACGCACCTCCTGGGTGAGGTAGGCGAGCTTGACGGTCACGCCCTCCTTCCGCTTGCCCGAGGAGAGCGGGACCTGACCGGCGATGGCGCGCAGCAGGGTCGACTTGCCGGCGCCGTTGACGCCGACGATGCCGACGCGCTCGCCCGGAGCGAGGTGCCAGGTGACCCGGTCGAGCAGCAGCCGCTCACCGAGGGTCACCGACGCGTCGACGAGGTCGACGACGTCCTTGCCCAGCCGGGTCGTGGCGAACCGCATCAGCTCGACGTCGTCGCGCGCGGGTGGTTCGTCGGCGATGAGGGAGTTGGCCGCGTCGATGCGGAACTTCGGTTTGGTGGTCCGCGCCGGCGGACCGCGTCGCAACCAGGCGAGCTCCTTGCGGAGCAGGTTGTCGCGCCGCTCGGCGGTGACCGCCGCCATCCGCTCGCGCTCGGCCTTCGCGAGGACGTAGGCCGCGTAGCCACCGTCGAAGGCGTTGACCTTGCCGTCGACGACCTCCCACGTGGTCGTGGCGATCTCGTCGAGGAACCACCGGTCGTGCGTGATGGCGACGACGGCGTTGTCCGGGCGGGCACGGTGGCGCACCAGGTGTTCGGCGAGCCAGGCCACGCCCTCGACGTCCAGGTGGTTGGTCGGCTCGTCGAGGAACAGCACCGTGGGGTCCTGCACCAGCAGCGCAGCCAGTGCGAGGCGCCGACGCTCCCCACCGGACAGGGGCCCCACGAGCGCGTCGAAACCACCGACGGCCTCCGCACCGATCCCGCCGAGGAGCCCCGTGAGGACGTCGCGGATGCGAGGGTCGCCGGCCCACACGTGCTCGGCCAGGTCGCCGAGGACCGCTTCGTGCACGGTGTGAGCGGGGTCGAGGACGTCGTCCTGGGCGAGGACGCCGACCCGCGACACCCCCGCGTGGGTCACCCGACCCGAGTCGACCTGGAGGTGGCCGGCGAGGACCCGCAGCAGCGTGGTCTTGCCGCCACCGTTGCGTCCGACGACACCGATCCGGTCACCACCGAGCACGCCGAGGGAGACCTCGTCGAGCACGTGGGCGGTGCCGAGGGCGAGGGTGGCGCGCTCGACGCTGATGAGGTTGGCCATCTGCTGCCGCTCAGCCCGGCCGTGGGGCGCTGATGACGTGGGCTCCGTGCGCCGGACCGGTCGCGCGGCGGACGTCCTGCACCGCGCCCGACGCCGTCAGGGAGACCGCGAGGTCGAGGGCGGCCTCGTTGGACTCGGCGATGAAGGCGACCGTCGGGCCCGATCCGGACACGACGCCGCCCAGCGCACCGAACTCCAGCCCGGCGTCGAGGACGTCCCCCAGGGCCGGTCTCAGCGAAATCGCTGCTGCCTGAAGGTCGTTCGACAGGGCGGCACCCAGGGCGCGCGCATCGCCCGAGCGCAACGCCGTCATCATCTCGGCGCTCGGCGAGGGGTCGGGCACGGTGCGGTCACCCCTCAGACGGTCGCACTCGGCATACACGGCCGGGGTCGACAGGCCGTCCTCGCTGAGGGCGAAGACCCAGTGGTAGCTGCCCCGGGCCAGCACCGGCGCCAGCCGTTCGCCGCGCCCCGACCCCATGGCGGTGCCCCCACCGAGCAGGAAGGGCACGTCGCTGCCCAGCCCCGCCGCGATCTCCTCGAGCTCGGGACGGGTCAGGCCGGTGCCCCACAGCAGGTCGCACGCGACCAGCGTGGCCGCGGCATCAGCCGAGCCGCCGGCCATGCCACCCGCCACGGGGATGTCCTTGCGGATGGTGATGTGCACGGGTTCGTCGATGCCGCTCACCTCGGCCAGCCGCTGCGCGGCGCGGGCGGCGAGGTTGGTGCCGTCGACGGGCACGCCGAAGGACTGCGGCCCCGACACCGCCAGCCCCCACTGGGGGGCGCTCATCACGGTCACCTCGTCGAAGAGGTTGACCGCGTGGAAGATCGTGGACAACGGGTGGTACCCGTCCTCGCGGGGGGGCCCGACGAGCAGCTCGAGGTTGACCTTCGCCGGGACGCGCACCGTCACCGAGGACGGCGGCAGGGCGGCTGAGGTCATGGCCGCCACCCTAACGGGGTGAACGGGTTCGGCGCGGACCAGCACATCTGCACAGAACCTTCACACCATCTACCCCTCCCCCACCGGGACACTCTCCTAGTCTCGAGAACGTGAGCACCAAGCCCCGCGTCCTCGTCGTCGAGGACGAACCCACCATCGCCGACGCGATTGCCGCGCGCCTGGCCGCCGAGGGCTTCGACGTCGAGCAGGTGCACGACGGCCTCGTCGCCCTCGACCGCGCCGCAGCCTGGGACCCGGAGGTCGTGGTGCTCGACGTGATGCTCCCCGGCCTCGACGGCCACGAGGTATGCCGGCGGCTCCAGGCCGCGCGACCGGTGCCTGTCCTGATGCTCACCGCGCGCGACGACGAGACCGACCTGCTGGTCGGCCTCGGGATCGGGGCCGACGACTACATGACCAAGCCGTTCTCGATGCGTGAGCTGGTGGCCCGGATCAGGGCACTGCTGCGGCGGGTGGAGCGGGCCGCGGCGACGAGGCAGTCCCCTGCACCGACGGTGCAGGTCAACGGTTTACGCATCGACGGCGCCCAGCGGCGGGTGTGGTCCCGGGAGGACGAGGTGCACCTCACGCCGACCGAGTTCGACCTGCTGGCGTGCCTCGCCGCGCGACCCGGCACGGTCCTGACCCGAGAGGCGCTGCTGGCCGAGGTCTGGGGTTGGGCGGACGCATCGGGCACCCGCACGGTCGACAGCCACGTGAAGTCGTTGCGCCGCAAGCTCGGGGCCGACCTCCTGCGCACCGTCCACGGAGTCGGCTACGCCCTGGAGGTGGGCGCGTGAGGTACGACCTTCGCCCCCTCGACGCGGTCCGCTCCATCAAGGTGAAGCTGGGCCTGCTCGTGGCGGTCACGATCACCGTGGCGTCGGTGCTCGCCGTCGTCGGCACCCGCGCGGGGCTCTCGCCGTGGGCCACCGTGCCGGTCGCGGTCCTGGCAGCGCTCGGCATCACCCAGCTCCTGGCACGGGGGATGACCTCGCCGCTGCGTGAGATGACACACGCGGCCCAGCAGATGGCGCAAGGCGACTACTCCCAGCGCGTGCGCGCCACGTCCGGCGACGAGGTGGGCGAGCTGGCCCGCGCCTTCAACAGGATGTCGGCGACCCTCGAGCTGGTCGACCGGCACCGGCGTGACCTCGTCGCCAACGTCTCGCACGAGCTGCGCACCCCGATCTCCGCGCTGCAGGCAGTGTTGGAGAATCTCGTCGACGGCGTCTCGCAGCCCGGCCCGGACGAGCTGCGCCTCGCGCTCGCCCAGACCGAGCGCCTCGGCCGCCTCGTGAGCGACCTGCTCGACCTGTCGCGCGTGGAGGAGGGCGTGACGCCGTTGCGGTTCAAGGACGTGCGGCTCGCCGACCTGCTCGAGGAGGCCGTGGCCCAGGCCCGGGTCGACGGGTTGCGCTACACGGTGGTGGTGCGACCGGAGTCCCTCACGGTCCCGGCCGACCCCGACCGCGTGCACCAGCTGCTCGCCAACCTGCTCGACAACGCGTCCCGCCACAGTCCGGCTGGTGGCCTGGTCCGGGTGAGCGCCGAGCTCGCCGACGGCGACGTCCTGGTCGCCGTCGCTGACGACGGGCCCGGGATCGCGGCCTCGGACCGGCGCGCGGTGTTCGAGCGGTTCACGACCAGTGCCGCACACAACAGCGGCACCGGTCTCGGCCTCGCCATCTCCCGCTGGGTCGCCCAGCTGCACGGCGGGACCATCGCCGTCGCCGACAGTGACCACGGCTGCCGCATCGAGGTGACCCTGCCCGCGGACGTGACCCGTCCGATCACGACGAAGGAGCCCATCATGAGCACCCTGACCCCACCGGCCCCCGCGCCGCTGCCTCCCGCCGCACCACCGCACGAGGGGCTCGGGTCCTACTGGCCGGACGCACCACGGCGAGGCCCCGGCATCGTGGCCTGCGCCGTGGCTGCCGGTGTCCTCGCGGCCGTCGTGGTGCCCAACCGCAACCTCGGGGTCGGCACCACCCTCGTCTTCGGTGCCGTCGCCGCCACCGCGCTGGGGGCCCGCGCCCTGCGCCCCGGGTCTCGTCGGTGGAACCGGCTGGACAGCGTCGACGCGGCCCTGGTGGCCCTGCTCCTCGCGACCCTCTTCGTCAGGGACGCCGCGTGGATCACCATCCTCTGCCTCCTGGCAGGCCTGGCGCTCGTGGCCGTGAACTCGACGCGCGCTTCCTCGATCCTGGGTCTGCTGGGCACGGCGGCATCCGTTCCCCTGGCCTCCATCCGCGGCCTTCCGTGGCTCGGCCGCACGCTGAAGCCCCGCACCAGCGTCCAGGCCTGGATTCCCGCGGCCCGCGCGACGATCGTCTCGGTGGTTCTGCTCCTCGTCTTCGGCGCCCTGTTCGCCTCCGCTGACGCGTTGTTCGCATCCTGGGTCGACGCCATCACGCCCGACATCACCTGGCACGACCTCCCCGCCCGGATCGTCCTCGCGGTGTTCATCGCGGCCGGCACCCTCGCCGCGGCATACGTGAGTCTTGCTCCCCCAGCCGTCGACCGGCTGCGGCTGCCCCTGCGACCCAGCCGGCGGCAGTTCGAGTGGATGGCACCCGTGATGGCCGTCAACGCCGTCTTCGCGCTCTTCCTGGTCGCGCAGGCGACCGCCATGTTCGGCGGCCACGACTACCTCCAGCGCACCACCGGACTGACCTACGCCGACTACGTCCACGAAGGCTTCGGCCAGCTGACGGTGGCCACGATCCTCACCCTCACGGTCGTCGGCTGGGCCGCGCGCAAGGCCACCCTTGGGCGCGCCCGCGACCTGGCGCTGGGCGCCTTGTGCCTCATGACGATCGTCGTGGTCGTGTCGGCGCTCTACCGGATGCACCTCTACGAAGAGGCCTACGGCTTCACCCGGCTCCGGCTGCTCGTCTCGGTCTTCGAGGGCTGGCTCGGCGTCGTGGTCGTGCTCGTGATGGCCTCAGGCCTGGTCCGGGCGCGTGGCTGGCTGGTCCCGCTGGCGGTGCGGTTCGGAGCGGTTGGTCTGCTCGGGCTCGCGGTCCTCAACCCCGACCTCTACATCGCGGAGCACAACCTCTCCCGCACCAACGCGACGGCCCCGATCGACTACGCCTACCTCGCCGAGCTCTCGGCCGATGCCGCGCCCGCGCTGGTCGACCTGCGGAACCCCTCGGTCAGCTGCGACCCGGGAAGCGGACTGAAGACGGACGACTGGTTGTCGTGGAACATCTCACGGTCACGTGCCCGCGGACTGTTGGCCGCGCACCCCGGCGCTGGCATAGCGCGCTGCCTCGTGGGCTGAGCTCGCGGCGGGGAGCTAGGAGAGGACCGGGAGGGCTGAGCGGGCGGCCGCGATCGCCGCGAACTCGTCGATCCCGAGCTGCTCTCCCCTGGTCCGAGGCTCGATGCCGGCCGCACGCAGGCACTCCTCGGCACGGGGGGCCGAACCGGCCCACCCGGCCAACGCGGCACGCAGCGTCTTGCGTCGTTGGGCGAAAGCCGCGTCGATGCACGTGAAGGTGTCGCGCCTGCTGGCGGTGGTGGACGGGGCAGGCCGGCGCTCGAGGGCCACGAGGCCCGAGTCGACGTTCGGCACCGGCCAGAAGACGCTGCGGGGCACGGTTCCCGCGAGCCGGACCGCGGCATACCAGGAGGCTTTGACGCTCGGGACGCCGTAGGCCTTGGAGCCGGGGCTGGCGGCGAGGCGCTCGGCCACCTCGAGCTGCACCATGACGAGCACCCGTTCAAGGGTGGGGAAGGCCTCGAGGAAGTTGAGGACGACGGGCACGGAGACGTTGTAGGGCAGGTTCGCGACGAGCGCCGTGGGTTGGGGGTCGGGCAGCTCGCGCACCTGCATCGCGTCCGCCTGCACGAGCGTCAGCCGGTCCGCGTATGCCGGTGCGAGCCGGCTCACGGTGCCCGGCAGCGCCTGGGCGAGGTTCGGGTCCACCTCGACCGCCGTGACGTGCCCGACCTCGGGGAGCAGCGCGAGGGTGAGCGACCCGAGGCCGGGGCCGACCTCCACCACGGAGTCGGCGGCGCTCACCCCGGCCAGCCGCACGATCCGCTTGACGGTGTTGGCGTCGATGACGAAGTTCTGGCCCCACTGCTTGGTCGGGCGCAGCCCCAGCTCGGCCGCGATCTCCCGGATCTGGGCGGCTCCGAGGAACCCGCTCTGCTCGACCATGGCGCCGACTCTAGGGGACTCTCCCCCGCCCCACCTTTATCGGGTCATGGGACAAAGGTCCGCCTCACCCGACAAACGTTTTCGGGTGAGGCGGACCGTTCCGGGGTGAAGCCGGGAGTAATGACGTCCAGGTCAGGCGGCGTGCGCGCAACCCCACGGGCCGAGACCGGCCTTGGCGTAGTAGCGGTTGGCCACGGTGATCTGCTCCGCACGCGAGGCCAGGTCGGCACGCGGGGCGAAGTCGTCTCCACCGTTGGCCAGCCACGAGGAGGTCGCGAACTGCAGGCCGCCGTAGTAGCCGTTGCCGGTGTTGATCGACCAGTTGCCACCGGACTCACACTGGGCGATCCGGTCCCACATGGCGGCGTTGGACAGGTTGATGCCCGCGCCGGACGTGTTGCCTGCGCTGGGAGCAGGGGTGCTCGCCCGCGCCTTGGTGCCCACGGCGACCAGCGCCGCGACGGGTGCCTGCGTGACCGTCGTGGCGACGGCCTTCTTGCTCTCGACCTTGCCGTCGACCTTGACGATCTTGTAGGTGACGACCTTGGCGCCCGCGGAGCCGGCCTTGAGCGTCTTGGTCTGACCCTTGTAGAGCGTGGAGTCGCTCTTCCTGGTGACCGGTGCCGCGATGGCTTCGGTCGCCTTGACCTGCGTCGCGCTGACGCGCAGGACGGCGATCTTCAGACCGGCGGTGACGGCCGTGGTGGGGGCCGGGCTCACCCGGTCGTCGGCGTCCTTGGTGATGTGGAGCTCGGAGAGCACGTCGGCGACGGTGGCGCCGGTGCTCGTGACCGAGCGGTTCTTGCCGTCAGCGCGGACGACGACGTCCTTGGGCGTGGTCACGGACAGGGCCAGGCCCTGACGGCCGAGCGACATCGAGCGAGAGGCCGACAGCTTGGCCGAGTCGGCACGGATGCCGAGCTCCTGCAGCGCGGCAGCCACGGTGGTGGCGGTGGTCCAGTAGTCCTGCGTGCGACCGTCGATGGTGACGGTCAGCTTGCGGCCGTACCGGACGACGATCTTCTGGCCGTCGGCGAGCTGGGTGCCGGGCGCCGGGACGACCACGTCGTGCTCACGAATCGCGATGTCCTGCTTCTTGAGGACGTCGCCGACGGTGCTGCCGAAGGCGTGCACCGTCGAGGCCTTGCCGTCGACCGAGAGGGTGACGGACTTGTCAAAGTGCGAGACGCCGACGGCGCCAGCGATGAGGCTGGTCACGACCGCGGCTTGGGCGATGCGACGAACGGGACGGGTGATCACGATGCTCCAGAGTTCGTACTCCCCGGGCATCGGTGTGGCGGCGCGTCCTGTGCCCGGAGGTGCAAGGGGCAAAGAATGAGGGGCCGCTCCGAGCCGCCGTCGTGGCGGTTGAACAACCCCTGATCGCGTCGCCGGAGTGTCCGACCCCGGCCAACAGTCATCAACCATGACCGCCTTTTCGGCAAAGGTCAAATTTTGATAACGGTACGTTCAGCACTTGGCCAAGTCACAAGCGTGGCATTCGCCCGGCCTGATACCGGCGATCCCCGCCCCCGAACTGGAGGGCTCACCAGGGGCCGTAGACCGCCTCGGACGTGTCGCTGACGGCTTGGCAGAGGGTGGGCACGGCGACGCCGAGGACCCCCGCCATGGCCCGGATCGTGTGGGGCACGAGGTAGGGGGCGTTGGTCGCGCCGCGCCAGGGCGCCGGCGTGAGGTAGGGGGCGTCGGTCTCGACCAGGACCCTGTCGAGCGGGGTCACCGAGAGTGCATCGCGCAGGCCCTTGGCGTTCTTGAACGTCACCGTGCCCGCGAACGAGAGGTAGTAGCCACGCTCCGCGCAGGTCCTGGCCATCGCCATGTCGCCGGAGAAGCAGTGCATCACCGTTGTGGCCGGCGCGCCCTCCTCCTCGAGGATGCGCAGGACGTCGTCGTGGGCGTCGCGGTCGTGGATCTGCAGGGCCTTGCCCGTGCGCTTGGCCAGGTCGATGTGCCAGCGGAACGAATCCTGTTGCACCCCAACACCTTCAGGGCCTGTGCGGTAGTAGTCGAGACCTGTCTCGCCGATGACCCGCACCCTTGGGTGCGCAGCGAGCTCCTCGATCTCCGCGTATGCCGCCTGGAGACTTCCAGCCTCGGCCAGCCTGGGCACCTCGTTGGGGTGGAGGGCAACACCACCCAGCATGGCCGGGTGGCGGTCGACCATCTCGACGGTGAACCGGGCACCAGGCAGGTCACACCCGATCTGGACCAGCCGGTCGACACCCACGGCCGCGGCGTCGGCGATGACCGCGGCGACGTCAGGAGCCTCCTCTCCATCCCGCGCGATGTCGAGGTGCGTGTGGTTGTCGACGACCGGGATCGGGAGCGGGTCCGGGGCGTCGGGCACCCTGGTGGGGCCGCTGCGCTGACCCGGGTCAGGCGTCGCCGTCACCGTTGCCCCCGGAGCCCTCAGCGGGGTCCTGCGGGTCGGCCTCCGGAGCCTCCGGAGCGTCGTCACGGAGTCGCTCGAGCTCCTCGTCCACCACCGCTTCGTCGAGCTTGGTGAAGATGGGTGTGGGCTTGACCACAGTGGCCCCGACCTGCACCGGAACCGACTCCCACCGCGGCGTCCGGGTGTACTCGCCAGTCACCACCGGGTAGCTCCGGTCGGCATCCTCGGGGTCGAGCCCGGAGACGTCCTGCAGCACCGGCATGGGCATGAAGGTGCCCTCGCCGCCGAAGGTCGCGTGCACCGCGTTGGACGACGACGGGAGGAACGGCGCGAGGATGCGGTTGAGGTCGGCCACGCACTGCGTCAGCGTGTGCAGCACGGTCGCCAGGCGCTCGCGCTCGTCCTCGCCCTTGAGCTTGAACGGTGCGGTGTCGGTGACGTACTTGTTCACCTCGCCGACGGTGCGCATCGCCTCGGCCACCGCCGCCTTGATCCGCTGCCTGGCCAACAGGTCCCCGACGACCCCGAACGCCGCGAGCACCTTGGCCCGCACCGCCTCGTCGACCGGCTCCAGCACGCCGGGCTGCGGGATCTCGCCGAAGCTCTTGGCGACCATGGAGGCCGTGCGGTTGACGAGGTTGCCCCACCCCGCGACGAGCTCGGAGTTGTTGCGCTGCACGAACTCGGCCCAGGTGAAGTTGGCGTCCTGGTTCTCCGGGCCCGCCGCACAGATGTAGTAGCGGATCGCGTCGGGGCCATAGCGGTCGAGGACGTCGCGGATGTAGATGACGTAGCCGCGCGAGGTCGAGAACTGCTTGCCCTCCATCGTGAGGTACTCGCTCGACACGACCTCGGTCGGCAGGTTGAGCACCCCGAACTCACCGGGCTCGCCCCCGCGAGCCCCGCGACCGGCATACCCGAGGAGCTCGGCCGGCCAGATCTGGGAGTGGAAGGTGATGTTGTCCTTGCCCATGAAGTAGTACGACAGCGCCTCGCTGTCGTTCCACCACTCGCGCCACCGCTCGGGGTCGCCCTGGCGGCGGGCCCACTCGATGGACGCGGACAGGTAGCCGACGACGGCGTCGAACCAGACGTACAGCTTCTTGGCCGGGTTGTCGCGCCAACCGTCGAGCGGCACGGGGATGCCCCAGTCGATGTCGCGGGTCATCGCGCGGGGGCGGATGTCGTCGAGGATGTTGAGGCTGAACTTGATGACGTTGGGCCGCCACGTGCCGCTCGCCTCACGGCCCTCGAGCCACTCGCGCAGCGCGTCGGCCAGCGCCGGCAGGTCGAGGAAGAAGTGCTGGGTCTCGATGAACTCGGGCGTCTCACCGTTGATCTTGGACTTCGGGTCGATCAGGTCCGTGGGCTCGAGCTGGTTGCCGCAGTTGTCGCACTGGTCGCCGCGGGCCTCGGGGTAGGAGCAGATCGGGCAGGTGCCCTCGATATAGCGGTCCGGCAGCGTGCGACCGGTGGAGGGGCTGATCGCGCCGCTCGTGGTCTGCTCGACCATGTAGCCGTTCTTCCAGACCTGGGTGAACAGCTCCTGCGCGACGGAGTAGTGGTTCGCAGTGGTGGTGCGTGTGTAGAGGTCGTAGGAGCAGCCGAGGTCGGCCAGCTCGGCGGCGATGATGGCGTGATTGCGGTCGACGAGCTCGCGCGCGCTCACGCCCTGCTGGTCGGCGAGGACGAGGATCGGGGTGCCGTGCTCGTCCGAACCGCTGACCATGAGCACGTCGTGGCCCGCCATCCGCATGTAGCGGCTGAACACGTCGGAGGGCACGGCGAACCCGGCCACGTGGCCGAGGTGCCGGGGGCCGTTGGCATACGGCCAGGCGACTGCAGACAGGACTTTGCTCACGTGCGAATCCTAGGGGTGGGTGCCAAACGGGTTTCCCTCCGTTCGGTATGCCGCCCGCTCACCACGGCGCGCGCCGGTATGCCGCCGGCGTGACCCCCACCCTCCAGCTGAGGTCGCTGGCCGCTCTGACCATCTGTCCCGCAGAGGCCCTCATCACGCACCACACGGCAGCTCGGCTCTGGGGTGGGATCGCGCCCGACTCGTCCGACATCCACGTGACCGTCCCGCGTGTTCACCGCCCCAAGGTGGCGGGCATTCGTCCGCACCGTGTCGTCGCCATGCCGTCGAAGGCGACCCGACGCGGCCTTCCCGTCACGTCCGCCGAGAGGACGTTCCTGGACCTGGGCCGGTCGTGCAGCCTGGTCGATCTCGTGGTGCTCGGCGACTCGCTGGTCAGAGCGGGCGCCACCACACTCGACGCGCTGGTTGCAGCGGCCGCGAAGTGGGGCAGCTCCCACCAGTCGTTGGTATGCCGCGCGGCCTCCTTGGTCCGTGAGCGCGTCGACTCTCCGATGGAGAGCCGACTGCGGATGCTCTTGGTCCTGGCCGGCCTACCCGAGCCGGTCGTCAACTTCGAGGTGGTGAACTCCGATGGCCGGGTGAAGTACCGCATCGACCTGTCTTTCCCTGAGCACAAGGTCGGCATCGAGTTCGACGGGCGCCACCACATCGAACGCGTCGAGCAGTGGGAGGGCGACCTGGTGCGCCGCGAGGACCTCGAGGCCGACGACTGGAAGTTCGTGGGCACTCGCCCGAAAGTCGGGGGCCACCCCGGCCGGTGTAGTGGCTTTCCCTGATGTGGGCGACGGGCGCGCTGAGGACCGTGAAGGGATCAGCCAACCCGGGAGGAAACATGCACGTTCGCTTCAAGGTCATCGCCACCCTGGCCGCCACCGCCGTCCCATTCGTCGTCGCCGCACCTGCGCAGGCCGCGCTCTACAGTCACGACCGCTTCGCCTTCACCTTCGCCGAGACCTTCGACGAGTGCGGCATCACCATCGACCACACGGCTTCAGGTCACGCGGGCTTCTCCATCCGGACGATCAAGGGCACCGACGAGGCCTACCTCGGCTGGCAGAACCTGTCCGCCGTGGACACGTTCACCAACTCGGCCAACGGTCGCTTCTTCACGATCAGCGACCGCAGCACGTTCCGCGAAACCCGGGGCACGCACGTCGAGGGCAACATCTGGGCCTTCGACTCCAAGCTCTCGGGCGCCTCGTTCACGGTGCGCGACGACTCGGGTCAGGTCGTCGCCCGCGACTCCGGCACCCTGCGCATGGTCACGATGTACGACCTGCTCGGCGACGCACAGCCCGGTGGTGAACAGGTCGGCGACCCGGTCATCACGGCGATGAACGGCCGGTTCACCGAGGTCGACTTCTGCGCCGACCTGGTCGGCCCCCTCCTGGGCTGAGCGACGTCGGCTGAGCGACGTGGGCTGGGCGCCACCGCTGGGACGCACGATGCCCCGGTATGCCGCGCGGGCGGCATACCGGGGCATGGCTGGCAGGGGGTGCCGGGCCAGGTCAGCTCTTGCGGAGGATGTCCCGCAGCACGGAGGGGTAGTCGGTGATGATGCCGTCGACGCCCCAGGAGATCCCTCGGCTCATGTCGCCACCGAAGTTGACCGTCCACACGTGGATGTCCAGGCCGAGCTCGTGGGCCCGGGTGACGATGCCCTGGTCGATGTTGCCGAGCGCGGGATGGACCGAGTCGAGCCAGGTGCTCGCCGCGACGAGCTGCTCGTCGGTGGGGCGGGTGTAGTAGAGCAGCCCGACCGGCACGTCAGGCGCCAGGTCGTGGTAGGCGCGGAGCCACCCTTCGTCACCGGCTTGCATGATGACCCGATCGGCAGCCAGCGCCTTGGTGAAGGCCGGGATCGAGCGCAGGTTCTTGTCGATGTCACGCTCGATGCCGGGGAAGGCCCACGGGTCCTTGGCCTCGAGCAGCATGCCGGCTCGGGAGCCGACCGCCTCGACCCACTCGCGCAGGGTGGGCACCTTCTGGCCGGCGTACTTGGCGCTGAACCACGAGCCGGCGTCGAGCTGCTTGATCTCCGCGAGGGTGAAGGTGGACACGTTCCAGGGCGAGCGGTCGGGGAAGACCTGCTCGACGTTCGTGGTCCGGGCCAGGGTGAGGTCGTGCATGATCACCAGCGCGCCGTCGCTGGTGCGCATGATGTCGTTCTCGATGTAGTCCGCACCCTGCTTGAGGGCGAGCTCGACCGAGGCGAGGGTGTTCTCCGGCGCCATGGCGCCGGAGCCACGGTGGGCGATGACGGCGACCTGCGGCGAGTCGGCTGCGGTGGCCGTCCCGGGCGCGATACCGAGCACTGCGGCGGCTGCCGCCAGCACGAGGGCGATTCTGTGCGTTCCCTTCATGGGGTCCACAACTCCTTCGGTGTGGTGGATTGTCCGGATGTAAGCGGTTACATCCAGATTCCGGGAACCCTTCCAGAAGGAGAGCCGATCCGGGGAGATACCCCCGCGCCAATCGGTGAGCGGTCGTCGCCGAGCACCCGAGGGACCGCCGGACGGTCAGTCCCGCTGGCCCATCCCGGCGTCGCGGGCCCGGATGATGACCTCGGCGCGATCGGTGGCCTGGAGCTTGGACAGGATCGCGGACACGTTGTTGCGGACGGTCTTGGGCGCTAGGTAGAGCTCGGCCGCGATCTGGCCGTTGCTGCGCCCTGCGGCGATGAGGTCGAGCACCTCGCGCTCTCGGTCGGTGAGCATCGGGAACTCGGGGGCCCGGTGCTGCGAGGACGGCGACAGCAGGTCGCCGATCCGTGCGGCCAGCGACGCGCCGAACACCACGCCTCCCCCGGCGACCGCGATGATGGCGCGGACCACCTCGTCCTGCGCGGCCCCCTTGACGAGGTAGCCGCGCGCTCCGGCCCGCATCGCCGACAGCAGGGTCCCGTCGTCCTCACCCATCGTGAAGACGAGGACGCCGACCGACGGTTGCGCGGCCAGGACCTGACGGGTGGCCTCGATGCCGTTGACGTGGGGCATCTGGATGTCCATGACGATGACGTCGGGACGGTGTTCGGCGGCCAGGGCCACGGCTTCGGCGCCGTCGGCGGCGCGCGCGACGACCTCGATGTCGGGGTGCGGTGCGAGGAGGGTCGCCAGGCCGTCCCTGAAGATCGGGTGGTCGTCGGCGATCAGCACCCTGACGGCGCCGCCAGCCGGGGTCTCACGGTCGTCGCTCATGCGCCCCCACCCGTCGGCAACCACGCCCGAACCGTCGTGCCGCCGCCAGGCGGGCACAGCACCTCGTAGCGACCACCCAGCTCCTCCACCCGCTCACGCAGCGACCGCAGACCCACCCCGGCGACCACGTCCGCCGCGATGCCGCGGCCGTCGTCGTGCACCTCGACGGCGAGATCGGCCGGACCGGTCGCGAGCGAGACGGTGCAGGTGCGCGCGTGCGCGTGGCGGGCCACGTTCGTGAGCGCCTCCGACACGATCCGGTATGCCGCGACCTCCACGGCCGCGGGCAGGCCGGCGACGTCGTCGGCGCGGACGGAGACGTCCAGCCCCGCCGCGCGGGTACGGTCCGCCTGCTGCTCGACAGCCGCGAGCAGGCCAAGGTCGTCGAGCGCCGGCGGCCGCAACCCGTGGACCAGCCGTCGCACGTCGGCGAGCGCCTCAGTGATCTCGGCTCGGGACTGCACGACCAGCCGGTGCGCAGTCTGCGGGTCGGTCGCCACCGCGTTGCCCGCGGCATCCAGTCGCATGGCCACTCCGCCGAGCACCGGGCCCAGGCCGTCGTGCAGGTCGCGACGGATCCGCCTGCGGTCCTCCTCCCGCGCCAGCACCAGCTGCTCGCGCGACTCCTGGAGCTCCCGCGCCAGCAGGCTGCTGCGCACGGCGATGGCCGCCTGCCGGACGACGTCGACCAGCAGCACGCGGTCGCGGCGCGAGAGCATGCCGCGGATCCCCCCGTCGGGCAGCTCGATCGACCCGATCCGCTCACCCCGGTAGGAGATGGGGAACGAGCGGCTCGCTGACGGCTCCGTCCCGTGGGTCGCCGCGAGCCCCTGGCCGCCGGGCCCGAGGACCTCGACCCGCACGAACGGCACCCGGAACGCCTCTGCCACCGTCGCGGCCAGCATCGGCAGCTGCTCCTCGAGACCACCCGACTCCTCGAGGCGCTCGGCCAGGGCCGAGACGACCTCGTACCGCTCCCCCCGCCTGCCCAGCACCCGGCGGCGCACCTGCGCGGTGAGCCACGACCGCAGTGGCCCGTACGCGGCGACGGCCAGCACGAGGACGAGCACGGTCACCTGCCGCTCCTCGAAGCGGTCGCCGAGCAGCGAGGCGGCCGCCGCCACGACAGCCAGATCGAGGAGGACGAACAGGGCGGCGATGCCGCCATAGACGAGCGTGCCGCCGACCAGGGCGTCGACGTCGCCGGTCTCGGGTCGGACCACGCCGATGACCACGGAGACGCTGGTCGCCACGAGCGCGAGCACCAAGGCGGCGAACCCGACCGGCCCGTTGAGGTCGAGCAGCATGACGCCGCCGGCCAGCAGGCAGACGATCGCGGCCCACAGCAGCCAGCGCAGCTGGGTGCGCTCGACGCCGGTGGAGCGTGCGTGTCGCGCGAACACGGTGGCGGCAGCCAGCGGCATCGCGAGCATGGTCAGCACCTGACTGACGTGGATGGTCGCCGTCGCAACCGACCCCGACAGCGGCAGCGCGATCTGCGGCAGGAGCGCCACCACCTCGTCGGGGAGACGGCCGTCGTAGATCACGGTGTCGGGCGCGAGGACCAGGCTGAGCGGGAGGGCCAGCGACATGACGAGGGCGGCAAGGCCGACCCACCGCCACCGCCCGGACGGCAGGCGACCGGTCGGGTAGAGCACCAGCACCAGCGGAAGCGCCACGAGCAGCAGCGACCCGGCCTCGGAGACCACCCAGTAGGCAAGTCCCGTGAGCGGCAGTGGCGGCCGGTCGTGCAGTCCCACGACGGCATACGACTCGCAGAAACCGTCGAGCGCCCAGAAGGCGCCGGCGCCGGCGAGGACCAGTCCCACCACGTGCCACGGGCGGAACGCGAGGATCGCGGCGCCGCACAACCCGACGAGGGCGCCGATCGCCCCGCTGACGACGCCCCGCTCGGAGACGTAGAGCGCGCGCTGGGCGTCCGTGGACTGCGCGTCGAGCACCACGCAGCCGACCACGAGGGCCACCAGCACCAGCACGAGCAGCGCGGGCACGAGGGCGTGCCGCGGGCCGGCGTCGACGCCTCGCGAACCCGGTTTCCCGGGCGCGCGCGGGCTCGACGCCTCGGCGCGCAGGGCTGGCACAGCGGTCACCTCGCCAGTGTGCCAACGCCGGTGTCCCGCCGTCAGGGGATTGGTGTCCCGATCTGTCGGGACACCTTCTGGGACCGGAGACGGGACGCCGACCCCTGCCGCCCGGGTCGCGGGGCGCCACAGAGTTCTCGGCAACGGCACCGACCACGTGCCGGCCGCACCACCACAACCACAGACACCACCACCCAGCAAGGAGACCCACCATGTCGGTCACGAAGACCTCCGCCCCCGCTCGCTCTGACGTCGCCGCCGCGACCACCCAGGTGCCCGAGGCGACCAACCCGCGTCCGTACTTCCGGCACGGCACGATGCTCACCGTCGGGGCCCTCGCCTGGTCGAGCATGATCGTCGTGTTCGGGCTCAACAGCGAGACGACTGCCTACCAGTACGCCCACAACGCGAGTTCGTTCCTCTTCCAGGTCGGAGTCCTCAGCCTGGTGCGGGTCCTGTGGCGCACCAAGGCCATCGGCTCCGGCAAGGTCGCCCGCAGCGTCCTGCGCATCCAGACCGGTGCCCTCGCCCTGGCGATGGCCTCCACGGCCTCGGACTTCTTCGGGCTGACCAACCTCGACAACCCTGCGTCGCTGGCGCTCGACATGTTCTGGCCGATCTCGATGCTCGGCATGTTCCTCATCGGCATCCGCATCGCCATCGCGGGCCGCTGGAAGGGCTTGTCCCGCTTCTACCCCCTGGTCGCCGAGAGCTGGGCCGTCGTGACCGTGCCCGCGATGGGCATCTTCGGTGAGGGCGTTGCCCGCTGGGTCGGCGCGGCCCACCTCGTCGTCGGCTACGCCGTCCTCGGCCAGATCGTCGCCCGCAAGCGGGCCGACGGCAGCTGAACCCACCTCCACCTCTATCGGTATGCCGCGCGCGGAACTCCGCGCGCGGCATACCTGCGTCGGGTGGCTGGAGAAGGTGACAGCGGCGGAGGCGGAACCGCGCATTTCGCACCGGCGTCGAGTAGACATGTCTTCACAGGTGCGCCGCACCCGCACAGGAGGTGGCCGATGATCGCCGCACTGACCGGCATGGGGTTGTCCGCGGCAGCGGGGCTCAACGCCTACATCCCGTTCCTCGTCGTGGCGCTGATCGCCCGGTTCACGGACTTCATCACGCTGCCGCAGTCGTATGCGTGGATCGAGTCGTGGTGGGCGATCGGGATCGGCGCGGTGCTGCTGCTCACCGAGGTGGTGCTCGACAAGATCCCCGCGATCGACACCGTCAACGACGCGGTTCAGACGTTCATCCGGCCGAGCATGGGTGGCCTGATCTTTGCCGCCACGTCGGCCGCCGAGGGCCTCGACCACTCGTCCTGGATGACCAACAACCCGTGGGTCGGCGTCATCCTGGGCGTGGTCACCTCAGGTCTGGTGCACGGTGGGAAGACGGTGGCCAGACCGGCCATCAACGCCGGCACGCTCGGGTTCGGGGCGCCGGTGGCGTCGACCGTCGAGGACGGTGCGTCGATCGGGCTGAGCCTGGTGGCCGTGTTCATCCCGGTGCTGGTGATCCTGTTCCTCGTCCTGCTGGCGTGGCTGCTCGTCTGGCTCTGGCTCAAGGTGCGGCGATGGCGCAGGAGACGAGATCGCCGCGCCGCACTCGTATGAGCCCACCCGTCAGGGTTCGTCCAGCCCGCAGCAGCAGACTGGGCGCATGACCGTCGCCGCCGAAGCCCCCACGCGCCGATCCCTCGTCTCCGAGACGGTCCTCGTGCTGGGGGTCAGCCTGGGCGCGAGCGGTGTCTGGGCCCTGCTGTCGCTCGTCAACAAGCTGACCCAACCCGTGGCGCTGAACCGCCAGACGACGGCCATGAACTCCTCCGTCACGCCCGACCGGCCGTGGCTCGACCTGACCTACCAGCTCGTGGGCATCGTCCTCGCCCTCGTCCCCGTCGCCCTGGCCTTGCACCTGTTGTCGCGCGACCGCCCGGACGCCCGGCACGCGATGGGCGCGGACCTGCGCCAACCGGGACGCGACCTGCTCCGTGGCGCCTTGCTCGCCGCCGCGGTGGGGCTGCCGGGGCTCGGGCTCTACGCGGCGGCAAGGGCGCTCGGGCTCAACACCACGATCGCCGCGGCGAACCTCTCGGACCAGTGGTGGACCATCCCGGTGCTCGTGCTGGCCGCCGTGCAGAACGCCGTGCTCGAGGAAGTCGTCATGATCGGCTACCTCTACACCCGGTGGCTCCGTGCCGGCTGGTCGCTGCCCGTCGTCATGGTCACCTCGGCGCTGATCCGCGGGTCCTACCACCTCTACCAGGGCTTCGGCGGGTTCGTCGGCAACCTCGCGATGGGGCTGCTGTTCGGCTGGGTCTACACGCGCACCCGACGGGTCGGCCCGCTCGTCGTGGCCCACACCCTGCTCGACGTCGTCGCCTTCGTGGGTTATGCCCTGCTGAAGGACCACCTCGCCTGGCTCAGCTGAGAGCCGGCTTCCCCCGCGAGACGGCCGCGTCGTAGAGCGCCTTCTTCTTCAGGCCCGTGGTGGCCGCCACGTCGGAGCAGACGTCCTTGAGCCGCTCACCGCCCGCCACCCGCTCCTGTATGCCGGGCAGGGCCTCCTCGACGGTCGTCACCGTCGGCGTCGCCCCGGCCACCACCACGGTGATCTCGCCCCGGACCCCGTCGGCCGCCCAGGCCGCCAGCTCGGCGAGCCCTCCGCGGCGGACCTCCTCGTAGGTCTTCGTGAGCTCCCGGCAGACCGCCGCGCGGCGATCCGGGCCGAAGGCGTCCGCCATTGCGACGAGGGTGGCATCGATGCGGTGCGGCGCCTCGAAGAAGACCATCGTCCGCCGTTCGTCCGCGAGGGCAGCCAGGCCGCGCGCCTTCTCCCCCGCCTTGCGCGGCAGGAAGCCCTCGAAGCAGAACCGGTCGACCGGCAGGCCGGAGACGGCGAGCGCCATGAGCACCGCGCTCGGGCCGGGCACGCACGTGACGCGGATCCCCGCGGTGACCGCGGCGTCGACGAGCCGGTACCCGGGATCCGACACGGACGGCATACCGGCATCGGTCACCACGACCACCCGCGCGCCGGCGCGGAGGCGCTCGACCAGGTCAGGGGTGCGCGACGCCTCGTTGTGCTCGTGGTAGCTGAGCACCGAACCGGCCGGGGAGATGCCGAGGTCGGAGCACAGCCGCCGCAGCCGGCGCGTGTCCTCCGCCGCGACGATGTCGGCGGTGGCGATCTCCTCGGCGAGACGGGGGGCGGCATCGCGGGGGTCGCCGATCGGAGTGGCTGCGAGGACGAGGACGCCGAGGCCCGAGGTCGCGCCCGAAGTCGCGGCCGTAGTCACGCCCGAGGTTGCGGCGGGAGTCGCGGCGGAGGTCACGTCGCCATCCTGTCAGGGGCGCCGTAGTTCCTGTGCATACGATGGCGCGCATGACCCGGATCGAGCTGCTGCGATCACGGCTGCTCGGATTCAGGCCATCGGACACCCTCTGGGGGTGGCTCGGCCCGCTGTTCTTCGCGGTCGTGGGCGGTGGCATGCGGTTCTGGTCGTTGGGCCGTCCGCACCAGCTGGTCTTCGACGAGACGTACTACGTCAAGCAGGGTGTCTCGATGCTCGAGTACGGCGTCGAGATGCGCGTGCCGGGCACCATCAAGAAGCCGGACGAGCTGTTCACGCAAGGCACTCCGGATGTCTTTGGGACAGAAGGGGATCTGGTCGTCCACCCACCCGTGGGCAAGTGGATCATCGCGGCCGGGGAGCACCTGTTCGGGCAGACGTCGTCGTTCGGCTGGCGGTTCTCGGTGTGCGTGCTGGGGACCCTGTCGATCCTGATGATCGGGCGTGCCGCGCGACGGATGTTCGGGTCGTCACTGCTCGGCACGATCGCGGCGTTCCTCGTCGCCTTCGAGGGCCACCACTTCGTCCAGTCACGGACCGGGCTGCTCGACCTCATCGTGATGTTCTGGGCGCTGGCGGCGTTCTGCGCGCTGCTCATCGACCGTGACCGGTCCCGGGCCCTGCTCGCCGAGCGCGCGGCAGGGCTGTCGAACCATGCGCTCGCCTCGGGGCTCGGTCCGTGGCTCGGGGCCCGTCCGTGGCGCTGGGTGGCGGGCATCTGCCTCGGCCTCTGCGCCGGGACGAAGTGGTCGGGGCTGTTCTTCCTCATGGCGTTCGGGCTGATGACGGTCCTGTGGGACATGGGGGCCCGTCGTGCCGTCGGGGTGCGGCACTGGTTCTCGGGAATGGTCGTGCGCGACGGACTGTGGGCAGCCCTGGTGATGTGCACCACGGCTCTTGCCACCTACCTCGCGTCGTGGGTCGGCTGGTTCGCGTCCAGCGGCGGCTACGACCGTCAGTGGGGCAAGATCCACCCGTCGCACGACACTCCGTGGGTGCCCGATGCGCTGCGTTCGCTGTGGCACTACCACCAGGAGATCTACAAGTTCCACGTCAACCTGCACGACAACCACCCGTACCGGACCAACCCGTGGTCGTGGGTCATCCAGGGACGTCCGACGTCGTTCTTCTACGAGGGCCCGAAGCGCGGGGTGGACGGCTGCCCGGTCGCCCAGTGCTCCAAGGCGATCACGTCGATCGGCACCGTCTCGATCTGGTGGCTCGGCGCGGCCGCCATCCTGGTGCTGGTCTTCTACTGGCTGTTCAAGCGGGACTGGCGCGCCGGCGGAATCCTCGCCGGGCTGGCTGGCGGCTACCTGCCCTGGTTCGGGCTCGAGGAGCGCACCATCTACTCCTTCTACACGGTGGCGTTCGAGCCGTGGATCATCTTCGCGGTGGTGTTCGTGCTGGGGCTGGCCCTGGGGAAGCGCACCGACTCGTGGCGACGCCGGGAGATCGGCCTGTATGCCGTGGGCGCCTACTGCGTGCTGACGCTGGCGATCTTCGCGTTCTTCTGGCCGGTCTACACCGCGCAGGTGATCCCGCAGAGCCAGTGGTCGCTGCGGATGTGGTTCCCCAGCTGGGTCTAGCGGATCGGCTCGCACGTGGGTCGGGCAGGTGGGTCGGACAGCTCAGCCGGTCACTCCCCGGCGAGCAGGCGCAGCAGCCGGGCGGCCTCGGCCTCGACCGCTGCCCGGCCGGCACCGAGGTAGCGGCGGGTGTCGACGACGGTCGGGTTGTCGGCGAGGTGCTCGCGCACGGCCGCGGTGAAGGCCGAGTTGAGGTGCGTCGCGATGTTGACCTTCGTCATGCCGTGGGCGACGGCTGCAACCAGGGACTCGTCCGCGACGCCCGAGGAACCGTGCAGCACCAAGGGAACCGGCACGGCGGCACGGATGCGGGCGATCAGGTCGAGGTCGAGTGTCGCCGTGCGGCTCGTCATCGCGTGCGACGAACCCACCGCGACGGCCAGGGCATCCACCCCGGTGTCAGCGGCGAAGGCGGCGGCGTCCGCCGGCTCGGTGCGGACCCCCGGCGCGTGCACGCCGTCCTTGCCTCCGATCTCGCCCAGCTCGGCCTCGACCGAGACCCTGGCGGCGTGGCACCGCACCACGACTTCGCGGGTCGTCGAGCGGTTGCTCGCGTCGTCCAGCTTCGACCCGTCGAACATCACCGACGTGAAACCCAGGCCGATGGCCTCGTCGACCAGCGCCACACTCTCGGCATGGTCGAGGTGCAGCACGCACCGAGCCGATGACGCCTCGGCAATCGCCTTGGTGGCCAAGGCGATCGGCGCCAGAGCCCCGTGGTAGCGAGCAGCGTTCTCACTGATCTGGAGCACCACCGGCAGGCCGGTCTCCTCGGCGGCGCCCACGAGGGCCTCGGCGTGCTCGAGCTGGATGACGTTGAAGGCTCCGACACCGCGGTCGCGGGTCGATGCCTCGGTCAGCACGTCGGCGAGGTTCACCAGGGTCATCGAACGTCCTCCACGAGGGTTTGGGTCTCCAACCGGGAGATGTCCGTCGGATCCACCACGCCGGCGACTGGCTGGAGCACCGCTGCCCCCGACCATGCCACGGCATCGCGCAGGACCAGGTCGTGCGGGCGACCTTCGGCGAGGCCGGCGGCGAGGGCGGCGACCACCGCGTCTCCGGCCCCCGTCGGGTTTCCGGCAAGCGAGGCGTCCAGGCGTGCGTGCACCGCGGCGCCGTCCGCGGCATACCAGGTCAGTCCGTCGGGGCCGGCGGAGACGACCACGTCACGGGCACCCAGGGCGCGCAGCGCCGCGACGCCGGCGACCACGTCGTCGGCCCCCGTGGCTTCGGCAAGCTCGACGCGGTTGGGCTTGACGATGTCGGGCCCGGCCTCGAGGGCCCTGCGCAGCGGCTCGCCGTCGGCATCGAGGATGACAGCGGCCCCGGCGTCGCGACACAGACGAACCAAGACTGAATAGCCGTCGTCGGGGATGCCGGGAGGCAGGCTGCCGGCCAGCACCACGACGGACGCAGCGGTCTCGGCCAGCAGGTCGCCGATGTGGTCGAGCAGGGCGCGCCAGGACTTCGGCGACTGCTCCGGCCCGGGTTCGTTGAACACGGTCGCGTCGCCCTCCGAGGCCGAGACCACCGTAAGGGTGCGCCGCGCCTCGCCGTCGGCGTCGGCGAAGGAGTGGCGCAGTCCTCGGGCTTCGAGGTCCGCCCGGATCCGTGCGCCCGTCGCCCCACCGGCGCACCCGGTGACCACGACATCGTGGCCGCACGCGACCAGGACCGAGGCGACGTTGACTCCCTTGCCACCCGCGCGCTCGGTGACGGCCCGCACCCGGTGACTGGTATGCCGCGTGAGCGCGTCGACCTCGTAGGTCACGTCGAGCGCGGCATTGGGGGTGACGGTGAGGATCACAGGGCGTCCCAGATGAGGCAGGCGGCCCCGAGCGACCCGGCCCGGTCGCCGAGGGCGGCCCGCTCGATGGCCGGGGGACGCTGGAAGGTGAGACGGGCGGCGACGTCGTCGCGCAGCGGCGCGAGCAGCACCTCGCCAGCCTGGGACAGCCCACCTCCCACGAGGACGAGGTCGATTCCCGTGAGGGTGACCGTCATGACGACCGCCCGGCCGAGCGCGCTGATCGCATCGGCCCAGACCGACGAGGCCAGGGCCTCCCCCGCCGCGGCGCGGGCGGCGATGACCTCGGCGGAGATCGCCTCGGAGGACTCTGCTGGGGGCTGCACCTGGGACTGCGGCTGGGACTGTCGTCGGGAGCGCTCGGCGTAGGTCCGCTCGATCGCGCCGGCGGAGGCCAGCACTTCGAGGCAGCCGCGCTGGCCACACGGACAGGCGGGCCCCGACGGCTCGACCACGACGTGACCCAGCTCGCCGGCCCAACCGTCGCCGGAGACCACCGCGCCGTCGAGCAGGAGGGCTCCGGCGATGCCGGTGCCGAGGGGCATGAACAGGGCCTGCCTGCGGCCGCGCGCGCCACCGAGACGCGACTCGGCCAGCAGGCCGGCCCGGACGTCGTGCCCCACGACGACGGGCACCTGGAGCAGGGACTCGACGCCGCCGCGGATGTCGAGGTCCCGCCAGCCGAGGTTGGCGGAGTAGACGCCGATCCCGCGCACCTCGTCGACCAGGCCGGGGACGACCACACCGCACCCCACGAGGCGCACCGCGTGGTCACGGGGAGCGGCGGCCAGGAGCTCCTTCACCGTGGCGGCGACCACTCCGCCGAGGTCGGCCCCGATGTCGCTGGGGGTCGGCGTCGTCGTCTGGACGACCACGCCGTAGTCGCGGTCCACGAGGGCGGCCTTGATCCGGGTGCCCCCGATGTCGACGGCGGCCACCACCGCAGCGGCAGCGGCAGCGGGGAGCTTCTGGGACTGCCCCGCCATGGTGGACCTCGCGCTCATTGATTCATTCGGTGCCTGAATTATCTCGTCAAGCCACGGTCGGATGTCAAGGCCCGATGTCAGGGCATGTCAGGGCGCGACCACACTCGGATCCTGAAAGACCGTGTCGAGCGAGTAGTGCGCCCCGCCCCGGGCCGCGGAGGTGAGGCCGAGCGTGGAGCCGACCACGCGGCATACCTCGGCAGTCGTGTTGAGGCGACGCTCGACGACGAGCTCGGCGACAGGGACGACCAGCTGCTCCTCGAACCACGCGAAGTAGCCGCCGAGGACGACCATGCCGGGGTCGAGGACGTCGACGAGGATCGACACACCCGTGCCGAGCCCTTCGGAGATGGTGGCCAGCGCGGCCAGGGTGCGGGCATCGCCGTCCAGGGCACGTCGACGGAGCTCACGCAGGCGGTCTTCGAGCGGCCGTCCCGGGTTGTGCACCACGTCCGACTCGTCCGCGGCGAGTCGCAGGAAGGCGGCGAGCCCGACCATCGTCTCCCAGCAGCCCCGACGTCCGCAGACGCACTGGCGGCCGGCCGGGTCGAGCGGCAGGTGACCGATCTCCCCGGCAGAGCCGTGGGTGCCACGCAGGATGTGGTCGCCAGAGATGATGCCTCCACCGACCCCCACGTCGCCGGAGATGTACAGCAGGTCACTGACGCCCTGGCCCGCTCGCAGGGCGTGTTCGGCCACGGCAGCGAGCTTGGCGTCGTGCTGGATCGAGATGCGCGGATGTCCTTGTCCCAGAAGGCGTTCGACCTCATCGACGAGGCCGACGTCGCGCCATCCCAGGTTGGGCGCGAGCCGCACGACACCGCCGCCACTGTCGATGAAGCCGGGGGCGGCGATGGTGATGGCGACGCACTGCACTCCTGCTGCGCCCAGTGAGGCCAGGGCCTCGCCGAGGAGCTCGGACGCTCTGGCGATGGTGTCGCCTGCAGAGAGGTTGGCGGCATCGATCGGGCGCGTCGACTCGCGGATGACGGTGCCCGAGAGGTCCACCGCGATCAGGCTGAGGTAGTCGACATTGATCTCGACCCCGAGCCCGCAGACCCGTCGTCCGTCGAGGCTGACCGTCAGCCCCGGACGGCCCACGGCCCCGGCCCTGTCGGGCTCCCCCTCGACGACCAGACCCCGGTCGACCAGGTCGGCGATGAGCGTCGACATGGTGGCCTTGGACAGGCCCGTCTCGGCGGCCAGTCGCGCCCGCGACCTGCCCCCTCGGTCACGGAGGTGCCGCAGGATCAGGCCCAGGTTCGCGCGACGCATCGAGGCGGGGTCGGTGCGACCTTCGGCCTCCTGCACGCACAGCCTCCTGACCTGGCACGGGTCTCGGCGACCCTTCCCGGAGAAGGCTAGCAAGAGTTAGTTCACCGCGTGGTCCAACTCCTCAGGCGCCCTTCCCCGCCAGCGCGAAGAACTCCTGTCGAGACCCGGGATCGTCGCGCAGCTGGCCGTGCAGCGCCGAGGTCACGGTGCGTGAGCCGGAGGCGCGCACCCCTCTCAGTGACATGCAGAGGTGCTCCGCCTCGATGACCACCCCGACCCCACGCGGCGACAGGTGCTCCTGCAACCAGAGTGCGACCTGCTTGGTGAGCCGCTCCTGGACCTGCAGGTCGCGGGCGAAGAGCTCGACGACGCGCGCCAGCTTCGAGAGCCCGAGGATGCGGTCGCCCGGCAGGTAGCCGACGGTGGCAGTCCCGTGGAAGGGCAGCAGGTGGTGCTCGCAGAGGGACTGGATCGGGATGCCCCTGGCCAGCACCAGCTCGTCGTAGCCCTCGTCGTTGGGGAAGGTGGTCAGCTCGAACTCGCGAGGGGTGAGCAGCTCGGCATACGAGGCGGCCACGCGACGCGGCGTGTCGCTGAGGTGCGCGGACGCCGGGTCCTTTCCGAGGGCCAGGAGCAGGTCCGCCACCGCTCGCTCGGCCGCTCGCAGGTCCACGGCTGTTCGCTCGTGGACCACCCGTAGCCGGCCCGCCGGGGGGTGGTCGTCCTGATCGGCGTCCCGCGCTGCGACGGATTCTAAAAGAGACATGGTTAGACATTAGAAGACGATGCACGAAACCGCAATGCGGCACCGGGACACCACTGGTTGTGCCGGGGTTCACCCGGGGGTCGCGAACTCGTCGATTGGCCCGCTTAGCGTCCCGGGGCATGAGAGCACTACGAGTTGTTGTGACCACAGCCATTGCGGCTGGCCTGTGTCTGTCCGCCACTGGCGTGGCCCAGGCCACTCCCGACGCCGCCGGTCCGGGCGTGTTGCCACAGAAAGCGCAGTTCGACCTCCAGGCCCACCGTGGTGGCATTGGCATGACCACGGAGGAGTCCCTGCCCGGATTCGCCAAGGCGCTGGGGCTGGGCGTGAGCACCCTGGAGCTCGACACCCACGTCACCAAGGACGACAAGGTCGTGGTCAACCACGACCGGCAGATCAGCGCGCAGAAGTGCAAGGACACTGCGCCGGTATTCCCGGGCGACCCGATGTATCCCTACGTGGGCAAGTACATCAAGGACCTCACACTCGCCCAGATCAGGACCATGGACTGCGGCTACCAGCAGCTGCCGGGCTTCCCACAGCAGGAACAGATCAAGGGCTGGCGCATGGCGGAGCTCAAGGACGTCCTGAACCTCGTGAAGGAATACCGGGCCAACCAGGTCACGCTCAACATCGAGACCAAGGTGGAAGCCGGGGCCCCTGAGCAGACGGCCCCACGTGAGCAGTTCGTCCGCCGGGTCTACGAGGAGATCCACGCCTCGGGCATCGAGCGACAGGTGACCATCCAGTCCTTCGACTGGGGTGCACTGAAGCTGATGCACACCCTCGCCCCGACCTGGCCGCTGGTCGCGCTGACGAACTACGACTTCCTTCAGGTCGGCAAGCCTGGTGCTTCCCCGTGGCTGGGCGGCGTCGACTCCGACACCTACGGAGGTGACCTGGTCAAGACGGCCGAGGCTGCGGTACCCGGTCTGACGGCGGTGTCGCCGAACTACGGCTTCCCGCAGAACGGCACCGTGGGCGACCCCATGTTTCGCTTCTACCCGGACAAGGAGATGGTCTCCGAGGCGCACCAGCGCGGCCTGAAGGTCATCCCCTGGACGTGCGATGACAACGCCACGATCGAGGCGCTCATGGATATGGGTGTCGACGGCATCATCACCGACTACCCGAACCATGTGCGAGACATCATGGCCGAGCGCGGCATGCGACTGCCGAAGGCCTATCCCGCTCCCTGAGCGTGGTCGAGTCGAGGCGGGGCACCTTGCGGTTCGAGGTGCCCCGCCTTGTCGTGCACCGTGATTCCCTTTCCGGGCCACGCGGCGGTGTCATCGGCAGGCGGGCGATGGTGTCCAAATGACAACAGAAGAACCCCGCCCGACCGAGCATGCGATCCCCCACCGACACTCGACTCCAGACGGCGCCTCTTCGAGCACACCCTGACCACTCGAGGTCATGCTCTTGGCATACGGCACTCCGCCCAATTGGATTCACCGGCAGTCAGGGAGTAGCCGAGGCTGCTGGACGACTGGATGTGGAGGTTGACGGCGTGACCGCAGCCTCCTGCTGGTCTGATGGCTGGTTGCGCAGGCGCGCCAAAGCCTCGCGGGCGTGTGACTTGACGGTTCCCACGGAGATGTTGAGAGCCACAGCCGTTTGGGCCTCGGTCAGGTCGTCGAAGTAGCGCAGCACCAGCACCGCTCGTTGGCGCGGCGACAGCCTTCGGAGGTCGTCGAGGAGTGCGAGGCGGTCAAGGTTCTCGGCACTGGCGTGGGACGACGCTTCGGGGATCAGGTCGGTCGGGACCTCGCGCCAGCGGCGACCGCGCCAGCGGTTCACGGACTCACGCGCGAGGACCTGCCTGACGTAACCCTCCGGTCGGTCCTCGATCCATTGCCACTTGGGCACCACCTTGATCAGGGCTGACTGCACGAGGTCCTCCGCATCGTGATGGTTGCCGGTCAGCAGGTAAGCGGTCCGCAGCAGGGCTCCTCGGCGAGCGACCACGAATTCCTCGAAGCTGGCGTAGCCGGTCATGACCGACCGCCCGTGCGGAGCGCCTGGCCGATCAGAGCGCTGGCGAAGCTGACCCGATCGGGAGCCCCCGATGCGACCACCAGACGACGGTGCGCCTCATCGACCGGCAGCTCGCAGCGCTGGCTCGAGGGGCAGAACGGAACGGCGGCGTCGAACTCCTCGGCAACCACTGTGACCTCGCCATTGGTCGGGTTCTTCCGCTGACCGAGCAGGACGTCGGGACCGATCACGCCGAGGAGGTTGCAGAGTGCTGGTACGTCAGCCGGCGAACTGTTCAGGGTCTTGGCGTCATAGACGTTGAGCGTTGAACATGACTTCGAGTCGTCGCCGAAGTTCGTCGGTGGGCCCTGCGCGGGCCAACTGGCGACCGCAACGTCAGAACCGCTGTAGGGCAACCGATACGGGTTGACTCGGGTGGGCGCCTTACCCGGCTCCCACAGCCATCCGTCGCCGTCACTGCCTCCCGCGACCAGGCCGTAAAGGTGGTTGTTGTCGACCCACAGACCCCCCACGCGCGTACCGAACCCGAACGCGGACGTGTGGGTCTGGCCGCTGACCAGGTCGCGGACGACCGGCTGCAGGACCACATCCTCTGCCCCCGGACGCGACGTCAGGTGCGTGTAGGCCAGCCTGCGTCCGTCGGGCGACAGCGCGACCCTCACTCTGTCAAGCGCCTCGGGATCGTCACGAGGCAGGTCGATCGAGAGCTTGCCGAACCTCCCGGTCCGGGCGACCAGGCCGACGGCCTCGGGCGAGCCGCCACCCTCGTGCGGGACCAGCCAGACTGCGGCCAGYGGTCCCGGAGCTTCGCCGAGCTCCGGCAGTACCGCCCCCGTCGGGTACTGGATCGGAAGCGGGAAGGCAACGCTCGTCGCCGGCACAAGGTCGATTTGATCGCGATCGCCGAGTCGTAGACCGACTCCCGTGCCGATGGTGCCCACGACCAGGGCAGCGGCCGTGAGGGCCACGAGCTGCCTGCGCTGAGTCCGCTTTCCGCGCGCCCAGAGCTCCGCCGGTGGCGCACCTCCCGTCGGTGCATCGTCGGCCAGGTCCACCAGTAGGTCGCGCAACGTGTCCATGGGCTTCTCCGATCCAGAGTCTCACCCAGGAACACGCCACGGGAGAGGCATTCGGAGGGGTGCGCTACCCGACATAGTCATCGCAGTCAGAGGGGTTGCGGCTGGTGGCTCGACGAGCCTGAGAGCCGGTGGATGGCCACAGCCGAAGGGTGCCGTCGCGCGCCAGCCGAAGGTGGGATTGCCCTTTCCCGCCATCTGAGCGTCCGCCCATGCCGCGCTCCGAGCGGCGCGACGCTCCTATGCTTCGTCAAGCAGCTGTGGCCTGGTTTTCGAGTGCTGCGATGACCAGGCCGAAGACCTGCTGCTGGGCCTCGGTGGAGGCACTTATCGCGGAGCGGCGAGCAGCCAAAAGCACTGACAGTGCTTGGCGTTCACCCCCGGCGCGAGGTGTTCCCAACCGCGGTCGGGCCATCGCTTCCCGGGCAGCGCGGATCGCATCGAGCGGATCGGTCTTCGCGCCGTTGCCACGCGCAGCTCGCTTCGGCCGGTCCAGCTCGATGACGATCTCCGACATCTCCAGCAGGTGACGGCTCAGACCGGCGCCGTGACCGCCGGTCCCCTTCGATCGCCCAAGCCCGCGGCATCGGGTGGTTGTTGGCGAACTCCACCAGCTCGGCATAGCCCTGGGCTGTCGCCTCGACGGTGATCTCGTCGAGGACACCACCGGTCGCAGTATCGACCACGGCTGCGGAGTGGGTGTGGCCGTGGGTGTCGACGCCGATGACGACATCGACCACCTCGCGCAGATCGGTCAGACTGTTCATGCGTTCTCTCCTTCGCCGGACGGGATGTGGTTCCGGTCCGGGACGGAGCCTCGGCAGGACTGTGATGAGACACATCCGGCGCCGCTAACGCCGGGTGGTCAAGCTCCTGATCAGGCCAGCTCCTCCAACCGGGCCGGGGCCGGTGACCACGAGCGGACAGGTCGCAAACAAGGCACGAAGGCCAGTCTTTCCGGGGGTCACACTCGCGGTCACCAACCACAGCCCAGCACCATCAGGCTGCGTTGGCGATCCTCACAGTCACTCCGCCGCGTGCGTCCGTCCCTGGCGAGGCGACGTTGGCGTGTGCGGCTGGCATGCCCGTGGAAGCGCTCAACGCGACGTCCGACGACTTCGCCCGCATCGATCTAAAGCTGCCAGGCGCTCGTCCCGCCGTCCACCGACTGACGAATTTGGGCGTTCGGCCATCACGGGCCTGCTCACAACTGTGTATCGGCGAGCTCGGAGGGTGTAAGCAGGGGTGGGCGCGACCTGCGCGCTCGTCAACGAGGAGGACCCCGTGGCCGCCGCACTCGACAGCGCCCAGTTGCTCGCCGCCCTCGAGCCGACCGTCGAGGAGAACCTCAACCGTCACCTCGAAGCCGCTCAGGACTGGATGCCGCACGAGTACGTCCCGTGGTCGCTGGGCCGCGACTTCGCCGAGCTTGGCGGCGACCCGTGGTCGCCGGACCAGTCGCAGCTCTCGCCGATCGCCCGGACGGCGCTGGAGGTCAACCTCCTCACCGAGGACAACCTGCCCAGCTACCACCGGGTGATCGACCAGGCCTTCGGCCGCGACAGCGCGTGGGGGACCTGGGTCAACCGATGGACCGCCGAGGAAGGGCGACACGCGTTCTGCATCCGTGACTACCTGCTCGTCACCCGAGGCGTCGACCCCAACGAGCTCGAGCGGGCCCGGATGGACACGATGGAGACCGGTTACGACTCGGGCGACAAGCAGCTGCTGAACCTCTGCGCCTACGTCTCGTTCCAGGAGCTGGCCACCCGTGTCTCGCATAGGAACACGGGCCGCTACACGGAAGAGCCCATCGCCGAGAAGCTGCTCACGCGGGTCGCCAAGGACGAGAACCTCCACATGATTTTCTACCGGAACCTCGTCCAAGCGGCGCTGGAGCTGACGCCGAGCCAAACCATGCGGGCGATCACCGACGAGGTCGTGACGTTCCAGATGCCCGGCTCGATAATCCCCGGGTTCGGACGCAAAGCCGTGCAGATGGCCATGGCTGGCATCTACGACCTGCGCATCCACCACGACGACATCGTGGCCCCGATGCTGCGTCAGTGGGGCGTCTGGGACCTTGAGGGCCTGGACGCCGCGGGTGAGCAGGCCCGGGAGGAGCTCGCGGCCGCCGTCGCCTCCCTCGATGAGGAGGCCGGCCGGTTCGTCGCCCGCCGCGAGGAGCGTGCGGCGAAGCTGGCGGCCCGCCAGGGGGCCTAGTGTCGCTGTGGGTGCTCAGAGCAACCACGGTCAATGGCGTCCATGCATGTCGACCAGGCCCCCCGGAGGTGGGTCTTTTCGTCGCGAGACAGGCGACACTAGGGCGCTGCTGACGAGCTGTCCGGAGACGGATCCCTGATGCCTACTGGCATCGCAGACCGGCTCCTCTGGGATCTACAGGAATTGAGTCGGGTCGAACTCTTCGATGGGGATGATGCGGACGCGTGGCATCCGTTCGTTGAAGGCCCGTACGTCGTACTCCAGGTCGAAGGTTTCGAGCCCTTTCTCGCGCAGTTCCGAGAATGCGAGACTTCGGAACTCGACGAAGCCGACGACGCCCACCCGTCTGCCGTCGAGCAGGTCGTGCACTTGCTCGACGAAATCCCCGTCATTGCTGACCAAGAGCACATCCGCGTCTCGACTGCGAAGTTCTCGAAGGGTGCGCTGGATGGCGACATCTACAACCTTCACGGCACTGTCGCCGGAAAGCGCAATTGGTCGATAACCCATCGCAAGCAAGGCTTGCACGAAGGCCATCGGAAGCTCGCCGTTCGCGGCAAGGAAGAACAAACCGTTCGCGGGATGTCCCCATCGCTCCCGCGCGAACTCCAGAAGACGCTCCCACCGAGGACGTTCCTCAGGGCGGGGACGCCGTCCCAACATGGAGCCCAAGGTGGCGTCGATGTTCTCCCCGTCGACGAGGACGTACGTCGGGCGAGGTTCCTCGGGCATGGATCGAGGCTACGGGTGCCCGTTGGCTTAGCGCTTGGGAATCCGATGATTCATTGATAAGACAGCTGGACGAGTCCTGCACGCCGCGTCATACCCCCGCGTTCTGGCCGCTCAGGAGCCAGAACGGTGAAGCAGTCTGTCCGTCGTTGCTAGCACCCGAAAGACAGTGCGATGCAGAGGCACGGGCGGACCCGCCAGGTACATGTCGTGAGCGGGACCCAGTCGAGCGGTGATCGGGAGCGAGGGCATCCCCCTGGCGTTGACCCGACCTTCGCGGGCGAGACGGAAGAACTCATCGAACAGTCGAAAGTGAGTGGAATCCGGGTTACGTCGGCGAGCCGTTGGCGACGCGCCAGTCGGTGTGGGTAAGCCCTACGTGGCTCGGAAGTGAGCCTCGAAGTGCCAGGTCGGCTTTGGCTGCGGCGAGGCGCTGGTCGAGGATCCACCCCTCGAGTCAAAGGTGTGGTCGGCTGGGCGTCTGACGGATGCACGGTTCAGCGATCGATTGAACTGTCATCGAGACCGGTGAGCGCGAGTGTGGGCCAGAGCTACGCAGTTTGCTGGAGGTGCGGGTCATCCCTTCGCGGGAGGATGCGCTGGCAGGCTGGATCGGGAGGATCGTCGATGAACGCCGCTCCGCACTTCGTCCGTCGGCCGCTATGGCTGTTCGTCCCGGCTGCGCTCGTCGCAGCCCTGGTATTGCCCGGGGCCGCGACACAGGCCGCCTCGGCGAAGGCGCCCGAGAAGCTGAAGCCGAAGTTCACGAACGCAGCGGCGTTCGACGTGTCGCCGTCACTTCGTGAACTGGCAAAGGCCGCCAAGCACGGCGCAGCGCGGCCCGACGTGGTGGGCCGAGACCCGAACCTGAGGTCGGCTATCACCCGTGGCAGCGCGGCCGACGGGGCGCTGCAGTCCGACGCCTCGCCCAGCGCCCTCGCCATCCCGGGCACCCAGGCAAACTTCGAAGGTCTGAGCAACCAGGACAACTTCAACGTCTTCGGCGGCAGGGTCAACCCACCCGATCCCAACGGTGAGGTCGGCCCGAACCACTACGTGGAGATCGTCAACCTCGTCTTCGCGGTCTACTCCAAGAACGGCACGCGGCTGCTGGGACCCGTGGACACCGGCACGTTGTGGAACAACTTCCCGATCGACGAGTGCACGGAGCCGTCCGGTGACCCGGTGGTCATGTACGACCAGGTGGCCGACCGCTGGATCCTCACCCAGTTCACCACGCGCGGGATCGACTACCCGGACGAGCCGCTCAACCAGTTCTACAACTGCGTTGCCGTCTCGACGAGTCCTGACCCGACCGGCTCGTACTACCGCTACGCGTTTACCACCGGGTTCAACTTCCCCGACTACCCCAAGTACGGCGTGTGGAAGGACTCGTACATCATCACCACCCGCGAGTTCGGCATTCTCGATCCGAGCATCTACGGCATCGGCGTCTACGGGCTCGAGCGCAACAAGATGATCCTGGGCGATCCAGGCGCGCGTGCGGTGAGCTTCCTGATGACCGACAGCGCCGTGCCGCTCAACCTGATCGGCGACGGGCTGCTGCCACCGGACGTGGACGGAAAGGCCAAGCCCAAGAACGATGCCCCCGCGCCGATCGTAGGAACCCAGGACGACAACGCTCCCTATGGGGCGACCTTCGACGCGCTCAACATCTGGGAGTTCGACGTCAAGTGGCGCTCGACCCCGACGGCGTCGATGGTCCTCAAGACGCAGCTGCCTGTCGCCTCGTTCGACTCGGACTTCCCGTGTATCGGTGGCTTCGGCTCCAGGGACTGCCTCCCCCAGCCGGGCATCACCAACACGGCGCAGTACCTCGACATCCTGTCCTACCGACAGCGGCCGACCTTCCGGCTGGCCTACCGCAACCTCGGAACCTCTGAGTCACTGCTGACGAACCAGTCGGTCGAGGCCATGCCGGGGGTTGCCGGCGTGCGCTGGTATGAGATCCGGCGCACCAACGGCATCTACAGCGTGCGCCAGCAGGGCACTTACGCGCCCGCCGACGGCGTCCACCGGTGGATGGGGAGCATCGCGGCCGACAAGAACGGAAACTTCGGGCTCGGCTACAGCGTGGTCAACGGCACCAATGTGTTTCCGGGCATTCGGTACACAGGGCGGATGGCGGCTGACCCGCTCGGCCAGATGCCACTGGGCGAAGGCACCATCGTCAACGGGACCGCAGCCCAGACCACAGCCAACTCGCGCTGGGGCGACTACTCCGACCTGACCGTGGACCCCGTCGACGACTGCACGTTCTGGTACGTCAACGAGTACTACACCGCGGCCAGCGCGGCGTCGGCACCCAACGGAAACGGATGGACGACTCGGATCGCCAGCTTCAAGCTGCCCGGCTGTTGACACCCGGGCGCCCCTGCGGCACAACATCCGACTGCACCACTCGGGCGGTGCTCCAACCCACCCGCTGATGGCGATGGCGTCGGATGACTCGTTGGGGGAGGCTGTGGAGATGGGCCGCCCACCTGACGATTCCTCAGTCGAACGCGCCCCCGATGGCACCAGGCCGGAGGTTGAGCTTGGGGCCGCTGCTGAGCGATTGCGCGGGGAGCGGGACGAAGTCTGCGCCCGACTTGCAAGCATGACAACGGATCTCGAATCCCTCTTCGCCGCATCCGCGGACTCGAATGCCGATGACGAGCACGACCCCGAGGGTCAAACCATCGCCTACGAACGCTCACAATTGGCGGCGCTCATTGAGGGGGCGCGGGACCATCTCGCCAGCATCGAGGCCGCCATGCTCCTACTCAAGCAGGGTAGCTACGGGATCTGTGAGGTGTGCCACCAACCCATTCCCGCCGCGCGGCTGGACGCCAGACCAACCGCACGAACCTGCATCCAGCACGCCACGCCCATCAGAGGTTGAGGGAGACGCTGGTAGCTGGGCCCTTTGGTGGCCGCCGATCTCGAGACCAGGGACAGACTTGGCAGGAGAATCCGACGATCTTCAGGAGCGATGGAGAGAGCAGTGACTGCTGACCCGAGGCAGTTCAGGACGCGATCAACGTCCTCCACGCTCGACTCCAGGACTTGCAGACGTCCCAACTCGTGCTCGCTGAGCGAGCCGCCTACATCGAAGGCAGCGGCGCGGCTGCCACTGGAGATGGCCGAATCCCTTACTGCGTCGCCTATGACCTTGTCGGTGAACGAATCCGTGCGATGCGTGCTTACGGCAGCATCGCGGAGTTCATGCCAGTTTCCCGCTAGGCCCCACTTGAGCGGCTGCCGAGGCGGGCTGCGAGCTGCAGTTCGTCCCCTACCTGCGCCATCGTCGAGCACACCGTGACCCCCGGACCGGCCAGGCGCTCGGCCGGCGTGAAGGCGGCATACCCGATGCAGTGCATGCCTGCTGCCCGCGCCGCTGCGACACCGGGCGGGCTGTCCTCGACCACCACGCACTCGCTCGGCCCCACTCCCATGGTGCGGGCCGCGTGGAGGTAGAGGTCCGGTGCGGGCTTACCGCGTGGCACGTCCTCTGCGCTGAAGATCCGTCCCTGGAAGCGTTCGTGCAGTCCCGTCGCGCCCAGCGTGCGCCGCATCTTGTCGTGGCTGCCGTTGGAGGCCACACAGGTGGCGATGCCCCGCTCGGTCAGCTCGTCGAGCAGCGGGACGATGCCCTCGACCGGTTCGAGCTCGGTGGCGTAGGCGGCGTCGTAGAGGTGCTCGAACTCGTCGTCCCAGCCGACAGGGAGCGGTCGACCAAGCTCCCGCTCGACCTCCGCCTGGAAGTACGCCTCCGAGCATCCCAGGAACCGCTCCATCACCTGGTCGGCGCTGAGCTCCCACCCGAGGCTCGTCAGAACCGTGGCACCTATCCTCGCCCCGATCGGCTCGGAGTCGACCAGCACGCCGTCACAGTCGAAGATGACCAGGTCCACAGCCACGCGGCCCTTTCAGTCTCGGAGGGGTGTACGGGGCGCTACTTGCCGATGCCGTCGGTCAGCCCGCGCAGGAACTGTCGCTGGCCGATGAGGAACAGCACGATCATGGGCAGCGCGGCCATGGTCAGCCCGGCGAACTGCACCGGCCAGTCTGTGAGCAGCCTGCTCTGCATGTCCATCAGCCCCACCGGCAGCGTCTTGAGGTCTCCGGTGCTGATGAAGACCAGGGCGAAGACGAACTCGTTCCACGCGAAGAGCGCCTGCAACAGTGCCGCGGAGACGAGGATCGGTCGACACATCGGCAGGATGACCTGCCAGAACGCCTGGGTGGGCGAGCATCCGTCCAACGTGGCCGCCTCGTCGACCTCGGAGGGGATGTCGATCATGTAGGCCCGGATGAGGAAGGTGGTGAAGGGAATGCGAAAGGCGGTGTAGAGCACGATGAGTGCCCAGTAGCTGTCGTAGATGTGCAGCCGCTGCAGCAGGCCGAAGAGGGGGATGAGCGCCACGGTCGGTGCGAGCATGAGCCCGCCGAGCAGGAGCCCGAGGATCGTCCCCCCAAAGGGGACACGCAGACGCACCAGCCCATAGGCAGCCCAGGCGCTGAGGAGGACCGTGGTGAGGATCGAGGCGGACGTCACCAGGACGCTGTTGACGAAGTAGCGCACGACCCCGGCGCTGCCGGCCCTGCCGAAGTTGCCCCAGCGCAGCTCGCCCGGCAGGCCCCATGGGCTCGCGAAGACCTCTTGGTTGCTCTTGAAGCTGCTGAAGACCATCCACAGCAAGGGATAGAAGACCGCGACGACGAGCAGTGCGAGCCCGAGCCACACGGCCAGGCGCGTTGCGCGGGCTCCGACGCGACGAGCTGCCCGCGTCGACCTCCGCACTGCCGGGGTGTCCGCCGACGTGGCCGGGGTCGAACTCGCCGCCTTCCGGCGGGTGGGGGTGGGGGTGGGGGTCGGGCTCGGGGTCGGGGTCGGGCTGGAGGCGGACATCACCATTGGATCCTCCGTCGGCGGCTGACGACGATCTGGACGGCGCCGATCGCGAGCGTGATCACGAAGATGACCGTGGCGATGGCGGACGCATATCCCATGTCGTCGTTGAGGAAGGCGTTGCGGTAGAGCCAGGTGCCGAGCACTTGGCTGGAGTTCGAGGGCCCACCTGCGGTCATGACCATCACCTCGTTGAACACGAGGAAGGCGCCGGAGACGGTGAGGATGATGATGAGCGTCGTCATCTCGCGGACCATGGGCACGGTCACCGAGAAGAACCTCCGGATCGGGCCAGCGCCATCGACCTTCGCAGCCTCGTGGAACTCCTTGGGAATCCGCTGGATCCCGACAACGAACAAGATCGCGGTGTAGCCGATGGACTGCCACTGGCTCATCGCGATGATGCTGCCCATGGCGGTGGCGGGCTCCCCGAGCCACGAGTGCTGCCAGCTCTCGAGCCCCACTGCTCCGAGCAGGCGGTTCACGAGCCCGATCTCGGGGTTGTAGAGGAACGAGAAGAGAATGCCCGCGACGGTGATCGAGATGACAGCGGGGATGAAGTAGATCGTGCGGAGGATGCCCCGCAGTCGTTCGTGCACGAACTCCTCGAGCAGGGCCGCCAGGACGAGCGAGAACCCGACCTGGAAGACCAGTGACACGATCGCGAACACCGTGTTGTTCCGCAGTGCCGTCCAGAAGATCGGGTCGTGGAACGCCGTGCGGTAGTTGTCGAGCCCGACGAAGGTCGGCGCGACCGAGAACGCGTTCCAGGAGAACAGGCTCAGCCGCAGGTTGTCGACGATCGGGTAGTAGACGAAGACCAGCAGCAGGACCAGCGCGGGCAGGACCCAGGCCAGCGACCGCCATCGCATCAACGTGGTGCTCATGTCATGCCCTCCTCGGGTGGGCGTTGGTCGGTCGACGCTGACCGACCGTGTCGAGGTCGGACCGGGTGGTCCTCGGTCAGTGGGGCGGGCAGGTCCCATGATCCGCCCGCCCCACCTGGGGGTGAGGTCAGCCAGCCTGCTTCTTGGCCTTGGCAGCGGCCTCCTGGACGCCGGTCATGACGTCCTTGCTCGTCTTCGAGCCGGAGATGACGCCCTCGATGCCGGAGAGGTAGGCGTTGGCCACCTCCGCGTTGGTCACCGTGTCGAGCCAGATCGCGAACTGGTTGGCCTTGCTGATGTCGGCGAGTGCTGACTGGAGCTGCGGGAACGAGTTCGCCGAGGTCGCCGACCCCTGGACGGGACTCAGCCAGCCGATGTCAGCCGTGAGCTTCGCGGCATTCTGCTGGGTGGTCATGAACTTGAGGACGTCGACGGCGAGCGCCGCGTTCTTGCTCTGGGCGTTGACCATGAACCCGTCCGGTGCGCCCGTCAGGGCTCCGACGTCACCGGCCGCCCCCTGGGGTGCGGGCAGCCGCATGAAGTCCCAGTTGTCGGCCAGCTCCTTCGGGGCACCGCCCTTGGCGGTCAGCACCTGGAACTCGACCGACTCCAGGTAGTGCATGGCGGCCTTGCCGTTGAGGAAGTTCGCCTGTCCGGCCTCGTGCGAGACGCCGTTGGCGTCCTTGCTGGAGCAGTGCGTGACGATGTCCTTGAACTGGTCGACCGCCTTGGCGTAGCCGGGATCCGTGAACGCACCCGTGGCCGGGTCGTAGTCCTTGGCGAGGGTTGCTGGTGCGACGTTGTACGCGTTGAGCTGGGTGATGTAGTGGATCGCGGGCCAACCGTACTGGTTGCCGAAGGCGATGGGCGTGTAGCCCGCCGTCCTCAGCTTGTCGCAGGCCACGATGAGCTCCTCGAGGGAGGCGGGGGCGCCGCTGATCCCGGCCTTGGTGAAGGCTGCCTTGTTGTAGGCCAGGTACTTCGCGTCGAGGTCGATCGGCACACCGAAGTTCTTGCCCTTGGTCTCGAACGCCTTGAGGGCGGCCGGCGAGAAGGTCTTGCCCCACTCGGTGTCGGGCCCGATGACCGACGTCAGGTCGGCGGCCAGACCGGCACGGACGAACTTGTTGGCGAAGTCACCGGCCCACGAGAAGTAGATGTCGGGCAGCTGCTTGGACGCCGAGAGCACCCGGATCTTGTCCTTGTAGGGCTGGTCGCCGACCTGCTCGAGCTTGATGGTGACCTTGGGGTTGGCCTGTTCGTAGGCCTTGGTCACGCTCTCGAAGTACGGGGCGTACTTGGGGTCGGCGAACTTGGTGACCATGGTGATGGTGCCCGACTTCTCGGCTGGTGCGGTGAGGCTCTGGCTGCTGGCTCCTCCCGCACCAGGGTTGGCCGTCCCGGGCGCGCCGCAGGCGGCCAGGGCCACCGCGGTCGCGGCGGCGAGCACGGCGAAGGATGCGCTGCGCGTGGTGTGCTTCATGTGAGGTCCACTCCTTTGTGGATGGGGTTGAGCGGTGCAGTGAGTCCCTCGAGTGAGGTCTCGTACCCGAAGGCGCCGAAGGTGGCGCAGGTGCTTGAGGCGTATGCCGTCGCGGCGCTCAGGAGCGTCGGGAGCGGGGTGTCGGCGATGAGGCCGGTGAGGAGCCGGCCGATGAAGGCGTCCCCGGCTCCGAGGGTGTCGACGACGGGAGTGGCCGGTGCTTGGGCGTGCACCACCTGTTCGCCCTGGAGTGCCACCGCACCGCCGGCGCCCATCGTGACCGCCACGAGGCTCGGACCGAGGTCCCGGATGCGCCGGGCCTCGTCGACCGCCTCGGCGACAGTGGCGAAAGGCAGTGAGCGGATGGCGATGTCGACGAGCGGTGCGTACTCCACGATGTAGTCCTGCGGGCGCTCGGAGAAGTCGAACGAGAGCCGTGGCGCCGCGGCGGAGATGTCGACCAGCTGGCCCTCGACCATGGAGCACTCCCCGGTGTGCACGATGGTCGCCGCTGCGACGGCAGCGAAGTCCGCCGACGTCAGCAGGAACCTCGACACACCGGGGTCCCCGTGGTCGAAGACGCGGTTCCCGTCGACGACCCGCACGTCCGCCGAGGCGTTCGGGCCCTCCACGATCCTCAGCATCGAGGTGTCCACCCCCTCGGCCACCAGGGCGTCGAGGACGGCGCGCCCGGCGAGGTCGGTGCCAACCGCACCGATGTATGCCGCGCCGGCGCCGCACCGACGCCCGTGCACGGCCACGTTGACCGCGTTTCCTCCGGGGTAGAGCACCCCCCGTTCGAGGTACCGGTCGACGACGTTGTCGCCGAGGGTGAGCAGGGTGACGTTCATGAGGCCGTCCTTCAGTACGCCATGCGGCGGTAGTAGCGGCGGGTCGTCAGCGGGTGGTCACGGAGCACCTCGAGGTGGGCGCTGACCCGCTCGAGCAGGGCAGCCAGGATGACCGGCGACACGAGGGCCCGCGTGGTCTGCGAGATCCCGGGCAGCTCCACGTCAGCCGTGTCGAGGACGAGCAGCTTCTCGGTGAGGCCCGACACGAAGCGCTCCACCCGGTCTGCCAGGGGCCGGGTGGCGTCCTCACCCTTGAGGAGGATGACGCTCACCTCAGCCTCGACGAGCTCGAGGGTGCCGTGGAAGAAGTCCGAGGCGTGCACGGGGCGCGTCCGGATCCACTGCATCTCCTCCAGGATGCACATGCCGTAGTAGAAGGCCTCGGGCCACGTGGTGCCCGACCCGGTGACGATGTGCCACGGGTCGGCCGCGATCGCCTCGGCGAACGCGGACGCTCGCTGCTCGAAGGCGCCCTTGGCGTCGAGGAGGAGCTCGGGCAGACGTGTCAGCTCGGCGACGACGGCTGCGTGGTCCTCGAGCACGCCCGTGCGCGTCAGGATCGAAAGCGACAGCAGGAGCGACTGGAGGTAGAACGACTCGCAGGACGTGTCGTCCTCCGCGAAGTTCACGAGGCTGACATCGGCCTTGATGCCCAGCGGGGTGTCGGGGTGGCCGGTGAGGACCAGCACCCGTGCGCCGGCAGCCTTGACGAACTCGAGGGCCGCGATGCTCTCGGCGGTGGTTCCGGACAGGGACGGGATGACCACCAAGGTGTCACGACCCACCGTGGCCGAGCCGGTCAGGACGAGCTCGGCCGGCAGCACGACGTCTGCGCGGAAGGTCGAACGGTCGCGGAGCAGCGCGGCGGCGGGCTGCATGAGGATGCCCGCGCCGCCGGCTCCGGCGAAGACCACGTTGGTCACGCCGGAGCCGAGGGCGTCAGCCACCACGGCGTCGATCTGCTCGGCAAGGCCCACGGCACCCGTCTGGATGCGCAGGTAGCGGGCCGGGTCGAAGTTGAGCAGGTCAGCGGTCATGCTCAGTACTCGACCTTGAACATGTAGCGACGCGTCTCGAGGTCGTGACCGCGGACCGACTCGTAGTGCTGGGCGAGGCGGTTGGCCAGCGCACCCACGACGATCGGCGAGACGTCGCCTCGGACGGACTCGGGGATGCCGGGCAGCTCGAGGTCGCGCACGTCGACGTACTGCGCCTTCTTGCAGTACTGGTCGAGGAAGCTCTTGGCCCGCTCCCCCATGGGCCGCGAGGCGTCGTCGCCGACCCACAGCAGGACGGCGGTGTCGTCGTCGACCATCTCGAAAGCGCCCTGGAAGAACTCACCGGAGTTGAACGCCGCGGCGTGCTTCCACTGCATCTCCTGAAGGAAGCACATCGCCAGGCCGTAGGCCCAGCCGTAGCTGGGGCCGGACCCCAGGACGTACGTGATCGGCTCGTCCTTGAACGCGTCGGCGATGTCGGCGAGCTCCGGCTCGGCCTGCTCGACCGCGTGCCGGACGGCGCCTGGCAGTGCAGCAAGGGCCTGGTCGACGGCGTCGGTGTCCAGCTCGGCGCCGGTGGCGGCGAGCAGCTCGAAGGCGACGACCAGCTCGAACAGGTCGCTCTTGCCGGTGAACGCCTTGTCAGCCGCCTCGGCGAGGGGGCTGCCGGGCTTGGCGGCGGCGATGACCGTCGCGCCGGTGGCCTTGGCGGTCTTGGCGGCGGCGACCGTCTCCTTGGTCGTGCCGGTGTAGGACGCCAGCACGACCAGTGAGCCGGGACCCATGAGTGCGGGGACGGCGGTGTTCAGCTCGTCGCTCTGGACCTGGAAGGCCGGGAACGACGCCTTCTGCTGGAGCAGGTAGTGGGCCGGGTAGCTGCAGATGATGGAGCCGCCGGCGCCGACGAAGTAGACGTTGCGCAGCCCGCGCTCCACGACGTCGCGGACCACGGTCGCGATCGCCTCGCGCTCCGCGACGGTGGCCGTCAGCTTGTCGACGATGTCGGCGTCGATCGGCTTGAGGGGAAGGGTTTCGGTCATCGGTGCTCCTGGTTCCAATCCGCGAGTGGCTCGCTTTTGATAACGTTCTCAACCTGATGGGTGAGAACGTTCTCAATCCGCTCGGCTCCTGTCAAGAGGTTTCCCGGAAATTGGTCAGATCCCCTGCGCCAAGGCAGTCCGACACCGGCTAAGGTCAGGCCAGGAAGTCGGCGGTGGTGAGCCGCGGACGGGTCACCCGGACCCGCGCGCTCGCGGCGACCGACCGGCATACCGGATGACTCGACAGACCGCCAAAACCGTTGGTATGACACGCATTCGAAGGAGCGCTGTGAGCAGGAGCGTGGAACCGCGCGGCATCGCCACGGTGCCAGATGTCGCGCGTGAAGCGGGGGTCTCCACTGCCACCGCCGCCAGGGCGCTCGGCGGCTACGGCTCGGTGCGCGAGAGCACCCGGGAACGCGTGTTGGCCGCCGCGGAACAGCTTGGTTATCGAGCCAACAGCCTCGCGCGCAGCATGATCACCGGGTCGACGCGCACCCTCGGCGTCGTGATGTCAGACATCGAGAACCCCTTCTTCCGTCGTTCACTGCGCGGCATCGCCGACACGGCGCGGGCTCAGGGTTTCGAGGTGCTGCTGGCCAACACCGACGAGGAGCTCGACAAGGAGGAGACCGCTGTCAGGGTGATGACGGAGCGACGAGTTGACGGCTTGGTGGTGTGCCCGGCGGACGGCGGCGACAGGTCACATCTCAGCGAAGTGATTGCGGCCGGCATACCGGTGGTCCTGCTGGACCGGAGCGTGGCCGGCCTGCAGGCCGACACCGTCGGCATCGACAACCGCAAGGCCGCGCGGACTGCCACCGAGCACCTGCTGGCCCATGGCCACCGCGACATCGCGATCCTCACCGGTGGGACGCACGCGATGCTGGAACGCATGCTGCGTCCCGACATGAAGGGCGTCGAGCGGGCGTCGGCAACGACTGTCGGCGCCCGCGCGGCCGGGTTCCGCGACGCGATGACGGCGGCAGGTGTCCCGATCCGACCGGAGCTGATCTCCTCCGGTGGCTACCGACGCGAGGACGGGGAGGCTGAGACGGCCAGGCTGCTGGCGCTGGAGGACCGGCCCACGGCGATCCTCGCCTTCGACGCCATGCAGTCGCTCGGGGCGTTCCACGCCATAGCGCGCGCGGGGATTCGTTGCCCGGAGGACGTGTCCCTGCTCGGCTTCGACGACACCGAGTGGGCTGACCTGGTCAGCCCGGCGTTGACTGTCGTCGCCCAGCCGACCTACGAGATCGGGGTGGCGGCGTGCCGCCTGCTGCTGTCACGCATCGAGGGAGCAGGGGGCGCGGTGGCGCATCGACGGCTGCCGACCGAGCTCATCGAACGCGGCTCGGTAGGCCCCTGGCCCTCGTCCTGAGGGGCGAGCTCGGGGTGCGATGGGGACACACCGCCTAGCGGTCACATGGCAAGACGGTTGCACCACAGCATCCCCTGCCCGCATTGTCGGGCAGGGGACGCTTCGTCATTCGTGTGCGGTCCTACGTGTGATGTCAGGAGCGCTCGTTGGGCTGCCGCGCGAGCTGTTCGCTCCAGGTTCTGCGGCCGTGTGCTCCATCGTCGAACCCCGGCCGTGCGGCGGTTACAACTTCAGCGGACGATTCTGAAGTTGAAGGTGGCAGTGCCAAGGGCGCCCATGAGCCGCAGCCAGACGGGCAGCAGCATCTCGGTGCCGCGCGCGGTGGTGATGTCGCCGAGGTCGATGACGTCGGTGTGGCCGAAGCTCTTGAGCAGCTCGGTGACCGTCGCCTTGGCCGCCTCGTCGTTACCCGAGACGAAGACCGACGACTCTTGGCCGAGGTCCTTGGGGTTGACCATCAGCGCGGCGGTGAGCGTGTTCAGGGTCTTGACGACATGCGCCTGCGGGAAGGCGCGCTGGATCTGCTCGCCGAGCGAGTCGGTGTCCTTGACCCACAGGGTGGGAGGGAAGCCGGCCGAGAAGTCGAGCGGGTTCGAGATGTCGAGGATCGGCTTACCCGCCAGGTTGTCGGCACCCGCGGCCTCGAGGGCGGGGAGGGCGCCAAAGCCGCTGGTCGCGTTGACGACGAGCTCTGCCGCGCCGGCGGCGTCGGCGAACGTGGCCAGTCCGGCCGAAGGGTGTGCTGCGAGCCAGGTGCTGAACGGCGGGTTGCCCATGCCGTCGGCCTCGTCGCGGAGGCGCGTGGCCTCGGGGTCGCGGGTGCCGACGACGACGTCGTGGCCGAGCTCGAGGAGGCGGCCTGCGAGGGCCTGTCCGACCATGCCGGTACCGAGGACTGCGATGTTCATGATGACTCCTGGAAGCGGTTGCGTGCTTCATAGACAGATCTGTCTACCTCGCCACGGAACCTAACAGACAGATCTGTCTACTTGCAAGGTATGCTGTGACACGCCCCTACCGCCGCACGAGGAGCCCGATGTCCATCGCCACCCCGACGCGCCCCAGCGCTGCTCGCGAGCGCATCCTGGACTCCGCCTTCGCGCTGTTCTACGCCCGCGGCATCCGGGCCGTGGGGGTTGACCTGATCATCGCCGAGTCGGGGGTGGCCAAGGCGACCTTCTACAAGCACTTCCCAGCCAAGGACGACCTCGTGGTCGCCTACCTGGGCAAGGTCGACGACGTGTGGTCCGGGCAGCTCCACGACGCAGCCGCAGCAGCCGGCCCCGACCCTGCCGATCAGCTCGTCGGCCTGTTCGACGCCTTGGGCAGCGCGTGCCGCCGGGAGGGCTACCGCGGCTGCGCGTTCATCAACGCCGCGGCCGAGTCGCAACCGGGCACCCCGGTCCACGACCGGACCGTGGCCCACAAGGCGGCCGTCCTCTCGTGGGTGCGAGGGCTGGCCGAGCAGGCCGGGGCGCGCGACCCCGACAGCCTGGCTCGCTCTCTCACCCTGCTGCTCGACGGCGGGCTGGCCAGCGGCGCCCTCGACGCCAGCCCTGACGCGCCTGAGGCAGCGAAGGCTTCGGCACAAGCACTGGTCGATGCTGCGGTTGTGCCAGGCCGCGCCGACTGACCGCCAACCGTCAGAAGGTGTGTGGGGAAGTTCAGCTTCAGCTTGCTGGCCAGCTGCCAGTTGGTGTTCCTGGTGACCATGCCGAAGGTGTCGGCCACGGTCGTGTCCGTGGTGTGGGCAGAGCGGGTGGCCGCGTGCCCCGGGTAGCGGTCAGCTGACGTGGATGCTGGGCCGTTGGGTCGGGTCGGGTTCAACCTTGCGGATGATCTCGCGGACCACAGGTGGGGTGTCACCCCGTCCCAGAAGCAGGTAGCGCAGCAGGTGTACGACTGGGGACCCTTCGGACCACTCGAAGTGACAGTGCGGGTGCAACCCGGTCGCGTCACGCAAGGCCAGCAGCACGGCGGCGATGGCGTTCGGCGCCGCCGGGCTCGCCACCCGCAGGATCCGGTAGCCGGCCACCTCGACGCCCTGCACCCGCAGCACGTCAGCGAAGTCGGACGGGTCGTCGATGTCGACCTCCAGGAACAGCACGTCCGAACGGCCCGGAACCGGGTTCATGGACCGCTGCTCGGCCTCCTTGGCGACGTACTCGGCCTCGTCGCCGGCCTGGCGCTTGTTCGCGATGATGTTCAGCAAACCGTCATGGGCGACGGACTCCTCGATGAATCGGCGCGCGTCCTCGTCGAACTCGATGTGATCGACCCGCAGCTCCGTGGTCCGGCTGATTCGCGACACCAGCGACACCACCACGATGCCCAGGATGAACAACCCGGAGATGGCGATGCCGTCCGGCTTCTCGCGGATGTTCTCCACCAGCGCGTACAGCAGGATGAGAGTCAGGACCGCGAACCCCGCTCCCGCGACCTTCTGGGCGTGCCGGTAGGCGGAGATGGTCACGGCGACGGCGCCGGAGACCATCATGGCCAGGATTCCGGTGGCGTAGGCGCCCGCTTGGGCGTTGACGTCGGCGCCGAACGCGAAGGTGATGACGATGCAGATGACCGTGTAGACAAGCACCACCGGGCGCACGGCCCGGCCCCACTCCGGCGCCATGCCGTAGGCCGGCAGGTAGCGGGGCACGATGTTGATCAGCCCCGCCATGGCGGACGCGCCGGCGAACCACAGGATGAGGATGGTGCTGATGTCGTACACGGTGCCGAACCCGTCACCGAACAACTCATGCGCCAGGTACGCCAAGGCGCGCCCGTTGGCCTCCCCGCCCGTCTTGAACGCCTCCGCCGGGATGAGCACCGTCGTGACGAAGCTGGTCGACAGCAGGTAGACGGACATGATGAGCGCGGCACCTGCGAGGAGCTTGCGGGTGTTGCGAATCCGAGAGGCCAGCTTCTCCTTGGCGTTCTCGCCGTCGGCAGCGACGAGCGGCATCATCGACACCCCCGTCTCGAACCCGGACAGGCCAAGCACCAGCAGCGGGAACGCGATGACGGCGGGCCCGATCGCCCCGCTCAGGCCGCCGCTGTCTGACAGGGCGGACGTCCAGGCGGACAGGGCGCCGTCGGTGGTGAAGACCTCGACGATGCCCTTGACGACGACCACAGCGTTCAGGGCCAGGAACACGGCCACGAGCGGGATGGCAACGCTGACAGCCTCGCTGAAGCCGAGCAGGAACACCCCACCCAGGACCAGCAGGAGGAACACAGTGATGGCCACGGCGTGCCCGTGCAGGGCGTCGGGGAAGAACGGGGACTCCAGGACGTGCACCGACGCGTCCGCGGCGGACAGGGTGATGGTGATGATCCAGGACGTGGCCACGAAACCGAGCAGGACCAGCACGAAGACCTTGCCGCGCCAGAACGGCAACAGGTCCTCCAGCATTGCCACGGACCCCTGGCCGTGCGGGCTCTCCTTGGCGACGCGGGAGTACATCGGCAGCATCCCGAGGAGGGTCAGCAGGACGATGAGCAGCGTCGCCAAGGGCGAGAGAGCCCCGGCGGCCAGTGCGGCGATGCCGGGCAGGTACGCCAAGGTGGAGAAGTAGTCGACCCCGGTCAGGGTCATCACCTTCCACCACGCGTGCGGCTTCGCGTGCTCCTCGCCCGACTCCGGCCCGACCGGCTGCACCCGGTGCTCGAGCAGCCACTTGGCTCCCGGCCTGGTTGAGGCCGCGGGCTTGGCGGGACTTGGCACGCGGGCGGGCATGACCAGCGGGTCTGAAGCGTTCATGTCGTCTCTCAGCTGTGAAGGTGGGGCGGGGCCACCTTACGGGCGACGGGGCTGTGGCCAGTGCCGCCCGCCACGGTGCCCGCACTGCGCCACGGCAGCGCTGCTACGTTCGCGGCATGAGGCGAAGGGCTGAGCAAGCATGAGCACGGCAGTCCGTCTGGTTCTGGCCGTCGCGGCAGCTCTCGGAACGCTCGCCATCGGCAGGGCAGCCTCGGCCCGGGAGGACAACCAGCGGATGTCGGTGCCGATGACCGTCGGCGTCGGCGTGGCGCTGCTCGCCGTGTACATCACCGTCGCCCTGTCCGTGTAGACGGCGTTGAGCCCGAGCCCGCGTTGCCGCCGGGGGAACGCAGAAGACCCAGCCGGGGTGAACCGGGCCGGGCCTTCTGTCGGTGAAAACGACACCTTGTGTCGTCACCTCTTGGTGGAGCTGAGGGGATTCGAACCCCTGGCCTTCTCATTGCGAACGAGACGCGCTACCAACTGCGCCACAGCCCCTGATGCGGACGAAACAATAACACCCGCACGGCGCGCGACGGAAAACAGTCGTGCCGCAGGTCAGGTCAGGCTCGCTCGCATCACCGTGTGACCGGTGTCGACCTGGCGGATCTCCACGGCCGCGATCTGCGCCACCGGAAGGGTGGACACCCCGACCGGGTGCATGATGCGGTCAGGCCGTGCGGTCCAGTCCCGCAGCTCGGTGGCTCGCCCGGCCCGGTCCACGACCCAGATCGCGTAGTTGATCCGGTAGTCACCACCGGAACCAGCAGCGCCTCCTGAACCACCGGAGCTGCTGGAGGTCCGGGTGCCGCTCGGGCTGCCGGTTCCGGTCGTGCTCCCTGCACTGCCCGTCTGGCGGGCGTACTGGCACTCGACACGCAGCTCGGTGCCATTCGCGATGGGCACGACGTCGACGACGGCCGTCATCAGGGACGGTTCTACCGCGGTGAACGCCAACCGCCCCGCCACCACGCCTCCGGGCAGGGTCGGCCCGGTCGTCGAGCCGGTGCCGCCGGAAGGTGGGCCGTCCCGCCAGGCGTTCGAGGCGGCATACCCGCCGACGCCTCCGATGAGGAGGGCGGCCGCTGCGGCGGCCACGGGAGCCAACCAGGTGCTGCGACCGAGTCCGGTGGGACGGGTCGGGAGGGCGGGCATCAACGAGGCCGGGGGCTCGAGGTTGAGGACGTCGCGATCGGCATCCACGCCGGCGGCACCTCCCGAACCGCCCGTGCCGCCAAGGTCGATGGCGAGGACCTCGCCGGGTGGCAGCTGAGCGAGCAGGCCCGGCAGCCCGGCCAGCTCGGCCACCGCGGCGCGGCAGGCGGGACACCCCGCGAGGTGCTCTTCGTACTCGCGGCGCTCCGCCACGGCCAGGGCGCCCAGCACGTAGGCGGCATCCCAGTCGGTGTACTCGTCGGGGGCGCTCATCGTCCGGTCACCCCTTTCTCCTGCAGGACCAGTCGCAGGCTGCGCAACCCGTAGTGGAGCCGCGACTTCACGGTCCCCTCCGGCACCTTCAGCTCGGCCGCGATCTCGGCCACGGTTCTCCCTTCGTAGTAGGCGGCAGCGATGACCTGCCGGTGCTCGCGCGAGACGGAGGAGAGCGCATCGGTCAGCAGCCAGCGGTCCAGGACCTCACCGGACCGGTCGCCGACGCCCGGCTCGACGAAGTCGATTCCCGCGACCTCGTGCCGTGACGCGGCACTGCGCCAGCGGTCCACCACCAGGTTGCGGACCACCGTGAACAGCCAGGCTCGCGCCTGTTGTTCCGAGCGGGTGCCGAGCCCGGGGTCGCGCCAGGCACGCAGCAACGACTCCTGCACGACGTCCTCGGCGACCTGTGGGTCCCGGGTCAGCCGCAGCGCGAAACGCCAGAGCTCCGACGCATGGCGATCGTGCAGGCCCTGCAGAGCCACTTCCCGCTGACTCGTCGCCACGTCCGGCATTCCTCCCGCCCAGTCGACACCACCGATCCTCCCCGCACCGGGGACTCGCCGTAAAGGACGAGACAGCGACGCGCGTGGTTCAGCGCGTGAACCCCGGGGGGCTCGGCTACGTTCCTCGGTCATGGAGATCAACGGACTTCCGGCCCACGTCCTGCTCGTGCACCTCGTCGTCGTGCTCCTGCCGCTGACCTCCGCCGCCGCGGTGCTCGTGAGCGCCTGGCCCGCCGCCCAGCGCAAGCTGACCTTCCTGGTCCCCCTCGGCGCCGTGATCGGCGCGCTCGCCGTGCCCGTCACGACCCGGGCCGGCAACGACCTCGCCGCCAAGCTCGGCAACCCGCCCTTCCTCAAGGAGCACGAGAACTACGGCGACAAGGTGCTCCCCTGGGCCGCGGCCCTCGCGGTGACGACCCTCGCCCAGTGGCTCTACCTGCGTCGTGGCACGGCCACGGTGCCGCGCGCCCTGCTGGGGATCCTCGTAGTCGCCAGCGCCGTGGGCACCGGGACGATGGTGGTCCTCACCGGTGACTCGGGCGCGCAGGCGGTGTGGGGCAACAGGTAGTCCACCCGTCCCCCACCGCGCCGCCGCTGGCGACGCGAGGGTCGACCAACGCGAGGGTCTGGCGGCGCGCGGGTCTGGCGGCGCGCGGGTCAGGCGCCGGCGACCCGGCGCTCGGGGAGGTCCTCGTATGCCGCGTACTCGGTGTCCGCGTCGCCGACCAGGTCCGCGGACGTGGGGGCGGGACGGGTCACGCGGGACTTCATCGTGTAGGTCGGACGCGGCACGGGCACGGGATCCCAGGTCAGCGGGATGTCGTCCTCGTCCACGAGCATGCGGGCCGGGACGCGCCCGGCTTCGGGCGTGACCGCGGCGGGCGCGGCCACCTCCACAGTGCCTGCCTGGAAGTCGAACAGCTCCGGCTTGGCCGGCTGCGCGGCGAGGGGCTCGGCGTCGACGACCGCCTCGACCTCGACGCGCTCGGCAACGTCGACATCGACGGCGTCGACCGGGTGGGAAGCCATCGGTCGCGACTGGACCGGACGCTGCACCTGCTCAGAGCGCTCCGAACGGGCGGGGCGGGACGCGACACGGGAGCGACGTTCGGCCTGCGCCGCGGAGCGGGCCCAGGCCACGGCGCCGCCGACGGACACCAGCGGCACCAGCAGGGTGAGCAGCGGGAGCAGCGAGAGCGCCACGAGCGGCACGGCCACGACGACCGTCGACAGGGCGCCCAGCATGATCAGGGCCCGGTTGCGCCGGGCCACTGCGGGGTTGGTCCTGGGAGCCGGGCGTTCGGCCTCCGGTGGGGTCGGCACCTCGACGTGGGCGGTCTCGGCACGCTTCACGAGCACCTGGGGACGCGCGGCGCGCGCCGGAGTCACGGCATACGAACGCGGTTGCGGCGTCGAGAGGTTGGTCGCGGGCAGCGGGCTGCGGCGCTCGAGGACGCGCATCGACTCGGAGAACTGGTCGACCGAGCGCGCGGTGGCGAGGTGCTCGCGACGACGCACCCAGTACTGCACGAAATAGGCAGCCCAAACCGCGATGATGACGAGGAAGACAAGACTGCTGGGCTGCACGGATACGAGGCTAGGTCTCTTGCGCGGGCGCACCGGGGACGTGGGGCGGTGTGTCGCCAATGTGACTGGTGTGGTTGGTGTGCAATCGCTCGAGCAGGGATTGTCCGCCCAGGTCCTCGGTCGTCAGGGCGAAGGTGCGGTGGTCGCGCCAGGCCCCGTCGATGTGCAGGTATGCCGCCCGCACCCCTTCGTCGCGAAAGCCCAGCTTGCGCACGACGGCCAGGCTGTTGGCGTTCTCGGGGCGGATGTTGACCTCGATGCGGTGCAGCTTCATGGAGCCCAGGGCGTGGTCGCCGGCGAGGGCCAGGGCCACCGGGGCGACGCCGCGCCCGGCGACCGACTCGTCCACCCAGTACCCCGCCGAGAGCGACAGCAGTGACCCGTAGGAGATGCCGAACAGCACCATCTGACCCACGATGCGACCCTCGAGCCGGATCGTGAGCGGCAGCATCCGCCCGGCCCGCGCCTCCGTGCGGTAGTGCCGCACCAGCCCGGCGAACGAGACGTAGTGCGCTTCCTGGCTGGGCGAGGTCGCATCCCAGGGCCCCAACCACTCGCGGTTGCGGCTGCGCACCTCAGTCCACTCGGCCCGGTCCCGACGACGCAGCGGGTCGAGCAGCAGCTGCTCCCCGCCCGGGGTTCTTCCCCGGAGCTCGACGGGCCAGACGGCCATCAGTGGTCGCCGCCGCGAATCTGCGAGAGTGCGTGCGGCAGCACGGCTTCGAGCACCCCCAGCCCGTCGCGGACCCCCCCGGTCGACCCGGGCAGGTTGACCACCAGGGTGCTGCCCGCGACTCCCGCCAGGCCGCGCGACAGGGCCGCCGTCGGCACGCCGCCCGCGAGCCCGGCGCCGCGGATGGCTTCGGCCAACCCGGGCACCTCGCGGTCGAGCACGGCCCGCGTCGCTTCGGGGGTGCGGTCCGTGGGCGACAGCCCCGTGCCACCCGTGGTGACGATCACCCCAGGTATGCCGGCCAGGGCCTCCGCGAGCGCCTCACCGACCGCTGGGCCGTCAGGCACGACCACGGCGTCGCCCACCTCGAATCCCCACTGCCGCAACGCCTCGACGATGAGGGGGCCGCCGCGGTCGGGATAGACGCCACCAGCGGCGCGGGTCGAGCACGTGATGACGACCGCCGTGTTCACGGCTGTTCCACCCAGTCGCCGGAACGGCCGCCAGACTTGGCGGTGACGCGGATGTCGGTGATCCGGGCGTGCTTGTCGACCGCCTTGACCATGTCGACGAGGGCGAGGGCCGCGACCGCGACGGCGGTCAGCGCCTCCATCTCGATGCCCGTGCGGTCGGCGGTGCGGACAGTGGCGCCGATGTCGACGCCGTCGTCGGCCACCGCCAGGTCGACCTCGACCGCGTGGACGGCGATCGGGTGGGCGAGCGGGATCAGCTCAGGGGTGCGCTTGACGGCCTGGATGCCGGCGATCCGCGCGACTGCGAGCGCGTCACCCTTGGGCACGTTCCCGCCGCGTAGCGCGGCCACCGCCTCGGACGACAGCAAGACCCGACCTGCTGCTGAGGCCTGTCGGGCAGTCACGTCCTTGGCGGAGACGTCGACCATGTGCGCCGACCCGTCCGGTCGCACGTGCGTCAGCCCCGGAGGCCGCGGACGCTCAGCGGGGTCGAGGCTCACATCCCCTCCCGGCCCAGCAGTGGCAGGCACATCAGCTCGTCGCCCGCGGCGACGTCCACGACGTCTTCGGGGATGACAGCCAGCGCGTCGGCCGCTGCGAGCGCACCGAGCATGTGCGACCCCTGGCCCCCGGCGAGTCGGGCCCGGTCGTCGTCGAGGATCACCCGCACGAACTCCATCTTGCCCTTGACCGAGCCGAACGGCTCGGCCGCCACGGCGGGGACGTAGCCCGGCGGGTAGGACGGTTCGGGGCGGCCGGCCATGGCCCGGAGCGCCGGTGCGACGAACACGTGGAACGACACCAGTGCGCTCACGGGGTTGCCGGGCAGGGTGAACACGGGGACCTGTTCCTCGCCGAGCACCCCGAACCCCTGGGGCATGCCGGGGCGCATCGCCACCTTGTCGAACTGCATCGTGCCGACGCGGGACAGGACCTCCTTGACGGTGTCGAAGGCTCCCATCGAGACGCCGCCGGTCGTGATGATGACGTCGGCGCGGACGAGCTGGCCCTCGAGGGTCTCCATCAGGGTGCGGGCGTCGTCCGGGACCCCACCGACCCGGAACGGAGTGGCGCCCACCGCGGTCACGGCGGCGGTCAGCATGACCGAGTTGGAGTCGACGATCTGGCCGAAACCCGGAGTGCGACCCACCTCGACGAGCTCGTCCCCGGTCGAGATGACGACGACCCGCGGCCGGGGGACGACCCGCACGCGCGCCGTCCCGGCCGCCGCCAGCAGGGCGATCTGTCCGGGACCGAGCAGGGTGCCACGGCGCAGAACGACGTTGCCGGCCTCGACGTCCTCACCGACCTCGCGCACGTGCGAACCCACGGCGCGGCGCTCCCGGATCTCCACCCGCACCACCCCACCGTCGGTCGCCTCGACCGGCACGACGGCGTCTGCGCCGTGGGGCATCGGAGCGCCGGTCATGATGCGCATGGTCTGGCCGGTGGCCAGCGACCACGCCTTGGTGTTGCCCGCCGCGATGTCGTTGACGACGGGCAGGACCACCGGGGACTCGGCACTGGCGGTCGCGATGTCCGCGGCGTGCACGGCATACCCGTCCATCGCGGAGTTGGTGAAGCCCGGCAGCGACCCACGGGCCTCGACGTCGGCCGCGAGGATGCAGCCCTGGGCGTCGAGAACCCCGAGGTCGAACGGACGGATCACCTTGACGGTGCTCAGGATTCGGTCCAGGTGCTCTTCGACGCTGATCACGGGGTGGTCGCTCCTTCTGCCTGAGGGAGGGTGCTGCCGTCGGGAATGGTGCGCGGCTCGTCCGCCTCGACCACCACGTCGCCCACGCACCGGATCTGCGCGCCGAAGGTCACGTCACCGCGCACCGTGAGGGACGTGCACTCGATCATGGAGGGGGCGCCGCCGGGGAAGCGGGAGTCGAACTCGTGGATCAGCGTGTAGTGGTCGTCGAGGTCGACCCGCGGGTCGGGTCGCGGCGACTGGGCCACCACGTCGAACCCGTCACCGAAGCCGTAGAGGTCCGAGCGCAGCATGAGCAGCTCGTTGGTCGTCTTCACCGGTCGGAACCGGCGCCTGGGCACGTGCAGGGCGCGCGACCCGTCGAACACCTCGATCGCGGTCCCCATGGCCGACTCGACCTGGATCACCGGGGTCGAGTCCTTGCGACCCGGGTCGACAGTCTTGCGGTTKACGATGATGGGCAGGCCGAGGACGCCGTCCCTGGCCGACATCTGGGCCTCGAGGGCGTCGAGGTCCACCCACAGGTTGTTGGCGTGGAAGAGCGAGTGCCTCTGGGTGTCCTGGAAGTGCTCCTGGTCCTCCGGTGCCACCATGGCGCTCTCGCGCAGCACCACCCTGCCGTCGCTGCGACGCAGGGCCAGGTGGCCACCCTTGCGGTCGTTGGCAGTGCGCTCGCACACCTCGGACACGTAGGGGATGGACTCCCGTGCCATCCAGGCCGGGATCGCGGGGTCGCACGTGGCCCCGAGGTTGTCGGAGTTGGACAGGAACGCGTAGCGAAATCCCTTGTCCCGCAACGCTGCGAGCACACCGCTCGCCACCAGGGCCACATAGACGTCTCCGTGCCCCGGAGGGCACCACTCGAGGTCCGGGTCGTCGGGCCACGACACCGGCGCGAGGTCGTCGGCCCGCAGCTTGGGCTCGGCGTTCTGCAGGAAGTCGAGCGGCAGCCCGTCGATGGCAAGGTCGGGGTACCCCGCCAGAGCTGCCAGGGACTCGTCGCGGGTGCGGAAGGAGTTCATCAGCACGAGCGGGACCTTGACCCCGTGCCGCTCGCGCAGGGCGAGCACCTGCCGGGCCACGACGTCGAGGAAGGTCAGCCCGTCGCGGACCTCGAGCACCGACTTCGGGCCGGACAGCCCCATGCTGGTGCCCAGGCCACCGTTGAGCTTGATGACGGCCGTGCGGGCCAGTGCCTCGGTCACCTCGTCCCCGTCGGCAGGGTCGGCTGGGTCGGCAGGGTCCACCGTGATGCTCTCGAGCGTCGTCACGTCGCGCAGGGGCTCGATGTCGTCCTCCGCGATCAGGCCGGTCCTGCCCGCCTCCAGCTGGGCGTAGGCGTCCTCGAACACGTGGATCGCCATCGGGTCGACCCCCCGCTCGGTCATGCGTGCGACCGCCTGCGCCAACCCTTCCTTGCTCATGACGGGCAGCCTAGTGGGACGATCTGGAGGTGCCCCTGTCCACCAAGACCGCCGTGCGACAGCGCCTGAGCGCCTTGCGCCGCGAACGCGTGCCCGGGCGCGACCGCGCCCGCGACGCGGAGGAGCTTGCCCTGTCCGCCCTCGAGCTCGTGTATGCCGGTGGGCTGGTTCGCGGCGACTGGGTCGCCGCCTACGAGGCCACGCCGCTGGAGCCGCCCACGGAGGCGATGATCGAGGCATTGTCCGCGCGCGGCATACGGGTGATGGTGCCCGTGACCCTCGAGGACTGGGACCTGGACTGGCGCCAGGTAGGCAACGAGGAGGCTCGGGGCAGCGAGGAGGCCCGGGGCGCGGAGGAGCCGCTCGGCAAGGAGGCCATCGCCCGGGCCGCCGTGGTGTTCCTGCCAGCCCAGGGGGTTGACCGGTCCGGGACCCGGATCGGGCGGGGCAAGGGATGCTACGACCGGGTGATCCCCCGGACCAGCGCGCACCTGGTCGCGGTGGTCCACCCGTGGGAGCTGCTGGACGAGGACCTGCCGAGCGAGCCGCACGACCGCCGCGTGCACGCGGTCATGACGGCCGAGACGGGGGTCGTCGAAGTCGGGCCGGGGACCTCGCGCGCCCTGCCCACGCTGCCGGCTCAGTCGGGCGACTGAGCTCAGCTCGACGAGCCGCTGGGGACCAGGCTCAGCTCGTCGCCACCGGCATCCCGGACGGCCTTCTCGCTGAACGGCCAGTCGAACAGCTCGTTCTTGGCCCAGGCGTCGGTCTGGTCGTTGTAGTGGTCGGCGAAGGCGTGACCGCTGTTGCCGGTCTGGTTGACCCAGCGCGACTTGTCCAGGTTGGACAGGTCCACCACCATCCGCATCGACGGCGCCCAGTCGACGCCGTAGCCCTGGCCCTTCGTGCACTCCTCGGGTGGCTCGGTCGTGGTGCAGGCGGCGTTCCAGCCGTTGGCGTCCACGATGGCCGAACCCCCCGGCATGTTGATGGGTCCGCGGTTGAAGAGCTTGGCCACGATGCCGGGCACGTCCTCGCCGCCGAGCACCTGGTGCGTCAGGGTGAGCTGGTGCAGCTGGCCCCACTGCCACTCCCCGGGCTCCTTGCCCAGCTCCATCGTCAGGTCGAGCCGTGCCTTGACCATCGCCTTGCGCAGGATCTCCGACTGGCCCTCGGCGACCCCGGGGGTGCGCTTGTCGTCCCACCAGGCGGAGCGCGGCTTGCTCAGCAGCACCGAGACCGCCTGCATCCACTGGTCGCCACCATCGGCGCGCAGGTCCTTCGGGAGCTCGTCGTCGAACGTCAGGTCCAGCAGGCTCGACCAGACCGCGTTGTAGTAGGCCGCAGCCGCGCCGGACTCGCTCTTGCCCACCGGGTTCGTGTAGTCCCAGCCACGAAGCAGCTCCTGCGCCTGCTTGGTGAAGTCGTCGCGCCCCAGGTCGACCTTGAGCAGCGCCTTGACCAGGGTGGGTGCGAACTGGCTCCGGGTGTCGCCCTGGATCGACGACATGGTGGCCGGGGTGACCTTGGTGTTCTTCTCCAGGAGTGAGCGGATGCGCTGGCTCCGGAAGCCGTAGTCCCACTCGGTCGTGAGGAAGGGGTTTCCGCTCTCGGTGACGGCCTGGTTGGCCGCGACGATGAAACCCTCGGACGGGTTGTAGGTGTGAGGCATCGAGTCGAAGGGCACGTAGCCCTGCCAGTCCCACGACGACACCCAGCCCGGCCTGATCCAGTAGCCCGGAGCGGCCTCCATGTAGCGGCTGCGGATCGGGATCCGCCCCGGCGCCTGGTAGCCGATGTTGCCGGCCGTGTCGGCGTAGAGGAGGTTCTGCGCGGGAACGGCGAACTGCTCTGCGGCAGTGCGGACCTGGTCGAAGTTCTGGGCGGTGTTGAGCCCGAAGATCGCATCGGCGGTCTGGCTCACCTCGATGCCGGTCCACTGCAGCGCGACCTCGTAGGACCCCGGGCTCGGGCGCCCGTTGACAGGTGGACTCTCACCGGCGCTCGCGACGCTCTCGAGGGCGTCGGAGAGGATCGGGCCGTGGACGGTGCTGCGGACCGTGATGGTCTGCTCACCGCCGCCACCGATCTTGATCGTCTCGGTGCGCATGGTGAGCGGGACCTGCTTGCCGTCGCGCAGGTAGGTGTTGCCCCGCACCTGCTCGAGGAAGAAGTCGCTCACGTCGGGTCCGAGGTTGGTGAAGCCCCACGCGATCGACTGGTTGTGGCCGATGACCACACCGGGCAGCCCCGAGAACGAGTAGCCGGCCACGTCGAAGGGACAGCTGCTGCTGACCGACCGGCAGTGCAGACCGACCTGGTACCAGATGCCGGGGATCGAGACGCCGAGGTGGGGATCGTTGGCCAGCAACGGTTTCCCGGTGCTCGTGCGACTCCCGCCGACGACCCACGAGTTGGACCCGATCCCGTCACCGCGACCCATGGTCTCCGGGACCGCCGCGAGCGCACGCTGCACCACGGCATACGCGCGCTGTGCGTCCTTGCCGGTCTCCTTGGCGAGGTCGCCGGCCGGGACGGCCGAGCTCGCCGACGTCGAGGAGCTGCTGGGTGACCAGTCCTGGGGGGAGAGGATCGGCTTGTTGGTGTCGTAGGGATAGGGCGGGAACAGCTCGTTGATCTGGGCCGTGGACATCGAGCCCGCGAGGCGCGCCCGCATCAGCTCCGCGCTGTAGTCACCGCGCAGGTCCCAGGCCATCGCCTTGAGCCACGCGAGGGAGTCGGCCGGTGTCCAGTCCTCGACCCGGTAGTCGTTGACCTTCTGGCCGAGGACGACGTACTCGAGCGACATGTTCGACGGGCTGCCCTGCCGGTGGATGTAGGCGTTCACCCCGTCGGCGTAGGCCTGCAGGTAGCGGCGCGTCTCGGGCTTGAGGGTCGGCAGCTCGGCCTCGGCGACCCGCCGCCAGCCGAGGGTGCGGATCACGAGGTCGGTCTTGAGACCGGCCTGACCGACGAGCTCGGAGAGCCGTCCAGCGGTGATGTGGCGGCGCAGGTCCATCTCGAAGAACCGGTCCTGCGCGTGGACGAATCCCTGTGCCTTGAACAGGTCGTCGGCGCTGTCGGCGTAGATCTGCGGGATGCCGCGATCGTCCCGCAGGACGCTCACCTTGCCGGTCAGCCCAGGGACCTTGATCTCCCCCTCGGTCGTGGGGAACGGACGACGCACCCAGGTTACCGCGAGTACCGCGACAATTCCGATGACGACGACGAGCAGGGCTGCCACAGCCACGGCAATGCGGCGGGCAAGAAGGGCGCGAGACACCCTGCGAGACTATCCGCACCACACCGAGGGAAAGGACGTGACGGGCCGTGCGCGCTGCGATCCCCCCGAGTGGGCTGCCGTGGTCCATCGCGTCCGACGCGTCGGGCTCGTTCACGCTGCACGACCTCACCCCGGCGCTGCTCATCGGCTCGGTCGTCCTGCTCGTCTCGGTGGCCGCGGTGCGGCTCTCCCTCAAGTCGGGACTGCCCTCGCTGCTGATCTACCTCGGCATCGGCCTGGCCATCGGTGAGGCGGGGCCATTCATCCAGATCCGGTTCGACTCCAACGAGCTCACCCAGGTGCTCGGCTACGCCGCCCTCATCCTCATCCTGAGCGAGGGCGGCCTGAGCACCAGGTGGGAGGGCATCCGCCGCTCGATCGGGCCTGCGGCCGTGCTGTCGACCGTCGGGGTCATCGTGTCGGTGGGCGTGGTCGCGCTGGCTGCGCGGTTCGTCCTGCACCTCGACTGGAACACCGCCCTGCTCATCGGCGCGATCCTGTCCTCGACCGACGCCGCGGCAGTGTTCTCGGTGCTGCGCCGCGTGCCACTCCCCCGGCGGATCACCGGGATGCTCGAGGCCGAGTCCGGCTTCAACGACGCCCCGGTGGTCATCCTCGTGACCGCCCTCGCCGCCCGGTCGGCCGACCCCGCGGACGCAGAGAGCTGGGTCACCCTGGCGCTCAAGGCGGTCGCCGAGCTCGGCGCCGGTGCCGCGATCGGCCTCGCCGTGGGGTGGGCGGGCGGCCAGTTCATGCGACGAGCGGCCTCTGGTTCCTCGGGTCTGTTCAGCATCGGGGTGGTCGCCCTCACCGTCCTTGCGTATGCCGCGGCGGCCAGTGCGCACGCCAGCGGCTTCATCGCCTGCTACCTCGCGGCCCTGGTGCTGGGCAACCTGCGGCTCCCCCACGGGCCGGCGGTCCTCGGGCTCTCGACCGCCCTGGGCTGGCTCGCCCAGATCGGGCTGTTCGTGCTGCTCGGACTGCTGGCGTCGCCGGGCGAGATGGGTGACCAGATAGTCCCTGCCATCGTCATCGGCCTCGTGCTGCTCCTCGTCGCGCGACCGCTGTCGGTGCTGGTGTCGGTCTCGCCCTTTCGGCTCCGGTGGCCCGACCAGGTCTTCCTGTCGTGGGCCGGCCTGCGCGGCGCCGTTCCCGTCGTCCTCGCGACCGTGCCGCTCACCGTGGGCGCGAAGAACGTCCCCTGGATCTACGAGCTCGTCTTCGTGCTCGTGGTCATCTTCACCCTCGTCCAGGCGCCAACGCTGCCGTGGGTCGCCCAGAGGCTGGGCATCGTCGAGGACTACGCCACCCTCGACCTCGCCGTCGAGGCCACACCCCTCGAGGAGCTCCAGGCCGAACTCATGCAGGTGACCGTGGGACCGGCGTCCCGGCTGCACGGGGTCGAGGTGTTCGAGCTGCGGCTGCCCGAAGGCGCCAACGTGACGCTCGTGGTGCGCGCGGGCAAGGGCTTCGTGCCGGAGAACAACACGGTGATCCGCCGCGGCGACCAGCTGCTGATCGTCTCGACCGCCGAGGCCAGGAGCCGGGCCGAGAAGAGGGTCCGCTCGGTCAGCCAGCACGGCCGCCTGGCCGGCTGGAAGGACGGCGGCGGGAAGAAGTAGCCGCCCCGGCCGGCCCGTGGCGGGGGCTCCTCACGGGTTCAGCGGGAAGAAGCAGGCCTCGCGCGGCCTTATAGTTGGCAGTCGAGCCATGACAGTGCCAGCGTCGCGGCCCGCGACCGCCAGCTAGAACGCCCCTTTGGAGGAACCCGTGCCGACGTACTCCTACGCCTGCACCGAGTGCGACCACCGCTTCGACGCGGTGCAGTCGTTCACCGACGACTCCCTGACCGTCTGCCCCGAGTGCGACGGCCGGCTCCGCAAGGTCTTCAACGCCGTCGGGGTCGTCTTCAAGGGTGGCGGCTTCTACCGCACCGACTCCCGGAGCAGCTCGTCCGCCTCCGTCCCTGCCCCTTCGGGTGCGTCGGGTTCGTCGAGCAGCTCCTCCAGCGAGTCGTCGAGCAGTTCCTCCAGCGAGTCGAAGAGCACCTCGAGCGGGTCCGGGTCGAAGAGCACGTCGTCCGCCGCGTCGTCGTCGAAGTCCGCCGACGGTTCGGCCGCCTGACCCAACCCTTGGTGCCGCGGCGACCACGCGGCATACGTCGACATCGCCCGTCCCTGTCCACAGGGGCGGGCGTCGTCGCGTCCCCGTCCACAGGCGCCGGTGACGCGCAGGCGCGGGCGGCCCGGCGCTGCGTAGTCTGCTGACATGACCTCGACGACTCCCCGCGCCGACCTGGGACTGATCGGAGGCTCCGGCTTCTACGAGTTCTTCGACGCCGCGGAGCGGGTGAGCGTGAGCACCCCGTTCGGCGAGCCGAGCGACGACCTGGTGATCGGGGAGGTCGACGGGCGGCGCGTCGCCTTCATCGCCCGGCACGGCCAGGGACACCGGTTTCCCCCGCACCGGGTGAACTACCGCGCCAACCTGTGGGCGCTGCGCTCGGTCGGGGTGCGCCAGGTGCTCGCGCCGTGCGCGGTGGGTTCGCTGCGCCCCGAGCTGGGACCGGGCACGATCGTCGTACCCGACCAGGTGGTCGACCGCACCTGGGGCCGCGAGCACACCGTGTATGCCGCGGAGGGGCCGGTCGTGCACGTGGGCTTCGCCGATCCCTACTGTCCGCGCGGGCGGGCCGTCGCCGTCGAGTCTGCTACTGCCGCAGGCAAGTCCGTGGCCGACGCCGGGACCTTGGTGGTCATCAACGGGCCGCGCTTCTCGTCCAAGGCCGAGTCGACCTGGCATCAGCAGGCCGGCTGGACCGTGGTCGGGATGACGGGCATGCCGGAGGCGTCCATCGCCCGCGAGCTCGCGATGTGCTTCACGACCATCGCCCTGGTGACCGACCACGACGCCGGGGTCGACGGTGGCGAGGCAGTCACGCACGAGGAGGTCCTGGCAGTCTTCGCCGAGAATGTCGACGGGCTCAAGCAGGTGCTGCGTTCGGCTCTGGGCGCCATGCCCGCCGAGGAGTCCGATGCCGACGCGACCTGTGGGTGCCGTCGCGCGCTCGACGGGATCACCCTGCCCTTCGCGCTACCGGGCTAGGCCGCGTCATGGCAGGCGACGGGCGGGTGGCTGGCGCGGTGGGGTGGCTGTTCGGTCCTGGCCGGCGACGGCAGTGGCGGCGTCGCGTGGTCCGGCGTCTGCTCGCCATCCTCTGCGCGATGGGCGCCGCCTTCGGCATGCTCGCGGTGGCCCGTTCCGCCGACTCTCGTCCGGTGGTGCGCATCGTGGTGGCAGCCCGGCCCATGGCGGTCGGCGAGGTGGCCTCCCCCGGTTCGCTGCGCGAGGTCTGGTGGCCCGCCGAGCTGGCTCCGCAGACCAGCATCCACACGCTTGCCGAGGTGGTGGGGCGACCGATGACGGCGCCCCTCTCTCCTGGCGAACCGGTGACGAGGGCTCGCGTCAACCGCAGCTCCCTGCTCGCCGGCCAGCCGGTCGACAGGGTCGCAGTGCATGTCACGGTGCCCGATCACGGTGCGGTGTCGATGGTTTCGGCAGGCGACAGGATCGACCTGTGGAGCTCCGACGGGCCCGTGGCGCGCGCGGTGGTCGTGCTCAGTGTGGACCAATCCGTGACCACCGACTTCGGGTCGGTGATCCAGGGTCAGGGGTCGTCCAGCGGCTACGCGCTCGATGGGGGTGGCGTGGTCGTTTCCGCAGGTCAGGAAGAGGCGCGACGCATCCTCGCCGTTCCGGAGGACGCCCTCGGCCGACCCCAGCTCGAGCTCGTGCTCACCCATGACTGGCCCGAAACCGGCTGAATCCGCGTTCTGGCCCCCGCACAGCGACTGCGGAGGTCGCTAGCGTGTCGCCCGTAGGACCAACTTCTAGGGAAAGGTCGCGACACCCATGAAGGGTTTCAAGGACTTCGTCATGCGGGGCAACCTCGTGGAGCTTGCCGTCGCCTTCATCATCGCCGGTGCCTTCGGCACCGTCATCAAGAGCTTCACCGACGTGCTGATGGGGATCATCGGCAAGATCGGCGACAAGCCTGACTTCAGCGCCTACAAGCCAGGAGGCCTCCTGGTGGGCGTCTTCCTCACGGCACTCGTGTCGTTCCTCATCGTCGCGTTCGTCGTGTACTTCTTCGTGGTGAAGCCGTACGAGGTGGCGAAGGCGCGCTACGCCGAGGTCGAGCAGGACGCCGCTCCGGACGAGAACATCATCCTGCTCCGCGAGATCCGCGACGCCCTCCAGGGCCGCGCCTGAGCTTCACCCGTTGACCCTGAGCTTCACCCGTTGACACAGCGCGAAGGCGCCGGCCCTGAGGGGACGGGCGCCTTCGTCGTGTGACACCACCGTCCATCGGGAGGGCGGGTCAGTCGGAACCCCAGTGGGGTGGGCGTTGTTCGCGCAGCCAGCGGTCGTAGGCGAGCTCCTCGTGCTGCTCGCCCCAGCCGACATCGGTGTCGTCCTTGGTCTGCTCTGGCTTCGGGCGTTCGGCCTTCTGGGGCCTGCTCTTCTCGGGCTCGGCCGGCTCGGGCTCGGCCGGCTCAGGCTCGGCCGGCTCAGGCTCGGCCGGCTCAGGCTCGGTCAGCTGGCCGCTCGTCGGCCCTGCGCCGCGCTTGGCCCTGCGGCCACGGGCGCGGCGCTGGCGGGCACCCTCGTCGGTGGTCGGGCTGAACTCCTCCTGGGTCGTGCCGGCGTCCGACTGAGCCAAGTCGTCGTCCCCGTCCGTCCTCTCGGACTCGTCCCCCATGGGCAGCATCTGCTGCCCACTGTGGCCGCGAGCCGGGGCCGCTGGAGGCACGGGAGCCGCGCTGTCCGCTGCGGCCGCTGGGGCCGCGGGCCTCCCAGTCGACGCCACGATCGGCTCCTGTGTCGGGCGGTTCGCGACGGCTTGCTGGACGGCAGCGTTCACCCGGGCGACATCGCGGGCGGGATCGCGGAACAGGTCGGTCGTCCAGACCCGGACGTGCATCCACCCGAGCCTGCCGAGCTGCTCGCCGCGGAGCCGGTCGCGGTCGCGGCTGCTGCGCATCGCGGCATACGCAGGCCCGTCCGTCTCGACGGCGACGAGCACGTGACCGCGGTGGTCCGGGTCCTCGACCGCGAGGTCGATGCGCTGGCCTGCCGAACCGTAGGCCTCGTGCACCACCAGTCCTGAGTCACGCAGTCGGCGGGCGAACTCGGCCCGCAGCGGGTCGACCCCGGCGTCGACGGGGCGGGAAATCGACCCTTCAGCCGCGGGAGAAGTCGATGTGCCACCCTGTCGGGCGACGCCATCGTCGGTGACCGGCGCGGGGAAGGTGCCGTCCGCGGCATACGCGAGGAAGTCACGGAGCATGACCGAACCGCGGGACTTGAGCCGCGCGGGGTCGAGGTCACTGGCGAGCAGCGACGAGACCACGGTCATCCGACGGCGGGAGCGGGTGATGGCGACGTTGAGGCGACGTTCGCCGCCCTCGAGGTTGAGCGGACCGAACCGGTGCAGCACTCGCCCGTGGGGGGTCTTGCCGTAACCGACCGACAGGATGATGGCGTCGCGCTCGTCGCCCTGGACGCGTTCGAGGTTCTTGACGAAGAACCGCTCGGGCCGGTCCTCGTCGAAGAAGTCGCCGACGCCGTCGGCCGCGTCGGAGGCCAGGGCGCGTCGGAGGGCGTCGTCGAGCCGGGTGGCGTGCCGGATGCCGAGCGCGATCACCCCGAGCGACTCGTGCGGGCGGGTTCGGGCGTGCTCGAGGACGAGCTCGACGACCCGGGCGACTTCGGCCTCGGTCGACTCGATGGCCTCCTCACCGGCCTGGACGATGCCCGACCCCTCGACCGACTCGAGGGTCACCACGGCGTCGGTGCCGGTGCCCGGGAAGGTGACCAGCGAGCCGTCGTACATCTCGCGGTTGGCGAATGCCACCAGGCGTTCGTCGAGCGAGCGGTAGTGCCACGAGAGCCGGCGCGTGGGCAGCGCAGCGGTCAGCACGTCGAGCACGGACTCGAAACCCTCGGTCAGCGCGTCCGTTTCCGGCGCTCCCTCCTCGTCGACGGCGGCGGTGAAGAAGCTGGTCGGCGGCAGCTGGCGTTCGTCGCCGGCCACCACCACCTGGTGCGCCCGCGAGATCGCCGAGACGGCTTGGGCAGGCGGGATCTGCGAGGCCTCGTCGAAGATCACGACGTCGAACCAGCGCCCGGGCGGCAGCACCGACGCGACCACGAGCGGCGACATCGCCCACGCCGGCTTCGCGGCCGTCAGCGTCTCGGCGGCCTTGGGCAGCAGCTCGCGCAGCGGGCGGTGCCGACGGGACTTGCCCGCCTCTGCGCGCACCAGCGCCTCCTGGTCGGGGTGGTCGGCCAGCACCTCGCGGAGCCGACGCCCGGCCCCGGCGCGCACCCGATCGGCGCTGGCGCGCAGGTGGGCGTGGTCGGCGGCGACGTACTCGCGAGCAACCCGCTGCAGCTGGGCTCCGTCGTGCGCGCCGTAGCTCGGGTCGCGCACGATGAGGTCCTCGGACAGGGAGGTCCACCAGACGAACTCGAGCTCGGCAGCGACGTCGTCGGGCTCCACGCCGCGACGGGCCACGTCGTCGAGAAAGGCTCCCATGCCCGCATCGCGCAGGGCGTCGAGCGTGCCGAGCACCTGGGGCACGACCGTCAGGCGGTCGGGGCGGCTGTCGAGCTCAGCCAGCCGCTCCCGGAGCTCGACCAGCGGCGCGCCGAAGAGGTCACCACCCCGGTGGGTCGCCGTGAGCCTGCCCTCCAACCAGGTGAGGTCCGAGGCGACCGATGCGTATGCCGTGCGCGCCCGGTCGAGGTCGACCGGGATCTCGGGCCGGCCGCCGGCTCCGGCCATCTGCGCCCAGGCGTTTCGCTGGACCTGGGCGTCGAGCAGGGCTGCGTGCAGGTCGGCCGGGGGCGGGCCGGGGCGCAGCAGCGAGCGAGCCTGACGGCGCAGGCGCCACCGCGAGTACCAGCCCAGGGCAACGCCATTCGTGTCGCGGAAGGCCTTGCCACCGGTCGCCGCAACGAGGTCGCCGAGCGGGATGTCGAAGATCTCGGGCCGGAACACCTCGAGGGTGTCGCGCACCCGGCCCACCGAGTCGAGCACGTGGCCCCAATCGCCAACGCGGTCGGCCTGCGGCAGGCTGACCTCCGAGAAGACGTCGTGCATCGTCTGCTCGAGGTCCTGCAGACCGCCCTGGCTGAGCCTGCTGGTGATGTCGCGGGCGCGCACCGCCTCCTCCGACGTCGCGATCCGCGCCCCGAACCACGGGTCGGCCCCCTCCTGCGTGGACCACGCACCCAGGGACGCGGCCTCGGTCAGCTGGCGGCCGAGCTCCTGCACCCTCTGTCGGTCGAGGCCGGCGAGCTGTTCGCCTCTGACCCGCACGCGTGAGGTGGGCGGGTGGGCGAGGCTGCCCAGCCTCGAGATGGCCTCCTGCGCCTGGTGGGCCGAGACCCCCCACGGCTGACGCACCTCGTGCAGGGCGGCAGCGTGCGCGACGAGGGTCGCTCGCCGGTCGACGAGGGCGTGCTCGATCTCGCTCGTGTCGGGGTCCTGCACCTGGGTGCCGCGGTCGAGGGCGGCCCCGAACTCCTGGGCCAGGCGTCGCTTGTTGCTCGCGCCGTCGTAGGCATCGAGGACGAGGTCGCCCAGGCCCACCCCGTCGAGGCGCGAGAGCACCGCGTCGATCGCCGCGCGCTTCTCGGCGACGAACAGCACCCGCTTGCCCTCGCCGGCGAGGCTGGCGATGAGGTTGGCGATGGTCTGCGACTTGCCGGTGCCGGGCGGGCCCTTGATGACGAGGTGGGCTCCGGAGCGGACCGCGTCGATCGCTGCCTGCTGGGTGGAGTCGGCGTCGAGGATGAGCAGCTCGTGGGACGGGTCCGAGTCCGCAGGCGAGTCCGGCACCGACGTCCTGACCGCGCGAAGCGCTCCTGGATCGCCCGCCAGTGCCGCCACCACGTCGTGGTCGGCCAGCGAATCTCCTTGTGCCGCAAGGTCAGCCACCATCGGGAGCTTGGCGTAGGAGAACGTCCCGACCACGAGGCGCGGCGAGACGGAGAAGTCCGGCACCGAGGCACACAGCTCCGTCAACGCGGCATAGACGGGGTGGGGGTCGAAGGCGCCACTCGCGTTGGCCATCTCCTCGAGGGCACCGGTGTCGAGCTCCAGCCCCTGCTCGGAGCGCAGGTAGTGCTCGAGGACCGGGTTGAACTCGACGTCGTTGCCCAGGTCGAGGTCGAAGTCCTCTCGGGCGGCGCCGGTCGGCTTGAGGACGCAGGACCGCAGCAGCACCGGCGCGGCGGGGGCGCGCGAGGCGCCACGCACGGTCCAGCTCGCCATCCCGATGGCGATGAACCCGGCCGCGATGCCGCGCTCCTCCGACAGCTCGAGGGTCTTGGCACGGATGATGCGGGCACGACGACGGGCCTCGTCGAGCGCCGCGGCCTCCCGGACCAGGTCGGAGAGCCGGGTCGGGCGGCCGGCGAGCAGCATGGCCAGCCCGCCGGGGTGCGCGGTGGTCAGGTCGAGGGTGCCGCTGGGCAGGTCGCGGTACCACAGCAACGTGTTGCGACCGCCGAGGTCGACGAGGTGCCGCTGCCAGACCTTGACCGCCTCCGCCACGCGGGTGCCGCGCGGGTCGGCGTCAACCGTGGGTGCACCCTCCTGCTCGGTATGCCGGGTGGTCGGGAGCGCGTCGCCGCTGGGCTGCGGCGCTGCTCGGGTCTCGTCGGTCGGCGGGGTCACCCAAGCAGGCTAACCAACCTGCTGGTGCCCACGGTCGGGCAACACGGGGTGGGACGGGAAAGCCTCACGCCGCGCCTCAGCCCGGGGTCACTCGGGCAGGACGGTCTCGGGCAGAACGGGGTCAGGTGACATCGACGTGGCGTGACCCGAGCCCGTGCCGTTCACACGGATGAGCAGCGACACCAGGGCCACGACGGCGGCGAGGCCGGCCGCGCAGGCGCCCAGCACGGCATACCCGAGGTGGCCGACGACGACGCCCGCGAGCGCACCGCCGCCTCCGGCTGCCAGCCCCATGACCAGGTCGGCTGCACCCTGTGCTCCGGCGCGCTCGGCGAGTGGCACCGACTTCACGACCAGCGTGGAGCCGGCGACGAGGGTGAACGACCAGCCGAGGCCCAGCAGGAACAGTCCGGTGGCCAGCCCAGCCGACCACCCCGTGGGGGCCTGGGCGGAGAGCAGCCCCGCGACCACGAGGATGACAGCACCCGCGAGACCGCACGACCGGCCGCCGAACCGGTCCACGGCCAGGCCGGTGAGCGGCGAGAACGCGAACATGCCCAACACGTGCAGGCTGATCACGAGGCCGATGATCCGCAGGCTGGCGCCGCCGTGGTGCATGTGCAGTGGCGTCATCACCATGACGCTGACCATGACGGTGTGCCCGAGGGCCATGGTCACGAGGCCGAGCAGGGCGCCGGGGTGGGCCAGCAGGGTGCGCCAACCGCGGACGATGGAACCGTGCTGGCGCTCGAGCGGCTCGGTGGCGATGGCAGCGGCGCGCTCCCTGGCGAGGAGCAAGGGGTCGGGACGCAGCCGGGTGAACAGCAGGACGGCGCCGAGCACCAGGCCACCGAGGGAGAAGACGTAGGGACCGGTCAGGGCCGGGATGCCGAGGAACCTCGCGACCGGCTCGCCCGGGCCGGCCAGGTTGGGCCCGAACACGGCGCCGATCGTCGTGGCCCAGACGACCGTGGACAGGTCGCGCCCGCGGTGGGCCTCGTCGGCCAGGTCGGCCGCGGCGTAGCGCGCCTGGCTGTTGGCGGCGTTGGACCCCCCGAACAGGGCGGCCCCGGCCAGGAGCAGTGGGAAGTTGCGGATCGCGCCCGCCATGATCATCGTCAGTGCGCCGATGATGCCGAGGGCGTAACCGACGAGCAGGCCCGAGCGGCGCCCGCGCGCGGCCATGACGTGGGCCATGGGGATCGCGATGAGCGCGCCACCCAGGACCTGGAACGTGCCCCCGAGCCCGGCGAGGTCGGCCGATCCGCCGACGTCCTCGGCGAGCAGGGCACCGACGCCCGCCCCGGCGGACACCCCCACGCCGACCAGGACCTGGGTGCCGATCAGGGTGCTGATGGTGCGCCGTTGGACCGACCTGTCGGGGGCGTTCGCGTCGGGCGTGGGCACCGCGCCAGTATGCCGCCCGCTCCCGACACCACGCCTCCCCCGCCACGCCCACCTGAGGAGTCCGCCCGGCCCCCTGACCGGGCGGACTCCTCAGGTGGCGTTGGTGACGGTCAGGGTCGCGATGCCGGTGGCCGTGAAGGCGATGCCGACGGGCGTCTCGTTGTTGGCGATGGAGATGGTCAGCTGGGTCGCGGTCGCGCCACTGCCTGCGGCGACCGTGGCCGTGCTCGTCGCACCGGACCTCGTGGCGGTGACGAGGAGGGCGGTCGGCGTGGTCGCCGGGTTGCCCCAGGTGTCGAGCAGGTTGGCTGTGGCCACCCAGTCACGCTTGCCGTTCACGGCCGGGTTGCTCGCGGTGCAGGTCCGGGCCGCTGGCGGCTCGCTGAGGGCCTGACAGGTCACGGTGACGGCGATCAGCTTGCTGGTCACGGCGCTGAGGACGAAGTTCTTGGCGACCCCGGCGGCGACAGTGGTGGTGGCGGAGCCGGTGACGGCGCCCGTGCTCGGTGTCAGGGTGACGCTCCCGGCGGCATGCAGGGTGACCGAGACGGTGGCGGCGCCGCCGGAGAAGGTCGCACTCGCAGGCAGGACGGCGGCCTTGCCCGAGGGGCTGGCGGCGACCGCGGCCCAGGTGAGTGCCTTGCTCCCCGCGTAGGCGGAGTCGACGGTGCCGTCGCACTTCTTCGCGGTGAGTGTGACGTTGAGGGCGGTCCCGGCGGTCGCAACAGCTGCGGAGACCGTGTAGGTGTCGGGGCCCGTGCAGCCAGTGGTGCCGGACGTCGGCGACGACGACGCGGTCCACGAGCCGATGGATGCCACGACTGAGTAGCTGTACGTGGTGGCCGAGGCCAGACCGGTGTCGGTGCACGACCACGGAGAGGCGACCGGGGCACAGATCGTGGTCGCCCCGCGATGCACCGCAAAGGTGGTCGACGGGAGCTGGCCGCTGGGCAGGGTACCGCTGACCACGAGGGAGGTCGCGGTCGGGGAGCCCACGCTGGGCGCGGCCGGGGTCACGAGCGAGGCGGCCGTCGCGGTGGTGCTGCCGGTGCCGATGACCGACCACACGGCATACGCCGGGATGGCGCCGAGGGCAAGGCAGACGGCGGCGGCGAGCAGCACGCGCACCGGGCGACGACGGGTCACGCGGCGGGTGGGTCGCTGGGCCGGTTTCACGGCAGCTGTCCGTCGGCCTGCATCGGGATGGTGAAGGTGGCGCCCTGGCAGTCCGACGACGACGCGGTCGTCATGCTCACGGCGTTGGCGAGGCTGAGCGAGGCGGTGCCACCGGCCGGCACGACCAGGGACGTGGAGCCGGGCAGCGAGACCGAGACGCCCGGCGTGGTGCACCCGGCGCTGGCGGTGACCGACCCGGCGAGCGCGAGGGAGGTCACGGTGACGGCGGCGGAGTTCGGGTTGCTGACGGTGACGAGGACGTCCGCGGCGCCACCTGGGTGCAGCAGGCCGGCCACCGTCGCCGAGACACCCAGAGCCTTGGGTATGCCGCTCGCAGCGGTGGCGGTGCCGGCCCCGAGAGCCGACCACGCGGCATACGCGATGCCGCCGACCATGAGCAGGGCCGTGGTGCCGCTGCACGCAGCGGCGAGACGACGCAGCCAGCGATGGTGCGTGGTCACGAGTTGCCGGTGCCCTGACCCTGGGTGGCCACACCACCGAAGGCGAGCGGGAACGAGACGTTCTTGCAGCCGTCCTGCGACGTGGCGGTGTTGAGCATCATGATCGTGAGGGGGATCATGATGCTCGACTTGCGCGGCACGAGATAGGTGCGCGCGCCGGGCTTGGTCGCCTGGTAGCTGCTGACGACGAGGTTGGTGGAGCCGGAGCAGGAGCCGTTCGCATCCTGGGGCGTGGCCGTGAGCTCGAGGACCTTGTAGTCCACGGCGTCCGGGTTGGTGACCTTCACCTGCAGCGTCTGCATCTGGCCGGGGCGCAGCTGGCTGACGTTGCCGACGGCGGCGAACGGAGCGTGCCCGGGCGGGCTCTGGGCCAGACCCGCACCGCTGCTCGCCACGACGCGCAGCGCGCCCGGCTGGCGTGCGGGCTCCGCCTTCGTGCGCCAGTGCCCGCAGGCGCCGAGGAGGCCGAGGAGCACCACCACGCCGATCGCGACCGCGAGGATGCGGCGCTGACGCGGGGTGGTGGTCATGAGGTTTTCTCCCGAGGCGGTGATGAGCGGGGTGGTCCTGCTGGCAGTCGAGGGGCGGCCCGGCCGCCCGGTGGCATCGGGGGGGGTGATGCCACCGGACGGTGTTCAGGGGCGCGACGTCACGATCAGTTGCTGGAGAAGACCAGGTCGACGGTGACGTTCTTGCAGTTGTCCTGGTTGGTGGACAGGTTGTTCATCGCGATGGTGGCCGGACCCCAGGCGTCGACGCCGGAGCCGGACGCGATCTCGTGGGCCGTCGCGGCCGCCGGCACGATGGTGAAGTCACTGGCGGTGCAGGCGGGCTTGAGGGCGTTGGCCTGCTTGGACCAGCCCGGGGCCACGGCAACGGTGACCTGGTTGATGTAGACGGAGCCGGCGTTCGTGTTGTCGAAGTCGCCGGAGACGTCGTGCGCGGGGCCACCCGGGTAGAGGCCGGTCACGGCCGCGCTGGTGGCGTTGATCTTGACGGCGACCACGCTGCCGGTGGAGGCAGAACCGGTGCCCGCGCCACTGGTGCTCCAGTAGGCGAAGGCGACCCCGCCGACGATGAACGTGAGGGCGGCGCCCGTCGCGACGGCGGCGGCGCGCTTGCGGTTGAACTGCATCGGGGTTCCTCTGTTCGTGGACGGTGGCCGGCCTGGTGCGTGGCCCCTGTGAGGATGATTCGATCGCGTCGAACAGGCTCAGGACGGGACATCGAGCAATATGAACCCCCGAAAGGGTCATTGGTTCTACTGGAAATCCCCCGGTTGGGTCTGCATTTGGTAAAGAACCCCCTGTGGTTGCCATTCGTGGTGTATAAGAGCGAAACGCACGCAAGGGCCTTGGTTGGCGTCCGCGAACAGCCCTTGGGCACAAGAGGGCTCGTCCCGGCGCCCCGTCCCGGCAAGCACGCGGCATACACAAACGACTGCCCGCTCGCTGGTGGGCGAACGGGCAGTCTGTGTGCCAGGCGGTCGTGACGCCGGGCAGTCTGTGGTGGGCACCGTGGGTGCCGCGCTGGTGTCGTGGCTAGCTGAGGTCCCTCAACGGCATGTATGCCGTGTTGATGCAGCCCGAGGCCCTGCCCACCTTGGCGAGGCCAGTGCGGTCGCCGGCGTAGAAGAGCGTGGGGGAGCTCGTCCGGATCGAGGGGTACATCTGCTGGTGGGTGTCGGTGACGTGCTGGAGCCCGACGGCGTGGCCGAGCTCGTGGGCGAGCAGGTTGCTGCGCCGGAGTCCGGTGCCGGTGCCGCCCTTGGTCTGCTGGAGCATCTGGGGGGTGTCGATGACGACGAACCCGCGCTGCGCCGCCACCGTGTAGGTGGTCCGGCCGCTGACCGTGCGGGAGACGTAGCCGTAGTAGAGGCCGCCCTGGCCGAGCGTGGAGCCGGCGAGCGAGTAGTTCGTCCTCGACGGCGTGGTGAAGGCGATGACGAGCTCGGCGGACTGCGAGGCCATCGACCCGACGCGGGGGACCTCGGTCGTGGTCCCCTTGTAGCTGAAGACGAAGGAGGTGTTCGCGGCAATCTTCGCCACCGCCACCTTGGTGTCGGCCAGGACCGTGGAGCGCAACGAGCTCGGCACTGCCGACAGGTTCACCTTGTAGGTGATCGCCTTCTGGCAGCCGTTCCAGCGGACGACCCGCTTCGACCCGTCCGGCAGCGACGCGTACGTCAGCTTGTAGGTCGCGATCGCGCCATCCGCGGTCTGCGGCGCCGCGGCGACCACAGCGGTTGCCAGGGCCGCCGGGGCGAGGACGGCCCCGAGGACGGCGATGGGCTTGCGCATGAAACCTCCGTACGAGCGCCACGGACGCGACGCTGCGGGCATGAACCTAGGAGCGCACGTCCTGTGGAGGAGGTGGAAACGGTGCGACCTCATCCATTTGGCTGAGGCTGACCTAGCCAGATGGCGGTGACGTTCGACCTCGAGGTGTCGCCGACGTCACGGGATCGGTGTCACCTGCGTCAACGGTCGGGCGTCAGCGGACGGGCGTCAGTGTCAGCGGACGGGTGTCGGCGTCAGCGGGAGGCTGGCCCCAGAGGAGCAGCGGGCTGCGTCCAGCACCTGACCGGCGCTTCGGAAGAGCTCAGCCGCCTCGGCGAGCAGCCTGAGGGCCTCGCCGGTGTCGCCACGGGCCGCCGCCAGGTGGGCCTTGGCCTCGCTCACGGCGGCTGGCCAGGCGGTGCCCTCCCACTTCGCGGCCGACAGCTCCGCTGCCGCGAGGTGACGCTCGGCGGCGGGGAGGTCGCCCGCGTCTGCGCAGGCGATGGTGGCCGGGATCTCGAAGGTCACGGTGCAGAAGGGACAGAAGTCGGAGTCGCCCATGCTGTCCTCGGCCCGCTCGACCGCGATGCGTGCGGCGACGGGGTCGGGGGCGGCGAGCACCATCGCGCCGTGGATGCGCTGCAACAGGTGCGAACCGATCACCGACCACCGCGCCAGCGGCAGGGCCTGGCTGAGCAACCTGGTGGCCTCGGGCCGGTTGCCCTGGGCCAGACGCACCTCGGCCAGTCGCTGGAGCGCGTGTGCTTCTCCCGCCGGTGCATCGGCGTCGCGGTGGAGGTCGACAGCCTCCTGCAGCTCACGTTCGGCGAGGTCGAGGTCGCCCATCAACAGCGCCGCCTCCCCGATCAGGGCCGTGGAGAAGGCCACCCCGCGCAGGGCGCCGAACTGCTGCGACCGGCGCTGGAGACCCCGGGCCAGCTCGATGACCTCGGCGTAGGGAATCCCTCCGTAGAGGAGGTACTCGGCGACGCAGAGGTGCGCGTCGAAGAGTGCGGTGGTCAGACCGGCGTCGGACAGGGTGCGCCGCAGCTCGATGCGGAAGCGCTCGAACCACTCGCCGCGCTGGTGCGCGATGAGTCCCTGCAGCGCCACGAGGTCGACGTAGCGCCACGGGTCCTTGGGGGTGAGCAGGGACTCGCGTGCCTCGACGGCCAGGTCCCACGCCCCGTCGATGTCGCCGCTGAAGTAGGCCATGTTGCCCCGGGCCAGCAGGATGGGTCCGTCCGCGTCGTCGCCCAGCAGCTCCAGCCCGGCGAGCGCGGAGCGGGCGGTGTCGAAGTCGCTGGCGAAGCACGCCGCGCGGGCCAGCCGCGCGCGCACCAGCCGGTGCTCGACCCCGGTGGTCAGCGGCACCGCGGCGCGATAGCTGGCGACCGAGGCCGGGTCCCCGAGGGCCGTGAGCAGGTCGCCGCGGCGAGCCATCAGGTGGCCGAGCATCTCGCCCGTCGCATACTCGCGGACGGCGTCGACCAGGTTGAGCCCGTCTCGGTAGGCGCCCAGCGCTCCCGCGGTCTCGACGGCCGGGAGGACGTAGGAGATCGCCTGTCGCGGCTGGCCGGCCGCGAGGTACTGGTGCGCGATCCGGGCGGGCGGGGCGCCCAGCCGGGCCAGCTCCCGGGCCACCTCGACCCGGGCGGCGCTCTGGACCGCTGGCGCCATGGCGTCCAGCACCGCCTCCCGCACCAGGGCGTGGCGGAACTGGTAGCCGGTCTCCGACCACTCGATCACGAGGCTGGACTGGGCGGTCTCGAGGTGCTGGTAGGCCTGCGCCTCGTCGGCGCCGGCCACGGCCAGGAACTCGTCGGTGGTGAAGGACAACCCGAGCAGCGCGGCTCGCTGCAGGGCCCGGAGGGCGTCGGGCGGCAGGCTCGCGATGGCCGCTGGTTCGCGACCGGTGGCCGCGGCCGCGCCGAGCTCGAGGGCGGTGAAGGGAAGGCCGCCGCTGACGGCCCAGATCTGTTGCTGGGTGGCCTCGTCGAGGTCGGGGAAGCGTTCCTGGAGCAGGCGCAGGGTGGCCGCCTCGGGGAGGGGCGCGACCTCGATCCGCGAGCCGATGCCCCTCGCGACCAGGCTGGCGTGGACCTCCTCGAGGGCCGCGTTGTGGGCGGTGCGGTGCGCCAGCACCAGCAAGACCTGGTCCGTCACGGCGCACCGCGCGAGGTAGTGCAGGAGCCGCAGCGACGCCTCGTCGGCCTCGTGGATGTCGTCGACGACGAGGAGCAGCCCGCGCCCCGCGGCGCCGAGCCGCAGCAGCTCGGCCGCCGCCACGAAGAGTCGCTGGTGGGCGCTCTCCCCGGACCACGTCACCTGACTTTCCGAGAGGGCTCGGTCGAGCTCCTCGCGGTACCGGTCGTCGAGCCCGTCCAACAGGGCGGGGTGCCGTCGACACAGGTCGCCCAGCGCCTCCAGCACCGAGGCGTAGGGCCACGGCCCCTCGACTGCCGACGCCGTGCCGCGGGCGACCCGCCAGCCCGCCCTCCGGGCCAGGGCCTCGGAGAGGTCGAGCACGCTGGACTTGCCCACGCCGGGTGGTCCGGTGACCAGGACCGCACCGCCGTGGCCGCCCTGGGCAGTCGCCAGCCGTTCGCGCAGGAGGTCACCCACCGCGCGCCGTCCGACCAGTCGACGCTGCTCGCTGCCCGCAGCCGTAGCGCCGGGTGGCGTCGCCGGCGCGGCCAGCTCGGCGCGCAGCGACTCGGCCTCCGCGCCCGGGGCGGTGCCGAGCTCTCGACGGAGAGTCAGCTCCAGTCGCTCGAGCTGACGCATGGCGGCCCTGACGTCGCCCCGGTCGGCATGGGACCGCGCCAGCGCGAGGTGGGCCTGCTCGTCGGCGGGGTCGACCTCGAGCAGCTCCTCCCACCTGCCGGTCAGGCGCAGCAGCTCGCGGCGGAGCTGCTCGAGTGACTCGCGGTGCTCCTCTGCCCACGGCTCGTACACGTCGTCGGGGAGCAGCACCCCGGTGTGCAGGTCGAGGGCGGCTGCGGCAGCCTCCGTGCTCCGTCCGGCGAGGGCGGCTTCGGCCGCGGCCCGGAAGTCGACGGCGTCGATGCTGACCTCGTCGTCCGGCAGGAGCTCGACGAAGTCATGGCTCAGGACGATGCCCCTCCCCGCGGCCTCCAGCGCCCGCCGCGCGTAGTGGGCAGCCTGGTGGAGGCGCGGCCCGGCAAGGTCCGCCGACAGGGCGGGCCACAGGGTGTCCATCACCTGTTCGCGGTGCAGCCGCCGTCCCTTGGCCAGGGCAAGCAGCTTGACGAGCGCGCTGGCATTGCGGCGGCTCCACTGCTGGTCCGTGACCGCGGAGCCGCCGACGGATACCGAGAACCCCCCGAGGAGGCTGATGCGCGCGTCCATGGCCGGTGCCGATCTCAACGAGATCGCCTTCAACGCTAGCGACCGGTGCCGGGCATGTCAGCCAACACAAGTGCGCCCAAACCGGTGGCAACCGGGCGAGACGGACGCGGCGGCAGGCTCTGGAGCAGGCTGACCTCGTCGCTCATGGCCGAGCTGACCTCGCGCAGCAGCTGCTGGATCTCGGTGGCGCCCCAGTCGTACCCGGCGATGCGGTCGCTCACCTCGAAGAGCTGCAGGGACAACGCGTCGCGCCTCGCCTGGTACCCCGCGAGGGCGATCGCCTCGGGCTGGTCCCCCGCCCACGTCGAGAGCAGGGCGTCGGCGAGCAGCTCCGCGTCGCGCAGGGCGTCGGTCATCCCGTGAGTCGTGATGGGGTCCCGGAAGTAGCCGGCGTCACCGACCAGGGCCCAACCCGCGCCGTGCGACCGGCGGATGTGGCCGTGCTGGCCTGACCAGCCATGCAGCCGCCCGTCCAGCGTCGCGGCCCGCAGGCGACGCCGCAGTCGCGGCGCCGCCGTGCCGAAGAGCTCGGTGAAGGCTGCCTCCTGACCGTTTCGGCGCAGCTGCCGCAGCCGCTCCGGGGACGTCCCGACGAAGACGTTGGTCTGCCCGTCGTTGGTCGGGATGAGCCCCGCCGCGGTCCCCGAGCCATAGGCCCATTCGTAACCCTCAGTGGGCATTGCGTCGAAGTAGCCGTAGAGCACAGCTCCGCGCGCCCGCGAGCGTCGCTCGACGGCTGCGTCCACAGCGGTGGCCACCGTCGACCTGATCCCGTCGGCGCCGATCGTCAGCTTCCCGTATGCCGTGAACGTGCCGTTCGCGGCGTCCACGCCGCGCACCCCCGTAACCCTCCCAGCCGTGTCGGTGAGCACCTCGGTCACGGTGACCCCGTGCCACACCTCGGCTCCTGCCTGCGCGGCGGCGTCGACGAGGATCCGGTCGAGGACCTGGCGACGCGGCGCGTAGAGGGCGGTCACGCCCTGGCTGGCACGGATCGAGATCCGGACCGGGGCGGCGTCCGGGTAGTGGAAGAGCGTGCGGGTGACCGGCGGTGTGCCCGCCGCGACGACGTCATCGAGCAGGCCCCACCGGGACAGCTGCAACACCCCGGCGCGCATGAGGCCGTGGGTCGACAGGGTGTCGGAGCCATAGGGGCTTCGTTCGAGGAGCAGCACCTTCGCCCCGGCCGTGGCGAGCAGGAGGGCAGTCGAGGCGCCCGCCACGCGGGCGCCCACGACCACGGCGTCGTAGGTCTTCACGACGCCCACCCCTCGAGCCGCTCGTCGAGGGCTTCGGGGCCCTCGGCGGATCGTGAGGAGGCTCCGACGAGGTCGGAGACCACCATGGCGGCGTCGTGCCTCGCACCGTCGACCATCCCCGAGTCCCGCCGGTGCTGGAACCGCTGCCCGACGACGTACACGCCCGGCGCCTCGGTGCGGCCGCGGTGCTGACGTATCGAGCCGTCGGGTGCGGTGATCGGCAGCTTCAGCCAGGGGTGGCTCTGCGAGTAGCCCGTGGCGAGCAGGACGGTGCCGATCCCCTCGGCCGCGAGGTCGAGTGCTGTCGGATTGCCTTGCAGCGCAATGCTTCGTGGACGCTCGGCTGGCCAGACCTCGCTGACGAGACCGCTCTCCTCGATGTGCCGGTCGACGACGTCGAGGAACCGGTGCATCCGGTTGTCCGCGCGACCCACCGAGTCGAGGAGGTCGTCGGCGAACCGCACCTTCTGCCCCTGCGCCTCCACGAGGTGACCCGCCAAGCGGACACCTCGGGCCTGCAGGAGGCCCAGGTCGAGGTCTCGGGGACCACTCTGGTGACCCCTGCGCCCGACGAGCTGCATGGACGGCTCGCGTCGCGCAGCGTCGGGGTCGCGGACCTCCTCGATCGTGCGAGCGGTGCGACCGGTGCGTTCCAGCCACCAGTAGATGTCCATCCCGCGGTAGCGGCGCGGCATGCGGTTGTGCCGCCCCACGGCCACGACGACCTCCCGGCCGGCAGCAGCGAGCTCGTCGGCGATCTGGACGCCGGAGGCCGACGCGCCAACCACCAGCACTCCGCCTGCGGGGAGCTGTCGGGGGTTGCGGTAGGCGGCCGCGGTGGTGAGGTGCACGCCAGCGTCCAGGTCTTCCACCGCCGCCGGGATGCGCGGCTGCCCGCCGGGCCCGGTCGCCACGACCACGTGACGAGCCAGCCACGTCGCCGAGTCGGTGACGACGCGGTAGCCCTCCCCCACGGCACTGACCTCCACCACCCGCACACCGGACAGGACGGGCGCACCGAAGCTCGCGGCATACCTCTCGAGGTAGCGCACGAAGTGGGAGGCGCTCATGAAACCGTCGGAATCGGTGCCGACGTGGACCCACCCGGGGAGGCGGGCCATCCAGTTCGGGGTGAGCAGGTGCAGCGAGTCCCAGCGGGCGGTGCGCCAGCTCTCGGCGACGCGGCCGCGGTCGAGGACGACGTGGTCGCGGCCTTCGAGGGCGAGCAGCCTGCTGACGGCGAGGCCTGCGTGACCGGCGCCGATGACGACGGTGTCGATGGCGGACATGGTGGTGCTCCTTCTGGTCGCGCCCCGGGCCGGGATCGCCGGCCCGGGGGCGTTCCCGGGGTGGTTCGTTCAGCCGGTCACGACGGTGACGGTGACGGGCGTGGGGTTGGTGATGACGTCGTAGACGGCGGAGCGGCGGCGCGACTGCTCGACGATCCCCCGCAGCGTCTCGTCGTCCGCGTCGCCCTCGATGTGGAAGGTGACGCGGATGTCCTGGTAGCCGTTGCGGACCGAGCCGTCGGACAGGCCCAGGATGCCGAGCAGGTCGATGTCGCCCTCCACGGTCGAGGTGACCTTGGTGAGGGTTACTCCCCTGGCGGCGGCGATGTTGGCGATCCCCGCCGTGAGGCAGCCGGCCAGCGCGTGAAGGAGGTACTCCACCGGGGTCGGAGCGTTGTCGGCGCCGGTGAGGACGACCGGGTGGTCGGCGTCCACGACGGTTTCGGTCTTGTGCACCAGCTCCTGGCCGGCGCCGTAGAAGCCGTGGATCCGCGACTGGCTGTGGGCGCCGGACAGCCAGGTGTTCTCGGCGCGGAACTGGAACGTCGCGATGTCGTTCTGTCCCTTGATCGCGTCGAGGGTGGCGAAAAGGGTTGCCACGTCCACGCCGTTCAGCGGTGCACGTGTTGCGTATGCCGTGTTGCTCATGGTGTTTCTCCTCCGGTGAGCCCGTCGTCGGGCTAGGTTGTTGATGTGAGGAGAGACGGTAGGAACGGGACCTTCCGCGGACCTTCCGGCGGCGTTCTTGGACCGCGGCCCGGGCGGAAGGTCGCGGGAAGGGTCCGGGGTCACTCTTCTTGGCACCCAACCAAGGAGAGGAAATGTCTGAGCTGACAACGCTTCTGCTCGAAGAGCAACGCCGGGCGGCCAAGGAGGCCCTTCACCCGGCGCGGCAGATGGCCTACGAGCTGGCGCTCGCGAAAAGGCTCGAGGGCCGTTCGCACTGGTGGTCCCAGTGGTCGACCCGCCTGTGGACCTGGTGGCCGACCCGGAGGACGACCCGGCGGACGACCCGCAGGACGACCGGCCGGACGGCAGGCCGGATGACCCCGAGTGAGGCCGAGTGCTGAGGGGCCCCGCGAACGCGATCGGCTCCCGGGCACTTGGTGCCCGGGAGCCGATCTACTGGTCGGTTGAAGGTCAGCCGACGGCGGTCACCACGAAGCTCACGAAGTGGTTGTCACTGCCGTCAGCGCTGCGCACGTCGAGCCGGACGCTGCCGTCACCGGTGATCGGCCCGCAGAGGTTCTGGTCGATGATCATCTGACCGCCCGGCACCAAGGCCTGGACCATCGGGATCGGGCACCCGTTGCCGACGCCGGAGCCGGTCGGGAACGTCCCCGCCGGGATGTGGATCTGCCACGAGCCGGTGCCCACGTGCGTCACCGTGAAGGCAGCCGTGCCCGACCAGATCGCGAGGCTGGCTCCTTGGAACTCACCGGCGAACGTCTTCGGGGCGTCCTTGCCCGCGGGTCCCTGAGGACCGGTGGGTCCGGCCGGTCCTGTGGCGCCGGTTGCCCCAGTCGCGCCCGTTGCGCCCGTGGCGCCGGTGGCGCCCGTCGGGCCTTGGGGACCCGTGGGGCCCTGGGGGCCGACGGGTCCGGTCTGGTTCCAGGCGAGGGCCTTCTCGGGGTGGCGACAGTTGGTGCCGGCCGCGACGACCCGGAGGTTGCCGTTGGTCTTGTTGTAGCAGGCGTGGATGACTCCGTCGGAGCCCGGGATGAGGCCGGCGGCATAGGCGGTGCCTCCCGAAAGTCCGAGGCCGACGACGGCAGCGACAGCGATGATTGCGGTCCTTTTGGTAAAACGCATAGTGGTCCCTCTCCGTGCAAGGCATGAAAAATGGCAGGAGTGAGAGAGGGCCCCACGACTGCCCCGCTCAGAAGTGGATCGAGTCGGCGTCCCCGTCCGATCCGTCGACGACCCCCAGCATGATCCGACGCCCTGCGGCTGCGTGGCTTATTTGTCGTTTCTTGACGTTCGGCTGTGACTGGTGAGTTCTGAGACGTCAACCGCGCCGTTTGTCACCGATAGCGCGATGGCGGGAGGGCGGCCGCTTGCTGGTTGATCCAGTCGCTGGCTGAGCGGGGTGTGATGCCACGCTCGCGCAACGGGGCGTCATCCCAGGTGATCTCGGACTGGTCCATCATGACGCCGAGACCGATGACGCTCGCCATGGCGTCGCCACGACGGCCAAGGAGCTTCATCACCAGCTGCGCCACGGGCAGTGGCGCGCGCCGGACTGTGATCGACCTGCCGGTTGCCCGCTCGGCGACAGCCACGCATTCGTTGCGGCTGATGGCTTCCGGGCCCCCGAACTCGATGAGCTGAGGCGGGTCGGACTCCGTGGCGACCGCCGCCACCAGGGCCGCGACGTCCTCGGTGCCGACCCATCGGTGCTTCGTGTCCCCCTTGCCGAAGGTGGCGACCTTGCTTGCCGCCATGTCGAAGCGCCCCAGCGGCGCGAGGTGAAGCTCCTGGAACGCGTCAGGCCGAACGACCACTCGTCGCATCGGCGACGTCGCGAGCCGGCGCTCGGTTGCGGCCTTTGCCCGCGACATGGGCATGTCCGGCGATCCATCAAGGCCGGCATAGGAGACATAGACGAACCGCCGGACGCTGCTGGCTTCCGCTGCCTCGATGAGGGCGGCCATGCCCTGCTCCTCGACCTCACGGATCGTGGGCCCCTTGGCCCCCGCAAGCCGTCGGCCGATGACGGTCGCGCTGGCGACCACGACGTCCACTCCATCGCAGGCCGCGTGCAGCGAGGCTGGGTCTGTCAGGTCGCCCTGAACGACATCGACCCCGGCAGCGCGAAGGGCAGACCCGTCCGAGCCCGCTCTCACCAGGCAGCGAACCTGCTGGCCGGCGTCGAGGAGGCGACGCACGATCCGGCCGCCAAGGTCACCTGTGCCACCCACCACGAGGATCATGGAAACGGCCTCCCTGGATCGCCTGTGATGGCCTCACACGGTTCGGATCAGGATCGTCCCGGCCAACGACCAAGGTCAACCCGCCAGGGGTTTACCCGACCGCAGCCGGTCCACGCATAGGTGACCGGCGGACAAGCATCCCTTCGGTTGGGCTAACCTTCCTCTGGCATGGCCTCGTCTGCTGTATTTCCAAGCGAGTCTTACAGCGAGGGTTTCGGCCATGCCCCGCCCTCGTAGCTCAGGGGATAGAGCACCGCTCTCCTAAAGCGGGTGTCGGCAGTTCGAATCTGCCCGAGGGCACCACCACGTTTCCGCAGGTCAGAGGCCATATTCAGGCCTCGCTGTCGCTCTCCGAGATTGACGATTTCGACTGCTGGGTACCCATTGGGTTCCCAAGAGCCCTGTTGACCCGGTCCAGGGCCGCACGGTCGGCGTCCGTCCCCATGAGGTGCCCGTAGGTGTCCAGCGTCAGCTTCGCCGTCGAATGACCGAGCCAGGACGAGACCGTCTTGATGTCCACCCCGGCCGCGATCCACAGGGATGCCGCCGTGTGCCGCAGGTCGTGCGGACGCCTCCCGAGGCCCGTCGTGTTCCAGTGAATTTGCCGCCGCCAGTTCTGAGCGTGGAGGTACCCGCCCTCGGGCGCGGGAAAGAGCAGGTCGTTCGGATCCTTGTCCTCCGCCGCCCTCATCACCACTGGCAGGACCAGCTCCGACAACGGCACCATCCGGGATCGACCGCTCTTGGTCGTGGCCCGCTCGATGACCGCACCCGTCAGCCCGGACTGCGGAATGGATCGCTTGACCACGATCCCGGGATAGGGAACCGACACCACGTCCCGGACCCGTAGGCCACGAAGCTCGCCGAACCGCAGGCCGGTCAGAGCCAAAACCAACGTGATGTCGGCACCTTCGGGCGACAGCTTCCGCTGGGCGTCGACCACGTCCAGGAGTGCAGGGACCGTGAACGGGTCGACCTCGACTACCTTTCCCGTCCTCGAGTCGGGGTGCGGGAGTGGGACGAGTTCTGCGGGCGAGACCTGCAACCGGCGCGTCTTGACGGCATACCTGAACAGACCTCGCAGGGTGGTCCGGACCCGAGCCGCTGTCCGCACCGACCGCGACACTGCCAGGTCGACGAGGAATCGCTCGACCAAAGGAGGCGTGACCGATGAGATCGGGAACTTCCCAAAGGCCGGCACGATGTGGACCCGGAGCGCACTTTCATCCGACTCCCACGCCCGCACCGACACCTGGCCCTTCCTCGCATCTCGAAACTCCTCCGCCAGCTCGCGCACGGTGATCCGACCGGCAGCCGGAGCGACGAACTCCCCCGAGTGCAGGAGCCGCTTCTGCTCGATCTCCCACCTGACCGCGTCGCCGCGACGATCGAACGTCCGATCAGCGACGACACGGCTTCGGTACTTCACCTGCACGCGCCACTTTCCGTTGGGGCGCTTGATGATCACGCCGGTTCCTTCTGCGACTCCAACCACGCCAGCAGATCCTTCGGCGTCCAGAAGCAGCGCTTGCCGATCCTGATCGCCGGAGCGAACCGACCGTGATACCTCAGGTGGTTCAACGTCCCCACGCTGATGTGGCACCACTTCGCCGCCTCGTCTGGAGACAGCAGCACCGGAGCCTGCACCTCATCGATTTCCCTACTCATGACCTTCACCCCTCGATTGATTTCCCTTGTTATCACTGCTGATTCGCACGCTTCGCTTCTGCTCGGTGCTGGGCGTATTCACGTGCTCGGGCGGCGGCGGCGCGAGCCAGGGCGACGTCACCCTCGGTGTCCCACCCAGTTCCGACGAATGACCAGGACCCGACGACAAGCGTTGTTTCGTCTTCGTCGTCCGCGAGCAGCTGGGCTTCCATCGACGCCAAGTCGATGGACATGTCGGTGCGTTGGGCGTCAGCGATGAGCACCTGGGCTCGTCGCCGGGCGCGACGCAGGGCACCGAGCGTGACGGAGTAGCGGCGCGACTTAGTGGAGAAGTGGCCGCGGAACCCGAGGGCGGTGTGCCACTTGCCGAGCAGCCCGTACGGCAGATCCCTCAAGGCACACGGCATTTGGTCCGCTACCCATTCGTCCTCGATGAGAGTGGCGAACTCGGCTGCTACGACTTGGATCCGGCGAAGGTGCGGATTGGACGCCTCGCCGTCGACGGTGTCGGTGGCGGACTTAGTGGAGTACTTGGCCAAGTAGCCGGCGACCTGCTCGGGAGCCAACGGGCCGTTCGGATCATCAGTGCGATGACCGACCTTCACCGGTCGGGAGTCGACTTGGGCACCGAACGCCAGCATCCGGGGCACGTCACCGGCGAACACAGGTGGTGCAACGAACCGAACTGCGCGGACGGCTTCCTCGACGATCTTGGCGAGCAGCTGGGCGGTGACCCCGTCGGGTGCTGGCGCAAACGCGTCGTCGGTCTTGGGTCCGTCCAGGCGGACGAGGGCGTGGAAGTGGATCAGGCCGCGCCGCTGGTACTCGGCCACCTTGGAGTACTGCACGCACGCAACGTCGTTGAGCCGGGATTCCTTGACCCCGAGCCTGCGCGACAGCACCCGCTTGATCCCGATGTTGAAGCGCCGCCACAGTTCCGGCGCCCACCACTGCCACACGATGTGGGAGGTGTAGTCGTAGCACTCCCAGCACAGCGGCTGCCCCAGCAGCTCGTCCCCGTCCCCATGCTTCTGGTGGCAGGTGGCGGGTCTGCCGTGCTCGCACCGCGTGGCCTTCGAATGGGGTCGACAGCGGCGACCGTTGTCCCTGACCCCGTGAACCTGCCCGAACGACGGCGCGGTCACGGTGGCGAAGACCAGCGGGTTCTCCCCCACCCGTTCGGGGACACCCTTGCCGCCCGCAACCCCGGCCTTGATGAGGTGGAACATGTCGGCCGCGTACACCCGTGAGCAGGAAGGGCACTCAGACGCTCGGCGGTTGCCGCACCGGATCAACGTCGTCCCGAGTGGTTCGTTGTCGGAGGAGTACGTCGACAGGACCTCACCCGTCCGTGTGTCGAGGCGCATCGAGGAACCAGTGAGGTGGATCGGGTTGGTGCACGAGCCGACCCGGGCGACCGCGTTCGACCAGTCCTCGAAGTCCGGGGAAAGCAGCCGAGCCATGACCTGTGCGGCGACCCGGGACGAGGCCAGGTCGAGGTTCAGGGCAGCCTCGTCCCCGAACCCGGGAAAGGGTTCACGAGGCGCGGTCGAGGTCGAGGTCATGGGTCAGGCCACCTCGGAACCGTTACGGGCTCGGGGCTTACGCGGGGTCCGGGGCTTCCTGGGCTTCGCCGCTCCGTCAGGCGCTGGGGTGCGCGCTGGGACCGGCTGTGGCCACGCGTCCAAGGGGTCGACCGACTTCGGTGCTCGTGGTGCCGTCAGGGCAGGAGACGCGGTCACCGTGGCGGACAGGCCCGCGATGTCGTCATCGGTCAGGTAGGAGGCGCGGACTCTGCGGATGGCGCGGGTGCCCTCGACCCGGACGAACGCCACCCCTGGGGTTCCTTCGTTGATGTGGTCGGCGGTGGCGCCCATGTCCCGGGCTCCTTCGCCGAGGACCATGTCGACCTGGATCGGGTTGTCCAACCGCATCGCCACCCGGGTGGGGAACAGGTCGCGCCACCCGACAACGTCCTTGCCGGGGTCCTGCACTGCAGCCAGCACGGTGATCCCGACCGCGCGGCCCTTGGTCAGCAACAGGCCGAGGGCCTTGTCGATCCGGCGCACCACGTCACGTTCGGCGAACGCGGTCAGGGTGGCGAGCTCGTCGATCACGGCCAGCAGGTGGGGAGAGTCCGGGGACGGTTGATGCTTGCGGATGCCCAGGCTGGCCAGCCTCTTTGCGCGAGCGTCCATCACGGCCACCAGGTCTTCGAGCAGGTCGCACATCGTCTCCGGGGTGCCGTCCTCGAACCGGGAGAACAGCCGTTGCCCTGGGCGCAGTTCCATCCCACCCTTGGGGTCGATCGCCCACACCTGCACCCACCCGGCATTGATGGCGGGCGCGAGTCCGCGGAGCAGGGACCACAGGATGGAGCCCTTGCCCGCACCCGTCGCCCCCGCGATCAGGACGTGCGTCTGCCACAGGGAGAACCGCCACTCGGTGCCGTCCTCGTGCCGCCCGACCGGGATCCCGGCAAGGTTCACCTCCGGTTCGGACCGGACCGGCAGGGGCGCAATTGTGTCGGCGAGGACGTCGGTGCGGTGCAGCTCGATCCACACCGACCCCGGCCCCGACGCGGTCACTCGGGCTTCGCGGACCCCGAACGCGACGGCCAGCGCGTCAGCCTTGCGGGCGTAGTCGTCGAGAGTGAGCCCGGTCGGGATCGCCACCCGCAACCGCACGATCCCGGCCGCGGTGACCCGAACATCCCCCAGTCCCCCATACACCCACGGCTTGTTGGCCCCGGTGTGGTCGTGGACGACGAGACCAACCCGTGGGGCGATGCGTCGCCATTTGCCCGGATATGTCATCAACAGCCACACTCGAGCCAGGCGTGGCCGGACCTGCCCCCTGTATGTGTCCGGCCACGCCACCCGCCACACCGCCAGTCCAACGACCAGAGCGACGAGCACGGCCAGGACAGCGAGGTGGCCGGCGTACCGGTCCAGCACCAGCAGCGAGCCTGCCGCCGAGGCGACCCGGGGGCGACGGATCGCGAACCGGACCAGCCGGAACACCGATCGCACCGCCAGCAGCACGAGCCGCACGACCGCCTCGATCACCATCGGCACCGGCTCGTCGCTGCCGAACATCGGACCCCTGGGCACACTCATCACGAACCCCTCTCAGGCCGACCGGCGAGCGTCCGCCGCGACCGTCATCACCCGGGACTGGGCCGCACCAAGGGCGGAGTAGGCCCGGTGCATTCCACGGCGGACCTCGTCGTCAGGGGCGTTGACGAACTCCCGGACCAGCTTCGCCAGCTCGGTGCGGACCCCATCGACGCGGGCGACCTCATGGGTCAGGACCGCCGGGAGGTCCTTCACCTCCACGTCGAACGCGTCCGCCCACTGCACCGCCTCCACCGGGCGCATCACGCCGCACCCTTCTCAGCCGGCCCTTGCGTCTTGGCAGCGGTCGACCCGTTGGGCTTGGCACCGGGGGCGTGCATCCCGTCCGCGCGCAACGACCAACCGATCTTCGGCCGCTTCCCACGGTCATCGATCCACGCCGTCACCGTCAGGTTCTCGAACTCCACCGGCCGCAGCTTCTGACCCTCCACCTTCGACGGAGGCACCGGCTGCACATCGGCAGCGATCTTCACCGTTACCTCACCCTGGTTCTTGGGCGCCTCCTCGTCATAGTCAACGACCCTGACCTCCCACACCCGCAGACCGGACTCCTTGTCCCGCACCTGCACGTCCCCCGGCTCCCGACCCTCAGCCTTCGCTGCCTGGATCAGATCGAAGTCCTCCACAGCGGCGACCGACCCGCGCATCCCCACACCCTCAGGGAACACGTCCTCGAACCGGACCCGCATCCTCTGCTGAATAGCCATGACACTCCCTCTCGTAGTGGAACCACTTAGAGGTGGTTCTATTGAGGAACGTACCATATGGGCGATTTTAGAGCCGGTTCTATTTGCCAACTTTTTACTTTGGGTTGATTAGCAGTAGCGTTATGGCAGGTCAGAGCACGGCTGGAGGCATCGGATGGGCATGGGCTATCGAGAGCTTGCGGCGCAACTGCGCGGCGAGATCGAGCGGGGCGACTACAGCCCCGGGTCCACGCTGCCCAAGCAGGACGACCTGGCAGCCGAGTTCGGAGTCAACGTCAAGACCATCCGCAACGCCGTTGCCCTCCTCGAGGCCGAGGGTCTGGTGACCCCGGTTCGACGACGAGGGACCGTCGTTCGCGAACGACCACCCATGCGGCGACTTGGGGCCGAGCGGTACTCCAAGAGCAAGTGGAAGTTCGGCGATAGTGTCGCGTTTATCGCCGACCGTGAGGCATCCGGACAGCCGTGGCAGCGCACCGACCAGACCCAGACCGTCGAACTGGTCAGCACACCACCAAGGGCCGTCGAGGTGCTCGGCGTCGAGCCCGAAAGTCAGGTCTACGCACGAGCTCGCATCGTCAAACAAGAGGGCCGGCCGACTCACACGCTCACGAGCTACTACCGGCCTGAGGACGTCGAGGGCACTCCCCTGGTCGACCCCTCTCCGGGGCCAGCAGGGCGTGGCGGTGGCTTTGCTGTCCTCACCCTCCAGGGCCTTGAGCCGCATGAGGTCACCGAGACGTTCCACGCCCGAATGCCGACCCCGGACGAGATCTCGACACTGGAACTCCCAGCCGGAGAGCCAGTGATGATCCTTGAGCGGATCACGAGGACCAAGGACGGGTATGCCGTTGAGTACGCAACCGGAGTCCACGCCGCGTCGCGGTTCTCGTGGACCTACACCTACGACATGCCCGACTGAGGAGGCGGCCGTGAGCGTGATGGACGATGCGCAGATCCTCTGGGACTACCACCAGATGCACCACGAGCCGCGAAACACCGACATCGCCATCGGGCTCGGGAGTCACGACATCGGCGTCGCCGAACACACCGCAGACCTCTACCGCCAGGGGCGCTTCCCGCTGATCATCTTCACCGGAGCCAACGCGCCCACGACAGTCGGGGTCTTTCCCCGAGGTGAAGCCGTCCACTACGCCGAACGCGCCGAAGAGCTTGGTGTGCCCGACACTGCGATCCTCCTGGAGGAACGTGCGCGCAACACGGGCGAGAACTTCGCCCTGACTCGGGCAATGCTCGACCGCGAGGGCATCCACCCCAAGTCCGCGACCATCATCAGCCGCCCCTATCAACAGCGTCGGGCATATGCCACCTGTCGCAAGCTTTGGCCTGAGCTGCAGGTCGTCTGTTCCTCTCGACCTCAGTCGTTAACCGACTACATGGCATTCATCGGCGACGAGGACAAGGTACTCAACATGCTCGTAGGCGACACCCAACGTATCTCGGTGTATGCCCAACGGGGCTTCGCGACCCGGCAGGAGGTAACGCGCGAGGCTCTCGACGCCTACGAGCGCTTGACGGCGAGGGGTTACACGCGTCGCTTGATTGAGCCCACCACCTGAACAAAGTTGAACGATGCCGCTTTAACGGGAAGGCGGTCAACGTCGTCACGTCGTCTGGACGAAGACGATCCGTGGGGTTCGAGCAGCCCTGAGAGCTCTCAATAGCCAGCGATGGCGGCCGGGAAGCGCCTGTAGATGGACGCATAATCCTCGGCATCCTGTCGACTGACTCCGCGAGGTCTCGGCAAGGCCGTCTCAGTACGATGCGGGAGGCGCTCGTTGAGCCAGGCGCGCTCCTTGTGGGTGAGAAGTGGCACACGCACTTGCACGGCCGAGCCATCTGACCGCACCTCCGGAACGTCGTCGAACCGGCATACTTCGAGAATCCGGTCAGCGGCCGGGGCCCCAACCACGCCAGCCATCAACTGCATCCTTGCCGAGTCCCGATATTGCAGATTGAGGAGCGGCCGCCACGTAGCACCGTCGCCCCGATCACCTACCTCATGGCGCAATTCCGAATCAAGAATCAGCGCCTGCGTTTCGGCCATCCCCCATTCCCCAAGAGTCGCGTCGGTGACACCGGCAGGTATGCGCTCGGCCCCAAGCTGCTCCTCCAGTTGCGCCAGACGATCAGAGACGGGCTTGGTCGGGTGGCAGTTGAGGGTGACCGCCAATACGCTTCCTGGGATCAGGACGCGCGATAGATATGTGATGTCTGCGATTACCTCGCGATTCAAGGAGCAGGTGTAGTCGAGCCAGACGATGGATAGACCTGCCCAGTTCAAGGTGGGGAGCACAGTCAAAGAGTTCCCCGGCTCAATCGTTATTCCCTTATACGGTCTGTTGAACTGGCATCGGGGAATGATCGTAGAGTCTTGCTCAATACTGATCAGGCGATGTATGCCCAAAGTACGATGGATAGCTTCGAAGTCCATGAACTCTATGGCCCCGAAGCCGACGTATTGATACTCCGACAATGGTGCCAGCGGCGCAAGGTGGCTCAGCACCTCCACGAGGATCGTTCGCACCAGGCCCTTCGTTGGTCGAAACTCGTACGAGAGCGTTGTCATTCTGCGTCGACTTCGCGCTCATAGAAATACTCGAAAGTTTGCCGGCCAACGCTCGTGGCAGTCGAAACCCCCAGCGCCCTCGCCACGTCGATGAACTGTTGCGGGGAAACGTCGTACTGGATGTGCTTGAGCTTCGGTGGCGCAGGTTTGCGGCGGGGCAGTGCCGGAACTTGGAAGGAGACTGAGGAGGTTAGCTCGCTGAGCGGAACGGAGCGCGCACCTTCGAGCGCAGCGGTTACTGGCGCATACTCGGGAGATAGAGAGGATGCTCGTTCGGTCTTCAGGCGATTAATCACGGAGACGACCTCTACCAACGAGGTCTTCACCTCGCTCTGCACCCGCCTCCATACTCGCGAGTCTTGATCCACACCGGTCTTTGTCGTATTCCATGGGAGAAGAGACGAGTCCAAGGACTCTAGATAGACATAGCCACGAAATCGACGATATTGAGGGTGATATGCCGCCACTGCCGTACCCCAGCCCGTGAGCTCCGTGCGCTCCGCGAACAGCAGGAGCCTGCCGTTGCAGAAGACCCACCATCCGGCGTCGCCAGACGTTCGGAACCCTTCCGCTTGCCCTTCGTCCTTGATGTCGTCGTTCTTCGATGCTTCCGCAATGCCCGCCACGATGTGGCAGTGAACCTGGCCCTCATTGGTCGTAACAATGATTCGCTTGTTGATCGGAGTAAAGCCGGGACCGGACATCAACTTCGGATTCAGCCCGCGCAGTTTCTCTCCGTTCAGGCTGATAGACAGGCCCTGCTCAAGACTGGCCTGGTGGCGCAGTCGGATCTGCTCTCGAAGGGAACCAAGAACCAACCGATTCTTGAGATCCTCCTGCACATATTCGTGAAGGCGCGTGACTCGAATTATCGTTCCAGTGCCTTCGTCGCCCGAATAGTTCGTATCTATCGAAGTCATTCGAAATTGCCACTCGGAGGATTTGTCGGCCAACCAGTCATCCACGTCGACCTGCAACTCGAACGCATTCTTGGCACTCCGCGACGACACACTGAATTGACGCCCGAGTTTGAACAATGCACGCTTCATCCCGACCCCAAACTGGCCGACGGAACCTTCGACTCCCGCGTGATCCTTTGGTCGGCCGAATCGGAAGGCGTGTTTCCTAGCAGTATCAAGGTCGATGCCGCCGCAATTGTCGCTGATGGTGAAACCGTCAACTCCGGTCTCGATGCGCACCCAGTGCTGAGAAGGATCCCCCGGCGTGGTGGCTCTGGCGCCATCGACGGAGTTGTCGATGAGGTCCATGATCGCGGGCAGGAGTTCGATGTCCTTCACAAGCATCGAGACAAAGAGCTCCTTGTCCGCTCCAGCCTCAACGCGCAGCGGATCCGAGGCGGACTTGGCCATGGACTTCCCCGATCTCATAGGCACCTATGGGCAGAACGTATGACAGGCACGACCTCGATGGGGGCGCTTTGGCTGGAAATCGCCCATCAGCTCGGAACGCCAGGGCAGCGGGGCTCGGATGGAAGTTCAGACTTGCACTCCGCAGCGGGAGGCCGCGAGCAGGCCCTGCGGCGACACGGAGGCGCCCGCCTGACGTCCGCGCCGCACTGTTCGACATTGGATCGGGCCCGCGCCCGGGGGAATCCCTGTGTGGGTGTTCGGCCTACACCTCAGGCGGAATTGCGGCGGCGTAGCGTGCCAACTCTGAATCCGTGAGAGCCGAAGGCGGCACTAGCTTGTAGTGTCGTTCGCCCCCGGGACGCAGGGTCACCCCGTCACCGCCATCCCAGTCAAAGGAAAAGAGGGCGATCACATCATCGGCCATGAACTGGGCCGCGATCGGTCGAGCGAGCACGCTGGGAAACTTTCGCTCGCACATTCGAAAATCCTGCCATATCTGCACAATGCTGAGGATGTCGCTCCCGCCCTTGGCCTGGACCGGGAATACATGATGAGCGCCATACCGATCAACCCCGATGTAGACCTCGTCGGTCTCTACTTGGCCTTCCGGGATACTCGTCCGAAGGTGAGATTGCAGTGAATACGTTGTCACGCCGGTATACACGTCAATCAAGCGGTTGTACCGCAACTTGGCGAGCAATGCCTGCTCGTCCGACAACGCGTATCTCTCGATCATGCCTGGCGTTGCATCCGGGACACGAACAACCGTAAGACCCGGCGTTGGCTTAACCTCGTTGAACGGGACGGCTGCGAAACGGTACGTTGCGGGTCGACTCTTTACAGGGAATATCGCCCACACCAAACCATTGGGGGCTGCGCTTCTAACCCTTTGTGGCACCTCAGCACGATATCTGAAAGTGTAGAGGACATCTCCCAAGTTCTTTGGAAGGTTGATCTGCAAATGACGAGCAGAGTCCACAATATCTTGACGAAGAAACTGGACGGACGTTTGTCCTGGGCTATAGTTCCGAAAGAATACATCCTCAATAAGCTGGGAATATCTGTTTGGCGTCAGCTCTATTGGCGTCATGCCGGCCCAGACACCGGCTCGGACAACGCACCTGGGACGGCACCCCGTGTTCGACCCTTTGGCGTACCAACCTGCTCTACCCCAAAGTGGCTTCGGGCACCGGCCATGGTCAGCCCAAGAAGGCGGCTATCGCCAAGGTGGATCGCATTTCGGGGTCGCGATGGGGAAACAGCAAGAGCCCGGATCACCTCGCGAGCGGCTGCGCGGCCCACCATTGGCGCGACGGCGTTACCGATCTGGCGGAAGCCATGCCATTTTGTCGAGTGTGTGCGGAACCAGTCCGGAAACGAATGAAGGCGGGCAGCCTCGCGATTCGTGAGAACCCTCGGCGAACTAGGGTGAATCGGCCGAGCCGAGGTGAATGCACCCCTTTCGCTGCCACTGCCGGCCCTCAGGGTGTTGCTGAGCCCCATGGGGTCAAGCCGATAGAACCGGCTCGTCGGTTCGGTGGCGCCCGGGCGGGTCGCGCGGAAGCGTTGGACCGAAACGTCCGTATGGCCCGTGCGCATGGACCCGGTGAGGATGGTCGGATCCCAGACTCGCTCGTAAGAGAAGTCTGTTGGATCGTCCATCTCACCGCTCAGAATTCTCGCGTACTCACTGCGTGCGCCCACCATCTGTGAGTATGCGGAAGCCGACAGTTGTACGCAGTCCGAGTCCAAGAGGCTGACGAATCGCTCTGGAGCGGGCAGGTCCGCCAATGCCCCAGCCACGGTAGGTCCTAGCGGCAGTCGGCCTGAAGGGACGAAGTCGGCTCGTGCGCGCTTTGGCACTGGCTCGTGCGTTGGAACGGGAGGCGCCGCCACGACGGCTTGATCCGCACGAGTGCCCATCAGGAAGAGCCTGCTGCGATCCTGAGGGACACCGAAATCTGCAGCATTGAGTGTGGCGAATGCGTTGCTTTCAGAGAACCTATAACCAGCCTCGCGGAACTCTGCAATCAACTCGGCCAGAATCCCGGCGTGCCCGCCCTTCAGCATTCCAGGGACGTTCTCCATTATGAAATAACGAGGCTGGAGTTCTGATATTAGTCGAAAGAAATGGAATACCAGTTGATTTCGCTCATCGTCAACGAGACGCTTGCCGATCAGCGAGAATCCCTGACATGGCGGACCACCGGCAATGAGGTCGATCTCGCCGTCCCAGTTGGCGCGTCCATGCGCTGCCAAACCCTTTTCAACCGCGTCACGAACCAAGGAAGCACTCAATGGTGCCCCGATGTCTGCACACAGCACGCTGGTGTGCGGGAAGTTGTACTCATGAGTCGCGGCGTGCACCGGGTCGTACTCAACGGCAGCGACCACGTCGAAGCCAGCTTGCTCCAAGCCCAGGGAAAGCCCACCAGCGCCTGAGAACAGATCGACGGCAACCGGACGCAGCGAAAGTGAGGCGGACACGAGCCGTAGCCTAGCTACTGCTGACGACACAGCCGAAGACCTCAAGGGAGTGGGCGTGGTGACGGAGTCGCGCAGACCCAACCAACCCCCGCCCTCCTCTGCTCGCGCGGCCGCCGTCATGCGGGGTACGCGATCACGGGACACGGCGCCGGAGTTGAAGGTGCGTCGAGCTGTCTTCGCTCTCGGGCTTCGCTACCGAATTCACGCTCGTCCACTTCAGGCGCTGCCGCGAACCGCGGACCTGCTGTTCAGGCGGGAGAGAGTTGCCGTGTTCGTCGACGGCTGTTACTGGCACGCCTGTCCTGAGCATTACGTTGCGGCCAAATCCAACGCCCTCTGGTGGGCTTCCAAGATCGCCCGAAACGTCGAACGCGACCAAGACACGATGCAACAACTCTCGCGGGCTGGGTGGCTGGTTCTGCGCTTCTGGGAGCATGAGGACTCAGCTGCCGTCGCCAACAAGATCGCTGCGGCCGTCACGGCACGTCGGTCCGAGACTTGACCAGGACTAGCGGGTCCGGCGCGTCACGAACTGATCGCGGATGTGCTTGTGGAGGAAGCGTCCGTGGGACTCGGCACTCATCAGACTCCGGTAGAGGCTTGCCGGGACGTCCTCATACTCGTACATCCACCCATTGGTGAACTCGACTTCGAGCCGGCCGCTTTCCACGTCATAGCCGACGCTCCGGATGATCTGCGACACCACCACCTGACGCAGCACCTCAGCGACCCGACCTCGGGGTAGCCCGCCCCGGCTCGAAATGCGATGGGGTCCCGCATGACACGGGCACGGGGAGCGCCAAGCGGTGACCCCCGACGTCACCGGCGCAATCCACACCGACCACTTGCTGCTCTCCTTTCGTCCGCATTGCAATCATCCGGGTCCAGACCCATCCCGCCGATTTCGTTCTTGGGTGTGGAGGGCTCTCCCCTCCAGCAATCTAGCCGGGACCGCAGAGGCTCGTAGAAGAACCTAGAGGAAGGCAGAGCGCCGTCGAACGCGCAGCGATCGAACTAGTGCAGGTGCCGAATCTGAGGCAACTGACCAGGCAAGGCCCTGTGACCACTGCGATTCGCCCGAACCTAGCCCTGAACTAGGGCCACAACGTTTTCGTACGAAATGCTGCCAGGACGCGACAGTTCTGCGAGCTGGCCAGCGAGTCTCTCGATCCGCACCTGGTTGAGTTTTGCCCACTCTTCGGCCTGGTTCAACTCGTCGAGAAAGTTGCCTCCCGCCAGTTCGTCGAGCTCGGTCCGGGTCATCGCGTCCGTCTTGCCCAGGCCTCGTCTCCAGATGTTGAAGTCCTCGCGATAGCCATCCTCGATAGCGTGCTCGAGGAGCGCCGTCTCACTCATGGTGCCCGCGAGGAGGAATCGCAAGGACGCGATCACGTCCGTGGGTACCCAGGCGACTGGGTCTTCGGAGAGGAGTTCTACAGCGGCCGCGGCCTGGTACAAGCCATCTCCGAACTGTGGTCCGCCACTTTCGGCGTAGATGGTCACCTGCCTAAAGGGAATGCCATGATCGACCGCGGCGACAGCGTGACCGGCCTCGTGGACGTATATGTGTCGATCAAGTCCATGCCGTTCACACTCGGCCTCAACGAATTCGCGCATAGGAGCACCTTGGCCGATGGTGCCGCGCCGTGCCAGCCGACGAGTTGCGGGCTCCTCGCGCCCAGTGTGCTCCGTCGGGTGATGCTGCGTGTGCAGGCAATAATCGGTCGCATGGCAGGGCAAGACGACTCCTACACGCTGCCTGACCCGGAGTTGCGTGTTTATGACCACGGGGTGGGAACCCTCTCTGTTGACGGCGAACTCCGCGGGTACCTCGCCAGCGTCGTCGGCCGCATGACCTTCCCTTCGAGGGGGCTGTGGCCGTGGTTTCGCATCATCTGGCTGGATGGCCACAGGGAACCCCCATTCGAGGACTACGGCCCCGACTGGCTGACGGTTCGCGAACTCGACGTCGGCAAGCTCGATCATCACGGACCGAGCACCTTGGAGGAGCGCCGTATCCTCGGCAAGACCTTCCGTTACTCCGTGTCTGGAGACGCCTGCGTATTCGACTTTGCGTGGTTGGACCGCAACGAAGCCGCCGCCAGGTGGGACGAACTCGGCCTCACGGATGAGGACTTCTGAGACGGCGCGAACGGGCAACCTCAAGCTGCGTCGACCGCGTTGAGCGCCTCACGTTTGGAGCGGTTGGGCCTGATTGGCCACCGGGTCCCTGCCCGCTATGTCAGGATCGCGCGACGCGGGAGGTGGGCCTATGACTCACCAGATCAAGCACTGCAACGGAACAAAGCACTGTCCTCGGTGCCGGGAAGGATCGACAAATGCGAATGTTGGCTGTGGCGCTGGTGGCTGTCAGCGCAGTTGCTTTGTCGGCCTGCTCGCAGGAGCCGCCGACGAAGATGCCGGACGTGGTGGGCAAGCGCCTTGATGAGGCGCGAAGCGACGTCAAGCGCGCCGGCGTTGACGACGACATCGAGATCGTGGGTGGCGGGGTTCTCGGGATCCTCAACGAGTCGAACTGGACCGTTTGCTCGCAGATACCCGAGGCAGGCACGTCGGCGACCGTTGCCCCGCGTCTGAGCGTCGAGCGGAAGTGCGATTCCGATTCGATGGAAGCCACGCCCCCCAATTCGGGAACGTCCTCGCCTTCTTCGACAGGCGCTTCGGACGTCCCGACCGTCCCGAGGTACGGCGACACGGTCCCCTACATGGCGTACCCCACGCGTGGAGAGCCCATCTCTCTCTCGGTCACCGTCTCTGCCCCAACCAAGTTCACGCCCCGGGATCGGTCCAGCGCCACGCAGGCCGAGAACGTCTTCTTCACCGTGCGTATCAAGAACACAGGCAAGGAGACTTTCCAATTGGGCCTGGACTACGCCATCTCAGGGCTCAACCCGGAGGACCCTCAACTGGATGAGATGTCGGGTCATGGCGTCGAAGGTGACCAGATCTTCGGCGACGACCAGCTGAAGGGCAACGGCGGAGGCGCGGCGGTGAAGCCGGGCAGGACCCTGACGTACCAGGTCGGCTTCAGCGTCGCAGACAGCAAGGATGTGACCTTCAAGATGCGTCCATACGGTCTCGGGGGCGACTCCATCTACTGGACGAGGTAGCGGCTGGTGGGCGCGGCTCAATCAACGGGAGGGCGCAGGTTCCACTCCTCGGTCCAGTCCACGTGGTCGGCGTAGATGGAGGCCAGGGCTAGGAGCGTTTCGCAGATCCCAGGCAGCGTCTGACGGCTCGCACTCTGGAACTGGAAAGCGTTGCACGTACTGCAACCGAGCAGCCCGTGGGCGGTGTATCCCGGCTCGAGCGGGTGCGCAGCGACTATCCTGCGCTTGGAGTCGACCTCGGCCAAGCTGCGGCTGCTTGCCAATGCGCCACCAGACTGAAGGGCTGCGAGCGCCTCGTCTTCGTCGCACCGAGCCAGTAGGAACTCCGTGATCGTCATTGTTGCGCCTCCTCGCCGGCAGCGTACGCGCACCCGTCCCAGGAGCTAGCGCAGATTTCCGGGACTGCGCACACGGGCCATCTTCTGCGTGCGTCGGCTCATCGGCATGAAGGACGTTCCATCGATGGGCCCGTGGGTGCCCAGAAGGCGGAAGTCTGTCGCGCATCAGTTGGCGGAGATCTGTCGCACCTCGCCTGTCGGACCACTCTCCTCGCACCCAGCGTCCGTGAGAACTTTCCTTACTGGCTCAAGCGCGGCTCCGCCGCGAAAGCGCGGGGCCCCGCGATGGGGCCCCGCGCTTAGGCGCTTCGCGCCACGCGCACCCCACCGCACCCCACGCACGACGAAGGACCGGTCCACCACAGCTGGACCGGCCGGTTGCTGTGCGTCACAGCACCAGGGCGCGAACCTCGTCGACCTCGTCGGCCAGCACACCGTTCCAGCCGTCGCGCTCGACCGCCGCGTATTCCGGGTGGCCCTCGTAGATCTTGGCCAGGGCTCGAATCCCTTCGAAGTCTCCGAATGGTCCCTCATCGCCATCAAAGCGGATCGACCAGATAGCCGCCTTGATGAGGGCCCGCTTCGCCGCGCACTCGCGCTCCACCCGCGCCGGGTCCCACCGCGCCACATGGCGCACCAAACCTTCCTTGGCCTCGTTCACGTAGCTTGGACCCACTGCCGAACGCCTACCGCGCAGGCCGGCATCGGCCTCGTACTCTTCGGGGTAGAAGAGGGCCCAGTGCTCGTCGAAAACGGATGCTCCCTCAGGGTCTGATGCCGTGAAGGATCCCCACTGGGAACCTGGAGCCGCTTGGGCAGCCCTCTCGTCCTCGGTGATTCTCTCTTGCAAGAATGTGATCAAACGAAGCACGGCACCCCTTCGGTTCGCGGTCACAGCCGGGTCCCACCACAGGCTAGCCACCACGCCTGCACGAGGGGGCGGAATCGAGTGGCGGCCGTACCGGCACCAACCAGGCTCACTATCGCCGGACTCCCTCAGCCGTAGAGTCGCACCGTGAAGGAGTCGCGAGCCAAGCACCTCAGCGATCTGTGGTCGTACGGCAACAGCTGGCTCTACCTGTTCACCCTCATGGCCATCGGAGCTCTGGCAGGCGGACTCCTCGGTTGGCCGATCGGTGCACCCGGCGACGGAGCAGCAATAGGCATGGCGCTCGGCATGCTCGCCTGGCTTGGACTGGTCGTCGCGGCCCACCGCCAACTCAGCCCCTACAGAGGACAGCATCGCGAACCAACACCCCCACCCGCTGAGCACGACTCCTGAGTCACCTATGAGCCGCCGACCCTGCGCTCCACTCTCCGCCCACCTCCGGGCCGCATCAAGGGCGCTACGCGTCACTCCGTGATGGCCTGCGGCCACCCTTGACCCAACCACTCCGGCCGGCTCCCCTGCTCCGCTATCGGGTCGGTGGCTGGATGTGGTCGCCCAAACTTGGCGGTGGGAACCGGTCCGGCAACTAGCCTTCGCTGCATGGATGAGGAGTACGTCGAGACACAGTGGACGCCTGCGGCAAGAGCGGCCTACGGGCAGCGGCTCGAGGAGCTGCACGCCGCCCTCGATGCCCATGCAGCCCTGGTACTGGACCGGACCGGTCGAGAGAGCGAGATGAAGGCCTATTTCGCGGCCGTTGACCGACTCACGCGAGCCGCCGCGGCGTTCGACGATGCGGAGTTCGACCTCTGCGGCTCGTACCCCCTCAAGATCGAACTCGATGAGGACGAGTTCGACGATGATGACGAGGATGACGAGGATTGGGAGCCCGCCGCTGTACTGAGCGCGGTCGGTCGCTGGGACTTCAACGTCCACAACCCGGAGGCCTTCATCGCGGCTGGCCGCGAGGCACGGCAGGAGGCCTACCCCGACGAGACCGACGAGGAGCGACGGGAGGCCGTGGAGCGACCAGAGCAAGCCGCCTACGAAATTGCTCACGCGCGGGGTTGGGACGCACTCATCGACGCCCCGGGAGTCTTCCGCTTCGTCGACTCGATGTCCTTCATCCCGCAACCGGACTACCAGGGCATGGGCCCGGACCCATACGCAATCGCGAAGTTCGACGACTGACACAAACAAGCCGGCTAGCGGGTACCTCAGAGGTACCCGCAGGGCCCGAAGTAGCCCCAACCACCAAGTATGCGCCGTGGGTGAAGCCGTTGCAGCACAATGGAATTCGGAGTTCAGCTTGCCCCCGGGCTCGCTCCTAAAGCGGGTGTCGGCAGTCAAATCTGCACGAGGGCACAACGATCTTTCGGAGGTGGGAGGCCATTTCCAGCCTTCGCTCTCGGCACGCGCGAGTTCAGCTACGACGGCCTTTCGCTTCAGGTCGCTCATTCCTCGCGCGGGATCAGGCCTCCGACTCTGCGTGTGGCGTCGGCCTCGGCCGATCGGAATCGGGCGTCCTCGATGCTTGCGGCGATGGCGCGCATTTGCGCGGGGTCGGCGGTGAGGTCGATCCATGCTCGTGCGCGGCCGCGTCGCCTGCCTATGAGGTAGCCGATCCAGCCGCCGATGCCATAGGCGAGGGCGATGATTGCCGCATAGACGAGAGTCTCGGTCACGGTGGCGAGTGTGTCAGGCGACGTGGAGACGAGTGGCTGGTTTGGCGCCCATGGATCGGCATGAACCCGGCCGGCCTCCGGACCTCGCCCCGCGCAACGCGACCACAAGACACGCAGAGGCTCGCGCTATCGCCCATGCGCGCCACACTGAAGCTATGGACGTGAAGCGCCTGACATGCCGTCTCGTCGGCCACCGATGGAATCATCACCGGTTGCCGGATCACACGGTCAAGTCGACATGCAAGCGGTGCGGCCTGATCCAGTTCGGCGACGGCGAGCCCGATTCGCGGGCCCAGTACATCGTCGGCGGCGGAGGCCCGAGCGGCCCAGGTTGATGGACAACCTCCCGGCGCTCCGCAGCCAAACCGAGGAGCAGCCTGAACGCCGCCACGTCAGGTGGTTGACCGCTCCCCGCTGCGATTACGCCAATTGGAGGAAGCCGAACGCGTCCGTGGGTAGGAGGGTGTTGATGCAGGCAACGTCCCCAAGCCCAAGCAAAGGCAGGTTAACCATGTCCCGCAAGACTTTCGCGCGTGCCACCTCCGCCGTCCTTTGCGCCGGAGCCGCGCTCTTGGCCGCACCCGCAGCCAGCTACGCCGACAGCTTCTCACTACCCCAGGGAGAGGCCTGCGCAGACTTCCCCGTGACGTTCACCGTCTCTGGTGGCAATCAGAGCGTGCGGCCCGCTAACGGCCAAGGCGGCAACCCGAGTCGCGTCATCGTCGCCGGGACGGGGAGCAACGTCACCGTCACCAACGACGACACACACCAGGCGGTGTCGTTCCAGTCCAACGGAGCGGTGACTCGCACCACGACCCGCGCGGACGGAAGCCAGACCGTCAGCGCCACCGGGCACTACATCATCATCTTGTTCTCCACCGATGTCGGAGGGCCGTCCACCACGCTCTACACGGGACAGGTGACCTACACCGTTTCCCCCACCGGGGTCTGGGAGGTACAGAGCCACTCCGGATCGGCGCTCGACCTCTGTGCAGCACTCAGCTGAGCCCGTTCTCGACGCCAACCGCGAGGAAACTCAAGCGACGAGGGAGGCGGAAGCACGCGGCATACCCAAGGTAGTTAGTCCGGCAGGGCGGCGGGGACGCCGGCGAGGCCAGCCAGGCGGGTGGAGAGCTGGATCAGGTCGAGACGGCTCTTGGACGCCACGAACTCCACGCGCCCCTTGAGCCGGCGCCGATCGGCGGCCGTGAGCGTCTTGGCCGTGAGCACGACGATGGGGATGCCTTGCGTGTTCGGGTCGTGGTGGAGCGCGTCGATGACCGCGAAGCCGTCGGTGTCCGGCATGAGCAGGTCGACGAGGACCACCGCCGGCGACTCGCTGCGCACGACCGCATGGGCCTCGGCGCCGTGGGCGCAGGTCCGTACGTCCCAGCCGAGTGGTTCGAGGGTGACCTGCACCAGCTCAAGCGCTGCCGGGTCGTCGTCGACCACCACGATCCGCCGGTGCGCCACCTGGTGGGGCGGGCCCACGCCTACCCGGCGCAGGGCCGCCAAGAGGTCATCCCTGGCCACCGGCTTGACGAGGTAGTCGGAGGCGCCGAGAGCGAAGCCCCGGCCGCGCTCGGGGAGCACGCTGACGACGACGACCGGCGTGTCGGCCGTCGAGGGCTCAGCCTTGAGCGCGCCCAGGACGTCCCAGCCGTCCATGCCGGGCAACCGGATGTCGAGGATGACGGCGGCCGGGTGCATTGAGCGCACCGCGTCCAGTCCCTCCTCGCCGGTCCCCACCGCCACCGGCCGCAGACCGGCCGCGCGGACGTGCACGGAGACCAGCTCCGCTGAGTTCTCGTCGTCCTCGATGATGAGGATCGTCGGCCGGGAGTCCTCCCCCTCGCGACCCCAGTCGGCGTCAGCGTCAGCGTCGGGCACCAGGCGCGGCTGGGCGCTCAGGGGGATCCGGAACCCGAACGTGCTGCCGACCCCGAGGGTGCTCTCGAGCCACAACGTCCCGCCGTGCAGCTCAACGATCCGGCGGGTCAGCGTCAGACCCAGGCCCGTGCCCTCGGCCGACGAGCTGGACCGGCCGCCCTGCTGGAAGGAGTCGAAGATCCGGGCCTGGTCCTCCGGCGCGATGCCCACGCCCGTGTCGGTGACGCTGACTTCGAGATCCCCTTCGACCCGGTGCGCGACGACGCGCACCCGACCTCCGTCGGGCGTGAACTTCACTGCGTTGCTGAGCAGGTTGAGCATGATCTGCTTGAACCGCAGCTGGTCGGCCCAGATCGTCCCCAGTTCCTCCTTGGACGCGTCCACCGTGACCTTGATCCGGTGTTGAGAGGCCCGTTCGCGGACCAGCAGGTGCGCGTAGTCGAGGGCCTCGGCCACATCGAAGGAGGTCCGGTCGAGCTCCATGTGACCTGCCTCGACCTTCGACAGGTCGAGCACGTCGTTGATGAGCGCGAGCAGGTGGCGACCGGCGCTGTGGATGTCCTGGAGGTAGTCGGCCTGGCGCTCGTTGAGCTCACCGAACATCCGCTCCAGCAGCACCTCCGAGAAGCCGATCACCGCGTTGAGCGGCGTCCGGAGCTCGTGGGACATGCTCGCCAGGAACTCGGACTTGTGCCGGCTCGCGTCGGCCAGCTCGGCGCTCTGCCGCTCGAGCTGCTGGTAGAGCCGGGCGTTCGTCAGCGCGATGGCCGACTGGCTGGCGAACGACGACAGCAGCTCGCAGGTCTCGTCGCTGAACACACCGGGTTGCTTGCGCCGCACGACCAGCGCGCCGACGATCCGGTCGGCCCGGGTGAGCGGGATCGCGACGAGGGAGCGCCAGCCGGCCTCGTGGAGCAGGGTCAGGTGCGGGTCGAGGTCCTGGCGCTCGGACAGGTCGGGGATCTGGGCCACCGTGCGCGAGGCGGCCGTCCGGCCCACGAAGGTCTCGTCGACGTGGATGCGGGACTGCCGAAGGCGCTCGACCACGTCGCGGCTGGTGCCGTAGGTCGTGCGCACCCCGAACAGCCGGGTCTCCTCGTCGTACTCCATCAGCGACCCGCCGTCGGTCTCCGAAAGCTGGACGGCGTGCTTGACGATCGTCGTCAGCACCTCGTCGGGGTCCAGGGACGAGCTGATCGCCTCACCGACCTCAGAGAGCGCCTCGAGCTGCTCGACCTTCCACGACAGCTCGTCCGACCGGCTCTCGAGCGCCCGGAAGAGGCCCACGTTCCGCAGGGCCAGGGCTCCCTGCGCCGCGAACGTGCTGAGCAGGCTCCGCACCCGGTCGTCGAACGGGTCGACGATGGTGCGCCACACCGACAGCACCCCCACCACCTCTTCCTCGACGATCATGGGGGCGCCCATGATCGTCCGGATGCCGCTCTTGCTCTGGAACTCGGGGCGGTCGTAGTCGGGGTCGGCGAGCACGTCGACGATCTGCTGGGTCCTGCCGTCCAGGCCGACCCGGCCGACCAGCGAGGTGCGGTCGCGCGGCACCGGTTTGCGAGTGGCCAGCTCCAGGTAGTCGGGCCGCAGGCCGACCGAGTGCACCATGGTGAAGTTGTGCTCGGTGGCGATGTGGATCGTGGCCGCATCGGCCCAGCACAACCGGCGAGCCCGCTCGACGATCGCGTCGAACACCTCGGCCTCACCCGAGGCGGACGTCCCCAGCACGGCCAGGATCTCGCTCGTTGCGGCCAGCTGTTCCTGCGTCTCGGCCAGCCTGGCCTGGAGACGCGCCACCGCCGCGGCGCTCGCTGCAGACCTGTCCTCGGACTCGGTCACGTGCGCCTCCGATCGCGACATCACAGCTGGCGTGCGGTTCCAGCACCCTCAGTCGTGCGGTGCGGGCACCCTCAGCGCGCCCACTGCCTCAGGTATGCCGTTCCAGCACCTTCAGCAGTCTGCCCCCAGATCAGCGCCCACGCCTACCTCCAAAGGGTGACGCTGCCTGTGGCCGCGCAGGTTTGCGTGGGCCGACGTCGGTGCACCTGCCGACGACCTCGGCACCGTCCGGTAGGTCAGAGTGCCTGTTCCTCCGCCGTCGCGCGCCGCACGACCAGCCGGGTCCACGCCCCGACATAGACCCGGTCGCCCTCGGCGAGCTCGCGACGCTGGCCAGGTGTCACCGGGGTCTCGGGCAGCGGGCCGCTCGCGGAGCCGACGTAGGTGCCGTTGGAGGACTGCAGGTCCTCGACCCACCACCGCGAACCGTCGGTCGTGAGCTGGGCCTGCCGGCGGCTCACCCCAGGGTCGGAGGCGAGGTCGATGTCGGGGTGGATCCCCCGGCTGACCGACGGCCTGCCGATGAGCAGGCTCTGCCGCCGCAACGGCAAGGTCTCCGGAAGTCCGGGCGACGGACACGGGTCGTCGCTCTCCTGGGACGCGTACCAGTCAGGGTCGACCCACACCTCGACCACCCAGCCGACGGAGACCTCGGGCGCAACGGGCGCCTGCGGGTCGGGTGCCTTCGCGTCAGGTGCCTGCGCGTCGGGCTGCGGGCCGGCAGACCCCACCCCTGCGCCCAGGTCGAGGGCCGAGGTCGGCGCGACCTCCGCCGGCCGTGGCATCGTGCCGGTCGTGAAGTCGTAGCCGCACGCCTCGCAGAACAGGGCGGCCGAGTCGTTGTCGGTCCCGCAGTTGGGGCACTCCTGCGTCGGCGCCTGCCCGCTCGATGCCGCACCTTCAGGAGCGGCGTCAGGTGCCGCACCATGAGCCGCGCCAGGAGCCGCAGCACCGCTGGATCCCCCAGCCGCTGACGCGCCGGCCGACGCGCCGGCCGACGCGCCGGCCGACGCGGCACCTTCCTGCGCGATCGGCGCCCCGCACACGTCGCAGTAGTCCGTCGCGACGGAGTCGTGCCCGTTCGGACACCTGACGGCGCTCATTTCCTCACCCGCGTCGTCTTGGTGGAGGCCGTGTCGAGCGCCATCTCGTCGAGCTTGCTCACCGCGCGACGCAGCCGGACCGTGCCGGTGTCCGCGTCGTCGATCTCGACGATCTTGCGCAGACGACTGGTCGCCTCGTCGTTGCCGGTCTGCGCCGCGAGCTGGACCGCCCGTCCGAGCTTGGCGGTCGCCGTGGTCGTGTCACCCGCTGCCTTCGCGGCGAGGCCGTCCTGGATTGCCTCCGCGAGCTCGGCCTGCCCGGTGTAGTGCGCGACGGCCGGGTCGATCCGCGCCGTCAGGGTGTCGTCGTTGGACCACAGCGCCTTGACCAGGCCCTGGGCCACCACGGTGTCACCCACGGCCAGCTGCACCCTCGAGGCGAGCTGTTCCTGTCCCACCGACTTCGCGGGCAGCCGCACCGCCACGTGGTAGTCACGCGCCTCGTCGCCCCAGGACCCGGTGGGATAGCCCCCGGTCAGCGGGTTGACCTCCTGCCGACGTGGCGTGAGGTCCTCGACGGTCGGCGCGACCTGTCTGACGAACAGCACCTCGGCCCCCTGCGGCGCCCACACCCGCAGCGACGCCTCCGCGACCCCGCGGCCCATCGCCTGGCGCATGATCTGCTCGAAGTCCGCCGCCATGTCCTCGGGGCGGGCGATCAGGTCGACGCTGCCCAGCAGTGCTGTCGCGATGCGGCGGACCTCGGCCACCTGCCAGTCCTCGCCGACGCCGCGGCAGTCGCACTGGAAGAGGCCCTTGGCCTGCTCGATGGCGGCGCTGAGCTCCTGCGGTGACTCGTGCTGGTTGATGCCGTCGGTCAGGAGGATCGCGTGCCTCTGCGCGAGCGTGGGCACCGACGCGAACACCTTGGTCGCCAGCCTGAGCCAGGTGCCCATGGCGGTCCCGCCATCGGCGAAGAACGAGCCGACCGCCGCCTTGGCCTGGGCCCGGACCTGTGAGTCCATCCGCACCATCGCGGGCTCCGGGGTGACGGGGAACGCCAGGCGGGGCAGGTGGCTGCCCGCGATGACGGCGAACCAGACACCGTCGAGCACCTGGTCGAGCGCCGCGGCGGCGGCCTGCTGGGCGGCGACGATGTTCTCGCCCTTCATGGAGCCGGAGGTGTCGACGATGACGATCTCGCCGGCCTCGCCCGAGTCCGTCTGCCCCGCCTCGCCCGCGCCGGAACACGTCACCGTGACGATGGCGTGGACGTCCGTCCCACCGTCGGGCAGGAACTCGTTCTGGAACACCTCAGCTGAGAACGTTGCCATCTGGCGTGCCTTCCTCTTGGTATGCCGCCTGCGCCGGCTCGGGGGTGGTGCCAGCTTCCGCCGTGCCCGGCGCCGTCGAAGTCGGCGTCGTCGAAACCGGCGTCGTCGACACCGGCGTCGGTGGACCGACCCGGGCGAGGGCCACCGTGATGTTGTCCTGGCCGCCCTGGGCATTCGCCCAGTCGACCAGGCCGTCGGCAAGGTCGAGCGGGGCGTAGCCGGTGGTCGAAGCAGTGTCGCGCAACAGGACTGACATCGCCTCCCCTTCGGAGCAGTAGTTCCAGAGGCCATCGGAGCACACCAGCACCCACCCCGGCTCGGTCAGGTCGAGCGAAGCGGTCCGGGGGGTGTGGTCCGGCGCGTCGATGCCGAGCCACCGGGTGATGGCATGCGCCTGTGGCCCGTTCTCCGCATCCTTGCGCGCCACCCCGGCGGCGATCTGCTCCGCAGCGAACGAGTCGTCGATGCTGAGCAGCTGCCCGGCGCCCGCGTCGGGCAACCAGTAGGCCCGGCTGTCCCCGACCCAGCCCACGACGAGCTGGGACTCCTGGATGACCGCCGCGACGAACGTGCACGACGCCGGGTTCCCAGGGCCTGCGGTGGTGTTGCGGATGACCGCGTCGTTGGCGGCATCGACGGCGACCTCCATGGCCCTCGCCGTCGCGGTGCGCCGGGTTGCCGCGGTGCCGAGCGCCTGCGGCCGGGAGACCGTGAGCAGGTCGCGCGCCGCCCGCGCGGCGGCGAGGCTGGCCACGTCGGAGTCGGTGGAGGACGACACCCCGTCGCAGACGACGAGCACGGCGTGGCTGCCCGGCTCCGCCCCGGCGTGCAGCGCCATGGCGTCCTCGTTGCGGGAGTGGCGGATACCGCGGTCGCACACCGCGGCAACCCACGGGGCAGGTGTCTCGACGAAGTGGTCGCGCTCGCTGACGGCCTCGGCACCGCACTGGGTGCAGTAACCGTCAGGGGCGACCACGCCGCCGCATTCGTGGCACGCCCTGGCGACCGCCACGGGTGTCGCCTGCGTCGGTGGTGCCACCGCAGGAGTCAGCTCGGCGCCGCAGGCTTCGCAGAACCGGTCGCTCTCGCCGATCGGAGCCGAACAGGTCGGGCACGTCAGTGCGACGTCCGCCACCGGCATACCACCCTCTCGGGTGGCCTCGGCGTCCACGCCACTCCCGGTCCCGGTCATCGCAGCGTCCACCGGCGCACCGAGTTGGCCTGGTCGACGAGCCGCACGCGCTCCTGCTGGCTGGGAGCGTGCGTCGCGAGGTCGCGGTACGCGGACTCGAGCCCGTCGCGCAGCGCGGGCTCCGAGGCAGGGTGACCCGCGAGGGAGACCGTCGGGTCAGCGCCCTGCGTGGTCACCACGGACAGGGCCGCCTCGAGCACATCGACGCGGAATCGGGATCGGTCGACCGGGTCGATCGTCAGGTTGTCGATGCTCTCGAGCGCCGCGGCGAGGGCCGGCAGCCCACCACCGGACTCGGCGAGGAGCCCGGCCCGTCGGCGCCGGGCCTGCGTGAAGGCACGGCTCGTCGCCGGCACGAGGTCGAGGGCACGGACCGCGCCGTCGACATCACCACGGCCGGCGCGGATCCGGGCCAGGCCGAACGCCGCCGGCGCGATGTAGTTGGCGTCAGTGCGGACACACGTGACGTAGAGCGACTCGGCCACATCGGCCTCGCCGCCGGTCTCGCAGGCGAACGCGAGGGCCAGCTTGGGGGCGAGCTCACCCGGCACCTGGCCGTAGACCGCGTTGAAGGCGCTCTGGGCATCTGCCGTCCTGCCGCGGGCGAGCGCGACGAGGCCGTCCATCCAGACCGCGCGCCACTCCCAGGGGTCGTCGGTCAGCAGGGCCTGCACGGCCTGGTCCACCCGGTCGTAGTCGCCCGCGTGCAGGGCTGCGTGCGCAGTGGCCAGCAGGACCTCGGGGCTCGTTGCCGGCGCGCCCTCCAGGGCCACCAGCCGCTGGGCGGGGTCGTCGATGCTCACCGTCCGCAGCCAGGACGCCTGGGGATCGCCCTCGTCCCGGCGCAAGGTGGGCAGGTGCTGCCAGGCCAGGGAGTCGTCCGAGACCGTGGGCACGTCGAAGAGCAGGGACGACGTGGAGTGCTCCGCGGCTCCCTCGCGCTCGAGGGCAACGACCTCTCGCAGCACCCCGAGGAGCTGGACGCGCAGCTCGTCTGCGCTGACGAACCGGTCGGCAGGATCGGGCGCACACGCCTTGAGCAGCAGCCGGTAGAGCGAGTCGTGCTTCTGGAACAGGGGGGTCTCGTCGATCGGCGGGAGCGAGGCGACGTAGGTGCTCTGGTACCCGCGGAACTCGGTGGTGAGGACCATGAGCGCGCGGCCGATGGTGTAGATGTCCGAGGCCACGGAGGGCCCGACCTGTGGCACCTCCGGCGCCTGGTAGCCCGTCGTGCCGTAGATCGCCGAGTCGACGTCGTCGAGCCGCCGCACCCCACCGAGGTCGATGAGCTTGACGGCGTCGCCGACCTGGATCACGTTGTCGGGCTTGAAGTCGCAGTAGACGAGGTTGAGGTCGTGGAGGTACTGGAAGGCCGGGAGCACCTCGATGACGAAGGCGATCGCCTGGTCCACGGGCAGGGGGCTGTAGGTGCCGCCGGCCTTCTTCATCCGGTCCTTGAGCAGCTGCTTGAGCGACGTGCCGCCGACGTACTCCATGACGATGTAGCCCGCGCCCTCGTGCGACACGAAGTTGTAGATCTCGACGATGAGCGGGTGCTCGACCTGGGCCAGGAACTGGCGTTCGGCGATGGCCGCGGCCAGCGCGTCGGGGTCGCCCGAGTTCAGCAGGCCCTTGAGCACGACCCAGCGGTCGGACACGTTGCGGTCGCGCGCCGCATAGATCCAGCCCAGCCCGCCGTGCGCGATCGCGCCGGCGACGACGTACTGTCCACCGACCACGTCGCCCTCGTGCAGCTTGGGGGTGAAGGAGAACGGGTTGCGGCACGTGGGGCAGAACCCCTCGGTGCGGCCGGGGCGGCCGTCCCTGGACCGGCCGACGGGAGACCCGCACGACGGGCAGGTTCGCCGCTCCTCCGGGACCATCGGGTCCGCCAGCACGGCCTTGGCCGCGTCGACCGTCGGCACGGGTGGGATCGAGGTCAGTCCCGCGCCGAGTCGGGCGCCCCGCAGTCGCTGTGAGGACGTGCCCAGCCGGCGGGTGACCTTGCTACCACTGGCGTTTCGGGCCGACCCCAGGGCCGTGGAGGCGAGTCGGTTGGAGGCCCGCGACACCATGGACGGGGTCTGGTCGATGCCGGCCGGCGCCGTCGGCACCGACATGTCCGCGGACGCGGCAGCAGTGGCGCCCGGTGAGCCGCACACGTCGCAGTACCCGTCGAGAATCGTTCCGGTGCAGCCCGGCTGGGTGCACGCGACGGTCGTGGTCATGAGGCTGCTCCTGAACCGGGCCGGCCGGTCTGGCGTGGCGTGCTCTGGGCGCTGCCCAGCGCGGCCCCGAGATAGGCCTGGTATGCCGCGACGAGGCCTCGCGCGCGCGCCAGGTCGGCCGGGGTCTGGTCCAGCACCTCGAGGGCGCGGGTCTCGAGCTCCTCCAGGTCTCGCGCTCGCCCCGCGTCGACCCTTGCGTCCGACGGTGAGGCGGCGAGAGCTGCAGCCTTCGCGGCATACGCCCCGAGGCGCCCGCGCAGCTCGTCGCGCTCGGACAACGCCGCGGCATACGCGTCCTGCGCCACGGTCATGGCGCGACGGACTTTGTCCAGGCGCACCAGGTAGGCGTCGACGGCCGCGGGGTCGCTCGGAACGGGCCCCAGGGTGGACACGTCGGGCACGGCGAAGCGAGGGGGCGACACCACCTCGGCGACGCACCGGGCCGCGAGGTCACGCAGTGCGGCGCCCTGTGCCTCGAGCTCGGCACGCAGGGCGTGGGCGCGGGCCGAGTCACGGGAGTCGGCCGCGCGCCGGGAGGCCGCGACGATGAGGTCACGCTCGGCGCGAGCGGCGTCGTGCTCCAGGGGACCCAGGAGGCCCCCGACGTCCGCACCCCGCTGGAAGCGGGCGCCGAGGTCGTCGACGCGCGCCGAGAGCCGCGCCAGCGTCGACGCGGTGGATGACGTGGATGACGTGGACGAAGTGGACGACTCCGTTGCGTCGGTGGAGGAGGGCGCGCCGTCGACGAGGTCCCTGATGCGCTCGACCGCGGCGCGCAGCTCGCGGAGCCGGGTGGTGACGTCGGCCTGCGACGTGTCGAGGCCGAGCCGGGCCCGCAACGAGGTGGCCAGCGCGTCCGAGAGGCGGCACGCCTCGGGCAGGGAGACCGCGAGGGTGGCGTCGACCCTGCCCCAGACGAGAGTGGAGAGTCGCTCCAGCTCCGTCGGGCCCGCGCGCCCCGAGTCCCAGGTGGCCGTGAGCAGGTCGTAGCGGTCGGAGACCGACTTCCAGAGGGCCATCGAGAGCAGCAGGTCGCCGGTGAAGGCCGACTGGTCCGGAGCCTCGAGCGCAGCCTCGTCGAGCAGGTCGAGCTCGGCCTTGCGCTGGTCCCGCCAGGCGCCCAGCGCCTCGAGGTAGCGCAGGGCCTCCAGGGCAACCAGGGGCGTGCCGAGCCGTCCCGGTGCGACGGGAGCCGAGGCGCTGGCCATGGTGGCAGTCACCGGGTCCGTCCGTACACAGCGACCGGGATCGGCGCCGGGCCCAGCGCCGGGGCCAGCCAGGAGTTGTAGCTCTTGGTCCACCGGCCGTCCGCCCGCATCTGCGCCAGCACACCGTTGACGAACGCCACGAAGTCGACGTTCGCCGCGTTGAACCCGAGACCGTACGGCTCGGCGGTGAAGGTGGGGCCCTTGACGACGAGGGCGTAGGGGTCCTGGGCCACGAGACCCGCCAGCACCGTGGCGTCACCGATGATGGCGTCGACCTTGCCCTCCTGGAACAGCACCAGGCAGCCGGTGTGGGTGTCCGCGCCGACGGGCACGACGCCGGTGAAGGTCCGGAGCTTGTCCATGCTCGTGGTGGCGTTGGGTGCGCACACCTTCTTGCCGACGAGGTCGGCCATGCCGGTGATGGGGCCACCGTTCTTGGACGTGTCACCTCGGCGGACCAGCACGTTCTGTCCGGACCGGTAGTACTCGCTGGAGAACGCGATCGTCTTCCAGCGGACACAGGTGATGGTCATGTTGCGGGCCACGATGTCCACAGTGCCAGCCTCGAGCACCGGCAGACGCTGCCCCGAGGTGATGACACGGAACTCGATCTTGTCGGGGTTGCCGAAGATCGCCTGAGAGACCGCGTGCAGCATGTCGATGTCGAAGCCCACGATCTTGCCCGTGACGGGGTCACGCGAGCCGAGCAGCAGGGTGTCGGCCGAGACCCCGGCGATCAGGCGACCGCGAGCCTGGATCCGGGCCATCGTGCTGCCCGCGGGCATCTGTCCAGGGCTCGGAAGCGTCGCCGGCGGGGCGTAGGACGGCAGACAGTTGGCGGCCACGACGTCGGGGTTCGTCGGCGTCGGCGTCGTCGTGGTGGGGGGCGTTGTCGGAGTCGTGGTGGCGCTGACGTGGTTCTTCGGTATCGGCGTCTGCTCGTAGGCGCCCGCGTTGGAGCACGATGCCACCGCCAGGCACGCCACCACGGCCACGGTGGCCAGCGCCGCTGCGCGTACGCGGCTCATCGGTACTCCTCCAGCCGGTGCGAGAAGCCGCGCCAGGCCAGGGCGGCGGCCAGCAGGCCAGCCAGGACGCCCAGCGCGCCGCCGACGGGGAGCCACGTCCCGGCACCGTCAAGGCGCGAGGCGACCTTGGCGTTGAGACTGGACAGCTGCCGCGCCGACGCGGTGTCGAACGCGGCGAAGGAGCCGTTGCCTGCCTTGGCCCCGGTCCCGGTGGCCAGCTTCACGGCACCGTCCCAGTCCCCCTTGGCGTCGAGGGTGCGGATCTGCCGGTGCACGCCTACGTACCCGGGCCACGGCAGGGCGCCCGACCCGGCGTACGCAGGGTTGCCGGCGAGGTGTGAGAGCTCGGTCCGCACCGCGGCATCGGAGTCCTTCCAGGCCTTCTCGAAGGCATCGCCGGAACCACGGGCGATGAGCGTGAGGCTCTCGTTCGACTTGGCGTCGAAGGCGGCGATCCGGGCCTTCGCGGTCGAGAGCGTCGCGGCATAGACCCCGGTCCGCACCGTGTCGACGGAGCGCGCCACTGCCGTGAGTGCCACGACGCCGACCACGAGGGCGACCAGGACCACGACGGCGCCGGCCGCGAGCGGGACGTTGAGGTAGCGCCTGGTCCGGCGAGCCAGCCAGACCAGCTCGAGCGCCAGGACCACCAGGGCGAGCAGCCCGACGATGACCAGCCACAGGGCTGCCCGGCCCGCGTTGTCGAACTCGGCGTCGACCCGCTTGTCGTTGGCGTCGACGAGGTTCTTCAGGATGGGCCGCGCGTCGGCCCGCAGGTTGGCACTCGCGTCCCTGAGGTACTGCGCGCCCACCGGGAGCGCCTGGCGGTTGTTGGCCCGGGCGCGCTCGATCTGGCTGGCGTAGGCGACCAGCGACTGGTTGAGGGCACCCAGGGCGGGACCGTCGGCCGGCTGGTGCTGCGCCGCCTCGGCGATCAGCTCGGTGGCGGACCCGACGGCCCTGAGGTAGTCGGCCCGCTGGGCGGGCGGTTCCAGCCCTCCGACGAGGAAGGCGTTGGTGGCGTCGGCGTCGGCCTGGACGAGGTTGGTCTGGATGGCCTGGATCCGCACGAGCTGGTCGGTATTGGCTCCGGCCCTGTCGAGGGCGCCGCTGGCGGACCGGAAGGCCTGGCCGCCGGCGAGCCCGAAGGCGAGGGCGACCGCCACACCCACCGACGCCAGCCAACGCATCCGACCCGGGGTCTCCTGCAGGCTGGCGCGGAGCCGCACGAGCAGCACGGACGCCCGTCCGGCGAGCCCGGCCGGGGTGGCGGATCCGGGGTCGGAACCGGTGGCGGGACCCGGGGCGGAATCGGGTGCGGAACCGGGTGCGGGGCTCAGCGGGACACGGTCACCCGGCACCGGGGCTGTGCCCACGCGGGCAGCGGTCGCCGAGGTCGCGGTCGCGGGGGTCGTCACGGCATACCTCCAAGGGGGCGGTCACGGGGTCCCGGATCCGCAGGGGTCAGCACAGGCTCTGACGCCGATGGACCGCCAGCGGATCCGTCCTCGAGAGGCTCCTCGTCGAAGTCGCGCGCCACGAGCTGTCTGAGCTGGTCGAGGGACGGGGCGTCGACTTCGCGCAGCCTCCAGGCGTGCGCGCCGATGGCCGCCTCGAGGGCGTTGCGCGCGAACCTGCCGTTGCCGAAGCTGCTCCCGCGGGGAGTGCGGCCGAGCACCTCGCGGAACCGCTCGGTGGCCTCGGGCAGCAGCTCGTAATCGGCACCCCATGCGAGCTTCACGAGGATCTCCACCAGCTCGTCGTCGCTGTAGTCCTCGAACTCGATGGTCGTGCGGAACCGGCTGGCCAGCCCGGGGTTCGCGTCGATGAACGCCTCCATCGGCGCCGGGTAGCCGGCGACGATGACGACGAGGTCGTCGCGCCGGTCCTCCATCTCCTTGACGAGGGTGTCGACCGCCTCCTGGCCGTACTGGTCGCCGTGGGGCCCGGCACCGGTGAGGCTGTAGGCCTCGTCGATGAACAGCACCCCACCCGCCGCGGACTCGACGACCTCGGCGGTCTTGGTGGCGGTCTGGCCGAGGTAGCCGGCGACGAGCTCGGACCGGTCGACCTCGACGAGCTGGCCGCGGGACAGCAGGCCCAGCGCTTGGTAGATGCCGCCCACCAGGCGCGCCACCGTCGTCTTGCCGGTGCCGGGGTTGCCGGTGAACACCAGGTGCCTGGTGATGGAGGGACTCTTCAGGCCCGCGTCGGTGCGCAGGCGCTCGATGCGCAGCACGGCCACCTGACGGTGGACCTCGCGTTTGACGCGCTTCAGGCCCACGAGGGCGTCGAGCTCCGCCAGCAGCTCGTCGAGGCTCCGGGCCGCCGCGGGGGCGGGCGGTGCGGGCGTCGAGTCCGCGGCCGACGTCAACGATTCCGTATGCCGCGTGGCAGTCGTGGCGCCCGGGCTCGGGGCGGGTGGGCTCGGGGCGGGTGGGGCTGAGGGAGCGCCGGGCACCGCCGAGAGCTGGGCGGCGGCCGCGACGGAGGCGTTGCCGATGACGCGCATCGTCGGCTCGCCGAGCTGGCACGCCGCGGAGGCCACCTCGGCGAGGGCTTCGGCGTAGGCGCGGGCTGACGAAGACCCTTGTGCGACAAGGGCGCTCAGCGACGCAGTGGGGGACTCGCGCCAGCGACGGCCCCGGCTCGCCGCATCGAAGAAGTCCTGCGTGGTGGCGGCGCCGAGGGCCCGCGCCCAGTCCGAGGCCGCCCCCGGAGCCGACTCGGCCACCGCCGCCGCGAGGCTGAGCGCCTCGGACCGCGCGGAGTCCGGGTCCAACCCCGCGCTCGAGGCCAGCGCCGCCGCGACGTCGACGGCCTCGACCAGGCTGGCTGCACTCATGAGGCGTCCCGTCCGGCGGGCGGCTGGAGGCGTTCGAGGCTGCCGGTGTCCTCGTCCGGGGACTTGGCAGCGGGGAGGTCTGGCCGGTCCAGCGTGGCCGGCATGGCGGCTGTGGCGGCCGTGGCCGGCATGGGGGGCAGGGGGGTGGCGTCCACGTTGAGGGACCCACCCGACGAGGCGGTTCCGAACTTCTCGGCGAGGAACCGCCCGTGAGCCACGAGCGCGGCGGCGTCGTCGCGGCATACCGCGTCGTAGACCTTGTCCATCGTCGTGGCGAGCAGGTCGAGCTGGTCGATGAGCACCATGAGCGAGGACTTGCCGCGGTCGACGGGACGGCTGTCGGCGAACTGCCGCGGGAGGCGCAGGTAGCCACCGACCGCCTCGGGGAGGTAGTCGGTCGCCGTGGCCATCACGGAGTACGCCTGAGGACTCCCCGCGCCGAGGCTGGACAGCCGCGGAATGGTGTCACGCACGACCCGGTCGACCCGTCTGACCCGTGAGGCGACCGGCGCGGGCACGGCGCCGCCCGCCACCATCGCCTCGACGCGGTCGAGGGCGGCGAAGAGGTCGTCGCTGGTCGGCACCGCGGGTACGCGGAAGCCCACTTCGCCGACCGGCTGTTGCGGCCGGCGCAGGAGGCGATCCCAGAACCCACCCGACATGTGCTCACTATCCCCCACGCCACCCCTCAGCGTCCGGCAGCCACCGAATTGCCCAGGTCCAGCGATCCGTGAGCCACCTGTTGGTCCTGGCGCTCGACCCGGTCGAGGTAGGACCGCGACTTCCCGACCTCGGTCTCGAGCGTGCCGATGGTCGCGGCCATCGTGTCCAGGGCCTGCACCTTGAAGCTGTCGATGGCGTCCATGGTGGCGTAGATGTTCTGGAACGCCGCCTGGAGCTGGGGCAGTCCGATGGTGGCGGAGGCGGCCTGCTCCTGGATGCGCACTGAGTTGTCGCGCAGCATCTCGCTGGTGCGCTCGATCATGCCGGACGTCGTGGTGTTGAGGGCCGAGATCTGTTCGAGGACGAGCTTCTGGTTGCTGAGGGCCTGCGCCACGATGACGGCGGTCCGCAGCGCAGAGACGGTGGTCGTCGACGCCCGGTCGACCCCCTTGATCAGCTCGACGTTGTTCTTGATGACCACGTCGATGGCCAGGTAGTTCTGGATCGAGACGGCCAGCTGGGTGAGCAGGTCCTGGTGCTTCTGACGGACGTAGAAGAGGACGTCGTCGCGCAGGGCGGTGGCCTTGTCGGGGTCGGTCGCCTCGAGGTCGGCGATGCGGGCGGCGAGGTGGGCGTCGAGCCGTTCCGCGACGTAGACGTACTGGTTGAGCCGCGCCATGGAGTCCCACAGCAGCTGCTTCTCGAGGTTCAGGGCGGCGTTGTCCTTGCCCAGCTCGTCCTGGCCGTCGCGCAGGGCGTGGAGGATGCCGTCGAGGTGGCTCTGCGCCGACTGGTACTTGCGGAAGTAGTCCGCGACCTTGTCGCCGAAGGGGACCATGCCCAGAAGCTTGCGGGCCCCCGTCGCCTCCTTGGGGTCGAGGTCCTCGATCGTCCGGCGCAGCTCGAGCAGCGTCGCGCCGACCGTGGAGCCCTCCGCGAGCCCGCCCTCCTGGAGCGCCTTCACGGGGGCCTTGAGGAGGCGGTTCGAGGTCTCGGCGGCCTGGCGGATGTCGCCGTCGCCCATCGTGCGCACGTCCGCCGACTTGGCCGCGAACCCGGGCGACCTGGGAGCCTCGGACAGCAGCGCCTCGAGGTAGGCGTCGACCTTGGCGTCGAGGGCGGGCAGGGCTGCGGCGTCGATGGCCGGGGCCATCCTGGGGGCGGCCGTGGCCTGGACCGGCGCCGGCGCCGTGGGCGCGGTCAACGTCAGGGTGGCTGCCTGCGTGGCCGGGGGCTGGAGCGGTCCTGGCTGTGTGTCGGTCATGACGGTTCGTCTCCTCCGCAGTGCCGATGGGCCCGGCTCGCTGTCCTTGTTGACGAACGGCCAATGTACGCGGTTCCCAGGCCGCTGTTCGGGGATTACGCCGACCCATCCGTAAGGGCTGGGCGGGCACCACGCGCCCATGCTCTGTGGTGCTCATGGCTCCATGGTGCTCATGGGAATCCGCGACGTCTGTGCCGGACGTGACACAACGTCGCTGCCTTGCCGCGTGGGCTTCTACCCCCAACGCCCAGGGAGCTGCCCGCACCGTGACAAGGAGCCTTCACAGGAGAACACTCGTGGGGGTGAAGCTCGCGAAGGTGATCTGCAAGCTGACCAGACATCAGTGGGTGGGGAAGCACGGCAAGGAAGGTGAACACTTCCTGCAGTGTGAGCGCTGCGGTGCCATCCGCGACTCCGAGTCCCACATGTATGGCGGGTTCGGGGGCTAGTTCCCATGGCTCGACGGTGGCGCATCGCGGCGGGGACCATCGCGCTGCTCGCCGCGGTGGTGGCCTGCGCGGGCGATGCGACGACGCCATCAGCCGGCACCTCATCCACCAGCCAGTCACCCGGTTCAGCCGCGCCTCCTGCCACGGCCACGGGACGCCCCGACCACCCCATTGGTGTGATGGCGATCGGGCATTCCTGGATGACCGGCTTCCAGTCGGACCCGACCAGTCCCGCGACGGACAATGCTGCGAACTCCTGGGCCACGGGGTCCAACCCCGCCGTTCGCAGCATCTATCAGCGCCTGCTCGAAGCCAGACCCGAGACAAGCGGCAACGTGGTCAACTCAGCCCGAGATGCGGCCACCTCGGAGAGGCTCGTCGAGCAGGCGACTGCAGGCCTCTCGCGACTCCCCTATCCGGCGCTGGTGATCGTGCAGATCGTGGGTAATGACCTGCGCTGCGACGGAACTGATCCAGAGCACTACGCCGAATTTCGCGCGTCCGTGCGGCGGGCCGTACAGACGATCGTCAAGGCATCGCCCCAGACCAGCGTGCTGCTGATCGGCGACCCCGGCAGGCCAGCCGGCTACGCGGCAGCCATCATGGCCCTGCCAAGCACCCCCTCGGCCTTCATCGACACGAGGCCTTGCTATCTCTTCTCGGCAAACCGCACCGTCAACCAGGCAGAGGTCGCGCGCGTGACTGGCCTGCTCGCGGCATACGAGGCACAGCTGGCTCGTGCATGCCAGGGCATCAGCCAGTGCCACACCGACGGCGGCGCGGCGGCGCGGATGGCCATGCATCTCGAGGACTACGGTGCGGACCACCGTCATCCGTCGATCGCAGGCCACGCGAACATCGCAGCGGCCGAGTGGCCGGTGGTCGTCTCGGTCCTACGCCTGGGATAGTCCAGCCGAGGATGGTCGCCAGACCTTGGAAGTCGCAGGCCCGCCCTGCCAACGCCCAGAACACTGATCGCCTCAGGACGCAGTCTCAGCGGGCCGCATAGATGGCGTCACGGACCTCGAGTGGGAACTGTCCCCAGCAGCCCTCGAGGGCGGTGTTGGTGAACATCGCCGCGCTCACGCCGGCCTCCGGGTCGAGGAACCACTGGTGTCCCCAGGCGCCTCCCCAGTTGATCGTTCCGACTGCTTGAGGAGTCGCACCCGCGACTGGGTCGAAAAGGACGCCGGAGAGCAGTCCGAAACCCCAGCCCGGCTCCTCGTCGCGCAGCAGCCCGACGTGGTTGGCCAACGCGACCTCGACCGTCTCGGTGCTCAGGATCGGCGCTCCCCCGGTGCGGATGACCTCGAGGAACTTCATGAAGTCACCGACCGTCCCCACCATTCCCGCTCCCCCGGACTGGAACGACTCGTCGTCGAACGCTCGAGCCGGGGAGAACGTGAACCCCTGGATCGTCTGCGGATCGCGCATCCGTTCCGCACGAGGTGTCCCATCGGCATACGGCACGGCAAGGCGCTGCGGCTCTCTCACGTGGAACCCCGTGTCGACCATGCCCAGCGGGCCGGTGACGTACTCGGAGACGGCCTCGCCCAGGGAACCACCGTGGACGGTCGCGATGATCGCGCCGAGCACATCGGTGGCGACGCCGTAGCGCCAACCCGTGCCGGGCGGGAAGTAGAGCGGCACCGACGCGATGCGGTCAAGGTTCTCCTCGAGCGACAGCCCCGGCTGGTCCAGGCCGCTGGACACCCGGGCGGCCAGGTACCGGTCCACAGCCATCCCAGACTCCGCTGGTTCCTCGGACACCTCGTCCGCCGAAGCGCCATCGCTCTCCTGAGCCACCTCGGGGTACCCGAAGCCGGCCGTGTGGGTCAGGAGATGGCGCAGCGTGATGGCCGGCTCGTGTCCGTCGTCCAGCCGCGGCCGGAAGTCCGGCAGGTGGTCGGTGACCAGGTCATCGAGCCCGAGCCTGCCGCGCTCGACGAGCGCCAGGGCGGTGGCGGCGACGAGGGGCTTGGTCAGCGAAGCAATGCGGAAGACGGTGTCGATTGCGGTCGGCGTCCCGGCCTCCCGGTCGGCATGCCCCGCGGCCCGCGAATAGACCGGTATGCCGTTCTCCCGGACCAGGACGACCACTCCCACCACCTGGCCGGCGGCCAGCGCACGGTCGATGACTGCGTCGACCCGGTCCTCCAGTGACAGTTGTCCGGACACGGGACCTCCGTCGTCGAGTAGCGCCCCCGATCGTCCACCCCACGCGTGCCGACGGCAAGGCGAGCACTCGCCGATCCGGCGCTCCTATCCTGTGCGGCATGGAGATGGAGTTCAGCGGTGAGATCTGGTTCTGGAAGGGGCCGTCGCCGTTCCACTTCGTCACCGTGCCCGAGGACTTCTGCGATGCCCTTGATGCGACGGCCGGGCTGGTGAGCTACGGCTGGGGGATGATCCCGGTCCAGGTCCGGATCGGCGAGACCAACTGGAAGACCTCTCTCTGGCCGAAGGACGGCCGCTACATCGTGCCGCTGAAGGACGCCGTGCGCCGGGCCGAGGGACTCGAGCTCGGCACGACCACGACGGTCCGGCTCTTCGTCGACGCCTGACGGGCGCGGGCGCGGCCACGTCTGGCCACGCGGCCGGGCCACGCGGCCGGGCCACGCGGCCGGGCCACGCGGCATACGGGCACCTCCAACTCGGGTGAACGGGCAGAAACGCTGTGAATATCGGTCCAAAGTCCCCACTGGGCCGCGGGCGGGCGTACCTTCGCCCCATCCCCCGCAGTCACACCTGCCCCAACCGTCTCCACGGGGCAGCACTTTCACCTGAGGACCGGCATGACTTCACGCCCCCGCTCCGTGACCTTCCGTCGACTCACGATCGCCGCGCTGGCCAGCGCCCTCGGTGTCGCGCCCGTCCTGGCGACCACGGGCAGCGCGAACGCCGCCGTGGCGTCCGCCACGACCACGACCTACGTCAACACCGCGGCCGACACCCGGATCGCGACGAAGCTGCAGGGTCGGGTCACGACGACACGCTTCGGCACGTCGTTCACCGGGGCAGTCATCGACGCCGCGAGCGGCAAGGTCGTGTGGAGCAAGAACGGCAGCGCCGGCTACATGCCCGCCTCGACCGCGAAGTGGGTGACGGCCACCAACGCCCTCCGGGTCTTCGGGGCGTCCGCCCGGTTCACGACGAAGGTCAGGCGCGGCCCGCAGGCAGACCAGGTCATCCTCGTCGGCTCCGGCGACCCCTCCTTCTCATCGGCCCAGCTCACCGCCCTCGCCAAGACCACGGCTGCCGCCATGAAGGCGCGTGGCCAGCTCCGCGTCCGCCTGTATGCCGACGACACCCTCTTCGCCCCGCGCACCTTGGCGACGGGGTGGCGCTCGACGTACATCCCCGCCGACACCACGTGGCTGCGGGCCCTGGTCGTCGACGGGCGACAGGTCTCCGACACCAGCATCGACGCGGCCACCCTGTTCGCGGGCAAGCTCAAGACCTACGGCCTCACCGTGACCCGGATCGGGCGGGGCACCGCGAGCTCGACCAGCCCGGTGCTCGCCACCTCGGCGGGGCAGACCGTCAGCCAGATCGTGTCGCGGATGATGCTCGAGTCCGACAACGAGCACGCCGAGGCGCTGCACCGCCTGGTCGGCATCAAGCTGGGCTACGGCAAGACCTGGACCGCAGCGAGGTCCGCGCAGACCGCGCGGCTGCGCAGCGAGGGCCTGTCCGCCACCGTCCTGTATGACGGGTCCGGGCTCTCGCGCAGCGACCGCCTCACCGGACTGCAGCTCGCACGGCTCGTGACCAACGTCTTCGAACCCGCCAACGCGACCCCGTTCGCCCTCCTGCGCAGCAACGCCGGCCTGCCGATCTCGGGCCAGACGGGCACCCTGCGGGCGTCCTACAGCCGGTTCACCGCGTCGACCTCGAAGTGCGCCGTCGGCAAGGTCCACGCCAAGACCGGCACCCTCACCGACGCAGTGGCCCTGAGTGGCTGGACACTCGGCACGGACGGTCGGGTCAAGGCCTTTGCGTTCGTCATCAACGGAAAGCCCACGTCGATGACGGCGATGCGCCAGAACATCGACATGCTCGCGGCAACCGTCACCGGTTGCTACTGACCGAGCCGGCTGGACTCTCGCTGCTCGCGGGCCCGGCGGGCCGCGGCGACCTTGGCAGCGCGCTGGCGCTCGAGCCGGCGGTGCGGGTCCTCCACCTCGCCGAGCTGGGCCGGCCCGTACAGGTGCATGCCGATCACCTTGACGCGGTAGACGATCCGATAGCCCAACGACAGTCCCTCGCGGTCAGTCTTGCGACTCATTGCTTGCTCCACAGTTCCTTAGTACCCTAACTATCTGTGCACTAACGATAGCGCCCGATCCCCTAGACTCGAAATCGTGACCACCAGAGCCCCCGCGCCCACGACGCCGGTCGACCTGCTGAAGCTCGACCGGCAGGTCTGCTTCGCCCTGGCCGTCGCGTCACGCAACGTGATCGCGCTCTACCGGCCACTACTCGAGCCGATGGGCCTGACGCATCCTCAGTACCTCGTGATGCTGGCCCTCTGGGAGGACTCACCGCTGCGGGTCGGCGACCTCGCCCAGCGACTCAGCCTGGAGCCGGCGACGCTCTCCCCCCTGCTCAAGCGCCTCGAAGCCAGCGGCATGGTCAGCCGTGACCGCGACCCCCTCGACGACCGCGCCCTGGCGGTCTCCCTCACCAGGAAGGGCGCGGCCGCCCGCAAGCGTGCCGAGCGCATCCCACCCGCGATCATCGACCGCCTCGGGATGAGCATCAGCGAGCTCGAAGCCATGCGCGACAGCCTCACCCACCTGATCGCCGCGGCCGCGGAGCCGCCCCAGGGCACTCAGCAAACCCTCAGGTTCCTAGCCATACCCTGGTTGACATTCGAACAGGTGTTCGAATAGAGTCAGGTATGGCCATCGCCCCCCTCCACCCGTCGCCGCCCTTGTCGGCGGCCGATGGAGTGCGTCAGCTCCACTCGGTGCTGGACCGGTGCGATGGTGTCGAAGAGCTGTCGGGGCAAGAGGCGTCGACCCTGATCGACGACCTCGAGCGGGCGGTGACCCGCCTCCAGGCCATGAAGCTGTCACTGGTGGCGGTCGTCGACAAAGCCGACGTGGCCGGGGACGCGGGGATGACGGGCACGGCTGCCTGGCTGGCGGCGCGTTCTCGACGCGACGGGGCGGCAGCAGCCAAGGACGTGCGGCTGGCCACCGCTCTCGACGAGGGGCTGCCCGCGACCAAGGCGGCGCTGAGCGAGGGTCAGTTGTCGACCGAGCATGCCCATGTCATTGCGCGCGCGACGGAGCAGCTGCCCTCGGGCCTCGACGAGACGGAGCGAGTCGCGATCGAGCAGTCGCTCGTCGCAGTGGCAAGACGAGTCGACCCGGTTGCGTTGCGCAAGAAGGCACGACGGGCCCTCGAGGCAGCCCAACGGCACCAGGCCGAGGTCGACGCCCACGAGGATTCGATCCTTCGCTCCGAGGAGGAGCGCGCCCTCGCGGCGACCAAGCTGACCATGCACGACAACCACGACGGCACCATGACGGGGCACTTCACCGTGCCCACCCTGGCCGGCCAGATCCTGAAGAAGGTCGTCCAGCAGCTCGCCTCGCCCCGCCGGTTCGCCCAGCGCGCGGCGCGGGACGCGAAGGCCCAGGCCCTCGAGGCCGGCGCTGACCTGACCGCCGCCGAGACCGCGGAGGCGACGTGGGACGCGTTCCGGGCCGAGGAGCTGGGCTGGTCGCAGAAGTACGGGCGGGCGTTCGTCGAGCTGCTGGAGCACCTGCCCACCGACCACCTGTCGGGCAAGGTCAACGCGACGATCCTGGTCACGCTGGACCACGACAAGCTCAAGGCCTCGGTCGGGGCGGCTCACCTCGACACCGGCCACGACGTCTCCGCCTCCGAGGCCCGCAGACTGGCCTGCGGCGCGGGGATCGTGCCAGCGGTCCTCGGCGGGGAGTCCCAACTCCTCGATCTCGGCCGGTCGCAACGATTCTTCACCGAGGCGCAACGGGTCGCGCTCGCCCTGACCTACGACTCCTGTGCCGCCGACGACTGCGATCGGCCCTACGCGTGGACCGAGCATCATCACGAGGATCCGTGGGCGACCGGCGGACGGACGGACCTCGACCTGGCCGTCCCTCTCTGCGGCTACCACCACAAGCGGATCCACGACCCCGGCTACCACCACCGCGTCCTGCGCGAGGGCACCGGTCGCAAACGAGTCACCTTCGTAAAACGGACATGAGCCTGGCGCGTCCGGATCACTGCTGCGCTTGCCGAGGGGGGTGCGGGTCGAAAGACTCACGCCATGACCGATGACCAGTGGTTCCGCGAAGCCGTCGTCTACCAGATCTATCCCCGCAGCTTCCAGGACTCCAACGGTGACGGCATCGGTGACGTCCCGGGCATCATCAACCGACTCGACTACCTCGAGCAGCTCGGTGTCGACGTCGTGTGGCTGTCCCCGATCTACACGAGCCCCCAGGACGACAACGGCTACGACATCGCCGACTACCAGGACATCGACCCGACGTTCGGCACCCTCGCTGACGTGGACTCGCTGATCGAGCAGGCGCACGCCCGCGGCATCCGGATCGTCATGGACCTCGTCGTGAACCACACGTCCGACGAGCACCCGTGGTTCGTGGAATCCCGTTCCAGCAAGGAGAACCCGAAGCGCGACTGGTACTGGTGGCGCACGGGCGATGGCGAAGCGCCGAACAACTGGGAGTCGTTCTTCAGCGGACCCGCCTGGGAGCTGGACGAGGCGACCGGCGAGTACTACCTGCACCTGTTCAGCCGCAAGCAGCCCGACCTCAACTGGGAGAACCCGGAGGTCCGCGAAGCGGTCTACGCGATGATGCGCTGGTGGCTCGATCGCGGCATCGACGGGTTCCGCATGGATGTCATCAACATGATCTCGAAGGTGACGTCGCTGCCCGATGGGGAGCCGCTGCCCGGCTACCCCGAGCTCGGCGACGGCACACCGCACTTCCTCAACGGGCCCCGGATCCACGAGTTCCTCCAGGAGATGCACAAGTCCGTCTTCGAGGGCCGGGCGGAGAAGCTGCTCACCGTCGGCGAGATGCCCGGGGTCACGGTCGAGGACGCGATCCTCTACACCGACCCCTCGCGTCACGAGGTGGACATGGTGTTCCAGTTCGAGCACGTGGGACTCGACATCGGTGCGCACAAGTGGGACCGCAGCCGGGTCGACCTGCGCGACCTCAAGACCTCCCTCGGTCGCTGGCAGGAGGGTCTCGCGGACGTCGGCTGGAACTCGCTCTACTGGAACAACCACGACCAGCCTCGGGCGGTGTCACGGTTTGGCTCCGACGCTCCAGAACACCGAGTCGCCTCCGCCAAGCTTCTCGGGACTGTGCTGCACCTGCACCGAGGCACGCCCTACGTCTACCAGGGCGAAGAGCTCGGCATGACCAACGTGCCGTTCGCGACGGCCGACGACTTCCTCGACATCGAGTCGGTCAACTACTTCCGGTTGGCGACCGGCGCTGGGGGTGACGTCGAGGAGATCCTCGTCAACCTGCGGCTCGGGAGCCGCGACAATGCCCGCTCCCCCATGCAGTGGGACGACAGCACCAACGCCGGCTTCACGACCGGAAAGCCTTGGGCCGCAACGAACCCCAACTACACGGAGATCAACGCGGCCGCCGCGGTGGCCGACGATGGCTCTGTGTTCCACCACTACCGACGCCTGATCGAGCTGCGCCACACCGAGCCGGCCATCGCCCACGGCGACTTCACGATGATCGCGCCGGACCACACGGCCCTCTACGCCTTCACCCGCTCCCACGCGGGCACCGACCTGCTGGTCCTCGCCAACTTCTCCGGGGACGACCTCGACCTGACCAGCGCGGTCACCGACCTCGACCGATGGTCCGGCGCGGCCCTGCTGCTCGGCAACCTGGGTGACCCCGCGTCGCCCACAGCCCCCCTCCGCCCCTGGGAAGCCCGCCTGCTCAAGCGCTGACGTCGGGCGGGAACGGGCGGGAGATTCTGGGTAATCAGCCCATCCGAATTGCTTCGTTGTGCCACGCTTCTTGGCGTGATTCGAGCAGAACTTGGATTGGGGATCCTCGGGACGGCGTTGTGGATGTATTGCCTCTTCGACGTGATCATGACCGATGAGTCGCGGATCCGGAACCTGCCGAAGGTGACCTGGATCTTCATCGTGCTGGTGACGTCGGTGGTCGGCGCCGTGGCCTGGCTCGTGGCCGGACGACCGCAGGGACCGGCGCGGAGCCTGCCCTACAAGGGCAACACCGGCGCGGCGTACCCGGAGTACGAGCGACCTGGCCGGTTCGTCGCGACCAACCCGGATGACGACGCTGCGTTCCTGCGGCAGGTGCGGGAGCGTGCGGAGGCGCAGCTGAAGGAAGCCAAGCGCCAACGGATGGAGCGCGAGCGGCTCGAGGCCGAGGAGCGCGAACGTCGCCGGCGGCAGGCCAATGGCGGCGGCACCGGGACCGCCGAACCCGACCAGGTGGACCCGGCCTAGCCCGAGTAGGACTAGCCGGTCGTGGATCCGGTGGCGTCGCGCAGGGCGGCCAGCACCTTGGAGTCGATCCCGTCGGGGCTGAGCCGCATCTCGTAGTTGGCCTCGCCGGCCCAGGCGGCCAGGGCCTGCGTCACCTCGCCGTGGTGGCCGAGCAGCGCCAGCCTCCGGCCTACCTCGTCAGCCACCGTGCTGGCCTCACCCGAGCCGGAGCCGCCGGACTCGTCGGACCTGTCGGACCCGTCGGACCCGTCGGACCAGCGCAGCACGAGCTCGGGGCCACCGAAGACGAGGTCGTTCAGTCGCAACAGCCGGGCCAGCTCCCGGGGAGCCTCCGGGTGGTCATCGACCCGGAGGTCGGCGAGGACCCCGCAGTGGTCGTACCCCGCGCCTGGCAGCACGGCATACAGGGCAGCGCCCTGGCGACCCCGTGAGTCGCCACCCGCGGCGTCGCCGGCCAACAGCGCCTCGACGAGGCGGTCGGTGAGGGAGGCGCCGGCGGATCCGAGCCACGCGGCTTCCATCGCCGCCACGACGTCGGGACCGGTGAGGATGTTGCCCTGGATGGCATAGCCGCCGCTGCTCTCGCGACCACTGACGCCGCCCGCCCAGTTCATGCACGAGTCACCCGTCCACGTCGCCTGCGTGTCGACACCCACGACCCCGAGCTGGCGGTGGGCGCGGTCCGCATCGGAGGAGGTGCATGCAACGACCGCCTCGTCGGCGGACGCCCCGTCGGCGAGGGCGTCCAACGCCACGGCCCGGTAACCCACCCTGGCCATCGCCTGCGTGGCCACGGCTCCGACGCCCAGGCGGGCCTGCGGGACGACTGCCCCGACGAAGGGGAACTTGCTCGCGACGGCCACGCCGAAGCCCTCACCCACCTGGCCGACGATCGAGAAGGTCATGGGTCGACCGTAGCGACAGCGACTCGGCGATCGGGAGTCGGCGATTGGGAGTCGGCGATTGGGAGTCGGCGCCGCTCACCTGTGAGAATGGGGCATGGCCGCGAAAACGACCAGGACCGAATCACTGAGCAGTTTTCTGACCTGGACCACCCTCGCGCCGCTGACAGCCATCCTCGCCCTCGTGCTCACGTGGGGCCGACACCTCGGCACACTGCCCGTGCTGGTCGTCGCAGTGGCCCTCGCCGCCGCCGTCCTGGCAGCGGTTCACCACGCAGAGGTGGTCGCCCACCGCGTCGGCGAACCGTTCGGCTCGCTCGTCCTGGCCGTGGCCGTCACGATCATCGAGGTGGCGCTGATCGTCACGCTGATGATCAGTGGCGGCAAGGACACCGAGTCACTCGCCCGCGACACCGTCTTCGCCGCGGTCATGATCACGTGCAACGGCATCGTCGGGCTGTCGCTGTTCCTCGGTGCGGTGAAGTACCGGCTCATCTCGTTCAACGCCGAGGGCACGGGGGCGGCCCTGGCCACCGTGACCACGCTGGCCGTGATGACGATGGTGGTGCCGACGTTCACGACGAGCGCGCCAGGTCCGGAGTTCTCCAGCTCTCAGCTCGCCTTCGCTGCGGTGATCTCGCTCGCGCTCTACGGGATGTTCGTGTCGACGCAGACGAGACGGCACCGCGACTTCTTCCTGCCGGTGGCCCACGACGGCAAGCCGCTCGAGGACGAGCACGCCGACCCGCCCAGCGACCGCGAGACCCTGCAGAGTCTCGGGCTGCTGCTGGTGTCGCTGGTCGCGGTCGTCGGTCTGGCCAAGGTCGAGTCCCCGGCCATCGAGTCGGCCGTGGCGGCGGCAGGCTTCCCGCAGTCGTTCGTCGGCGTCGTCATCGCACTGCTGGTGCTGCTGCCCGAAACCCTCGCCGCCGCCCGCGCCGCCCGCGGCAACCGCATCCAGACCAGCCTCAACCTCGCGCTCGGATCGGCCATGGCCAGCATCGGGCTGACCATCCCGGCCATCGCGATCGCCTCGATCTGGCTCGACGGTCCGCTGGTCCTGGGCCTCGGCCCGACCCAGATGGTGCTGCTGGCCCTGACCGTGGTCGTGAGTGTGCTCACCGTGGTCCCCGGTCGCGCGACGCGGCTGCAAGGTGGGGTCCACCTCGTGCTGCTCGCCGCGTTCGTCTTCCTCGCGGTCAACCCCTAGGCGCACTCTGCCGTCAGGCCGGCGGCGCGGCATACCGTGGGTGGGTGGTCACCATCGAAGCCGTCCTGGGCGACATCACGACCGAGCGGGTCGACGCCATCGTCAACGCCGCGAACTCGATGCTGCTCGGCGGGGGTGGGGTGGACGGCGCGATCCACGCGGCGGCGGGGCCACGACTGCTCGAAGCATGTCGGCGGGTGCGCAACACCACCCACCGGGGCGGGCTCGACGTGGGGGACGCCGTGGCGACGACCGCGGGCGACCTGCCCGCCCGATGGGTGATCCACACCGTCGGCCCGAACCGGCATCGCGGGCAGACCGACCCGGCGCTGCTGGCATCCTGCTTCAGCCGCAGCCTCGAGGTCGCCCGTGAGGTGGGTGCCCGCAGCATCGCGTTCCCGGCGGTCAGCGCGGGTGTCTACGGCTGGGACCCGGTGGAGGTGGCGCGGATCGCGGTCGACGTCGTGCGCGCGAGCCTCCAGGGCGAGCGGGACGAGCCACCGGAAGGTCACCAGCGCGGGGACGACCAGCCGATCGAGCTCGTGCGGTTCGTGCTGTTCAGCCGCGCGACGCTGGCCTCCTTCGAGGCAGCCCTCGCCGACTGAGCGGGACCGCCCGCCTCGTCAGGCCCCGGCGCTCATCGCCTCGTGGTCGCCGTTGAGAGCGGCTTCGATCAGCTGGCCGATGACTTCGGGCGAGTGGGCGCCGGAGAGGGCCACCCGCCGGTTGGCCATGAAGAACGGCACCCCGGAGACACCGATGTCGGTGGCAGCCTCTTCGTCGGCGCGCACGTGGTCGGCGAACTCGTCGCTGGCGAGCACCGCCGACACGCGGCGCCCGTCGAGCCCTGCCTCGGCGCCGAGGCGCTGCAGGGTCTCGATGTCGTCGATCAGCTTGCCCTCGGTGAAGTGGGCGCTGTAGAAGCGTTCGAGCACCGCAGCCTGCAGCGCCGGGCCACCCTGGGCCAGGCCGAGCGCGATCAGGCGGTGCGCGTCGAACGAGTTCGCTCGCAGCTGCTTGTCGACGACGATCTCCACCCCGTCGGGACGTCCCATCACGGCAGGTCGCTCGGCGATCTCACGAGCCCCTGCCAGGTCGGTGCCGTACCGCTGCGCCAACCACGCGAGGACCGTCTCCCCCTTGCCGTGCGCGACGTGGTGGTCGAGCTCGAAGGCGTGGTAGGTCACGGTGACCTCGGCCGGGTGCGCACTCTCGGCGATCGCCATCTCCAGCCGTCGCTTGCCGATGTAGCACCACGGGCAGACCACGTCCGCCCAGACATCGATCTCCACGGCGTGGGGGTGGAGGGCGTCAGTGGGGTGTGCGTCGTTCATCCGTCCATCCTCACACGACCGCGCAACCCGAGGTATGCCGCACGGACGGCCCCGTGCGGAGTGACCCCGCGGCATACCTCGAACTGGGCGGGACTGGGCGGGACGGGGCGGGACTGGGTGGGACGGGGTGGCGACTGGGGGGACTGGGTCGGGACGAAACGCCGCAGGCCCCCACCCGCCGAAGCGGGAGGGGGCCTGCGGACCGTGGCTTGGCGCTGTGGCCAACCTCAGGTCAGGGGCGACCGTAGGTGACGTTCGAGGACCAGATGGAACGCAGCGCGACGGCCTGGCCGCTGCGCGGGGAGTCCCACATCATGCCGTTCCCGGCGTAGATGCCCACGTGGTAGGCGGGGCTGCCGAAGAACACGAGGTCACCCGGCTGCGGGTTCGACACGCGGGTGGTGGCTGCGCGCTGGGCGTCGGCGGTGCGCGGCAGGCTGATGCCGACCTTGCCGAAGACGTACTGCGTGAAGCCGGAGCAGTCGAAGCCGGTCGACGGGCTGGTGCCGCCGTAGGAGTACATCAGGCCTTCGTACTGGGCCGCGATGCCGAGCACGCCACCGGCAGCCGGCTTCAGGCTGGTGAAGTCCTTGCGGGCCGTCGAGCGGCTCGCGGTGCGGTCGCTCGTGCGGGCCGCGACGGGCACGACGACGGGCTTTGGCTTGGGCTTGGCGGTCGCCTTGAAGCCGATGACACCGAAGGTGTTGGTCGCCGTCGGGGCTGCGGTCTCGGGCGCCTGCACCGCGACGGGCGCGCTGACAGTGGCGCTCTTGGCCACCGAGGAGGGGCTGGCCGAGGCGGCAGACGCGGGAAGGGCGAACGAGGCGACGAGACCACCGGAAGCGGCGATGACCGCAGAGGTCTTGACTGCGGGCTGCGCGGCGCTGGCCACGATGTCCGACAACTCGGAAACGGGATTGAAGCGACCCGGCGCGCGGTGGCGGCCAGAACTGTGTGAAGCCACGATGGATGAACCTCCGGCGCCTACGAGGTGAGCTGTCGGGTTCGGGTGGAGGTAGATCACCCGGCCTCCACGGTTGTCGCCCGACCTTGCGGGCGCGTGCGTGGAGACTTAACCCCAAGGACCATCTCGTGAAGAGAAGGCCCAAAGTTGGGTCCCCCGCTCCTGCCAAGCGGTTTGTACTGATGACTCGGGCGTGGTGACAGGACTAGGCGTTCCACATCGAGCCGGTCCACCCAGGGGGCGAGTGAACCGCAGCCACCGTACACAAGCCGCCTGGGAATGTCACATTGAGGTCACGGCAGCCCCAAGAAAGTCCAAGCCCACGTCTGGTCCGCCTGCGCCCTCGTGCTCAGGAAGCGCGGAACTGACCAAAGACCGGACCCGCCGAAGCGCTCAGATGAGCGCGCCTGTCGAACCTGCGCCCCGTCAGGCGCCTCGCAGGCCCCTTGGTCAGACCAAGGCGCCGAACACGTGCTGGGCCACCTCGTCGGGCAGCGAGACACCGGTGGACTCCGGCGCGCCCTCGCGGACCGCCACCACGCGGCCGTCGGCGCGGTGCACCCGCACGCGCTCGCCGGGCAGCAGGCGCGCGACGGTGAGCAGGCTCAGCGCCTCGTGGTCGACCTGGACCGGCTCGCCGATGCGGCGCACGAGCACCGTCTCGGGAGAGTCGCCGGCCAGCTCGGTCAGGGTGCGCAGCCCGAAGCGGAAGTCCTCGGTCGGCTCTTCCTCGCCCAGCTCGTCGAGGCCCGGGATGGGGTTGCCGTACGGCGAGTCGTGGTGGTCCTTGAGCATCGCGAGGATCTTGCGCTCGACCCGCTCGGACATCACGTGCTCCCAGCGGCAGGCCTCGTCGTGGACGTACTCCCACTCCAGGCCGATGACGTCGACCAGGAGGCGCTCGGCCAGCCGGTGCTTGCGCATGACCCGGGTGGCGAGCAACCGGCCGTGGTCGGACAGCTCGAGGTGGCGGTCGCCGGCGAGGCTGAGCAGGCCGTCGCGCTCCATCCGCGCGACGGTCTGGGAGACGGTCGGCCCGGAGTGCCCGAGACGCTCGGCGATGCGAGCGCGCAGGGGCGTGATGCCCTCTTCCTCGAGCTCGAAGATCGTCTTGAGGTACATCTCGGTGGTGTCGATCAGGTCGGTCACAGGCCTAAGCCTCTCACCTGCGGCCGTCAGCGGGATGCGCCGCCGCGCACCGGGTCGTAGCGGGGCACCCAGTAGCCCAGCCAGCCGGTCCCGACCAGCGCCAGCCCACCGAGGGTGACACAGGCCGCTGCCAGTCCTGCCTGTGCCGTGACGAGGCTGATCAGCGCCGGCGACCCGCTCATGCCCAGGACGGACACGAAGCGCCAGCCACCCAGGAACTGCGACCGCCCGACCTCCGGCGCGCTGTCGGCGCCGAGGGTCATCACGATGCCCGATCCCATGCCGTTGCCCACGGCGGCGACGAGGGCGACCGCCGTGACGGCGAGCGCGCTGTGCGTCAGGGGCAGGGCGATCATCCCGATCCCGAGCAGCACGACGCACGGTACGGCCACCCAGATCCGGCCGAACCGGTCCATCACCGACCCTGCCGGGTAGAACAGCAGCATCTCGACGCCGGCGACGATGCCGAAGATGACGGCCGTGGTGCTGGCGGACAGGCCGACGTGCGCAGCCCAGAGCGGGAGCAGGACGAGCCGGGCCGAGCGTGCGGCGCCGATGACCATGACTCCCAGGCCGATGGTCAGGTAGACCCTGCGGTGGCCCCAGAGCACCGCGGCGGTGCCGGTGGGGGTTCCGCCGGTGGGAGTTCCGTCTGCGGACGCTCGGTCGCGCAGCTCCCTGGCCTGCGCCTCGTGCGCCGCCGTGAGGTCCGGACCCAGCCACACCAGCGCCGCCGCGCCGAGGCCGGCCGCCACCGCGACCGCGAACCCGGCGCGCGGCCCCCACAGGTGGATGATCGGCGCCCCGATGAACGGCCCGATGAACATCCCGATCCGGTTCACCCCGCCGAGGGTCGACAGGGCTCGCGCGCGCATGGAGACCGGTACCGCGTCGATGAGGTAGGCCTGCCGTGCGACCAGGAACACGGACGACGTGAAGCCCATCGCGAACACCGTCACCATGAGCACGCCGAGCGACGGGGCGGTCAGTGCCACGAAGGCCGCGACCGCGTCCACCGCGCTCGCCCACAGCAGCGCCCGTCGCTCCCCGACCCGGTGGACCAGCGCTCCGGCTGGCACCGCGAAGAAGAGCTCGGCGACGAGGGCCAGCCCGGCCGTGAGGGCGGCGATCGCCGGGGTCGCCCCGAGGTCGAGAGCACTCAGCGTGACCACTGGCACGACCGCGCCGCTGCCGATCGCCACGATGATGGTGGGACCGTAGGCCGGCACCGCGATCGCGCGCAGGCTGAAGGGGGTCTCGGTGTCGAGCGCGGGTCGAGGCTTGGGTGGCTTGGGTGGCCTGGGTGGCTTGGGTGGCTTGGGTGCGGACATCCCGGCCATTCTGACGCGCTCCGGCGACGGACGCCCCTGACTTCTGACGCCCAGGGACCCCACGAGTAGGTTCGGGCCCATGAGCTTCGTCGTGCCCGCCCGCTTCTGCGGCCCACCCGAGTCGGGCAACGGAGGCTGGGTCAGCGGGCACGCGGCTGCCCTGCTCCAGCCCGGCCCCGACGAAGCCGTCACCGTGCGCCTGCGCACCCCTCCCCCGCTCGATCGGGAGCTGACGGTGCAGACGAGTTCAGCGCGGGGCCACCGCACCCTCGAGGTCCACGACGGCGAGCACCCCGTCGCGGAGGCGACGACGACCGCGAGACTGGACGCGGGCGGCATACCGGCTGCTGTGTCGTTCGCCGAGGCCACGACGGCGGGCGAGGGCTATGAAGGCCTGGCCGCCCACCCCTTCCCCACCTGCTTCTCGTGCGGCACTGGTCGCGCGGCCGGCGACGGCCTACGGCTCCAGCCCGGTCGGGTCGCGGGCGGCGACGGTGAGTATGCCGCCGCCTGGCGCCCCGGCGCGGACGTCGACCTCGAGACGGTGTGGGCGGCGCTGGACTGCCCCGGCGGCTGGGCCTCGGGGATCGCCGGCCGACCGATGGTGCTCGGCACGATGACCGCCCAGGTGTCGACCCTGCCGATCCCCGGCGACGAGTACGTGGTCATGGCGTGGCAGCGCGGCGGCGAGGGCCGCAAGTACCTGAGCGGGACTGCCCTGTATGCCGCGGACGGAAGCCTGCTCGCGCAGGCCGAGGCGACCTGGATCGCCGTCGACCCCACAGCAGTTCGACCCGCCGGAGGTGCGGCATGAGCAAGCTCGCAGTCGTGACCGGGGCCAGCAGCGGCATCGGTGAGGCGACCGCTCGGCAGCTGGCGGCGGACGGGTTCGAGGTGGTGTGCGCGGCCCGTCGTCGCGACCGGATCGAGGCGCTGGCGTCCGAGATCGGCGGCCGCGCGGTGGTCTGCGACGTGACGTCGGCCGACGACGTGGCGCGGCTGGCGGCGGAGGTCGGCGACCGCCTGGACGTGCTGGTCAACAACGCGGGTGGCGCGCTCGGGCTCGCCCCGGCCGCCGACACCGAGGTCGCCGACTGGCGCGGGATGTTCGAGTCCAACGTGATCGGCACCCTGCAGGTCACCCAGGCGCTGCTGCCGGCCCTGATCGCCTCGGGAGCCGGGACCATCGTCAACGTCGGGTCGATCGCCGGACACGTGGCGTACGAGGGCGGTTCGGGTTACGTGGCCGCCAAGCACGCGGTCGCGGCCCTGACCCAGACGCTGCGGCTCGAGCTGGTCGACCAGCCGGTCCGGGTCGAGGAGATCGCACCCGGGATGGTGCGCACGGAGGAGTTCGCCCTGACCCGGTTCGGCGGGGACCAGGCGCGGGCCGACGCGGTCTATGCGGGGGTGTCGGAGCCCCTGGTGGCCCAGGACATCGCCGAGGCGATCGGCTGGATGGTCGGGCGCCCGGCCCACGTGAACATCGACCTGCTCGTCATCAAGCCCCGCATCCAGGCCGCTCCGCACAAGGTGCACCGTGACGCCTGACCCGCGGGATGACGGGCGCCGAGCGGGCCGCTTCCTGCTGCCTGCTTACTGCTTTCCTGCTGCCTGACCTGCGCTTTCATGGTTGAGGAATGCAACCATGAAATTGAGTGTTCAACGACCATGACCCAGACCCATGACTCCCTGACCGAGCTCGAGGCCCAGTTCGTCGACCACCTCGAGCTCTCCCCCGAGGCTCAGGACCTGCTGTTCCGCGATGCCCGCACCGCCAACGCCTTCACCGACGAGCCCGTGACCGAGGACCAGGTGCGCGCCATCTACGACCTCGTGAAGTGGGCTCCCACCTCGATGAACAACCAGCCGCTGCGGATCGTCCTCGTGCGGACCCCCGAGGCGCGCGGCCGGCTGGTCGAGCTGATGGGCGGCAACAACAAGGCGAAGACGTCGACCGCTCCCCTGGTCGCCGTGCTGGCCGCCGACACCGACTTCCACGACGAGCTCGGCAAGGTCTTCCCCCACTTCGAGGGTGCTCGCGACCTGTTCGCGGGCAACGACGAGATGCGTGAGGGTTCGGCCACCCTCAACGCCACCCTGCAGGTCGCCTACTTCATCCTGGGCGTCCGTGCGGCCGGCCTGGCTGCCGGCCCGATGACCGGGTTCGATGCCGACGGCGTGGACCGCGAGTTCTTCCCCGACGGCGCCCACCGCACGATCGCCGTGGTCAACATCGGTCGCCCCGCCGAGGGCGCCTGGATGGACCGGCTGCCGCGCCTCGACTACGACGAGGTCGTGACCTCCGTCTGACCCGCGCGCATTTCCCTTCCTAAAAACCGTTGCACCAGCCGACCTTCCCGAATTAGCGTCGAGCTACACGGAAGGGAGGTGGTCCAAGAAGTGATTTCAATTTGGACGCGTGAGGTGACTGCGCGCTAGCGCACCTCGACTGCTCGAGGTCCGCCATCCGGCGCAATCCCCAGCAGTTCACCGCAGCCCGTGGGCCGTGCAGGTCGTCCCCTGCGCACGCCGAGCCGATCGTTGTCGGCACGGCAAGGCCCACGGGCTGTTCCATGCCCGGCCGCTGGCAACGAGTCGCCCCCTCCTGCGACTCGATGCCCGCGCCTCAGGGCTGGCGGAGAGCCGCGGCCTCGGCGGCGAGGGCCTCGATGCGGTCCCAGTCCCCTTGTGCCACAGCTTCCTTCGGCGTCAGCCAGGACCCGCCGACGCAGCCGACGTTCGGCAGCGCCAGCCACGCGGCCGCCGTCTCGGGCGTGATCCCACCCGTCGGGCAGAACCGCAGGTGCGGACACGGCCCGCTCACGGCAGACAGATAGGGGCGCCCGCCGCTCGCCTCGGCCGGGAAGAACTTCATCGCCTCGAGCCCGGCCTCGGCCAGGACGAGCATCTCCGTCAGGGTGCCGGCACCCGCCAGCAGCGGCAGGCCGCTGGCCAGCGCGGCGTCGAGCAGGCGCGGCGGCGATCCCGGGGTGACGAGGAACTGCGCCCCGGCGTCCTTGACCTGCTGCACCTGCTCGGGCGTGACCACCGTGCCCGCGCCGACGACCATGCCCTCGACCTGCGAGGCCACCGCCTCGATCGCGCCGAGGCCGGCTTCACTCCGCAGCGTGATCTCGATGACGGGTATGCCTCCGCGCACCAGCGCGCGCGCCAGCGGCACCGCCTGCTCGACGGAGTCCACGACGACCACCGGGATGACCGGGGAGAGGTCGAGGATGTCCGCCTCGCTGTTCAGCACCGGCGTGGTCGGGGTGGCCGGCGCGCGCGCCGCGTCCCTCGTGGTCGCGGCCGCCGGGCTCGCGCCGGTCAGGGTGTTGGCGGTGGTCATCGGTTCTCCTCGTGGCTGACGAACGGGGCATTGTCGCTTCGGTCCCAGACGTGCCCGAGGCTGCCGAACACGTGGGCTCCCTCGTCGGCGCGGCCGACGGCGGCCCGCATGGACGCGAACAGCTCGCGCCCGGTGCCGACCCCCTCCGCGCTGACCCGCGGGGACGGGACCCGGGCGGCGAACTCGTCCTCGTCGACGAGGACGTCCAACCGGCCGGTGAGCGAGTCGACCCTGATGACGTCGCCGTCCTGGATCTTCGAGATCGGCCCGGCGTGCACCGACTCGGGGGTCACGTGGATGGCCGCGGGAATCGCGCCCGACGCCCCGCTCATGCGGCCGTCGGTGACCAGGGCCACGGCATACCCACGCTTTTGGAGGACTCCGAGCGAAGGGGTCAGGGCGTGCAGCTCGGGCATGCCGTTGGCACTGGGGCCCTGCTCGCGGATCACGACGATGACGTCGCGGTCGAGCTCGCGCCGGGAGAAGGCCTGGAGGAAGCCGACCTGGTCGGTGAAGACGCGCGCCGGCGCCTCGATGACCCGGTGCTCCTCCGCCACGGCCGACACCTTGATGACCGCGTGGCCCAGGCTGCCTCCGAGGACACGGAGCCCGCCGTCGACCGTGAACGGGTCGTTGGCCGGGCGCAGTACGTCCCGGTCGCCGGATTCCGTTGCCGCGTCGACGAACCCGAGCTGACCACCGATCAACACCGGCCGCTGGGTGTAGCGCCGCAGCCCGGGCCCTGCCACGGTGAGCACGTCCTCGTGGAGCAGGCCGTGGTCGAGCAGGGTGCCCACGAGGAACGGCGTGCCGCCGGCTGCATGGAAGTGATTCACGTCGGCGGGCCCGTTGGGGTAGATCCGGGCGATGGACGGAACCGCAGCCGACAGGTCGTCGAAGTCCTCCCACGTCAGGTCGATCCCCGCAGCGGCTGCCATCGAGATGAGGTGCATGGTGTGGTTGGTCGAGCCGCCGGTCGCCAGGAGGGCGACGACCCCGTTGACGACCGTCTTCTCGTCCACGACCTGGCCGATGCCGTACGGCGCGTCGGAGGAGGCGATCTCGGCGACCCGGGCCGTCGTCGCCGCGGTGAGCGCCTCGCGCAACGGGTCGTCGGGGTGGACGAACGCCGCCCCGGGCAGGTGCAGGCCCATGACGTCCATGAGCATCTGGTTGGAGTTCGCGGTGCCGTAGAAGGTGCAGGTGCCCGGCGAGTGGTACGACGCCACCTCGCTCGCGAGCAGCTCGTCGCGGCCGACCTCGCCGGCGGCGAAGGCCTTGCGGGTCTCGGACTTGTCCGCGTTGGAGCGGCCCGACGCCATCGGTCCGGCCGGCACGAGGGCGGTCGGCAGGTGCCCGAACGACAGGGCGCCGGCCACGAGCCCGGGGACGATCTTGTCGCAGACGCCCAGCATGAGGACGCCGTCGAACACGTCGTGGCTGAGCGCGATGGCGGCCGACATCGCGATGACGTCGCGGCTGAAGAGGCTGAGCTCCATGCCCGCGCGGCCCTGGGTGATGCCGTCACACATCGCGGGCACCCCGCCGGCGACGCGGGCCACGGCCCCGACCTCGCGGGCGGTCTGCTTCATGGCGGCGGGGTAGTGCTCGAACGGCGCGTGCGCCGAGAGCATGTCGTTGTAGGACGTGATGATGCCGAGGCTGACGCCCGTGTCGGCAGCCATGGTGGTCCGGTCGCTGCCGCCGCACGCGGCGACCGCGTGGGCGAGGTTGGAGCAACCGAGGTCGGTGCGTGCCGGGCGCAGGCTCAGCTCGGACGCGGCCCGGGAGAGGCGTTGCAGGTATGCCGTGCGGCTGGCACGGCTGCGGTCGGTCACCCGGGCGGTGACGTCGGCGACGACGGGGTGGATCGCGGGGTGGCTGGCGGGCGCCATGAGGCTCCTGAGGGGATTCGGCGGTCGGGGATGGGACCGCGCGAACGGCATCTTTGGCGCGCGCGTGTGATTCAGTTCACAAGTGTGACGGCGACCCGGGATCCGGCAATGGCCATCCCGGCATACGGACCGGTAGCCCCGCGAGTGACGGACGAGTGACGGATCAGCGCAGGTCGGTCAGGATGTCGGTCATGACGGACTTGATCGAACGGACCATCGAGCGGGTCGAGAACGTCATCTACCTCGCCGTGGCTGTGGTCCTGTTCGCCATCGCCGCCGTCGTGATCGGCAAGACCGTGCTGACCTTCGGGGACCTCGGCAGCGGCGGGGTCGTGGAAGTGGCCGCCGACATCCTCGACCTGCTGCTCCTCGTCTTCATCGTCGTCGAGCTGCTCTTCGCCGTGCGAACCACGCTGTCCCGGCGCGAGCTCGTGGCCGAGCCCTTCCTCCTCGTGGGGATCATCGCCTCCATCAAGGAGATCGTGGTGCTGTCGGTCAAGGCGCCGGACCTGCTGGGCAAGCCCGAGTTCGCCGACACGCTGCGGCTCATGGGGCTGCTGACGGGCACGATCATCCTGCTGGCCCTGGCGTCGTTCCTGTTGCGGCGCAAGGAGCGAGAGCCCAGCGAGGGCGCCAACTCCGGCCACGGCGACACCGAGGTGCAGACCGAGGCCCACCCGACCTGACCGCCTCAACCCCCGGAGTTCGGCGGACGTCAGGGCTGGCGGCGGGACAGTGCCCACGCGGCGGCGTCGTCCAGCGAACCCTGCGCCACCCTGCTGAAGACGAGCCGGTCGTGCAGCCGGTTGCGCCGGCCACCCCAGAACTCGACCTCGTCGCAGAGCACGCGGTAGCCGCCCCAGAAGTCGGGCACGGGCACGTCGTCCGCGTTCCCTCGGTCGGGGAACTGCGCGGCATACCTGTCGTAGGCCTGCTCGAGGCCGGCGCGACCCTCGATCGGCTGGGACTGTCGCGAGGCCCACGCGGAGATGCGGGAGGCCCACGGCCGTGACCCGAAGTAGCCGGCAACCTCGTCGCGGGAGACCTGCTCGGCCACGCCTCGGAACCGGATCGCCCGGAACATCGCCGGCCAGGTCAGCGCCGCGGCGATCCCGCCCGTGGCGGCGATCTCGAGTCCCTTGGTGGACTCGGTGCCGGTGACGAACCCCGGGCCGCGCTCGTCGAAGAACCGCATCAACACGGTCCGCACGTTGGGGCGTCCCTCGGCGTCGACGGTGGCGACCGAGAGGGCGTACGGCTCGGGAACGTCGGCCTGGACCTGCGAGCGCGCCACCGCGTCGTCGACCCAGCGCGTGGCCTGCTGCCACGCCGTGGGCGCGATGTCGGCCTCGGAGATTCCGTCGCCGCTGTAGTCGGTGCGAGCAGTGTCCATGGGAACAGTGTCCACGCGCCGTACGTCTCCCATGACACGGGACCAGGGGCCCGAGATTAGGGTGAAGGCCGGACCAGACGTCAGGGAGGCAGCATGCCCAGCAAAGGCAAGGCCGTCGGCAACCTCGTGAAGTGGGGCGTGAAGTACGGCCCCCACGTGGTCGTGCTGGCCCAGCAGGCCAAGGAGCCGGCGATGAAAGCCGCTCAGACGGCACTGGACCGGCAACGGGCCAGGCGCCGGGCGATCGAGCACGCGACGACGGTGCGTGAGGGCACCGTGCTCAAGACGTTCGACCCGCGAGCGGACCACAGCGAACCGGTGTGGGTGGTCTTCTCGGCCGACGACCCCATCGCTGCCCACCCCACCTCCACCACCCCGCTGGCCGAGCTGATCGCCAACAGCGACCTGTCCAAGCGCGTCCGCCCGGCGGACCTCCCCACCCCGGCCGCACGCCTCAAGCAGCTCCCCCGCCGCCGGAACGGACGATCGCGATGACGCTGCTGGCGCCGATGGCCGACGGGGCTCGGCGCCAGCTCGCCCACGCGCTGCGCTCCAGGGTCGCCGGCAGTGACGCCCAGGCCAAGGCCGAGCGCATCTGGGGAGCCGAGGGACCGCGCTGGTTCACGCCGGAGGACCCGATCTGGCGGGTGCACGCCGACGCCGCGATGTTCCCCGGCGGCATCCGGGCGCTCCTGCTGCAGTCGCTGCACCCGCTCGCCATGGCGGGCGTCGCCGGGCACTCGGGCTACAAGGGCGACCCGTGGGGGCGGCTGCAGCGGACCAGCGAGTTCCTGGCCACGACGACCTTCGGCACCATCGACCACGCAGAGGAACAGATCGCCCGGGTCCGGTCGATCCACGACCGGGTGCGCGGCAAGGCGGCCGACGGTCGCCCCTACTCGGCCGGCGACCCGCACCTGCTGAAGTGGGTGCACGCGACCGAGGCCGACAGCTTCCTCACCGCCTACCAGCGCTACGCCGTGTCGCCGCTGAGCGCTGCCGAGGCCGACCTCTACGTGCAGCAGGGCGGCATCGTCGCCAGCGCGCTCGGGGTGGTCGACCCGCCGACGACCGTGGCTGGGCTGCGCGCGACCATCGAGGGCTACCGACCCGAGCTCGAGTCGACAGCCGCGGCTCGTGAGGCGGCGCGGTTCCTGCTCGTCCACCCACCGTTGCCCCTGGCCGCCAAGCCCGGGTATGCCGCGTTGGCAGCGGGCGCCGTGGCGATGCTCCCGCGGTGGGCCAGGCAGCCGCTGCGGCTGCCGTGGCTGCCTGTGACCGAGCGGCTGGTCGGGCGCCCCCTCGGTGGGGTGGCGACGTCGACGGTGCGCTGGGCGATGGCGGACGCGACCGACGAACGCCGCCGCGCCGCCTTGCGCCGGGGCAGCTCCGTCTGACGGACGGGTTCCGCCGGCTGGCGCTGGCCGGAACAAGCGGTGTGCCGCGCGGCTGAGCCAGCCACGCGGCATACCTGCTGTTGGTGCTCCGTTGGTCGGTTTGCTCTGGTTCAGGCGAGCCGGCTGCGCTGGAGCAGTCGCAGTCCCACGAGGGCGAACGGCGAGAACCCGACGAGCACACAGGCTGCGGCGACGAGCGGGCTCGTTGCGCCGAAGACCATCAGCCCCGCGACACCGGTGACGATCAGCCCCAGGGTCCACCAGCCAAGGACCCCCGCACGGGCCAGGCCCGCCAGCAGGAGCAGCGGCCCGACCAGGCTGAGCGGCTCGGTGCCGTCCCAGAAGGGCAGCAGCGACCCGGTCTTGAAGCCGCGGAACACCTCGACAGCCTGCTCGGAGCTGAGGTGCGTGCCGGCGGAGGCGTTCCACCAGTCGCTGAGGACCATCCCCGATACGTTCGCGAACCCGATGGCGGTGGCGAGGGCTCCCGCGACAGCGAGGCGCAGGCCGCGGGCGCCGCGCACCAGGCTCGGTCCGGCGAGGATGCCGAGGGCGATCACGAGGTTGCCGTAGTGCAGGAACAGCGCCGAGATCTGCGTCATCGTCGTGTCCCGCGTCAGCGAGGAGATGTAGTCGGCGTCGGCCATGCTCTCCTGCGGCGGAGAGGTGAACATGCCACCCGCCCACAGCAGGGGGCCTGCGACGAGGGCGATCCCGGCGGCGACCGCCATCGCGCGACCGGGCGCCCGGCGCGGGTGGTCGGCGGTGGTCTCGTCGCGGGTGGTGCGGTCGCGGGTGGTGTGGTCGCGGGTGGTGAGCGAGGTCCGTGGGGTCGTGGTGGTCACGGTGTGTCCTTTTCGTGAGGTGGCCCGTGGGCCGTCGCCGTCTCTCGGCGCTGCACCAACGGTCCCGGCGGTCCCCCTCAGCGCAGATCCGTCGAGGGGGACCGTCTTCGCCTCCCCCTCGAGGCGGAGCTGGACACGCTGCCGCTCCTCCTCAAGTGGGATACGCGTGCTCGGCGGGCGCCCTACTGTTTTCGCCATGTCTCGAGCCGCCGCCCTCCGCGACCACCGCGTGGTGCCCGTCGTGGCCGCGGTCGCCCTGGGCCTGCTCGGTCTCGTGGAAGCGTGGTCCGATCCCCAGTTCCGGCCGCACTTCGGCGTCCTCGCCATCGCGTCAGGAGTCATCGCCGCCGGCTTCCTGGTGGCCGTCCGCTGGCCGGTTGCCGGTGCCGTCGTGGTCGCCTGCTTCTATCCCGTCGCCACCCTGCTCGGCGCCCCCGGCCCGGGTGGCGCCGGCCTCATCGCCTCGCTCGTGGCCATGGCGTACGCCGGCTTCGCGGCATCCCCGCGCACGTCCCGCATCGCCGCCGTCGCCTCTGTGGGGGTGTTCATCACCACCGAGGCCCTGCGCAACGGCCTGGGCTGGGACACGGTCTTCTTCCCCGTTGTGTTCGTGCCGGCCTGGTGGGTCGGCACCCTGGTGCGGCGGGAGCGCGAGCGCAGCCGCCAGGTCATCGCCCTCGCCACGGAGCTCGACGCGCAGCGCGAAGCCAGCGCTCGCGCAGCGGTGGTCGAGGAACGAGCCCGCATCGCGCGGGAGGTCCACGACTCGGTGGCGCACTCGGTCAGCGTCATGACGCTGCAGCTCGGCGGTCTGCGGCGCCAGCTCGACGCAGTGCTGGTCGACCACCCCGTGGAGCGCGACGTGATGCTGGGGCTCGAACGGCTCGGCCGTCAGTCGGTCGAGGAGCTCCGCGCCACCGTGGGCATCCTCCGCGAGCCGGGTGATACCGCCACCGGAGCCCCTCCCCCTGCGCTGGCCCGGCTCGAGGACCTGGTCGGCGACGTGCGCGCCACCGGCCTGGACGTGTCCCTCGAGGTGAGTGGCCCGCTGGACGGGCTGCCCAAGGCGCTCGACACCGCGGCATACCGGATCGTCCAGGAGGCGCTCAGCAACGTCCTGCGCCACGCACCGGGAGCTCAAACTGTCGTACGGGTCGTCAATGACGGCAACGTGGTTCGCCTCACCGTGACCGACGACGGGCGGGGCTCCGGTCGCTCCGGTGTCACCGACCGGGACACCCCCACCACCGCGGACGGGGCGTACGGCGGCCACGGCGGCCACGGCATCGTGGGCATGCGCGAGCGGGTGGACATGCTCGGCGGGAGCATCTCCGTCGGGCCGGTGCCCGGCGGAGGGTTCGAGGTCGACGTGCGGCTGCCGGTCTCGCGGGAGTGGCAGTGAGGGCGGGGTCGTGAGCATCCGGGTGCTGCTGGTGGACGACGAGGCGATGGTGCGTGTCGGGCTGCGCATGGTGCTGAGTGCCGAGCCCGACATCGAGGTCGTGGGAGAGATCGGGGACGGTGAGGCCGCCGAAGCCGCCGCGCTCGAGCTGGCTCCGGACGTCGTGCTGATGGACGTTCGCATGCCCAGGCTCGACGGGATCGAGGCGGCTCGCCGGGTGATGGCCGCCCGGCCGCAGACGCGCGTGGTGATCCTGACGACGTTCGGCGAGGACGAGTACGTCGAGGGGGCGCTGCGCTCCGGCGTCAGCGGGTTCCTCCTCAAGGTGTCGCCGCCGGAGCAGCTGGTGGCAGCGGTGCGGACGGTCGCCTCCGGGGGTGGTCTGCTGGACCCGTCGGTGACGTTGCGGGTCATCGAGCGGTTCGCCGGCGCTCCCACTCCGCGGACCGTCCGCTCCTCGGCGCTGGACGCGCTGACCGAGCGCGAGCGCGACGTGCTGACCCTGATCGCGAGGGGACTGTCGAACGCCGAGATTGCCGCAGATCTCTACCTCGGCGAGGCCACCGTCAAGACGCACGTGTCGAACGTGCTGATGAAGCTCAGGCTCCGCGACCGGGTGCAGGCCGTCGTGGCTGCCTACGAGCTGGGCCTGGTCGCGCCCGGGGGCCCGGGCTAGTCACCACTGGCGGTCGGCAGCGGAGTTTCGGGCGAGTGGCCGAAAGTTGTGCCCCACCGGGCGGCGCGGGCCGGGAGTTTCGGGCGAGTGGCCGAAAGTTGGGCCCCACCGGGCGACAGATGCTGCGGAAGGGTGACGGCTAGGCGCTAGGGCACGGGGTGGCGGGCGTCGTAGCGGACGAAGCCCGGCTGCAACCGGCCCAGCACGACGATGGCGAGCACACAGGCGAGGCCGCCGACGACCGCGGTCATCGCCTCGCCGATTCCGCTGGCGAGGAAGCCACCCGCCATCTCACCCAGCCTCGGCCCGCCCGCCACCACGACGATGAAGACGCCCTGCAGCCGCCCGCGCAGGTGGTCCGGTGTGGCGGCCTGCAGGATCGTCGTCCGGAACACGGCGCTCACCGAGTCCGAGGCGCCGGCCACCGCCATGGCCACCAGCCCGAGCCACAGCGCCGCCCCCTTGGACATCACCCCACCGGCCGCCAGCATGGCGGCCCCGAAGCCGGCGATGGCGAAGCCCCAGCCCACGATCGACACCAGGATCGCCAGGCCCTGACGACGCACGTGTCCGAGCCGGCCGGAGAAGAACATGGCGACGATCCCACCCACCGCCGCCGCCGCCGACAGCGCCCCCACCGTCTTGGCCCCGCCTCCGAAGATGATTGCGCCGGCAGCCGGGAACAGCACCCGAGGCTGGGCCAGCAGCATCGCGCAGATGTCGGCGACGAAGGTCATGCGCACATTGGGTCGCGTTGCCAGGAAAGCGAATCCGTCGAGAACCGACCGCAGTCCGGGCCGGCTCGGGGCTGCCCCCTCCTCAGGCTCAGGGGGCAGGGGCTGCAGCCGGGCCAGCCCCCAGAGCGCGGCTGTCGTGATGACCGCGTCGGTCGTGTAGGCCGCCTTGAAACCGCCCCAGTCGACGAGGAAGCCGGCCATGAGCGGTCCAACGGACATCGACGCGTTCATCGCGAACACGGACAAGGCGTTCGCCGCCGGCAGCAGGTCGCGCGGCAGGATCCGCGGGTAGATCGAGGTGCGGGCCGGTGACGAGACCGCGAACGCGCCGTTCCACAACGCCACCAACGCATAGAGCACCCACACGTGCGTGTTGCCGAGCCAGGCCTGAAGCGCGCACAGGATGCTCGAGACGAACGCCACCGCCTGGGCGATGAGGCCGACGGTGCGCCGGTCGAAGTGGTCGACGAGCGTGCCGCCATAGAGGCCCATGACCACCAGCGGCACCAGCGCGCAGAACCCCACGATCCCCACCGCCGCAGTCGATCTGGTGATCTCGTAGACCTGCAGACCGATGGCCACGACAGCCAGCTGCGAGCCCACGTTCGAGAGGGTGAACCCGACATACAGCCGCCGGTATGCCGCGTGGCTCCGTAGCGGGGTCAGGTCCAGGAGCAGCGGCACGAAGAGACTGTATGCCGCGTGGCCACGCTCGCGGCGCCGGGTGCCGTAGCGTCGGGCCCCATGGACCCCCGCGCCCGGATCGCCCTGCTCATCGACGCCGACAACTCCTCGGCGACGAAGATCGACCTGATCCTCAACGAGCTCAGCGCCTACGGCGAGACCAGCATCCGCCGCGCCTACGGCAACTGGACCAAGGCCGGGCTGCGACCCTGGGCCGACGTGCTGCATCCACGGGCAATCCGGCCGATGCAGCAGTACGACTACAGCCGCGGCAAAAACGCCAGCGACATGGCGATGGTCGTCGACGCGATGGCGCTGCTGTACAACGACCACCCCGAGGCGTTCGGGATCGTCTCGTCGGATGCCGACTTCACACCATTGGTCATGCACCTGCGCGAGAAGGGGGCGGCGGTCTACGGATTCGGCGAGCGCAAGACGCCTGAGCCGTTCCGCTCGGCGTGCACCAAGTTCCTCTTCCTCGACCAGCTCGCTGAGCCCGAGGAGGTGGGCGACGCGACCGCAATCACGGACGCTGCTCCCAACGGCACAGTCCTCCGCGAACCCGAGCCCGAACCCGGAGCCACAGGCCCCGCGAGCAAAGCGACGGCCACCAAGGCGACAACGAAGAAGGCAGCCGTGAAGAAGGCTGCGGCCCTGCGCAAGGGCGCTGCGGCGCCGGCACGCAAGACGACGACCGAGCTGCGCCAGGACGCGGGCCTGGTGCGGCTGCTGCGCAATGCCGTGTCCCGGGCCGCCGACGACGACGGCTGGGCCAGCGTGGCCGAAGTGGGCAACCGCATCTCGAACCAGTCGTCCTTCGACTCCCGCAACCACGGGTACGCCTCGTTGAGCAAGCTGATCAAGGCGACTGAGCTGTTCGAGGTCCGCACCAACGGCAACGCGATGTCCGTCCGCGACAAGCGGCTGGCCAGGAAGGCCTAGACAGAGCCCGCTCCACCGTCGAACCCGCCGCCTGCGCGGCGGTCAGCCGCCTGCGGACCGCGCAGCGAGGAACGCGCGGAGGCTCTCGAGCAGGATGCTGCGCGAGGGGCCGATCCACGCGAAGTGGCTGAAGGCTCCAGTCTCGACCAGCGTGCTGCCCGTGATGGTCGCCTCGAAGTCGAGAGCGTGCGTGAAGGCCGCTCCCCCGTCCGTTCGCGACGCGGTGACCAGCGTGGGCACGCTGACGGAGCGCTGGACCCGCTCACGCTCGGACGAGGACGACTCGCGACCCTGGGCGACGTCGAGGACGAAGCCCCTGCCCGAACCCATCGACAGCAGGGTCGCCCGCGCCTGCTCGCGCTGCTTGGGCGACCACTCGTCGAACCACTCACGGGCGGGCAGCGTGGACAGCTCGCCCATCATGAGTCGCAGTCCCCGGTCGGTCCGCACCATCGCCCTGGTCGCGGCCCACGTGGCCCGCTCGACCCGAGGGCCGAACACCACCGTGGCCATCGCCCGGTCCCGCTTCGTGTCGGGGAAGACGAGCCTCGACGGCGCGCAGCTGTGGAGGACGAGGCGGTCGGCGAGCTCGGTGGCGACAGCCGTGGCGAGCGCCTGCAGCCCGCCGAAGGAGACACCGACGACCGCGTCGAACCGACTGACCCCCAAGGCCGCCGCCACGTCGACGACGGCAGGGACGAACTGGGCGGCGGTCAGGTCGCCGACTCCGGTCGCGCCGTACCCGGGCCGGCTGACCGTCACGACCTGGAAGCCGAGCTCCTCGTAGACGTCCTGCCCGAGCGGAGTCCTCGCCGAGCAGTGGCCTCCCGGGAAGAGCAGGACGTGCCGTTCCGCACTCCCCCGTTCGGCACTCCCCCGGTCTGCGCTGCCCCACACGGCCACCTCGACCGGCCCGAGCCCGGTCCGGACCAGCGTGGCACCCGGGGCGGCCGTCCTGTTCACACGGCGAGTGTGGCCCGGCGGCTGAGCAGACGACTCCGTCATCGGGTTGAACTCCGCCGGCCGCGGGCAGACAGGCACTCCGCCCCGCTAGTCGGCGACCTTGATGCCCAGCTCGGCGGCGAGCGCGGGCCCGAGGTCGATCAGCTGCAGCGCCGAGACGGTCGCGCCCCGCAGTCCCGACACACCACGCGGGCCGGCCACCTCGGCCCCGGTCAGGTCGACGTCCTTGAAGGTTCCCTTGGTGAAGTCCGGCGACACCAGCCGCGACCCCTCGAACGTGACCGAGGTGAGCGTGGCGTCGGCGAAGTCGGCCTCCACGAGCTGGCAGTCGACGAAGGCGACGTCGCGAAGCCTGGCCCCACGCAGGTTGAGGAACTCGATCTTGCAGCCCTCGAACCGCACTCGGGACAGCTCCGCCCCGTACATCGCCACGGCACCGAGCCGGGCTCCCTGCACGAGGCAGTCGCTCCACGACGACTCGGCGAGGTCGACGCCCGCTCCGTGCACGGCATACAGGCTGGACTCGGAGAACCGCGAGCGTGGGGCGCGCAGCTCGCTGAGGTCGCACCGCTGGAAGGTGCACTCGAGGAATCGCGAGCCGCCCGCCGCGGACCCGGTCAGGTCCTCGGTGAACACCTCGCCGTCGTAGTCGGTGTCGGCTGTCAGCACTGCGCCATAGTGGCCCATCACCCCGACAGTGCAGAATGAACCAGCCAGTAGGTAACCGGGCGCCACACCAAGGTCGCCCCACCTTCCCCCCAAGGCCGAGAGGACACCGATGTCCGACAGCGACTTCAAGCCGGGCCTCGAGGGCGTCATCGCCTTCGAGTCAGAGATCGCCGAACCCGACAAGGAAGGCGGCTCGCTGCGCTACCGCGGCGTCGACCTCAAGGAACTCGTCGGCACGGTCAGCTTCGGGCAGGTGTGGGGTCTGCTGGTCGACAACGAGTTCGACCCGGGACTGCCGCCGGCCGAGCCGTTCCCGCTGCCTGTGCACTCCGGCGACATCCGGGTCGACGTGCAGTCCGCGCTGGCCCAGCTCGCCCCACTGTGGGGCTTCAAGCCGTTGCTCGACATCGACGCCGCGCAGGCCCGTGAGGACCTGGCCCGCGCCTCGGTGATGGCGCTGTCGTTCATCGCGCAGTCCGCCCACGGGCAGGGGTCACCCATGGTGCCGCAGCGTCGCGTCGACGAGGGGCGCACGATCGTCGACCGGTTCATGATCCGCTGGCGCGGCGAGCCCGACCCCAAGCACGTCGAGGCGATCGACGCCTACTTCATCTCCGCCGCCGAGCACGGCATGAACGCCTCGACGTTCACCGCGCGCGTCATCGCCTCGACCGGGGCCGACGTGGCCGCGTGCCTGTCCGGCGCGATCGGCGCCCTGTCGGGCCCCCTTCACGGTGGTGCCCCGTCGCGCGCACAGCACATGATCGAGGGCGTGGAGCGCAGCGGTGACGCCCGGGCCTACGTCAAGGGTGTGCTCGACCGCGGTGAGCGGCTGATGGGCTTCGGCCACCGCGTCTACCGCGCCTACGACCCGCGCGCGGCCGTGCTGCGCGACACCTGCGAGCGCCTCGGCGCGCCTCGCTTCACGGTGGCCCTCGAGCTCGAACAGGCTGCCCTGGCCGAGCTGCGCGAGCGCCAGCCCGACCGGGTGCTGGAGACCAACGTCGACTACTGGGCCGCGGTGCTGCTCGACTTCGCCGAGGTCCCCGGCGCGATGATGACCCCGCTGTTCGCCGCGGCGCGCACCGCCGGCTGGTCGGCGCACATCCTCGAGCAGAAGAAGACCGGTCGGCTGATCCGGCCCAGCTCGCGCTACATCGGCGACGCTCCCCGCGGCCTGGAAGCCGTCTCCGGCTACCGCGCCTGACGCGTCGTCCGGCGGCGCGCCGAGCCTGATACGTGGTTGCAGAAAACGAAATGGGCCTGCACGAATGCGCAGGCCCATTTCGCATTTCACGGCGGGGTATGCCGCGTTGCTAGGCCAGCGGGCGGCCTACCGTGCCTTGGTGGTAGTCCGGGTGGTGGACCTCACGTCCCACGCCTCGGGACGGGATGAGACACTGACGCCGTGACCGACACTGCCGCCACCGCGACGCCCACCATCCCCGCCGACCTGCTGCCCAAGGACGGCCGCTTCGGCTCCGGGCCGTCGAAGGTGCGCCCCGAGCAGGTCGAGTACCTCGCCGGACTGGGCACCACCCTGCTCGGCACCTCGCACCGCCAGGCTCCGGTGAAGAACCTCGTGGGCGCCGTCCGTGAGGGGCTGTCCGACCTGTTCAGCCTGCCCGAGGGCTACGAGATCATCCTCGGCAACGGTGGATCGACCGCGTTCTGGGACATCGCGGCCTTCGGCCTGGTCCGCGAGCGCGCGCAGCACCTGGCGTTCGGCGAGTTCTCCGCCAAGTTCGCCAGCGTGACCAACAACGCTCCCTTCCTCGGCGAGTCCACGATCATCAAGGCCGACCCGGGCAGCCTCGCCACGGCCCGCGCCGAAGCCGGCGTCGACGTCTACGCCTGGCCGCACAACGAGACCTCCACCGGGGTGATGGCTCCCGTCAAGCGCGTCGAGGGTGCCGACGAGGGCGCGCTCGTGCTCATCGACGCCACGTCCGGCGCCGGCGGGCTGCCCGTGGACGTGGCCGAGACCGACGTCTACTACTTCGGCCCGCAGAAGTGCTTCGCGGCGGACGGTGGCCTCTGGCTGGCCGCCTTCTCCCCCGCCGCGCTCGCCCGGGTGGACGAGATCGCCGCGTCCGGCCGCTGGGTGCCCGACTTCTTCAGCCTGCCGACCGCCGTGTCCAACAGCCGCCTCAACCAGACCTACAACACCCCCGCGCTGGGCACCCTGGCCCTGCTGCGCTCGCAGATCGACTGGATCAACGGTCAGGGCGGGCTCGAGTGGGCCGTCAAGCGCACCGCCGACTCGAGCGGACGCCTCTACGACTGGGCCGAGCGCACGGCATACACCTCGCCCTATGTCACCGACCCGGCCGCCCGCTCGCAGGTGGTGTCGACGATCGACTTCGCCGATGAGGTCGACGCGGCCGCCGTCGCCAAGACGCTGCGTGCCCACGGCGTGGTCGACGTGGAGCCCTACCGCAAGCTCGGTCGCAACCAGCTGCGTGTGGCGACGTTCCCCGCTGTGGACCCTGAGGACGTGTCGGCCCTTATTGCGTGCATTGAGCACATTGTGGGCTGATTTACTCCCCAGTAAGCCCTCTGCGAACGACGCTCGCGCGTAACCTCGGCTCCAGACCCTCGTTGAACCTCACATAACCCCTGGGGTGGGACACCGCAAGGTGGACAACGATGTCGAGGAGCCGAACGATGACACGCACGACGCGACTGCCGTGGCGCAAGATCGCAGGAGGTGTGCCCGCGCTCGCCCTGATCGGCGCCGGAGTGGCGCTGGCGGCCACCGGTGGTCAGCCCGCGACCGACATCGTTGCCGACAACACCCCCGTCGTCACCGTGCCCGGCGAACCGATCACCGGCCTCGACGCCCCGCGGCTCCCCGAGCTGCCGGCACCCCCGGAGGCCGAGCCCACCCCGTTCGCCCAGTCGGCCGGCCTGCCTGCCTCGATGAGCGCCAACGGCATCCCTGCCGCTGCCCTCGAGGCCTACCGTCGTGCCGCCACGATCGTCGACGCCGCCGACGCCGAGTGCCGCATCGACTGGGCCCTGATCGCCGCGATCGGGAAGGTCGAGTCCAACCACGGCCGCTACGGCGGCAACGGCATCGACCGCGACGGCACCGTGCGTCCCGGCATCTACGGCATACCCCTCAACGGCCAGAACAACACCGCCGCGATCAGCGACACCGACGGCGGCTCGTACGACCGTGACGTGACCTGGGACCGCGCGGTCGGCCCGATGCAGTTCATCCCCGGCACCTGGCGCGTCGTCGGCGTCGACGCCAACGGTGACGGTCGCAAGGACCCGCAGAACATGGCCGACGCCGCCACGGCGACCGCGGTCTACCTGTGCTCGGGTCCTGGCGACCTCAGCACCGACTCCGGTGCCCGCTCGGCCGTGCTGCGCTACAACCACAGCGACGCCTACGCCGACCAGGTGCTGGCGATCGCAGCCGGCTACCGCGGTGGCTACACCGTGCTCCCGGGCTCCGACCTGTCCGAGGCGCAACGCAGCGGCTCGCCCTACCTCCCGTCCGGTGAACCCCAGACGATGGCGAGCTACGACCCCGCCAAGGCGTCACAGCCCGCAGCCTCGACCGCACCCGGCAAGGGCGGCTCGGCGACAGCGGCGAAGCCCGGTTCGGGTGGTTCGGCTGGCTCGGGCGGCGGCTCTGCCTCGCCGGTTCCGCAGCCCTCGTCCGGCGCTGCCGGTGGCGTCGTGGGCGCCGCGACCGGTGCCGTCGGCGGAGTGGTGGGGGGCGTCACCGGAGGCACTCCCGCCCCGAGCCCGACGCCGTCCCCCAGCCCGAGCAGCTCGACGCCCGCGCCGCTGCCCCTGGAGGTGCTGCCCGTCAACGGCAAGTGCCCCACCGGCTACGACCCGGTGGTCAACCTCCTCGGCGTCACGGTCCTCTGCAAGCTGCACTGAGTCCTCCGCACGCTGCACTGACCGGACCGCTCAGCACGCCCGGGGACGTGTTGTCGCCTGGTGGTCACCCGACCCCCACTTCGCCCCTCCCGTGACGATCCGCGCGCAACAAGTCCCGGCCGTCCGGACTTGTTGCCGCCAAGTGGTCACCGGACCCCCATTTCGCCCCTCCCGTGACGATCCGCGCGCAACAAGTCCCGGCCGTCCGGACTTGTTGCCGCCTGGTGGTCACCGGACCCCCATTTCAGCCCTCCCGTGACGATCTGCGCGCAACACGTCGGGAGCTGGGCGCGTGGTCCCCACACGGCATACCCCCCCGATCGGGCGGTCAGCGGAAGGTGCCGGCGAGGCTGGCGACGACTGCCACGGTGACCACGATGACGAGGACGGCGATAGTCACGCGCCGACGGAAGAGCGGCGTCACCGGACGGCCTCGGGGACGGGTTCGGAGACCTCGGGCTGCGGGAGCGTGCGGATCCTGATCCGCGGGCGACGCTGGGACTCGTAGGTCACCTGGACATTCTCGCGCCTGGCGGTGCGGATGGACACCGCCACCAGCATGAGCCCGACCGCGATGGTGCCGATGCCGATCGTCCAGCGCGGGCCCGCGACGTCACCGATCCACCCGATGAGTGGTGCTCCGAGCGGCGTGCCCCCCATGAAGATGGCCATGTAGAGCGCCATCACCCGCCCGCGCATGGCGGGATCCACGCTGAGCTGGACCATCGCGTTCGCCGTCGTCAGGGCCGTCAGCGCCGTGAGTCCCACGGGGATCAGGGCGAGGGCGAACAACGGGTAGGTCGGAGCGCTCGCCGCCAGCCCGCTCGCGATCGTGAAGCCCACGAGCGCGACGAGCAGGATTCGCAGCCGCGGCCTGGCCCGACGGGCCGAGAGCAGCGCGGCCGTCAGGGAGCCGATCGCCATGATCGAGCCGAGCAGGCCGTACTCCTGCGGGCCCTTGCCGAACTCCTTGGTGGCCATCAGCGCCGTGGTGATCTGGAAGTTCATCCCGAAGGTGCCGAGCACGAAGACCAGCGCCATCACGAGCTGGAGGTCGGGTCGGCTGCGCACGTAGGCGAGCCCCTCACGGATGGCGCCGCTGCCTCGGGCGAGGGCGGGCGCAGGACGCAGCTCGCCGACGCGCATCGATGCCAGGGCGACCAGCACGGCCACGAAGGTCAGCGTGTTGAGCAGCAGCGTCCAGCCCGTGCCGAACGCCGCGATCGTCAGGCCCGCGACACCGGGACCGACCAGCCGCCCGGCATTGAACGAGGCACTGTTGAGGGAGACCGCGTTCGCCAGCCGGTCACGCGGCACCATCTCGGACACGAAGGTCTGGCGGGCCGGGTTGTCGACGGCGGTGGCAATCCCGGTGAACAGCGCGATGCCGTAGACCATCCAGAGCTGGGCGGTCCCGGTCACGACGAGCAGACCGAGGGCAAGGGACGACAGCGCGAGCGACGTCTGGGTGACAGCCAGGATCCGCCGCTTCGGATAGCGGTCCGCGATCATCCCGGCCCAGGGGGCGAGCAGCAGGAAGGGCAGGAACTGCAGCCCGGTGACGATGCCGAGCGCCGTCGACGAGTGGTTGGTCAGCTCGGTCAGGACCAGCCAGTCCTGGGCGACCCGGCCCATCCAGGTGCCGATGTTGGAGATGAACGCACCCGTGGCATAGATGCGGTAGTTGCGGACGCCCAGCGAGGAGAAGGTGGGGCTCACTCGTTGGCCACCCGGGTGAGGATGGCCGACGCCTGCCGCAGCACGTCCTGCTCGGCGGGGGTGAGGTGGCCGACGCGCACCGACATCCAGGCGTCGCGCTTGCGGCGGATGTCCTTCAGCAGCGTGGTCGCCTCGCTCGTGAGCGACAGGATCACCTGGCGTCGGTCGGCGGGGTCGTCGGTGCGCGCGACGAGCCCGCGCTCGACGAGGGCCGCGACGGTGCGGGTCATGCTGGGTCCGCTCACCTTCTCGATCTCTGCGAGCTCACTCGGTGTGCGCGGCGCCTCCTGCAGGCGGCAGAGCACCGAGAACTGGTGCGGTGCAACGACATCCGTGCTCTCGAACCGCACTCGGCGCGAGATGCGCATGCAGGCGAGTCGGAGCTCGCCGGCGAGGGCATAGATCGCAGAAGGCGAGAGCCCGGCATCGCCAGCGCGGCGTGAGCGTGCGGCGGGTGGGGTCATCTGTTCCTCCTCAGGTCGATACTTAGCATAACTCATTACCTGTGCTAAGTATTTCGATCACCCTTCCGGACAGCTCCCAAGGCCCAGACGCAGGTATGCCGCGTGGCCCCCTCACGGGGCCACGCGGCATACCTGCTGTGGTCGGGGAGGGGTCAGCCGACGCCGAGGACCTCCTTGATCGGGGTGATCGCGAAGTAGATGACGAACAGGGCGGACACGGTCCACAGCAGCGGGTGGATCACGCTCGCCCTGCCACGCACCACCTTGATGAGGGTGTAGACGACGAAGCCCGCGCCGATGCCGACGGTGATCGAGTAGGTGAACGGCATCAGGACGATGGTGAGGAAGGCCGGGATGGCGATGTCGAGGTCGTCCCAGTCGATGCCCTTGACCTGCTGCATCATCAGGAAGCCCACGACGACCAGGGCCGGGGTCGCCGCCTCGTAGGGCACGACCTTCACCAGGGGCGCCAGGAAGGTCGCGAGCAGGAACATCACCCCGGTGACGACCGAGGCCAGACCGGTCCGGGCGCCTTCGCCGACCCCTGCCGCCGACTCGATGTAGGACGTGTTGGACGAGACCGAGCCCGCGCCACCGGCGATCGCGGCGACGGAGTCGACGAGCAGGATCTTGTCGGAGTTCGGCGGGTTGCCGTCCTTGTCGAGCAGGCCACCCTCGGCACCGACGGCGACCATCGTGCCCATGGTGTCGAAGAAGTCGGCGAGCAGGAGCGTGAAGACGAGCAGCAGCGCCGCGACGAAGCCGAGCTTGTCGAACGAGCCGAGCAGGTTGAAGTTGCCGAGCAGCGAGAAGTCGGGGACGTCGACGATCTGGTCCGGCAGCGCGGGGACGTTCAGCCCCCAGCCGGCCGGGTTGACGAACTTGCCCGTGTTGTCGAACTGGCCGCCGATGTTGCCGATCGCCTCGACGATGATCGCCAGGACCGTGCCACCGAGGATGCCGTAGAGGATGGCAGCCTTCACCTTGCGGACCATCATCACGATGATCGCGAGCACGCCGATGACGAAGACCAGCAGCGGCCAGCCGTTGAGGTTTCCGGAGATGCCGAGCTCGACCGGGACGGGCCCGACGCCGGTGCGGCGGACGAACCCGGCGTCGACGAGACCGATGATCGTGATGAACAGGCCGATGCCGACCGAGATCGCGGTCTTGAGCTGGGCCGGGATCGCCCGGAACACAGCCTGGCGGAAGCCGGTCAGCACGAGCACCAGGATGATGACACCCTCCATGACGACCAGGCCCATCGCGTCGGCCCAGGTCATCTCGGGCAGCTTGGCGATGCCGAACGTCACGAACGCGTTGAGCCCGAGACCGGTGGCGAGGGCGAGCGGGTAGTTCGCGACGACACCCATGAGCAGGGTCATCACGCCGGCGATGAGCGCGGTCCCGGCCGCGACCAGGGTCTGCGCCTTGACGATGTCACCGCCACCGAGGAACTGTCCCGAGCCATCCTGCTGGGTGCCGATGATCAGCGGGTTGAGGACAACGATGTACGCCATCGTGAAGAACGTGACGAGCCCACCGCGGACCTCGCGGCTGAGGGTGGAGCCACGCTCGGTGATCCGGAAGAAGCCGTCGAGCCCTCCGGACGACGGGGACTTCGGGGACGGGCGCTGCGGTGCCGCAGACTTCGTGGTGGGCTTGGCCATGGGCAGCAGAGTAGGGCCTGACTGTCACGTCGTCGTGAAAGATAGGCTGCCCGGCATGAGCGAGTCGCACCCCACCCCCGACGGTCCCGGTGAGGAGCTGCAGCCGCTGGCCGTCAGCACCGCCCGGATCGTCGTCTGGGCGCAGCTCGGCTGGGTCCTCGCACTGGCCGTCATCCTCGCCGTGCCGGCCCTGCACGAGGGCGAGCGCGACTGGTGGCCGTGGGTCCCGGTGGCCGGCATCGTGCTCGGGCTGATCGGCTTCTCGTACGTGCGCCGCGGTCGCGGCAACGCCGCCGGCGCCCAGTAGCCGGCCGGCGCCTCAGTCAGACGAGGTCGTAGGCGATCTCGTCGATGATGGGTTGGCCGACCGGCATGGGTTCGGCCGGCTCGGCGTCGACCTCGGAGTGGGCGCCGCAGCCGTGGTCAAGACTTACGACGCGACCGTCGGAAGGTGACCAGGCGTTGGCGCACACGCCGAAAAAAGACCGGAGTGCACCCGCCATCGGGAGGAAGTAGCCGCAGGTCGAGCACGGTGCGGGCGCCTTCTCCGCGACGTCGGCGTGAGGGCCGTTCTCGCCCTCGTACCACCGCTGCGCAGCGGCCTCGCGTCCCTCGGCGGACAGGACGCGCTTGCGGCCCAGACCCAGCTCGTAGGCCGCGAGCTCGTCGACCTCCTCGTCGCCGGTCGCCTCGAACCCGGGTTCGAGCAGGGGGTCGTCCTCCTTGTAGGGGAGCACGTCGCCGGCGCTGAGGTCCCCGGGAGCCAGGCGCTCGGCATACGGGAGCCACTCGGGCGACAGCAACGCGCCCTCGCCGGGCACGAGGTTCGTCTCGCACACGGTCGCGACCTTGCCGCGCGGCACGCGGGCGACGGTGATCGCCCAGCGCCAGCCCGGGTAGGCGCCTGCCTCACACGCGAAGAAGTGCGTGGCCAGCCGCTCGTCCTCCATCTGCATGCCGAGGTGCTCGCCGACCGTGCCCCGCTCCGCGATCGACTCGGCGGCCTCACGGGCGACGGCGACAGCCTCGGCGGCGGCCAGGACGGCGTCGTCCTTGGTGGCCATCAGGGCTCGATCTGGTCGGCGAGGAACCGCAGGACAGCGGCCAGCTTGGTGGCGTGGTCCTTCTCGGGCCGACGACCGCGGCGCAGCGCGTTCGACGAGTTGTCGAGCAGCTTGATGGCGTCCTCGACCAGCGGGGCGAGGTCCTCGGGGGACTTGCGCGACGCCTCGCGCTTGCCGGCGGTGACCGTCGGCGCGGCTTCGAGCAGCGTGACGGCGAGCGCCTGGGTGCCGCGCCGCCCCTCGGCGACGCTGAACTCCACCCGCGCGCCGCCCTTGAGCGTCGCGACGCCCTCGGGGAGGGCGTTCGCGTGCAGGAACACGTCGCTGCCGTCGTCGTCGGAGATGAAGCCGAAGCCCTTCTCCGCGTCGTACCACTTGACCTTGCCTGTAGGCACTTGTCTTCCTCTTGCCTCGAAAAGTTTTGGGGGTGCGCCAATGCGCACTTCAAAGGCTATCGGGTGGGTCCAAATCCTTTCTTCGGTATGCCGCGTGCTCACCGCGTGCTCGCCGGTGGCCGCCTGCCCGACGAGGCGCCGGACGACGGCCCGGATAACCGGTGTCGGGCTGTCGGTGGAGTGCGGGAGGATCGTCCGGTGAGTGAGTCGTCCACGTCGAGCCAGCCCGGGTTGCGCCAGTTCTGGGCGGAGCTGCCGGTCGAGGGCCGGTGGCTGCTCTCGACCGTGGCGGTGCAGACCCTCGGTCGCGGGCTGACGCTGCCGTTCACGGTGATCTACCTGCACGAGGTCCGAGGCATCTCGCTCGACCTGGCCGGCCTGCTGATGGCGTTCATCGCCCTGGTCGCACTCGTCGTCACGGGGCCGGGTGGCGCGTTGACCGACCGGCTCGGGGCGCGCCGGATGCTGCTGTGGGGCACCGGGGCCCAGATCGTCGGCTGCGTGATCCTCGCGTTCGCGACCACCCCGCTCGTGGTGGCGCTGGCCTTCGTCTTCCTCGGGTTCAACTTCGGGGTGTCCTGGCCTGCCTTCAACGCCCTCGTCGCGGCGATCACGACCGGGAGTGCGCGTCAGCAGTACTTCGGGATCAACTTCGCCCTGGTCAACCTCGGCATCGGACTGGGCGGGGTGATCGGCGGCCTCTACGCCGACGTGGCCAACCCGTCCACGTTCACCGTGATCTTCCTGGCCGACGCAGTGTCGATGCTGGTGCCGATCGGGCTGCTCCTCGGGCCCCTGCGCCACGTCCACGGTCGCGCCGAGAAGCCCGAGGGCGAGACGGCAGCGGCGGGCTCCTACCTCACGATCCTGCGCAACCCCGCGGTCGTGTGGGTCACGCTGCTGACCTTCCTCGGGGTGTTCATCGGTTACGGCCAGATGGAGGCCGGCTTCCCCGCGTTCGCCCGTCAGGTCAGCCAGGTGTCGACGAGCGTCATCGGGTTCGCCTTTGCCGTCAACACGGCCGTCATCGTCGGCCTGCAGTTCTACGTCCTCAAGCGCATCACCGGACGCAGGCGTACTCGGGTGCTGATCGGCATGTCTGCACTGTGGGCCCTGGCGTGGGTGGTCCTCGGGCTGACCGGGTTCGCTCCTGGGAGCGTCGCGGCTGCGGCCGGCGTCCTTGCCTTCCACGCGACCTTCGCCCTCGGCGAGACCCTGCTCCAGCCGACCATCCCGGCCATCACCAACGACATGGCTCCCGACCACCTCCGCGGCCGCTACAACGCCGTCAACGCGGGCGCCTTCCAGGCCGGCACGATCCTGGGCCCCGTGGTCGCCGGCTTCATGCTGAACCACCGCTGGTCGGCGGCCTTCATCGCCATGATCGTCGTGGGGTGCGCGCTCATGGTGGTGCTGGCCTTCGCGGTCGAACGCAGGATCACCCCGCTCGTCAACGGCCTCGAGGAAGATCCGGCGCCCACGGGTCCACACGGTCTCCAGGACGATCCTGCGCCCACGGGTCCAGCAGCGGGCGCAGGCGCCGTCAGCTGAGCACGGCTGGCTCGATGCCCCACTGGGCCGACCAGGACTGACCCGGCTCCAGGACGACCAGTCCCTCGCCGGAGTTGAAGGCGTTCGCGGGGCACGACATGGGTTCGACGGCGATGCCGCGGACCCCGTCGACCCCGGTGTCCCGGCCCTTGGCCGTGAACACCTGCACCCAGTTCAGCGACTCGTCGCCCCACACGGTCACCTCGCCGTTCTCGAGCCCGCCGACGACGACCTCCCAGGCTCCGGAGGTCGTGGACCGCGACAGGTCGGTGAACGCGGTGTCCAGCTCGGTCGCGCCCAGCTCGCGAGCAGTCCGGAAGTCCAGATCGGGACCCACGGGTGCGGTGCCGGTCGGGATCAGCCGGTCGTCGACCAGCACCTCGCGGGCTGCGGGAATGGCCAGCTCGACCTCGGCCAGCGGAGTGTCACCGAGGGCGATGTAGGGGTGCGCCCCGAAGCCGAACGGAGCCGCAGTCGCGCCGACGTTGGTGGCGTGGACGCTGACGGTCAAGCCCTCCTCGTCGAGGACGTAGTTGACGCTCAGGTCGAGGATGCCGTCCCAGCCGGGCTGGGGGTGCAGTCGGGTCCGCACGGTGAGCGCCGACCAGTCGTCGTTGTGCCAGTGCAGCTGCCAAACGGCCCACCGGACCAGCCCGTGGTTGGCGTTGCGCAGGACCGCCTCGGTCAGCCCGAGCTGGTGGTCTTCGCCGGCAAAGGAGTACAGCCCGTCGCGGATCCGGTTCGGCCACGGCATCAACACCTGACCGCGGCCGGCGCGGCATACCTCGTCGTCCGCGTAGCCGGCCACGATGTCGGTGCCGTCCACGCGGTAGGTGCGCAGGCCGCCACCCACCTCGACGACGGTCGCCTCCTGCCGTCCGCGCCGAAGGGTCCACTGCTCACCACTGGGAAATGTCACGTCGCCCACGCTAGCGGCGGCGTTACGCGCGGGCTCGTCCGAGGGACGCGGACGATCAGTTGCGGGTTCCGGTCACCAGGACCGCCTTGGCACCGGTCTTCTCGGCGACCACGAGGACCGAGTCGCCGACCTGGACGGTGGTGGCCCGGCCACGGGTGTCGGCGCCGACCGCATAGGTGGCGCTGAAGTTGTCGGCGCTCTTGACCGTGATCGAGGTGGAGCTGGCCTTGGTCACCTCACCGCGCTGGAGCGTCATGACGGTGGTCTTGCCGTTGTCCTCGAGGGTGAACTCGCCGTGCTGGACGTTGCCGAGCCCCATCGCCTCGCGCATGAGAGGACCCAGGCCGTTGCCCATGCCGTTGCCCATGCCGTTGCCACCCTGCCCGTTGCGCTGTCCGCGCGGGGCCTCGGGCGCCTTCGGGAGCCGGTCGAGCTTCTTCTGCTGCCCGGGCGGGAGCACGCGCCCGTCCCCGACTCGCTCCATCCGGTTCGCGTGGCCGTCGTGGCCGATGGCGCGCACGGCGACGAGTCCTGCCACGCCCACGAGGGCGAGCACCATCAGGGCGACGAGGCAGCCGGCCACGATCACGGCGATGGTCCCACCGGTCGTGGACGTCGCCTGACGCCACAGACCCGGTCGTCTCGGCGGTGGACCGCCGGGCGCGTAGCCACCCGGGGCTCCCGGACCGCCGTGCCCGGCCCCAGCGCCACCCGGAGCACCCGGTCCGGCAGCACCGGCTCCTTCTGCCGCGGAGACGGCGGGCAGTGGCTGGGTGGGCGCGGGAGGCACGCTCGCCGTCTCCGGTCCCGGACCCGGCGCGACAGGATCCCCGGGCTGCTTGGCTGCCCCCTTGGGCGTGCGGGGCTTGGTGGGTTCGGTGGGCTCAGACATGGTGCGTCCTCTCGTTGTCACAAGTGTGCAGGTCAAGCCTGTGCGTGGCATGGGAAACGGCTGAGAGTCCGGAGGACCTTCCTCGGACGACTACCGTGGTGCGGTGGCCGCCATCTCCTCGTCCCGTTCGACCGCACGGTCGATGGCCGACGACGTGCGGGAGCGGACCGACGACCAGCTCGCCACCCTTCTGCGACGTCGACAGGACCTGGCCCGGCCCGCGCCCGCCGACCTGTCGTCCCTCGCCGCCCGGGCCAGCACCCGCGCGAGTGTCCAGCGGGCCGTGGACTCGCTCGACCTGGCCCACCTCCAGGTGCTCGAAGCCGCCGTCGCCGCCACGTCGCCGCTCGACACCCGGGCAGTCGGTGCCCTGCTCGGCGTCACGACCGGGGAGATCGAGCCGGTCCTGGACGACCTCTGGACGCTCGCCCTGCTGTGGCGCAGCCCCGAGGGGTTGCGGGTGACCCGCACGGTCGGCGAGGTTCTCCCCCACCCGGCCGGGCTCGGTCCTCGAGCGGCCGACAGCTTCGTCGACGTCCCATCGCCGGCGCAGGTCCCGACCCTGCTCGCCGACGCCCCGCCGGCAGCCCGCGCCATCCTCGACCGGCTGACCTGGGGTCCCCCGCTGGCCGTCCTCCCCCCGGGCACGCCGGACCGGCTGGCCGAGGGCGCGCGGTGGCTGCTCGAACACCACTTGGTCTTCTCCCCGTCGGCCGACCAGCTGGTGTTGCCTCGCGAGGTGGCGTTGGCCCTGCGTGAAGGCCGCAGCCATGCCACCCCGGCGCTCCAGCCGCCTGCCCTCGAGGGTCAGCCCCGCGCGGGTGCCGAGGTCGACGCCGCGGCCGGCCAGCAGGTCACCGACCTGCTCGCCCTCGTCGACGAGCTCGCCGCAGAGTGGGGACTTCGCCCACCCAGGGTGCTTCGTTCCGGCGGCCTGGCGGTGCGAGACCTCAAGCGGCTCGCCTCCGTGCTCGACGTCGACGAGGGCCGTGCGGCCTTCGTCGCCGAGCTCACGTATGCCGCCGGCCTCCTCGCGGACGACGGCTCGCTCGACCCGTCCTGGGCCCCCACCCCCGCCTACGACGAGTGGCAGCAGCACCCGGGTGACCAGCGCTGGGCGGTGCTCGCCCGCGCCTGGCTGCTCACGACCCGCGCCCCGCACCTCGTGGGCACGACGCCCGCCGGCGCGTCCGGCACGGTCAACGCCCTCGGGCCCGATGCCCACTGGCCACCGGCCCGAGGCCTGCGCAAGGACGTCCTCGAGCAGCTCGCCGCCGCGCCGGCAGGGTTGGCCCCCGAGCGCGGCAGTGTGGGCACCGCCCTGAGCTGGCAGCGGCCGCGACGCGTGCCCGCCAGCCTCGACACGGTCGTCGCCGCGGTGCTCGGTGAGGCCGAGTGGCTGGGCGTCACCGGCCGCGGCGCCATCTCCACCGCGGGTCGGGCCCTGCTGGCCGGGCGAGCCGACACCGAGCTCGCCGCCGCGATGCAACCGCACCTGCCCGAGCCCATCGAGCACGTCCTCCTCCAGGCCGACCTGACCGCCATCGCGCCCGGCCCGCTGGCCGGGGGGCTGGCCACCTTCATGCGACTCGTAGCCGATGTCGAGTCACGCGGTGGTGCCACGGTGTACCGGTTCAACCAGGACTCGGTGCGCAGGTGCCTGGACGCCGGGTGGTCTGTCGACCAGGTGCTCGGAGCCCTGACCGACGCGAGCCACACCCCCGTCCCCCAGCCGTTGGACTACCTGATCCGTGATGTCGCCCGCAGGCACGGGCAGGCACGGGTCGGTGCGATGCGGGCCTACATCCGCTGCGACGACGAGGCCACCCTGGGCGCCATGATCGCCGACAGGGAGCTGTCACCGCTCCAGTTGCGGAGCATCGCCCCAACCATCCTCGTGTCGCCCGTGGCCGCCGAGACCGTGCTGGACTTCTTGCGCGACAACGGTTTCGCGCCTGCTGCCGAGACACCGGACGGCGGGATCATCGTGCCCACCACCGGGCAGCACCGCACGCCGCTGCAGCGGCGGCCCGCCCCCGTGACAGCGCAAGCCCTCGACGACGAGCTCGTGACCACCATGGTGGGTGCGCTGCGCGCCGGCGAGGAGGCCGCGGCATACCAGCGCGAGCAGGTGGCGAGCAGGCCCGGACCCAGCCTGCCGAGCACCGACCCGACCACGACCCTCGCGGTGCTGCGCGATGCGGCAGCCGACCGGCAGGCGGTCTGGCTGGGCTACTCCGACGCGGACGGGCGCACCCAGCGGATCCTCTTCTACCCCGACCGGGTCGAGGGTGGCCGGGTGCACGGCACCGCGGACGGAGCTGCCCGCACCCTGTCGATCCACCGCGTGACCGGGGCCGTGCAGGGCTGATGCGAGGCCGCCGTCAGCCGCCGGCGAGAGCCCTCACGACGCTGGACGGTGACGGTCGCCCGAGGTGGCCGGCCATCCAGACGCTCGTCTCGACGAGGGCCGCGAGGTCGACTCCGGTCTCGACACCCGCCCCGTCCAGGGCCCACACGAGATCCTCGGTGGCGAGGTTCCCGGTGGCGCTCTTGGCGTAGGGGCAGCCGCCGAGCCCACCAGTGGACGCATCGACCACGGTGACCCCGTGACGCAGCGCCCTCATCGTGTTGGCGAGCGCCTGGCCGTAGGTGTCGTGGAAGTGCACGCCGACCCGGTCGGCACCGATCCCCTTGGCGTCCAAGGCGTCGAGGAGGCGACTCACGTGCCCGGTCGTGCCCGTGCCGATGGTGTCCCCGAGGGAGAGCTGGTCGGCTCCAAGGTCCATCAGCCGCTGCGACACGTCGACCACCTGCTCGACGGGGACCGGTCCCTCCCAGGGATCGCCGAAGCACATCGAGACGTAGGCGCGCACCCACAGTCCTGCGTCCTTCGCCCGCGCCACGACGGGCGCGAACATCTCGACGGACTCGGCAACGGTGCGGTTGAGGTTCTTGCGGGCGAACGTCTCGGTGGCGCTCCCGAAGATCGCGACCGCCCCGACGCCCGCCTCGAGCGCGTTGTCGAGACCGCGCTCGTTGGGCACGAGCACCGGTCGGCGCGGGCCGCGGCCGAGGTCCCCGAGGTCGGCCAGCACCTCACGGGCATCGGCGAGCTGCGGCACCCACGTCGGCGGGACGAAGGACGTCGTCTCGATCGTCTCGAGCCCGGCGGCGGCCAGCCGGCGGATGAAGTCCGCCTTCACGGCAGCCGGGACGACGGCCTTCTCGTTCTGCAGACCGTCGCGCGGACCGACCTCGTAGATGGTGACCCGGCTCGGCAGCTCCGGGTCCGGTTCGCGCTGGGGCAGTCCGATGGTCACGGTCTGATCCTGCCATTCCCGGACTGGGGAACGGTCCCCCGCGGCAGGGGTTAGATTTGCACCCGAACGCAGGCGACGCCCGAAGGGACGCATGATGAGCGACACACCACGCAACGACGAGACCCCCGAGTTCCGCGACCCCACGGCGCCCAGCGACGACAGCACCCTCAGCGACGCGAGCACCTCCAGCCACGCGAGCACCTCCAGCGACGATGGCACGTCGGGCGGCACGACCGCCTCCGGCGACGCGACGACGTCCAGCGACTACACCGCGCCGATCGAGACCAACCAGACGCAGGAAGTCCCCCCGATCCCGCCGGCGCCGGCCACCTCGGCCAGCCCACCCGCGTCGCAGCCGGCACCGCCCGCGCCCCCCGCCGTCGCGCCGGGTGGCCAACCCACCTACGGTCCGCCGCCCGGCTCCGCTCCCCAGAACCCGTATGGCGTGCCCTCGGCGGGTGCCGGCGCGCCGTCCCCTCCGGTCAACCCCTACGCCAGCGCCCCCGGCGCGGGGCAGCCGCACCCCTACGCGGGTCAGCAGCTCCCCACCCAGGGTCAGCCGCAGGGCGGCTACGCCGGCGCCCCGCCCTATGGCGCCCCGGCCTACGGCGCCCCGGCGTACGGCACTCCCGGCTACGGCGCCCCCGGCTACGCCACGCCGCGGTCGCTCAGTGGCAACACCATCGCCCTCCTGGTCGTCTCGGGCCTGACGACGCTCGGCTGCGGCTTCGGCATCGTCGCGCTGGTCTTCGGCATCGTCGCCGCGACCAAGAAGGACGACCCGACCGCATCGGCCAAGTACACCAAGTGGGGCTGGGTCGCCTTCGGCGTAGGGCTTGCGCTGTCCGTGATCGCCATCGGCCTGGTCATCGCGTTCGCGGTGACGAGTGGCACCACGACCTACGACTCGTCGTACTAGGTCATGCCTGATGGCCCCCTGATCGTCCAGAGCGACAAGACGCTGCTCCTGGAGGTCGACCACCCCCGCGCCGAGGAGGCGCGGCGGGCGATCGCCCCGTTCGCCGAGCTCGAGCGCGCGCCCGAGCACATCCACACCTACCGGGTGACCCCGCTGGGCCTGTGGAACGCGCGCGCCGCGGGTCACGACGCCGAGCAGGTGGTCAACGCCCTCATCACCTTCAGCCGGTATGCCGTGCCGCATGCCCTCCTCGTCGACGTCGCCGACACGATGGACCGCTATGGCAGGCTGACGCTCGAGAAGGACCCCGAGCACGGCCTCGTGCTGCGCACCACTGACCGGCCGGTGCTCGAGGAAGTGTTGCGGCACAAGAAGATCAAGCCGCTGATCGGGGAGCGTCTCGACGCTGACCGCGTCATCGTGCACCCCTCGGAGCGCGGTCACCTCAAGCAGGAGCTGCTCAAGGTGGGCTGGCCGGCCGAGGACGAGGCGGGCTACGTCGACGGCGAGGCGCACGCCATCGACCTCGACAACCGGGACTGGTCGCTGCGGCCCTACCAGCAGCAGGCGGTCGACGGGTTCTGGCACGGCGGGTCAGGCGTTGTCGTCCTGCCGTGCGGGGCGGGTAAGACCCTCGTCGGCGCGGGCGCCATGGCGGTGGCCAAGGCGACCACCCTCATCCTCGTCACCAACACGGTCTCGGCGCGGCAGTGGCGTGACGAGCTGCTCAAGCGCACCAGTCTCACCGACGACGAGATCGGCGAGTACTCCGGTGCCCGCAAAGAGATCCGCCCGGTCACCATCGCGACCTACCAGGTGCTCACCACCCGCCGGAAGGGCGTCTACACCCACCTCGACCTGCTCGACGCCCGCGACTGGGGCCTGATCATCTACGACGAGGTGCACCTGCTCCCGGCCCCGATCTTCCGGATGACCGCGGACCTGCAGGCCCGTCGTCGACTCGGGCTCACGGCGACCCTCGTGCGCGAGGACGGCCGGGAGGCAGACGTGTTCTCCCTCATCGGCCCCAAGCGCTACGACGCGCCGTGGAAGGACATCGAGGCGCAGGGCTACATCGCCCCCGCCGACTGCGTCGAGGTGCGCGTCACGCTCCCAGACGCCGACCGCCTCGCGTATGCCGTGGCGGAGCCCGAGGACCGCTACCGGCTGTCCTCGTGCAGCCCGGTCAAGAACCCCGTCGTCGAGCGGATCGTCAACCAGCACCGAGGTGAACCCACGCTGGTCATCGGCCAGTACCTCGACCAGCTCGCGGAGCTGTCGGAGCGGCTCGACGCCGACGTCATCACCGGTGAGACACCGGTCGCGCAACGGCAGAAGCTCTTCCAGGCCTTCCGCGTCGGCGAGATCAACCTGCTCGTGGTGTCGAAGGTCGCCAACTTCTCGATCGACCTTCCCGAGGCGAGCGTCGCGATCCAGGTGTCCGGCACCTTCGGATCCCGCCAGGAGGAGGCCCAGCGCCTCGGCCGGGTGCTGCGCCCCAAGGGCGACGGCCGCACCGCCCACTTCTACACCGTCGTGTCGCGCGACACCGTCGACGCCGAGTTCGCCGCGCACCGCCAGCGCTTCCTCGCCGAGCAGGGCTACGCCTACCGGATCGTCGACGCCGACGACGTCGACGCCACCGCCTGACCTGAGGCACCACGCGATCGCCGAGCGGGTTGGTCGGCGACAGCAAGCACCACCGCCCCGCACTTGTTGCCGCGTCGTGGTCACGAACACCGAAATCCGCCCCATCATGACCACCCCAGAGCAACACGTCGCGGGCCTCCAGCACTTGTTGCCGCGTCGTGGTCACGAACACCGAAATCCGCCCCATCATGACCACCCCAGAGCAACACGTCGCGGCGGGAGGGGCGGCGCAGCACACCGCCTGACACCTGACTCGCCCAGACGGCATACAGGAAACTCCCAGACTCTGCACGGACACTGAGGCGTGACCACTGTGCAACCCGAGGCACGCCTCCTCGTCGTCGAGGACGAGCCCAACATCCGCGAGCTCCTCGCCACCTCCCTGCGCTTCGCAGGTTTCGAGGTGCACGTCGCTGCCGACGGCGCCACCGCCCTTCACCTCGCGACCGTCCACGAGCCCGACCTGGTCGTCCTCGACGTCATGCTCCCTGACATGGACGGCTTCACCGTAACCCGCAAGCTGCGCGACACCGGTCGCCAGCTGCCCATCGTGTTCGTCACCGCGCGCGACTCGGTCGACGACAAGATCAAGGGGCTCACGGTCGGCGGCGACGACTACGTCACCAAGCCCTTCAGCCTCGAGGAGGTCGTCGCCCGGATCCGCGCGGTGCTGCGGCGCACCCGCGGCGAGGTGGACGAGGGGGCCTCGATGCGCTTCGAGGACCTCGAGCTCGACGAGGACTCCCACGAGGTGAGCCGGGGCGGTCGCTCGATCGACGTCTCCCCCACCGAGTTCAAGCTGCTGCGCTACCTCATGCTCAACCCCAACCGGGTCCTGTCCAAGGCGCAGATCCTCGACCACGTCTGGGACTACGACTTCCGCGGCGAGAGCGGCATCGTCGAGTCCTACATCTCCTACCTGCGCCGCAAGATCGACCTCGACGGGGTGCCGCCGCTGATCCACACCAAGCGCGGCGTCGGCTACGTGCTGCGCAAGCCGCCGGAGGCGTAGATGACGGCTCCGACGAGCCCCGCGCCCACGGGCACGCCACCACCTCCCCCGCCGGCCCCGAGCCGCCCCGCGCAGCTGGCCGTGGAGCGGGCCAAGGGGCGCCTGGAGCTGCTCCCGCTGCGGGTGCGCCTGATCGCAGTGATGCTCGTCCTGCTGTTGCTGGCGCTCACCCTCACTGCCGCGGCCACTGCGGCCCTGATGCGCCGCGACCTGATGAGCCGCGTGGACGACGACCTCAAGCGCGCTTCGCCGACCGTTGCCCAGCAAGCGCTGAACACGCTGCGCGCCCCGACCCGCAACCGCCTTCCCAGCGGCTACGCGGTCGTCTTCTACCCCACGGATGGCACCCCTGCGGTCGAGATCGACCCCACCGGCGCCCTCACCCGCCCCGGTGTCCCGGACACGCTCGCCCTCGACGACCCGCGGGTCACGTCGCTGGAGGCCTTCACCATCGGCAGCCGCAACGGATCTGGGCAGTGGCGGGCCTATGCGGGCAACCTCAGGGACGACTCGGCGACCTTCATCGTGGCGGTGCCCCTGTCCAGCGTCAGCCACACCGTGCGTCGCCTCGTCCTCGTGGAACTGCTCATCGGCCTCGCCGTCCTCGTCGCCTGCGCCATCGGAGGGTGGTATGCCGTGCAGCGGGCCTTCCGTCCGCTGCGCCAGATCGAGGACACCGCCGCCGCCATCGCCGATGGGGACCTCGCCCGCCGCATCCCGATGCGCACCGCCAAGGACGAGGTCACCTCGCTGGCCCGGTCGCTCAACGTCATGCTCGCGCAGATCGAGCAGTCCTTCGCCGCCCGCGAGGCCTCCGAGGAGCGGATGCGACAGTTCGTCGCGGACGCCTCGCACGAGCTGCGCACCCCGCTCGCGGCGGTGCGGGGCTACGCCGAGCTCTACCGCCAGGGCGCGGTCAGCGACCCGGCGGACGTGGCCAGTGCGATGACGCGGATCGAGGGCGAGGCCACCCGGATGGGCGGCCTGGTGGAGGACCTGCTCGTGCTGGCTCGCCTGGACGACCAGCGACCGCTGCGTTTCGCGCCCGTCGACCTCACGGTGCTCGCGGTCGATGCCGCACAGGACGCCCGCGCCATCGACCCCACCCGCCAGATCGCCGTGTCCGGGCTGTCCGGGCCGCTGGGCCCGACCGTGGTGCCCGGCGACGACGCCAAGCTGCGCCAGCTCCTGGCCAACCTGGTCTCCAACGCCCTCAACCACACCCCGAGTGGCTCACCTCTCGAAATTGCTGTGGGCACAAGGGAGTCCGATCAGCACATCGTGATGGAAGTGCGCGACCACGGGCCGGGAGTCGATCCCGACAAGGCCCGCAAGGTGTTCGAGCGGTTCTACCGCGCCGACCCGTCCCGAGTTCGTGGGACTGGTGGGGGCAACGGCCTCGGGCTGGCCATCGCCGCGGCGATCGTCAACTCGCACCAGGGCCGGATCGGCGTCGCCCAGACCCCCGGCGGCGGCGCCACGTTCATCGTGGAGCTGCCCACAGCGAACTCTCAGGCAGCGCCCAGCACCCCTTGACGTTGGGCAGGTTGACTCAGGGTCACCAAGCCACACCAAGGAGCGCGATCGTCATGACCCAGATCCACCCGGACACCCGACCGGACACCACCGGTGACGGCGGGCAGCGTCCCCAGCAGCCGACGGCATCGCACGATGACCGGGTGTGGGCAGCTCCAACCCACGACGCTCCCGCCCAGGGCGAGCCGACGGCTCCGGTCTGGTTCGGTCAGACGCAGGGAATCACGACCCCGGAGGACCGCACCGAGGAGCTCCCGCGCGACCATGCGGCGCTCGGCCTTCCGCGCGTCGCAGGAAATCCCACACTTCCCGCGGCGGGTGCCCACCCGGCATACCCGCCGTTCTCACAGACTCCGGCTGGGCCGCCCCCATCCTTTCCCACTCGGGACGGGGCAGAGCCTGCCCAGCCGGGCAAACGGCGTCGACTGACGGAACTCACCGCCGTCGCGGCGCTCGCCGCCCTCCTTGCGAGTGGCGGCACCTACGCCGCGGTCCAGCTGGGCGACGGTTCGCAGTCCTCCTCCACTGCGAACACGTCGACCCTGGGCCGCGGCGCGGACGCCGGTCCAGTCGTCCAGGCGGACGCCACCAACCCCAACTGGACGGCCACCGCGGCTGCCGTCGCCCCGAGCGTCGTCGCCATCACCGTGAAGTCCGGTCAGAGCGAAGGACAGGGGTCAGGCGTCGTGATCGACGCCAAGGGCCACATCCTCACCAACAACCACGTGGTGAGCGGCGCCGGTTCGAACGCGAGCATCACGGTGACCCTCAACGACGGGCGCACCTACAAGGCCACCATCGCGGGCACCGATCCCAGCACGGACCTCGCCGTCATCACCCTGAGCAGCGTCCCGAGCAACCTCAAGCCGATCGCGATCGGCAACTCCGACGACCTCAAGGTGGGCGACCCGGTCATGGCGATCGGCAACCCGCTCGGCCTCGCCGGGACCGTCACCACAGGGATCGTCAGCGCCCTGAACCGCCCGGTGACCACAGCAGCCGAGGACAACAGCCAGCAGCAGCAGCAGCAGGATCCCTTCGGCCAGAGCCTGCCCGGCCAGGACCAGCAGCCCCAGACCAGCAGCGACGGCGACTCCGTCGTGACCAACGCCATCCAGACATCCGCGGCGATCAACCCGGGCAACTCCGGTGGCGCCCTCGTCAACGCGTCCGGCCAGCTGATCGGCATCAACTCGGCCATCGCCAGCCTCGGCTCGTCGAGCAGCAGCCAGAGCGGAAGCATCGGCATCGGGTTCGCCATCCCGGCCAACGAGGCCAAGAGCATCGCGTCGCAGCTCATCTCCTCCGGCAAGGCCGAGCACGCCTTCCTCGGGGTCACCCCCGGGGACGGCACGGCCTCCGACGGCACCAGCCAGCGCGCCGGCGCCGAGATCACCGCGATCTCGGCCAACACCCCGGCCGCCGCCGCCGGCCTCCAGAAGGGCGACGTGGTCATCGCCGTCAACTCCGAGCGGGTCGACTCCGCCCTCTCGCTGGTGGCGAACATCCGCGAACGCGCCGTCGGCGACAAGGTCACCCTCACGGTGCTGCGCAACGGGAAGCAGCTGAACCTCACGGCCACCCTCGTGGCCAAGGCGGCAGCGACCAACTAGCCAAAATCGGTTCGACGCGGCGGGCGCGCGGTGGCAAGGTAGACCCTTGTGTCTGCACCCGCTCCCGCCGCCGAACTGACGCGCGAGCAGGACTACCTCGTCGCCGCGCGAGAGGCCCTCGCCCGGATGCGCGAGCAGACCCTGTCGCTCAAGATCCAGGCGCACGACCCCATCTCCGCCGAGCACCTCGCCCGCACCCTGCACCTGAGGGCCGCCTCGCTCCAGGACGACCCGTCGACCACGCTCTTCTTCGGCCGCATCGACACCGACACCGACGAGCGCTGGTACATCGGACGTCGCCACGTCGCCGACTCGGCCGGCGACCCGCTGGTCATCGACTGGCGAGCCGGGATGTCGACGGCGTTCTACCGCGCGTCACGGACCGAGCCGATGGGCGTGGTGCTCCGTCGCCGGTTCGGGCTGGACCACGGCGCCATCACGGCCTACGAGGACGAGCACCTCCAGGACCGGGCCGAGCACGATGTCCGCAGCCAGATCCTGGCCGAGGAGATCGAGCGACCCCGCGTCGGGCCGATGCGCGACATCGTCGCGACGATCCAGCCCGAGCAGGACGAGATCGTCCGCGCGGGCGCCGACCAGACGATCTGCGTCCAGGGGGCGCCGGGCACGGGCAAGACCGCGGTGGGCCTGCACCGAGCTGCCTGGCTGCTCTATGCCTTCCGTGACCGCCTCGCCCGGTCCGGGGTCCTGGTCATCGGCCCCAACCGCGCCTTCCTCGAGCACATCGGCGCCGTGCTGCCGGCCCTCGGAGAGGTGGCCGTCGGCCACACCACCATCGAGGAGCTCGTCGCGTCGGTGCCCGTGCGTGGCACCGACAGCACCGAAACGGCTGTGCTCAAAGGCGATGCCCGCCTCGCCGAGGTGCTCAGGTATGCCGTGTGGTCGGCGGTGCAGCGCGCGACCGAACCGCTCGTGGTGCCGCGCGGCGTGCGCAAGTGGCGCGTCCCGGCATACGAGGTCAACGAGATCCTGGACGAGCTGAAGGCGAGGGGCGTCCGCTATGACGCCGCACGACAGATGCTGCCCCAGCGACTCGCCCACGCGGTCCTCCTCCAGATGGAGGGCGCGGGCGACTCACCCGACGACCGCGTGCAGGACCAGGTCGCCCGCAGCGCGATCGTGAAGAAGTACGTCGCCTCCCTGTGGCCGGCGCTCGACGCCAAGGCCGTGCTGTACTCGCTGCTGTCCGACCCCGACGTCCTCGCGCGCCACTCGCAGGACCTCCTGACCGACGACGAGCGCCGGATCCTGCTGTGGGAGAACCCGGCTCGCTCCAAGGGGACCGTTCGCTGGTCGCGGCCCGACACCGTGCTGCTGGACGAGCTCGGTGACCACATCGCCCGCACGCCGTCGCTGGGGCACGTCGTCCTCGACGAGGCGCAGGACCTCTCCCCCATGCAGCTACGCGCCGTCGGACGTCGGTGCTCGACCGGTGCGGCGACGGTGCTGGGCGACATCGCCCAGGGGACGACGCCGTGGGCCACCGACTCGTGGGAAGCCTCGCTGCACCACCTCGGCAAGCCGGGCAGCCACGTCGAGGTCCTCGACCGGGGGTTCCGCGTGCCCGCAAGCGTCATCGAGTACGCCGCCCAGCTGCTCCCCCACATGGCGCCAGGTCTCGGCGCACCGGTGTCGGTCCGCGACAACCGGGGCCGGCTCGACCTCGTCGCCGTGACCTCGGGCGACCTGCTGGCCCACACCGCCAGCATCGTGGCCGGCGAGCTCGCCGAACCCGGCTCGATCGGTGTCATCGCGCCGGACGACCTGGTCGCGGAGGTGTCGAAAGCCCTGAGCCACCACGGGATCGAGCACGGCGTGCTCGGGCAGGACCACGGCGACATCGACCACCAGGTCGACGTCGTGCCGGCCACGGTCGCCAAGGGCCTCGAGTTCGACCGGGTCATCGTGGTCGAGCCGGCCGCCATCGCCGCTGCCGAGCCTGACCAGCGCACTGGACTGCGGCGGCTCTACGTCGTGCTGACCCGAGCGGTCTCGGCGCTCACGGTCGTGCACGCCCAACCGCTGCCGGCCGAGCTCGCCCAGCGGCCCTAGCCGGGGGTCTCGCGCGTCGTCCGACGACTCCCGCCCAGACGAGCTCGCGCTCTGTCAGACTCGGCCCGTGCCGGCACTCATCACGTGGTGGAAGCTCGACGTCGCCGACCTCGCTCCGCGCGCGCACTCTGACGCCGTCCTCGCGATCGGGGCCGACCTGGTGCGCAGGCTCGACGAGGAGCACCGCAGGTACCACACGACGCGACACCTCGTGGAGCTGTTCTGGGCGCTCGAGGACCTGGAGCGCGCCCACGTCGTCTCGGCTCGTGAGGCGGCACTGGGCCGGATGGCGGGCTGGTTCCACGACGCGATCTACGACCCCACCACGCCCCCCGGCGACAACGAGATCCGCAGCGCTGAGCTCGCCGTCCGGGACCTCAGCGCCCTCGGCTTCGCGCCGGACGACATCGAGACGCTCCGCGACCTCGTCCTCGCCACGCAGACCCACGAGCTGGCCCACGACGGCCTGCCCGCCGCCTTCCACGACGCAGACCTGTGGATCCTCAGCGCCCCGCACAGCCGCTACGACGAGTACACAACCCAGGTGCGCGAGGAGTATGCCGCCGTGCCCGACGAGGTGTTCGCCTCCGCGCGCGCGGCGATCCTGCGGCCCTTCATCGACCGCGAGTCGATCTACGCCACGGCCTTCGCCCGGGAGAACTGGGAGGACGCCGCCCGTCTCAACCTGGCGGCCGAGCTGGAGACCCTGACGGCGGCACGTCCTCGATGAGCGGCCACCAGAAGCGCCCGCCGGAGCGGTTCCGGAACTCCTCCACGCTGACCCACTGGGGGTCGACCGCGTCATCCTCCGTGGCGGTCAGCTCCGGTGCCACCGAGCGGATGCGGGCTCGGTAGAGCTGCATCGCACCACCGGCGACAGGCCATCGTCCGGGCGTCTGCGGCTCGAACCGCTCCTGCCCCCACGGCGTCAGGTCCTCGTCCGCCAGGATGAGACCGGTCTCCTCCCGGACCTCGCGCAGCACGCATTCGAGCACGGTCTCGCCCTGCTCGCGGGCACCACCGGGAGGCCCCCACTCGCCGCGGCGCGGACTGAACACCACGGCATACCGGTCCTCGGCATCCTGGAGCACGACCATGGCGGCGAACACCTGCGACTCCGGCGCGAGCTCGTCGGAGCGGACGAGCTCGACGTGGGCCACCGAACCATCGGCGAAGGGCACGTCCCGCAGCTGCGCCAGGACGGTCCGACTCATCGTCGGCGTTCCAGGTGCTCCAGGTACCCGATCAATGGCCACCAATGGCGTTGTGACAGTTCGGTTTTCGCGCGGTCGGGCGCCAGCCAGGTGCCGTGACTCGCCTCGTCCCCCAGGGCGAGACGGTCGCTGTACACGGCGAAGCAGGCCTTCGGGGCGGGCCACGGATAGTCCGTATCGGGTGACGGCACGGTGTTGCGGACGTAGCCCAGCAGCGTCGGCGAGACGGCAGAGGGCGAGCCCACCAGGTCGTCGACCAGCGCGGCAAGCGCCTCCACCGGCGACCCGTCGTCCACCGCGCAGGTCGGGAGGTCCCAGCCGCCGTCCGGGCGTTCGACCACCAGCAGGTCCGGCCCGCGCACCAGGGCCAGCCGCACCACGACCGTGTTGGCCGGCGGCTCGTCCTGACGGGACGCGATCACGTCGGCCCGTGAGCCAGGCGGCAGCCAGGACGCGCCGGGCACGGCCTCCACGACGCGTTCGTGCTTGCGCTTCTGGATCCGCAGACCGCTCCGCTGCAAGATCCGCACCACCTCCCTCCCGTCGACGGGAGCGGCGCCTGCGGCGACCAGCGCGGCATACCGCTCCTGCGGCACGTCGTAGTGGTCACCCTCGAAACCGCGGCGTGGAATCCCTTGTGCTGCAGCGAAATCGTGGAGCTCTTCATAGGAGGTGTCGCTGACGAGATGGGACCACAGGCGGCCGTGGGCCGGCCAGGCAGGCGGGTCGATCCAGATCGTCACCCGGCTGACGCTACCGCGCCGCGAAGAGCCCTGTGGATAACCCCGGGCCTACCGCGCACAGGTGCCTAGCCTCGGCACAGGCGGATGTCATGGGGGCACCGCACCGTCAGGAGGACAACCATGTCGGCACAGTTCACGGTGGACACCGAGCGCATCCACTCCGCATCGGGTGACATCGCCCGCATCTCCAGCGAGATCGACGGCCAGGTCACGGCGATGATGGCGCGGCTCAACGCGCTCCAGGGGGCGTGGACCGGCACCGCCTCCGCGCGGTTCCAGTCGCTGGTCGCCGAGTGGCAGGGCACCCAGAAGCAGGTGCGTGCCTCACTCGACTCGATCGGCGGCGTGCTGGCCGCCGCCGGGGTTCAGTATGCAGAGGCGGAGGCGCAGACCCTTCGGATGTTCAGCTGACGTCGCGACACCGTGAGCGCGTGGCACGGATCGTCATGCGTCCGGGCCACGGACCGCAGGTATGCCGCGTGGCCCGGACCGCGCTGGGTCCGGGCCACGCGTCGTGCCGGCCCCGCTACTCGGTGGTGATGGCCTTGAGAACGTCCAGCCGCGAGGCGCGGCGCCCGGGCCAGAGGGCAGCGAGGACACCCACCACGCCCGCCAGCGCGACGAAGATCGCCAGCTGCGGCACGGGGACCGCCAGCACGTCGATGCCGTCGTCGGCCAGGGAGCGCTGCAGACCCCAGCCGGCGCCGAGGCCCAGGACCACCCCGAGCACGGCTCCCAGCAGGGCGATCGCCACCGACTCCAGCCGCAGCATGGTCCGCAGCTGGCGGCGGCTGAGGCCGACGGCCCGGAGCAGTCCGATCTCGCGGGTCCGCTCGATCACCGACAGGGCCAAGGTGTTGACGATCCCCAGCACCGCGATGACGACGGCCAGGCCGAGCAGGGCGTAGATCATGTAGAGCAGCTGGTCGATCGGTTTGCGCTGCTCGGCGGCGAAGGCGTCCTGGTCCTTGAGGGTGACCGTGGGCAGGTCGGCGATGACCTTGTCGATGCCCGCCTCGATGGCCTTCTTGTCGGCCCCGGGCTGACGGACGACGAAGGTCAGGCTGTCCTGCTCCGGACGTCCGTTGGCCGTGGCGGTCGCGATCGAGGTCAGCACGGGGATGTCCATGGCCTCCATCGACCGGTAGATCGCGGCCACGGTGTAGGTGCCTTCCTTGCCGGCGGCGATCGAGGCCTTGACCGTGTCGCCGAGCCCGAGACCCAGCTCCTTGGCGGACTTGTCGGTGAGCATGACCGTGTTTCCGGTGAGGTTGGACAGCTTGCCCTGGAGGACCTCGATCGGCACTGCCCGGGCGAAGGTCGCCGGGTCGACCGCGGCGGCGAACTGGGTGTCGCCGCCCTTCTTGAACACCGTGTAGCGCACCGGGGTGGCCACCTCGACGCCCGGGACCTTGGCCACGTCGGCCGTGATCGTCGACGAGAACGGCTGACCGATGGCGTTGGACACGACGTAGTCGGCCACGAAGTTCTGCGCGATCGACTTGTCGACGCTGGCCTTGGCCGACGCCCCGAACACCGACATCATCGACACCAGGGTCAGGCCGATCATCAGGGCCGAGGCCGTGGCCGCCGTGCGGCGCGGGTTGCGGATCGCGTTCTGCTCGGCCATCACCCCGACGGTCCCGAACAGCCGCCGGTAGACGAAGCCGCAGGCCGCGATCACCGGGCGACCGATCACCGGGCTGGTCAGCGCCACCCCGAGCAGGAGCCCGAACACCCCACCACCGACGTACAACGCCGAGTGGTCGATGTCGGTGAAGGCACCGAGGTAGCCGGCCACGAGGCCGCCGACCATCAGGACGGTGCCCACCAGGAGGCGCCAGCGCAGCGCCGACTCGGGCAGCGCCACGTCATCGCGCATCGCGGCCACCGGCGGCATCTTGCCGGCGCGGCGAGCGGGCAGGTAGGCCGCGATCATGGTCACGAGCAGGCCCACGGCATACGACCACATGGCAGTCGTCCACTCGAAGACGAGGGGTGACCCGCTGAGGTCCAACCCGAACTGGGCGAACAGTGCCTTGATCCCCAGGGCGAGGACGAAGCCGAGACCCAGTCCGAGCGTCGCACCGACGAGGCCGACGACGAAGGCCTCGAAGAGCACCGACCGCGTCACCTGCTTGCGCCCCGCACCCAGGGCGCGGAACAGCGCGAGCTCGCGACTGCGCTGGGCGACCAGGATCGAGAACGTGTTGACGATGAGGAACGACCCGACGAACAGCGCGATCCCGGCGAAGACCAGCAGGAAGGTGTTGATGAACGACAGCGCCTGGTTGATCGAGTTCTGCGACTCCTTGGCGACGGCTGTTCCGGTGACGGCCTCGTAACCGGCGGGCAGCTTGGCCTGGACGGCCTTGGCAAGGTCCTCCTGGCTCACGCCGTCCTTGGCCGTGACCCAGGCGTCGGTGTACTCGTCGCGGCCCCCCAGGTAGAGCTCCTGGGCGGTCTTGGTGTCGAAGAAGGTGAGGGTGGCGCCCACGAGACCCGACTTGAACTCGGCGAGGCCGACGAGGGTGGCGCGGACGATCGGAGTCGGGCTGCTGGTGGCCAGCGTGACCTCGTCGCCGATCTTGTAGCCGGCTCGCTCAGCGGTGCCGGCGTCGAGGACGACCTCACCCTTCTGGTGGGGCGAGCGTCCCCGCTTGATGGATGCCGGGGGCTCACCCGCCGCGGTCGGTGCGTCGTTCCACGACAGACCCAGTCCCGGGGCGCCCTGCCCGCCGATGAGCTTGCCCTTGGTGGAGACGACGAACGTGGTGGGGTCGGTGACGTTGCCGTCGGCGCGGGCCACCCCGGGGACGGAGGCCAGGTCGCGGACCATGGCGCCCGGCAGGGTGGCCGACGAGGGGGCGCTGTCGAAGTCGCCGCTCACGCTGTCGGGACGCACGACGACGTCGCCGACCGTGTCGACGATCCCGCTGAAGGCCTTCCCGAGGGTGTCGGTGAAGATGAGCGACCCCGACACGAACGAGACGCCGAGGATGATCGCGAAGGCACTCATGAACAGCCGCAGCTTGCGGCCCATCAGGCTCTTCCAGCTGGCACGCAACATGTCAGGCGCCGGCCTGCGCGGAGAGGTGGGCCATCCGCTCGAGGATCTTCTCGGCGGTGGGCTCGCGCATCTCGGCGACGACCTTGCCGTCCGCGAGGAAGACCACGCGGTCGGTGTGGGCGGCGGCGTTGGCGTCGTGGGTGACCATGACGATGGTCTGGTCGAACTCGTCGACGCTGCGGCGAAGGAACCCGAGCACCTCGGCGCCGGAGGTCGAGTCGAGGTTGCCGGTCGGCTCGTCGGCGAAGACGATCTCGGGCTTGCTGACGAGCGCCCGGGCGCAGGCGACGCGCTGCTGCTGGCCACCGGAGAGCTCGCTCGGCCGGTGGCTGAGCCGGTCACGCAGGCCGACGGTGTCGATCACCGTGTCGAACCAGGCCGCGTCGGGCGTGCGCCCGGCGATGGCCAGGGGCAACAGGATGTTCTCCTCGGCGTTGAGCGTGGGGATGAGGTTGAAGGCCTGGAAGACGAACCCGATCCGGTCACGGCGCAGCAGGGTCAGCGCCTTGTCCTTGAGGCGGGTGATGTCGACGTCCCCGATGTAGACCTCACCGGAGGTCACCGCGTCGAGGCCGGCGGCGCAGTGCATCATGGTCGACTTGCCCGAGCCGGAGGGACCCATGATCGCGGTGAACTCACCGCGGGCGATGTCGATGCTGACGCCGTCGAGGGCGCGGACCTGCGCCTCTCCCTTGCCGTAGACCTTGTGCAGGTCCACGACCCTCGCGGCGACCACGCGGTCGGTCGGCGCCGAGGTGGCGTCAGTGGTCAAGGGTGTCGCAGTCATCTCAGGCTCCCGGCTCATGGTGGATTCCGTTCTCGTCAAACGTAGGGATGCATCCGCGCTGACGCATTCAGGTTCAACCCTGAACCCACCCTGAGTGAACCCTCAGTCGGCAGTTCCTGACGGTCAGTGCACGACAACCCGGGCAACTTGGCGCAGATCGGGCGCATCGAAGCGCTCGCCCCTGACCTCACCGGCCTCCCAGCGGATCACCAGTCCCCGCCCGCGCACCTCGAGCGTGGCGAGGTTGTTGTCGAACCAGGGACCATCGGTGACGTCCCACCGGTATGGGGCGTTGGGCACCTTGTCGGTGCGGTTCACCAGGAGGGCCAGGGGCCGGGCGAGGCCCTTGCCCAGGAGGGCCTGGGCGATGCGGACCTGGCGGGGCAGCGGGTTGCGGATCGGTGAGCAGACGGCCTGGAGGATCGTGCTGCTGCCGGCCGGGAGCTGGTCCGGGGAAATCCGGGTGACGTAGGAGTTGTGCACGTCACCGGACAGGAACGTGATCGTGCCGGGCCGCTGTCCGCGCTTGCCGGAGGCGACCTCCACCACCATGGCCAGCACGGCGGCGAAGCCGTCCTGGAACGCCGCCCAGTGCTCGAGGTCGACGGCGCGACGCATCTTCTCGCCCCACCGGGCGACGCGCGGTCCCCACGCCCCGGTGGCCATCGCCTCGTTGATCGCCTCGAGGTCGTGGATGCCCTGCGCGATGAAGAAGGGCAGCGACGTGCCGATGAAGAGGTGGTCGACGTCGCCGCGCAGCTGCCCGTCCAGCCACTCCAGCTCGTCGTCGTCGAGGATCGAGCGCCGCTCGGGCTCGAGGACGCGGGCCGCGCGGGAGTCCACGACCACGAGCCGGGACTCGCCGAGGTCCCGGGCGTAGCTCCAGCGGTAGGTCTCGGGCTGGCGGTCGACACGTTCCGCGAGGTCGTCCAGCACCCGGGTCAGGTCGAGCTCGTCGCTCGAACCGCCGTCAGCGTGGGCCACGATCTGCTGCCACACCTCGTCCTGTGCCAGCTCCTCGGGCGAAAGGTTGCCGACGTGCTGGTAGACCCAGTAGGAGGCGAGCCCACCGACGATCCGCTCGTGCCACCAGGAGGTCTGGTTGATCTCGCGCTTCCAGCTCTGGGAGGTGTTCCAGTCGTCGCGGATGTCGTGGTCGTCGAAGATCATCGCGCTCGGCAGCGTCGACAGCAGCCAGCGGTTGAGGGGATCGCTCCAGGCCAGGAAGTACAGGTGGGAGTACTCCTCGAAGTCCTTCAGCTCCTCACCGGGCGGCTCGTCGAGGCTGCGCCGCGAGGCGATGAACTCCTGCATCTCCTCGCTGGTCTCGTCGGCGTACACCTGGTCGCCGAGGAAGCAGACGAGGTGGGGCCATTCCTCCTCGTCCCGCTCGGGCCGGCTCAGGTGGTACGCGTAGGCGCGCAGGGCGTCCACGCCGTTGCTGGCATTGCCCTCGGCGTCGTGCGGGACCGTCGTGCGGCACGACCCGAAGGCCAGCCGGGTGGGCTCACTGTGCAGCAGGGTCCGGATCCGGCTCGCCGGGAGGTCGGGGTGGTCGGGTGCGGCCTGCGGCCAGACCTGCTCGCCGTCGATGTCGACGGCGTAGTCGCCGGCCGTGCCTGGCTCCAGTCCGTCGACGACCACGAGGGCATAGTGCCGTCCGTGCGCCCCGAAGGTGGGCGCCGACCACTCCCGGTCGAAGGCCCGCACGCGCACCACGGCGGAGTCGCGGGTCTGGACCCAGACCGTCGCCGACGTCTCGCCGACGTAGCGGAGCAGCGGCCCCAGGGTCAGGGGTGACGCGGGGAGGTGAGTCGGCACGAGGACCGTTCTACACGGCATACCCCCTGCGTGGGTAACGACCCTGGACGACGCACCCCTTCGGGGGATGGCGAAAGGGCGGCCCGCCTCTCGGTGGACCGCCCTCTCGGCGTTGCGGCGGGTGCCGGGTTGCGGGGTCCTAGAACCCCATGCCACCCATCTCGTCGCCACCGGGGGCCATCGCGGGAGCCTTCTCGGGCTTGTCGGCGATGACGGCCTCGGTGGTGAGGAACAGCGCGGCGATCGACGCGGCGTTCTGCAGCGCGGAACGCGTCACCTTCGCCGGGTCGATGATGCCCGCGGCGATCAGGTCGACGTACTCGCCGGTGGCGGCGTTGAGGCCCCACCCTGCATCGAGCGTGCTGACCTTCTCCGCCACGACGCCGCCCTCGAGGCCGGCGTTGATCGCGATCTGCTTGAGCGGAGCGGAGGCCGCGACGCGAACGATGTTCGCACCGGTGGCCTCGTCACCCTCGAGCTCGAGCTTCTCGAACGCGGCCTTGGTCGCCTGGAGCAGGGCCACGCCACCACCGGCGACGATCCCCTCCTCGATGGCAGCCTTGGCGTTGCGCACTGCATCCTCGATGCGGTGCTTGCGCTCCTTGAGCTCGACCTCGGTCGCGGCACCGGCCTTGATGACTGCGACGCCGCCGGCCAGCTTGGCCAGGCGCTCCTGCAGCTTCTCACGGTCGTAGTCGCTGTCGGACTTGTCGATCTCGGCGCGGATCTGGTTGACGCGACCCTGGATCTGGTCGGCCTCGCCGGCACCCTCGACGATGGTCGTCTCGTCCTTGGTGACGACGACCTTGCGAGCGCGGCCGAGCAGGTCGAGCTCCGCGGTGTCGAGCTTGAGGCCGACCTCCTCGGAGATGACCTGGCCACCGGTGAGGATGGCGATGTCGGCCAGCATGGCCTTGCGACGGTCCCCGAAGCCGGGAGCCTTGACGGCAACCGACTTGAAGGTGCCGCGGATCTTGTTGACCACCAGGGTCGACAGGGCCTCGCCGTCCACGTCCTCGGCGATGATGAGCAACGGCTTGCCGGACTGCATGACCTTCTCGAGGAGGGGCAGCAGGTCCTTGATGCCGGAGATCTTGGAGTTGACCACGAGGACGTAGGCGTCCTCGAGAACCGCCTCCATGCGCTCGGTGTCGGTGACGAAGTAGTGGCTGATGTAGCCCTTGTCGAAGCGCATGCCCTCGGTGAGCTCGAGCTCGAGGCCGAAGGTGTTGGACTCCTCGACGGTGATGACGCCTTCCTTGCCGACCTTGTCCATGGCCTCGGCGATCATCTCGCCGATCAGGGGGTCAGCAGCGGAGATCGAGGCCGTCGAAGCGATCTGCTCCTTGGTCTCGACGTCCTTGGCCATCTCGAGCAGCTGGGCGGAGACGGCCTCGACGGCCTTCTCGATGCCGCGCTTGAGGGCCATCGGGTTGGCGCCTGCGGCGACGTTGCGCAGACCCTCCTTGACGAGGGCCTGGGCGAGAACGGTGGCAGTGGTCGTGCCGTCGCCAGCGACGTCATCCGTCTTCTTGGCAACTTCCTTGACGAGCTCTGCGCCGATCTTCTCGTACGGGTCGTCGAGCTCGATCTCCTTGGCGATGGACACACCATCGTTGGTGATCGTGGGGGCTCCCCACTTCTTCTCGAGGACGACGTTGCGGCCCTTCGGACCGAGGGTGACGCGGACGGCGTCGGCGAGAATGTTCATTCCCCGCTCGAGACCGCGGCGAGCCTCTTCATCGAAAGCGATGATCTTGGCCATTCGGGTGGTTCCTCCCACGCGAAACGTAAACGATGGCCAGCGGGCGCCCGCGACGGACGGACCGGCTTGCGCGGCTCACGTCGCCGTGCTCCCCGGACCTCGCCCTGACTGGCCTGGATTGTCACTCTCATGGTGAGAGTGCTAACGCCATTATTGGCACTCTCAGGGGGAGAGTGCAAACGGGTCGGGCGTCCGGTGGGACAGGCGGTGGGGTTCCGCCGGAGGTCGGGGGGTGGGACGCTCGGCTCATGGCTGCGCACCCCGACCCGTTCGAGGCCTCGAACTTCCTCGTCGACTTCGCCGGCGCGGACGTCGCGTCCTTCTCCCACGTCGACCTCCCGGTGGCCCTCCTGGACGAGATCGCCTACCGCTCGGGCAACGACAAGGCCAACGAGCCGCGCAAGCAGCCCGGGTTGGCGAGCTACTCGCACCTCGTCCTGAGTCGGGGCCTGACCGCGAACCTCGACCTCTGGGACTGGTGGGAGGCAGCCCGCAACGGCGACCCCACCGTGGACCGCAACGTGGTCGTCAAGCTCCTTGACGGGACCGGTCAGCTCGTCCTGACGTGGAAGTTCCGCAACGCCTTTCCGGCCGTCTACCGGCTGAGCCCGCTGGATGCGGCCTCCAGCGACGTCGTCGTCGAGACGGTCGAGCTCGCCTTCGACTCCATGGACGTGGAGGTCTAGGAGGAGGTCTAGGGGAAGGCCGACGGGAAGGCAGCACGGTAGGAGCGGAGGTCGACCGTCCCGTTGACGACCGACTCGGCGGCCAGGACGGCATGTCCGACGGCGCGGGTCACGCACTCCCCGGCAGCCACCATCACCGCGTGCAGCTCAGGCAGCTCGGGCGCGGGCCGCTCACCGGTCGCGAGGGTGAACAGCGTGTCGCCGTCGAGCAACGTGTGCACCGGGTTGACCGCCCGGGCGAGCCCGTCGTGACCGAGCCCGCTCACCTTCTGGCACTGCGCCTTGGTGAGCGTGGCGTCGGTGGCGATGACGCCGATCACCGTCGCCATCCCCGGACGCAACGGCTCCCCTTCGTATGCCGCGGCCGCCCGTTCGCGCGCAGCCGCAATCTCGTGGGCGGCCGGGAGCGCGACGTCCGCGAACTCCTCACCGAGTCCGTGCCGCCTCGCGAGCAGCTCCCCGGTCAGCTCGTCATAGGGGGCGCCGAACGAGTTGGCGACGACCAGGGCCGCGACCGTGGTGCCGTCGTCGAGCACGGCGCTCGCCGAGCCCACAGCACCCTTGAGACCGCCGGCCCGGGCTCCCGTCCCAGCGCCCACACACCCCTGGAGCACCGCGTCGGCTGTTGCCACGGCGAACGCGTCGGCCCCGTCCGCGGCAGTCGGTGCGTTCGCGAACTCGCCGCCTCGTCCGAGGTCGAACAGGATGGCGGCCGGGACGATCGGGACCACCTCACCGGGTTCACCCATCGGCCAGCCCAGCCCCGCGGCATACAGGCCCTGGACCACCCCGTCGGCGGCCGCCAGGCCGAAAGCACTCCCGCCTGCCAGCACGATGGCGTTGACGCGGTCGACGAGGTTCCGCGGGTCGAGCAGGTCGGTCTCCCGCGTGCCCGGCGCACCACCTCGGACGTCGACACCGGCCACCGCTCCCGCATCGGGGGCGAGGACGACGGTGACGCCGGTGAGCCAGCCGGCCTCACGGCGCGTGGCGTGCCCGACGCGCACCCCGACGACGTCGGTGAGCGAGTTGGTCGGCCCGGGGACTGGGCTCACGCCGGGCCGTCCGGCCCGGTGACGTCGACGTGTCCGGGGGCGGCGTCGATGACGCAGAACCTGTTGCCGTCCGGGTCCTCGAGGACCACGAAGTCGTGCTCCTCCTCGGGATAGGGCCAGTCCTCGACGCGTCGCGCTCCGAGACCGACGAGCCGCTCCACCTCGCGGGCCTGGTCGCGGGCGTAGAGGTCGAGGTGGAGGTGGGGAAAGGCCTCAGGGGTGGACTCGCCGAGGTTGAGCGAGAGGTTGGGACCCACACCGTCCCTGGGCTGGAGGATGACCCAGTCCGGCTCGGGCTCGTAGCGCGGTTCGTAGTCGAGGACCGCGGCCCAGAAGGCCATCGCCCTGGGCACGTCGCTCACGTTGACGACGACCGACCCGATCCGCAGCGCGGCACCCATCACAGCTCCAGTCGGTGGGCCCGTGCGTCGGCCACGAACCCGACCCGCTCGATCATCGCCGTCGTGTGGACCCCGGCGGACATCAGTACCTGCCTGAATCCCGCGTCGCGCGCCCACTCCACGGCGGCTCGCAGGAGCACTTCCCCGGCACCGATCCCCCGGTGCTCCGGGCGCACGAAGAAGGTGTCGACCACCAGGTCGGCTCCCGCTCCGGACGGGCGGCCCGGCCACGGCAGCGGCTCCACGACGGCCGCCTGGAGGTATCCCGCGTGCTCGTCCCCTGCCTCGGCGATCCAGACCGGGTGGGCGTTGCCGGTCGCCAGCCAGGCCCGTGCGTAGCGGTCGAGGAAACCGGGCTCACCCTGCCCACCCCGGTGGCGGGCGCACTGCAGGGTGAGTGCCGCCACGACGAGCGCGTCGTCGGGTTCGGCCAGCCTGGTTCGCAGCTCACCCACGAGGGCAGTCAAGCACGACCCGGGACGCAACAACGCCCGTACAGTCGCTTCTGCACGGGCGTTGGTGAACCAGGGGGCTCGGTCAGAGCTGGATGCCCAACCGTCGGGCGCTGCGGGCCCGCTGGCGCGACGCGCGCAACCGGCGCAGTCGCTTGATGAGCATGGGGTCGGCCTCGAGGGCGGCCTGGGAGTCGATCAGGGCGTTCAGCACCTGGTAGTAGCGGGTCGCGCTCATGTCGAACAGCTCGCGGATCGCCTGCTCCTTGGCGCCCGCGTACTTCCACCACTGCCGTTCGAAGGCGATGATCTCGCGGTCGCGGTCAGTCAGCTCCGTGGGGGCGCTGACGTGATCCTGCTCGTGTGCGGCGTTCAACTCTCGACTCAGTCCTTCGTGGTTCGCAGACGTGCCCTGCCGTGTGTGCGTGCAGGGCAACTATACGGAGCGAATCACACGCTTGTCATTCCACTCGCGTAGTCCGATCGGGCGAGTTCTCTGGGTGTGGTCACATTCGTCCCACTCGCCTCACGAGGGCCTTGGCGCCTCAGCAGGCAGGCGCCTCAGGCCATGGTGTCGAGGATGGCCACGATGTCGTCCTCGGAGGTGCGCGGGTTGACGATCGCGAACCGGGTCAGCGTCTCGCCCGCGTGCGAGGTGGGCACCACGAAGGCGAACTGGTCGGCCAGCAGCCGGTCCGACCACTCCTGGTACTGCGCCGCGGACCAGCCGATCCGCCGGAACACCACGACCGAGAGGTCCGGCTCGCGCGCGACCTCGAGGTAGTCGCGCCGGCCGATCTCCTCGGCCGCGAACCGCGTGACCTCGAGCGTGCGCTCGACGGCCTCGCGGTAGGCGTCCGTGCCGTGGGTCGCCAGCGAGAACCAGAACGGGAGGCCCCGGGCCCGGCGGGTCAGCCCCACCGAGTAGTCGGTGGGGTTCCAGTCGGGCGCGTCGTTGAGGACGTCGAGGTAGGACGCGTGCTGGGTGTGTGCCGCGCGGGCCAGGGCGGGCTCGCGGTAGAGCAGGGCGCAGCAGTCGAACGGCGCGAACAGCCACTTGTGCGGGTCGACGATGAACGAGTCGCAGTGCTCGATGCCTGCATACCTGTGGCGCACCGACGGAGCGGCCAGCCCGGCGCCTCCGTAGGCGCCGTCGACGTGGAACCAGATGCCGAACTCGCGGCAGACCTCTGACACCGAGGCGAGGTCGTCGACGATGCCGAAGTTGGTCGTGCCACTCGTCGCGACCACCGCGAAGAACGTCTCGGGGCCGTGGGCGAGCAGGACCTCGCGCAGGGCCGGTCCGGTCAGCCGACCCATGTCGTCGACGTCGACCCCCACGAACTCGGCGTCCATGACGTCGCAGGCCGACTGGATCGAGGAGTGCGCACCGTGCGTCGCGGCGACACGGAACGGTCGCGCGCCGGCGCCGGTCCTGCCCTCCAGGGCGGCGCTGGTCCGAGCGGTATGCCGTGCCGCGACCAGCGCGGACAGGTTGCCGATCGTCCCACCCGGCACGAAGACACCACCGGCCTCCGGCGGCAGACCGGCCAGGTCGGCGATCCAGCGCAGCGCCTGGTTCTCGGCGTAGACCGCTCCGGCCCCTTCGAGCCAGGACCCGCCGTAGATCGACGAGGCCCCGACGACGAGGTCGAACATCGCGGCCGCCTCGGTGGGAGCGCACGGGATGAAGGAGAGGTACCGCGGATGGTCGGTGGAGATGCAGGCCGGAGCCAGGTCCTCCTCGAAGAGCTTGAGCGCCTCGATGCCGCCGATGCCCTCGGCGGTGATGGTGGCTCCGGCCAGGGCGTCGAGCTCCGCCAAGGTTCGTGGGCCGTCGAGAGGCACCGGGTCGAGCTTCAGACGGTCGGCGGAGTAGGCGAGGATCGCGTCGCCGAGGGCCTCGAGGTTCTGGTCGCTGTAGCCGTGCACGCGGCGAGTCTAGGCTGCGTCGCTCACGCGGGGGCAGGGGCGAAGAGGACCGCCCTCAGGCCGACCACATCCGCCACGATCGCGTCGGGTCGGCTCGCCGCGAGCGCGGGCTCCAGGCCCGCGCCCCAGGTGACCGCGACCGCCCCCATTCCCGCGGCTCGGGCGGCCTCGACGTCCACGGTCGCGTCGCCGACGTAGACGCAGTCGCGGGGGGCGGCACCGAGCTGCGCCGCGGCATACAAGAGGGGTGCTGGGTGGGGCTTGTGGAGGTCCGTTTCCTCTTGTCCTGCAAGGACATCGATCCGGCGGTCCAGGCCCACCGCCCGCAGGCCGAGGCGCACGGTGTCGCCCTTCTTGGAGGAGACGACGCCGGTGCGGGCACCGGCGTCGTGCAGGTCGTCGAGGAGCTCGATCACGCCGTCGACGGTGCGGATCAGCTCGTCGTGGTTGGCGAGGTTCCACTCGCGGTAGACGTCGGTGAGCTCGGCGCCACGACCCGGGTAGCGCTCCTCGAGCACTGGCTGGAGGGGGCGGCCGATCCAGGACCTCACCTCGTCCTCTGCGGCCTGCTCGCCGAGGACCGACCCCAGCGCGTGGTGGTAGGACGCGACGATCAGGGGGATGGTGTCGGCGAGGGTGCCGTCGAAGTCGAACAGGACCACGGGCCAGCGAGGAGTCACGGGCTCGAGGCTAACGAACAGCCTCGATGGGGCGCCGGGTGCGCCGGTCAGGCCCGCGGCTCGACGCCCAGCTCGCGGAGCAGCACCTCGACCCGTCCGCGGATCTCGTCGCGGATCGGGCGCACGGCGTCGACTCCCTGCCCTGCCGGGTCGTCGAGCACCCAGTCCTCGTAGCGCTTGCCGGGGAAGTAGGGGCAGGTGTCGCCACACCCCATGGTGACGACCACGTCGGAGTCCTGGACGGCTTCGGTGGTCAGGACCTTCGGGATCTGTGCGGCGATGTCGATGCCCTCCTCGGCCATGGCTGCGACCGCGGCGGGGTTCACCTGGTCGGCAGGCTGGCTCCCCGCCGAGCGCACCTCGACGGCCCCACCGCCGAGATGCGCGAGGTATGCCGCGGCCATCTGCGAGCGCCCGGCGTTGTGGACACACACGAACAGGACAGAGGGCTTGTCACTCATACGGATTCGCTTTCAGGGGTGGGGATCGGGACGGTGCGCGTCCGAACGGTGCGCAGCAGGGCGAGGCCGGCTCCGACGCCGACGAGCTGCGCTGCGACGAAGGCCGGAACGGAGGCGGGCGCGATGCCCGCGAAGGTGTCCGAGAGGGCACGCGCAACGGTGACGGCCGGGTTGGCGAACGACGTCGAGGAGGTCAGGAAGTAGGCGCCGAAGATCCACGCCGGGACCACGAGGGCGGCGCGACTCCCCTCGCGCACCAACCCGATGGCGAGGACCAGCCCTGCCGTGGCGACGACCTCGCCCAGCCACTGTCCGGCACCCCCTCGCTCGTGGCGGGACAGGTGCAGCGCGGGCAGCCCGAACATGAGGTTGGCCAGCGCCGTGCCCGCAACGCCACCCACGAGCTGGACGGCCACGTAGGGCGCCACGTCGCCCCACCCATGCTCCCCCCGGACGGCCTGCGCCAGCGTCACCGCGGGGTTGAAGTGGGCACCGCTGACCGGGCCGAACGTGCTGATGAGCACGCCGAGCACCGCCACCGTGGCAAGCGCGTTGACGAGGAGCTGGACAGCGCCGTCGTCGGTCAGGCGCTGGGCCATCACGCCCGACCCGACGACCGCGGCGAGCAGCCCTGCGGTCCCGACCAGCTCGGCGGCCAGTCGGGCGCGCACCGGGTGGTTCAGCAACACGCCTCCTGCAGCGCGGGGCCTGCGGCCGTCGTGCAGCACCCGCCGTCGTTTCCGCCCGCCACGATCGGAAGGCTCGCCGTGGCGGGACGTCCGTCGGCCGGGTTGTCGTCCTTCACGGTGTAGACCTCCCAGGGGGCGCCGGCCGGGTCGTGCACCCAGACCTTGTCCTGCAACGCATAGCAGCAGGTCGTGTCCCGCTCGTCGAACGCGGCCAGACCAGCCTCGCGCAACCGCGTCGCCCCCGCCTCGACGTCGGCGCTGCTGTCCACCTCGATGCCGAGGTGGTTGAGCGCCTGCGCGGTGCCCTCGCCGCGCTGGTCGGCCGGGACCTCGATCAGCACCAGCTTGAGCGGCGGCTCGACGATGGCGAAGTTGGCGTAGCCCGGACGGCGCTTGTGCGGCTGGGTGCCGAAAAGGGTCGAGTAGAACGCGACCGACTTCTCGAGGTCGGCGACGTTGAGCGCGAGCTGGACACGGGACACGAGCAGACTCCTTGGTTCATCGACTATTGTCTATGCAGGAAGTGAATCGACTGCATTGATGTTTGTCAATATCGATGCAGGTCTATTTCAAGGAGATCCCGTGCCCGGCCCCACGCTCGTCACCCTCGCCGCCCCCGGCGACGCCCTCGCCGCCACCACGACCGCCGGTGTCGCCTGCTGCGGCACACTCACCACGGACCAGGCGATGGGACGAGAGCAGGCCGAGGCCACGGCATCCCTGCTCAAGGCGGTGGCCGACCCGGTGCGGCTCCAGCTGCTGTCCCTCATCCGCTCGTCCCAGGGGCAGGAGGCCTGTGTCTGCGACCTCACGCCCGCCGTCGGACTCAGCCAGCCGACCGTGAGCCACCACCTCAAGGTGCTCACCGAAGCCGGCCTGGTGACCCGCGAGCGGCGGGGCACGTGGGCATGGTTCCGGCTGGTGCCGACGCGGTTGGACGACCTGGCCGCGATCTTCCGCTGACAGGGGTTTAGTTTCTGGGTATGCCGCCGGCTGCCCTCACCGAGCTCGTCCACCCCTCGTGGGCGGCCGCCCTGGAGCCCGTGGCCGGGGCCGTGGCCTCGCTGGGTGAGTTCCTGCGCGAGGAGGTCGCGGCCGGACGGGGCTACCTGCCGGCCGGCGTGCACGTGCTCCGTGCCTTCGAGCGGCCGCTGGACGACGTGCGGGTGCTCATCGTCGGACAGGACCCCTACCCGACTCCCGGGCACGCGGTGGGACTGTCGTTCTCGGTCGCGCCGGACGTGCAGCCGGTCCCCCGCAGCCTGGCCAACATCTTCCAGGAGCTGCAGACAGACCTCGGGCTCCCGCGACCGTCGACCGGCGACCTGTCGCCCTGGGCCGACCAGGGGGTCCTGCTCCTCAACAGGGTGCTGACCGTGCGACCCGGCAAACCCGCCAGCCACCGCGGCAAGGGCTGGGAAACCGTGACAGCACAAGCGATCTCGGCGCTGGTGAGCCGCGGTGGCCCGCTGGTCGCAATCCTGTGGGGCAGGGACGCGAGGAACCTCGTGCCGCACCTCGGCGGCATACCCGCCATCGAGAGCGCCCACCCCTCTCCCCTGTCGGCGCACTCCGGCTTCTTCGGGAGCAGGCCGTTCAGCCGGACCAACGAGCTCCTCGCCCACCAGGGCGCCGCACCCATCGACTGGAGGCTTCCGTGAGCGACGCGACCACTGACCCCACCCCCGCGCCCGACGCGATGGCGGACAACCTGACGCATCTCCCCGAGAGCGGCAAGGTCTGGCACCGCTACGTCGCGATCGGCGACTCGTTCACGGAGGGCATGTCCGACCCGGACCCCCAGCACGAGAACGCCTTCGTCGGCTGGGCCGACCGGCTGGCCCACCACCTCGCGGCCATCGCGCACGATGCGGGAGGCGACTTCGCCTACGCCAACCTTGCGGTGCGCGGGCGGCTGCTGGCCGACGTCATCGGACCGCAGCTCGACGCCGCGATCGCCCTGGGTCCCGACCTGGTCTCGATGGTCGGGGGCGGCAACGACATCCTGCGACCCAAGGCCGACCTCGACGCGATCGCCGCCCGGCTCGAGGCGGCGGTCGTGCGGTTGCGCGAGGCAGGGGCCGACGTGCTGCTGGCGACGCCCACCGACCCCGTGGGCGCGCCGGTGCTGCGCCACCTGAGGGGGCGCCACGCCATCCACTCGGCCAACCTGTTCAGCATCGCCCAGCAGCACGGCGCCTACGTCATCAACCAGTGGGGCATGAAGGCGCTGCAGGACTTCCGGCTGTGGTCCGAGGACCGGATCCACATGACGAGCGAGGGGCACCGGCGCGTGGCACTCAACGCCCTGTCGGCGCTCGGGCACGACACCGACCGCGCCGACTGGTCCACCCCGTTGCCCCCGGCGCCGCCCGTCGCCCGACGCCAGGCGGCCGCGGCCAACGCCGAGTGGGCCCGCACCCACCTCGCGCCCTGGGTGCAACGCCGGCTCAAGGGCGAGTCCAGCGGCGACGCCGTCCGGGCCAAGCGCCCTGACCTCACCCCACTGGACCGCGGGACCTCCTAGCCCGCGATCAGGCGAGCGCCACGAGCAGCTGGCGCGACACCAGACCCACCGTGCTCGCGAGCGAGTCGAGGTAGGTGCGGGTCAGGGTCGGGCTGGACTGCAGCTCCCAGAGCACCAGCGCCTGCTGCCAGGCCGCGTCACGGGCCCGGTTGACACTCCATGAGCCGACCAGGTTCAGGACCGGGGAGACCTCGTGGTCGAGGCGTCGCTGGGTCTCGTCGAGCAGGGACTGGCGCACCTCCTCATGGACCTCTGCCAGCACGGCATTGACGGTCAGGTAGTCACGCTGGACCCCGGGACTGGTCGGTGAGAGACCGAGCTGGCGGCAGGTGCGGACCGTGGCGATGGGCAGGTCGTGGTTGATGTGGGCGTTCATCCCCGCGACGGCGAACTGGACCGGCACCAGACCGGTGGCCGCACGGCTCTCGAAGAGCGGGGTCCACGCCTTGCTGCGACTCTCGTCAGACGCCTCGACTGCCTCGAGGTAGAGCCCCGCGAACACCACGTCGAGGCGCTCGAGGAAGGCCGGGTTCACGAACGCGTGGGCCGCCAGCCGATCACCGACCCGCTCGGTGACGAGGAGGTACAGCGCGTTGAAGCGGCCCACGCCGTCCGCGGGCCCGAGGGCGGCACCCAACCGGCGCAGCCGTTCGACCACCTCCGGGACGCTCGCGGCCTGGCCGGGCGGCACGACGACCGGACGGATCGGCGCGAGGACCATGCGCACTCGTCGGATGACAGAGCTCAACCACCCCACAACGACGACGGTAGGCGCAGAAGTCCACGGCGTCCACGGTTTCGCCGCAGGGTCGAGAGTGCGTGACACGCTGGCGCCCGCGCCGAACTTTCAGCGTGTCGTGCACTCTCGAACCCTGCTGACCTGCGCGATTCAAGTAGTAGGACGTCCTACTACTACCCTTGGTGCATGCCAGCGACCCGCCTCATGCCCTCCGAGGAGGGCTACGACCTCATCGACCTGACCCGCGAGATCTGCGACAAGGAGCTCCGTCCCCAGGTCGACGAGGCCGAGCGCGCCGCCGCGACGACGCCGGCCCTGCCCCGCGACGCCTTCCGCACCCTGGGCCGAGCCGGGCTGCTCTCGCTGCCCTACCCCGAGGAGTTCGGCGGCGGTGGCCAGCCTTACGAGGTCTACCTCCAGGTCGTCGAGGAGATCGCCTCCGCCTGGATGAGCGTCGCGGTCGGCGTCTCCGTCCACTCGCTCACCTGCTACCCCGTCGCCCAGTTCGGCACGCGGGCCCAGCAGGAGGCACTCCTTCCGGCGATGCTCTCGGGTGACCAGCTCGGCGCCTACTGCCTCTCCGAGCGCCACGCCGGTTCCGACGTCGCCTCGATGAGCGCCCGGGCGACCCCTGACGACGAAGCCGACCCCACGGCATACCAGCTCAAGGGCACCAAGGCCTGGATCTCGCACGCCGGGCACGCGGACTTCTACACGAGCTTCGTGCGCACCTCGGACGACGGCGCGCGCGGCCTGTCCTGCTTCGTCGTCCCGGGTGACGCCAAGGGCATCGCCTTCGGTGCGCCGGAGAAGAAGATGGGCCTGCACTGCGACACCGTGAGCGAGGTGCACTTCGAGGGGGTCGAGGTGTCCGCTGACCGTCTCGTGGGTGGCGTCGGCCAGGGCATGACCATCGCCCTGTCAGCCCTCGATTCGGGGCGCCTCGGAATCGCTGCGGCCGCAACGGGTTTGGCTCAGTCGGCACTCGACCAGGCTGTCGCCTACGCCAAGGAGCGCGAACAGTTCGGTCGACCGATCGGCGACAACCAGGGGCTCGCCTTCCTGCTCGCCGACATGGAGGCAGGCGTGACGTCGGCCCGCGCGGCCTATCTCCACGCCGCCCGGCTGCACGATGCCGGCCGGCCCTTCACCAAGGAGGCGGCAGTGGCCAAGCTGGTCTGCACCGACAACGCCATGCGCGTCACCACCGACGCGGTGCAGGTGCTCGGCGGCGCGGGCTACACCCAGGACTTCCCGCTGGAGCGCTACATGCGCGAGGCCAAGGTGACCCAGATCTTCGAGGGCACCAACCAGATCCAGCGGCTCGTCATCAGCCGCCAGCTCCTCAAGAGCCCGTCCAAGAGAGACTGACGCCATGCAGATCACCGATTCCACCGTCGCCGTCGTCACCGGCGGAGCCAGCGGCCTCGGCGGTGCCACCGTCCGCCGCCTGCACGCCGACGGTGCCGCCGTGGTCATCCTCGACCTGCCGTCCTCCCCGGGTGAGGCCTTGGCCGAGGAGCTCGGCGAGCGCGCACGCTTCGTGGCCACCGACGTCCGCGACGAGGCGCAGGTCCAGGCCGCGATCGACGTGGCGCGTGAGCTCGGGACGCTGCGGATCGTCGTCAACTGCGCGGGGGTCGGCACGCCCGGCCGGGTGGTCGGCAAGCGCGGTCCGCTGCCGCTCGAGCAGTTCGCCAACGTGATCAACATCAACCTGATCGGCACCTTCAACGTGCTGCGGCTCGCCGCCGCGGCGATGCTCGAGAACGAGCCCGTCGACGCCGACCGGGGCGTCATCATCATGACGGCGTCCATCGCCGCCTACGACGGACAGATCGGTCAGGCCGCGTATGCCGCGAGCAAGGGTGGCGTCGTCGGCCTCACCCTGAGTGCCGCTCGCGACCTGGCGGACAAGGGAATCCGCGTGATGACGGTCGCCCCGGGAACGTTCATGACTCCGATGCTCGCGGGTCTGCCGCCCGAAGCCACTGCCGTCCTCGAGGCCCAGGTGCCGCACCCCTCACGACTGGGCAACCCTGACGAGTACGCCAGCCTCGTCGCGCACATCGTCGACAACGGCATGCTCAACGGCGAGGTCATCCGCCTCGACGGCGCACTCCGCATGCCTCCTCGCTGACGACTCGCTGACGACTCGCGGGTCTTGGCCGGACCTCGGGCGGACGCGATCCGGAGTACGCGATCCGGAGTACGCGCTTCGACGTACTCGCCACCGCGAACGCGCGGTTCGTCGGTACGCGCTTCGCCCGAGGGCGAGGCGCATTTCGTCGTGCCACGATGGTGAACTGGGCCTGACTCTGATGGCGTCGGGCGTCCCGCTCGCGTCGGTCGTTGGGCCCCCGTCGAAGGGACCCGCCATGAGAGCACGCTCTCGGACCGTGGCAGGGACGGTCCACCAGACACCCCCACGCGGCCTCCGGCCGCTTCATCGTTGGCACCGCAGTTCTGGTCTCGCGCTCACCGCCGCCCTGGGCGCGGCGGTCGCGGCGACGGCCGGAGCGCCCGCCACTGCCGAACCCTCGGCCGCCGCACCCGGCCCGGGCGTACTGCTGCAGTGGAACATCACCGCCCAGGGCCTCACCACCCCACTGCGGCCCTCGGCCCACGGCCAGACGCGAGGCATCGCCATGGTCGCGGGGGCTGTCTACGACGCGGTGAACGCCATCGACCGCGGCCACCAGCCCTACCGACTCGACGTCGCGGCCCTGGACATCAAGCCGTGGGCGTCGACCGACGCGGCGATCGCGACCGCAGCCCACGACGTCCTGGTTGCCATCGTGCCGCAGGCTCAGTGGGCCGCGCTCGACACCGCCTTGACGACAAGCCTTGCGGCCGTGCCGGACGGAGCCGGTGAGGACGAGGGTGTTCGTGCCGGCAGGGCCGCGGCCGCGGCGATGGTCGACTCGCGAAGGGGGGACGGCTTCATGTCACCCTTCACGTTCAACCTCGGGACCGAGCCGGGCGACTGGCGACCCTCACCCGCGACCGCGCTCGACCCCGACCCCTGGGTGGGGCAGCTGCGACCGTTCCTGATGAGGAGCCCCGACCAGTTCCGTTCCTCCGGGCCGAACGCCCTGACCAGTGCCGAGTACGCGAAGGACTTCAACGAGGTCAAGGAGCTCGGCTCGCTCACCAGCACACGGCGTACCGCGGACCAGACGAAGGCGGCCATCTTCTGGCAAACCGCTCCCGCGCCCCTCTGGCACGGCATGGCACGAGACCTCATCACCCGCCACGGCCTCAGCGCCAGTGAGGGCGCTCGCCTGATAGCCAGCATGAGCCTGGCCGGGGCGGACGGCGCGATCGCCTGCTGGAACGACAAGTACTACTGGCAGTTCTGGCGGCCGAACGCGGCTATCCGTGAGGCGGACACCGACGACAACCCGGCCACCGTGGCCGATCCCAGTTGGCGACCTCTCTTCGACCCTGCGACGGCGACCACGCCTCCTTTGGTGAACCCGCCCTTCCCCGATCACCCCTCGGGCCACGGATGTGTCAGCGGTGCCACCCTCGACGCCGTCCGCACCTTCTTCGGGACCGACAAGGTGTCCGTCCGCATGGCGTCCAGCCGCTACCCGGGCGAGACGCGGGACTTCAGCCGGCTGTCGCTGGCCATGAAGGAGATCATCGACGCCCGCGTCTGGGGCGGGATCCACTTCCGCACCGCAGACGTGGTGGGAGCGAACACGGGTCGCAAGGTCGGCCACTGGATGGAGAAGCACTACTTCCAGCCAGTCGGCCAGGTGCCGGCCAGCCCGTAGGTCGCGGGACCCGGCGCAGAAAGGGGACTCATGCACCTCTTGCGCGAGGGACCGTGATGGGTCAAGATCATCGAACCTCCCTCGGGAGGCCAGTCCCCCTCGGGGGACACGAGACCCGGCCAACTCATACTTGGCCGGGTCTCACCTTTTCTAACAGCCGAAGGTGGTCCGACCGGTAACCGACACGCGTCAGCCAGGTAAACACTGCACGAGGGTTGGTGCCATGTCGTTGGCCCGGCGTCCCGATCTCGCGGGTCGCGCGTCCTTCCCTGTGAGAGGTGCAGCCGCCTTCTCCTGCAAGGGAGGGAATCATGCTCGCAGCCCTGGTTCGACGCCCGACCACGTTCGCCCAGGCGCTCGCGCTGGCGGCGTCCGAGGCCGTGCTCGTCGAGGTTCTCCTGGTCGTCGTGACCACGGTGTCCGGCACCCCGCACCCGCCTTGGACTGCATTGCTGCTCTACGGGCTCGGCTGGGTGTCGGTCTCCGCCCTGCGGTGGGTGCTGATCGACAGGCGCTTCGTCCAGGGCACCTAGCCAGACGCCAGGTGCGGGTCAGACGGACTGGGCGAACGCGTCCTCGAGGATGTCGAGCCCCTCGGCCAGCAGCTCGTCGCCCGCGGACAGCGGCGGCAGGAACCGGAACACGTTGCCGAACGTGCCGCAGGTCAGCGTCACCAGACCGGCCGCGTGACAGGCCTTGTTGATCCGGCCAGTGAGGTCCGCGTCAGGAGTCTTGTGCTCGAGGTCGCTGACCAGCTCGACGGCCAGCATCGCCCCACGGCCACGGATGTCGCCGATCACGCCGTACTTGTCAGCCAGCGCCTCCAGCCTCGGGCGGAACAGCGCCTCGACGGCCCGGGCGCGACCGCGCAGGTCGTCCGCCTTCATCGTCTCGATGGCCGCGAGGGCACTGGCACACGCGACGGGGTTGCCGCCGTAGGTGCCGCCCAGCCCACCGACGTGGATCGCGTCCATGACGTCGGCGCGACCCGTGAGGGCCGCGAGCGGCATACCTCCGGCGATCCCCTTGGCCGTGGTGATGAGGTCGGGGACGACGTCCTCGTGGTCGGAGGCGAACCAGTCGCCGGTGCGGCAGAACCCGGTCTGCACCTCGTCGGCGATGAACAGGATCCCCTGCTCGGTGCACCAGTCGGAGACCTTCTTCATGAAGCCCGGCGCCGGCACGATGAACCCGCCTTCGCCCTGGATCGGCTCGAGGATGACGGCGGCCGTGTTGTCCTCGCCGACCTGGGCGTGCACGAGGTCGACGAACTCCGCGAACGCCTCCTCCGCACAGGCCTCGGGACCCGTCGGCCAGCGGTAGGGGTAGGCCATCGGCACGCGGTAGATCTCGCTCGCGAACGGCCCGAACCGGTGCTTGTAGGGCATGTTCTTGGCGGTCAGCCCCATCGTGAGGTTGGTGCGCCCGTGGTAGGCGTGGTCGAACGCGACGACACCCTGCCGACCGGTGAAGTGGCGGGCTACCTTGACGGCGTTCTCGACGGCCTCGGACCCGGAGTTGAAGAGGGCGGAACGCTTCTCGTGGGTTCCGGGCGTGACCTCCGCGAGCACCTCCGCCACCTCGAGGTACTCCTCGTAGGGCGTGACCATGAAGCAGGTGTGGGTGAAGTCGTTGATCTGTGCGGTCACCGCGTCGATGATGCGCTGGTTGCCGTTGCCGACCGTCGTGACGGCGATGCCCGAACCGAAGTCGATGAGCTGGTTGCCGTCGACGTCGCGCAGGATCCCGCCCGCCGCCTGCTCGATGTAGACGGGGAGGCCGGTGCCCACACCGGCGGACACGGCGGCGAGCTTGCGCTGCTGGAGGGCCTGGCTCTTGGGGCCGGGGATGCTGGTGGCGAGGATGCGCTTCTGCTCGAGCATGCGCCGAGCATACGACCGCCCCCGCCCCATCGTTATCGGGTCTAGGGACTTGTGTCGGCTTCACCCTGGAACCGTTTCCGGGTGAAGCCACCCTTTGTCCCTAAACCCGATAAAGGTGAGGTATGCCGCGGGCGTGGCACCGCGGCATACCCACCCGTAGCGTGGGGGCATGGCAGCCAAGGCGTCGCCCGCGATCGTGCTCGAGGTCGGTGATCGCGACGTGCGGATCACGAACCCGGAGCGCGAGTACTTCCCGGCCCGCGGCGAGACCAAGCTCGACCTGGTCAAGTACTACCTGTCGGTGGGCGATGGGATCGTCAACGCGCTGAGGGAACGGCCGTGCATGATGCACCGGTTCCCCTCGGGGATCGCCGGGGAGAAGGTGCACCAGAAGCGGGTGCCGCACGGGGCGCCGCCGTGGCTGCAGACGGTGCGGGTGACCTTCCCGCGCTACAACCGCAAGGCCGACGAGCTGTGCGTCACCGAGCTGGCCCAGGTCATCTGGGCGGTGCAGATGTCGACGGTCGAGTTCCACCCCTGGAACAGCAGGCGCGCCGACGTGGAGAAGCCGGACGAGTGGCGGATCGACCTCGATCCCGGGCCCGACTGCCCCTGGGACCGGGTGCAGCGCGTGGCCCACGTGGCGCACGAGGTGCTCGACGAGCTGGGGGCGGTCGGCTGGCCCAAGACCAGCGGCGGGTCCGGGATGCACGTCTACGTGCGGATCGCGCCGGACTGGGGTTTCAAGGACGTGCGGCGCGGTGCGCTCGCGTTCGCGCGCGAGGTGGAGCGACGTATGCCGGACGACGTCACCACCACGTGGTGGCGCAAGGACCGCGACCCCGCGGACCTGTTCATCGACTACAACCAGAATGCGAGGGACCACACGATCGCCGCGGCCTACTCGGTGCGCGGCAACGCGATCGGGACCGTGTCGGCACCGATCCGGTGGGACGAGGTCGACGATGTGGTCCCCGACGACTTCACCATCGCGACGATGCCCGCCAGGTATGCCGAGCTGGGCGACCTGCACGCCGGAATCGACGACGCGGTGTTCGAGATCGACCAGCTGCTCGAGTGGGCGGAGCGCGACGAACGGGACGGCGCCGCCGAGCCGCCCGAGCCGGACGCGGCGGAGCCGGCCTAGCGAGACGGAGCCGACAGCGGGACGCCAGACCGCGCCGAGCAGGCCGAGCGGGTGGAATAGGCGGAGTAGGTGGAGTAGGCGGAAAACCGCAGACGCGGTTTGATTTGCTTGTATCGACCGCAGGCACGGAACTACAGTTGATCGCATGCCGCTGATGAGGATCAAGGACGCCGCGTCATTTCTCGGCGTCAGCGACGACACCGTGCGGCGCTGGGTGGACAGCGGCGCGCTCGAGGCACGCACCGACGAGGCGGGCCGCAAGGTCGTCGACGGCTACCAGGTCGCGCTGCTCGCCCGTGACCAGGCGCATGCCGTGGAGGATCCGTCCGGCGTGGGTCGCTCGGCCCGCAACCGCTTCGTCGGCCTCGTCACGGACATCAAGCGAGACACGGTGATGGCCCAGGTCGAAATGCAGTGCGGGTCGTTCCGCGTGGTGTCGCTGATGAGCTCCGAGGCCGTGGACGACCTCAGGCTCGAGCTGGGCTCCGTGGCCATCGCCGTGGTCAAGTCCACGACCGTCATCGTCGAAACACCCCAAGGAGCATCATGATCCGCCCCCTCGCCACCCTGGCCACCGTTGCCACAGCGGCGCTGGTCCTCGCGACGGCAGCGTGCGGGTCCGACGCCGGCGACACCACGAGCTCCAGCTCGTCCTCGTACTCGTCCTCGTCCTCGTCCCCGGCGCTGACCGGGCAGATCACGGTGTTCGCGGCGGCCTCGTTGAAGAAGACCTTCACGGCGATCGGAGCCGAGTTCGAGAAGGCGCACCCGGGCGCCAAGGTCGCCTTCAACTTCGCTGGCTCCTCCGACCTCGTCGCCCAGATCCAGCAGGGCGCACCCGCCGACGTCTTCGCCTCGGCCGACACCAAGAACATGGACAAGGCGACCGGCGCCTCGCTCACCGCGGACACCCCTGTGAACTTCGCGTCCAACACCCTCGAGATCGCCGTCCCGCCGGACAACCCGGCCAAGGTCACTGGCCTCGCCGATCTTGCCAAACCAAGCGTCAAGGTCGTCCTGTGCGCCCCGGCCGTTCCGTGTGGCTCCGCGGCGGCCAAGGTCGAGACGGCCGCGAAGATCGACATCAAGCCGGTCAGCGAGGAGCAGTCGGTCACCGACGTCCTCGGCAAGGTGACCTCGGGCGAGGCCGACGCCGGACTCGTCTACGTCACCGACGTCAAGGGCGCCGGCGACACAGTGAGGGGCATCGAGTTCGCCGAGTCCTCGGCCGCCGTCAACACCTACCCGATCGCGACCCTCAAGAGCAGCAAGAACGCCGCGCTGGCCGACGCCTTCCTCCAGGCCGTGACGGGTGAGCCGGGTCAGGGCATCCTCGCCGCCGCCGGGTTCGCCAAGCCGTAGCCTGCCTGTCGTGCCCCCGGTCCATCCCACGCCGCGACGACGACCGCAGCCGGGACGACCGCGGCTGGGGCTGCCGGCCTGGGTGTTCGTCCCCGCCGCGGTCGGCGCGCTGTTCGTCGTGCTCCCCCTCGTGGCGATGCTCACCCGGATCGAGTGGGGCAGCTTTGGCACCCTCATCACGTCGGACTCCTCCCGCGCCGCCCTGGCCCTGAGCCTGCGCACCTCGGTCGCCAGCACGGTGCTGTGCATCGCTTTCGGGGTGCCGATGGCGCTCGTCCTGGCCCGCACCGAGTTCCGCGGACAGTCGATCGCCCGGTCCCTCGTCCTGCTCCCCCTCGTGCTCCCGCCAGTCGTCGGCGGCATCGCGCTGCTCTACACGTTCGGTCGTCGTGGGCTGCTCGGCCACACCATCGAGGTCCTCGGACTCCAGATCGCGTTCTCCACCACCGCAGTCGTGATGGCACAGACGTTCGTCGCCCTGCCCTTCCTCGTGGTCAGCCTCGAGGGTGCGTTGCGCACCGGCGGACAACGGTTCGAGGAGGTGGCCGCGACCCTCGGGGCGCGCCCGACGACGGTGTTCCTGCGGGTGACCCTGCCCTTGGTCCTGCCCGGCCTCGCCTCCGGCGCGGTGCTCGCCTTCGCCCGGGCGCTGGGTGAGTTCGGAGCCACGATCACCTTTGCGGGCAGCCTCCAGGGCGTCACCCGCACCCTGCCGCTGGAGATCTACCTCCAGCGCGAGACCGAACCCCAAGCAGCCGTGGCCCTCTCGCTCGTGCTCGTCGTCGTCGCCACCGTCGTGATCGCCCTGACCCGACGGTCGAGGACCGCGCTGTGAAGCTCCACGCGCAGGTCCGACTCCCCCACCGCGGCGTCGACCTCACGCTCGCCGTCGAGGCCGGCCGCACGCTGGCGCTGCTCGGACCGAACGGTGCCGGCAAGTCCACAGCCCTCGCCACCATCGCCGGGCTCCTGCGCCCCACCTCGGGCCAGATCACCCTCGACGACCGGGTCCTCTTCTCCGGCAACGACTCTGCCAATGCTTCAGGCCACGGCGAGTGGGTGCCTCCGCACGCGCGAGGCGTGGCCCTGCTGGCCCAGGAGGCTCGACTGTTCCCGCACCTGTCGGTGCTGGACAACGTCGCCTTCGGCCCGCGCAGCGCCGGTATGCCGCGTGGCCGGGCCCGCGAACAGGCGCGGCAGTGGCTCGCCCGGGTCGACGCCGAAGACTTCGCCGACCGGCGTCCGGCGTCGCTCTCCGGGGGTCAGGCCCAGCGGGTGGCCATCGCCCGGGCGCTGGCCACCGAGCCGCACCTGCTTCTGCTCGACGAACCGCTGTCCGCCCTCGATGTCGAGTCCGCCCCCGCGATTCGCCAGCTGCTGCGCCGAGTCCTCAAGGACCGCACGACGATCCTGGTCACCCACGACATCCTCGACGCGGTCCTGCTGGCCGACGACGTCGCCGTCGTCGAGGACGGCCACGTCGTCGAGCAGGGGCCCACCTCCCGGGTGCTCACCCGGCCGACGAGCGGCTTCGCAGCCCGCATCGCGGGACTCAACCTGGTGCGCGGAACCGCCCACGGGGCAACGGTTTCGACTCCTGGGGGACTGCGCATCGAAGGGCTCACCGAGGACGTCCTGGGGGATGGTCAGGCCGCCGTCGCGGTGTTCAGCCCGAACGCCGTCGGCGTCTACCTACAGGCCCCTGCCGGTAGCCCCCGCAACGTCGTCCGCGGGACGGTGACCGACCTCGAACCGCACGGTCACCAGGTGCGCGTGCACACGGCATACCTCTCGGCGGACATCACGCCTGCGGCGCTGGCCGAGCTCGACCTGGCCCCCGGCTCCGACGTCGTGTTCACGATCAAGGCGAGCGAGGTCGCGGTCTACGCCGCGTGAGCGGCTCGCGTCCACCATGATCGTGTGATGATCCGGGAGACGAGGCGGCGCGGTGCCTGGTGGCTGCCCGCGTGCGTGCTGGTCCTGACGATCGGGCAACTGGCCGTGGGCACCTTCGCCGGCGGACTGCAGCAGTTCGAGGGCAAGGCGTTCGGGGCACGGCTCGTGGCCTACCCGGTGATGATGCTCATCGTTCCCGCCGCGTGGTGGCTGGTCCACCGGCGGCAGCGCGCCGAGGTGCCGTGGCTGGCGTTCGGCCTCGTGATGGCACCGTTCCTCATCGACGTCACCGGCAACACCCTCGACCTCTACGACTCGGTGACGTGGTGGGACGACGCCAACCACTTCGTCAACTGGGTGTTGCTGTGCGCCGGCCTGGGTCTGCTTCTGCTGCAAGGGATTCGTATGCCGTGGGCACGGGTCCTGCTCGTGACGGGACTCGGCGCGGTGCTGGCGATCGGGTGGGAGCTCGGCGAGTGGTACACGTTCATCCGCCACGGGACCGAGCTGGACACGGCCTACCAGGACACCCTCGGCGACGAGGCGCTCGGCACCCTCGGCGCCCTGGTGGCAGGGCTGCTGCTGCGCAGGCCACGACCCACCCGAGGTGCCTGACCGCCCCTAGCCGTCGCTGGCGTCGGTCGCTGCCGCGGCCTCGCGCGCAGCCAGGGCGGCCGCGTAGTCAGGCAGCTCCTGGAGCGCGAAGTGGTTGCCGTCAGGGTCCTCGAAGTGGGTGAACCGACCCCACGGGAGGTCCTCGACCTCGGTCACCTCGACGCCGCGGCCCTTGAGCTCGGCATAGGCCGCATCGGCGTCGGCGACCACGACCTGGAGGTACTGCTTCATCCCCTCGCCCAGCATCTGCATGCCCTTGACGAAGCAGAACGAGCAGGCCGACCCGGGAGGCGTGATCTGGACGAAGCGCAGGCCGGCCTCTTCCACGACCTGGTCCTGGTCCGCCGGCCACCCGACGACGTCCTCGTAGAACGCCTTGGTGCGGTCGATGTCCGTGACGGAGATGGGGATGAGCTCGATCTTGTAGTCCATGGCCGGTCCTCTCGTCGCAACCTCTCTCCCGGAGGTTCTACCACCAGCCTAGGAAGGCTTCCGGTCACCTTCTGTCCGGAATCAGGCTCGGTCCGGAATCACGACCTGTCCGCTTTGGACAGGGCTTCTCGCCACGAGGTCGGCCACGGCTGGGCCGAGTCCGCGCCCGTGGGGACGTGGACGGTGACGTACCGCCCGTGGGCCGCCCTCGTCCGGGGGCGACCCTCGAACGGCTCGCCCCACACCTCGTAGGCGAAGGTCATCGAGCTGGTGCCGATGCGTTCGACCGCCACGGTGGCCGTGACCTCCTGGCCGAACCAGAGCCGCGCCTCGTAGTCGACCTCGTGGCGCACCCGAGGGGCGACACCGAAGTAGCCGGCCACGGCGCGCTCGCGCATCAGCTCAGCCTCCGCCGACTCGACCCACCGGGTGATGGCCGTGTTGTGGTGGTGGCCGGCCGCGTCGGTGTCCATCCACTCGACCCTCGCGCGATGGATGCCGACCGGATCTTCGAGGGTCACCGAGCCACCGCGACCTGCGAGCCCACCGAGGCGGCCTCGGGCGTCCAGCGCAGGTGGGTCGGCAGCTCGTCGCTCTCGGTCTCCTTGATCAGCGAGAGCCGGGGCCGGACCGCATCGGTCCGAGCCGTCGGCGGCTTGCGGCGGCCCGCCGCGAAGGGCAACGGCCACTCGGCGGCCGGACCGCGGAACTCCTGCTCCGCCGCCGCGTGCAGCGTCCACTGCGGGTCGTAGAGGTGCGTCCGCCCCAGCGCACACAGGTCGGCCCGGCCGGCGAGGAGGATCGAGTTGACGTCATCGTGCGACGAGATGGCGCCCACGGCGATCACGGCCACGCCTGCTGCCGCGGCCACCTCGTGACGGATCCGGTCGGCGAAAGGAGTCTGGTACGACCGCCCGAACGCCGGCTTCTCTTCCTTGGCGATCTGCCCCGACGACACGTCGATGCCGTCGGCACCGTGGGCGATGAAGGCCCGGGCCATAGCGACCGCGTCGTGCTCGTCGTTGCCGTCCGGCATCCAGTCGGTCGCCGAGATGCGGACCGTCAGGGGCCGCTCAGCCGGCCACGCGGCCCGCACCGCGTCGAAGACCTCGAGCGGGAACCGCAGCCGGTTCTCGATCGAGCCGCCGTACTCGTCGGTGCGCTGGTTGGAGATCGGCGAGAGGAACGAGGACAACAGGTAGCCGTGGGCGCAGTGCAGCTCCAGCAGGTCGAAGCCCGCGTCCGCCCCACGCCGCGCGGCGGCCACGAACTCGTCGCGGATCGCATCCATGTCACTGCGGGTCACCTCGCGAGGCAGGTGGCACCCGTCGCCGTAGGCCAGGGCCGAGGGGCCGGTGACCTCCCAGTTGTCCGTGTCGAGCGGTTCGTCCATGCCCTCCCACATGAGCTTGGTCGACCCCTTGCGTCCGGAGTGGCCGAGCTGGAGGCCAATGGCAGCAGTGGAGTTCGCGTGGACGAAGTCGACGACCTTGACCCAGGAGTCGCGCTGCTCGTCGGTCCAGAGCCCGGTGCAGCCGGGGGTGATCCGACCCTCCGGCGAGACGCAGACCATCTCGGTCATCACGAGCCCCGCCCCACCGAGTGCTTTCGACCCCAGGTGGACGAGGTGGAAGTCGCCGGGCACACCGTCGACCGCGGAGTACATGTCCATCGGCGAGACGATGATGCGGTTCTTGAGCTGGAGGTTGCCGACGTGCATCGGCTGGAACATCGCCGGCACCACCTCGGCTGCGCCCTGGGCGGCGGCGAACGCCTCGTCCACCCGGGTCGCGAACTCCTCGTCGCGGGTGCGCAGTCCGTCGTAGGTGATGCGCCGCGAACGGGTCAGCAGGTTGAAGCAGAACTGGGTGGGGTCCTGGTCCTCGTACAGCCCGATGTTCTCGAACCACTCCAGCGAGGCCTGCGCCGCGCGCTGCGTCGACTCCACGACCGGTCGCCGTTCCGTCTCGTATGCCGTGAGCGCGGCATCGAGGGCATCGTGCTCGTGCAGGCAGGCGGCCAGGGCCAACGCATCCTCCATGGCCAGCTTGGTGCCGGAGCCGATGGAGAAGTGCGCGGTGTGCGCCGCGTCGCCGAGCAGGACGACGTTGTCGTCGTGCCAGTGCTCGTTGCGAACGGTCGTGAAGCTGAGCCACTTCGAGTTGTTGGACAGGACCTCGTGGCCGCCCAGCTCGTCGGCGAAGACCTCGGCCACCCGGGCGATCGACTCCTCGTCGGAGACCCCCGGAGGGAATTCGGTCCCCTCGCTGGCATCCAGACCGGCCGCCCGCCAGACGTCCTCGTGCATCTCGATGATGAACGTCGAACCCTTGTCGGAGTATGGGTACCCGTGGATCTGCATCGTCCCCCACTGCGTCTGCTTGACGTAGAACTGGAACGCCTCGAAGACCAGGTCGGTCCCCAGCCACATGAACTTGTTGTGCCGCCGGTCGAGGCTGGGACGGAACACGTCGGCATACCGCTGCCGCACCGCGGAGTTGACGCCGTCGGCCGCCAGGACCAGGTCGTGCGTGGCCCGGAGCTCCTCGACATCCGGCGCCACGGTCGAGAACCGCACGTCGACCCCTAGCTCGGCACACCGCTCCTGCAGCAGCGAGAGCAGCTCCTTGCGACTCATGGCCGCGAAGCCCTGGCCGCCGACGGTGTGCCGCTGGCCGCGGAAGTGGATGTCGATGTCGGTCCAGCGGGCGAAGCGGTCGGCCATCTGCTCGGCGATCCGCTCGTCGGCGTTCCCGATGCCACCGAGGGTCTCGTCGGAGAAGACCACTCCGAACCCGAACGTGTCGGAGGCGGCGTTGCGCTCCCACACGGTGACCTCGTGGGCGGGGTCGAGCTGCTTCATGAGGGCGGCGAAGTAGAGCCCGCCCGGCCCACCCCCGATGACGGCGATCTTCACGACTGCCCCTCCTGAGCGATCTGGTCCCTCAATCTGAAGTGCTGCAGCTTGCCGCTGGGGTTGCGCGGCAGGACGTCGACGAAGCGGACGTCGCGGGGGTACTTGTAGGGGGCGATGTGGGCCTTCACGAAGTCTTGGAGCTCGCGCGCCTTCGCCTCGTCGCCCACCACGCCGGCGCGCAGGACCACGAAGGCGCAGACGATCGACCCGCGCTCCGCGTCCGGCCTGCCGACGACAGCGCACTCGGCCACCTCGGGGTGCTGGTCGATCGCGGCCTCGACCTCCGGCCCGCCGATGTTGTAGCCGGACGACACGATCATGTTGTCGGAGCGTGCCTGGTAGTAGAAGTAGCCGTCGGCGTCGCGGACGAAGGTGTCGCCGGTGATGTTCCACCCGTTCAGCACGTAGGCGTGCTGGCGTTCGTCGTTGAGGTAGCGACACCCCGTGGGTCCGATGATCGCGAGCCGACCGGGCACGTCCGGACCGACCTCCTGACCATCGGCGTCGAGGATCGTCGCCCGGAACCCGGGCACCGCCTTGCCGGTCGCGCCGCGGCGGATGTCGTCCCCCCTCGCCGAGACGAAGACGTGCAGCAGCTCGGTCGACCCGATGCCGTCGATGATGCGCAGGCCGGTCTGGTCGAGGACGGCCTGCCAGGTCTCGGGGTTGAGGTGCTCGCCGGCCGACACCGCGGTGCGGACGCCCGCCAGCAGCCCGACGTGACCGTCGACGACGATCGCCCGGTATGCGGTTGGGGCGGTGAACAGCGTCGTCACCTCGTGGTCGTGGACCAGCTGGGCGAGCTCTGCGGGCGTTGCCTTCTCGGTGAGCAGGGAGCTCGCGCCGGACCGGATGGGGAAGACCACGAGTGCGCCGAGACCGAAGGTGAAGGCCAGCGGCGCCGTGCAGGCGACCACGTCGTCGGAGGTCAGCTGCACGAGGTGCTTGCCGAAGGTCTCGGCGATGGACGCGATGTCGCGGTGGAAGTGCATCGTCAGCTTGGGGACCCCGGTGGTGCCGGAGGTCGGACCCAGCAGGGCCACGTCGTCGGCAGCCGTTGGCACCGCTACGAATTCGCCGGACTTCGTGGCGCACCGAGCCACGAGGTCGTCCGACCCCGAGCCCCCGAACTCCACCACCGCGAGGTCGGGCGCGGCGCTGTCGCGCACGGCATACACGTCCTCCGCGAAGCGGTGGTCGACCAGGGCGATGGTCGGCTTGGAGGCGGCAACGATGGGGGTGATCTCGACTGCCCGCAGGGCAGCCATGGTGGTGACGACGACGGCACCCGCCTTGAGGGCACCGAACCAGCAGGCCACCACCCACGGCGTGTTCGGCGCGCGGAGCAGGACGCGGTTGCCGGGAACCAGGCCCAGGTCGTCGGTGAGCACCTGCGCGACCTGGTTGGCCCGCTGCTGGAGCTCGCCATAGGTCCACGTCGTCCCGCCGGGCGTGTGCAACGCCGGGCGGTCGGCACCGACCCGGTCGGCCGTGTCGTCGAGCAACCAGGTCGCGGCGTTGAGCCGGTCGGGGTACTGCAGCTCGGGAAGGGTGAACTCGATGGTCGGCCACAGCTCGCGCGGCGGCAACGAGTCGCGGGCGAAGGTGTCCTCATGGGCCGAGGGGCTGAGCTCCATCATCGTGCCTTTCCCAGTCGTGCGCTCCGACATCACTGACCTGCGCGGATCATGCCCTCTTGGGCGACGGTGGCGACGTGGTCGCCGGATCGGGTGTAGAACCGGCCCAGACCGAGGCCGCGGCCCCCGTGGGCACTGGCCGCCTCCTGGGCGTAGAGCAGCCAGTCGTCCATCGCGAACGGCCGGTGGAACCACATCGCATGGTCGAGGCTGGCGGTGACCAGACCCTTTTGCGCCCAAGGCATTCCGAGCACCCTCAGCACGGGCTCGAGGATCGTGTAGTCGCACGCATAGCCGAGCGCCGCCTGGGCCAGCTGGACGTCGTCGATGCCCTCGACCGGGCGCAGCGCGTCGAACGGCTTGACCCACACCGCCTGGTGCGGGGCCCGCTCCCCCTCGACCTGCACGTAGACCGGTCCGGGGACGTGGCGCATGTCGAACGAGCGCCCGCCCGACCAGTAGCCGCGCGAGTCCGCGGTCATCGTCCCGGCCGCCTCACTCCCCGGCTCGAACCCCTCGAGGTATGCCGCGGAGCTGGGCAGCGCCTCGGGCGCCGGGACCGCGGTCGGCGCCTCCGCGGCATACTCCCCGCCGTCCTCGGGCACGTGGAAGGAGGCCATGGCGACGTAGACGACCTTGCCCCCCTGGAAGGCGCGGACCTGGCGGGTGGAGTAGCCCCGGCCATCACGCAGCCGCTCGACCTCGTAACGCACCTGCGCGCCGATGTCGACGGGGCGCATGAAGTAGCTGTGCATCGAGTGCAGCCCGCGGTCGGTCTCGACCGACCGGATCGCGGCGACCGTCGCCTGGGCGACCATGTCGCCGCCGTACGCCTTCGGCCACGGGCAGTACTGCGTCGTGGCGGTGTAGGCCTCGTCGAAGACCTCGGCATCGACCTGGGTGAGGGCGAGCGCATCGGTCAGCACCCGCGAGGTGGGGGTCACGAGCTCACTCATGCGCGGCGGAAGCCCTCGAGGATGGAGTCGTCGACGTCGGCGAGGTTGACGACGATGTTGTCGGGAGTCCGGGTGGTCAGCCAGACCAGGTCGTGCCTGGTCGACATGTTGCACTCGACGTGGTGCATGAACGGCGGCACGAACACGAAGTCCCCCTCGGTCATGTCGACGTACTCGCGGAAGTCCTCGCCGTAGTAGATGCGGCCGTGTCCCTGCAGCACGTAGCCACCGGTCTCGGCCTCGCCGTGGTGGTGGTTCACGGAGCGGTAGCCGGGCTTGTTGAAGACCTTGCCGTACCAGAGTCGCTGCGCCGGTGTGTGCTGGATGCTGACACCGGACACGCGGTAGGCGCCGCCGGAGTCGGCAGTCGACGCGTCCTCGGAACCCGCCTTGGTGACGATGGGGATGACGCGACCATCGGGCTGGGCCCACGGCGACGGGTCTCCTTCGAGCACGTAGTCGTCAAAGTTCATCGGCGTCTCTCCTTGATCGGTGTCGGGTTAGTCGAATCGTGCTGTCCAGGAAGCCGATTCCCTCGATTTGCGTGCGCACGACGTCGCCGTCGGCGAGGAACCGTGGTGGCTTCATGCCCATGCCCACGCCTCCGGGCGTGCCCGTGAGCACGAGGTCACCGGGCCGCAGGAGCGTGAACTCGGAGATGTAGGCGAGGAGCGCCGCTGCACCGAACACCAGGGTCTTGGTGTTGCCGCGCTGGACGGTCTCGCCGTTGACCAGGCAGGTGACCTCGAGGCCGGCCTCGGGGTCGACCTCGTCCGGGGTCACCACGACGGGGCCGACCGGTGTCGTCGCGTCCCAGGCCTTGCCCTGGAACCACTGCAGCGTGCGTCGCTGCCAGTCACGGACCGAGATGTCGTTGGCCACGGTGTAACCGGCGATCGCTCCTCGGGCCTGATCCTCGGTGGCGTGGCGTAAGGGTTGGCCGACGACGACGGCGAGCTCGGCCTCCCAGTCGAGGTCCACCTCCGCAGGAGCGTGGATCACGTCGGTGGGACCGACCAGGGTGTCGGCGTACTTGGCGAACAGCGTCGGGAAGTCCGGCAGCTCGCGGCCCATCTCGGTGATGTGGTCGCCATAGTTGAGCCCGCAGCAGATGACCTTGGCGGGGCTGGGCAGCGGAGTGAGCAGCACGGCGTCAGGCCCACCGACGACCACGGCGGCCGGGCACGCGGCCACCTCGCGCCAGTCCGGTCGGGCCAGGAGCTCGGAGAGGTCGGCGGCAGGCATCGCGAGCCAGTCGCCGCACGAGGGCGACGTGTCGTGGGAAACGGCGGCACACGTCGCACCGTCCGGCGTCGCCACCGTGGCCAGTCGCATCCTCGCGCCCTTCCGTCCGCTGTATAGCGACAATTTCACGATCGTCACGTATAGTCAATAGTCGCAGGCGTCGAACTGCCCACGCCCAGGAACCACCCGAGGAGCGCCATGACCCCCGTCGCCATCAACCCGGCCGCGCTGCCCGCTCCGAGCGGCTACTCGCACGGCACGCTCAGCGGCAACACGCTGTACCTGGGCGGCCAGACGGCGCTCGACGCGGACATGCAGATCGTCGAGGGCGGCATCGTCGAGCAGTTCCGCCAGGCGTTCGGGAACGTGCTGACCACCCTCCGCGAGGCGGGCGGCCTCCCGGAGGACCTCGTCAGCCTGACGATCTACCTCACCGACATCCCCGACTACCAGGCGCACGGCCGCGAGATCGGCCGCGCCTGGCGCGAGCTGGCCGGCCTCGTCTACCCGGCGATGGCCGGCATCGGCTGCACCGCCCTGTGGCAGCCGGAGGCGCTCATCGAGATCCTCGGCGTCGCGGTCATCCCCGACGACCGGCTGCGCCGCCCTCAGGCCTAGCTGCCGATGACCGACTCTGCGTAGCGACGCGCTGGGCCGGCCAGCCGCTGGTGCAGGTCCGAGAAGAGCCGCTCCGCTGCGATCCCCTGCCAGTCCGGTGGCAGGAACTCCACCGGGAGGCCGGGGTCGAGGTAGGGCAGCCGGCGCCACGCGGTCAGCAGCAGCACGTCGTCGGCAAAGGCGCGCGCGTCGTCATCCGGCCCTGACCCGTGGGGACCCGACCCGTCCGCAGCGGTGCCCCACCGCTCGCGGACCGGTTCGAACTGGGCCCGGAACCCGGCATACAAGGCACCCAGCGCGTCGAGGTCCCACCACTCGGCGACGCGCCGCGCGACCTGGTCGTCGAGCAGGTCGGCCGCGAAGAACTCCACGAACTCCAGCAACCCCTCGCGCTCGAGCTCGCGGCGCAGGTGGGCGTGGACGAACTCGGGGGCGATCCACAGTCCAGCGGCCACCGTGCCGAACCCACGCCCCGCGAGCACCCGGCGCAGCTGGTGGCGCAGGTTCCGCTGCGACTCCGGCACCGAGAACGCGGCCAGCAGCCAGCGGTCGCCGGGCTGGGCGCGCCGCGGCGCGAAGATGCGTTCGTCACCCTCCTCGAAGACGTCCTCGAGCTGCGGATCCAGCCGGTATGCCGCGCTGCCAGCTTTGCGGGTCGGCAACAGGACGCCGCGCTTCTTCAAGCGGGACAACGCCGATCGCGTAGCGGCCTCGTCGACGTCGAGGGTGGCGAGGAGCTTGATGAGCTCGGCCACAGCCAGGGAGTCGTGCTCACCCCGGGCGTGGAGAGCGCAGATCGTGACGATCAGCTGCTGGAGCTGCCGACCGGTGCCGGCCTGGGGCTCACCCGCATGCGACGCACCCGTCGGGGCTTCGCCCTGGACTGCGGTGTCGGACGGACGAGGCACCCCGCCAGCCTAGTCAGCCCGGGCGGCGCGGCCTTGGACGTCGAGGTGACTCGTGGGGAGCTGGGTCTCGGGACACCGCGCGTGCAGCTCGTCGATGATCTCCTGCTCGCGAGCCAGGGCCGCGAGCAGGTCCGTGGGCTGCACCGTCCCGGCCGGACCCGCGAAGCCCCCGGGGCCGCGGGTGGCGTCCTCCAGCTCGGCGAGCTCGGTGAGGAGCTCACGCACGGACGCGGAATGGACGGGCGTCGTGGCCCGATCACCCACGCGGACGGACTCGATCGGCTCGCTCACCTGCAGCCTCCTGGGCGCTGACGACTGGTGCCCCGGCTGCTTGAAGCCTTGCGATCATCATCCGGTTTGTGGCGTTCTGTCAACGGTTGGCGCAACGGCTGGGCCTCCGGCGTCACATTCGGACCGTCCAGAATGTCTATCCCGTAGTCCTGTCGGCAGGGCGCGGCGACCATCACCCCTGCCGACAGGACCACGAGGGCCTGACCCGCGCGGGTTCAGCCCGGGCGGCGTCACGGTTCGACCGGGTATGCGTCGTATGGGTGGTGCGCTGTGCTGTCGGTGGGGCGGTCGGAGGGTGAAGGTGAGTTCGCGGCGATGACGGCGTTGAGGCCGGTGACGGTGGCCCAGCTGCGCGCGTCGATGGGCGTTCCCACCCTCGTCGCGGCATACCGACAACGCGTGCTGAACGTTGCCGCGCCGGGCGCGTGCCACCCGTGGACCGGTGCGGTCTCCGGACGTGGGCACGGACAGTTCTGGATCGCACACGACCGCATGGTGATCGCTCACCGCTTCGGTTTCGCCCTGGCATTCGGCGTGGATGCCCTCGTGGCGGCCCAGGTGCTGACGCACGCGTGCCGGAACCCTCTCTGTCAGAACATGGCCCACATCGGGCCGGCGCTGTCCCCGACACGGGGCCTGGATACCGACCAGATGGGCCTCGGACTCTCTGCGTAATCGTGGACCCCGCCAGGTGGTCTTAAGGGTGACGGTCCACCCACCCCCCCCAGGGGTGCTCCTGAGAAGCGAAACATCAACGAGCACAATGCTTTTCGAGAACCGTCGGCGGCGCCCTCAAACCCCTTCCGACGGGCCTGAGGAGGGTCGGCGGCTGCGGGACCGTCGTCTCGGAGCACCAGCCCCGAGGCCACTCTGTCATGGAGGTAGGCGCTCGCATGATCGCTACACACCTGTCCAGGAACTGTCGCATCCGGTCACCACGACGGACCCCGCGCGACCCGGCTGACCATCACCCTTCCACCGCATGCCGGACCGAGCGGCATCTGCGCGGATCCACTGAGCCGCCGGTCTCGTGCCGCCGGACCCACCACCGCAAGGCCCCCTGCCCCGCCGTCGCGCGGGTGCTCCCGGTGCCCGCTCGGACCCGGCGCATCATCGCGTCCGTCTCGTTGGTGGCCGGCCTGCTGGCGCCCGCGACCCCCGCCGCGGGCCAAGCCTCCGCTGGCACCACTTCCGCGACGAGTCGCACGTTCCCGGTCGGCACGAAGGTTGTCGACTACTGCGGCAACGGATCCGTGGCCGTGAGGAGCAAGGCGATCGCCAGGGTCGTCATCGTGGTCCACGGGACCTCCGGCAACTACTGCGACTACGCGCGCTACGCGATGGAGTCCGCCTCCGACGCCGGGGTTCTCGGTTCGACCCTCGTGGTTGCCCCTCACTTTCCGACCTACGCGGAGACGGACGACGAGAGTCGGCTGATCTGGGGGTCAGGATGGCGCGAGGGAAACACCAGCAACAACGAGGACGGCACCAGGGTCTCGAGCTTCGAGGCACTGGACCAGCTGACCGCCGCCGTCCGGAAGACCTTCGGGAGCAGCGTTCCCATCCGCATCATCGGGCATTCTGCCGGTGGCCAGTTCGTCCAGCGCTACGCCGAAGGCAGTGACGCGCCCATCGACCGGTTCGTCCCTGCGAACCCGTCGAGCTACGGGTACCTCACCGCCCAGAGGTGGGCTGGCGGGACCGTCCTCGCCCCGGCGGCCGGGTGTTCCGGCTACAACACCTGGAAGTACGGCCTGGACGGGCTGAACGGCTACATGCGGTCCGCCGGGGACGTGCGCGCGCGCTATGCCGGGCACCGCGTCGCCCTCCTCCTCGGCGGTGCGGACGTGTTGCGGGACTCGGAACTGGACGTCAGCTGCGAGGCGGACGCCCAGGGCAGGAACCGGCTGGAACGTGGTCAGGTGTTCTTCAACCACCTGCGCGACCAGCTCGGGCAGCTCCCCGCTGGTCACTCCCTCTCGGTCGTGCCCGGAGTGGGGCACGACGGACGATCGATGATCCGCTCCGCCCCGGCACGAGCCCTGCTCTTCCGCTGACGTGTCGCCGGGCCCGTGCCCCCAGTGGGGCACGGGTCCGGCGACACGTGTCCGGCGACACGACTTCCCTCGCGCGACGTCTCTGTAGGCGGACCGCTGTCACCCCGACCGAGTAGGGGCGGCCGGGGTGGCAGCCTCCTGACACACGCCTCCCGCTAGTGGCGGGCGTCACGTATCCGCCGCTGCCCGCTCGCGTCATCCTTTCGCCACACCCCGGTCCTTTCTGATGATGGCATCGCCCGGCCAGTCCAGGGGGGACGACGACGATGCCGCTCTAGGGGAGGCGTTCGCGCATGGTGGTAACAGGCACAAACCGGTGGCAGCGAGTGGTGGGGACAGTGGGAGCGTGTGTCCTGCTGGGGCTGACCGCCCTACTGATCATGGCTCCGCCGTCCCGGGCCGACGACATCCCGGGAGCGATCACCTCGATCTCGACCCGGGCCACCCACGTCGACGAGGGCGACGAAGTCACCTTCGCCTGCACGTGGGCGGTCCCTGACGGATCAGACCCGGGCGACACGTTCGACCTCACCCTGCCCGACCAGCTCAACTGGTTCGGGGCGAAGAGCTTCAACCTCTTCGCCCCGGACGGCTCGGTCGTCGCCACCGCGACCGTCGACGACGCCGACCACGTCGTCTTCACCCTGGCTGACTACGTCGCCTCGCATCCCACCGACATCCACGGGACCTGCACGTTCGTCACCCTCTACAGTGCTGCCGGCACTGGCGGGGAGGTGGATCTCGAGTTCCAGACGGGGTCCGACGTCGTCAGGGTTCCCGTCGGTACCGACCAGCCCTGCACCGCGAGCTGCGTGGGCTCTCGGGACGATGCCGGCAAGGACATGTGGTGGCTCGACTCCGGGCAGACGAAGACGCGATCAGTCGTCTGGACCCCGGCAACGACCGCTGACACCACCACCGTGACCATCACTGACACGCCCGGGCCGGGACTGAGCCTCGACTGCGCCTCCGTGACTGCCCACATCGGAGGACGACTCGGGTCCGAGGGCAGGCTGGCCGAGCCCTACGACGACGCCACCGTCCCGGCTGCGGTCTCCTGCGCCCCGGACCGCCTTGTCGTGACGTGGTCGGCTGTGCCCGCCGGCGAGTATGCAGAGGTGCGGGTCAACGCCACCGTCACCGATCCGGGACGGTCCGTGTACTCGAACGACGCAACGGTGAAGTTCGACGGCACGGTCCTGCCCGTCGAGTCAGTCGTGAAGCGCACGGACGCCTCGGGAACGGGCTCAGGCGGTACGCCATCCCCGACCACGACGACACCGCCGACGAGCACCACGTCCACCACGACCGCACCGCCGACGAGCACCACGTCCACCACGTCCACCACCAGCACGACGGCACCGCCGACGAGCTCGACCTCCAGCACCAGCACCACGACCACGCCGCCGGCCTCCACGCCCACCTCGACGGTCAGCACGGGAGGCACGGGAGGCGGAGGGGAGGAGAACGGGACGATCGGCGGAGGGCTTCCCTTTGTCGTCACCACCAGCGGGGCTCTCGAGGTGAGCGAAGGCGCCCTGGCGTTCACGGGGGTCAACGTCATGGCCGCGGTGGCTGGCGCGCTGGTCCTGCTCATCGCGGGGACGGGCCTGATGACGGCGGGCCGGCGCTCACGCTAGGAGTGAGACGACGTGAGCGGGGGGCGGATCGGGTCCTAGACCCGATCCGCGCCTGCCCTCGTTCAACTGATGGCAAGGCAGGGCGTCGGGGGGACCGCGTCCACGGAGCGACGCCCGTCGCAGGGATTTCTTTGGAGGGTGGGGGCATGTCTCGACAAGACGTGTGGGTCCGGCCGTTGGAAGGGGGGACCAACCAGCGAGCCAGGCAGAGCTTCGCAACGCGCCGGGTGCCGCGCTCGGCCATGAAGACCCTCGTCGGAGGCGCGATCCGTCCGCGGTCCGGTGATGTCGTGCTGGCTCACGTCGAGCGCCTGGGGCAGCACCGGCGGATCGAACAGCCCGATGGCCGGCGCAGCGCGCTGCACGTCGGGGACACGGTGGTCGTCGCCTACGCCGACCGCTACGCCACGGACCAGTTCGAGTCCCACGTACCGTCCTCCCTGGGCCGTGTCCAGCTGGTGGCCTCCGGGGGGATCGCGTCCCAATCGATTTCCCACAGCAGGGCCGTCCGGCGTGCCACGGACATCATTCCGCTGGGCCTGGTCGGCGACGAGTACGGCAGGCCGCTGAACGTCTGGGACTTCCGACTTCCCGACGTGGTTCCGCCCCCTGTGCGGCCGAGGACGGTTGCCGTTCTCGGGACGTCGATGAACGCCGGCAAGACCACGACCATGCACTACCTCCTTCACGGGCTGAGCAAGGTCGGCATGTTGCCCGGGTCGGTCAAGGTCACCGGCACCGGCTCGGGGAACGACTTCTGGGTGATGCTGGATGCAGGCGCTCACCGGATGTTCGACTTCACGGACGCGGGTCTGGCCTCGACCTTCCGGCAGCCGATCCCCGTCCTCGAATCGGCGATGACCCAGCTGGTGTCCCAGCTGTCCCTTGCCGGATGCGGCGTCAACTTCGTGGAGATCGCTGACGGGGTGTTCCAGCAGGAGAACAGGATGCTGCTGACCTCGCCGGTCGTCCACGAGCTGCTCGACGTCGTGGTCCTCGCGGCCTCCGACGCGATGGGCGCCGCGCACGGCGTCAGCCACCTGCGGGAGCGAGGCTTCGAGGTCGCTGCGGTGTCGGGCATGCTGACGCGCTCCCCGCTCGCGATCCGAGAGGCCCAGGAGGCGACCGGCCTTCCCGTGTGGGGGATCCCCGAGCTCCAGACTCCCGAGCTGGTCATCCCCGCGCTCGGCCTGGACCCACGTCTGGCTCGTGAACCGGACCCCACGCTGGATGCCGCCTGGCCCGTCGAGCTCGCCGGGCTCGACCTGACGATGCAGATGGACCCGTCCCCCGTCGAGTCGGCCACCTCACCGTCCTCCGTGGCCGGCTTCCAGTCGAGCGACGCCCTACGGGGAGAAGCGTTCGCCACCGGTCGCCTGATCCCGCAGGCGGGCTGACCTCGTGGATGGGCGACTTCCTCCGGGAGAGACCGGTCCCGGGCCTCGCCCGGGCGGCGACAGACGCACGTCCCCTGCCTCCTTTCGCGTGTCGCGCGCGGCCAGGGTCGTCGTTCTTGCGCTGGGCCTCGGGCAAGGCGCCTGCCTCCTGACCTTCATCCTGCTGCTGGCCCACGTCGTCGACGCTCTCGAGCCGACAGGCGTGGGATTCGCCGCTGAACGCCAGTATCGAGACTCCCTGCTGGGCTGCCTCGCCCTCGCCGCCCTCGGCGCGGCACTGGGGATCATGCGGGCGATCGAGTTCAGCGTGACCGAGAAGGCCGGCTACGAGGTCGTCCGTCGACTCCGCATGGACATGTACGGCCACCTGCAGCGGATGCTCCCCTCGCACCTCGTGCATCGGGCCCGTGGCGGGCTACTGCTCAGGCTCACCGGAGACCTCTCGATGCTGCGCATGTGGCTCAGCCGTGGCCAGCTTCAGGGCTCGTCGGCCGTCATCACGCTGATGGCAGGCCTGACGGGCGCGTTCGTCCTGGACCGTGCCATGGCGTCCGCCCTCGTGGCCGTCCTCTGCCTTGGTGCCGCGGTGTCGCTCTACAGCGGTCAGACGATGCGGTCCGCCACGCGCACGATGCGGCGGCGACGCTCGCTGGTCATCGGCAACATCGCGGAGCAGATCAATGCCCTCGCCGTGACGCAGGTGTCGGGCCGTGCGGGCGGTGAGTACGCCAGGCTCTCCCGCCAGAACGACTCGCTCAACCGAGCGCTGGGGCGGGTGGCCACCTTGCGGGGTCGGCTGCGCGGAATTGCCACCGGCACCAGCATGGTGGCGACCGCCGCCGTGGTGGCCACCGGTGTCGTCGAAGCCCGCAACGGCGCTGTTCTTCCTTCCACGGTCCTGCTCGAGGTGCTGATCGCACGCTTCCTCACGAGGTCGGTCAGGACCCTCGGACTGATGCACGACTACTGGCACCGGGGGCTGGTGTCGCGCCAGAAGATCGGGGACTTCCTCGCGAGCTCGAGCCGCGCCATCGAGGCTGAGCTCCTCGCGCCGCTGAAGGTGCGCCGAGGCCGCATCCGCTTCGACGGCGTCACGGTGGAGGGCACCCTCAAGGGCTTCTCCGCCGAAGCGGCACCCGGGACCGTGGTGGCCATCACTGGTGGGGCGGGTTCTGGTGCAAGCACGGTGCTCGACCTCATCGCCAGACTCGTGGACCCCGATGCCGGGACCGTCACGATCGACGACCAGGATCTCGTGGCCACCTACCCCGGCTCGATCGGTCGCGCCGTGGGCATGGTCAGTCCCGACCTGCCACTCATGCGCGGCACGGTCAGGCGCAACCTGACCTACGCTGCGGGGGCCGCCTCCGCGGCCGAGGTCCAGCGGATCGCCTTCGGGCTCGGACTCAACCAGGTCCTTCCGCGGATGGGGGGTTCGGGTGTGGCCGAGTGGCTCGTCGAGGGCGGACAGAACATTCCGTCCGCTGACCGACAGCTGATCGCCCTCGGCCGGGCGCTGATGGGAAACCCTCCGATCCTGCTGTTGAACCGGCCTTTCGAGGGCCTCGACCCGGCCAGTCGAACCCTGGCTCGTGCCATGGTCCTGCGTCATCGGGGAACCGTTCTCTGGTGCACCGACGAGCCGGACGACCTGGCCGAGGCCGATCTGATCTGGGTCGTGGACGGCGGGCAATGTGTCGAGGTGAAGGCCAGCAGCACCTACCGCGAAGAGCTGTGGACGAGCCGCACACCCCGGGGGAACCGATGGCCCGTCGTCAACACCTGAGGCGCGACCGTCGGCTGATGACCGGCTTCGGGGCCGCGACGACACTCTGCCTCGGGTCGGTCGGATGGCAGCTGACCGGCATGGCGGCACCCCCGCCCGACGTGGTCACCCGATCGGTCAGCGCCGGCACGGACGGCTCCATCGACCTCACGTTCGGGGGTGACACCATGCTGGGCGATGGCGCAGAACGCCTGATCGCCACCGCCGGCTTCGACGCACCGCTCGCAGGCGTGCGCGTGATGCTGATGTCCGGGGACGTCACGATCGTCAATGCCGAAGGCCCGATCACGACGGTGGCCGTGCCCGCCAATCCCGGCGCGAAGTACTCCTATGCGGTCGGCCTGCCCGGAGCGGCGGCCCTGGGCCGAGCGGGGGTGGACGTGCTCGGCCTCGGGAACAACCACGCCATGGATCGTGGCGCGGCGGGTCTGGCAGAGACCGAGCGGACGGCGGCGGCCTCTGGCCTCTCGACGTTCGGCGCCGGCGCCCGTCGAGCAGAGGCCATGCGGCCGCTCGTCCTCAGGTCAGGTCAGGAAACGGTTGCGGTGGTGGCGCTGGGCGAGAACTTCGGGCCGGCCCAGCGAAGCACGCCGACCACCCCGGGAATGGTTCCCTTCAGTCCCGACGTCATCGAGCGAGGGGTCATCACGGCGAAGCGCGCAGGAGCCTCGAAGGTGGTCGCCTTCGTCCACTGGGGCGACAACTACGCGGACATCAATGCGCAGCAACGGTACTGGGCCGGGCTGCTCGTCGACGCGGGGTACGACGCCGTGATCGGTACCGGTCCCCACGTGCTGCAGCCGATCGAGATCGTGCGAGGCATCCCGGTCGCCTACAGTCTCGGCAACCTCACCTTCGGCGCACCAGGCAGGTTTGCCAGCTACGGCAAGGTCGGGGTGGGCGCCGTCGCACATCTTCGTTGGGACGCGAACGGCCGCGGAACTCTGCTGCTGGACTGCGTGCAGACTGACAACCTCCTGAACGGGTACGTGACACGGGCCTGCCCTGCCGCACCCCTCGAGGCGGCCCACCGAATTCTCGGTCCGGCGGTGAGCTGGATTCAGAACCGGGCATCCCTCTCCTTCTGATGCGACGGCTACAGCTCACTGGGATGTTGCTGCTGATGACGGCGTTGGGCGCCACGGCCTGCAGCCAGGCCGTCGACCATGCGGCGGGCGTCCAGGGGGCCGGCCTCACGGGAACTGGCTCGTTCGAGTTCGCCCCCGCCGGTGCGGCACCGATCAGGGTCTTCTATGCAGTCGGCTCGGGTGACCTGGCGACCGGACGAGTGGTCGTCGTGATGCACGGAACGAACAGGAACGCGCGCGACTACCGCGACTCGTGGACGTCGCTGGTGAAGGACCGCCCATGGGTGGTGGTCGCGCCACAGTTCGACCAAGCGGCGTTTCCGGGGGCCGCGGGCTACAACCTTGGGGGCACGGTGGACGAGTCCGGAGACGCACGGCCCGCGCAGGACTGGTCCTTTGCCTACATCGAACCCCTGGTGGACCAGGTGCGAGCCCTGACCGGTGTGCGGGACCCCACCTTCGACCTGTTCGGCCATTCTGCAGGCGCTCAGTTCGTCCACCGGTACCTGGAGTTCGAACCGAAGGCCCGTGTCCGGCGGGCGGTCGCAGCGAACGCCGGCTGGTACACGGCTCCTGATCCCGACGTCGACTTCCCCTACGGCCTGGAGCACGCGCCGGCACCAGTGGACCTCGACGGCCTGTTCTCCCGTGACCTCACCGTGCTGCTGGGCAGCGAGGACGTCGAGGACGAGAACCTCCGACAGGACGCAGGAGCCTCTCGGCAGGGTCAGACGCGGATCGAGCGTGGCGAGGAGTTCTACCGGGTGGGGGGCGAACAGGCGCGCAGCCGTGGAACACCGTTTCGGTGGACGCTGCGCGTCGTCCCCGGGGTCGCGCACGACCACGCGCCAATGTCCGCGGAGGCCGCCGCCGTCTTCGCGCGCTAGCGCGTCGGCGCCCATGGTTCGGCTGGGCGATGCAACCACCCATGACGGGTTCCACGCTTCCCGCGTCACCAATTGACCTTTCAGACGTCACAGTCCTAGGAGGAGTCGTGTGCCCGGTAGGAAAGGTTCAGCGGTGAGCGAATCGGTATTTCGCCAGGGACCTGGAGACATGGAGCTCGTGGCTCGAATCATGTACTCCATGGAGGTCGCTGAGATCGACATGCCCCATGTCGTCATAGCGATGGTCCCGGGGTGTCCGCCGGCCAGCTACTCAGGCCCCTACCCCAGTGCCCTGGCTGCACTCACGGTGGCGGAGGCAGAGCATCGAGCCGACCTGGCAGCCGGGGGCACCGGGGAGGTCCGTTTTCGCGTCGCGGCACTGTACCCAGCCGAGCCCGAAGAGCTGCGAGAGCCAGCCGGAGCAGTCGCGGAGCCAGAATCAGGCACAGACCGTGGATGACGGCGACCCCGACGACCCCGTCGATGCGGCAGGCACCGTCGAGCCAGACGTGGACCTGGTCGAGCGCGCTCGCCAAGGCGATCAGGAAGCGGCCGTCCAGCTCTGGACCCGGCACTACCCCTCGGTGCTGCTGGCCGCACGACGGGTCACCCGGCAACCGCGGGACGCCGAGGAGATTGCCTCCGACGCGTTCGCGGGAATGCTGTCGGCCCTTGCCTCGGGCGCCGGGCCCACCACCTCCGTGCGCGCCTATCTCGTGACCTCTGTGCGCAACCTGGCCGCGAGCCGAGCTCGACGGCCGTCGTCGGGTGATGTCATCACCGACGATGTGGCCGTGTTCGACCGTGCCACCCCGGACACCACAGTCCACATGTCCGAGCTCGAGCTGGTGCGCCTCGCGTTCGCGGATCTGCCCAAGCGGTGGCAGATCGTGCTGTGGCGGACGGCTGTCGACAAGGACAGCAACATCGAGGTCGGCCGCGCCATGGAGCTCTCCCCCAACGGCGTGGCCGCCCTGGCCAAGCGAGCTCGGCGCGGGTTTCGACTGGCGTACCTTCGCGCGCACCTCTCGGACCGAGGGGTGGATGCCGGGTGCAAGCCCTTTGTCGACGGCCTCGCCGACCTGACGGTGTCCGAGGCCGGAGCACCGGACGCGCTGGTGAGCCACGTGGCCACCTGCCTCGGCTGTACGAGGCGCATGGAGGAGCTCAGAGCAGTCGACCGCAACCTGGCGGGCGTGCTCGGGCCCGCCATCCTGGGCCTGTTTCCCTCCTCGATGCTCGCCGGCGGCCTGGGTGCTGGCGCCGGGGCAACCGGGTGGCCCGCAACGGCCCTGTCCCCTTCCACCGCACGTCCCCGAGCCCGCTGGTTCATGGGCCCCGCCGCGGTTGGTGTGATCCTCGCGATCATCCTGGCCGTGCGGCCGGACGGACTGCCCACGCCACCGGCCTCAGCGGAGGTCCCCCGCGTAACCCAGCCGTCGGCGAGCAGCCCGACCAGCCCGAGCACCCAAGGCGCCCCGGCCCCTGCGCCGACCGTGACCCAGCGGCCAAGGCGACCAGCCACCCCGGTCACGACTCCACCCCGCACGAGCACGCCGCCACGACCCACCGTCCCCCGCCCCCGCCCCCGGCCCACATCCGTCGTGAACCCGACGAGCCCTGCCCCCACCACCCCTGCGGCCCGGACGAGTCCGATGGCCGTCGACCTGGCGATCGGGGGCGCCCGAACCGACACGGCCACCACCATCAGAGCCTCCGTCGAGGGCGTTGTCGGCCCGCCCACACTCGTCCTGGAGGTGCCCACGGGTGTCACCTTGACGCACGCCACGGGCGACTGGACCTCTTGCACCCAGAGCCAGACGAGCATCCGGTGCGCCGCCGCCAACGCCCAGGTCGTGACGTGGTCGGGCACCATCCACACGACCTGGACTGCGGCGGCACGCGGGCTGGTCCGCGCGACCGTTGAGGGGACCTATGGCAATGGTTCGCCCGCCCAGGGGTCGATCGAGGCCACATGGCCCCCGTAAAACCGCCGTCCGGCCCGTCCCTCGCGTCGTGGTCATCGCCCCAGACGTGAACCCGCGCGTCCCACGAAGGAGCTCGTCATGGATATTCCGGAACGGATCTCGGTGTCGTCGCTAGTGCTCGACGAGCTCGTGCAGGCCGTCGATCGGGTCAGCTTCCTCAACCACGAGTTCCATCGCTCCTACCTCCTGGATCCCTGCTGCCTGCTCGAGGCGCTGGTGGAGGTGTATGCCGCGTCGCTCCACCTCGTGCAGGAGAACGGCCAGTACGGCAACACGCTGGTTACTGGAGCCGGGTGAGAGGTCCCAGGGGGCAGGGGTCCCGGGGGGGAGAGGTCCCAGGGGGCAGGGGTCCCGGCGGGCAGAGGTCCTAGTGGGCAGCACGACGGCGGGCGGGTGTTTCTCCCGCCCGCCGTGCGCGCCTACTCGTCGCCGCGGGTGGTGACCGCGCCCAGGTCAGGCACTCTGCGACCCCCGTCGCCGACGCGCCACCATCACCAGCCCGAGTCCCGTCATCAGGAGCAGGACCCCAGCGGCCACCAGGGGGATGGCGTTCGAACCGGTGAACGCGAGCACCGGGGGGTCGGTGAACCCGAGGAACGGCGGCAGGTCATCCTCGGTCCACGTGAGAACGTCGACCGTCGATGGCGGGGACGTCACCGTGCCCGGCGTCTGGCTCCCAGGTGGTGGCGGGGTCTCCCCGTCGGCCGTCGCCACGTTGCGGACCCGCCCCGCGTCGACGTCGGCCTGGGTCACGACGTAAACGCTCGAGGTGCAGTCCATCGCTTCGCCCGGCGCCAGGGTCGTGGACGGGCACGTCACAGAGATGCCGAGGTCGGCGAGCCTGCGGTCGTCCACCTCAACGGCCTTCAGCGTGATGTTGCCGGTGTTGTCGACGTGGAAGGAGTACACGATCTCGTCACCGACAGCGGCCAGCCCGTCGTCGTTGGCGTCCTTGGTGATCTTCGCCGACTTGACCATCACCAGCCCGGGGGCCGCCTCGGGTGTCGGGGTGGCGGTCGCTGATGGGTCTGAGACCACAGGCGTCGTCGTCCGCGGAGGAGTGCCCGACGCCGTGGCGATGTTGGCCACCGAGCCCTTGTCCACGTCGGCCTGGGTCACGAGATACGCGCTGGAGGTGCACACCATCGTGGCGCCTGGAAGCAGGGCCGCCGACGGGCACGTCACCGATACCGCAGGAGCGGCTGGGGCAACGAGCTCGTCCTTGACGGAAACGTTCGTCAAGGTCACGTTCCCGGTGTTCCTGATCGTGAACCCGAAGGTGATCTCGTCGCCCACGCCGGCCAAGCGGTCGTCGTTCGCGTCCTTGGTGATCTCGGCGGACTTGACCAGCGACAACCCGGGCGTCCTCGGAGGCGTCGGAGTCGTGGTCTCCGACGGGTCCGTCACGACCGCGGTGGTGCCCCCGTGCGGCGTGCCCGAGGCCGTGGCCGAGTTGGCCACCGACCCCTTGTCCACGTCCGCCTGGGTCACGAGGTACGCGCTCGAGGTGCACACCATCGTCGCCCCCGGAGCCAACGGGCCCGACGGGCAGATCACGGCGACCTCCGGACCGGCGGGCGCGACCAGCTGGTCCTTGACAGCCACGGTGTCCATCGTCACGTTCCCGGTGTTCTTGATCGTGAACGAGAACGTGACCTCGTCACCGACACCGGCCAACGCGTCGGCGTCCGCATCCTTGGTGATCTTCGCCGACTTCACCAGCGTCAACCCGGGCGTGGCCGCGAGAGTGGGCTGGGTGGCCGTGTCCGTGGCGGTGACGTTGGGCCCGTCCGGCGGTGTGCCGGTGGCTGTGACGGTGTTGTCGACGTGGCCCGCCTTCGCGTCCTGGGCAGTGATCACGTAGTCAGCTGTGCAGACGATGGCGGCCGCCGGCGCCAGCGTCGCCGGGGTCACCGGGCTGCACACCAGGGTCAGGGCGGGCCCGGCGGGCGGCGCGAGCACGTCCGTGACCGTGACCCCCGTCAGGGTCGACTGACCGGTGTTGGTCGCCACGATCCGGTAGTGGATGACGTCGCCGGCGTCGGTCAGGCCGTCGTTGTTGGCATCGCTGACCGAGGTGATGGACTTGACGACCCCGATCGAGCTGCCCGGAGTCGCGACCGAGGCCGAGCAACCCACTCCTGGCGCGGGCGGGCAGTTGGCATCGACGGTGGGGACCGTCGTCGTCGAACCCGGGGTGTGGTCGGGACCCCCGCCGGGCATGAGGGGGATGGTCGTCTCCACCGCAGGCACGACGGTCGCCGTGTTGAGGATCTCGCCGGTGGTTCCGGCGGCGACGACGCCCGTGACGGTGTAGGTGATCGTGCCACCGACGTTGACGCGCACCGTGTCCGTGATGTCACCGGCGCCGCTGGCCCCACAGGCGGTCGGCCCCGACGGGGGCAACGTCGCTGTTCCCGCCGCGGTCACGGCGCACGTCCAGGTGGGGCTGGTGACCGCAGCAGGGATGGGATCGCTGAACGTCGCGTCGACCGCGTCGCTCGGGCCGTCGTTGTGGACCGTCACGGTGTAGGTGATCGGTTGGCCCGGTGTGTAGGAGTCCAGATTCGCGCTCTTCGTGATCGAGAGGTCGACCTCCGGGAGAACGGTCAGCGGTGTCGAACCCGGCGGGTAGAGCCCGACGATGGTCGAGATGTTGTTGGTGCAGTTCGGGATCGGGGCCCCGGTCGGGTCCGTGCACCCCGAGTTGCTGTAGACACCGGGGGTGTTGCTCGTGACCTGCACGGTGATGGTGCACGAGACCTCACCCTGCGCGAGGTCCCCCGTGGCGCTGATGGTGCCGCTGGTCACGCTGCTGGACGTCAGGTCGCACGTGCCTCCAACCGGCCCGGAGGCCACGAGCCCGGCGGGCAGGTCGTCGGTGAACGACCACCCGTTCTTGGCCATCAGGTCGGTGGTGTTCGTGACCGTGAAAGTCAACGTCGAGGTGCCACCTTGGGCAATCGTCGTGGGCGAGAAGGCCTTGTCGAGCTGCGGGGTGACGTCCACCAGCTGGGGCAGGTCGAAGCCGACGTCGTTGCCGTTGCCGTTGGCCTGCAGGTTACGCACGCGGAACCCGAGAGTCGGCGTCGCCCCGGTGACCGGCACCCGGAAGGCGTTGGACTGCAGCTTGGCCACACTGAAGTTGGCAGCGTTGATCGAGAAGACCACCCTGCTGGGGTCGGTGCACGGGTCCAGGTTCGTGCCGACCACCGTCGGGACCCCGTTGATGAGGATCGCCAGCTCCTCTTCGGCGTGGTTGCTGAAGCAGTTGGTCTCGGCGAAGATCCCCGAGACGGCGTAGAAGTGCCCGGCGATCGTGGGGATGGAGTTGTTGGTGGTCTGGAGCTGGAGTCCGGCTGACTGCGCACCCGTGGTGCTGTTCGTGTACTCGCTCAGGATCTGGTTTTGGGCAGACTGCGCGAGCGTCATCCCCTGGTAGCGGCCCATGGCGTCCGCCATGTCGCCGAGGATGGTCCAGGCAGCGTTCCGCCCACACTGGTCGTTGTTCGTCACGGCAGGGGTGCCCCCGTTCGCCGGCAGACCGGAGCCCTTCCGCATCACCCAGCCGTTGCAGGCGCCGGCCCCCGGCGCCCAGGCCGCGTCCGCGGCATACGTCTCGCCGTCTGCCGCCGCGCCGCCGACGTAGGCGCCGATGCGAATCGGGGCGGCGCTGGCGTCCACGGCGGAGAAGTCCTCGCTGTAGAGCAGCGTCCCCGCCTGGGGAACACCCGGGCTGCCCGGGGCGGCGTTCGCGGGAAGGGCGAGCCCGGCCGCCCCCATCACTGCGAGGAGGCTCAGCAGGACCGCCGAGGCCGTCCCCCGTCGCCCTCTGGTCCTCGCACCAACAGGTCCCTTTACAGGCCGCACTGCCTTCACGCTCTTCTCCCCCCGGGTCATGAGATGTCGCTAGTAGGACCACCTCTATGCCCGTTTGTGACGCTGGCTCCAGGCAGAGGCTGGCCTGCGGCGTTCGGGTCGACCCCCGTGCTGCCCGTCCGGGAGAGGCTGCGCGTCAGCGCTCGTCAACCTCCAGAGGCGCCTCCACGACGGAAAGGTGGCGGGTCACGGCGGGGGTCGGCGAGGCGAGGAAGAAACCCTGGACGAGGTCGAACCCAAGTGCCCGGACCTGGCTGAGCTGGTCCGGGCGCTCGATTCCTTCCGCGAGGGTGCTGATTCCCAACGCGCTTGCTATGTCGACCGCGGCCTTCATGACCGCCACAGCGGTCTGGCCCGAGCGCGCGTCGCTGGTGGTCAGTGCAGCCGCGAAGGCGCGGTCCACCTTGAGCAGGTCCACGGGCATCCGCTGGAGACTGTTGAGTGAGGAGTAGCCGGTCCCGAAGTCGTCGATCGCGATGCGCACCCCGAGGTGACGGAGCTCGTGCAGCAGCGAGATCGAGTGGTCGCTGATGGCTGCGGACTCCGTCACCTCCAGCTCCAACAGGCGGGGCGGAACAGCGAACTCGATCAGGGCGGCCTCTATGTGGTCCAGGAACCCCGCAGCGCCCAGCTCGGCCGCGGACACGTTCACCGCGAGTCGGACGCCGCGGCCCAGTCGCGACAGCTCCCGGCAGGCGTGGCGGAGCATGACCTGACCGATGGGCACGATCAGTCCGGACTCCTCTGCGAGCTCGAGGAAGTCCGCGGGCACGAGGAGACCGCGCGTCGGATGCTGCCAGCGCAGGAGCGCCTCGGTCGCCACGACCCTGCCCGTGCGCACGTCGTGCTGAGGCTGGAAGTGGAACAGGAACTCGTCGTGCTCGATGGCGCCAGCCAGGTCGGCCAGGAGGGAAGCCCGCTCCCGCGCGCGGACGCTCATCGACTGGGTGAAGGAGCTCATCCGGCCGCGCCCGACTCCCTTCGCGTCGTACAGGGCCAAGTCGGCCATCCGCACCATCTCGTCGGCGCTGATGCTCAGCGGGAGCGCGTGGGTGCACCCCACGCTGGCACTCATCTCGATCCGGTTTCCCCGAATCGTGAAGGGCTCGGCAAAGGACGCCTGATATCGGGCGAACAACACCTCCGGGAAGTCCGGAGTCGATTCGGGCTGGGCGATGACGGCGAACTCGTCACCCCCGAGTCGAGCGACGAAGTCACCGTTGCTGTGGGCCAGCATGCGAGTGGCGACCTGCTGCAGGAGCTCGTCGCCCACCCCGTGACCCAAGGTGTCGTTGACGGACTTGAAGTTGTCGAGGTCGAAGATCGCCAGGTGGCTGGGACCAGGCCGTTCCCGCCCGGCGAGGCTCGACTGGAGTCTCTCGTTGAACCTGCGCCGGTTGGCGAGGGCCGTCAGGGGGTCGGTCTCTGCCAGTCGGACCATCTCCTGCCGGTGCATGAACTCGTCCGTGATGTCGACTCCCACCCCCCGCCAGCCGGTGATGGGCCCGTTGCGCGTGGTCATCGGCTTGGCCGACAGGGACCACCACCTCTCCTTTCCCTCCACCACCACGGCGATGACGTGGTCACGGATGGCCTCTCCGCGAGCCATGGCGTCGCCCAGCTCCTGAATGGCCTCGCCACCGTCCCAGGAGTCGTTCGCCAGTCGCCCCAAGAGCTGGGTCAGCGTCAGCTGTCGAAGTTCGTCCGTCGGGACTCCCGACACCTCGGACATCCGGTCGGAGGTGCGCGTGAAGTCCCCCAGCGGTGAGGTCTCCCAGAGCCAGTCGCGCGCTCCGTCCTCGAAGTCGTCGAGCAGGAGCTCGACATCCTGCTGAGCCTGCCGAGCAGTGAACTCAGCGACCGATCGTCGCTCGAAGGAGTTCGACAGGTACATGACTCCGACGATCAGGACTCCCCCGTAGACGAGCACCTGCAGCGTCATGACGTAGTAGGCGGTCTGCTCCATGAGGAAGAAGGCCGGAGCGAATCCGGCCATGTGGATGGCGACCCAGAGAATGCCGATGGGCCTGAGCGGCGAAAGCACCACGGCACCCGCACCCATGATCCCGGCGACTGTGGCCACGAGCACGACCTGACGCCCCGGGTCGACATTCGGGAGCACGTAGAACGCCAAGCTGGTGTTGAGGACGCCCTGGACCGAGATCTCGAGGGCGGTGATGCGAAAGACCCTTTGGCTTCCGGCCAGGTCCCGAGGGGCGGTCCCGTTGCGTTCGCTGATCCACCACACCGTCGAGCGGACGCCCGCCGCCAAGAGGGCCAGGGGCACCCACACCGCGCCGAACGCGGGGTGCTGGGGCGCGATGACGTACAGCCACAGGACCAACACGCTCATCGCATTCGCGACGTTGGCCCTGGGGGCCAGACGCATGTGCGCAAAGACCTGACGACGAAACAGCTCGTCCTTCAGCTCCGCGGCACGGCCGGGGAGCCCGGCCCCTGGGGCCATCACGGTCGTCCCGTGTGCGTCGATCGCGAGCATCGAGGTGTACTTCCTCCGGTCTGGCTGGTCCGGCTCGGGCCGCCATCCCCGCGCCGTCGACCACGACATGCGGCTCGCCTGTGGGAACCGTCGCTGATGAGACGACTTCGAAGGCCACTCATTACGCGCATGGCCCACCTTTCTTCGTGCGTAAGACCCCGTGCCGGCGAGGCGTCTTGGTGGTGGTCGGTCACCCCCTGATGACTGACCGGCCGGCGGGAACGCCGGCCGGGGSCCCGCGTGGATCCGTCCCCTTACGGATCGCGCGGGGCCCCTTCACTGCCGTGGCCGTCGAGGCGAGGGAACTGCCCTAGGCGGCCCGCCCGGAGAGAAGCTTGCGGACCGGCGCCGTGAGCGCCGAGGAGCAGCCGCCGCGGACCACGTACCTCAGCGTGAGACTCGCGCCGCAGTCGGCCGCGCGCTCCATTCCGGGAATGGAACCGAACACATTGAGGGAATGACGGAAGCCGCCATAGCGGATCTGCCTGACGTGAATTGCCTCGTGCGCCATGACCATTCTTGTCTTGGCCCAGCTCATGCCGGGCTGGATGTAGACCGTCGAGCGGCTTTGTCCCCAGCTGTGGAACACCGTCAGGCCGCGTACGGGGCCCTGGGTGTGGGCGCGGGAGTAGTCGATCTTCCACGTCGCGCTTCCCGCTGGGTCCAGAGCCCGCGCCCAGGCCTGGAAGGACTGCGCAGACCCTGCCTTGGCCGCGGCCTTCGGAGTGGCACCGGCACGGGTGGCGCAGGTGACGGTGGTCGAGACCCACTGCCCGTTGCGGAGCTTGAGCCAGCCCTTGGCCACCGGCCCCTTCACGCTGGCGCCGCGGCCGAGCGTGCCGACGACCGGGTATGCCGTGCCCGGGCCGGAGCGCACGTTTGCCCTGTTCACGCACACCTGCCGCACGGTCGCAGCGGGTTGCGCCGCGGCATACGTCAAAGCCATGGCGTGGTCCCCGAGTCGGGGTCCGGCCAGCGGGCTGGTCACGGGTGGCCAGTCCGGTGCGGCCACCGCCCTCGTCGCGGCGGACGGTGGGGCGGTCGACAGCGACGGGCCGACGCGGGTCGGCTCGCCCGTTGCCGCGGGCGCTGCCAGTGCAAGTGCCAGGGCGAAAGCGCCCACGGCGGCTCCGCAGGCTGACGGGTGGGACCGCTGTGTCTGACGGCCCGGGGATGGGTGCCGCCGCGAATGGCGTGCACCGGTCAGGACTTCCCTTGTTTGTCGTGCGAAAAGCATCCGAAGTCACCTCCGCCGATAATGGCGATTTCCCTTGGGGAGAGATTCTCGAGAACTGCCTGTCAATGACAGCGCCGCACGTTTCCAAACGCATGAGCGAACACGAGAAGAATTCCCTCTCACGCGACCGAAGATTGATTTGGCGCCGTCCCCATGTAGACCGATTCGGCCGATTGGGCATTACGACGACAGGGCCGGACGCCGACCTCTCGGGCGCCTGGAAGGAGCTCAGTTCCCGCGGTCGCAGCGGCGCTTCACCCGACGCGAGCGATCAGGCTCCGGACGGAACCGCCCGCGAGCCAACCGACGTCAAGCGTCAGGAGAAGTCGGACAGATCAGGGAGCCGATGTAGGCATTCGGCTGATGGTTGACGGTTTTACGTCGGTTGATCCTTGACACTCCTTACGTCAGTTTGTCCTGCGGGTCTTGGTCAGTGCACCTCCCAAGGGTCGTTTGTTGCGGACGGGGCCGGTGCTGTCGCGTCGCACGGTGCGCAGCAGCTCGTTGCCGATCCAGAACTGGAGGGTGTCGGGGCCGACGTGGACGTCGCAGCGTTCACCGGCCCGGTGGCGTCCGACGGAGACCTGTTGCCAGGA
>NZ_JBFUEM010000004.1:0-318136 GCF_056403955.1 Pedococcus sp. P2_E2
GGCCACTCGCAGTCCATCGAGGCGTCAATCAAGTCAGGGGATGAAAAATGACCAAGCAGCTCGCAAAGCTCCACACCACCATCTTCCACGCCCGCACGTCTGAGCGTGGTGCCACGGCCGTCGAGTACGGCCTCCTGGTCGCCTTGATCGCGGCCGTCATCGTCGCTGTCGTCGCCACCCTCGGTGGCAAGATCAACGACGCGTTCACAACCGTCAACACCGCAGTCTGAGGAAGTCGACGTGATGAGGATCAGCCGTCAGCATTTCGTGGAGCGTGGCGCAACCGCCGTCGAGTACGGCTTGCTGATGGCCCTCATTGCCGCCGTCATCGTGGCAACCGTCGCCCTGACCGGCGACAAGGTGTTGGCCCTGTTCACCTCGGTCAACTGGTGGTTGTGACAACCATGCACAACGTCAAGCGAGGTCGAGAGCGGGGAGCGGCTGCGGTGGAAATGGCCATCGTGCTCCCCGTCCTCATCGCGCTCGTTTTCGGAATCATCGACTTCTCCCGCATCTTCAGCGGCATCATCGCCGCGCAGCAGGGTGCCCGCGAGGGTGTGCGGCTCGCCGCCCTCGCCCCGAACTACACGAGTGCCCAGGCCAAGTCCCGGGCCGAGCTCGCTGGGGCCAACCCGATGGCCGGCAACATGACCGCCGTCGTCACGATGTGTCCCAATGCCAACGACTACGCGGCAGTAGCCGTGACGTTCCACTTCAGCGGCATCTTGTGGCAGGGCGGCGCAGGCAAGGACTACACCGAGACGGCCCAGATGAGATGCGGAGGCTGAGGATGCGACACACCCCACGCTGGTTGAGTGCGCGCCGCGAACGCGGCGCCGTCGCCATCATCGTCGTCGTCCTGTTCGGGACCGGTGTCCTGCTCGGCTGTGCCGCCCTGACGGTCGACCTCGGTCACATGAAGAGCGAGCGGCAACAGCTCCAGAACGGCGCAGATGCAGTGGCACTTTCGGTGGCCATCGACTGTGCCAAGCTGGCCAGCTGCCTCGCCGGTGACGCCACCAAGCGCCAGAACCTGGCCAACGGCAACGCCATGGACGGCACGACCTCGATCTCCCGTGCTGACGGCAACCCGGCCATCTGCGGCACAGCAACGGGCCTGCCCACCTGTCCCGCGCTGACGACGTCGCTCACCGACTGCGTCGCTCCCGCCACCATGCCCGCGAAGTGGGTGCGTGCCTACACCCGCACCCGTGAGGTCGGCGGTGGCACGATCCTGCCCTACTCCTTCGCCAAGGCGCTGAGTGGCCAGTCGAGCGGTGTCGAGGTGCAGGCCTGCTCCCAGGTGGGATTCACGGCAGGGTACGACCCGCTGAAGGTCATCCCCATCATCCAGTCGCTCTGTGCCTGGCAGGCCGCGACGAGCGGCGGCACGTCGTTCCCTCCGTTGCCGCCGTACACCCCGGCCGCCAGCCTGGGCGCCAACCCACTGCCCAAGATCCCGAGCGTCGTCGACTCCGCCCAGGTGGCCACGATCCAGATCATGACCGACCCCACAGCCGGCTCAGCGAACTGCGGCAAGTCCGGGCCGGGCCAGTACACCCCCGGTAACTTCGGGTGGCTCGACCAGGCGGGCGACTCGAACAGCACGTGTGTCGCGGAGGGTCTGAACGGAGTCATCGGAGGGACTGGCGGCGTGTCCTCCAGCCAGGGGTGCGCTGACATCCTGCCCCTCAAGGTGGGTTCGATCGTCTACATCCCGATCGCCCAGTCGAGCTCGGGTACCGGCCAGGGCACCACGTACACGCTCGCGGGCATCGCCGGCTTCTACCTGGCCGGCGTGGACTTCGAGGGCAACGCGGCCAACAAGCTCTTCAACGGCTACGACCCGGTCATCACGGACTCGAGCGGCAACGTCACGGTCGGCTGCACCAAGGACAGCCAGGGCTGCCTGTGGGGCTGGTACGTTGCGCCCCTTCTCCCTGGCGGCACTCCGGACCCGTCCGGTGGCAACGCCGGCCCCAAGACGATCAGCCTCCTCGGCTGACCACACCACGCCTCCCCGGCTGGACACCCCACGCCTTCTCGGCTGAACACCCAACGATCGAAACGAAAGACAGGCCCTCATCATGGGACGCAGGTTCCTCGCCATCATCGTCGCCGCAGTCGTGGCCCTCGTCGGGGTCGTCTCCGTCATGCTGTACGTGCGTGGCGCCGACGCCAGGGCGGTCTCGGCCCAGCAGCCAACGCTGGTCTACTACGCCAAGAAGGTCGTTCCTGCGGGCACGACGTTGAAGGACGCCAACCGCGAGGGACTGATCGAGCAGACCACCGTGGCTGCCAAGGGCGCGCCGGCAGGAGCCCTCAGCCAGGTGACCGACGCGAACAGCCCGTTGATCGCCCTCAGCGACATCCAGGCCGGTGAGTTCATCACCTCCGCCCGCTTCGGTGTGACCCCCGTGGGCGAGAAGGCCATCGAGGTGCCGGCCGGGAAGGTGGCCGTCTCCGTCGAGCTCAGCGACCCGGCTCGCGTCGGCACGTTCGTCACGCCCGGCACCCACATCGCCATCTTCACCTCCTACAAGATCAAGGCGATCGGCGACGACTCCAAGTCCAAGGCCCTCAACGAGGCCGACGTCCAGGGAACCAGCCTGCTGCTCCCCGATGTCCTCGTCATCGGCATGGGGCAGACGGCCCTCAACCCGGGCAACGCCAAGCAGGACTCGGCAACCGACAAGGGCACCGCAGAGTCGACGGCCCCGAGCTTCCTCGTCACCGTGGGTGTGACGCCGGCCGAGGCGGCCAGGCTGATCCACGGGATCAACAACGGCAACCTCTACGCCGCCCTCCGCGGCAGCGACCTCAAGATGGACGGCCTCAAGATCGTCACCGACCTCAACCTCTTCGACCTCTCCGGCGCCCTGCGATGACGATCCTCTGGGACACCGACCCCACGGCGCCGGACCGGCTCGGCTTTGCCGTCGGCGGGAACCTGGTCCGCGTCGAGAACGCTGCCGCCGTCAACCGCGCCATGCTGGACCACCCCGATGACCGCCTGATCGTCATCGGCCCAGAGGTCGACATGCCGGCTGCCTGCGACCTCGCCGAGCAGTGCCGGGTCGAGCGTCCGGACCTCGGGGTGATCCTGCTCCGTCGCCGGGTGGACGTGACGGTTCTCGCCCAGGCGCTGCGCGCCGGCGTCCGGGAGGTCCTCGCAGCTGACGACCTCACCGGCCTTGCCGATGCAGCCCGGCGCAGTCGGGACTTGTCGCAGAAGGTCACGGGCTACAGCACCGACGCAACCCGCGAGGGTCGGATCATCACCGTCTTCTCGGCCAAGGGTGGGGTCGGCAAGACCACCTTCTCGACCAACCTCGGCGCCTACCTCGCGTCCACGGGGGCCAAGGTGCTCGTGGTGGATCTCGACCTTGCCTTCGGCGACGTCGGGATCAGCCTCCAGATGCTCCCGCAGAACTCCATCTCCGACCTGATCAGCATGGCCGGCCACCTGGACGAGGCGGGCCTGAGGTCGATCGTGACGCACCACGAGTCCGGCCTCGATGCCGCGTGCGCGCCGGCCGAGCCCAGCGACGCCGACAGGGTGCCCGGCACCCTGATCGCCGAGGCGCTGCGCGTCGCGCGTCGCGCCTACGACTACGTCGTGATCGACACGCCACCGGCCTTCACCGAGCACGTCCTGGCCGCGTTCGACAACAGCGACCTGCTGGTGCTGATCGCGACCCTGGACATCCCGGCGGTCAAGAACCTGCGCCTCACCCTCGACACGCTCGACCTCCTGGGCAACCCGAAGGACTCGCGACTGGTCGTGCTCAACCGCTCGGACGCCAAGGTCGGCCTGCGGGCGGAAGACGTCGTCACCGCCATCAAGCAGGAGATTGCCGTGAGCGTGCCCAGCAGCACCGCGGTGCCGGCGTCGGTCAACCGTGGCGTGGCCATCGTCCTCGACGACCCCAAGCACCCCGTCAGCGTCGCGTTCCGCCACCTGGCCGACGAGTACCTGCGCCAGCGGGACGGAGCCGGCGTGCTGTCGGACGAAGGCGGCGCCGGGCAGCCCAAGCGCCGCAACGAGCGCTGGTCCCTTTCACGTGGAGGTAAGCGATGAGCCTCGCCGACCGGCTGGAGAGTGTCCGTCGCGGCCAGCAGCAGCAGAGCGCCGCGGCTTCGCACAACGCACCGGCAGCCCACGGCGAGAAGCTCCGCATCGCTGACCCGTTCGCAGCAGTCAAGGCCAGCGTGCACCAGGCCCTGCTCGACTCCCTGGGGCCCCAGCTCTACGACCCGCACCTGGACCAGAGCGAGCTCGAGAGCAAGGTCCGCCACACCCTGCAGGAGGTGATGGACTCCGAGGAGACCCCGCTCTCGCTGGCAGACCGCACCCGCATCGCGCAGGAGGTGGCCGACGAGATCCTGGGTCACGGTCCCCTGGAGCCACTGCTCCGCGACAGCGAGATCACCGAGATCATGGTCAACGGACCTGACCGGATCTACGTCGAGCGGGCTGGCAAGCTCTACCCCGTCGAGGCCCACTTCAGCAGCGAGGCGCACCTGCGCCGCACGATCGACAAGATCGTCGCTCGCGTCGGCCGACGCGTGGACGAGGCCAGCCCACTGGTCGACGCCCGACTGCCTGACGGCTCCCGTGTCAACGCCGTGATCTCGCCGATCGCCATCGACGGCGCGATGCTGACGATCCGAAAGTTCTCCACGGACCCGTTCACGGACAAGGACCTGATCGCGTTCGGGACGTTCACCCCTCGGGTGCGCGACTTCCTGATCGCCTGCGTCAAGGGTCGCCGGAACATCGTGATCTCGGGAGGTACCGGCTCGGGCAAGACGACGCTGCTCAACGTGATCTCCTCGTTCATCCCCGACGACGAGCGGATCATCACGATCGAGGACGCCGCCGAGCTGCAGCTGAAGCAGGACCACGTCCTGCGGCTGGAGGCGCGACCGTCCAACGTCGAGGGTCGCGGCGAGATCGCCATCCGCGAGCTCGTCAAGAACTCCCTGCGTATGCGTCCTGACCGCATCGTCGTCGGTGAGGTCCGTGACGGCGCCGCGCTGGACATGCTCCAGGCCATGAACACCGGTCACGATGGTTCCATCACGACCGTTCACGCCAACACCCCGCGCGACAGCCTCTCCCGACTGGAGACCATGGTGCTCATGGCGGGCGTCGACCTGCCGGTGCGTGCCATCCGCGAGCAGGTTGCCGGCGCCGTGGACCTGATCATCCAGCAGGCTCGTATGAAGGACGGATCCCGCCGGATCGTCGCCATCACCGAGGTTGCCGGCATGGAGACCGACGTCATCACCATGCAGGACCTGTTCACCTTCGACTACAGCGCGGGACGGGACGAACAGGGCCGGTTCCGGGGCTCGCTGGTCAGCACCGGACTCCGTCCCAAGTTCACCCAGGACCTCGTGGACCAGGGCATCACCCTGGCGGCGGACATCTTCGTGAGGGGCATGTAGGTGCGCATCAACATCCGTCCGACGGTGACGTTGGGCATCGCGGCGGTGGCCCTCGTGGGCCTGACCGTCACGGCGACGTCCGCCGGTGCGGCCCAGGACAACCCGGCGTCGGTCAGCTCGACCAAGGTCACCGGAATGACGGTCTCCGGGGTGCTCACCGTGCGTGGCGCCAAGGGCACCGGCTCGATCGAGGCCGCGAGTCTCAAGGCCACGCTCGCGGGACGTGAGGTGCCGATCACCGTGGTGCCGGTCGCCGCCACCAAGCGGGCGACGATGCTGGTCGTCGACACCAGCGGGTCCATGGGTGAGACCGGGATGGAGACCGTTCGTTCGGCGGTGAGTGCCTTCCTCGCCGAGGCGCCCAAGGATGTCGCCGTCGGGCTGGTGTCGTTCGCCGGCACCGCAGGTGTCGACGTCGCGCCGACCCTCAACCGCGCGACGGTCCAGAAGTCCGTCAATGCCCTCCGCTCACGCGGCGAGACGACGCTCTACGACGCCGTGGCGATCGCGGCCCGCGCCATGGGGCCCTACGCCGACCGCAGCATCATCCTGCTCAGTGATGGTGGCGACACCGCCAGCTCCAAGGCGACCAAGGCGTCCGCGACGGCAGCCCTGCGGGCCAGCGGAGTGCGCGCCGAAGTCGTCGGCTTCAAGACGGGGGAGAGCGACAACACCGTCCTCGCCGGTTTCGCGTCCGCAGGTGGCGGAACGGTGGCCGCCGCGGGCAATGCCGCGGCGGTGCGTGCTGCCTTCGACGCTGCCGCGAAGGCGCTGGACTCCCAGGTGAACTTCACCGTGGACGGCAAGGGCATCGCCAGCGCGAAGCAGGACCTCGTCCTGACCGGAGTCGCCGACGGCAAGCCCTTCACAGCCAACGCTGCCCTCGACTTCGGGGCACCTGCACCGGTCGTGCAGCAGACCCCCACCTCCGATGCCGCTCCTGCCGCTCAGGCCGCTGCCCCGAAGTTCTCCGGTCCCGGTGGCCTCTCGCCGCTGCTGATGGCGGGGTTGGTCGCGATCTTCGTCGGCATCATCGGCCTGGCGATGGCGTTCGTCATGAGGACCCCGACCGGCGGTCGGCGCAGCCGGGTCGCCGGCATCGAGCAGTACGTCGCGGGGCCGACCGTCATGTCCGCCACCGCCGCCAAGGCGTCCCCCAGTGCACTGTCCGAGGGTCTGGTGAGCCTGGGCGAGCGCGTCATGGAGGGTCGTGACTCGACCACGAAGACCATGTCGCTGATCACCCGCGCAGACCTGCCGCTGAGGGCAGGGGAGTGGTGGGTCCTGCGGCTGGTCGCCCTGGTGGTGGCCATCAGTGGCTCGGTGATCCTCTTCCGTGGGGGCACCATCGCGACCATCCTGGCGATCGTCCTCGGCTTCGTCGTGGGGTACTTCCTGCCGGCTTTCGTGTTGCGCTTCCTGGCCAAGCGTCGGGCGAAGAAGTTCGAGAACCAGCTCCCCGACCTGCTGATGCTGGCAGCGAGCAGCCTGGGCACCGGGTTCTCCCTGGCCCAGGCGGTCGATGCCATCGCCAAGGACGCCTCCGAGCCGTCGGCCAAGGAGTTCTCCAGGGCGCTCGCGGAGACGCGCATCGGCTCGGAGATCAGCGACGCGCTCGAGCGGGTGGGCGAGCGGATGGACAGCGAGAACATGCGCTGGACCGCCCTGGCCATCAACATCCAGCGTCAGGTCGGCGGAAACCTCGCCGAGACGCTCAGGACGACGGCCAAGACCCTCAGGGAGCGCGAAGAGCTCAAGCGGCACGTCCGGGCGCTGTCGGCGGAAGGCCGCTTGTCGGCATACATCCTGATCGGTCTTCCCATCGGCCTCTTCTTCTACATGCTCAAGGTCAACTACCTGTACGTGTCCCTGCTCTGGACGAAGCCGATGGGCTGGGCCATGTCGGCAGTGGGGCTGACCGCCATGGCGATCGGCGTCTTCTGGATGAAAAAAGTCGTGGACGTGGAGGTCTGAGGATGCTGCTCATCATTGGAGTTGGAGCCGTCTTCATGGCCCTCATGACCCTGGTGCTCGCCTTTTCCCTGGGGAGCGGCCAGACCACCGGTGTCGCGCGATCGCTCGCCATCATCGAACGTCAGCTCGACCCGCACGAGGTGGCCCGCGAGGAGCTGCCTGCCATGGAGCGGCTGGCGCTGCCCATGCTGGCCCAGACGCGCCGGCTGGCTCAGCGACTGTCTCCGTCGGGCACGACCGACCGGATCCACCGTCGCCTCGACCTCGCAGGCAACCCCCCAGCGTGGACCCCCGAGCGCATCATGGGCGCCAAGGGGCTCGGGCTCTTCATCGGCGCGCTGCTCGGCCTGGCCATCGGACACCTGACCCTGCGAGGCCTCGGGTTCGCCGCAGGTGGCGGCGCCTTCATGTTCTTCCTCCCCGACATCCTGGTCTACAACATGGGCTTGAAGCGCCAGAACGAGCTGCGGATGGGCCTGGCCAACGCGCTGGACATGCTCACGGTGTGCGTCGAAGCGGGTCAAGGCTTCGACGCGGCCCTGCTCCAGGTCGCTCGCTCGGCCGAGGGTCCGGTCGCCGGCGAGTTCGCCCGCGTCCTGTCCGAGATCCAGATCGGCAAGTCACGTGGCGATGCGTTCAGCTCCCTTGCCCAACGCACGTCGGTGCCGGAGGTGAAGACCTTCATCACGTCGCTCGTGCAGGCCGACCGGTTGGGTCTGCCGATCGCCTCGGTGTTGCGCGAGCAGTCGGTGCAGATGCGCCTGATCCGACGTCAGCTGGCCGAGGAGAAGGCCCAGAAGGTGCCCGTCAAGATCCTCTTCCCCATGCTCTTCTGCATCTTCCCGGCCCTCATGATCGTGGTCATCGGCCCCGGCATCATGCGCATGATGGACGCGTTCGCCGGGAAGTTCTGAGGCAGGCGCTCGCCTTCCGACACGCCAACAGGCGGCATTGCTGAGACTGCTCAGCGGTGCCGCCTGTCGTGTGAGGTGACTCGGCTCAGCGGCCGCCGCGGCCGATCGACTCGGACTTGACCAGTCCCAGGCGCAGGGCCGACATCACGGCCGAGGCACGGTTGTGGGCGCCCAGCTTCTCGTAGACCTTCGACACGTGCGTCTTGACCGTCGACTCGCTCATGTAGAGCTTCTTGGCCACGGCGGCGATCGAGTCGCCGGCGACCAGCCGGTCCAGCACCTCGGCCTCGCGGGGCGTCAGCCGCGGCTTGTCACTGGAGTCGCGACGACGCAGGGCTTCGGCCAGGCCGGTCGCCATGAAGGCGTCCGGTGCCACGGCGGCGCGACGGACTGCGGCGATGACCTCGTCCGACGGGGCGGACTTCAGGACCAGGGCCGACGCACCGAGGTCGAGGGCCTCGAGCAGCGTCTCGTCGTCGTTGTGCATCGTCAGGACGACGATGCCCAGTCGTGGGGACGCCTCGCGCGCCGCCCTGGCCATGACCAGGCCGGAGCCGTCGGGCATGGACACGTCCACGACGAGGACGTGGATCAGGCTCTGGGCCAGCACGGTGCGGCCTTCGGCGATGCCACCGGCCTGCCCGACCACGGACAGGTCCGGCTCGCTGTCGATCATCCTGCAGACGGCTTCGCGGACCAGGGTGTGGTCATCGATCACCACGACGTTGATGGTCATGAGGGCTGGGGGATCCTTTCGTTGGACAGCGTGGCGGAAGGGGCTGCGCCGCGGGCCCGCATGCGCATGCGGAGGGAGACTCCGTCTCCCGCATAGGGCTCGACGGAGATCTCGCCACCCAGGCCGTTGAGGGGGTGGTCGGCGAAGTCGCGTTCGGTCAGTGAGGTCGTGCCGTCGTGCGACATCCAGAGCTCCACCCTGGGTGCCGCGACGTTGAGGCGCACCTCGACGGTCTGCGCGTTGAGGGAGTGCCGGGCATCGGCCAGCATCCGCAGGAAGAGTCGGTAGATGAGCACCTCGGTGTGCGCTGGCAGGCGGAAACCGGTCTCGCTCAGGTGCATTCGCGTCGTGACTCCTGACGACGAGCCGAAGTTCTGGAGTCGGGCACCGATCATCGCGCCCAGTCCGGTGTCGGGACGCACCGCGATCCGCAGGTCGCCGATGTGCAGTCGCAGGTCGGCCAGCACGCGGGACACATCGACTCGGAGCGCGTCCAGCTCCTCGGCCAGGGGCGACCCCTGGGCGCGCGCGTTGCGACGCACCGCGTCGATGCCGAAGCCGAGCGCCACCATCTCCTGGGCGATCCCGTCGTGCATCTCGCGCGCGAGGCGCTCGCGCTCCTCCAGGCCGGCGCGCTCGCGCAACCCGGCGAACAGCACGGAGAGGTCGATGTTGGCCGCGTGCCGGCTGGCAACCGCGCCCGCCGCGGCGAGGTCCTCCTCCGTGAAGGGCGTGACCAGGGGCCGGTCCGCGACCATCAGCCCGAGCCGGTGGCCGTCGCCGTCGTGGAGCGGGACGACGATGACCGAGCGGGCCACCAGGTCGTCCTTCCACTGCGCGAGGGTGGGCACGCCCTGGTGCCACGCCGGTGCGAGGACCGAGTCCCGTTCCATCGGGTCGGGCCAGGGGGTGCGGTCCGCCCCACGGATCGCGAGCGGCACGGCGGGGTCGTCGCCGTAGCCCACCAGGATGGCGCTGCGTGCCGCGCGCATCTGGTTGCTGAGGTCCTGGAGGGCCATCTCGGCCGAACCGGGGGCGTCGAAGCCGGTGTCGAGGGTGTCGGCGAGCTCGTGCAGGCGCCGCAGCAGCAGGCTGGCCTCAGCCGCGACGTTCGGGTCGACGGGTAGCGCCACGCCCTCCATCCGGTGCGACCAGGCTCCCAGCAGCCCGAAGACGAGGGCGACCATGGCAGCGAGCAGGATGGCCTGGCCCTCGGCCAGGTCCAGCCGGGCCAGCCACCACGCGGTCGCGAGGCCGGAGGCCAGGCCGACGGCCGAGATCTCCAGGGCGCCCCGCCGACCCAGTCGCAGCCCAGCGTGGAACGCGGGGACGAGGATCAGGATCTTCGACCAGGGCCCGGTGTAACCCATCGCGAGCCCGGCCACCACGGCACCAGCGACGAGCAGCCCGGTCATCTGGATGCGGCGGGTGGCAGTGTCCTTGGGACTGAGCACAGGCAGGGCCGAGGCCGCGAGGTCGAGCGTGACGGTCAGGAGGATCCAGGGAAGGCCTCCGAGGATGTCGTTGCTGACCGACGCGAACATGGCAGCCACGAGCGCGATGCCGATGCGAATCCGGGTGGAGACGGCGAGATGGGGCAACCACCGCATACCCGCCTCCCGTCTCGCGTCCCCGGCACCCAGCAGTTGTCCACAGGCCAAGGCCCAGACTAGTCGTGTCCACAGGCTTCTGCCTCCGAATCGACGCCAACACACCGCGCCGCCACGATGGGGGACATGGCGCCGCCCACCCCTGTGCCTGGGGCGATGAGGGCCCTCACGGACCTGGCCCTGCCGGTCAGCTGCGCGGCCTGCGGCCAGCCTGACGACGCTGTATGCCGCGGGTGCCTGGAAGCGCTCGAGCGGAGCCTCTGGTTCGGGGGCCCGCGACAGGTCCATCCGGACCCCTGCCCCTCCGGCTTCCCGCCTGTCTCAGCGAGTGGTCCGTACGGTGGGCCGCTCGCCGCAGTCGTGACGGCCTACAAGGACGACGGTCGGCGCGACTGCGGGCTGTTGCTCGGGGAGCTCCTCGGCCGGGCCCTCGATGCCGCTGTCAGCGCCTGCCGGTCAGGGGTCGAGGTCCTGGTGCGCCACAACGGTCCACTCCTGGTCGTGCCCGTCCCCTCGTCCCGGACCTCCGTACGCGCTCGGGGCGACGCGCCACTGGTGTCCGTGGCCGCCCACGCGGTCAGTGGCTTCGCCGCCGACGAGGCCGTCGTGGCCCCGGCGCTGCGACTCCGGCGCCGGGTCGCCGACCAGGCCGGGCTCGGCGCGCGCGAGAGGGCGGTCAACCTCGAGCGCTCCATGGCCGTGCGGCGGCACTGGGCGCAGGTGGTCGAGGGTGCCGTGTGCGTCGTGGTCGACGACGTGCTCACCACGGGAGCGACGCTTGTCGAGGCGGCCCGGGCGCTGCGCTCGGCCGGCGCGGCGACGGTCGTCGCCGCGACGATCTGTGCCACCCAGCGGCGGAACCCGACGCCCAGCCAGCGCACCACCAACWCCCGGTAAAGGCTCAGCCAATCCCTGTGTCGCAATCGCCCGGCGTGGTCTAAGTTCGACGTATGGCCCCCCTGGCCCCCGTGCACGTCACGCAAACAGGGCGCCTCGGACGCGGTCCGACGGGCGCCCTCTGGCAGGGAGCGGAGCCCGCACCGCCGACGTCCGAGTCCCCGACGTGGGCGACCACCGGGTTGCTTCCCCTCGTGTCGTCAGAGCGTGGGTGGTGCCGCGGCTGAACCCGGGCCACGCCGCCCGATTCGAACTCCCGCCGAAAACCATGGAGGACACCGTGGAGATTGTCGTCACCGGACGCCACATGCAGGTCTCAGACCGATTCCGTGACCACCTCGACGAAAAGCTGGCCAAGATCCCACAGCTCGCGCCGCGCGTGCAGCGCGTCGACGTGATCGTGAGCCACGAGTCGAACAAGCGCCAGGCCAAGGCCTGCGAACGGGTCGAGATCACCTGTCACGTGAAGGGCCCGATCGTGCGGGCCGAGGCATGTCTTGACGACAAGTACGCAGCGCTCGACGTGGCGCTGGACAAGCTGATGGAACGGCTGAGGCGGGCCCAGGACCGCAAGCGCGTGCACCGCGGGAGGCACGCGCCCGAGTCGGTGTCCGCCGCCACGGCGCGGATCCAGGAGCCGGCGCAGGGCGGGGGCGAGGACCACGTCCACGAGGTCGGTGGTGAAGGGGACCCCTTCGGCGCCCAGGGCAACTCGCCCGTGGAGATCCGCGAGAAGATCCACGCGACCGTGCCGATGGCACTGGACCAGGCGGTCCGCGAGATGGAGCTCGTCGGGCACGACTTCTACCTCTACCACGACGAGGAGACCGACCAGCCGAGCGTCGTTTACCGCCGCAGGGGTTGGTCCTACGGCGTCATCCACCTCGACGTCACCGACGACGAGGGTGTCGCCCGCAAGGTTTCCTGATTCCCACGCTCGACGACGCCGGGCGAGCCCTCGCGGCTTTCGCCCGGCGTCGTGGCACCGTCATGACAGTATGTGGCTCGTGACGAATGGGAATGGTGGTGTGACGAGCGGGGCGGACCCGATCAGGGTCGTCATCGCCGATGACCACGTCCTCTACCGCCGTGGCCTGCAGATGGTCGTCTCGCAGGACCACGACATCGAGATCGTCGGCGAGGCCGGCGACGGCAAGGAAGCGGTGGACCGCACCGTCGAGCTGCTGCCCGACGTCGTCCTCATGGACGTCCGGATGCCGCACACCTCGGGCATCCAGGCCTGCCAGACCATCAAGGCGCTCGTGCCGTCGACCAAGATCATCATGCTGACGATGTCCGACGAGGAGTCCGACCTCTACGAAGCGGTCAAGGCAGGAGCCAACGGCTACCTCCTGAAGGACGTCCCGGGCGAGGAGATCGCCGACGGGGTGCGCGCGGTCTACAACGGCGACTCGCTCATCTCGCCCTCGATGGCCTCCAAGCTGCTCGCGGAGTTCGCCCAGATGAGCAAGCGCCAGGGGGAGCGACCCACCGGGGTCGGGGCGCCTCGGCTCACCGACCGCGAGCTCGAGGTCCTGCGGCTCGTGGCGCGGGGGATGGCCAACAAGGAGATCGCGCACCAGCTGTTCATCTCCGAGAACACCGTGAAGAACCACGTGCGCAACATCCTCGAGAAGCTCCAGCTCCACTCGCGCATGGAGGCGGCTATGTATGCCGTCCGCGAGAACCTCCTCGAACCCGGCGAGTGACCAGCGGCGCACGTGCTGTGACGACACCTCCGTCCCTGCGGCTGACGCGCGCCCAGGCGCGCCGGATCGCCTTGGCAGCACAGGGATTCACCGACCCCAGGCCCGCCCCGGGGGCGGCCACGATGCGTCACGTGCAGAAGGTCATCGACCGGGTGCAGATCGTCCAGATCGACAGCGTCAACGTCCTCACGCGCAGCCAGTACCTGCCCTTCTTCTCGCGGCTGGGTCCCTATGACACCGCGCTCCTCGACCGGGCGCGCGACCGGTCGCCCCGACGGCTCGTCGAGTACTGGGCCCACGAGGCCAGCCTCATCCCGCCCTCGACGTGGCCGTTGCTCGACTTCCGCATGCAGCGCGTGCTGCACGACGCGTGGGGTGGCATGCAGCGGGTGGCCCGGGAGCACCCCGAGCTGGTCGCGGCCGTGCTCGCCGAGGTCACGGCTCGCGGACCGCTCACCTCACGCCAGCTGGAGGCAGCCCTCGAGCACGACCTGCCGCGCCAGCGCGACGAGTGGGGCTGGAACTGGTCGTTGGTCAAGAGCGCCCTCGAGCACCTCTTCTGGGCGGGACAGGTCAGCTCCGCGGGCCGGACCAGCCAGTTCGAGCGACGGTATGCCGCCGTCGACCGCGTGCTGCCCGGCCACCTCGCGGCAGCGGCCGCGGACCCGGCAGGCCGACCGCCGCACGACGTCGCCTTCAAGGAGCTGATGCTGATCGCCGCCCGCGCCCACGGCGTCGGCACCGAGCAGTGCCTGAGGGACTACTTCCGGCTCAAACCGCACCAGTCCCGCCCGGCTCTGGATGCGCTCGTCGCGGAGGGGACGCTCGTTCCGGCGACCATCGAGGGGTGGAAGCGACCGGCCTACCTGCACGTGAAGGCGCGTCGCCCCCGCACGGTGAGTGCCCAGGCGTTGCTCAGCCCGTTCGACTCGCTGATCTGGCAGCGCGATCGCACGGCGGCGATCTTCGGGATGGACTTCCGCCTCGAGATCTACGTGCCGGCGCCGATGCGGGTGCACGGCTACTACGTGCTGCCGTTCCTGTTCGGCGAAGAGCTCGTCGCGCGGTGCGACCTGAAGGCAGACCGCGCCGACGGAGTGCTGCGGCTGCAGGCGGTGCACTGGGAGCCGGGGGCGCCGCCGGAGGCGCGTCCCGCCCTCGACGACGAGCTCGCCCTGATGGCCGGCTGGCTCGGGCTGGCCCGCGTCGCCTGACGCGGGGGCTCTCGCCAAGGGCCGACGCTGGCGGGATCCGGCGGACGGTTGTCCGGAAAGCGGTGTCCACGGGAACCTTCTGGCAGATATCCTGCGGCGGTGACGATTCCTGCCGCGACTGAGGCCACGACAGCACCCCGACGTCCGCAGGTGCACCGCGCCTGGTGGGTGGCCGCCGTGATCCTGGGAGCCCTCGTGGCCGCGGCAGGGTTCCGCTCCTCGACCGGCGCTCTCCTCGAGCCCCTCGAGTCCGAGTTCGGATGGTCTCGCGCCACCACCTCGGGGGCGGTCACCGCGAACCTGGTGATCTACGGCCTCACCGCACCCTTCGCGGCGGCGCTCATGGAGCGGTTCGGCCTGCGCCGGGTCGTCAGCCTCGCGCTGGTCCTGGTCGCAGTCGGCAGCGGTCTCACGACGGTGATGACCGCGCCGTGGCAGCTGTGGCTGCTGTGGGGTGTCTTCGTCGGGGTCGGTGCCGGTGCGATGGCGCTGGTCCTGGGTGCCGTCGTGGCGAACCGGTGGTTCGTCGAGTCGCGGCGGGGGCTGGTGACCGGCATCTTCTCCGCGGCGGGGGCAGCCGGACAGCTGGTCTTCCTACCGGGCATCGCGGCGCTCGCAGCCGGTCCCGGCTGGCGGTATGCCGCGCTCGTGGTCACCGGCGCCGCGCTCCTCCTCGTGCCCTTGGTGGTGTTCGTCGTCCGTGACAGGCCTGCCGACCTCGGCCTGCGCCCGGTGGGCGCGCAGCCGGGCGACGTGCTCGACGAGCCGGCCACGCGGCATACCGGGGCACACGTCGGACCGGCGGCCCTCGCCATCCGCACCCTGAGGGCCAGCGTGCGGTCACGGACCTTCTGGATCCTGTTCGGCACCTTCTGGATCTGTGGCTGGTCGACCAACGGTCTGATCGGCACCCACTTCATCCCCGCCGCCCACGACCACGGCATGCCACAGACGACGGCTGCCAGCCTGCTCGCCCTCGTCGGGGTCTTCGACCTCGTCGGCACCATCGCGTCCGGCTGGCTCACGGACAAGGTCGACCCGCGGCTGCTGCTGTGCGGCTACTACGGCTTCCGGGGGCTGGCGCTGCTGTTCGTCCCCGCCCTGCTGGGTCCGGACATCCACCCCAACCTGTTCATCTTCATCGTCTTCTACGGCCTCGACTGGGTGGCCACGGTCCCGCCGACGATCTCCTTGTGTCGCAGGCACTTCGGCGTCGCGCGCTCGGGCGTCGTGTTCGGCTGGGTCTTCGCCGCACACATGGTCGGGGCCGGCGTCGCGGCGAGCTACGCCGGCTGGGTGCGGCAGAGCACCGGCGACTACTTCACGGCCTGGCTCACGGCCGGCGGCCTCTGCCTGTTCGCGGCGCTGGCCTGCCTGGCCATCGGGAAGTCGCCGGAGCGCGGCTCGTGGAGCTCCGAGGGTGAGGACGCCGAGGTCGCCGCCATCGCCTGACCCGCGCGACGCTGCGCGCGCAGCGGCCCCGGTCGGGGCGAGCCGGACGAGTCAACCGAAGGTAGGAGCCGGGTCCGCATCCTCCGCGCGACCTCCTCAGCCTTGCTACCGTGCCGCGGGAAGCCTCCGCCTCCGGATGGCCCATGGTCTCGAAATCGGCTGCAGTGGAAGGGGCAAGGATGACCACCCGGATCGCCGATTCCGCCGATGTGGCCGACACGGCTCGCATCGGTGACTCGACCTCGGTCTGGGACCTCGCCCAAGTGCGCGAGGGTGCGACGCTGGGCAGCGGTTGCATCATCGGTCGAGGGGCCTACATCGGACCTGGGGTCAGCCTGGGCTCGAACTGCAAGGTGCAGAACTTCGCGTTGGTCTACGAGCCGGCTGTCCTCGAGGACGGCGTCTTCATCGGGCCGGCGGCCACCTTGACCAACGACCGGTATCCGCGGGCCGTCAACCCGGATGGTTCCATCAAGGTGGCTGCTGACTGGCAGCCGGTCGGGGTGCTCTGCCGAACCGGCGCCTCCGTCGGTGCGGGGGCCGTCTGCGTCGCCCCCCTCGTCGTGGGGCGGTGGGCGGTCGTGGCGGCCGGCGCCGTGGTGACGCGGGACGTGCCCGACTTCGCGCTCGTCGCCGGGACCCCCGCTCAGCGCGTGCGCTGGGTGGGACGAGGAGGCGTTCCGCTGGTGGAGGAGGGCGGTGGCGAGTGGGTCTGTCCGCAGACCGGTGAACGCTTCACCGAGTCCGAGGGGATGCTGAGGGAGCGTCAGCCTGATGAATGAGTTCATCCCCGTGGCCCGGCCGGCCATCGGCGACGAAGAGTGTGAGGCAGTCGAGCGGGTCATGCGCAGTGGGATGCTCGCCCAAGGCCCTGAGGTGGCAGCGTTCGAACGCGAGTTCTCCGAGCACTTCCAGCTCCACCGGGCCTGTGTCGCGGTCAACTCGGGCACGTCCGGGCTGCACCTCGGACTGCTGGCAGCCGGGGTCACGGCAGGAGACGAGGTGATCGTCCCGTCCTTCACGTTCGCCGCCACTGCCAATGCCGTCGCCCTCACCGGTGCGACCCCCGTCTTCGCGGACATCCGACCGGACGACTTCTGTCTGGATCCCGAGGCCGTCGAGCACCTCATCACCGGGCGGACCAAGGGCATCATGCCCGTCCACCTCTACGGCCACCCCGCGCCGATGGCCGAACTGCTGGAGGTTGCCGATCGCCATGGTGTGTCGATCTTCGAGGACGCCGCCCAAGCTCACGGCGCGTCCCTCCACGGACGGCCGGTCGGGGCGTTCGGCGAGATGGCCGTGTTCTCCCTCTACCCGACGAAGAACATGACGTCCGGCGAGGGAGGCATGGTCTCGGTTGCCTCACCGACCGTGGAGCGCCGGCTGCGCCTCTATCGAAACCAGGGAATGGAAATGCCCTACCGCAACGAGATCGTGGGGTTCAACGCCCGGATGACCGACATCCATGCGGCCATCGGGCGCGTGCAGCTGCGGAAGGTCGCCGCGTGGACCGAGCAGCGACAACATCATGCGTCGTACCTCACGGAGCACCTGGAAGGTGTGGTCACCCCGGCGCGCGCTTCGGGGGCGGTGCACGTCTACCACCAGTACACCGTCCGTATTCCTGAGGACCGCGATGGGTTCGCGGCGGCCCTGCGTGAGGAGTACGCAGTCGGGAGTGGCGCCTTCTATCCGGTGCCGACCCATCGCCTTGCACCTTTTCGCGGCGGATCGGATCTTCCCCACACGGACGCCGCGGCGCGCGAGTGCCTGTCCCTGCCGGTGCACCCCGCGCTCTCACCGGACGACCTGGAGCGGATCGTCACAGGCGTCAATACCCTGGCCAGGGCGGGCGCCTGACATGGCCGACCTCCGCGCAGGGCTCATCGGGCTCGGGATGATGGGCCGCCACCACGCCCGCGTGCTCCGGAGCCTTGACGGCGTCGAGCTGGTCGCGGTCCTGGACCACGGCGGAGACCAGTACTCGGCCGCCGGCGACCTGTCGGTCCTCACGGACATCGAACGCCTGCTGACCGAACGCCTGGACTACTGCGTCGTCGCGGTGCCCACGTCCTTCCACGAGGAGATCGGCGTGAGGCTCGCGGCTGCCGGCGTGCACGCACTCATCGAGAAGCCGCTCGCCGAGGACGTGCCGTCTGCCATGCGCATCGCCGCGGCCTTCAGGGAGGCTGGTCTGATCGGTGCAGTCGGGCACATCGAGCGCTACAACCCGGCCCTGCAGCAGGCGCGGGCCAGGCTTGAGGCCGGAGAGCTCGGAGACGTCTACCAGATCGCCACCCGGCGCCAGGGGCCGTTTCCGACGCGCATCGTGGACGTGGGGGTGGTGCAGGACCTGGGCAGCCACGACATCGACCTGACCGCCTGGGTGACGCAGCGCGAGTACGTCTCGGTGTCGGCGCGCACCGCGCACCAGAGCGGCGGCCAGCACGAGGACCTCGTGGCCGTGCTCGCCCAGCTGTCGGACGGCACGGTCGCGAACCACCTGGTGAACTGGCTGTCACCCCTCAAGGAACGGGTCACGATCATCACCGGCGAGCGAGGGACCTTCGTCGCGGACACCCTCGCCGCCGACCTCACGTTCTACGCCAACGGAGAGAACCCGCAGGTGTCGTGGGATGCGATTGCCAACTTCCGAGGTGTGTCCGAGGGTGACGTGATCCGCTACGCCATCGCCAAGCCCGAGCCCCTCCGGGTCGAGCACGAGAGCTTCCGCGATGCGGTGCTCGGCAAGAGCCACAACATCGTGACCCTGGACGAGGGCGTCAACACGGTGCGCGTTGCCGCGGCCTGCCTCGAGTCCGCCGAGACGAAGACCACCGTCCACCTCACCTGACGCGCCGCGAGAGGGTGGCAAACCGATCCTTCCCTGGGGGGAGGCGACGGTTTGCCACCCTCTCGACGCGAGCCGGCTGGAGCCGTCAGTGCAGCCCGCGCAGCCGCAGGACGACACCGGCGTGGTCGGAGGGCCACAGGCCGGTGGCCGCGTCACGGTCGCGCACCTCGTTGCCGGTGACGGTGCCGCGGTCCACCGCCGAACCACCCGCCGCGGTCCGGGCGAACACCATGTCGATCCGGTGGTCGAAGCCGGCCGCGGTAGCGTCGGTGACACCCTCGGACAGTCCCGAGGTGCAGCCGTCGTCCCGGGCGTCCACCGGGCAGCTGCCCGGCCGCCAGCGCAGCCACTCGTCGGTGAACCCGTTGGCCACGACGAAGTCGTACGGGCCCGAGTGGGGCGTGCCGAGCGGGTCGGTGCGCTTGACGCTGTGGTCGAGCGGGTCGGAGTTGCAGTCGCAGACCACCACGGTCGGCTTGTTCGAGGGCGCGGCCGGACCGGCCAGGAGCTCGTGGGCCTGCCCCAACGCGATGTCGGAGCTGGCCGACTCGAGGTGGGTGTTGACGACGCGCACCACGGTCGACCCCGACCGCACGTCTGCCCAGTTGTAGCCGCGGATGAACACGAACGGCACTCCGCCGACGCTGACCGAGAGGCGGGTGACGTACTGCCCACCTCCGCTGGCCTGCACGGTCAGGCCGGGGTCGACCCGCACGAGCATCGCGTCACGCATGGTCAGCCGGACGTCGCGTGCGTTGGTCATCGTGCCGTTGAACGGGCTGCCCCTGAAGGCGGGGCCCTCCACGTCGGACTCCTGCTGCACGTTGGCCACGCGGTACTGCGCGCCCGTCGCCGCGAGGTCGCTGGTGAACGTCGCCAGGAAGTCGTAGTCGGGGTTGCTCGCGTTCGCGGTGCCGATGGCCCCGAGCTCCAGGGGTCCGCTGCGCCACAGGGCCACCTCCTGCAGGCCCACCACGTCCGGGCGCTGCGAGGCGATCTCGGCGGCCAACAGCTTGCTGCGCACGGGGAAGCTGGTCTGGTCGACCACGGCGCGCAGCTCGTCGTTGGAGTTGCCGAAGGCCACCAGGGCCGCGGCCCCCGTCTTGCCTGCCGTGGCCACCAGGGGCCGGTTGATGTCCCCACCGAGGTAGAGGTTCCGTGTCATCACGGTCAACGGCCGGCCCGGGGCCGCATCCGGGGGAGCGGCCACGGCCGGGGTCGCCACGAAGGCTGCGAGCGCGCTCGCGAGCGCTGCCGTTGCCGCCCAGGCGACAGCCCGGAGAGCGGGACGGGACGGGTGGATGGACATCGTTGGCCTCCCTGCGTCAGGTGTGTGGGCTCATGCTGGTCACTGGCCCACGCCGCGGCAAGGGTCCAATGGCGTAGTTCCGCCGACGGGAGCGCGCCACCAGCCCGGTCATGCAGCCGGCGGGACCACTCACGACCAGCGTTGACAGTCGTGCTTGGCTGGGGCCATGACGGACGCCGTGATCACGGACAACCCCTCCAAGCACCGCTACGAAGCCCACATCGACGGCGTGCTCGCGGGCTTTGCGGCCTACCGGTTCAAGCGCGACCACATCGTCTTCACCCACACCGAGGTGGACGACGCGTTCGCCGGGGAGGGCGTCGGCGCGGCGCTGGCGAAGGGAGCGCTCGACGACGTCCGCGCCAGGGCGGAGCACGACGTCGTGGCGCTCTGCCCGTTCATCTCCGCCTGGATCGCCCGCCACCCCGACTACCAGGACCTCGTGGCGCCCTAGCGGGCCGGTCGGAACCGCGGAGGGGCCCGGCACGTTCGGCCCTGGGGAGCGTTCCCCAGCCCGCGCGTCCACGTCGTCGCGTCGACTCGACTAGCCTAGGTCGGGCCGTTGCCACCCGGATGTCCACGGCTGCGAAACTTCAGGAGATATTGCGTGTCCAAGATCGTCGAAAAGCTGCTGCGTGCCGGTGAGGGCCGCATCCTCAAGAAGCTCCACGGGATCGCCGCCCAGGTGAACTCGATCGAGGAGGACTTCGCCGCCCTCACCGATGCCGAGCTGCGGGCGGAGACCGACGTCTTCCGCAAGCGCCTCGCCGATGGCGAGACGCTCGACGACCTGCTGCCCGAGGCCTTCGCCGCGGTCCGTGAGGCGTCCAAGCGCACCCTCGGCAAGCGCCACTTCGACGTGCAGCTGATGGGTGGCGCCGCGCTCCACCTCGGCAACGTCGCGGAGATGAAGACCGGTGAGGGCAAGACCCTGGTCGCCACCCTGCCGTCCTACCTCAACGCCCTCGAGGGCAAGGGCGTGCACGTCGTCACGGTCAACGACTACCTCGCCGAGTACCAGTCCGAGCTGATGGGCCGCGTGCACCGCATGCTGGGGCTGGAGACCGGCGTCATCCTCGCGTCGATGACGCCGGAGGAGCGTCGCGTCGAGTACGCCAAGGACATCACCTACGGCACCAACAACGAGTTCGGCTTCGACTACCTGCGCGACAACATGGCCTGGTCGGTCGACGAGCTCGTGCAGCGCGGCCACAACTTCGCGATCGTCGACGAGGTCGACTCGATCCTCATCGACGAGGCCCGCACGCCGCTCATCATCAGCGGCCCGGCCGACGCGGCGACCAAGTGGTACACGGAGTTCTCCAAGATCGCCCAGCGGCTGACCCGTGGCGAGCTCGAGTCCGGCGAGGGCGACTACGAGGTCGACGAGAAGAAGAAGACCGTCGGGGTCCTCGAGGCCGGCATCGCCAAGGTCGAGGACTACCTCGGCATCGACAACCTCTACGAGTCCGTCAACACCCCGCTCATCGGCTACCTCAACAACGCCATCAAGGCCAAGGAGCTGTTCAAGCGGGACAAGGACTACGTCAACATGAACGGCGAGATCCTCATCGTCGACGAGCACACCGGCCGCATGCTCGCCGGGCGTCGCTACAACGAGGGGATGCACCAGGCGATCGAGGCGAAGGAGGGCGTCGAGATCCAGAACGAGAACCAGACGCTCGCCACGATCACCCTGCAGAACTACTTCCGCATGTACGACACCCTCTCGGGCATGACCGGCACCGCCCAGACCGAGGCCGCCGAGCTCAACTCGATCTACAAGCTGGGTGTCGTCCCGATCCCGACCAACCGCCCGATGGTCCGCAAGGACCAGGCCGACCTCGTCTACCGCACCGAGGAGGCCAAGTTCTCGGCCGTCGTGGGCGACATCGCCGAGCGGTATGCCGAGGGGCAGCCGGTGCTCGTGGGTACCGTCTCGGTCGAGAAGAGCGAGTACCTCTCCGATCAGCTGCGCCGCAAGGGCGTCCCCCACGAGGTGCTCAACGCCAAGCAGCACGAGCGCGAGGCCGCCATCGTGGCCCAGGCCGGCCGCAAGGGCGCCGTCACCGTCGCCACCAACATGGCCGGTCGAGGCACCGACATCATGCTCGGCGGCAACCCCGAGTTCATGGCGGTCGCCACCCTCAAGCAGCAGGGGCTCGACCCGGTCGAGACGCCGGAGGAGTACGAAGCCGCCTGGGACGAGGCACTGGCCAAGGCCGAGGAGGCCGTCAAGGCCGAGCACGACGAGGTCACCGGCCTCGGTGGGCTCTACGTCCTCGGCACCGAGCGTCACGAGTCGCGTCGCATCGACAACCAGCTCCGTGGTCGCTCCGGCCGCCAGGGCGACCCCGGCGAGTCGCGGTTCTACCTGTCCCTGCAGGACGACCTCATGCGCCTGTTCAACGCCGCCATGGTCGACCGGTTCATGACCACGGCCAAGATGGAGGACGACGTCCCGATCGAGTCCAAGATGGTCAGCCGCTCGATCCAGAGCGCGCAGGGCCAGGTCGAGGGCCGCAACTTCGAGATCCGCAAGAACGTCCTCAAGTACGACGACGTCCTCAACCGCCAGCGCACCGTCATCTACGACGAGCGGCGCCGCGTGCTCGAGGGCGAGGACCTGCACGAGCAGATCCGCCACTTCATCAACGACGTCGTCGGTGGGTACGTCGATGCCGAGACGGCCGAAGGCTTCGCCGACGACTGGGACCTCGACCGCCTGTGGACCGCGCTCAAGACCCTCTACCCGGTGTCGGTGACGCCACAGGACGTCATCGAGGCGGCGGACGGCTCGCTGACCCCCGACAGCCTGCGCGAGGTCATCACCTCCGACGCCCACCACGCCTACGACGAGCGCGAGGCGCAGCTCGGCGAGGAGGTCATGCGTGAGGTGGAGCGACGAGTCGTCCTGTCCGTGCTCGACCGCAAGTGGCGCGAGCACCTCTACGAGATGGACTACCTCCAGGAGGGCATCGGCCTGAGGGCGATGGCCCAGCGCGACCCGCTGGTCGAGTACCAGCGCGAGGGCTTCCAGCTGTTCGAGGCGATGAACGAGTCGATCAAGGAGGAGTCGGTCGGCTACCTGTTCAACGTGCAGGTCGACGTGGACCAGCCGCAGGCCGAGGCGCCGGCGGTCCAGCCGGTCAGCGTCTCCGAGATGCTGGCGGGTTCGGGGCTGTCCTCGGCTGCGCCGCAGGACGACACGGCCCCGCCCGCCACGACGGCTGCCGGCACCCGCGCCAGTGCCTCGTCCGACGGTGCCTCGTCCGATGGGGAAACCGCGGACAGCGTGGAGCGCGTGGGCTCAACCGTCGGTGCGGTCGACCATGCGGTCGACAAGCACCCGACGTTCCGGGCCAAGGGCCTCGAGCAGCCTGAGCGTCGCCCGCAACAGCTGCAGTACTCCGCGCCCAGCGAGACCGGTGACGTCGAGCACCGAGCGGTGGGCTCGGTCGGCGACACGCTCACCGCGGAGCAGCTCAAGGGTGTCTCCCGCAACGGCCCGTGCCCCTGCGGTTCGGGCAAGAAGTTCAAGATGTGCCACGGGAAGTCCTGACGCGACGCTGATCGCGAGGCCCGGCACCCCTGGCCACCGAGATCGGGTGTCGGGCTCGCGGGCGCTCGGGAAGCGGACGATCGGCCAGAAGTCGGTGGTGCGCGTCAGCCGACCTGGAGGGCCTCGACCCGCCACCGACCGTCGAGGCCGACGAGCCGGAACGCCAGCGCACGCACCCGGCCGCCGTCCACCACGACGGCGCTCGCCTCGGCGACCCCGTCCGCAGGCTCGCAGACCCTCACCCCGCGCACGACGGTGCGTCGCGTCGACGCAGCCCCGCGCCGAGCCGAGACGGCGGCGCGCCGGGCCACTGCGGCATACACCTCGGGGGTCGTCCAGCGGAGCACCTGTGGTGCGGGGCGGGCCCCGGCCATGACTTCCACGAGCCCCTGGGCGATGTGGCCGGCCCACTCGCGGGGATCGGGCAGGTCGTCCCGGCGGGTGGGTCGCTCCCCGAAGAGCTGGTCGTCGGTCAGGCTGTCGAAGTCGATCGCCAGGGCGTCCTGGACGTAGCTGTGCGACCCCAGGTCGTCGGGCACCCACGACTCGGTCTCGGACAGCACTGGCGGTCGGGTGCGCGGCGCCGGCACGATGCGCAGGGGCGTGAGTCGCCCGACAGGTGGTCGACCTGCCGTTGTGCTGGTCGCCCCGGTCATCGCCCGGCTCCGGACTGCTCGCTGGCTGAGGCTGCGGCCGGGTTCGGGGGCCGCAGGATCTGGCCCGGCAGGATCAGGTCGGGGTCGTCGCCGATCACCGTGCGGTTGGCGTGGTGCCAAGCCGGCCACGCGTCCGCGACCTCCGCGTCGGAGGCGTTCGGCCCGAGCTGGCGGCGGACGATGTCCCACAACGTGTCGCCGCGGTGGACGACGACTTCAGCCGCCGGGTGCGAGTCGACGCTTCCCGTCACCAGGCTCAAGGCGGGTTGGGGTCGCTGGAGGGGCCGAGAGGGAGTCCACCCCGGCGCCGGAGCGGGGGAGGTGGCCACGGCTCGAGCCGGAGCCGGGGCCGGGGCCGGGGTGGTCGAATGAGCTGAGGAGGTGGCCGTGAAGGCGGGGGCCAGGGTGGCCCGGGCTGCGTGCGGTGCAGTCGAGCCATCAGCGATGGCGGCCACCGGCGTCAGGGAGGCTCCCACGACAGCGCCCACGACCGCGGCGGCGAGCCGTCGGGAGACGGCCGGCGCCCAGGCGGCGGCGCACCGGTCGGCTGCGTCGCCGAGCTTGCCCGGCAGGTGCGCCAGCACCGCGGCGCCAGTGCTGACGGCCAGCCAGGCGCCCAGTACTGTCGCCGCCGTCAGGACCACGAGCGTCAGTGCCTCGGGGAGGCTGGCAGGCCCCGGTGCGACCACGACCCGCCATTGCGCGCCGACGGAGAGGAACAGCAGGACGTCGACGAATCCGAGCACCCCCAGTGCTGTCATCGTGCCCAGTGCGATGCGGATACCGCGGCTCATGATCCCCCCGGGAGTGCGTTTACCTGCGTTTGCGTTGGTTGAACCATAACTAAGTGCACTTGCAGATGGCAAGGGGGTGCCGCGCTAGAGTCGGTCGGCACCCGGGTCTCGCCCTCGGGCGAGTCCCAGGGGAACAGCGGCGAGAACAGGCACGAGGGGGACACACAATGCGTTGGGACGCCCTGTTCGCGGATCTGGCTGCCCAGTGGGAGGCAGAGTCCAGGCGAGAGCTGGACGCCGAGGTGGCCGACCGGACCCGGCGCGAGCGCGCGTCGGTGGGCCTCTACGAGCGGCTGGCAGCGGCGGGGGCCGACCCGGTGACGGTGTCGCTGCGCAGCGGCGCCGTCGCGCGGGGTCGCGTCAGCGATGTGGGCAACGGGTGGCTCCTGCTCGCGGCCGAGGCGAGCGTGCCACAGGCGGGGCCGTCCGCTGGTCCGGCGCTCATCCCGTTCGCGGCCGTGACGGCGGTGGCCGGGCTGTCGGCGCGCGTCGCAGGGACTGCCACTGGGCGCAGGTTCGGGTTGGGTTACGCCCTGCGCGGGCTGAGCCGGGACCGTTCGGTCGTGCTCCTGACGGACCTCACGGGCGCCGTCGTCGCCGGTACGATCGACGCGGTCGGCCTGGACGTGCTCGAGCTGAGCGAACACGCCGCGGACCTGCCGAGGCGTGCCGAGAACGTCACGGGGCGCCGACTCGTCCCCTTCTCCGCCGTGGTCCTGCTGCGCCCTGCGTAGGCCTGACCTCCACGACCCCCATCCCCCCGGACGGCGGCCTGCGCAGGGCGCAACGACTCAGTCCTGACCCTGGCCGAAGGGGTGCGCCGCGACGAAGGTCTTCGTCTCGCTGTACATCCGCTGGATGTACCCCTCGAGCTCGGCGACCTCGACGCGCCACTGACCGCGGCCGCCGACCTTGATGGCCGGCAGTTCGCCGGATCGGACCAGGGCGTAGGCCTGGGCGGATGAGATATCGAGCACTTCCGAGACCTCAGCCAGCTGAATGAAGCGCTTAGCCACGTCAATCCCCTCTACTTTCCGCCAGCCGACTTGACTGGATGCAGACGTTCTCTTGACCGAATTTTTACCATGTTCTTGTGGCTGCGTCTGGTCGATGAGCAGATTCTGGCATCTATAGCCGTTTGGGGGAGTTGGCCTGCCGACCATGTGGATGACCCGCGAACCTGTGGATTCACCCGGCGCTGGACCACCTCGTGCGTCATGATGTCCCGGCGGGTGCGGCCGACGTGGCTGGAAAAGGCTGATCGAGGGGACATCGCCATGACCGACCTGCCCATGCCGACGGCTGCAAGGCTCCAGAAACCGCGCTGGCGAGACACCCGGCTCGTGGTGGGCCTGCTGCTGGTGCTCGCGTCGGCGGCCCTCGGCTCGTTCGTGGTCGCCCATGCCGACGACCGCACTGCCGTGTATGCCGCGCGCGGGCCGCTGGTGCCCGGGCAGCACCTGGGTGAGGACAACCTCACCCGGGTCGACGTGCGGCTGGGTTCCGAGCTGTCGCGCTACCTGCAGGCCACGGCGGAGCCGGCGCCCGACCGGTACGTGCTGCGTGAGGTCGGCGCCGGCGAGCTCGTTCCCGCCGCGGCGGTGGGGGGCAGGGACCAGGTCGGCGTCCAGCCGCTGACCCTCTCGGTCGACGGCGGCGCTGCGGCGGCGCTGCGTGTCGGCTCCCGGGTCGACGTCTACGTCAACCCGGTCGATGCGGGCGCGGCCCCGGGGGGCAAGGCCTTCGCCGGGCCCGCGCTGGCCCTCGAAGGTGTGTCGGTCTCGAGCCTGCCCAAGACGAGTGGGGGCCTGGGAGGCGGCGCATCCGGCGATCGTCCCATCCAGGTGATGGCTCCCACCGCGCAGATCAAGGAGCTCATCGCAGCGGTCGACCTCGGCGCGCGCATCACGGTCGTCCCCGTCGCGGGGACGTCGCTGCGGGTCGACCAGTGACCCGTTCGGTCATCGCCGCGCTCAACGGCGCGTGGGAGTCCGAGCTGGTGACGGCCCTCGAAGCCACTGCCGGCTACACGATGGCAAGACGCTGCGCCGACCTGCCCGACCTCCTGGCCGCGGCGGCTGCCGGGTTCGGCCAGGTCGCGCTCGTCTCGGCCGACCTGCGTGCCCTCGACCGGCCGGCGCTGCACGAGCTCGCCAGCCATGGTGTCGACGTGGCAGGGGTTGTCGCCCCCGGCGACGACCAGGGGGAGCGACGGCTCCGCCAGCTCGGTCTGACCGTGGTGCTCAGGGCCGACCAGGCCAGTCACGAGATCGACGACGTCCTCGACTCCCTCGACCTCCCGGGCGCACTCGATGCCGGTGAGGTTGTCTCGGTGGTCCTCGGGGACGACCCGGAGGCGGCCGGGCCGATCGTGGCGGCCAAGGTCATCGCCGTCTGGGGACCCACGGGCGCCCCGGGTCGCAGCACTGTCGCGCTCAACCTCGCGGCGGAGCTGGCTCGCAGCGCGTCCACCCTCCTCGTCGACTGCGACACCTACGGCTCGTCGGTCGCGCAGTCCCTCGGCCTCCTCGACGAAGCTCCTGGGGTGGCGGCCGCGGCGCGAGCGGCTGACCAGGGCGCCCTCGACCTCGCAGCACTGGCTCGTATCGCTCCGGTGGTGTTTCCTGGCCTGCGGGTGCTGACCGGCATACCTCGCGCCGAGCGCTGGACCGAGCTGCGGGCGCCGTCGGTGGCGCACGTGCTCACCGTCGCACGGCAGCTGAGCCAGTTCGTCGTGATCGACTGCGGCTTTGCGATCGAGGACGACGAAGAGCTCTCCTACGACACCCTCGCCCCCCGACGCAACGCCGCCACCCTCACCGCTCTCGGGTGCGCCGACGAGCTCGTCGTGGTCGGTTCGGCGGATCCGGTGGGCCTGCAACGACTGGTCCGGGCCGTCCAGGACCTCGCGGCCGTGCCGTCGCCGCCCCCGCGAGTGGTCGTCAACAGGGTGCGTGCCTCGGCAGTCGGCACCCGCCCCGAGCGGCGGATCGCCGAGGCCCTCGGCCGGTTCGCCGGCATGGACGGCCTCACCTACCTGCCCTGGGACCAGGACAGCCTCGACGGAGCCATGTTCGCCGGGGCGTCGCTGGCCGAGTTCGCCCCCCAGAGCGAGCTGCGCCACGCGATCGCGTCGCTGACCACCGCGTATGCCGGGTCCGCACCCGAGCGCCGGCGCCGCCGGCGCCGCTGACCTCAGGAGCTGAACAGCAGGGTGAGACCCCCGACGGTGTAGCCGACCATCAGCACGAGCAGGGGTACCTGGCCCAGCACGGCGGCCCGGCGGGGAAACAACGAGACGGCCCGCTCGTGGGCGGCGACGACGCCCAGCACGTGGCCGGTGATGATGGCGACGACCTGGATTCCGGCCACGAGCCCGGGCGCGATCAGCGACGCCGACGGGGTCACGCCCGCAGTTCCGAGCCAGTTCGCGCCGGTCCCCAAGGGGTCTGACATCTTGGCGAGGCCGTTGGTGCCCTCCCAGACCCACAGCGACCAGTAGTGCGCGACGAGGTACCCGGCCGCGATCGGGATGAGCGAAGGCGCGAAGGCCGAGGCCACCCCACGCACGCTGACTCCGGCGAGCCGCGCGGAGAGGACGGCCGCGACATACAGGGTGGCGGCGACGACGAGGCTGAACGTGACCAGTGCGCCGGTCTCCCACACCCTCGCCGGGAGGCTGGAGGACTGGACGAAGGTGTACCAGCGGGTCTCTCCCGAGAAGCCGTCGTAGGCGGTCGTCCCGAGCATCACCGAGCAGACCGCCAGCAGACCTGGCGCGGCGCCGAGCTCGAGGGGGCCGTGCAACGGGGTGCGCAGCACCCATCGACGGTCGGCCCGCCGCCCGAGCGGGCTGAGGGTGCCGTAGAGGGAGGACCACGCGGTGAAGGGGTCGCCGCGACGCAGGTAGGGAGCACCGAACGCCATCGCCAGCACCAGGCTCAGGACGAGGTAGCCGAGGATCGCCACCCGCAGCACGGGAAGGTCCGCGTTGTTCGGCGCGATCAGCTCCAGCCAGGCGAAGGCGAGCAGTCCCGTTGCCGCAGGCCAGTACCCGAGCCGGTACTCGGCGAGCGCGAAGTCCGGCTCGATCCGCAACAGGGCCAGGATCCCGCGGTGCAGCCACCGCACGGGGTTGACGAGGCGCCAGATGCCGCCGAAGACCATCGAGATGAAGGCCAGCCCCACCCACAGCCAGACGTAGACGACCGACGGCACCGGGTTGTTCGCGTTGTCCTTGCCCAGGCTGAGTGCCACGAGCGCCCAGCCGGTGATCGCCAGGGACGCGATGACGAACAGTCCGCGCACCGCCGCGCTGTCGAGGGCCAGGGCGAGCATCATCGGCAGCAGTCGGCCGTCCTCGGGCCGCAGCCTGGGTTGTTTCCACAAGGCGCCGAGCGCCACGAACGAGACGACGAGCGCCAGACCCGCGCCGATCAGCAGGAGGGTGAACGGCAGCGGAAGGTCCTCGCGTGACCCGACCCCGTGGGCCGGCAGCGCGGCGAGTGCTGCCAGGGTCACTTGACGGCGATCTTCAGGAGGCGCAGCTCGGGGTGGTGGGTCTCGACGTCGTAGACGCCTGGCTGGGCTCCGGTGACGGTCACGGAGAGCGGCTTCCCGGCGACCAGGTCCTTCTCGATCTCGAACCCGTGGAGGTGCAGCTGGTCGGCGTGGTCGCTGGTCACGGTCAGCGTGAGCGACTGGCCGACGCCGAGGTCGACCGTGGTCGGGGGTGGCGACACCTTGTTGCCCGTCACCGTGATGTCGATCGTGCGAGCGGCGGTGCTCGATTCGCTGGACGTGCTCGAGGACGACGTGCTCGAGGACGACGAGCTCGACGACGAGCTGCTCGTCGTGCCCACGACCGGGTCGTCGCCGGCCCCACCGCAGGCGGTGAGGGATGCGGCGATGGCCAGCCCGGCGGCATACGAAATGGGCCGGCGCAGAGTCATCTTCGTCACGAACCCGAGTCTAAACAGCGCCATCTGACACGATGAGCGGGTGCCTGACCGCCTGAACTCCCTCGACGCGTCGTTCCTCTACCTCGAGGAGGCGACCACGCCGATGCACGTGGGTTCGGTCATGGTGTTCGACCCGCCGAGCGACGGGTTCGACTACGACCGGCTCGTGCAGCTCATCTCGACGCGGATCGCGTTCGTGCCGCGCTACCGCCAGCGGATCCGCCAGGTCCCCGGGCGGCTCGCCAACCCGGTGTGGGTCGACGACGAGAACTTCGACGTGACCTACCACGTGCGCCGCTCGGCGCTCCCGAAGCCGGGCAACGACGAGCAGCTCCAGGAGTTCGTCGCCCGCATCCAGCCACGGGCCCTCGACCGCAGCAGGCCGCTCTGGGAGGTCTACCTCGTCGAGGGGCTGGACGAGGGCCGCTTCGCCATCGTCACCAAGTCGCACCAGGCCCTCGTCGACGGCATCAACGCGGTGGACATCGCGCACGTCATCGTCGACGGCGACCCGGCGGCCGAGGGGCTGGTCACCGACACCTGGCGCCCGTCGCGTGAGCCCAGCGACATCGAGCTGCTCACCGGCGCCCTCGTCGATGCGGTGCGTCGTCCGAGCGAGGTCGTCGAGAACATCCGCGGCGGCATCGTCGACGTCAAGGCCGTGGGCACTCGCGCCCTTACTGCCGCAGGCGATGTCGTGGCGACGCTGGCTCGCACCGCCGCCAGGCCGGCGCCGCACTCACCGCTCAACGCCTCCGTGGGCGAGGCGCGTCGCTACGTGATGATCGGCACCGACCTCGAGGACTACCGCAAGGTTCGCAGTCGGCTGGCGCGCGGCAACTACGCCGACGACGTCGCCATCAACGACGTGGTGCTCGCGACCATCTCGGGCGCCTTCCGCACCTGGCTGCTGACCCGGGGCGAGTCCGTCCACTCGGGCACGACGGTCCGGGCGATGGTGCCGGTCAGCGTCTACGACGCGGACGCACGACACCTCGGCAGCCGCCTCACGGCCTGCTTCGTCGACCTTCCCGTGGGCGAGCCGGGTCCGTCCATGCGGCTGCACCAGATCGCGTTCGCGATGCGTCAGCAGATGGAGGGCGGCCAGGCGGTCGGTGCCGAATCGCTTGCAGGACTGGCAGGATTCGCGCCCCCAACCCTCCACTCGCTCGGCGCACGCCTTGGCTCCGCCATGTCGCGACGCCTGTTCAACGTCGTCATCACCAACGTCCCCGGACCCCAGCACACCTTGTATGCCGGTGACGCGCGGATGTTGTCCACCTATCCCGTGATGCCGCTCGCCAAGGGTCAGGCGCTGTCGATCGGGCTGACGTCCTATGACGGCGGGGTCTACTACGGCCTCAACGCCGACCGCGACTCGATGCCCGACATCGACGTGCTCGGGCAGAGCATCGTCGACTCCCTCGGTGAGCTGCTCGACAGCCACCGGTCCAAGGCGCGATGACCAGCTCCCGCCCAGGCGCCGCGCGTTCCGGCAGCAAGGGTCCGCGCCGAGGGCTGGTGCTCGGTGGCGGTGGCGTGCTCGGTGCCGCCTGGATGGTCGGCGCGCTCAAGGCCCTCGAGGACGAGCTCGGCGTCGACGCGCGCGAGTTCGACGAGTTCGTGGGCACGTCGGCCGGTTCGGTGCTCGCCGGTCTCCTCGCCTCCGGTGTCTCGGTCTCGGACCTGCTCGTGCACCAGCTCGAGGGTGCCATCGGCCTGGGCCCCCTGGCGGGATACTCCTGGGACTACGAGAAGGACACCGGTGGGGACCGTCCCGGCCTGCCCAAGGTGGGTTTCGGATCGCGAGAGCTGTTGCGGCGCAACGCCCTCAACCTGCGGCACCTGCCGCCCACGGCGGTCCTGTCGGCCATCCTCCCCGAGGGTCGCGGCAGCATCGAGGCGGTCGGCGCCCTCGTCGGCCACGTCGTGCCGCGCGGATGGCCCAAGCGGTCCGGACTCACGGTCGTCGCCCTCGACTTCGACACGGGGGAGCGGGTGGCGTTCGGTCGGGCGGGTTCTCCGGTGGTGGACCTCTCGGCAGCGGTGATGGCGTCGTGCGCCATCCCGGGCTGGTACCAGCCGGTGCGGATCGGAGAGCACCGGTACATCGACGGCGGTGCCTGGTCGTCCACCAACCTCGACCTGATGACCGGCCTCGGGCTGGACGAGGTCTACGTCCTCGCGCCGCAGGTCAGCTTCGTCCGCGACGCGCCGACCCACTGGCGCACGCGGGTGGAGCGCCAGTGGCGCAACCGGGTGACGCTGCGGGTGCTGCGCGAGCTGGCCAAGGTCCACGGCGACGGTGCCGAGGTGACGGTGCTCGGTCCCGGCGAGGAGGACCTCGAGGCGTTCGGCTCCAACCTGATGGACGTCAGCCGCCGCCCCAGGGTCATCGCCACGTCCCTGCGCACCTCCGCCGTCGCGCTGCACGACCCTGCCCCCCTGCCCGACCGGTCCGCCTTCGAAGATGTTGGATGAGAGAACAATGACGCAGACCCGGATCTACGTGCCGCTCCTCCCCGACGCCTTGCGTCGGCTCGCCGCCGAGCGGCAGATCGGGCCCGCGCCGGTCGCCGCCTTCGGCGTCACCGAACGCGTCGAACGTGCCGACCCGACCGGCCTCGAGGAGGAGTGGGAGTATGCCGCGCTGACCGAGGCCGTCGAGGCCGCGGCCGGGCTCCAGGGCACCAGTGTCGCCAAGCGGGTGGTGGCCGCCGCCGACGTCGACCCGGGGTCGGTGTCGACCGACGGTGCTCGAGAGGGCCTGGGGGCGGTGACGGTGTCGACCCCGGTGCCGCTGTCGCGGATCGTGTCCTTCCACCTCGACGAGACTGCTGGCGACCAGGGCATGGAGGACCTCCTCTGGTACGACGCCACCGAGCTCGACGAGGTGCTTCGCCTCCTCTGACGGGGTCGGCACGGCTGGGCGGATACGGAAAACGCTGGTTCCACGGGCCGTCCGACCACCCCGATGCTCGTGGCAGGGAGTCGGGAGGCGATGTTTTGGGCGACGCGGAGCGCCAGTCCAGGCTGTCCGAAGCCATGGCCGCAAACCTCGCAGGCTCGACGATCCCGCACGTCGTCGTGATCCTCCCCGCCTTCAGCCTGGCCGACAGCCTCCTGGCGCACTACGCGACCCGCCTCGGCGCCTACGAGCACCGCTACCTGCTCACCGCCCTGATGATCCCCAGGATTCCCGGCTGCGAGCTGGTGTTCGTGACTTGTCAGGCCCCGGAGCCCGAGGTCCTCGAGTACTACGACCGCCTCGGGTCGCCTGACCGCCCGGGGGGCATGCTCGAGCGGCTGCACGTCGTCACCGTCAACGACCACACTGCGCGCGGCGTGTCGGCCAAGCTGCTCGACCGGCCGGACGTCATGCAGCAGCTGCGCCGGCTGACCGAGGACCGACTCACCGTGATCGAGCCCTGGAACGTCACCGACACCGAGCTCGAGGTGGCGCGGGCGATCGGGGCGCCGATCAACGGCACCGATCCAGGGCTGTGGCCGCTGGGCTTCAAGAGTGCCGGGCGCAGGCTCTTCCACGAGGTCGGCGTGCCCACGCCGGCCGGCATCGAGGACGTCCACGACGTGGCAGGCGTTGCCCGGGCGGTCGCGGAGATCCGCCGGACCAGACCCGAGCTCTCGTCCGTGGTCGTCAAGCACGACAACAGCGGAGCAGGTGACGGCAACGTCGTGGTCGCCGTCCGTGACGCGTCCGGCCACGCCATCGAACCCGCCGATCTCGTCGTCGCGCTCGAGCAGTCCCTCCCGCCGTGGTACCTCGCCGACCTCGACGCCGGTGCAGTGGTCGAGGAGCTGCTGGTGGGTCGTCGCGTGCAGAGCCCCAGCGCCCAGGTGGACGTCCTGCCGGACGGCTCCGTGCGCGTGGTGTCGACCCACGAGCAGATTCTCGGTGGCGACAACGGTCAGGTCTACTCGGGCTGCCGCTTCCCGGCGGACCCCGCCTACGCCGCGCGGCTCGGCGAGTACGCCGTGGCCGTGGGTAGGTGGCTGGCCGACCGGGGAGCCCGTGGTCGGCTCGGCATCGACTTCCTCGCGGTGCGGCGCCGGGGCCAGTGGGACGTGCATGCGCTGGAGGTCAACCTGCGCAAGGGCGGCACCACACACCCGTTCGCCGCCCTGCGCCACCTGGCGCCGGGGACCTACGACGCCGCGACCGGGACCTACGACCTGCACGATGGGACCGGCCGGCGATGCTACCGCTCCTCGGACGGGTTCATGGACCCGTCGTGGACCAGCCTCAGGCCGAGACAGGTCATCGACGCGGTCGCCGCTGCGGGCCTGGAGTTCGACCCGGTCCGACGAGTCGGTGTCGTCCTGCACATGCTCAGCTGCCTGCGCGTCGACGGCAGGCTGGGGGTGACAGCCATCGCCGCCGATCCCGGCGAGGTCGAGCGCCTCTATGGGGCGACCGAGCAGGTCGTGTCGTCCCTCGTGAAAGCCTGACGCGTCCTCCGAACAACGGGGGATCGGGCCGACGCTCAGAACTGGTCGGCGAGCCAGGGGTCGACCAGCGCGTGGAAGGCGTCCGGCACGTCCCGGCGGACGCAGTGGTCGGCGTCCAGCACCTCGATCCGCACGTGCGGGTTGCCGATCGCCTTCGCACGCAGTCTGATCGGCTCAGGCAGCAACGTCGAACGCTCGCCGATGACGACCAATGTCGGCACCTCGATCGCAGCGACGAACTCCTCCCACGGCCGCGTGAAGGAGGCGACTCCGAGGCCCAGGAAGTCGAGGTCGACCTCGGTCTTGGCCTGCGCCCACGGGGCGAACTCCTCCTCGGGCCAGGTGGGGTTGTCCTCCCGACCCTGGGCGAGCTGGCCCTGGGGGTCGTCGACGAAGGCCCGACAGTCTGCGATCCGCTCGGCGACGACAGACGGGCCCTGCACCCGGAGCTCAGGGTCGCGCCAGGCGGGCTCCTCGAGGACTGCGGCCCGCACGAGGTCGGGGCGGCGAGCGGTCAGGGCTGTCGCGATACCGCCACCCATCGAGTGCGCCACGAGGGCCACGGGACCACTGGCCGAGGCGAGGTGCTCCAGCGTCGCGAGCGCGGCGGCATACATGTGCTCGATCGAGTCCTCGGAGGCGCGCTGCTCCGGCGTGAAGCGTGGGGAGCGGCCGTGGCCGAGCAGGTCCAGCCCGACGACGCGGTAGCTGGGTGACCAGCGGCGCACGGCATCGGGCCAGCAGTCGGCGGAGTCGCCCAGCCCGTGCAGCAGCACGATCGTCGGGGTGGCTGGGTCGGCGGATCCGGACCAGCGGTAGGCGAGGTCGGCGGCGTCGAGGGCGGGCGGCATACGTGACACCATAGGTGGGCGCTGCGCTGCCCCAGAGAGCTGTTTGGACTGCAGCCGCGCCCGAGCCACCGAAGCGACCCCGAGGAGCCTGCCCACATGGATGCCGTCACCCAGGTGCCCGTCCCCGTCAACGAAACCGTCCTGGACTACGCGCCGGGCAGCCCCGAGCGCGCCTCGCTCGAGGTCGCCCTCGCAGAGCTGGGCAGCGCGAGCATCGACCTGCCGCACACCATCGCCGGCAAGCGGGTCATGGGGGCGGGCAAGAAGATCGAGGTGCGGCAGCCGCACGCCCGGCGCAAGGTCCTCGGCACGATGCGCAACGCCACGGTCGGCGACGCCCAGTCGGCGGTCGACGCGGCGAAGGCGGCGGCCCCCGGGTGGCGCGCCCTGTCCTTCGACGACCGGGCGGCGATCCTGCTCAAGGCCGCCGAGCTGCTGTCCGGACCGTGGCGGGCCCACCTCAACGCCGCGACGATGCTCGGACAGTCCAAGACGGCCTACCAGGCGGAGATCGACGCGGCCTGCGAGCTCATCGACTTCTGGCGGATCAACGTGCACTTCGCGCGCCAGATCCTCGCCGAGCAGCCTCCGCTGAACTCCAAGGGCATCTGGAACCGCACCGACCACCGGCCGCTCGAGGGCTTCGTCTACGCGATCACGCCGTTCAACTTCACGGCCATCGCGGGCAACCTCCCCACCGCACCGGCCCTCATGGGCAACACCGTCGTGTGGAAGCCGAGCCCGACCCAGCAGTTCGCCGCCAACCTGACGATGGCGCTGCTCGAGGCAGCGGGCATGCCGCCCGGGGTCATCAACATGGTCACCGGCGACGGCCTCAACGTCTCGAAGGTCGCGCTGGCGGACCGTGATCTCGCCGGCATCCACTTCACCGGTTCGACCCCGACGTTCCAGCACCTGTGGCAGGAGGTCGGCGCCAACCTGCCGAACTACCGCACCTACCCGCGCCTGGTGGGCGAGACCGGAGGCAAAGACTTCATCCTCGCGCACCCGTCGGCCGACCCGGATGTGTTGCGGACAGCCATGATTCGCGGTTCGTTCGAGTACCAGGGCCAGAAGTGCTCGGCCGCCTCACGTGCCTATGTGCCCCGGTCGCTGTGGAAGAAGATCAAGGCAGACCTGGTGTCGATCACCAATGGCCTGACCCAGGGCGACGTCACTGACCTGTCCAACTTCATGGGTGCGGTCATCGACGAGCGGGCCTTCGCCAAGCACAGCGCCGCGATCGACCGGGCCCACGCGACTCCCGGCGTGGACGTCGTCGCCGGTGGCACCTACGACGACAGCGAGGGCTGGTTCGTCCGCCCGACCGTCCTGGAGATCGACGACCCCACCGACGAGTCGTTCCGGACCGAGTACTTCGGCCCGATCCTGTCGGTGCACGTCTACCCGGACCGCCAGTACGACAAGGTGCTCGACCAGATGGAGAGCTTCGCGCCGTTCGGCCTGACTGGCTCGATCATCGCCCAGGACCGCATGGTCATCGCCGACGCCACGCACCGGTTGCGCTTCGCCGCGGGCAACTTCTACGTCAACGACAAGCCAACGGGTGCCGTCGTCGGGCAGCAGCCGTTCGGTGGCGGACGCGCGTCGGGCACCAACGACAAGGCCGGCGCGGCCCAGAACCTCCTGCGGTGGACGAGCGCGCGCTCGATCAAGGAGACCTTCAACCCGCCCACGCAGCACGCCTACCCGCACATGGGCTGAGGACTCGCCAACACACGGAAGGGCTTGGAACCGTTGTGGTTCCAAGCCCTTCCGTATGCCGCGCGCGGACACGCGGCGTTCCTCACCGCTAGCGGGCGAGCCATTCCTGCGCGGTCGTCGCCTCGATGTCGATGGCCTCCTCGATCGGCGGGGCGGCAGCCTTCTCGATCTTGCCGCCGATGAGCGGGACCTTGGCCTTGAGCTCGGCCTCGAGCTGCTCGACCGTGCCCGCCCCTCCAGGAGCGATCGCCAGCGTCCCCGTGAGGGCGATCGGGGCCCCGGCAACGGCCATGGCGACGGTGCCGCGGCGGCTCCCGTCGGGCCCTGCCGGGCCCCAGTCCTGGGTCTCGGTGACCTTGAGGGTCTCGCCCACCATCGACTTGGCGAAGTCGGGCAAGCCGTCGCTCGGCAGGATGCGCATGGTCGTGATGACGGTGTGGTCCCCGACGGTCTCGACGCCTGCGGAGTGCTTGATGGCTGCCGTGGCGGCGCACTTCGCCTCCTGGAACTTCACGTCCGACAGGACCGCGAACACCTCCTCCGGGCTGGCGGCGTACTCGATCGACTTGGCGATCTTCATGCGTCTTCTCCTGTCGCGGGTCTGTGCCCGCCGTGCGGCGGACGTCGCGTCGTCAGCGTAGCCACGTCATCGTGAGGACCGCGACGACACCAGCCGCAGACGCACGGGCTGACCGGGGACGAGCTGGGCGGCTGCGTCGGCGGAGCGGGACGTGAGGACTCCGACGACGGGGTATCCACCGGTGACCGGGTGGTCGGCGAGGAACAGGACCGGATGCCCGTCGGCCGGCAGCTGCACGGCTCCGCGGACGACGCCTTCGCTGGGCAGCTCTCGGCCCTCGAACCCGGCCGCACGGCTGAGGGTGGGGCCGTCCAGACGCACCCCGACGCGGTCACTCGCGGCGTGCACGAGCCAGGCGGGTTCGGTGAGCGCGGCGAGGTCGCCGAGCCAGTCGCTCCGGGGTCCCGGTGCCAGGTCGAGCGTCGCGGTGCCGGCGGAGGGCGCAACCACGGGTGCGACGTCGACGAGGGGTTCGCCCACGGGGGACCCGACCGGGAGCTGGTCGCCCTCCCGAAGTGGGACCGGGCCGATGTGGGAAAGCGTGTCGTACGAACGGGATCCGAGGACCGATGACACTGTGATGCCGCCCCGGACGCTGACATAGCTGCGCACGCCAGTGGTCGGGGTCCCGACCGTCAGGACCGAGCCGTCGCGCACGAGGAACGGCGCGGCATACCCGACGGGGGTCCCGTCGACGGTGGCCGGGCCCGGCGCACCGGTGAGGACCATGGTGACGCTGCCGTGCGCCCGCAGGGTGAGCCCGCCGTGGTGGCACTCCAGCGCGGCGCGGTCAGTGGGTTGGCCGAGGAGCCGCGCGCCGAGCGTGAAGGCGCCCAGGTCGGCCGCGCCCGACGGGCCCACGCCGAGCGATGCCAGGCCCGGCCGGCCCAGGTCCTCGACGAGGGTGAGCGGCCCCGGCGCCACCACCTCGAGGCGGGCGTATGCCGGGTGCCCGCCTTCCGTCACCGGTCGCCTCCGGCGTCGACGAACCTGACGAGCAGCCCAGGTCGCAGCAGCGCCGGGGGTTCGCGGTCGAGGTCCCACAGGACCTCGTCGGTGTGGCCGATCAGCTGCCACCCACCGGGGGAGGACCGTGGATAGACCCCGCTGAACTCGCCGGCCAGTCCGACCGCGCCGGCCGGGACCCGGGGCCGAGGGGTGGCTCGCCGCGGGACGTCCAGCCGCGGGTCGCCGTCGACGAGGTAGGCGAAGCCGGGGGCGAACCCGGCGAAGCCCACCCGCCAGGGCCGACCGGTGTGGGCGCTCACGACCTCGTCGGGCGTCAGGCCGGTGAGCCGGGCCACGTCGTCGAGGTCGGGCCCGTCGTAGTGCACCGGGATCTCGACGACGTCGCTGTCGTCGGCGTCGGTCAGCACCGACTCCGACGGCAGCTTCGGGTCCCCGGTCCGCGCCGGGAGGCGGTCCGCTCCGGCCAGGAGGCGGTCGACCTCGGGGCGCACGCCGGCGAGGTCACGGGCCGAGGCCGTGACGAGCAGGAGGGTCCGTGCCCCGACCACGGCGTCGAGCAGACCGGGTGGCCGTTCCCGGACCCACAGGTGGTGGTGCAGTGCGAGCACCTCGTCGAGGGAGTCGAGCTCGACGAGGACCGCGTGCTCGCCGCTCGGCAGCACCCGCCCGTTCACGACGTCCTAGCCGGCGACCGCGACGAACGGCGCCAGCCTCACACCGGCGGCCTCGAGACCGGCGCGGACCGCGGTGGCCATGGACACCGCTCCGGGGCTGTCGCCGTGGACGCAGAGCGAGGCTGCGTCGATCCGCAGCGGCGCTCCATCGGCGGCCTCGACCTCGCCGGTGACGACCAGGCGCACCGCCCGCGCCGCGACCGTGTCGGGGTCGTGCAGCACGGCTCCGTCGCGGCTGCGCGGGACGAGGCTGCCATCGGACAGGTAGGCGCGGTCCGTGAAGGCCTCGGTGACGGTCGGCAGCCCGGCGGCGTCGGCCAGGCCGAGCAGCACCGAGCCGGGCAGCCCCAGAAGCGGCAGCGACGCATCGACCCTGCGCACCGCCTCGACGACGGCGGCGGCCTGGGCCTCGTGGTGGACGAGGGCGTTGTAGAGCGCCCCGTGGGGTTTGACGTAGCGCACGACGGTGCCGGCGGCCAGGCAGATGCCCTGCAGCGCACCGATCTGGTAGATCACGTCGGCCATGAGGTCAGCGGGATCGACGTCGATGAACCGGCGACCGAACCCGGCGAGGTCCCGATAGCCCACCTGCGCCCCGATGACCACGCCGCGTCCGGCGGCCTGTTCACAGACCCGGAGCAGCCCGCGAGGGTCACCGGCGTGGAAGCCGCACGCGACGTTGGCACTCGTGACCACGTCGAGCATCGCCTCGTCGTCGCCGAGGGTCCACCGCCCGAACGACTCCCCGAGGTCTGCGTTGAGGTCGATCGTCGTCATCGGCGCAGCGCTCCGGCGTGGGCGGCGAGCACGCCCTGCGACTCGCGCAGGGTCGTGGCCAGACGTTGGCGGCGCTGCCCGACCATGGCGGCGACCGCGTCGAGCTGGGCCTGCAGCTGCTCGCGATGGGCCTCCTGGCGGGCACTCGTCGTGCCGTCCGCGAGACCGCTGACGCCCCAGGCGGGGACGAGCTCACCGTCGGCGACGCGCAGTCCCGCTGCCTCGGCGCGGTCGATGAGCAGGCGAGCCTGGGCGATGGCTTCGGCGAGGTCGCTCGCATGGGCCTGGAGGGCCGAGCCGATCCCGTCCGTCTCGCGGGCCGCCGCCGCGGCGGCGGCGTCGAGTAGGTCGACGCGACGTCGGGCCGGCACGAGCGCCGCTCGCGGGCGGGCGCCGTCACCAGCCTCGAAGGAGTCCTGGTCGAAGGCGTCGTGGGCCGCTCGGCCGGTGGTGCGCAGCCGCGTGGCCAGCCGCCGCAGGGTGCCGCCGAGCTGGGAGCACGACGCCGGGTCGCCGATGACCGTGCTCGTCACCGGGACACCTCACCGAAGGTGCGGGTCGACGTGCGTGACCCGTCGGCGTCGGACCCCGAGCCACCCACGTTCAGCGCCGCGACCCGCAACACGTCGGCCAGGTCGGATGCCGTCGCGTCGATCTCTCGCAGCAGGTCGGCTGCCTGCTCCACCCAGGCGTCGAGAGCCGACTGCGTCTCACGGTGGCCCACCTCGGGGAACTGCGCGAGAAGCTCCTCCGCACCCTGTCCGGCGCACTCGCGCAACGGCCCCAGGGCCGCGCCGAGGGAGCGGAGACGGTCGGGATCGGCCGGAGCGGGCGGCATACCCATCACTGTAGTGAAGGCATGGCAACGGCCCCCGGAGATACCCACATGCTTGGAAGTGGGCACTCCGGGGGCCGTTCGTCACGAACTGAGTCCGATCAGTACCAGTGCTTCCGGCCACCGATGGCCCGACCGGTGCCACCCAGGACGGCCAGCACCAGCCCGACCACGATGAGGATGGCGCCAATGGTCACGAGGACCTTGAGGCTGGCGACCAAGAGGCCGAGAATCAGCAAGACGATGCCGAGGATGATCACGTGGAGCTCCTTCTGTTCGTGTTATGCAAACACCCCACCTCACCATAGATTCCGAAAAAACACACCTTGACCTGCGCAAACAAGCGGTGCGAGGGGCTGGTGGGGCGGGGTGTGCCGCGTGCGTGCGACGAGCGCTAGTCTCGGTTGCGGCGCACATCGTGGTGCGGCCACGTGCATGACGATCCACCGTGCATGACGAACCACCGAGCATGACGATCCACGTGAGGGTGAAGTCGACAGCCATGTCCGTGTCGTTGGAGCAGTCCCGTCAGCAACTCCTGCACACCGCCGCCGAACGCGCGGACCACGGGGGTGGTGAGGCGGTCGAGCAGTTCCTGCGCACCTACTACCGACACGTGGCCACCGAGGACCTCCTGGCGCGGGCGCCCGAGGACCTGCTGGGTGCGGCGATGGCGCACCGCGAGCTGGCCCAGGACCGCCCGGTCGGCACCGCCAAGGTCGAGGTGTTCAACCCCGAGGTCGAGGAGCAGGGCTGGGCCAGCGGCCACACGGTCGTGCAGATCGTCACCGACGACATGCCCTTCCTCGTCGACTCGGTGAGCGCCGAGCTCCAGCGGATGGAGCGCTCGGTGCACCTGGTCGTGCACCCGACGATGCGGGTGCGCCGCAACGCCACGGGTGAGCTCGAGGAGCTCGTGCTGGGTGACGCAGACGCCGCGTCGACCGCGGGGTCCTACGGCTCGGGCGACGGCGGTTTCGGGTTGGTCCGCGAGTCGTGGATGCACCTGGAGATCGACCGCGACAGCGACCCAGCACAGCGCGCCGAGGTCGCCGAGGGGCTGCGCCGCGTGCTGGGCAACGTCCGCGAGGCGGTCGAGGACTGGCCCAAGATGAAGGCCACCTGCTCCCAGGTGGCCAAGGACCTGGTGGACTCCCCGCCGACCGGCATAGCCGACGACGAGGTCGAGCAGGCCCACGGGCTGCTCGAGTGGCTCGCCGACAACCACTTCACCTTCCTCGGCTACCGCGAGTACGCCCTGGAGCGCGGCGCCGACGGCGACCGGCTCGAGGCCGTCCAGGGCACCGGGCTCGGGCTGCTGCGCTACGACCGCCCGGGCGACGGCGTGCTGCTGAGCGAGCAGGCCAGCGTCGTGGCGCGGGCCCGTGAGCTGCTCATCATCACCAAGGCGAACTCGCGGGCGACCGTGCACCGCAACACCTACCTCGACTACGTGAGCGTCAAGCAGTTCGACGTCTCGGGTGAGGTGACGGGGGAGAAGCGCTTCCTCGGCCTGTTCACCTCGAGCGCCTACACCGAGTCGGTGACCCGTGTGCCGGTGTTGCGCGACAAGGTCTCCGCGATCTTCCAGCGCACCGGGTTCCTCCCCGACTCGCACTCGGGCAAGGACCTCCTCGAGGTGCTCGAGAACTACCCGCGCGACGAGCTGTTCCAGGCCGACGAGGAGGCGCTCTACGACAACGCGACCTCGGTGCTGCACCTGCAGGAGCGCCGCAAGACCAAGCTCTTCCTGCGTCGCGACCGGTTCGGCAGGTTCGTGTCCTGCCTCGTCTACATCCCGCGCGACCGCTACAACACCGCGGTGCGACTCAAGATGGAATCCATTCTGCGGCAAGCCTTTCCGGGTGCCACGGTGGACTTCACCACCCGGGTCTCCGAGTCCGTGCTGGCGCGGCTGCACTTCGTCGTCCGCGTACCGGCGGGCGAGTCGATCCCGCCGATCGACGAGGCTGTGCTCGAGCGCCAGCTCGTCGACGCGACCCGCACGTGGGACGAGGACCTCAGCGAGGCCGCCCGCACCGAGCACGGCGAGGAGGCGGCTGCGCGCCTGACTGGTCTCTATGGCCGCGCCTTCCCCGAGGCCTACAAGGAGGACTTCACCTCCCGCATCGGAGTGGCCGACATCCGGCACATGGACGCGCTCGAGGGCGACGACTCCACCGGGCTCAACATGTACCAAGAGCCCGGCGCCCCGGCCAACGAGCGTCGCTTCAAGCTCTACCGCCGCAGCCCCCTGTCGCTGACCCAGGTGCTGCCGATGTTCACCCACATGGGGGTCGAGGTCGTCGACGAGCGGCCCTACGAGATCTCGCGCGGCGACGGCGTGAACCTCTGGGTCTACGACTTCGGCCTGCGGGTCCGCAACGACAAGGTGTGGTCCGGTGACGGAGGTCGCGACCGGTTGCGCGAGCTGTTCCAGGACGCGGTCGGCGCCGTGTGGCGCGGTCAGGCGGAGTCCGACGGGTTCAACGCGCTCGTCCTCGGGGCCGGGCTGACCTGGCGCCAGGTCGTCATCCTGCGCACCGTCGCCAAGTACCTCCGCCAGACGGGCTCGACCTTCTCGCAGGACTACGTCGAGTCCGCGCTCGCGTCCAACCTCAAGCTCGCGGGCAAGCTCGTGGCCCTCTTCGAGGCCCGTTTCGACCCGAGCCGGTATGCCGGTGCGGCAGGTCCCGAGCGCGAGGCTGCGCAGAGCGCGTTGTGCGACCAGATCACCAAGGACCTCGACGACGTCAAGAGCCTTGACCACGACCGGATCATCCGCGCGTTCCTCGGCGTGATCACGGCGACGCTGCGCACGAACTTCTACCAGGCCGACGCGTCGGGCGCGGACAAGACCTACGTCTCGATCAAGCTCAACCCCAAGAAGGTCCCCGACCTGCCGGCTCCGAGGCCGCAGTTCGAGATCTTCGTCTACTCGCCGCGCGTCGAGGGTGTGCACCTGCGGTTCGGGCCGGTCGCCCGGGGCGGGCTGCGCTGGTCGGACCGCCGGGAGGACTTCCGCACCGAGGTGCTCGGGCTGGTCAAGGCCCAGATGGTCAAGAACGCCGTCATCGTGCCGACCGGGTCCAAGGGCGGTTTCTACGCCAAGCAGCTGCCCGACCCCACGGTCGACCGGGACGCCTGGCTGGCCGAGGGCATCGGGTCCTACAAGGTCTTCATCTCGGGGCTGCTCGACCTCACCGACAACCGCGACGGGTCGCAGATCGTGCCCCCTGCCTCGGTGGTGCGGCACGACCCCGACGACTCCTACCTCGTGGTCGCGGCTGACAAGGGCACGGCGACGTTCTCGGACATCGCCAACGGCGTGGCGCAGTCCTACGGCTTCTGGCTCGACGACGGGTTCGCGTCGGGAGGGTCCGCCGGCTACGACCACAAGGCCATGGGCATCACGGCTCGCGGGGCCTGGGAGTCGGTCAAACGGCACTTCCGCGAGATGGGCCATGACACCCAGACCAAGGACTTCACCGCCGTCGGGATCGGCGACATGTCGGGCGACGTCTTCGGCAACGGCATGCTGCTCTCCGAGCACATCAGGCTGGTCGCGGCCTTCGACCACCGTCACATCTTCATCGACCCCGATCCCGTCGCGGCGACGAGCTTCCCGGAACGCCAGCGGCTGTTCGACCTGCCCCGCTCGTCCTGGGCGGACTACGACACGTCGCTGATCTCCGCGGGCGGAGGGGTGTTCGACCGGTCCCTCAAGTCGATCGCCATCACCCCGGAGATGACCGCGGCGCTGGGCCTGCCCAAGGACGCCACGTCGATGACCCCGGCCGCGCTGATGAAGGCGATCCTCCAGTCGCCGGTCGACCTGCTGTGGAACGGCGGCATCGGCACCTACGTCAAGGCCGCCAGCGAGGTCAACGCCGACATCGGTGACCGCGCCAACGACCCGATCCGCGTCGACGGTGGGCAGCTGCGCTGCAAGGTCGTCGGCGAGGGCGGCAACCTCGGCCTCAGCCAGCTCGGCAGGATCGAGGCGGCCCTGCACGGTGTGCGGGTGAACACCGACGCGATCGACAACTCGGCAGGCGTCGACACCTCGGACCACGAGGTCAACATCAAGATCCTGCTGACCGCACTCGTCAAGGCCGGCGACATGACGCTCAAGCAGCGCAACACGCTGCTCGCGTCGATGACCGACGACGTCGCCCACCAGGTGCTGCGCGACAACTACGAGCAGAACGTGCTGCTCGGCAACGCCCGTGCCCAGGAGCACCCCATGCTCCCGGTCCACCAGCGGCTGATCCACTGGCTCGAGGAGCGCGGCGACCTCGACCGTGCCCTGGAGTTCCTGCCGACCGACACCGAGATCGACCGCCGGTTCGCAGACGGCCTGGGCCTGAAGTCGCCGGAGTTCTCGGTGCTCGTGGCCTACGCGAAGCTGGCTCTCAAGGAGGACCTGCTCCCCTCGGAGCTGCCCGACGACCCCTGGTTCCAGGCGACCCTGACCGAGTACTTCCCCGCCGCCCTGCGAGAGCAGTTCGCCGGCGAGCTCGCCGAGCACCCGCTGCGGCGCGAGATCATCACCAACTCGGTGGTCAACTCGATGGTCAACCGGGGTGGCATCACGTTCGCCTTCCGTGCCATGGAGGAGACCGGCGCGACGCCGGAGCAGATCGCCCGGGCCTTCGTGGTCTGCCGCGAGATCTTCGACCTGCCGGGCTTCGTGCACGAGGTCGAGGCCCTCGACAACGTCGTGTCCACCGATGTGCAGAGCCAGCTGTACCTCGAGTTCCGGCGGCTGATCGACCGGTCGATGCGCTGGTTCCTCACCTCGCGGCCCTCGCGCCTCGACGTCGCCAACGAGGTGGCCCGGTTCGGCGAGGTGGTCGGCCAGTTCGCCCCCCAGATCCACGACCTGCTCAAGGGTGCCGAGCTCAAGCGCTTGCAGCGCAACGCCTCGAGCCTGGAGAAGCTCGGTGTGCCTGAGGCCCTGGCGCTCAAGTCCGCGAGCCTGCTCGACCAGTTCTCGCTGCTCGACATCGTCGACATCGCCACCGACACGGGGGAGGCGCCGACCGACGTGGCACCCCTCTACTTCGTCCTGTCCGAGAGGTTCGGCATCGACGCGATGCTCACCCGCGTCACCAACCTGCCGCGTGACGACCGGTGGGACGCGCTCGCGCGCGGCGCCCTGCGCGACGACCTGTATGCCGTGCTGGAGAGCCTGGTGCGCTCCGTGATCGACGCGTCGACGTCGGGCGCGACACCGGTGGAGCGCTACGAGCAGTGGGCCAAGGCCAACGCGGAGAGCCTGGCCCGCGCCAAGACTGCTCTGTCAGGCATCGAACGGCTCGACAAGCCCAACATCGCCGCGCTCTCGGTCGCCCTGCGCACGCTGCGCTCGGTGATCCGCTCCGGGGCAGCCAGCTCCTGACGGCTTTGCCGAACCGACAGCCCTGCCCGGGTCCTAGGGGCTCAGGGCGCTGACGACCTGCCCGACGACGACCACCGCCACGCACAGGGCGGCGAAGCCGAGCACCACCCACAGGCACCCCATGCCGGGACGGGGCTGCTTGGTGAACCCGATGTTGCCCCTCGCGAACTGGTGCAGGGGCGAGGCGTACCAGACCTCGACGACCTGACCGGGGGCCACGGTCGTGTCGAGGGACGCCTGGCCGTAGGTCCGCATCCACTGGGCCTGCATGTCGAGGTGGTTGGGCCCGGCGTAGACGGGCAGGTCCTGGGTGCCGTAGCGAGTGGGCACGGGGTATCCGTTGATGCGGAGCGTGGGCGTGAGGGCGTTGCTGGTCATCACGTTGCCCTGGATCGTCAGCCGGATGGTGCCCAGCGACGCGGCCGGCGGAACGGGAGGCTGGTCGGTCATGGTCCGCGAGACTAGGCGGAAATGGACGGCGATGTGGCGTGATCGTGCGGTTAGGGTGACCCGGGTGACCGCTGAGCTGACGAAGTACCAGGTGGTCCTGGTGACCCGCTACCCGGTGAAGTCCATGGGTGGCGAGACCCTGTCGACCGTTGAGGTCGGGCGCGAGGGGCTGCTCGCCGACCGCGAGTACGCCGTCTACGGCGCCGACGGCAAGCTGGCCAGCGGCAAGCACACCCGGCGCTTCCGCCGGATGGACCCGGTCTTCGAGCTTGCTGCCGTCAAGCTCGGCAGCGACACCGTGGTGCGGTCGGCCGACGGGAGGGAGGTCCTTGTCGGGCAACCGGATGCCGACGCGGTGCTGTCGGAGCACTTCGGCGAGCCGGTCACCCTGCGACGCGAGACCGACGTGATGCACCAGGACCAGGCGCAGCTGTCCATCGTGGGCAGCGCCACCCTCGCCGAGCTCGGTCGTCACGAGGGCGACGGTCGACCTCTGGACCCGCGGCACCTGCGCGCCAACATCGTGGTTCGGACCGATCAGCCGTATGCCGAGGAGTCGTGGGTCGGGCGCGAGGTCGCCATCGGGACGGTGCGGGTGCACGTCGCCGAGCCGATCGAGAGGTGCCGCATGGTCGGGGTGGCGCAGGTGGGCCTCGCCGCCCGCGGCGGCATGCTGAAGGCGATCAGCGACCACCACGACCTCAACGCGGGTCTGTACGCCTCGATCCTCCACCCCGGCACGATCTCGGTGGGGGATCCCGTCACGCTCGCCTGACCCTGCAGCCGACAACCCCGGAAGTCGCCGGCCCTGCCCGACCCGAACCGATGAGCACGGTACGAGCCGGGCGGGCGCACCGAGGGTGGCAACGTCTCGCCGATTAGGCTTCCCGCGTGCCCACCCTCAACGAGGTCCTCCAGTCAGCGACCGACCTCGCGCCCGCCGAGGTCGAGTGGCTGCAGCTGCTCGTCGGTGACTGGCAGCTCATCTCCGACCTGTCCTTCGCCGACCTGGTGCTGTGGGTGCCGGGCGGGATCGAGGGCTGGCTCGCCGTCGCCCACGTCCGCCCGACGACGGGACAGATGGTGTTCTTCGAGGACGTCGTGGGCCGTCGCACGCATCGCGGGCGCCAGTCGTTGCTGGACCAGTCCTACCTCGACCTCCGCATCGTCCGCGAGAAGGACCCGATCTTCCGCGACGACATGCCGGTCCGCGAGGAAGCCATCCCCGTCGTGCGGGGAGGGCGTGCGCTCGCGGTGATCACGCGGCATACCAACCTGGCGGCGATGCGGACGCCGAGCCGGCTGGAGCTGACTTACCAGGCGCTCGCCGACGCGTTGGCGCGGATGATCGCGGCAGGGGAGTTCCCCAACACGGCAGCGCCCACCGGGCAGCGGCGTGGCGCGCCGCGCGTGGGGGATGGCGTCATCCGGCTCGACGTCAACGGGATCGTGTCCTACGCCAGCCCGAACGCCCTCTCGGCCGTCCACCGCCTCGGGCACGTCGGCGACGTCATCGGCGAGCTGCTGGCCCAGGTCGTGGCCGACCTCCTGCGGGACGAGTCACCGGTCGACGAGTCGCTGGCGCTCGTCGTGACCGGGCGGGCGCCGTGGCGCACCGAGGTGACCTCGCGTGGCGCGAGCGTCTCGATGCGCGCGATCCCGCTGACCGAGGGGGGCCACCGGATAGGCGCGCTGCTGCTGCTGCGCGACGTGTCCGAGCTGCGGCGCCGCGAGCTCGAGCTGCTCACCAAGGACGCGACGATCCGCGAGATCCACCACCGCGTGAAGAACAACCTCCAGACCGTCGCGGCGCTGCTGCGGCTCCAGGCGAGGAGGCTGCCCGAGGGAGAGGCCGGTCGGGTGGCGCTCGAGGAGGCGGTGCGACGCGTGGGGGTCATCGCGCTGGTCCACGAGACGCTGAGCGCGGGCTTCGATGAGACGGTCGACTTCGACGACATCGCGGTGCGCGGGCTGCAGGCCATCACGGAGGTGGCCAAGGTCGAGCACCCGATCACCTCGGCGGTGCAGGGGTCGTTCGGCACGCTGCGCGCCGAGGACGCGACCGCCCTGGCCATGGTGCTGTCCGAGCTGGTCCAGAACGCCGTCGAGCACGGCCTCGCCGAGACCGGTGGAGGCACCGTCGAGGTCGAGGCCCACCGCACGACGGACGACCGCGGCGACGAGCTCCTCACCGTGACGATCACCGACGACGGGGTGGGTCTGCCGGGCGACTTCAGGCCGGGTGGCTCGGGGCTCGGCACCCAGATCGTGCAGTCGCTCATCCAGGACCTGCGGGGCCGGATCACCTGGGAAGCAGCAAAGCCGCACGGGACGCGGGTGCGTTTCATCGCGCGGCTTCGGCCACTGGGGAGGGAGCTCGCCTGACGGCGGTCCCTGTTCTGTGCAGTTGTGGGGGTCGTGTTGGTGCGGCCGACGTGAGTCGGTGGAGGAACGCTCGGGTCAGCCGGCGCGACGGGCGCGAGCGTTGCGACGCTTGAGGGCGCGGCGCTCGTCCTCGGACATGCCGCCCCAGACGCCGGCGTCCTGGCCGGACTCGATGGCCCACTTGAGGCACACGTCGACTACGGTGCAGCGTCGGCACACAACTTTTGCTTCCTCGATCTGGAGGATCGCCGGGCCGGTGTTCCCGATCGGGAAGAACAGCTCAGGGTCCTCGTCGAGGCAGGCAGCGCGGTCGCGCCAGTCCATGAAGATCGTGCTCCTTGCGGTGACAGGGGGGGTTCGCGTCCGTGTGGTGGGCCCTGGGTTGCGGACCTCACGGCACGGACGCGTCATTGCGGGGTGTGCGGGGTCGTTCACCTGAGAGTCAGGGCCGACCGGCAAGACTAGCCGACCCATGTCCACACAGGGAGAAACACGTGCGCACCCATTTTGGTGGGGTGGACGCACTTCTGCCAACGGGTTGCCGGGTGTTTCTGTTCCAGCCTCACAGATCGGGCTCAGTTTCGGGCGTCTGAGCACAAGATATCGCCCGTGTAACAGTGAGGTGTTGGTCACATGTCGGACGGAGACGGCCCGCAAGGGCCATTTCGCGCGTCCGAATCCCGGTCATCCGCGCCCAGCGGGTGGCCTCGACAGCCCACGTGTGGCATGGCCGGCCCCCTGTTGGCTGACCTGAGGGCACGTTCGGTATGCCGCGTGCGCGCCGTCCGCGCGCGGGCCTAGCCTGAGTCCCGTGACCAGCCCGGCCCCTGCCCCGTCCCGCCCTCGCGACGTGTTCCGCTCTGTTGCTGCAGGGGTGTGCGCCGTGCAGGTCGTGACGCTGCTGGGGTTCGTCGTGTTCTACCTCTGGGAGCTGACCCAGGACTCAGCCGGCGACGTCACGCGCGTGGTCATGTCGGCGCTGCTGATCGCGGTCTTCGCCGTCGGCATCGGCGTGATGGCCCGGGGCTGGCTGCGCGGCGACAACTGGCCGAACACCCCGACCGTCGTCTGGAACGCGCTGCTGCTCCCCGTCGGCTGGAGCCTCGTGCAGGGCGGTCGAGGCCTCGTGGGTGCGCTCCTCATCGTCGTGGCGCTGGTCGGCATCGTGGCGGCGATCCGGGCCAACACGACAGACGCCGAGGACACCGAAGACGTCTCGACGGACTGAGCCGGCCGCGCCGAGGCCGGGTCTGGGCCGCGCCCGGGCCGGTCCGAGCCCTCGCTCAGGCGGTGTCAGGCGCCGGAGTGATGCGCAACATGACGCGCTGCGGGGCGCCGCGGCGGAGCAGCCGCTCGATCCCCATGACGAGGCGGTACTCGAGCCCGTACTTGGCGCCCATCACCTCATCGAGTCGGGTCGTCGCGTGACTGCCCTCCACGACCTCGGCCATGCCTGCCACCGGCGGGACGGAGTTGTCGATGGTCCCGCGACGGCTGGACGGCTGCAGCTCGATGCGCCCCTCGTTGCGCACCCGCTTGACCTTGCCACTGCCGCTCGGCGTGGTCACGACGAGCGAGTCACCGTCGCGGCCGACCCACACGGTGGTGGGCACGCCTTCGCCGGACTTGYGGAACGTGGTGAGGGAGACGAACTTCTCGTCGCCGAGGGCGGCCAGGTCAGGGGTGAGAGTCACCTCCTGACCCTAGTCCGGACCCGCCCCGCGCGCAGGGCGGGCTCGTGCCGCGGCGAGCTTCGCGTAGATGGCTGGTCGGGGCTTGGTAGGGGGCTGGTCAGGGTTGGTCTGGGGCTTGGTCGGGCATCGCGACCTGCAAGGCCGTCGCGACGCCGCCGTGCACGAGGTAGCCCCGACCAGGGAGGGCAGCGCGGTCGACCGGCACCCGGACACCGAACACGTCCGCCCCGGCCGAGGTCTCCGGTCCGAGCAGGACCCCCGTGCGGTGTCGGGCCAGCTCCACGGTGAGGCCGCGGTACTGCGCGGCGAGGGTGCTCGCGTCGCAGCCAGCCACCACGAGGCCGTCGTCGCGGTCGACCAGTGCGGTCACCTGCCTCAGCGCGGCTTCGACTGCGGAGTCGAGCAGCTCGTCGGCGTTGTCCACCAGCACGGCCAGGTTCGGCACGTCCCGGCGCAGGGCCACGAGGTCTTGGGGCTGGGTCGGGTCGTCGCACCACGCGACCCGCGGGTCGCAACGCACGGCGCCCCATGGACCCGGTCGGGTTGCGACGACGGCCAGACGTCGCCCCCGCCTCAGCAGCTCGGTGGCGATCATGGCGAGCGTTGTCGACACACCAGATCCGTTGCTGCCGGCCACGATCCAGCGTCGGCCATCTCGGTCGGGGGAAAGGCCCTGCACAGCGAGCTCGTCGCCACCCACACCGATCGGCACCAGGTCGTCGTGCCCGGAAGGTCTCTGCAGGGACGCGGCGCCCACCCGATTCGGGAGGGCGTCGACCCGCCAAGGCAGGCGGGTCGGGCGCTCTTCGTCCGCGAGCGAGGCCGATGGCCCCCTGCCGCGGGTGTGGGTCTTCCTCGGGTGGGTCGCGCCCGCCGCGACCGGCGCACCCGACGTGACCGCCGCCACCGCCGCTACCGGCGCGACCGCAGATGGGCTCAGTCGCGGCGACGCGAGGGCGAGCTGGACCTCGGTGCCGTCCAACAGGATGCCGCGGCCGGGCGGCTGCGAGCGGGGCACGGCCCTCGTTGGGAGGCCCGCGAGCAACAGGTCGGCCGGTTCGGCAAGCCTCAACAGGACCCGATGGGCCACGGCCGAGGCGGCGCGTCCGACCAGGAGGGCTCGCTCACCCGCCAGCGCTGCGGTGAGTCCCACCCCGGCTCCCTCCCGAAGCAGCCCCAACAGTCGCTCCACCACGGTGCCGTGCGCCACCTCGTCGGTGCGCTGGGCCAGCACGTCCCAGTCGTCCACGACGACCAGCAGCCCGGGAGGCGCGAGGTGGTCACCCGCCTGCCACCAAGCGGCCATTGTGGCGTGACCGCTCGCAGCGAGTCGCTGCCTGCGGTCGGCCACGTCGCGGGACAGCCTGGCGACCAGGCGCTCCAGCCTGGGCAGGTCGTCCCACCCGACGTGTGCGCCGCAGTGGGGCAGCGCCTCGAGGTGGGACAGCGAACCCCCGCTCACGGCATACAGGTGCAGCCGGGTGGGGTCGAGCGCGGAGGTGGCGCCGAGGACGACGGCCGCCAGGGCACTGCTGCGTCCGCTCCCCGCGGTGCCGACGAAGCCCCAGTGACCCGGCGCAGCGAGATCGACCGCCAGCGGAAGCTGTCGCTGTGCTGCAGGCTGGTCCGCGAGCCCGATGGGAATGAGGTACGCGGCCTCGGCAGACAAGGCCTCTGCGTCCAGCCGACTCGGCAGGGGAGGCAACCACGGACTGCGTGCCGCACGTGCGCCGATCTGCGCGACAGCTTCCGCCACGACCTCGATGATGTCCGCGAGGTCCGAGCCCACCGCCTCCTGGTCGCCGGGCGCGACAGGCCACGGTGCCGGCCCGTGGTCCCACTCGACAGCCCTGACGCGTATGCCGCTGGGCGCGGCCGGGCGGGAACGTCCGCCCGCGTGGGCTGCCTGGAAGGTCACCAGGGATCCGCCTCCGGCCCGAGCGAAACCACGCCCCGGCACGGCGCGATCGAGTCCCGCGGCATCGGGAGCGTCGATGACGTCGTCGGAGTCAGCGCGGTCGCGGACGCGCAGGGCGATGCGCAGGTTGACGTTGGCCTTGATGTCGGCCGTCACCACCCCCGCCGGTCGTTGCGTGGCGAGGATGACGTGGACGCCGAGGGACCTGCCCAGGGCGGCGACGCGGACGACCCCGTCGACGAACTGGGGGAGCTCTTCAGCCAGCGCCCTGAACTCGTCGACGACGATGACAAGTCGCGCAAGCGGGCACGCTGCAGAGGTCGACGAGGACTGGTACGCAACGAAATCCGTGACCGCAGCCTCGGCGAGCAGCCGCTCACGCCGCGTGAGCTCGGCCAGGAGAGATGCGAGGGTGCGGTCAGCGAGATGGTCATCGAGGTCGGTCACCACGCCGGCCACGTGGGGCAGGCCCTGGCACTCGCGGAAGGCTGCGCCACCCTTGTAGTCGACGAGGACGAACGAGAGGTGCTCGGGACGGTTGTGGAGCGCGAGAGAGGCGACCAGGGTCCGCAGCAGCTCCGACTTGCCGGCGCCGGTGGTGCCGGCCAGGAGAATGTGCGGCCCGTCTTCGGCAAGGTCCACGGTGAAAGGGCCCTCGGCGGTGACGCCGATCGGCACGGCCGTGCGGTGTGGTGTCCGTGCCCAGCTGCGGACCAACGCGGCCGGGGCGTCGTCGGGTGCGTCCCTGTCCTGCGCGATGCCCAACAGGTGGGCAAGGCCGAGGGCTGTCGGCAGCGACTCGTCCCTTCCTCCGGGTGTCGCGTCCCGCAGCGGAGCGAGCCCCCGGCTGAGCCGGTCGGCCCACCAGGCGCCGGCCCGGTCCACGACGAGGTCGGTGGCGGCACCGCCCGGGAGGTGCAACGAGGCGCGGGCAGGGGTGGTCAGGTCGAGAACGGCCCCGGACTCGGACGGCAGCCCGGCGCGGTCCTCGTTGAGGGCGACCACGCAGATCCCGACGGACGGACCGTGCTCGAGCACCTCGGCAAGGTCGGGGAGGCCACGCAGGGCAGAGGCTCCGTCGAGGACCACCACCGTGCGAGAGCCGGACCACCGGCTGGTAGCGACGGCCGGAGCCGAGCGGCGCGCCCGGACTCGTTCGGCCAGCTGGACGACGGCGGCACGGGCGGTGCCGTCGTCGTCCAGGCCGCTGACCCACTGCCGGTTCGTTTCGCCATCCGGTTGGCGCACGTGGGGGAGTCGACTCATCCATGACCAGGCCGGGTCAGCTCGCAGTGCCCCGGCGACGAGGACGAGGTCGAGATCGAGGGGGGAGTGCAGGGCGACGAGCTGGCCGAGGACGACGCGCAGCACGCCCATCACAGCGCTGCGCTCACCGCAGACCCCCAGGACCCCGATGCCGGCCAACGAGACGGCGCACGGAACCTGTTGCACCGCAGGATGTTCCGCGCCCTGGTCGCCGGGCGGTCGGATGACCCGCACGGTCGCTGCTGTCGTGCACTGGCCGATGCTCACCGTGAGTGCGTCAGCGTCTCCGCGACGTCGCTCCCAGAGACGGGCGCCTGGCAACGTCGCGATCGCGAGGATCTCGGAGGGGTCGGGTAGCGCTCGTCGGAGTGAACGCGACTCCTCGGCGCAGGCCGCCGCCACGCGCTGTCCGGCGCTGGCAAGGTGACGTTCGTATGCCGCGTGCTCCGCGGCATACGTCCGCTTGCTCCCGAGGCGGTCGCTCAAGGCGGTGCCCGCCATCAGGAGGGGGCTCATCACCGCGAACGCAAGCATCATCGGACCGAAGAAGACCGCCATGACGGCTGCGAACGGGACCGGGAGCAGCATCGCGATCCAGGGCACGCGGGCGCGGCCGGGCGCCTCCGGCGGTGACGGTAGCGCGATCGACACGGAAGCAGTGGGCGAGAGCAGCCGGGGCCGCCTGTTGACGGCGCGGGTCCCGTCAGGTCGAGCACTGAGCGCGGCCGGAACCGCGGCCGCCGGACGCAGGACCAGCACGGTGTCGCCGACCTTGACGGTCGTACGGACCACCAGGTGAACGGGTTCTGAGCCGACAGGGGCACCATCGAGGTCGGTGCCGTTGGTCGACCCGAGGTCGGCAAGGGTGATGTCGTCGACCGTCACCCGGACAGCAGCGTGCAGCCGAGACAGTCGCTGGTCGTCGAGACCGATGGTCGCCTCGTCGGAGCGACCCACGGTGTAGTACCCCGGTGCCAGCTCGACCGTCCGACCGGCGTCGGGTCCATGGGCGATCGCCAGGGCGACCGGGGTGCGCGGGGAGCTGCGGGCAGGGGGCCCGAGCGGACGCCTGGAGGCGAGGGCGATCGCCGCACCGTCGACGAGCAGCCCCAGCCCCAGCAAGGCGTCGTCGGCGACGGGGATCCCGCCGATCCAGATGACCGGGTCCCGCAGCTCGTCGCGCGTCTGGTCGGCCACGAGGTGCGGTGCGTGGTCGGCCAGGAGGTCCCCCAAGGCGGTGGCCAGGTCGGACGAGGTGGCACCCACGGGAGCCTCGACCTCGACCTCGACCTCGACGGGTCGGGGCGACGGCGCGACCCGTCCTGTGGAACGGCGCACGACCGTCAGCTGTAGTCGCATGCCACGACCGTAGGCAGGGAGCGGAAGGGGTCCATGTGGTTATCCACCACTGTGGACGACAAGGACCGAGCCGGTACGTTACCCCCTAGTGTTCCGTGGACGTCCGCAACCGGAGGCAGACGAGGGGTTTGCCGACCGGGGTCTGGGACGTTGTCGACGTGTTCACGCCGGGGGATGGCCTGAGCTCGGTCGCCTGCCTGCACCCCTCTGACCTGCGGCGTTGCTCGATCACGACGGGCGCGCCTGTTAGCCTGACCGCGTGCGGGCGGTCGCCATCCCGCGGTGGACACGGGGGGTGGGGCGCCCTCCGCCGGGACCGTGCGTTCTCGCGTTCCTGCTGACCGTGGTCGGCGCCACGCCGCTGCTGTGGAATGGTCGATACTTCTTCCGCGGCGATACCCAGATCGCGTACCTGGGCTGGTGGTACCACTTGGGCGAAGCCGTGCGCGAGGGCCATCTCCCCCTCATGGAACCCTTGGCCTGGGAGGCCGGAAACTACGCCGCGGAAGGACAGTGGGGACTGTTCAGCCCCCTGACGATCCTCATCGGCGTGTTGGCCACGGTCGTGCCCGACGTCGTCGTGTTCGTCACGGTGTTGAAGATCGGGCTCATCGTTCTCGGTGGCGTCGGCACGTACCTGGTCGCCACCAGCTACGGCGCCCGTGAGCCCTTCGCCCTCGTGGCCGGACTCGTCGTGGGGCTCTCCGGCCAGTCGGTGTTCCAGGACTGGCCCTCGTGGGTCAACGGTCACATGGGGGCGGCACTCCTGCCCTGGGCGTGGTGGTTCATCCGGCGGGCGATGGCGGGGCGCAGCCCGGCGGGCGCGCTGATCCTGTGCTACCTGGTTGCCGCCGTCGGCTACGTCTACTGCGCGATGTGGCTGACGGTGATCTTGCTCGGCTGTCTGGTCGACGCGGCGCTGTCCCGCTCCCGACCAGAGCTGTTCACGGTCGTCGGCCTCTTGACCTTCAGTGGGTTGGTCTCGGTTGCGGTGTATCTGCCTGGCCTGCTGACCTCGCCCGTGACGATGAGGGACTCGTGGGCGGTGGTAGGGCGGGGCGGGTTCACGGTGGACCTCCAAAGCCTCTTCTCGTCGATGTTGCCGACGCGGAAGAGGAGCTACCTCGTCTGGCTCCTCCCAGCGGTCCTGTGGATTGACCTCGGACGGCTCCGGCGCTCGTCGCGCGACCTGGCTGGCGCAGCTGTGGCGACGGCGGTCCTCCTCCTGTGGGTGCTCGGTCCGAGCGCTGTCGGGCCGTTGCGGTGGCCGATGCGCGTCGTGCCGGCCCTGATGGTGCCCCTCGTCGTGCTGCTCGCCGTGGTTGCCTCTCGATGCCTCCCCACGCGGGTCTCGCGGTCTCGCCTGATCCTGTCGCTCGCGTGGGTGTGCGGAGCCGCCTACGTCGTGGTGGCCCGTGACCCGGGCCAAGGCAAGCAGGCAGCGCTGGGTGTGGTGCTTCTGGGTTTGGCGCTGGGGATGACGGCCTGGTCACTCGGCCATCGGGGGGCGCGCACGACAACGGGCGTTGTCCTGGCCTGGACGGTGGCGTTGTTCGTCGTCCTGTTCGCCCTCTACCCGGTTCCTCCCGCGGCCGATCGACACATGCCTGCGGCGCCGGCGCAGTATGGCGGCCGGATCCCGTCGGCCCGTGGCGACGTCATGGTCCTAGGAGAAGCGGGGGGTCAGATCCAACTCAACCCGGCCATCGCTGACGAACTTCTCATCGGTTCGTCGTGGTACCTGGGGCGCGGGGATGTCCAGAACGGGTACTCAACCATCAGGTTCCGCAGGTTCAGCGAAAGGTTCTGCCGAACGGTCAACGGTGGCACGTGCGCCAGGGCGCTGAGCGCGCTGATGTCGACCGAACCCACGACGGGCCGGCCATGGGCTGACCTCCTCTCGGTCAGCTCCGTGGTCCTGTACCGCCCGTCCTTTCCGACGACGGACCTCATGCGTCCACCACAGGGGTGGAGGGTGGCCGGGGTGACGACCCACACCGTTGTCTGGACGCGAAACCACGCCGTCCCCTCGGCCGGGGGTGTGGTGGCGACCTCCGCGGGCGTCGTCGTGGACCGGGAGTCCGTGTCCGATCGCGTGGTCAGACTACGAGTGACCAGTTCGGGGTCGGGTCGTGGAACGGTCACCTTCAGCCGCCTCGCCTGGCCGGGCTACTCCACCGAGGGCGCCGAGCGGGTGGCGCCGGTCAGCGGCATGCTCCTGCGGGTGGCACTGCCTCCCGGTTCGAAAGGCTCCACCATCACCCTGCGATGGGACCCGCCCGGTTGGACGGTTGAGCTGTCGGCACTGTCGACGGCTGTCCTCGGCGGAGTGGCGTGGATCCTCTGGTTCTGGGCTGACCGGTCGCGGTGGCGCCGACGCGAGCCACTGGTCGAGTGACACTCGCTCGACCTCGGGAACGAGGCTGACCGGCCGAGGGGAGTGTCCGGGCGGTTGCCCCGTGCCCTGTGGACGGGCAGGAGCGGGCTGGAAAGTTACCCGCTAGTATGACGCAGACGTCCGCAGCCGGAGGCAAACGAGGGGTTCGCCTACCAGGGGGGTTGGGACGTCCTGGGGGGATGAGATGGACGCTGTCATGACCGTTGAGTCCGAAGTTCGGGAGCTCATCCGCCGGTCAGGGGTTGACCCTGTCCGGGACGTGGGGGAGCTGGACCGACTCGTGCGCGACGCGGTGGCCGACTACGACGAGCGCTCGCTGCACGGGAGCCTTCCGGCACTGGCCGACCTCGAGCACGCGGTGAAGTCGGTGAAGGACGCGGTGGCGGGGTTCGGTCCGCTGCAGCCCTACTTCGACGACCCCGAGATCGAGGAGATCTGGATCAACGAGCCCACGAAGGTGTTCGTTGCCCGTGGAGGAGTCTCCGAGCTGACCACCACGATGTTGACGGCCGACTCCGTCCGCGACCTCGTCGAAAGGATGCTCAAGACGAGTGGTCGGCGGGTCGACCTGTCGAGTCCGTTCGTCGACGCCGTCCTCCCGGACGGGTCACGCCTCCACGTGGTCATCCCGGACATCACCCGGGCGCACTGGTCGGTCAACATCCGCAAGTTCGTGGTCCGTGCAGCGCACCTCGACGACCTGGTCGGGCTCGGCACCCTGACGCCGCACGCCGCGCGTTTCCTGGGCGCCGCCGTCGCCTCCGGGCTCAACATCCTCGTGGCGGGAGGGACCCAAGCCGGCAAGACGACGCTGCTCAACTGCCTGAGTGCCGCCATCCCACCACGCGAACGAGTCGTCACGTGCGAGGAGGTCTTCGAGCTGAAGATCCCGCTCAGGGACGTGGCATCGATGCAGTGTCGTCAGCCCAGCCTCGAGGGCACCGGGGAGATTCCACTGCGACGACTGGTCAGGGAAGCGCTGCGCATGCGTCCGTCGCGGATCATCGTCGGAGAGGTGCGTCAGGCCGAGAGCCTCGACCTGCTCATCGCCCTCAACAGCGGTCTGCCCGGCATGTGCACCATCCATGCCAACAGCGCTCGCGAAGCCATCACGAAGATGTGCACGCTGCCGCTGCTCGCCGGCGAGAACGTCGGTAGTCGGTTCGTCGTGCCGACCGTCGCGGGGTCAGTCGACATCGTGGTGCACGCCGCGCTCGACCACGATGGGGTCCGGCGGGTTCGCGAGATCGTCGCGGTACCGGGGCGGGTCGAGGGTGACGTCGTCGAGACGGCCGACATCTTCACCCAGCGTGAGGGTGTGCTCCGTCGAGCAGACGGTTTCCCGCCGCATCCGGAGCGGTTCCGACGCGCCGGGTACGACGTTGCCGCCCTCTTGGCCCAGGAGTGACCAGATGATCGGAATCCTCGTGGGGTTGCTCCTGGGCTGTGGCCTCTTCTGCCTGTGGTGGTCGGCCTGGGTGCCTGAGCCGAAACCCATACGCCCGCAACGGGTCTCGCTCATGGACCGGTTGCACGACGAGCTCGTCCAGGCGGGGTACCCGTCCCTCGGTCCACGCACCCTGGTCGTTGCCTGCCTGGTGGCTTTCGTGTTCGTCGCAGTCGGGGTCCTTGCGACCACCGGGGTCGCGCCGGTGGCGCTGTGCTTCGCAGCCATGGCGGGTTATGGCCCCTTCGCCCTGGTGCGGCTGCGGGCCAGGCGACGCCGATCCAACCTGCGTGAGCTCTGGCCCGATGCGGTGGACAACATCACCTCCGGGGTGCGCGCAGGGCTGGCCCTGCCCGAGGCGCTGAGCCAGCTGGGCGTGCGTGGGCCGGAAGAACTACGACCGGCGTTCCAGGCCTTCGCGGAGGACTATCGGGCCAGCGGGAGGTTCCACGACTGCCTCGACCGCCTCAAGGACCGGCTGAGCGACCCGGTCGCGGACCGGCTTGTCGAGTCCCTGCGGATCGCCCGGGAGGTCGGCGGAAGCGATCTCGGTGGTCTGCTGCGCACCCTGTCGACGTTTCTTCGCGAGGACAGCCGCACCCGATCCGAGCTCGAGACCCGACAGGGCTGGACCGTCAACGCGGCCCGGCTCGCCGTCGCGGCCCCCTGGATGGTGCTGGCGATGCTGTGCACCCGATCCGAGTCGATCCAGGCCTATGCGACCACGACCGGCACGGTGATCCTGCTCGTCGGCGCGGCGGTGTCGGCGGCCGCATACCGGGTGATGGTCTTCATCGGGCGGCTGCCCGAGGACGAGCGAGTGCTCCGATGACGAGCGCGCTGGCCGGCGGGGCCCTCGGGCTCGCACTGGGACTCGGCCTGCTCCTCGTCTGGGGCGGGCTGCCGCGAAACCGCCGTGCCACCCTCGACGACCGACTCCTTCCCTATCTGCGTGACGCCCCGCGCCCCTCTCGCTTGTTGGACCCTCGCAGGGTCGGGCGACCCGGCGCCCTGAGGGTCCTGGCTGGACCGCTGGTCGCCGATCTCGGAGGCCGCATCGAGTCCATCCTCGGCGGGTCGGCGTCAGTGAGGCGACGCCTCCAGCGGGCTGGCAAGGCTCCAGACGTGGACCGGTTCCGAGCCGAACAGGTGCTGTGGGGCGCTGTCGGCCTGCTCGTGGGGATCGTCGTCGGCAGCCTCGTCTGGCTGGGCAAGGGTGGTTCGGTGGTGCCTGCAGTCCTGGTCGTCCTGTGCAGCGTCGGCTCTGCGGTGGTGGCTCGAGACCAGTGGCTCAGCCGAGAGGCGAACGTCCGCGAGCAGCGGATGTTGGGCGAGTTCCCCACGATTGCCGAGCTGCTGGCTCTCGCCGTCGGCGCGGGCGAGGGCGCCGTGGGCGCACTCGAACGGGTGTGTCGCCTGTCGCACGGTGAGCTGTCCGCCGAGCTCGGCCGCTGCCTGGCCGACGCCCGCGCCGGAGCAAACCTGGAGAAGGCCCTGCAGGGACTAGCAGACCGCACAGGCCTGATGAGCCTCTCGAGGTTCGTCGACGGCATGGTGATCGCGGTCGAGCGGGGCACGCCCCTCGCCGAGGTGCTTCGCGCCCAGGCGCACGACGTTCGCGAGACCGGCCGGCGGGCAGTCATGGAGGCGGGTGGCAAGAAGGAGATCGCGATGATGATCCCCGTCGTGTTCCTCGTGCTGCCGATCACCGTGTTGTTCGCAGTCTTTCCCGGGTTTGCCTTCCTGCGGTTCTCGATCTGACCACTCCTGACCACTTCTGGCCACGTGACCTCCTGACGACAGCACCTCCTGACGACAGCACCACTTGGCTCAGCACCTGCTGAACCATCACCGAGAGGAACCTCATGACAGTCCTTCACCGCTCACTGGTCCGCGCCCAGCTGGCCGGGGCCCGCGCCTTCCGGAGCGTCGGCCAGCCTGGCGAGCGACGCGAGCACCGCGAGCGGGGCGACGTCCCGGGTTGGGTGCTGATCACCCTGATGACAGCCGGCCTGGTGGCGGTCCTGTGGGCAGTCGCGGAGGACCAGCTCACGACGATGTTCTCCGACGCGCTCAACAGCGCACGGCGGTAGCGACCGTGCGGTGCAGGCCTGGCGACGGTCGGCGCGAGGGCGGTGCGGCCGTGGTCGACTTCGTCCTGGTCTCGGTGTTGGTGTCCGTGCTCTTCCTCGCCGTTTTCCAGGTCGGGCTCGCCCTGTACGTCCGCAACACCATCATCTCCTGCGCATCCGAGGGGGCTCGCTTCGGCGCGAGGGCCGACGCCGACCCGCGCGTCGGTGCGGCCCGCGCGCGCGAGCTCATCGGGAGCTCGCTGTCGGCACGATTTGCCCGCGACGTGTCTGCCGAGGTCGTGGAGGCCGGAGGTGTGCAGGTCGTTGCGGTGCGCGTGCGCGCGCCGCTGCCCGTTCTCGGACCGTTCGGCCCTGACAGCGGGTTCGACCTCGTGGGTCGTGCATTCCTGGAGCGGCAGTGATGCTGGTGCTGCGTCGGCGGGCAGTGGCGCTCAGGATGAAGGGCGAGCGTGGCAGCGCCGTCGTGGAGTTCGTCTTCCTGGCCGTGTTGCTGATGGTCCCGCTGTTGTACCTCGTGATGACCCTGTCGAGGATCCAAGCGGCTGCGTATGCCGCGTCGACCGCGGCGCGCGAAGCGGGCAGGGCGTTCGTGACGGCATCCGAGCCTGCGGCTGCCCGCGAGCGCGCGTCAGCCGCCGCCCGGATCGCCTTCGAGGACCAGGGCTTCGGCCCTGACGGGGCGCTGACGATGGCCTGTGACGGCACACCGTGCCTGCGGCCCGACGGTCGGATCGAGATGACGACCACCGTGACGGTTCCCCTGCCCCTGATCCCGTCCTTCGCCCGCGGTGCCGTGCCGCTCGAGGTGCCGGTCACGGCCAGTCACGTGGCCGTCGTCGACCGGTTCCGGGGACAGCGATGACCCGCCAGTGCAGCGGGCAGCTCACGGCGGCATCGCGTGGGCCACTCGGCGACCGCTGGTGGCAGTTGTCGAGGCGCTTGAGATCCCCAGTGGTGCTCGGCCGGAGCGGCCCGGAGGCGGGCCAGGTGACGTTGTTGATCCTGGGGTTCAGCGTCGTGGCGATCCTGCTCATCCTCGGGACCGTGGCCGTCACCTCCGTTCAGCTGTCCCGGATGCGCCTCCTCGACGCCGCCGACGGAGCAGCACTGGATGCGGCCGACTCCCTCGACCTCGGTGCGTACCAGCGCGGGTTGGGCGATGCGGTCGCGGTCAACAGCAAGACCGTGCGCGAGACCGCGGTGGGGTACCTCGCACAGCGCCCGAGGCCCGCCAGCATGCTGGCCTGGCAGGTGGCTCCGGGCACCGGGACTCCGGACGGCCAGACCGCGGTCGTCCGCCTCTCCGGCCGGGCCGAGCTGCCGTTGGTCGGTGGGCTCCTGGACACCTTGGGCGGCTCGGTGACGATCACCGTGGAGTCGCGTGCTCGCGCCGACCTGGATTAGGCGTCCGCCCTGACGATTCGCGACACGGCGAGGCCGCGACGGGCGATTGTCGTGTATGTGGACTTTTGCGTCGCCAGATGTGGCGGTTCTGTGACAGGCCGTTGACCGCCGAGTCTCGCCGCTGGTTACCTGCAGGGAGCATCACTGACATGCATTCGCTTGGGTGTGGCTGCGGAAGGGCACGGAGCCACACCTCATCTGGCCGTGTCTGGGGAGTCCGGGGAGACGGTCTGTCGATGGTCCGCGCCGCCTTCAGGGAGGTGTGCTGTGACGCTGCGGGGCGAGCTTCCCTCCGGCGGGCGGAACTCCGGCGCGCGCAACTCTGGCGCGCGGGCTTCCGCCGCTCTCGGGGTCGGCGGCACGACGGGTCTGAGAGACGTCCTCACCGATGCGTCCATCCTCAAGGCGATCCGCAACGCTGACCGGCTCAAGCCGGGGGACAGGCCCAAGAAGGGCGTGACGCTCAAGGCCGCCGAGGCGACTCGCCTCCTGCGCAGCATCATCCACTTCGTGGCCGACGTGCCGTCCGACTCCTCGCCGATCGTGGTGTGGGAGCAGGAAGGCAGCGAGCTGTGGGTCGACATCTCGACCACCGCGCTCACCTGCATCCCGGGAGTCATCCGGGTCGCCGTGAAGGTCGGCTGCGACCAGCTGCCCGAACCGGCCGTGATCACGGTGCCGTTCGGGGTCGGGACGCCCGAGGCGCCAACGGGTCTGGTGATGTCGAGCCTGAGCCGGCTCGACGGACCCGAGGTCGTCACCGGACGCTGGACGGCGGCCCTCACTGCATTTGCCTGGGAGGCCATCCTGGAGCTCGCGCGCAGGATGTGCGCCGAGCTCGGCAAGGACGCCGCAGGCCTGCCCCTCATCCCCGGGTCGGTCGCCGCGGGGTCGCAGATCCTCGTCGTGCAGCCGATGGCGCGCAACGACCTCTCCGGACTGCGGCGCTGACCGATGACACTGACCCAGGACGGGATGGGCGCCTTCGGGTCGCTCGCTCAAGCGCTGGGGATCACCGACGGGTCAGGGGCCAACAGTGCGTGGTTCGGCGACCCGATGGGCACGTCGGGCAACGCCCACGGCCTGACGACGATCCTCGCCGACACCGGTCAGCGGGACGCGCTCATCGCCTTCGTCGACGAGGCGCTCGGACCGCCTGAGCTGCACCGCGAGGGTGAGCAGAAGTGGATCCCCCTGTTCTCCGAGTCCTCGCCGGCGATCACCGTGTATGCCGTGGTCGAACCGGTGCAGGGCGCGGTGCGCGTGGGCGTTGCGGTGGAGCACCAGGCAGGGACGACAGCCCCGACGGTCAAGACGACGATCCACGTCCCGATCTTCCACGTGCCCCGCAGCGGTCAGACCGACAGCCGCCCGACCGACGCGACCCTCCCGCGCTGGCTGCTCCTCGGCCGCCCCGGTGGCCGGATCAGCATCGGCGTCGAGGCCGACTTCGCGGACGCTCCGCCGGTCCCGGGAGTGGCCTACCTCGGCGGGGCGAGCGTGCACCTCGCGATCCCGACCACGACAGACGACACGGTCGGCTTCTCCCTCTCGCTCGTCGACCTCCAGCTCCCGGGGGCGACGGCTCCCCAGAGCCGCACCCTCGACCTCGACTCCCTGACCACGCTCGGCGCCGACATCCTCGAGTTCGTCGTCGGCATGGTGCGCCAGCAGATCGACGCCCTCAACCCTGCCGACCCGGTCTTCCGGCACGTCATGGGCCTCGCCGGGATGCTCGGCCTGCGCGGACCCACCGTTGGCGTGCCGCCCCTGCCGATCGCCGAGCTCCCGACGCGAGGCCTGACCGCCCTCGTCGAGTGGGTCGAGTCGATCCTCGAGGACGACACCGTCCTGGACGCCTGGCTGGCCGAGCTGGCCCGCCTCGTGGGCGGTATCCCTGATGCCGCGACGAACTCTGTGGGCTTCGCCATCGGGCCGGCGACGCTGCGTCTCGGGCTGCGGGTGACGCCCGGCACCGGTGGGCACCCGACGCTCGTGCCCTGGCTCGACGTCCGCTGGTCGCCCGCGCCGGGGATGGCCGACCTGACGGCGACCGTCGACCTCCTGCGCGCGGACACCGGCACGGGCAGTGTCACTGCAGTCCCGGGGCTGCGGGCCGAGGCAGCCTTCGGCTCCCAGGCCCACAGCGGCACACCCCTGCTGACCGGCGCGACCGCAGTGGGCGGTCTGCGGGTCGGCATCGGCCTGGACGCGGCGCGCAAGCCGGCCTTCACCCTCACCCTCCACGGGGTCGACCTCCCGGGAGGCATCCACCACGACCTGCTCGACCTCTCCTCGCCGCAGGCAGCGGTCGCGGCCGTCGACTCCCTCGTCTCGACTGCCCTCAGCAATGCCCTCCTGGGGCTGGGAGGCGCCCAGGCCGCCGTCGAGCGGCTCCTCGGCATCGCCGCGCCGGCCAACGTCACCGCGATCACCGCCTCGGCCCTCATCGCCGACCCGCTGGCTGCGATCAAGAACTACTGGCTCGACGTCCTGCAGACCCCGAATGCCATGGCCGATGTCCTCGGCCGCCTCGCCGAGCTGCTCACCGGCGCCGTGCAGGTGCCGACCCAGACCGGCGACGCAGCCGACCCGTGGCGCCTCGACGTCGCCAGCGGTGTCGGGCTGCGGGCCTGGCGCGAGACCGACGCCATCCACGGGACGGAGACCCTCGTCCTCGCCCTCGGCGCGGACGCCTCCCTGCCGGTGCTCACCGACCTCGAGGTGGCGGTCGGCGCCGACGTGGTCCTCCTGCGGGTCGAGCTGACCGCTGGTCACGTCTCGTTGGCGGCCGGCGCGAGCGCCGAGGTCCTGCTCCGACCCGTGGGCGCCGACCCGATGACCCTCGACCTCGAGATCGCGAAGGTCGCCTTCACCGGCATCGGCGTCGCAGCCACGTGGGCCCCGGGCGCGGGACTGGCTGCACGCGTCCTGGGTGACGGGCTCACCGTCACCTACACCGACCCGCGCACGCTGGGGCAGCGAGTCCACGGCATACCGCTGCCCGAGATCTCCGCCGCTGGGGTCGTGACGTTCACGCCCGACTGGGACCAGGTCGAAGGCCTGGTCACCGCCCTGCTCGGCAGGGCGCGGTCCGACGTCCTCGGCACCCTCCTGGACCTCGCCGGCTGGCGGGGGAGCGGCGCGCACCTGCGCCTCGGCGCCCTCATCACCGACCCGGGCACTGCCATCGAGAACTGGCTGCTCGACCTCGCCCTCGACTGCGCCAACATCCGCACCGCCCTCGGCCCGGTCGCGTGGTTGCTCAGCGGTGGCGCACTCGCGACGCCGTTCGGTGGCGGCCGGCCGGCCGACCCCTACCGGTGCCCTGTCGGCGGCGATCGCCGTGCGCCCGGACTGGCGGTCTGGACCGTCCCCGGCTGCCCGGACGTCTCGAGCGGCGGACCCGGCGGCCCCGGGTACGGCGAGCTGCTGCGCGGCTACACGGTGCCCGACGGGCCCGCGGTCGCCGCCACGTTGCGAGCGGCCGCACCCAGTGCGCCCGACCTGGCCGACCTGCTCGTGGGCCGGACCCGGCTGGGGGAGGGCATCGACTCGCTCGTCACCCGCTGGAAGGACACCGACGGCGTGGTCGGCGCGGTGGCGCCCACCGGCGTGACCACGAGCGTCCTGACCGGTCTGTCGTATGCCGAGCTCGTCGCCAACGGGCGGACCGGCAGCTACGTCCTGGACGGCGTCGGTGTCGCCACGGACACCGTGGTGCACGTCGGCTGCGGTGCCGGCTGGCTCACCGACGTGCCGGGCGGCCAGGCGATCGACGCGACGGGGACGGCGCCCACGCCGATGCCCGATGCGACGACCGGGCAGTGGTTCGTCCAGCTGCCCACCCCTCCGTCCGTCGCCTCCGAGCGTCCGGACCACGACACCACCGCGGCGCTCGCGGCACGCCTGACCGCGGTGCTGGCCGGGCGCACGGCCGACGTGGTCCTCGTGGGGTACGGCGCGGCCGGCGCCGCGGCGGTGCGCACGGCGGTGGGTCATCAGCGGGTCACCGCCGTCGTGACGGTGGGGACGCCCTGGTCGCCGGTCGTGCTGACGTCGCTGACCACGGGGCTGGGCGGCGATGCCGTGCGCTTCCTCGACCGGCTCGTCCCCGACCCTCTGCCGACGTGGACCGACACGTTGCTCGCCCTCGGCTGCGACCCGCTGCGGCGTGGCCAGGGCCTCGTGCGGCGGGCCATGGCGGTGCTCACCCCCACCGACCTGCCGAGCGCCGCGGACGAGACCCTGCCGACAACCGCCGAGGTGCACGCGGTGTTCGGTGCGGTCCCCGAGGCCGACGTCCGCTCGGCCATCGCCTCGGTCGCCGTGGCCGGAATCGCGGCCCGCTCGGCCGAGGCGGCAGCCGACGTCGCCCGCACCACCGGTCCTCCCACCGAGGTGCATGTCGGTGTCGACCTGCCGGTCCTCGACCTCGACCTCGGCGGCCTGCTCGTGGGCGTCGGGGCGCGGGTCGACCTCGCCTCGGCGCGCCGGGCGACCCCACACCTCCAGCCGCTCCGCGAGGTCGTCCTCGACGTGCACCTCGGCATCACCGACGGCTGGCTGGTCGGCGGGCCGGGCGCGGCCCAGCAGGATCTCGCGGTGCGCTGGGTCGAGGCGCGGGTCACGATCCCCCTCGGCGAGGGCGGCGGCGACGGGACGACCGAGCTCGTCCTCCACGAGGCCCGCGCGTTCGCGGCATACCGGGAGTCGTGGGTGGTCAGGGCCGACGGTGACGGCACCACGGCCACGACCGCGCTGCCCGAGGTCAAGATCCTGCTGTCCGAGATCGGCACGCGCATCCGCACGGCCTCGCCGGCGCTCGCCGGCCTGCTCACCCACCTGGGGATCCTCCGGGACAGCGGAGTCGACCCCGACGCCATCGACCACCTGCTGCACGACCCGGTCGCCACGATCCGCCCCCTCGTCGTCGCACGCGCCGCCCAGCTGGCCGACGACGTGCGCGCACTGACCGGCGTGACGGTCCGCCCGAGCGACTTGGCGCCGACCGCGATCCGGGTCGGGGCCAGTGGCCTGCACGTCGACGTGGACCTCGCCACCGGGACCATCACCGGCGACCTGACGCTCGCCGTCGAGGGTCTGCCCCCGCTGGAGCTGACGCTGGGCGCCGGAGCCGCGGGCGTGACGGCGACCGCCGCCCTGGGCGTCCTTGTCGACGGCGTGGGGGGCATGCGCCTCGTCGGGTCCGCCGGGACCGCGGGTGCCCAGCTGGCCGTGGAGTCGCGGGCTCCGGGCGCGGTCGGGTCGACGACCACCACGCTCTATCCGGCAGTCGACACCGAGGCGCTGACCCGGCTCGCGACGGTGGCCGTCCCGGCCGTCGTCGCCCAGCAGCTCGCCCGCTGGTGCCGCACGGAGGCGAGCGACGCCGGGCGCGCCACGATCGACGCGGGCCTGTCGGCCCTCGGGCTCCTCGGCCCGCCCGCTCCCTCGGGAGCGCGCGACGTCGTGCTGCCGTTCGGACTGTTCACCGACCCGGGCGCGTGGTTGCGAACCCGTTCGGACCCTCTCGCAGCGGCCGTCGCCGTGCTCGAGGCGCTGGCTCCCGTGGTCGTCCCCGGCCGCGCCGTCGGCGAGGCCGGCTGGCCCCTCGGCAACGGGCTGACCATCTCGTATGCCGTGGCCGCGGGTCGCCTCGACCTGTCAGCCGAGCTCGCGCTGACCCCTGACGTCGGGGGCAAGACGGTGACGGTGGCGGTGACCGGTGGGTTGTCGATCACCGCGGCCGGCGTCGTCGCCCCGCTGCTCGACGCCGAGGTGCTCATCGACGGCCCGGGGCTGCGGCTCCAGGTCGCTCCGACCGTCACCCTCGACCTCGTGCGGAGTGCGCCGGGCACGCCGATCCGGCTCTACCCCGCGGGCGCGGGTCTGGCCGACGCCATCGGGGCGGCCGCCCAGTCAGCCGTCCGGGTCGCCCTCAACGAGGTCATCGGGCACCGCAACGACGGGACGGCCACGCCCCTGCGCGCGGTCGCGAGGGCGGTGCACGAGCTCGGTTCCGGCCTGGACCTGCTCGTGGCCGACCAGTTCACCGACGGGCGGATCTCGGCCTTCGTCAGTCCCAGCCCCGCGGCATACCTCGAAGCGCACCTGCCCGGCGTCGTCACCGCCGGCGTGCAGGCCCTGGCCGAGGCACTCGACCCAACCGGAACGCTGGTCCGGGTCGACCCGGTCGCCCTGGGCGTCCGGCGGATCACCTTCGGCACCGTCACGCAGATCCACCTGGACCTCGACTCCACGACGCCCTCGCTGACGATCGGCGGCGACGTGACCCTGCGGGACAGCGGCGCCCACGTGATCGGCCACATCGCGCTCGAGGGGCTCACCCTCTCGCCGCAAGGCGTGCGCGTCGTCATGCGCGCGGGTCCGTTCGCCATCCCGGCCGGCCCGGTCGTGCTCCGGCCGATCGCCGTCATCCGGGCCGGGTTCACCGGCAACGGCTTCATCCCCCTCGTGGGGGTCGGGCTCGGGCTCGACGCAGCCGGGGCACAGTCGGTCGAGGTCCGGTTCGGGCCGACTGGCGTCGACGTGGCCGCGGTGACCCGCGTCGCCGGCGTCGAGACCGGCGCCGACCTGACCCCGGCAGGCGTGGCGCCCATGGTCCTGGGGGTCGCGCTCGACCTGGCAGCCAGCGTGCTCACCGAACGGCTCGGGACCGTCGTCACCGACCGCGCCACCGGCATGCTCCAGGGCGTCGTCTTCACCGGAGGCGGGCGCCAGATAGACACCACGCTCTTCGGCGACTTCCAGCATCCAGAGCGGCTGCTCCACCGCCTCGAGGTGCTGCTGTGGAACTGCGCCACCGACCCCGCCCACGGCGTCAACCCGGTGCGTCCGCTCGGCGTGACCATCGACGGGGCCGTGAAGATCTCGCTCGCGAGCGAGGACCTCGGCGCGGGGCAGAAGCAGATCGGGCTCAACGTCACGCCGGTGGGCGACTTCGCCTTCCCGACCTCGGGAGTCAACGTCGTCCTGCGGGCCGACGCGTCCTGGATCGACGACGACGTCCTGCCCGGCCTGTCGATCTTCGTCCTCAAGGGCACGGGGGTCGACGACCTCGTGATCTCGCCGGCCTTCACGGTGGCCGGCCTCGGCGTGCGCATCACCAAGCCAGCCGGTCCGCTCCTCGAGCTGGGCTCGATCGCCCTGGACGGCATCGGGCTGTCGATCTATGCCGCGGTCAACCCGGACGGCGTGGGCGGGGGCGCCCAGATCGAGCTCGTCGGACTCGCGGTCGCCCCCGGTGGCGGCGGCGACAACGGCGTCGCGAACAACATCATGAACGACGTCGGGTCGGCGAGCCAGAACAACCGCCCCAACTTCAGCCCTGCCCTGTCCGTCCAGCGCCAGCCCGGGCCGGGCCAGCAGGTCAAGGTCGGGCTCCGGGCCGGCGAGCCACCGGGGCCGTGGTGGCTGGTCATCCAGCGACAGCTCGGGCCGTTGTACGTCGACCGGATCGGGCTTGGAGTCGTGGAGTCCGGCGGGCGGGTCACCGAGATCTCGCTGCTGTTCTCCGGCCAGCTCTCCGTCTTCGGCCTGACCGCCGCGGTGGACCGGCTGTCGATCACGTGGCACGGCGGCGACGTCCTGTCGATCTCCAGCTGGTCGGTCGACCTCATGGGTCTGGCCGTCTCCGCGAACCTGTCGGGGCTGTCCATCGCCGGTGGCCTGCTCAAGACCGTCGACGGCGACACCACGTCGTACGTCGGCATGCTCATGGGGCGGTTCGCGGCCTATGGGCTATCGGTGTTCGGCGGCTACTCCGACGACGGCCACGGCCATGCCAGCTTCTTCATCTTCGGCGCGATCAACGGACCGATCGGCGGCCCGCCGGCCTTCTTCCTCACCGGACTCGGCGGCGGCCTGGGCATCAACCGCGGACTGGTCATCCCGCAGGACATCTCCCGGTTCGGCGAGTTCCCGTTCATCCAGGCGCTCGACCCCGGCGCCACGCCACCGGCCAACCCGATGGACGAGCTGCACCGCCTGTCGATCTACTTCCCGCACCAGATGGGCAACTTCTGGTTCGCGGCCGGCATCTCGTTCACCTGCTTCAGCCTCATCGACGGTGTCGCGGTCGTCGCCGTGTCCTTCGGCAACGGGCTGACCATCGACCTGCTCGGACTGGCCCGGATGGCCCTGCCGCGGCCGCAGGCGGCCATCGTCTCGATCGAGCTGGCGCTGCTCGTGCACTTCTCGACGAGCGAGGGCGTCTTCCTCATGAAGGCCCAGCTCACCGACAACTCGTGGCTGCTCTACCGTGACGTCCGGCTGACCGGCGGCTTCGCTTTCGCCCTGTGGTGGAAGGGGCCGCTCTCTGGGCAGTTCGTCGTGACGATGGGCGGCTACCACCCGAGCTTCCACCGCGACGGCTATCCCGTGGTGCCGCGGCTGGGCATCGTCTGGCAGATCAGCAGCGTGCTCGTCATCAAGGGAGAGTCCTACTTCGCGCTGACGTCCGAGGCGCTGATGGCCGGCATCAAGGTCGTCGTCTCGCTCGACCTCGGGTGGGTCTGGGCGCGGGTGGAGTTCGGGGCCGACGGCATCGTCTACTTCGACCCGTTCTGGTTCGAGGTCAGCGCCTATGCCCGGATCTCAGCCGGCATCCACATCGACCTCGGCTGGTTCGGGACGATCAGCTTCAGCATCACCCTCGGGGCGAGCATCAAGGTGTGGGGCCCGGACTTCGCGGGCCGCGCCGAGTTCGAGATCGGCCCGTGCACGGTCCCCATCGAGTTCGGTGGCTCGAAGGCGCTGCCGCCACCCATGCCGTGGACGGCGTTCGTCGCGAAGTACCTCGAGGCGTCCGGCAACGCCGCCCGCACCCTGTCGGCCATCACCGGCAAGGGCACGCTGCCGACGGCGGCCGGGAGCCAGTCGGGCGCGCCGTCCTCCGACGGCACCCTGGCCCTGCCGTTCCGGGTGTTCGCCGAGTTCGAGCTCACCATCACGACGAGCGCCCCGGCGACTGCTTTCGCCTTTGGTGCCACCACCTTCCAGGTCCCCATCCTCCGGGCCGGCCAGTCCACCCGGCTCGGCCTGTCGCCGATGCAGGCCCACGACCTGACCTCCACCGTGGCCGTCCAGCTCTTCGCGCTCGACCCGGTGACCGGGGTCGCCACCCCAGACGCGCGCCTGTCCAAGCTCGTCACCGGCTTCAACTCCAGCCTCACCAGCCCGCGGTCGGGTAACGACTACTACCCGGTCGGGGTGTGGGGGCCGCCGGGTGCCGATGTCCCGAACAAGCCTCTCCCGCAAGGTGATGTCGTCCAGGCGGGCAAGCTCGTCGTCCTCGTCGCCGGCATCGAGGGCGCGGCCGTCGGTCCGCAGATCGACTACCGACAGGTCAAGGCGCGGCCCGAGGACCGCCGGCCCCTCCCGCTCACGGCCAAGGGCACCGACCGCAAGCAGTTCCTCAACGTCGCCAAGGCCCTGGACGACGGGCCCGTCAAGGCGATCGCGTCGGCCGACGACGCCTTGGCCCTGGCCGCCGCACGCCTGTTCACCGAGCGCAACGGCCTGCCGCGCGGCGGGCACAGCGCCGTCGCCCGCGCGGCATACCGGCTGGACCACACCGCACCACCCATGTTCGGCACGCTGACCGACGGACTGGCCCCGGCGAACGCCGACAAGGGGGTCAAGACGGAGCTCGCCCCGCCAACGCCACCCGCGCAGCGCGACCCCCGGAGCCCGTTCGTCGCCGGACACCTCACCTCCGGCGTCGGCGCCGTCATCCGCGCCACCGGGACGACCGTCGCCGACGGCCGGCTCAAGCGCCGCCCGGCCCCGTCGATCGAGTCCGTCCACGGGCGGATGGCGCTGCACCTGCCCGTTTCGCTGACCCTCGGAGCGCCACCGTCGGTCCCGGCCCGTGGCACCGTGCTCGCGTCGGGGTCCGTGCCCCGCACCGACGCCGTCGGGTCGACTCGTTCGTATGCCGCAGGCCCGCTCGGCACGCCCGGCCTCCAGTCCCTCGTCGGTGGGCTCCGCACCGAGGCTTCGCGCTCCTCGGCTCGTGGTCGCCGGTCCGCGGCGACGGCCCGTGGCGATGCTGCGGCTTCCATCCTGCGCAGTGGCGACGTCGTCGCTCTCCAGTGCCCCGACGCGGCCTTCGACGTCGACGAGGCCCGCCGCCCGAGCCTCAAGGTTGCCGGCAAGGCCCGGGTCACCGTGCTGCAGGGACGCACCGTGCTGTTCGACGATGACGTCGTCGACACGACGGTCCCGGTCCCGGCGGGTGCCACGCACATCGGCCTCCACGCCGACGGCGACGCCGACGCGTCCGACGGACTGGCGGGCTGGCACGAGGGCACGCGCGTGGCACGGCTCGGCAGCCAGACCGCGCTGGCGGCGGGCTGCGTCGTGTCCTCCGCAGCCACCGACGGCACGGGCGTGCTGCAGTGGGACAGCGCCGGATCCGTGGCCCACGAGGCCCCCGAGGTGACCACTCGGTTCAGCCGACCCGTGCACACGGTGGCCGTCGCGCTCACCGGCACCAGTCCCACCACCCTCGACCCGACCGAGCTGCGCCTGGTGGGTGGGCACGTGGCGACCGACCGGGCCGGGGTCGAGCGGCCGCCCCAGGCGGTCTCGCTCGGCTCGACGAGCGTGCTCGTGTATGCCGTCGTGCCCGACAAGGACGCCACGGCGATGTCCGTGGTGGTCACGGCGGGTTCGGCCTGGGTCGTCACCGGCGTCGTCGGCTCCGACCTGGCGCCGGAGGAGCTCGCGGCGGTCCTGGCCGCACGCGGTCTGTCGGCCGCCACCGCCAAGGTGCTCGCGGTGGCGGGGCCGGGGTGCCAGGTCCAGTGGACGGCCCCCGCTCAGCGGTCCGGCGGCCCGAGGCGGCCGCGGGCCGCCAGCCCGCGTCGCCCGAGGAGGAAGTCCACGTCATGACGATGCAACCGGGCCACTTCCAGCTGTACACGAAGTTCTCGCCGGCACTGACGGCTGGCAGCTACAAGTTCACGACCAACCAGAACCTCGCGGCCGTGGGCAAGGACGGGGCCCTCGGCGCGACCGAGCTGCCCGTCGCCCGGCTCGACACCCACGTCACCGTGACCTCTCCGCGCTACCTCCTGCCGCCGGACCAGGCGCTGTCGACCTACCCACCGGCGGGCACCGAGGGCGCGTACGGTTCACGGCTGCCGCAGGTCGTCATCAAGCGGCGCACCCTGCCCTGGGAGCGGGCCGTGGCGGGCGCGCCGGCGGGTACTCCCTGGCTGGCGCTCGTGGTCTTCGCGGAGGGCGAGGCCGAGGTGCTCACCAACGTCGACGTCGCCCAGTGCGTGACCTCCGGCGTCAGCCTGCCCGGTGCACCGGACGTCGCCAAGGGCTCGTGCCTGTCGATCCGCAAGTCGATGGTGGACACGATCATGCCCACCCAGAAGGACGTGCCGCTGCTCGTCCACGGGCGCGAGGTCGACCTCGACGACACCGAGCTGATGATGGGCGACGACGACGGTTTCCTCGCCGTCGTGATCGCCAACCGGCTGCCACTGGCCGTGACGGACTCCGAGGGCAAGGAGGTGCCGGTCAAGTACCACGCCTGCCTGGTCAACCTGGAGGGCCAGTTCAACCAGCTGCTGCCGCAGGCGCCGCCGCACAAGCGGTTCACCGACCACCTCGTCCTGGAGACCGGCTACTTCCAGTACACGCAGGCGGCCTACGACCAGAAGCTCATGGGGATGTCGACGTCGGCGACCAAGGTCGGGCTGGGCGCCCATGGTGAGACGGTCGACGGTCCTGTCGGCCCGGCCGCCGATCCCGACCCGCGGGCAGCCCAGGTCGCGACCCACTACGCCGCGACGGTCACCCCCGAGACGACGACCAAGGCCTACGCCGGGTCCACCTCCTGGGTGGCAGGCAAGGCATCCTCTGAGATCTCGAAGGACGTGGTCGTCTCCGCCGTCGCGGACCGCATCATCCTGGCGCTGGACCCCGTGCTGCGATTCCCCGTGCTGCTGCGCTGGAGCTTCACCTCCGTCGGCGACGCGACCTTCGAACAGCTCATGAAGCACGTCGACAACGGACTGCTCGGCACTCGGGGAGTCACCCCCAAGGACCCGGTCGGGCGGGCCGCTCTCGAGGTCACCGAGACCGGTCACGTCGGTCTGGACCAGCGCACGAGGCGTGGCGACCTGGTCCGGGCGTGGTACCGCGGACCGCTGCTCCCGCACCCGGCCGACCTCGCCGGACCGCGGCTGCAACTCGCCCACACCGGTGACCAGCTGCGGTCGGTCATCCCCGACGGCCGCGAGGACCTGTCGCTGGCTGCCGCGTTCGAGATCGGCAGGCTGCTCGCCCTGAGCCAGCCCTCGATGGTCGCCGCGCTCCTGGAGTGGCGCCAACGGGACTACCAGGTGGCGCGCGGGCACGCCATCTGGGACGGCGTCATCGCCGACCTGGGCATCACCGGTGTCGTGATGAACGCCGCGCCGAGCCTGGGGGTCCTGCTGTCCCGCGCGTTCGCCGGAGCCGCCGCGTCCGCGCCGGGCGCCGTCATCGGGCCGCCGCGCGAGCTGGTCACGCCGGGCGCGCCGATGGAGCTGAAGGGGGACGGGCTGGCCACCGTGCTCCAGCACTTCGGCCTCGACGTCGCCGCTGACGTGGACCTCCCCGTGCTCCTGCACACCCTGCGCGAGACCGAGGTGCCTCGTATGCCGCTCGCTGACCTCACGCGTCCGGCCGCCAACGCGGCGCTCAGCTCGGCCCTGCGCTCGGCTCACGAGCGCACCGTCACCCAGTTCGTCGTCGGCGCGCTGTCCACGCAGATCATGACGTCCCCCCAGATCCCGACCGGACCCGCCGGGGGGCCCGGGCTCGCCGGCGGCACACCGGGAGCGCCCGGCGGCATCCTCGGCGGCGTGCCGGTCCGGCCGCACGACGCACCCCTGGACGAGGGCGACGACGCCCTCGAGCGGGCCCTGCACGACCGGAGGGAGGAACCGTGAAGCTCGACGTGCCCACGATGGTCCTCGACCTGCCACTGCGGCTCAGCGAGGCGATCTCCGTCCCCACCACGGTCGAGGACGACGACGACGACTCGGCCATCCCCGCTGCGCTGCGCGCCTGGCTGGTCCGGCTCCGTCTGTTGGAGGGCGTGCCGTTCGCCAACCTCGTCGCCGACAGTGAGCTGCTGCCGCCCGAGTCGATCCGGTGGTTCTACCTCGACCGGCGCTGGACCGACGCCCTGGTGATGGGCGCCCTGTCGGTCGGCACCGTCAACAGCGACGACCGCACCCAGCTGAGCGCCGCCTACGACGCGATCCGCACCGAGCTGGACCAGGAGGAGCGCAACGCGCGGCGGCACCCGGGTCAGCCGCGGTACGGAGGGGCGGTCGACGCGGTCAGCGGCTTCCTGCTGCGCTCCCAGGCGGTCTCGGGGTGGCCGGGCCTGCACGTTCGGGCGATGACGCTCGACCCTGTCGGCGAGGCAGACAACCGGTTCGTCCCCGAGGACGACCCCAACCGGATGCGGCTGCTGCGTTTGGAACGGCTGGCGCCCGCGGTGCTGTTCTGCCTCTTTGACGGCATTCCCTCGGTCGTGCACGTCGAGGAGCCGCGGCAGGGCGTCCAGTTCGGCTTCGACCCCGGCGAGGTCGACGGGTCGTTCAGCTACATCCCTCGCGACGTCAACACCTTCGCGGACCTCGAGAAGCCGGGCGGTGCCCCGGTCATCCTCGACGTGCCGTTCCGGGCCACCGAGGGCGCCACGGGAGTCATCGACATCCAGCAGGTGCAGAAGGACCTCGTCAACCTGACGGCGACCCACGTGGGGACCAGCCTCGACGCCGCGGAGTACGCGCTGCAGCTGCTCCGTTTCCCCTACCGGCAGGTCTTCGGCGACCCTCGCGGCGTGAGCATCGGCACGGTGTTCAAGGCCTCCGTGGTCTATGCCAAGCAGGTCAACGAGACGTTCAGGCTCGGAGGCGTGTGATGGCAGGCTTCGACCTGACTCCCGAGCGGCTCGCCAAGAGCATCTACACCGACCGCTTCGCCGCGCTGGCCCGCGCCGACGTCGACCTCGCCACGTGGAAGACCTGGGACAAGTACCTGGTCCGGGAGAAGCGGATCCTGGTGCCGGTCGACGTCCAGGCCTACGTCGTGCCCGCCGGGGGAACGGAGCCGTGCGTCGACGTCGCCGGCGTCGACGGAGACCCGGCGCCCTTCGACGCCGGTGCAGCTCGCGCGGCGGGCGTCCATCTCCACTGGGCGCTGCCCGACGCGTTGCTGCGGGGTGAGAACGACCCGGTCACCAAGAAGGTCAGGCTGCCCCGGCTGCCCGACCGGTGGGTCGTGGTCCGCACGCTGCTCCCCGAAGGTGCGCGCACGGCATACGCCTCGGGGTGGGTCATGGACGCGGTGACCGGCGGCGTCACACCACTGTCCACGTATGCCGGGACCGTCCCGCCCGGCGCGTTGCCGCTCGACGGCGGGGTTCCTATGGAGGTGCTGGACGGCGGGGCTCGCGGCAGCCTCATGTGGACGGCGACCTACCTGGGCGCGATCAACCGGTTCGCCCTGCACGACCCCCTCGTCGACCTGCCGGGCGTCGAGGTGGCTCCGCACGGCTTCCACCGGGGCAAGGCCAGCTACACGGTCGCCGGATGGTGGACCGACTCCGCCGCCGACCCGCTCGCCGGGAGTCGCGGGGAGACCAGCGTGCGGGCGCGCCTCGCCCAGCTGCGTTGGTGGGTCAGCCCCGACGGCGAGGATGCCGTGGAGTATCCCGAGGACCCCCGGACCACCAAGCTCGAGCAGTATGCAGGGCTGAAGTCGCCACGGACCTACGCGGCGACGACGGTGCAGACCCAGTACGCGAAGTCGACGACGACCTACAGCTCGGTCGCTCCCGAGGCCGCGATGCCCGTCGCCGACGTGGCTGGGGTGACCGTCGGGATCGGGGCCACCCGCTACCACACGATGCTCCACGGCTCGGTCATCGGCGTGCCCGTCGACGGCACAGCAGGAGGTGCCGACGACCGGCCGGACCCCTCGACCCTGGCGGCGAGCCTGGGCACCGACATCGACGACATCGTGTCGGCCTTCGCGGCCCCTGCGCTCGGGATCGATCCGGCCAAACGCCTGACGGCAGAACGACTGTGCGCGGCCTTCACCGGTGACCTGCTCGGGCGGATCGGCACACCGGACGGCCTCTCCGACCTGGCCGACCAGGAGCACGCCAACGGCTTCTGGGCGCTGCCCGGGCGCCCCGTCGCGGGGGCGAAGGCGGACCGGCTGCGGACCGAGGACGGGACACCCCTGGGCCCCCTGGCCGTGGGGCGCAAGGGCCGGGCCGCCCACCAGCCGGCCAAGGGTTCCGGGGTGCCGAAAGGCACCAAGGTCGGCTGGCGGGGCGTGGCTCCGATGACGAGCGGCAAGCGCGCCACGGCGCGTGACGACGCGCGCGGCGAGGAGCGCGGCGAGCGCGACGACCCCGGAGCGGGGACACGCAAGGGCGGCACCAGCGCCACGCCTCCCGCAAGTCGCGAGGTCGTCCGCGCCGCACCGCGGGTCTTCCGCCCGGCACCGATGATGGTGGGCCTGCGTGGGGCCCACCCGTCGGCGCGGCACCACGGAGACGGGATGTTCGACGACAAGGGGCTGCTGCGCTGCCGCTTCCCCGGCGAGGTGTCGCCCTCGATCGACGGCACCGTCGACGGGCGCTCGGTCCTGCCCACCCTGGGCAGTGGAGCGGTACCCGGCGAGGTCACCCGGGTGGTCCGCGAGGCGATCATCTGCGACGGCTACTCGGTCGGTTGGCTGGCGGCGTCCTCGGGTCGCAAGGGGGACGACGTGCGGGCGATCGAGGGCCGCCTCACCGCCGAGATGCTGCGGCTCTACGGCACGACGGCGACCTATGACGGATCCGGCACCGGTCTGGTCGCCGAGGCTGCCCGGGCCCGGATGCCTCGGGCGGCGGCCCGGGACTCCTGGTCGGGTCACTCCCAGCTCGAGGAGGTCGAGACCCTCCAGGTCGCGGCCGAGCTGTCCCGCTTCTCCCTGGTGGCCTGGACCCCACCGAGCCCGATCGCGATCACGACGTGGCGGCAGCCGTGGGTCCCGCTCTGGCTCGAGTGGCGGGTCGAGCTCACCGGCACCGAGGACCTGGCGGGCTGGTCGCTCGTGGACGGCGACCTGCGGCGCAGCGAGCCGGTCGTCGGCGCGACGCGGACCCTTGCCGGACGCAGCCCGCTGACGACCGGGGTGGGCGAGTCCCTCACGACGGCCATGACGAAGTGGCTGGAGCAGGAGCAGGCGCGGGACCTGGCCTCGCCGAGCCAGTCCCTGATCCCCGACCCCGACGAGGACGTCCTGGCGGGGGTGGCCAACCTCATCCGGCCGCTGGACCTGTGCTCGGCCTCCTTCGACGGGATCCGTGAGCAGCTGCTCGGGATCGCCTACGAGGGGTTCGTCCAACGGGTTCGGGGCACCGACGGGGTCAACCGGCCGCGGGCGACCGGCCTGCCCGTGCCGCTCTTCGGCGGCTCGCTCTCGGTGCTGGACCTGCGGCTGGTCGACGCGTTCGGCCGGGTGGTCGACGTCCCGCTCACGGGGCTCGCGCGCACCAGCACCCAGGAGCTGCCCACCGAGCCGACCGGTGTCCTGCTGCCTCCACGCATCCAGAACAGCGCCCGGTGGCTGCTCCGACTCGTCGACCCGGCCTACGGGCTCGACCAGGACCCGGCCGACGCCCCCGAGGCGTACGTCGACCAGCTGCGGGCCGCGCTCGCCGTCACCCCGGTGTCCGGCTTCCTGCTGCCCGACCACATCGACGAGGCCCTCGAGGTGTTCGACCGCGACGGTCACCCACTGGGGCAGCTCGAGCACGACTCCTTCAGCGTCGACGACGGCCCCGGCTCGGTGCGCTGGGACCCCGCGCCCGGACGACCGGTCCCGCCGGACGCCGGTCCGCTGACCGACATCCCGCCGCACGCGCAGCACGCAGCCCTGTTCGCCGCCGGACTCGTCCAGGCCGACATCGAGGCCCGGCAGGCGGCGGTGCCACCGTCGTGCAGCGCACTGTCGGCCCTGCTGCGCGCCATCGACTCGACGCTCTGGACCGTCGACACGTTCGCCGCCATCGGCACGCCGACGATCGCCGGGCTCGTGGGGCGACCGGTCGCCGTGGTCCGGGCCACGTTGCGCCTGGACGCGCCCGACGACATCGACGAGGTGCAGGTCGACGAGGCCGGCGGCGCGGAGGCGCGCAAGGCGGCATACGCAGCGCTCGCGGCGCACGAGTTCCCGTTCCGCATCGGCGAGCTGGGCCGCAGCGATGACAGCGTCCTCGGCTTCTTCGTCGACGACGACTACACCCGCTTCCACGTCGTCGACAAGGTCGTGGCCGACTCGGCCCTGGCCTCCGGACCGCGGACCGGCTTCCTCGGCCGGCTCGGCGACACCCCGGCACAGGACCCGATCGAGCACGGCTACCTCGTCCTCGAGGACACCCTGACGATCCGCATCGGCCAGACTCTGCGCCTGACGATCCTCATGCTGCCGGCCGGCAAGGTGCACGTCACCTCGGGCATCCTGCCGCGCAAGGCGCTGGAGCTGGCCGACACCTGGGTCGGCCCCGGGCTCGCAGCGATGGTGCCCTCCATGCGCGTCGGACCGCTGCTCGTCGACCCGGCCGAGATCCGGCTGCCCAACGTCGCCTCGCTCGGCGGCAAGCAGCAGTTCACCCGGCGCACCGGGCCGATCAGCTGGAGGGACGACCCGATCCTCGCCTCGACCACCAACGCCTACCTGCCCAAGCTGCCCCACGAGGTCCAGGAGGGCTGGATACGCGTGGCGCCCGACGAGGAGGGGAGCCCATGACCGGCAAGCGGCGGGCACCGCTGGGGTCCGCGTCGCAGCGGGAGGCGATGGCGGCCGGGCTGCGACGTGAGGCGGCGCGCGCAGCCAAACGTGGGCTGGCCGCGGATCGGGCCGCCCGCGACGCCACGCTGCTCAAGGGAGTCGACCGGGTGGCGCTCGAGGAGGCCATGCGGTCGGTCCTCGCGGCGCGGGAGGAAGCAGGAGCCGACCGCCCCCACGCGGCAGCCGCCGAGGCTGCTGATGCAGCACACGCCGAGGACGCCGCCCTTGCGTTCCCTTCGGCGGTGGACCCTGCGGGCCGCTGGGTGCCCATCGGCCCCTCGGTCGTGCGGCGGGGTCAGGCCGTCGACCGGCCACGGGTTGCGGGCCGCATCCGCGACATCGCGGTGGACGCGACCGGGCGGCGGGCGTATGCCGCGACGGCGCAGGGCGGCGTCTGGTACACCGACGACGGGGCGGCGACGTGGTCGCCGGTCGGCGGGTGGTCCGAGCGACGCAGGATCCGTGGGGGCGCGGTCAACGCCCAGGCGTGCGGCTGCCTCCTCGTGGACTTCAACGCGATGCCCCTGCTGGACACCGTGCTGGTCGGGACCGGCGAGCCCAACTTCCTGCCCGTGGGGACGCCTGCGCCGACCGGGGAGACGACGATCGACGGGGTCGGTGTCCTCGCGGCGATCGGCCCGACCTTCCCAGCCGGTCAGGCCGAGCCGTGGGAGCCCGACACCGGCATCGCCGCTCTCGAGGGGCTGGGCATCTTCAAGCTCGTCCGGAGCCCGGCGAGCACCCCGGGCCTGGCCACGGCCGGCGCCACCCAGGACGTCGTCATCGCCTGCACGACCAACGGCGCGTTCCTGGGGCGGCGGCAGTCGTTGCCTGCGGGCGGTGGAAACCCGGTCCGCGACGGGTATGTCTGGCAGCGCCTGGCGGCGGTGACCACGGCCTTTCCCGGTGCGGCGATCTCGGACGCGGTCTGGCTGCCCGGCGGGCGGCTCGTGCTCGCGGTCTCGGGCCAGGGCCTGGCCTTCAGCGACAACCTCGGCGCCGGGGTGACGCCCCTGGCGTTGACCAACCCGGTTGCGATTACCGGTCACGTGAGCCTCGCCGCCACGGGCAACACGGTCTATGCGATCGGCGAGACCGGCGGCAACCCGGCCCTGTGGCGGGTGGCCGACGCGACCGTGGCCGCCCCGACGGCAGACGACGTCGGCACCCCCGGCGGCGCCGGCGGGGTCCCGGCGACGCTGTGGGGGACCCAGCGCGACTACGACCAGTGCCTCGCCGTCGACGTCGTCGGCGCGGTCCACCGCGTCTACTTCGGTGGCAGCTCCTTCTCCTACGGCCCGGCCGACGGCGACTGGGGCGCCAGCCTCTACTGCTTCGACGTGGCCGCATCAGGCGTGGCGGCTCCGCCGTTCGTCCTCCAGGCCACGGTGGGCGTCTCCTCGGCGGCCGCCCTGCCAGGTGGTGATGGCGCGACCGCGGCCGGCGCCATCGGCAACAACGTCCACGGCGACGTGCACCGGCTCGTCCTCACCGGCAACGCCCCGCCGCGCCGTCAGGTCTGGGCAGCGACCGACGGCGGGGTCTTCGTCTCCGACCGCTCGGGTCGCGTCGGCACCTTCGCGGCCTGCAACACCGGCCTCGCCTCGCTCCAACCGGTGTTCGTCCGCAGCCACCCGGTCAACGGACACCTCGTGGCCACCGGGTGCCAGGACAACGGCAGCCAGGTGCGCATCGGCGACTCGGTCTGGGACGAGCCGTTCACCGGGGACGGCGGCGGTGTCGCCTTCCACCCGACCGCCTCGCACCTCCTGGTACGGCAGTTCAACCTCGCCCGGTGGTACTGCACGTCGACCACCGCCTTCGTCGACCCGATGACCCGGAACCCCGGCGAGCCGAGCCGGGTGTTCGGCATCGGCGGCGAGGGCACCAACAACTGGTCCAGCTTCTACTCGGGGGCCGCGACGGTGCGCGTCCCGCCGGTCGGTGCCAACCCGCCCACTGGGCGGCTCGCGATCGGCACGTACCGCGTGTGGCTCACCGACGACCTCGGGGTCGGTGTCGGACCGAACACCTGGCGGGCCATTCCCTACCCCAACGGCGTTGCGGCCGACGGCCGCCCCGGGGTCAACGGCGCGGCCAACGCCGCTCAGATGGGGATCGGTCTCACTGCCCCATCCCTCGGCACGATCGTCACCCTCACGTGGGTGTCACCGACCCAGCTGCTCGTCCTCTACACCGGCGGCATCGTCCGCTTCACCGAGGCCCCGCCGGGAACCTGGGCCTCCACGACGTGGTCGATCACCAACGCCGCCGTCGCGATCCCACGCACCACGACGTTGACCGACGTCGCGGCGGTGCCCGGCACCCAGGACTTCTACGTGGCGACGACCGGCGTGGTCGGTGGCCCCGACGAGACCCTGTGGTTCTTCAACAACGCCGACAACCGCTTCAAGCGCACCACGCTGCGCCGCCAGCTGGACGCGGGCGGGGCCGTCAACAGCGGTCCCCGCGACCCGGTCTTCTCCGTCGTCGTCGACCCCGGCGACGCGACAGGAAACACGGTGTATGCCGGCACCGTCACCGGGGTGTGGCGGGGCACGCGCACCAACAACGCCACCGGTGCCCACACGTGGGTTCCCTACGTCAACGGGCTGCCCCAGGCGACCGTGCAGGACCTCGACATCTGGCGCGACCGGGGCGGTGCGCTGTCGGCGCCACGGCTGCTGCGGGCGGGTGTCCAGTCACGCGGAGTGTGGGAGGTCGACCTGGCGCGGGACGCGGTGCCGCAGACGTGGATCCGTTCGCACCGGTTCGACGACCGGCGCAACCCGCTGACCGTCCACACCGACCCGCTCGCGGCGCCGCCCGCGCTCCCGGCGTCGCTCGCGGCGAGCCCGGACATCACCGTGCGACCGAGGTGGCCGGTCGCGGCCACCCCGGTCTTCCTGCCCGCCCCGGCCATCACGGCAATCAACGCGCCGGCCTACGACGTGTGGACCTTCCAGACGGCCTTCCGGTGGCTGCATCCCAGCGTCGTCGCCAACGGCCAGTTCTCCGACGCGCTCGGGCGGCTCGTGGCGCTGCACCGCACCCAGATGGCGCCGGCAAAGTCGGCCGTACCTCAGATCGACGCAGCTGTCTGGGCCGACGTGGTGGGCGGGGTGCGCGTCAAGGCCGACGGCACGGTGACCACGGACACGGCGGATCCGCGGGCGGTCTACCGCGCGCCGTGGCAGACGCCGCGCGCGGCCAACGTGACCGCGACGGAGGCCGACCTGCTGGACCTCGTGCCCCGCAACGTCGTCAACGACCTCTGGACCGTGTTCCGCGAACCGTCGACCGTCGACGTCCTCGTCCACCACCGGGATGCCATCGGGCTGCGAGCCAACCAGGGCTTCGTCGTCCTGCTGTGGCGCGTGGGCGCGACCCCCTCGGACCTGTTGGCCCTCTCGGTGACCACGCTCCTGCCCTTCCTCACTGCGGCTGCGGCCGGGACGGCTCAGGCGGTACCGGGCGGCTGGAACCTCGCGACGGGCGGGGGCGGGGTCACCTGGCGGACCGTGCCGACGGCAGTGGACGCACGGATGCCGCGAGCGGTGTCCATCGACGTCGACCTCACCCCGGTGCCGAACAAGCAGCAGGTGCTGTTCCTCGCCTTCGTCGGGTCGATCGGTGCCGGCGAGGTGTTCGTGCCGCCCACCACCGCGCCGGGTGCCGTCGTCCCGCCCACCACCGTCTCGGAGCTCGTCCGCTTCTGCCCGTATGCCGCCGCGCGCATCGTCCACATCGAGAACCGCCCCACCTGACGCCCCTGGCTGCGGGGTTGCCGACAAACGCCTGCCGACGCCTGCGCGTCGTCGGCGCGTCGTCGGCGTACGGCGCGGGTTCAGGAGCGGAAGACGACGACGCGGGGCTCGATGTTGCGGCGGTCCTGACCACCCTGCAACGTGTAACCGCTGGCGACCCACGAGGTGGTCCGCGTGGGATGGGGGCGACAGACGACGTAGTCGCCCCACTTGCCCGCCTGCGGGGAGTGGGTCGAGGTCGCCGTCGTCTTCGTGGCCCACGTGTTGGCCTGCTGGTCGAGGACGCCGACCGCGTGCGCCGGCTGGGTCGGGCCGCCGAAGAAGGCGGTGAGACCGATGCCGCCCCGCTTGTTGGGGGCCGCCGCCGGATAGGCCCAGGCGCCGCTCTGGCTCCAGAGGTCCGGCTCGGCCACCACGGCCAGCGACTGCTCGTCGAGCGTCACCCCACGGATGTAGGGCTGAGGCCGACCCGGGCCCCGGCCGGCGCTCCACAGGAAGCCGAGCCGGCCGCCAGCCCGCCAGGCGCCGGTGATCCGGTCATCGCAACGGCTGAGCCAGGGCTGGCCGTCCGGCCCGAGCGAGCGGTAGTCGCTGTCGTTCCACGCCGTGACCGGGATCGTCCAGGTGGTGACATCGGCCGCGTCGTCCAGCCACTGGAAGAGCCGCAGGGACCGGCGCGCCTGGTCGTTCCCGGCGAACCACATCGACGAACCGGCTCCCGAGACCAGGCGCAACGAGCCGACCCCGGTGGTCGACCAGTGCCGCCTCGTGAGGGGCCCGGTCCGGGTCAGGTCGGCACGGGCATACCTGATGATCCCCGCCCGCACCCACCGGTCGGAGCCGTCGTAGTGGTTGAAGGTCAGCCACAGGTTCTTGGTGCTGACCGCCAGGTCGGGGAAGTCGAACCAGACGTCGGTCCAGGCCGGGTCGAGATCAGCCGGCGCGACGTCCCACCAGCGCCACGTCCCCGAGACGGCGGTCCGGCTGACGGCGAGACGAAAGATGTTGCTGCGCCCCGATTTCGAGTACTGCAGCAGCCACACCCACAGGCGTTGGGCCGGCAGGTAGGTGACGATCTGGTCGCAGCAGAACATGCCGCGGTCGGCCGGGAACTCGGTGAAGGGGTCGAGCAGCGACCAGGTCGCGCCGCGGTCCGACGAGCGCGTGGCGAACCAGTTGCCCGTCACGAAGAGGGTCGAGGAGGACACTCCGAGCGTGGGCTCGCCGACGGTCCCGGTCTGCGTGCCGGTGGCCGCGTCGTCGAGGGCGAGGTTCGAGGTGATCGTCACCACGGGTCGGCGCTCACTCCGGGTCGCTCGGCGGGGGAGCGGATGCCGCCGGAGCGACGGGTGTGGCCGGGGGTGTCTCGGGGGGCTTGGGCCCTGGCTTCTTGCGCTTGGCCGACTGCTGCCGGTCGCGCTGGTCCAGGTCCCTGTCGCTCATCGGTGTGCCGAGGTCGGGCTCGGCTCCGGCGGGCAGGCCCTCGGCCGCCTCGGCTCCGGCCAGGGCGTCCTCGCGGGCCTTGTCCCGCTTCCTGCGCGGACGGACATGCGTGCCCGAGAGGGCGTCGGCACCCTCGTGGGTGGCCTCCGTGGAGCCGGCTCGCCGCTTGGTGGCCATCAGTCCGGATCGCCCCCTGAGCCGTTGCGGGCCAGCGCCGGAGCCATCGGGCGGCGCCACTCCACCCGGGCCAGGACGGCCAGCACGGCGGCTGCCGCGAGGAAGACGAGGGCCAGCGCACGCTCGGTCCCGCCGCTGCCCGCGTCTCCGCCCTCACCGCCGAGCCGCTCGATCCAGTCGGGCACCAGGGCTGTCACGACGGCCAGCACGGTGCCGATCCCCGCGAGGACGACCTCGGCCCAGAACCGTCTGCGCACCACACGTCCGCCCATTGCCCGCTCCTCACGATCGGCCGGCCGGCTGAGTCAGCCGCCGCTCCCGGTGGGGGCACGGCCCCCATCCAAGGATGGACCTCGGCCGCGGCCGCGACAAGGTTTCGACGGGGCTCATCCGGTCCGGCGCCGGGGACCCGGGACCCGCTGGGAGGCCACCTCGCGGCATACCGGAGTGTGGTCAGGACCACCTGCCCTGGCGGGTCCTGGCGCCGGGCGCCGCATTAGAGTGAACGCAGGTAGTCCCCAATGGCGCTGGAGGCCTTGTCACCATGTCTGATCGTCCCGTTTCCGTCATCGTCGCGGGTGCCCGCACGCCCATGGGCCGCCTGCTCGGCTCGCTCAAGGACTTCTCAGGCGCCGACCTCGGTGGCTTCGCCATCAAGGGCGCCCTGGAGAAGGCAGGCGTGAGCCCCGACCAGGTCGACTACGTGATCATGGGCCAGGTCCTGCAGGCCGGCGCCGGCCAGATCCCCGCCCGGCAGGCCGCCGCCAAGGCCGGCATCCCCATGTCCGTCCCGGCGCTGACCATCAACAAGGTCTGCCTCTCCGGCATCAACGCCATCGCGATGGCCGACCAGCTGATCCGCGCCGGTGAGTTCGACGTGGTCGTCGCGGGCGGCCAGGAGTCGATGACCAACGCCCCGCACCTGCTGGAGAAGTCCCGCGAGGGCTTCAAGTACGGCGACGTGCAGATGCGCGACCACATGGCCTTCGACGGCCTGTGGGACGCCTTCACCGACCAGGCCATGGGGCTGCTCACCGAGCAGGCCAACACCGGCGACCAGGAGTTCACCCGCGAGCAGCAGGACGAGTTCGCGGCCCGCAGCCACCAGCTCGCGGCGCGCGCCTGGAAGGACGGGCTGTTCGACGACGAGGTCGTCACTGTCTCCATCCCGCAGCGCAAGGGCGACCCGCTGGAGTTCAAGACCGACGAGGGCATCCGCGCCGACACGACGACCGAGACCCTCGGCAAGCTCCGCCCGGCGTTCTCCAAGGACGGCACCATCACGGCAGGCACGGCCAGCCAGATCAGCGACGGCGCCGCCGCCGTCGTTGTCATGAGCAAGACCAAGGCCCAGGAGCTCGGCCTGTCCTGGATCGCCGAGATCGGCGCCCACGGGGTCGTTGCGGGCCCTGACTCCACCCTCCAGCAGCAGCCCGCGCGCGCCATCGCCAAGGCGTGCGAGCGCGAGGGCATCACGCCCGCCGACCTCGACCTCGTCGAGATCAACGAGGCGTTCGCCGCGGTCGGGCTGGCCTCGGCCAAGGAGCTCGGCATCGACGTGGACAAGGTCAACGTCAACGGTGGCGCGATCGCCCTCGGACACCCGATCGGCATGTCCGGCGCCCGGATCGCCCTGCACCTCGCGCTGGAGCTGGGCCGCCGCGGCGGCGGCGTCGGCGCGGCCGCCTTGTGTGGCGGCGGTGGCCAGGGTGACGCCCTCATCGTGCGCGTGCCCAAGAGCGACGCCACCACCGACGCCAAGGCCTGAGTGGCCCCCCGCACCGTCGACGTCCCTGCCCTGGTCGAATCGGCCAGGGCAGGGTCGCCTCGTGCCGTCGCGCGGCTGATCTCCCTCGTCGAGGACGGTCACCCGGCCCTGCGTGAGGTGATGGCAGCACTCGCGCCACACACCGGCAAGGCCCACATCATCGGCATCACCGGCAGTCCTGGCGTGGGCAAGTCCACGTCCACCAATGCGCTCGTCGGCGCCCTTCGCACACAGGGCAAGCGAATCGGCATCCTCGCCGTCGACCCCTCGTCGCCGTTCTCCGGCGGCGCGCTCCTCGGCGACCGGGTGCGCATGCAGGACCACGCTCTCGACCCCGACGTCTACATCCGCTCGATGGCCAGTCGAGGCCACCTGGGTGGGCTCTCGTGGACGACGCCGCAGGCGCTGCGGGTGCTCGACGCCGCCGGGTGTGACGTGATCCTGGTCGAGACCGTCGGGGTGGGTCAGTCCGAGGTGGAGGTCGCGGGACTCGCGGACACGACCATCGTGCTGCTCGCGCCCGGCATGGGTGACGGCATCCAGGCGGCCAAGGCGGGCATCCTCGAGATCGGCGACATCTTCGTCGTCAACAAGGCCGACCGCGACGGGGCCGACGCCACGGTCCGCGACATCCGCCACATGATCTCCCTGGGCGACCGCACCGAACCGAACCTCTGGCGCCCGCCCGTGCTGAAGACCGTTGCGCAGCAAGGTCAGGGCGTCGACGAGGTCATCGAGGCGATCGAGAAGCACACGGCCTGGATGGAGGGGTCCGGCGCGCTGCGCGAGCGCCGCATCCGTCGCGCCGGCGACGAGATCGAGTCGATCGCGCTCCAGGCCCTGCGCGCCAAGATGGGCGACCTGCGGCACGGCAACGGCGTCGACGAGCTCGCCGCCGCCGTCGTGGACGGCACGACCGACCCGTATGCCGCGGCCGACCAGATCGTCGACGCCCTCGCCTGAGTCGCCTCCCGCCGTTCGGGGACCGCCGGGTCCTGTGACGGCGGATCGTCCGGACAACGGGCCCGGGGTCAGTCGCGGCCGGAGGTGACCAGGCCGTCCCAGTCCCAGCGCGGCATACCCAGGCCGTCGGGCACGGTCGCGTCCTCGTCGTGGAACTCGTTGACGTCGGCGACGGCCCACTCCATGTAGGCCCGCAGGGCCGACCGGAACTCGGGGTCACCGGGGAGTCCCACGTCGTCGGCGGCCGCGACGAAGCACTCCACGAACAGCGGCCCGAGCTCGAGCATCCCCGGGCCGTTGCCGGCATGCATCCGCAGCATCGACGACTGGTCGCTCAGCTGCTCCGAGAACCGTGGTGGGCCCCCGAGTACCTCGGCCCAGTAGGCGGCGAGCCGCTCGACGTGCTGGGGGTTGAGGTCTTCCTTGCTGAACGGGTGGTTGAGCAGCGGATCGGCGACGCAGCGCTCGTGGTGCGCGCGGGCCAGGGCGAGGAAGGCCTCGTCGCCCCCGGCGAACTCGTACAGGCTCGGCCGCATCCCGGCAGCCTCGCACGAGGGTCACGTGGAGTGTCAAGGTGCACCCGTGGCGAATAGGGTGAAGCCCGGACCCGACCCGAAAGGACCAGAGTGCAGCCCCAGGTGATTGCCGGACGCTACGAGGTGCTCCGTTCCATCGGCAGAGGTGGCATGGGCACGGTCTGGCTGGCACGCGACACCGTGCTGGGCCGCGAGGTGGCCATCAAGCAGATCGGTGCGCTCCCGGGCGAGCCCGCGGCGGCGGCACGGGCCATGCGCGAGGCCCGGATCGCGGCCTCCCTCAACGACGCCCACGCCGTCGGGGTGTTCGACGTCGTGGACGAGAACGACTCGCACTGGCTGGTCATGGAGTACGTCGAGGGGCAGAGCCTGGCCGAGAAAATCCACGAGGTCGGCGCGCTGCCGCCCACGCGGGTCGCGGCGATCGGGTCCGCCGTGGCGAGTGCCCTCGCTCGTGCGCACGAGCGGGGGATCGTGCACCGGGACATCAAGCCGGGCAACATCCTCATCGACAACGTGGGCACTCCCAAGATCAGCGACTTCGGGATCGCTCGCGCACACACGGACGACCAGCTCACCCAGACGGGGTTCATGACCGGCACACCCGGCTACCTCTCGCCCGAGCTGGCGCGAGGGGGCGACCCGACTCCCGCCACGGACGTCTGGGCCCTCGGGGCGACGTTGTACTACGCGGTGGAGGGCCAGCCGCCCTACGAGTCGCAGGCCAACCCGCTCGCCACCCTGCAGGCCATCGCGCGCGGTGAGGCCCGCCCGATGGAGCAGGCCGGCCCGCTGGGTGGCGCCATCGCGGCCATGATGGACCACGACACCTCACAACGCTGGGACATGGCCACCGCCTCCGAACGGCTGGGCCGGATCGCGGCCGGCGACACCACCATGGCCCTGCCCGCGGGAGCCGTCCTCCCCGGAGCGGGGGCTGCCGCCGCCGGGGCCACGGAGGTGCTGGCCGCACCCCTCGAGACCACCCAGCGACTGGAGACGCCGCCCCTGCCGCCGCCCACGGCATACCCGCCCCGGGAGGCCGAGCCGCGCGGGGACGAGCGTCCCCGCGCACTGGGCTGGGTGGTTGCCCTGCTGGTCCTCGCCCTGATCGGGCTCGGCATCGCCTACGCGCTCACCGACGGTTTCGGCAGCCAGACCCCCAACACGGGCAGGACGACCACCGTCACGTCGACCCAGACCCAGACCGAGACGCCGTCGAGCTCCTCGTCGAGCTCGTCCAGCTCCACGACCAGCAAGACGTCGACGACCACGACCGCTCCACCGAAGTCCGACGCGCAGCTGACCCGCTTCATCGAGTCCTACTACCGGGACGTCACGAAGCAGGGCAAGCGGGACGACACGTTCGCCCAGCTGACCCCGAAGATGCAGCAGGACTCCAAGGGTCGGGCGGGCTACGAGGCGTTCTGGAGCGGCATCAAGTCGGTCGACGTCGGTGACGTGCAGTCCAACGCCGACACCGGCGTGGTGACGGCATCGCTGACCTTCACCAGGCAGGACGACAGCAAGAGCGACGAGACCCACAAGCTGACCGTCGTGAGGGACGGCGACTCCTGGCTGATCGACAGCGACACCCTGCAGTGACCCCTGCGCCCTGAGCGCCACGCCGAAAACCATTGGCGGGCCACGAGTCCGCGGGCCTACCGTCGAGGGATGGAGATCCGCAGACTCAACCCTCTCGACGAGACGGAGCTTGTCCGTTTCCACGAGATCGGCGAGGCTGCCGAGCGCTTCGAGCGTCCCTACGCCACGACGTGGGGGCTGGACGAGATGCGCATCGACCTCACCGAAGAGGACCCCTCCGAACGCAAGGACTGCGTGGTCGCCGTCGATGGCGAGGAGATCGTCGGCGCCGGCATCGCGTTCTCCGCGACCAACGACAACACCCACCTGTCCTGGCTGATGCCGTGGGTCGAGCCGCAGCGACGTGGCCGGGGCATCGGCTCAGCGGTCCTCGCCGAGCTCGTCGCGATCTGCCGTGCGGACCACCGCACCGACCTGGTGATGGAGACCTCCTACCCGTTCGACCGTCGCGAGGACCACCCCTACCGCCGGTTCGCCGAGAAGAACGGCTTCGCCCTCGCCAACACCGAGATCCGCCGGGTGCGGACGTTGCCGGTCGAGGACATCGACCTCGACGCCGTGATGAACGAGGCCGCTCAGCACCACGAGGGCTACCGCATCGTGACGTTCGACGACCCGGTCCCCGATGAGCTGCTGCCGTCGATGTGCGCGGCCCACAACCAGCTCGCCGTCGAGGCGCCCGGTGGTGAGCTCGAGTTCGAGCCCGAGTCGCTCACGCCCGAGCTGGTCCGCATCCACGAGGACCAGCGCCGGCGCATGGGTCGTCGCAAGATCTCGACCCTCGCCGTCACGGATGCCGGCGAGGTGGTCGGGTTCAGCGACCTGGTCATCCCGCCCGAGGACCTGCCCAACGTCTGGCAGTGGGGCACGCTCGTCACGGCCGAGCACCGGGGGCACCACCTGGGCATGGCGATGAAGGCGCGCGGCCTCAAGGAGCTGCAGACCCGGATCGGCCCGGAACGCACGCGCATCGTGACGTGCAACGCCGAGCAGAACGGCTACATGGTGTCGATCAACGAGAGCCTCGGCTTCCGTGCCGTCGAGGTGGCCCCGGCCTTCCTGCTCCGCGAGGCCTGAGCGGCGTGCGGCACCCGGACGGGGCGCATGCCGCGGTGCCGGCCACGCGGCATACGGTGGGGTCATGCTGGTTGCCTTCTCCGTCGCCCCGTCCGTGCCCGCCGACTCCGCCGGTTCGGTGAGTGAGGCGGTCGCCGCCGCCGTCACCGTCGTGCGGGAGTCGGGCCTGCCGCACCGCACCTCCTCGATGTTCACCGAGGTGGAGGGGGAGTGGGACGAGGTGATGGCCGTGGTCAAGGGTGCGGTCGACGCCGTGGCCGCGTTCGGGCCGCGGGTGAGCCTCGTGCTCAAGGCCGACATCCGGGACGGGTATGCCGGTGAGCTCACCGCCAAGCTCGACCGCCTCGAGGCAGCCATCGACGCCCAGAAGTAGCCGGGGCGCTCCCTCCGCAAAACCCTGCGGCAGTCGGCCCGCTTGCGCGTCGATCGTTGCCGGAATGTGCTCCCCTGTCGGATGAATCCCCTTTAGGGTCGAACGGGACGCGGGCGAGACCTGCCGGTGCCCAAGGGAACTCACCGGGACGCGCGGGAGCATGGAGGCACTGACGGCATGTGGGCTGCGATCAGATATCGCCGGGCCCAGGCGGTCGTCCTCGTCCTGCTGTCGGCCCTGATCGCCACGTGTGCAGTCTTCGCGCCGTTGTACCAGCGGGCGCTCGAGCAGTCGCTGCTGCGGACGAGCATCAACGCGGCGAGCGTCGCCGACACGGCCCTCGTGGTCCGGAGCGGCCGAGGAACGGCGAACCCCGACTTCGGGAGTGCCGACCTCGCAGGCAACGTCCCCGTGTCGGTGCGGGTGCTCTACGGCGAGCCCATCGGCCAGCTGTCGGATGCCATCGACATCGTGCCGCGAGCCGGGCTGAAGCCGTCGCCGGGCGACCTCGTCGCGCGAGACCGCGTGTGTGAGCACCTCACCATCACGACGGGTGCCTGCCCCAAGGCGGTCGGTGAGGTCCTCGTGTCCGCCAAGGACCTGGCCGCCTGGAAGTGGCCTCTGGGCAAGACCTTCCAGACCTCGGTTCCAGGCCTCGGCCAGGGCGTCAAACCCACCACCATCCTCACCGTGGTCGGGGCCTACGAGGTGGTCCCCGACGAGGCCTACTGGCTCCGGACCCAGCTCGACGGCAAGTCCGGGTCGCTGGTCGACGTGGGGACCGAGCAGGTGCCGGCCATCGACGACTTCGTGACACCCGAGGCGACGTTCACCAAGGACTGGAGCGTGGCGCAGGCTTCGCTGACCCTCCCGCTGCGCCGGGACCTGTTCACGTTGGGCAACCTGCAGCAGATCTCCCACGTCCTGGCAGCCAGGGGCGGCAACCGCGTCGCGGGGCAGGGGATCGACGGCGCGCTCGTCGAGACCCAGCTGCCCTCGATCATCGACGGGATCCGGGTGGGCCAGCACCAGCTGCAGGTCATCGTTCCGCTCCTCATGGCACAGCTCGGGCTGCTGGCGGCCGCCATCCTGCTTCTGGTCGCCCAGGCAGCGGTGGAGCAGCGACGCCCCGAGGTGGCCCTGGCACGACTGCGTGGCCGCAGCAGGGAGGGCGCCGGCCGGATCGTCATGGGGGAGCTCGCCGTGACAGTCGCCCTCGGGCTGCCCGTCGGATTCCTCCTGGCGCTCTTCCTGACGACCCTCGTCCGGTGGTTCCTCCTGCCCGACGGGGTCCCGTTCGAGGTGCCGTGGTCCTCGGTTGCAGCCCTGGCTGCGTCGGCGGTCGTCTGCGCCGTGGCGATCTGGCTGGCGGCCAGGCCGGTCCAGCAGCAGACCGTGTCGGCCCTGCTCCGGCGGGTGTCGCGCGAACGCGTCCGCGCGTTCGGCATCGTGGACGTCCTCGCCGTCGCGCTCGCCGCCTTCGGGCTCATCGGTCTGGCCACCGGCTCGCTCGAGGGTCCGCTGGCTCTCGTGACGCCGACGCTGATCGCCCTGGCCGCCGGGCTGGTCGCCTCACGGCTGGCGGTCCCGGTCGCGGCCGCCAGCGGTCGTGCCAACCTGCGGCGGGGGCGGATCGGTCCCGCCCTCACCGCTTTCGGTCTCGAACGTCGACCCACGCTGCGCAAGGTGGTCACCGTGGTCAGCGTCGCGGTTGCGCTGACCGTGTTCGCCGCCAATGCGCTCGTCGTGGGCGATCGCAACTGGACAGCTCGTGCCCAGGTGCAGACCGGCGCACCGGCCGTCATCGACACCGACAGCCGCAACCCCGCCAGCCTCTTGGCCACCGTGCGGGCGATCGACCCGACCGGCGCCGAGGCGAGTCCGGTGGCCATCGTCCGGTGGACCGACCGGGGCGCCACCGCGACGATGGCGGTGGTCACCAAGGACTTCGAGGAGACGTCGTTCGCCCCGCCGGGCGAGTCCTACCGACTCGGCGAGCTGGCACCTCCCGACGTTGCGCCCGTGCACCTCGTCGGCACCCGGGTCACTGGACGCGTCGCCTGGGACCTCACCACGCCCGAGGGTGAGACGAGCCAGCGGCCCAGCGGCCAGTCCGGCAGCCCGCTGCCACCCGGCGTGGGCCCGGGGTCCGAGGAGCCCTCGGAGCTGCGCATCTCCGTGACGACACCGCAGGGTCAGCGGCTCACCCGGGTCATCGGGCAGATCCCGTTGCAGGGCAAGGGCTCCCGAGCGCTCAACGCCCTGCTGCTCTGCCCGGACGGGTGCCGGCTCGACGGGCTGGAGTTCCGCAAGACCGACCAGCAGGTCAGCGAGGTCAGCGGCACGCTGAGCATCACGGGGCTCGGCCTTGACGGGAAGTCGCTCGACGTCGCGGCCCCCACCCAGTGGAACCCGTTCGTCGCGCCGGCCACGAGCAGCCGCGACGTCCTGAAGCAGGTGCCGGCCGCCGGCGACACGCTCGCCCTGGAGCTCGTCAGCACCGGCTTTGCGCTCGAGCTCTCCCACGCCGACGTCCCAGCGGTCCTGCCGGGGCTGCTGGCCGGCCCCGTGCCGCCTGGCGGGACCGCGGAGGGCTTCGATGCCATCGGCATCAACGGTGCACCGCTCACGGCCGCCGCCCAGCAGACGGTCTCCACCCTGCCGGTCCTGGGCAAGCAGGGAGTCCTGGTGGACTACGAGACGCTGGCCCGGCTGGGCGGCCGCCTTCCCGACAGCGGAACCCTGTCCGTCTGGGTCGCCGACCCCGCAAGGGCCGACGCCGTGGCCCAAGGCCTCCGCGCGCAAGGGGTGGGCATCCTCGCAAGGCACAGTGTGACCGCGGCCAAGGACCGTCTCGACGAGTCCGCCTCCGCCCAGGGCCTGCGACTGGCTGCCTTCACCGGTGCGATGGGGGTGCTCCTCGCGGCCCTGGTGGTCCTCGTGATGACGGTCACGGGCTGGCGCGTGGTCGCCCGTGACCTGGCTGCCCTCCACATGTCCGGCGTCCCGCTCAAGGCCCTGCGGAGATCCCTGGTGCGCGAGCAAGTGGTGCTCGTCCTGGTCGGCACCGTGGTGGGGGTCGTCTGCGGCACGGTGAGCTCGTTCGTCGCCATGCCACTGGTCCCACTGTTCGACAGCTCAGCCGACCCCGTGCCGGCCCTGGAGCTGGAGCCGGCCACGGTGGCGATCGTCGGTGCCGCCGTCGTGGCCGCAGCGGTGCTCGTCGCCGTCGGCTGGCTGGCCGCAGTGGGAGCGGGTCGCAGGATCACCCTGAACCGGATCCGGGAGTCCCTGTGACCGCCACGAACGGAGTCCCTGTGACCGCCACGAGCGACAGGACCGGGGTGGCCACTCGGGGGCTGCGGGTGACCACGCGCGGCCTCGTCCACATCTACCGCGCCGAGGGCCATGACGTGGCCGCCCTGTCCGGCGTCGACCTCACGGTCCACCCCGGAGAGGTGGTGGGGCTGCTGGGGCCGTCCGGCGCCGGTAAGTCGACCCTCCTGACGTTGTTCGGCGGGCTCATGCGGCCCAGCGCAGGGCGCGTGCTGGTCGGCGATCACGAGCTGTCGACGATGACCGAAGCCGACCTCGACCGGTTCCGGGCCGCGGAGGTGGGGCTGGTCCTGCAGGGCGCTGCCCGCAACCTCCTGCCCTATCTCAGTGCCCGCCAGAACGTCGAGTTCGCCCAGACCTCCGCGCGCAGGGCCGGCCGCGACGTGCCGCCTCCCGGAGAGGTGCTGGAGCTCGTGGGTCTGGGCCACGCCGCGACCGCACCGCTGGACTCCCTGCCGCCCGGTCAGCTGCAGCTCGCCGCCCTGGCCGTGGCACTCGCAAGCAGGCCGGGCCTGCTGCTGGGCGACGAGCCCACCTCCCAGCTGCACCACTCGTCCCGCGACCTCGTGCTCGACACGGTGCACCGGGTCAACCAGGAGTGGGGGACCACCGTGGTGGTCGTGACCCACGACCCCGAGGTGGCGGCGCGGCTGCCCAGGACGGTCACCATCCGCGACGGCCGCGTCGGGGGCGAGGGCCGTTCCGGCGAGGAGTATGCCGTGGTGTCCGCGGACGGCTCGCTGCCCCTGCCGCCCGCAGCCGTGGGGGCGTTCCCCCCGGGCGCCCTGGTGCGCGTGCACGAGGTCGACGGTGTCTGGACGCTGATTCCGGAAGGCAGGGGTGAGGCGGGTGGGTGACCGGCGCGAGTGGTCCACGGACAGCGGGGCGATCGACGACGGCCGGCTGGGGGATGACCGAGCCCTCGGGCGCGTCGAGTCGCCGCCCCTGAGGGTCGAGGGCGTCACCGTGCGCTACGGGTCCACGGTCGCCGTCGCGGGCGCGGACCTGGAGGCTTATGCCGGGGAGTTCATCGCGGTCACCGGTCACAGTGGTGCCGGGAAGTCCTCGCTGCTGTGGGCCATCGGTGGCGCTGTGGCCAGCGAGGGCACGGTGCGCCTCGGCGACGACGTCGTCCGGGACCGGGCCCAGGCCGCGCGACTCGGCATCGAGGTCATCCCGCAGGGAAGCGCCCTCGCTGTGCTCCTCTCGGCCCAGGAGAACGTCGCACTGCCGCTGCTGGCGCGGGGGGTGCGCTCCGACCAGGCCGGGCGTCGGGCTCAGGAGGCACTGGAGTCGGTCGGCCTGCACGAGTCCGGCAGCCACCTGGCCGAGGAGCTCAGCGGTGGCCAGCAGCAGCGGGTGGCCGTCGCTCGTGGCCTTGCCCTGCGCGGCACGGTGCTCCTCGCCGACGAGCCCACCTCCGAGCTCGACCACGACAACCGTGAACGCGTCCTGGCGCTGTTGCGGGCCGAGGCTCGGCGGGGCGCGATCGTCATCATGGCCACGCACGACCCCGAGGCCGCCGAGGAGGCGGACGGTGAGATCCGCCTCGATGATGGACAGCTCGAGACCGTCCGACTCCCTGCGGGCTAGCCTGCTGCGCGTGCCGAAGCCCATTCGCCTGCCGTTCGACCCGATCACGCGCGCGGCCCAGCTGTGGACCAGACGCTGGGGGCGCACCTCCCAGCCGTTGGCGATGGCGAGCGCGACGTCGATCATGCGCGTCCAGCAGCTGCTGATCACGGACTACGACGCCCTGGTCGGCAGGCACGGCCTGACGTTCGCCCGCTACGAGGCGCTGGTGCTGCTCGCGTTCAGCCGCGACGGCCGGTTGGGCATGAGCAAGATCGGCCAGCGCCTGATGGTCCACCCGACCAGCGCCACCAACATCATCCAGCGCCTCGACGCCCAGGGTTTCGTCGAACGCCTGCCCAACCCCGATGACGGTCGAGGCACCCTCGCCGTGATCACGCCGGCAGGACGCGAGGCCATGGAGGCCGCGACCGCTGACCTGGTCAAGGAGAAGTTCGGTCTCGGCATGCTGACCGCCGCCGAGCACGAACAGCTGTTCGACCTGCTCCGCAAGGTGCGCGTCGGCGCCGCCGACTTCGACGCCTGACCCAGCCCCCCGGCATACCCCGAGCCACCCACCCCCCACCTTTATCGGGTCTAGGGACTTGGGTCGACTTCACCCCGAAACGGTTCTGGGGTGAAGCCGACGTTTGTCCCTAGACCCGATAAAGGGTGGGGCGGGGGTGGGTGGGGGAGCTCTGGCGTGACATTTACTAGGACGTCCTAGTAAATTGGCGCCATGCCCGAGAACCCCGCACCCACCACCCCCGCGACGAGCGACGGCGCTGCCCGCTGGCAGGCCCGCTACGACGCAGCCCAGGCCAAGGGGCAGGTGCGCGACGCAGACTTCACCACGCTCTCGCAGATGCCCGTGGAGCCCGTCTACGGGCCGACCGACGGCTCCGAGGTGCCCGAGCGGATCGGCTGGCCGGGGGAGTACCCCTTCACGCGAGGTCTCTACCCGACGGGCTACCGCGGCCGCACCTGGACGATCCGGCAGTTCGCCGGCTTCGGCAACGCGGTGCAGACCAATGAGCGCTACAAGATGATCCTGGAGCGCGGGGGCGGTGGCCTCTCGGTGGCCTTCGACATGCCCACCCTGATGGGGCGCGACTCCGACGACCCGATGAGCCTCGGCGAGGTCGGCCACTGCGGCGTCGCGATCGACTCCGCCAAGGACATGGAGGTGCTGTTCAACGAGCTGCCGCTCGAGGACATCACCACGTCGATGACGATCAGCGGTCCGGCCGTCCCCGTGTTCTGCATGTACCTCGTCGCCGCCGAGCGCCAGGGTGTCGACCTGGGCGTCCTCAACGGAACGCTGCAGACCGACATCTTCAAGGAGTACATCGCCCAGAAGGAGTGGCTGTTCGCCCCCGAGCCGCACCTGCGCCTGATCGGCGACCTGATGGAGTACTGCGCCGAGAACATCCCCGACTACAAGCCGCTGTCGGTCTCGGGCTACCACATCCGCGAGGCCGGTTCCACGGCTGCGCAGGAGCTCGCGTTCACCCTCGCCGACGGGTTCGGCTACGTCGAGCTAGGGCTCTCCCGCGGCCTCGACATCGACACCTTCGCCCCCGGGCTGTCCTTCTTCTTCGACAGCCACCTGGACTTCTTCGAGGAGATCGCGAAGTTCCGTGCCGCCCGCCGGATCTGGGCTCGCTGGTTGCGCGACACCTACGGCGCGAAGACCGACAAGGCCCAGTGGCTGCGGTTCCACACCCAGACCGCCGGGGTGTCGCTCACGGCGCAGCAGCCCTACAACAACGTGGTCCGGACCGCTGTCGAGGCGCTCGCGGCTGTCCTGGGTGGCACCAACAGCCTCCACACCAACGCGCTCGACGAGACCTTGGCGCTGCCCAGCGAGCAGGCTGCCGAGATCGCCCTGCGCACCCAGCAGGTGATCATGGAGGAGACCGGCGTCGTCAACGTCGCCGACCCGCTCGGGGGCAGCTGGTACGTCGAGGCCCTCACCGACAAGATCGAGGCCGAAGCCGAAGCCATCTTCGACAAGATCAGGGCGATGGGTGAGCTCGGCAAGCCCCGCAACGCCGAGGGTGGCGTCGACCACGCGGTCGGCCCGATGACCTCCGGCATCCTGCGCGGCATCGAGGACGGCTGGTTCATGTCCGAGATCGCCGAGGCCGCCTTCCAGTACCAGGTGTCGTTGGAGAAGGGAGACAAGAAGGTCGTCGGCGTCAACTGCCACACCGCCTCGGTCACCCACGAGCTCGAGATCCTGCGCGTCAGCCACGAGGTCGAGCGCGAGCAGGTCGCCACTCTCAAGACGCGCAAGACGGACCGCGACGAGGACGCCGTGCGCGCTGCCGTGCAGCACATGGTCGAGGTGGCCCGCACCAGCGGAAACATGGTGCCCGCCATGCTCGACGCGGCGCGCGCCGAGGCGACGCTGGGCGAGATCTGCGACGCGCTGCGCGACGAGTGGGGCGTCTACCGCGAGCCCGCCCGCTTCTGACCGACCGGGGTATGCCGCGTGGCGGCCTTGTGCCGCGCGCCGGATCGGGAGCGTCGGGTCAGGGCTCCCCGGCGGGCTCGCGTTGCTCGCGCCGCAGCCGCGCGTAGGCCACGTCGGCCAGCAGGGCGATGAGGCCGTCGATGAAGGCCTCGTCGGGCTCACCCGTCGCCAGGGCGCGGTGCATGACCGAGCCGACGACCACGTCGGCGAGCAAGTCGACGTCGATCATGTCCTGTCGGATCTCGCCGCGGCCGATCGCGCGCTCGACGGACGTCGCCACCAGGGCGTGCAAGCGCGTCGACAGGGACTCCCGCACCTTCTGGCCGACCCCCTCGGGGTCACGGGCCGACTCGGCCAGCAACGCGGCATACGCACCACCGGTGGAGGGGTCGCGCAGCAGCCGCGCTGCCTCGCCGATGCCGGCGCGCATGTCGGCCGCCAGCGAGCCGTTGTCCTCGATCTCGATCTCGTCAAAGGTCGCGGCCACGGCGTGCACGGCGAGCTCGACCTTCGAGGGCCAGCGCCGGTAGAGCGTGCTCTTGGCCACACCCGCCTTGGCGGCAACGTGCTCCATCGACATCCGGGCCACGCCCTTGTCGGCGAGCACCTGTCGCGCCGCCGCGGTGATCGCCTGCTCGGTCGCCTCCTCACGGGGGCGCCCGGGGCGGCGACTTCGGTCGTGCCGTGAACGTGAGGTCATCACGGGCGATCATGCCACCGACGACGTGATTTCAGGCGTTGGGGATTTGTCGTCATGGACCAACCTGGGTCATGGTGGTGTGATTGCCGACTGCGGGGAGCTCCCGCGTGTCGGCCCACTCACGTAAGGATTTCTACTGTGTCGGTTGTGGCCAAACGCGCGCTCTTCGCCGCGGTGACCGTGATCGGACTCGTGCTCCTGGTCGTCGGAGCCTGGTTCACCGTCCACCTCGGGTCCTCCGGGAGCGCCGTGCTCCGGTCCGTTCCCCCCAAGGGCGCTGTCGTCGTCATCGAACCGTCGGTGCTCAACCGCGTCGACCGCCCGGTGAGCATCACGGCCGTTGGCCCCTCGGGGACGCAGATCTGGATGGGCCGGACGAGCCCCACGGACGCCAAGGCGATCGTCGGTGCCGCCGACCACACCTCGGTCAGCGGGGCCCACGTGAGGGACTGGAGCCTGGTGCAGTCGCGGTCCGGCGCCGGCGCTGCGCCCCAGCTCGACACGGCCGACATCTGGCGCCAGACCGCCACCGGCGAGGGCAGGGTGCGACTCACGGTCGACCAGGCCGGAGCCCCCGAGTCGGTCGTCATCGCCGCACCTGATGGCAAGCCGGTCGACCTCAGCTCGCTGACGGTCACCGTCGAGCGCCGGACCTGGTTCTTCCAGGCGCTGCTCGTCACGCTCGTCGGCCTCCTGGCCGCCGCGGCTGGTGGAGCTGGACTGTGGCAGAACCGGCCGCGTCGCACCCAGAGCCCGACCGAGGGCCCCACCGAGAGCCCGACCGAGGGGCCGACCGAGGGCCCCACCGAGGGGCCGACCGAGAACTCGACCCCAGCCCCGACCGAAGGCAACGGGACCGACGCGCCCACCGAGGAGGTGCGCGCATGAGCGGCTCGACCCCTCGCGCTGCGCTCGTGGGCGCCCTGGGCGTGACCCTGAGCCTGGTGCTGGCGGGCTGTGGTGCCGGTTCCAGCCTGGTGGGGGTGCACGACGCGCCCAAGCAGGCCGCCGCCACGGCGCCGATCTCGGCGCAGAGTGCCGAAGCCATCGCCAGCCGGGTCCTCACCAAGGCCGCCGACGCGGGCGCAGCGAAGCCGGCCGATGCCGCGACGCTCCGCGCGGAGGCGCTCACGGGCAGCGCCCTCGCGGTCGCCAACGCCGCCAGCCGACTCCAGACGGGTGCCACCCCCACCGCCGCACCGATGAGGCGCACCGAGCCGCCCAAGGTCCTCGGGGTCTCGCGGGGCACGGGCTGGCCCCGCCTGATCCTCGCCCAGACGACCACGGCGGAGAACGGCGCGGTGCTGAACCTCCTGGTCTCGCCGGACGCCAGGACGCCGTTCCGGCTCAGCGCCGCCGCGCCCATGCAGCCCGGCGCCACGGTGGCGGCTCTCGACTCGCTGACCACGGGTTCGCCGATGGTCACCCCGGCCACCAGGCTCGCGGTGCAGCCCGCCGACCTGCTCAAGGGGTATGCCGCGAGTCTCGCCTTCCCCAAGCCGGTCGCCGACCCCCACGTCGACGCGGCGGAGCCGTTCTCCACGGCGATCCGCGCCCACGCGGCCGAACAGGCCAAGACCTTCGGGAAGCTGGCCACCCTCAAGCAGACGCACACCGTCGAGCCGGACAGCACGGTCGCCATCGCGTTGCGCGGTGGTGGAGCCCTCGTCTTCGGCCTGCTGGAACGCACTGACACGATCACGCTGCGCCCCGGCGGCAAGTCGCTCACGCCCAGCGCCGACTTCCAACGACTCGTGCGCAAGAAGACCCTCACCAAGAGCGCCGAACTCAAGTCCTACGAGACCGTCGTGTTCACCGTGCCGGCCGAGGGGAAGGCGCAGCTCGTCGCCGTCGACGAGGTGCTGTTCTCGGCCAAGGGCGCGTGAGGGACAATCACCGCCATGAGTGATCAGCCGTTGACCACAGGTGGCCTCCGGGGCGCCGTCGACCTCACCGCACTGCGGGGTCAAACCCCGTCGGCCGCCTCGACCGCGCCCCCTGGGGCGACCGCGGCGGGTGGCGCAGGTGCGTCCGACGCCACCGGCACGCCGGCTCCCACGGGGGTCGCCGGTCGGGCAGGCGTCGTCGTCGAGGGCACGGACACCAACTTCCAGGAGGTCGCCAACGCCTCGGTGGGTGTCCCGATGCTGCTGGTCCTCTGGGCTGCCCAGATCCCCGAGTCGCGCGACTACCTCGACACCGTGGTCAGGATCGCGGGCAGCTACGAAGGCCGGTTCCAGGTCGTCAGCGTCAACGTCGAGCAGAACCCCACCCTGCTGCGGGCCTTCCAGGTGCAGAGCGTCCCGGTCACCATGGGGCTGATCCAGGGCCAGCCCGTGCCGTTGTTCGCCGGGATCCAGCCGGAGCAGGCCCTTCGACCGGTGCTCGACGAGTTCCTCGGCCTGGCGGTGCAGCACGGTGTGGCGGGTCGCGTCGACATCGCCGGCGCGGGCGAGCCTGCCGAAGGCGCCGAGGTCGAGGAGCAGCTCCCGCCCCTGCACCAGGAGGCCTACGACGCCATCGAGCGCGGCGACCTCGACGGTGCCGCGGCGGCATACCAGCAGGCGCTGAAGCAGAACCCCGCCGACGCCGAGGCTGAGCTGGGGCTCGCCCAGGTCGGCCTCCTGCAGCGCACCGAGGGTGCGGACCTGCAAGGCGCCCGCGCAGCGGCCGCCGAGCACCCCACGGATGTCGCTGCGCAGGGCCTGGTCGCAGACCTCGACGTCCTCGGTGGGCACGTGGAGGACGCGTTCCTGCGGCTCATCGACCTCGTGCGGGCAACCGCCGGTGAGGAGCGGGAGCAGGCGAAGAACCACCTCCTCCAGCTCTTCGCCGTGGTCGGCTCGCACGACGAGCGCGTCCGCAAGGCACGAACGTCCCTGATGAGCGCCTTGTTCTGAGGCTCCACTTTCGGTGCGCCTGCTGAGCCGACAGGATGGGGTGCATGGCAAAGACGCAGGAACACCTCATCGGACTGTTGCTGGGCGCGGAAGGTGACTGGCCGCGCGCGTTCGAGACCCTCGCGGGTCGGCTGGGCGTCCTGAAGGGGCCCGACGGGACGAGCCACCACGTCAACACCGAACGCATGACGATCGAGCCGTTCAACCTGCGTGACAAACCACGGCAGGACCTCGTGATCGACCGGCTGGCCTACTGGTACTACCACCCGCGAGAGTGGCTCAAGAAGGCCGCACTGATGGACGACGTCTACCTGCTCAACAGCCCGTTCACGTTCCAGTCCATGGAGAAGCACTCGGCCTACTGCGCGTTGCTGCGCCTGGGGATGAACGTCCCCGAGACCGTGCTGGTGCCCTACAAGAACCCGATCGACAACGCGCGATGGGCCTTCACCGCGGCCCGGTACAACAAGGAGTTCGACCTCGACGCGATTGCAGAGGAGATCGGCTACCCGCTGTTCATGAAGCCGTTCGACGGCGGTGGCTGGCGCGGCGTGTCCCAGGTCAAGAACGTCGAGGACCTGCACAGTGCCTACGACGACTCCGGCGAGATGCTGATGCACCTGCAGGCGTCCGTGAAGGACTTCGAGGTGTTCGCCCGGGCGCTCACCATCGGGCCCGAGACGATGGTGATGAAGTTCCAGCCCGACGAGCCGATGCACAACAGGTATGCCGTCCAGCACGGCTTCCTGGGCGAGGGCGTGGGCACCGAGGCGGTCACCATCGCCCAGACGGTGAACGCGTTCTTCCGGTGGGAGTTCAACTCCTGCGAGATGCTGGTCAAGGACGGCGTCGTCTACCCGATCGACTACGCCAACGCGTGTCCCGACGTGGCGGTGACCTCGCTGCACTACTACTTCCCGTGGGCCATGAAGGCGCTGCTGAAGTGGTCGGTGTTCTGCGTCGCCACCGGCCGCAAGGCGCGCACCCAGGTCGACACCGGGCCGTGGTTCGAGATCGCCGACGACGACGCGCTCGACTACGGGGCCAAGCTCGCGGCATACCAGGGGTTGGCCGACGACCACTTCGACACCGAGCGCTACCGGGAGTTCTGCGAGGTCGCCCTCCCGAACATCGACGACATGGTGCTCGAGTGGGTCGACTCACCCGACTTCCGGAGCCTGCTGACCGAGACCATCCAGACGACCTATCCCCAGCACGAGTGGGACAAGTTCGAGGGGCACTTCGGCGGTCTGACCCGCATGTGGGTCAAGGACGAGCAGTCACGCCTGGGGTCCGGCAGCTCGGCCGTCGACGAGACCGTCGTGAGCGGCCCCGCACCCGCCGTGGCGGACTAGCAGGCGCGGCACTCCTGCGGGAGCTGGTGGCGGCGTGCTTCGGGCTGCATCAACCGGGGGCGGCGCAAGCCGCGCAGTCGGTCGAGGGTGACGAGGTTGGGGCCGGTGTCGCTTCGGCGGGGGAAGCTGCGAGGCCCGGGCTGGCGTGCGTCGTTCGAGGGCGTCATGTAGGTCCCAACCGGCGCGGGCCGAATTCTGTTCCCCGGCACAGGAACTCACAGCGAACCAGCGGACAGCGACCAGGTGGGATGGGCTGTGCAAGGGCGATCGTTCTCAGCCTGCCCTCACCTTTCGGTCAGGCACCGAGGGCCGCGCCGACGACGTCCTTGGCCTCGGCCTGCACTTGGGCCAGGTGCTCGGCCCCCTTGAACGACTCGGCATAGATCTTGTAGACGTCCTCGGTCCCTGATGGGCGCGCCGCGAACCAGGCGCTCTCCGTCGTGACCTTGAGGCCACCGATGGCCGCGTCGTTGCCGGGTGCCTGCGTCAGCTTGGCCGTGATCGGTTCCCCCGCAAGGGAGTCCGCAGCCACGTCGCCGGGCGAGAGGGCCGCGAGCTTGGCCTTCTGTTCACGCGTTGCAGCAGCATCGATCCGTGCGTATGCCGGGTCGCCGTGCTTCGCGGTCAGCTCGCGGTAGTGCTGGCTGGGGCTCTGCCCGGTCACGGCGAGGATCTCGGAGGCGAGCAGCGCCAGGATGATGCCGTCCTTGTCGGTGGTCCAGGCCTTGCCGTCCCGGCGCAGGAAGGACGCTCCCGCGGACTCCTCACCGCCGAAGCCGAAGCTTCCGTCGATGAGGCCGGGCACGAACCACTTGAAGCCCACCGGCACCTCGACGAGCTGCCCGCCGACGTCGGCGGCCACCCGGTCGATCATCGAGGACGACACCAGGGTCTTGCCGATGGCCGCGTCGGCCGGCCAGTCCGGGCGGGCACCCCCGAAGAGGTACTGGATCGCGACGGCGAGGAAGTGGTTGGGGTTCATCAGCCCGCCGTCGGGGGTGACGATGCCGTGCCGGTCGGAGTCGGCGTCGTTGCCCGTGGCGATGTCGTAGTCGTCCTTGCGCGAGATCAGCGAGGCCATGGCGAAGGGGGAGGAGCAGTCCATCCGGATCTTGCCGTCCCAGTCCAGGGTCATGAAGCGCCACGTCGGGTCGACCAGGGGGTTCACCACGGTGAGGTCGAGTCCGTGGCGCTCCGCGATCTCACCCCAGTAGTGCACCGCCGCGCCGCCGAGCGGGTCAGCGCCGATGCGTACGCCGGCATCCTTGATTCGTTGGAGGTCGATCACGTTCGGCAGGTCGTCGACGTAGCTGCCCAGGAAGTCGTAGGGCTGGGCGTGCGCACGGGCCCTGCTGAACGGGATGCGACGGACACCCTTGAGGCCGCCGGCGATCAGCTCGTTGGCACGCGCCGCGATCACCGTGGTCGCGTCGCTGTCGGCAGGGCCGCCGTGGGGCGGGTTGTACTTGAACCCTCCGTCGGCCGGCGGGTTGTGGGAGGGGGTGACCACGATGCCGTCGGCCAGGACGGCGCCGCTCGTGCGGCCCTCGTTGGCGCGGATGATGGCATGGCTGACGGCCGGGGTCGGGGTGTAGCCGTCTCGGTCGTCGACCAGGACGATCACGTCGTTGGCCGCCAGCACCTCGAGGGCCGATGCCCAGGCGGGCTCCGAGAGGCCGTGGGTGTCGCGCCCGATGAACAGCGGGCCGTCGTAGCCCTGGGACTTGCGGTAGTCGCAGATGGCCTGGGTCGTGGCGAGGATGTGCGCCTCGTTGAACGCCGTCTTCAGGCTCGACCCACGGTGGCCCGACGTGCCGAAGGCGACCTGCTGGTCGATGTCCTCCGGGTCGGGCACCAGGGTGTAGTAGGCCGTGACGAGATGGGCGACGTCGACGAGGTCGGAGGGCTGGGCCGGCTGACCTGCGCGCGGGTGGTTCATCGGTCTGCCGCCGTGTCGACCGGGGCCAGGTACACCGCCGAGAGGGATGCGACCCTGACCTCGACGGAGTAGGGCTGGCCGTTGGCGCCGTGCTCCTGTGCCGTCACGACGACCTCTGCCTGGCTCGGCGTGCCGAACTCGTCGTAGCCGCTCGTGTCGAGGATGACCTTCCAGTCACCGGCCCGCGGGACGCCGATCCGCAGCGGGTCCCTCGGCAGGCCACCGAAGTTCACCGCGACCGCGACGACGGCTCCCTGACGGTCCTGGGTGCCGAATCGCAGGTAGGAGTACGTGTTCCAGGCGTTGTCATCCGCGTTGAGCCACTCGAAACCGGCAGGGTCGGAGTCCAGCGCCCACAGGGCCTCGTTGTCGCGGTAGACGCGGTTGAGCTCCTTGACCAGGTTGTGCACGCGGTAGTGCGCCGCGTGGTCGAGCAGCCACCAGTCGAGCTGCCGGCCGTCGGCCCACTCGGCCTCCTGGGCGAACTCGGTGCCCATGAAGAGCAGCTGCTTGCCCGGGTGGCTCCAGATGTAGGCGAGGAAGGCCCGCACCGTTGCCAGCTGGTCGTAGCGACTGCCCGGGACCTTGCGGAGCAGGGAGCCCTTGCCGTGGACGACCTCGTCGTGGCTGATCGGGAGGAGGTAGTTCTCGCTGAACGCGTACATGAGGGAGAAGGTCAGCAGGTGGTGGTGGTACTGCCGGTGGATCGGGTCCTCCTTGAGGTACTTCAAGGAGTCGTTCATCCAGCCCATGTTCCACTTGAGCCCGAACCCGAGTCCGCCCGTGCTGGTGGGTTTGGTGACACCCGGCCAGGACGTGGACTCCTCGGCGATCATCACGATCCCCGGCACGCGCTTGTATGCCGTGGCGTTGGCCTCCTGGAGCAGGTCGACCGCCTCGAGGTTCTCGCGTCCCCCGTGGATGTTGGGGACCCACTCGCCGTCCTTGCGGGCGTAGTCGAGGTAGAGCATCGAGGCGACGCCGTCGACCCGCAGGCCGTCGACGTGGAACTCCTCCATCCAGTAGACCGCGTTGGCCACGAGGAAGTTGCGCACCTGCATCCGGCCGAAGTCGAAGATGTAGGAACCCCACTCCGTGTGCCAGCCCTTGCGCGGATCCGGGTGCTCGTAGAGCGGCAGCCCGTCGAACCGGGCCAGCGCCCACGGGTCGGTGGCGAAGTGCCCGGGCACCCAGTCGAGGATGACGCCGATCCCAGCCTGGTGCAGCCGGTCGACGAGGTAACGGAACTCGTCCGGTCGGCCGAACCGCGCGCTCGGGGCGTAGTAGCTCGTCACGTGGTAGCCCCACGACGGCGGGTAGGGGTGCTCCATCACAGGCATGAACTCGACGTGCGTGAAGCCGAGGTCAGCGACGTAGTTGACCAGGTGCTCCGCGAGGGCGACGTAGCCGTGGTTGCTGCGCCACGACCCGAGGTGCACCTCATAGACGCTCATGGGCGCGGTGTGGACGTCGTTCTCGGCGCGCTGCGTCATCCACTCGTCGTCGCTCCAGCTGTAGCGGGACTGCACGACCGACGAGGCCCGACCAGGCGGCGGCTCCGTGGCGCGGGCCATCGGGTCGGCCTTCTCGCGGACCTTGCCGTCGGCGCCGCGCACCAGGAACTTGTAGAGGGTGCCGTCGCCGACACCGGGGATGAACAGCTCCCACACCCCGGACTCGCCGAGCAGCCGCATCGAGTGGCTGCGCGTGTCCCAGCCGTTGAAGTCGCCGGCGACGTGCACCGCCTGGGCGCGCGGAGCCCACACGGCGAACGAGGTGCCGACCACGGTGCCCATGGGGCCCGGGTACTCGCGCACGTGGGCGCCGAGCACGGTCCACAGCTGCTCGTGCCGGCCCTCACCGATGAGGTGGAGGTCGATCGGCCCGAGCGTGGGGGCGAACCGGTAGGGGTCGTCCATCTCGTGCTCGATGCCGTCGCCGTAGGCCACGATCAGGCGGTAGTCCTGGGTCTCGGTGGCTCCGGGGCGGATGCCGCCCCACACCCCGTCGGACTCGTGGGCGAGCTCGATCCGTTCGCCGTCCTGGAAACGCACGGCGACCACGGAGGCGAACGGCTTGTAGGCACGCACCAGCAGCCCGTCGTCCTCCAGGTGGTGGCCGAGCAGGTCGTGCGGCTGCTGGTGCCGCCCGTCGGCCAGTGCCCTGATCGCTTCGGCGGGTGTCGTGGGGACGGGCACCGGCTCGGGTTCGCGCTCGACGGGCGGCTCGACGGCCTGGCGCGAGGCGTTGCGGCGGGCGGCCGAGCGGCTGGTCGGCGTCTCGGCCGGGGGGCCAGCAGGCACCTCGACAGCAGGCATACCGGCAGCAGGGTCATCGGCGGCAGGCTCATGGGCATCGGGCTCATGGGCATCAGGCTCATCGACCGTGGCGCCTTCGGCCGAGGGGGCGCCCGAGGCGGCGGTCTCCGCGGGCGGGGTCGCCGCGGCGGGCGTCTCGGCAGCAATCGCCTCGGCGGGGTCGGGCAGCCCGAACCACGTGCGGGTGGGCTCCTCGGCCGCGGCCGACCCAGCTCCGTCCGGGGTGTCTTCCGCGTCAGGGACCTGCGCCTCGTCCGAGGACTCGGGGGCGACGGACTCCTCGGTCGTCGTCGACTCCGTCGAGTCGGCCGCCGTCGACTCCTGCGCTGTCTCCTCCGGAGCCACGTCGTCGGTGGAGCCGGACTTCTGCTTCTTCTTGCCGAACCGTGGACTCATGTCAGGTCCTTTCTCGCGTCGTCGAGCAGTCGGACCACGGCAGCCGTGGGGATGGTCAGCCAGGTGGGCCTGTTCCTGGCTTCGTAGACGACCTCGTAGAGGGCTTTGTCCAGCTGGAACGCGATGAGCAGCGCCGCGTCCTCGCGGGGATCGCGACCGCACTGCGCGGCATACCCGTCGAGGAAGGCTTGCTGGGCGCTGGCCGCCCAGTCGCGGGCGCTGCCGCCGGGGTGGGACTGCTCCCACGAGCCAGCCGCGTAGTCGAACGAGCGAAGCATGCCCGCGATGTCGCGCACGGCGAGGTCGGGCAGGCTGCGTTCGGCCAGGGGCCGCAGGGGCTCGCCCTCGAAGTCGAGGAGCACCCAGCCGCGCTCGGCCACCTTGAGCACCTGCCCGAGGTGGTAGTCGCCGTGGATGCGTTGCAGCGCAGGCCAGCTCGCGTTGACGGCCCGGTCGAAGACGTCTGCGATGCGGTGCTCGTGGGCGGCCAGCGCCGGGACCTCGGAGGCGGCCGCGATGTAGCGTCCGCGCATGCCGGCTGCGACCGCGGCGATCGCCTCGGGGGTCACGGGTTCGGTCGGGAGCACCTCGGCGAGGCGGGCGTGCACCTCCGCGGTGGCAGCACCCAGCTGGTGGGCCGCCTCGGTGAAGTCCTCGTGGGCGGCCACCGCCCTCAGCGCGACGCGCCAGGCATCCTCCGTGCCCGGGAAGAACTCCTGCGCAAACGCCAGGTGTCCGTATGCCGGCTCGTCGCCTTCGTTGACCCCCGGCCAGGTGGCGCTGACCGTGCCGACCATGGTGGGGACCCTCGTCGAGCCGGCCTCGGAGAGGGCGCCCTGCACGGTGACGTCGGGGTTCTCCCCGGCATGCAACATGCGGAACACCTTGCAGATCAACGGCTTCGGCGTTCCGTCAGCGTCTGCGCAGTCGAACACGATGGAGGTGTTCGACTGTTCACCGGACAGCACCTTCGACGACGTGAGCACGGTCTCGGACGTCCACGACGGGTGACGCCTCGACACCACGGCCGGCTCGGGGGTGTCGGAGACGCCCCCCGCCTGCGGCGCGGCCTGTTCGAGGATCAGGGCGAGCAGCTGGGCGGCGTACACGGGGTCGTGGGTGCCGTCGTAGACCCAGCGGGTGCCGAGGACGCTGTGTTCCAACGTGCCGACCAACGCGTGCTGACCGCCCTCGAGCGGGGCGCCGCGGTAGGTGAGTGGCACCTGGTAGAGCACCGGCGTGGACCCGCCCTCGTCGACGAGGAGCAACGTCTCGATGCCCACTGCGCCTGCGGGGTCGTCGAGCCGCCACGACCAGACCTTGCGCAGCACCGGCAGCCGACCCTTCGCGGCATACCAGCGCTGGCGCGCCATCCACGGACCGACCAGCTCGATCTTGGTCGGCGAGAGGGTTGCGTCGTGGATCTCAGCCATGCGCTGCACCTGGCACCAGGCGGAGCCAGAAGAAGTCACGGGAACCAAGGGTCAGGGTGATGGTGCCGTCGTCGGTGATCTTCGGAAAGCCTTGCCCGCCAAACAGATCAGCGAGGTGCGCGCCCTTGAACTCGTCGGGCACCCGGATCGTCGTCGCCTGCGGCCGGCTCGAGAGGTTGTTGACGCAGAGCACGGCCTCGGAGTCGGTGCCGTCCACGTGGTCCCACTCGACGCGCAGGAACGACAGCACGCCGTCGTTGTCTGACGGGCAGACCTCGAAGTCGCCTCGACCGAACACGGGGTGACGCTTGCGGATCTCGAGCATGGCGCGCACCCAGTGCAGCAGCGAGGAGCTGCTGGCCATCTGGGCCTCGACGTTCACGTTGTTGTAGTGGTAGACGAGCGACGACACGACCGGCAGGTAGAGCTTGCCGGGATCGGCCGAGGAGAAGCCGGAGTTGCGGTCGGGCGTCCACTGCATCGGCGTGCGGACGGCATCACGGTCGTTGAGCCAGATGTTGTCGCCCATGCCGATCTCGTCGCCGTAGTAGAGGCACGGCGAACCCGGCAGGGACAGCAGCAGCGCGTGGATGAGCTCGATCTCGGCCCTGCTGTTGTCGAGCAGGGGGGACAGCCGACGCCGGATGCCGACGTTCGCGCGCATCCGGGGGTCGGGTGCGTACCAGCCGTACATCGCGGCGCGCTGCTCCGGGGTCACCATCTCGAGGGTGAGCTCGTCGTGGTTGCGCAGGAACGTGCCCCACTGGGTGCCGGGCGGGATCTCGGGGGTGTCGGCCAGCACGTCGATGATCGGGGCGGCCTTCTCCTCACGCAGCGAGTAGTAGAGCATCGGCATGACGGGGAAGTGGAAGCACATCTGGCACTCCGGCTCCTCCTCGGTGCCGAAGTAGTCGACGACGTCGGCCGGGGGCTGGTTGGCCTCGGCGAGCAGGATCCGACCGGGGTACTCCGTGTCGACCATCTTGCGGAGCTTGGCGAGGAACTCGTGTGTCTTCGGGTGGTTCTCGCAGTTGTGGCCCTCCTCCTCGTAGAGGTAGGGGACCGCGTCGAGGCGGAAGCCGTCGATGCCCATGTCCATCCAGAACCGCACGACGTCGAACATCGCCTCGTGGACGGCGGGGTTCTCGAAGTTGAGGTCGGGCTGGTGGCCGAAGAACCGGTGCCAGAAGAACTGCCGGCGCACCGGGTCGAACGTCCAGTTCGACACCTCGGTGTCGATGAAGATGATGCGCGCGTCCGAGTATGGCTCGTCGGTGTCGGACCACACGTAGAAGTCGCCGAAGGGACCCTCGGGGTCGGACCGGGACGCCTGGAACCAGGGGTGCTGGTCGCTCGTGTGGTTCATGACGAAGTCCGTGATGACCCTGATCCCCCGGGCATGGGCCTGGGAGACGAGCTCCTGGAAGTCAGGCAGCGTGCCGAACTCGGGGAGGACGGCGGTGTAGTCGGCGATGTCGTAGCCGCCGTCACGAAGGGGCGAGGCGTAGAAGGGCGGCAGCCACAGGCAGTCGACGCCCAGCCAGGCGAGGTAGTCGAGGCGGCCCATCAGTCCGGTGAAGTCGCCGGAGCCCGAGCCCTTGGAGTCCCCGAAACCGCGGACGAGGACTTCGTAGAAGACCGCGGTCTTGAACCACTCGGGGTCGTTCTTCAGACCGGGTTGGGCGAGGTTGAGACCCTGCATCAGAACCTCCGGATTGCGACGATGTGGACGGGCTCGGTCTCGGGACCGAGTCTGACGTAGACGTGCTCCCCCCAGTGCCACGACGCCCCGGTCACCAGGTCCTGGGCTGCGATCCCGTCGTGGTAGTCGAGGCCGAGCGCGGGCATGTCCAGGTGCATGGCCGACTCGCGCGTGCTGTGCGGGTCGAGGTTGGCGACCACCACGATGGTGTCGTCCGTGCCGTCGGGCAGGATCCGCCGCTTGGAGAACGCCATGATGTTCTCGTCGTCGACGTGGTGGAAGGTGATGTTGCGCAGCCAGTGCAGCGCCGGGTGCTCGCGCCGGATCTGGTTGAGCATCGTCAGGTAGCCCGCGAGGGACTGCCCCTCCTTGGCCCCACCGGGCTCGTAGTCCTCCCAGTGCCGGTTCTTGTACTGGTACTTCTCGTTGTCGATCTGCTCCTCTGCACCCGGACGGGCGACGTGCTCGATGAGCTCGTAGCCGGCGTAGATCCCGTAGGTGGGGACCAGGGTCGCGGCCAGGGCCGCGCGCAGCTTCCAGGCCGAGGGGCCGCCGAACTGCATGTAGGGCGTGAGGATGTCGTGCGTCGTGGGCCAGAACGACGGCCGCATGTAGGCCGCGGAATCGCCGGCGAGCTCCTTGACGTACTCCTCGAGCTCCCACCGCTGGTTGCGCCAGGTGTAGTACGTGTAGGACTGCTGGAAACCGACCTTCCCGAGCGAGTGCATCATCGCGGGCTTGGTGAACGCCTCGGCCAGCCAGATCACGTCGGGGTGGTCGCGGCCCACGTCGGCGATGATCCACTGCCAGAACTCGACCGGCTTGGTGTGCGGGTTGTCGACCCGGAAGATCTTGACCCCGTGGTCGATCCACACCTGGACCATGCGGCGCATCTCGGCGTACGACCCGACCGGGTCGTTGTCGAAGTTGAGCGGGTAGATGTCCTGGTACTTCTTGGGCGGGTTCTCCGCGTACGCGATGGTGCCGTCGGCCCGGGTGGTGAACCACTCCGGGTGAGTCTTCACGTACGGGTGGTCGGGGGAGCACTGGAGCGCGATGTCCATCGCGACCTCCATGCCGTGCTCGTGCGTCTGCGCCACGAAGTAGTCGAAGTCGGCGAAGGTCCCGAGGTCGGGGTGGATCGCGTCGTGTCCGCCGTCGGGGGAGCCGATGGCATAGGGGCTGCCCGGGTCGTCGGGACCGGCGCCGAGGGTGTTGTTCGGACCCTTGCGCGCCGTCGTGCCGATCGGGTGGATCGGCGTGAGGTAGACGACGTCGAAGCCCATCCGAGCGATCGCGGGCAGCCGCTCGGCCGCCGTGCGCAGGGTGCCGGACTTCCACTTTCCGGTCACCGGGTCCTGCACGGCACCTTCCGACCGCGGGAAGATCTCGTACCACGCGCCATACAGGGCTCTCTCACGCTCCACGAGCAACGGGTATGCCGTGGACGGGCTCACGTAGTCGCGCAGCGGGCGGGCGGCCAGCTCGGCGCGCACCGAGGGGTCGGTGCCGGCGTGCAGCCGGGCCAGGGGCGGGCGGCGGGTGTCGCGCAGGGCAGTGACCGCGTCCTTGAGGACGGCCTGCTGCTCCTGGGTGCGCGTGACCTCGGACAGGGCCCGTTCGAGGGTGCGGGCGCCTTCTTCGAGCATCAGCTCGGTGTCGATCTCGGCGGCGACCTTGATCGACGCATCGTGGTCCCAGGTGCCGTAGGGGTCGGACCAGCCCTCGACGCGGTAGGTCCACCAGCCCTCGGTGTCGGGCTCGACGACGGCCGCCCAGGTGTTGAGGCCGGGGTTGGTCGAGGTCATGGCGGTGACGCGCTCTGAGCCGTCGGGCGCGACGAGGACGACGGAGGCGTTGACCGCGTCGTGTCCCTCGCGGAAGACGGTGGCGCCGATCGTGAACTGCTCGCCCACGACGGCCTTGGCCGGGCGGGCGCCGCCGTCGACGACGGGGCTGACGTCCTGGACCGGGATGCGGCCGATGGGAGTCTGTGGGGGAGTCGTGGTCGGCGCCTGGGCTGAGGCTGTCGTGGGAGTGCTCGCGCCCGGTTGCCGTTTGCTGGTGCCCTTGGCGGGGGATGCGGCGGGAGTGTCAGGTCTGGTTGCACGTGGCGTCGCTGTCACGCGCCCGACGCTACTCGGTCTGGGGCCCCGCGCACCTCCCCAGACCCCAGAAGGCCCGGTTGCTGAAACTTTTTGAAAGTTCTGCAAGAACGCGTCATTGGGATTGGGCTGGAGGGCTTAGGATGCCCCACGTGAAGGCGATCCGACGCTTCAGCGTCCGTACAGTTCTGCCCGCGCCCATTGCCGCTCTCGGCGATCTGGCCAGCAACCTGCGGTGGTGCTGGCACCCACCCACCCGAGACCTGTTCCAGCGCATCGACCCTGAGCGCTGGAACAAGGTCCGCAAGGATCCGGTTCGGCTGCTCTCGGCCCTGTCCCCGCAGGAGCTCACCGACCTCGCGGGCGACACTGACTTCGTCGCGGCCGTCTCGGCAGCCAAGGCAGACCTCGACACCTACCTGACGGAGCCGCGCTGGTTCCAGGCGTGGGCGGGCGAGGTCGAGGGTGGCGCCCCCAAGGCGATCGGCTACTTCAGCCCCGAGTTCGGCATCACCGAGGTGCTGCCGCAGTACTCGGGTGGCCTGGGCATCCTCGCGGGCGACCACCTGAAGACGGCCTCCGACCTCGGTGTCCCGATCGTCGGTGTCGGTCTCTTCTACAAGACCGGCTACTTCAAGCAGAGCCTCAACCGCGACGGCTGGCAGCAGGAGACCTACCCGGTCCTGGACCCCGACGAGCTGCCCCTGAGCCTCCTGCGCGAGGACGACGACACCCCGTGCGTCATCACCCTCGACCTGCCCGGTGGTCGCGAGCTGCACGCCCACGTCTGGCGCGCCCAGGTCGGACGCGTCCCGCTGCTGCTGCTCGACTCGGACGTCCCTGAGAACGACGACGCTGCGCGCAACATCACCAACCGCCTCTACGGTGGCGGCGGCGAGCAGCGACTCCAGCAGGAGATGCTGCTCGGTATCGGTGGCGTCCGGGCCCTTCGGCTGTGGTCGCGACTGACCGGAGCGCCGGTGCCGGACGTCTACCACACCAACGAGGGGCACGCCGGGTTCCTCGGCGTCGAGCGCATCCACGAGCTGACTCAGTCGGCCGGGCTCACCTTCGACGAGGCCCTCGAGGCCGTCCGCGCGGCGACCGTGTTCACGACCCACACCCCGGTCCCCGCCGGCATCGACCGGTTCGACGCCGAGCTCATCACGCGTCACTTCGGTGGCGACCGCGCCGTCGAGGGCGTGCCCGTGGAGCGGCTGCTGACCCTGGGTGCGGAGGACTACCCGGGTGGTCAGCCCGGCATGTTCAACATGGCCGTCATGGGCCTGCGCCTCGGCCAGCGCGCCAACGGTGTGTCCCAGCTGCACGGTGTCGTCAGCCGCGAGATGTTCGACGGGCTGTGGCCGGGCTTCGACGACGACGAGGTCCCGATCTCCAGTGTCACCAACGGCGTCCACGCCGGCACCTGGGTGGACCGCAAGGTCTACGAGGTCGCCGCGAAGCACCTCGGCACCACCGACATCGAGCGCGACAACGCCTGGGATCGCATCGGTGACGTCCCGCGTGACGCCATCTGGGCGACCAAGCGCGACATGCGCGAGCAGCTCGTCGTCGAGGCGCGTCGCCGCACCAAGTCGTCGTGGACCAAGCGTGGCGCCAGCCCGGCTGAGCTCGGCTGGGTCGACGACATCCTCGACCCCGACGTGCTGACGATCGGGTTCGCCCGCCGCGTGCCGACCTACAAGCGGCTCACCCTGATGCTGCGCGACCCCGCGCGCCTCAAGCGACTGCTGCTGGACCCCAAGCGCCCGATCCAGCTCGTCATCGCCGGCAAGTCCCACCCCGCCGACGAGACCGGCAAGCAGCTCATCCAGCAGATGGTGCGCTTCGCCGACGACCCGGAGATCCGCCACCGCATCGTGTTCCTCCCGAACTACGACATCGCCATGGCGCAGTACCTCTACCCGGGTTGCGACGTCTGGCTCAACAACCCGCTGCGCCCGTTCGAGGCGTGCGGGACCTCGGGCATGAAGGCCGCCCTCAATGGTGGCCTCAACCTGTCCATCCTCGACGGCTGGTGGGACGAGTGGTTCGACGGCGAGAACGGCTGGGCCATCCCGACCGCTGACGGTGTCGACGACCCCGAGCGCCGCGACGACATCGAGGCGTCCGCGCTCTACGACCTGATCGAGAACTCGGTCGCCCCGAGGTTCTACGACGTCGACGCCGAGGGCCTGCCGCAGAACTGGATCTCGATGATCACCCACACGCTGTCGACCCTCGGGCCCAAGGTCCTCGCCAGCCGCATGGTGCGCGACTACACGACGCAGCTCTACGGGCCCGCCGCCCGGGCCGGGTGGTCGCTCAACGGCAAGACCTTCGTCGGTGCCCGCGACCTGGCGGCCTACAAGGCCAAGGTCAAGGCGGCCTGGCCGACCGTCCACGTCGACCACGTCGAGTCCTCGGGTGTCTCGGACAGCCCGCAGATCGGCGAGACCCTCCACGTGCGCGCCTATGTCTCGCTCGGCGTCCTGACGCCGGACGAGGTCGATGTGCAGGTCGTGCACGGCAACGCCCACGACAGCGACGACCTGAGTGACGTCGACACCCAGTCGCTGGTCCTCGTCGAGTCCTACGAAGGTGGCCGTCACCAGTTCGCGGGCGACCTCGCGCTGGCTCGCACCGGCTCGTTCGGCTACACCGTCCGAGTGCTCCCCAAGCACTCGGGCCTGGCCAGCACCAGCGAGCTCGGTCTCGTCGCCAACGCCTGAGGCGCGCCTGAGGTCGTCAACGGCCAGGCAAACAGCAGCAAGGTATGCCGCGTGCGGACGTCCGCACGCGGCATACCCATGCCTGGCCCCTGTGGACAACGTGTGGGATCAGCTCGAGACCACAGCCCCAAGGTCAAAGCCATCCCCACCCTGGCGACCATGACCCCGCCCCACAGCCCGCCACCCCGGCGGGCCCGCTGGCACGCCCGCCGGCGCGAGCTCCCTGCCGATCGGGGGCGCCGATGTCACTCCCACGCATGCAGCCAGCGGCTGCACGTGAGGTGGAGGACGGTCAGCGCTGCGTCCCCGCGGACGAATGGCGAAGGCTCATGCCCGCGGCCAGCACCCACAGCGGTACGAGGAGCAGGGGCACCGTGTAGAGACTGAAGAGCTGCGCCGTCGCGACGAGGTACCCGGCAGCGCACATCCATCGAGGCAGCTGCCTCGTCCGCGCCGAACCTCGAGCGAGCAGGAGGACGGTGACCCCCGCGCAGAGCGCCGCCGGGACGAACATCACGACATATCCCAGCTGGGGTAGGAGCTCCCGTCCCTGTTCGATGCCCTGGTCGCCGGTGAGTCGACCGAACTCGACGCTGAGCGAGACCGTCGCGAACGCCGCGGCAGCCACACCGGCCAGCGCTGCGAAGGCTGTCGCAGCCAGGCGCGCCACGAGGTTCTCGGTGCTGCGGGAGCCAGGAGCGTCGAGGGACTGCGTCATGTGTACGACGAAGGCGATGAAGAGGAGGCCCGAGAGTGTCAGCAGGTATCCGCCCGCAGCATGCCGAAGCCGTTCGACCGAGCTGTCGAAGTAGGTGAACGACGACGCGGCATCCGCGAACGCGCCAACCACGTCCCCGAGCAAGGCGGTCGCCGATGCAGTGAAGAGGAGTGCAAACCCCACGTCCAGGAGCCTCATGACTCGGGTGTCACGGTCACCCTGTTCCATTTTCCAATCGTCGCCCATCTGGAGCCGCGGCGCAGGGTCGCCCTGGGGTCCACAGCTGTGGCCCCACAACTGACGAAAGGCGGGCCCTGGGGAGGACGACGGGAACGGCTGCTGGCGGGACTGTTGAAGCTGCACACCGGCCATGAAAGGCGACGACATGCTTCCCACACCACGCGACGAAAGGCCACCGAGCGCCACCCTGTCGGCGCGGCGAGCGGCGAGGTTGGCCAGCGGGGCGTTCACGCTGGCCCTCATCGGGACGACCATGACCGCCTGCGGAGGGTCAGACGCCAACGCGCCGGTCGCCCAGAGCCCTACCGCGAAGGCCGAGGCGCCCACCACTGCCACCAAAGCCCCTTCGACGCCGGCCGCCGAGGTCACCTTCGTGCAGGACGCAGGGGGCGAGGGCGGTGAGTCCTCGGGACGAGTCGAGATCACGGTCATCGCTGCCTCCGGGCTTGGGGTGTCCGTGACCATGTCCATGTTCAGCGACCCGAATGCCAAGGACCCTGAGGAGGTCGTCAGGCAGACCTGGGACGGGACCAGGCTGCTCACCTTCGACTCGATGGGGGGCCCGCAGTACGTCCTGTACGAGGCGGTGAACGAACACCCCGATGCATGGAATGGCTTGGGCCTGTTGTCCCGGGAACTGATGGGACCGACGACGGGTACCACCTGCCACGCCCTTGGTCGAGGTCGAGTCATCCTGAAGCGAGACGCGGCCGGGTACCGCTGTGCCACGGTCGCCACTGAGCAGCAAGACGGCTTCAGCGCCGACTACTGGTTCGACAAGGACACGGGAGTCCTTCTGGAGACGGGGGCCCTTCACGCAGCAACCTTCACGCAGCGTCCGAGCGCGGACAGGGCAACTTTCTCCACGACTCCTCCGGCCGGTTCACCTGCCACCGTCATCGCTGCACGCAAACCATCGTCCGGGGGCACTGTGCAGGTGCCGCCGTTCAACCTCGAGCTGCTGACCACCGGAAGGGCGACCTCGGCCACCTATGCCGGACACTCGTACGTCCTCGCATTCTTCAACTCAGACACCTACTGGGACTCTCCCGACTCCTGCGCCGGCTGCCTGTCCGCCCTCAGGAGCCTCCAACAGATGACATCGAACGGCACGACGCCTCCCGTGCTCGCGGTCCAGGTGGGCGAGAGGGGCAAGCCAGGGCTCCCGCTGGTCCCACCAGGCGTCACGCTGCCGATCGCCAACGACCCCACACCCACGCTGCGGAACGCCCTTGGCCTGACCAAGCAGCTGACCATGGCCTTCGTCGGAAAGGACGGGGCCGTGAAGGTCAGCTACAACTCGGCACCGACCCCAGCGCAGCTGAGGCAGGCACTCGCCTCCATCAAGTGAAGAACCCGGACCCGACAGCCAGCGCCCGCCCGCCCGCCACAGATCTGAACCACCACTGGGAGCCACCATGCTTCGCACGCCAGTCGCACGCCTCCGTGCCCGTCGGCCCTCCTGGCGATACGGCTCACCTGCGGTCATTGGTGTGCTGACGCTGGTCCTGTGTGCGTGTGGCACGGCGCCTTCCGCCGAGGAATCCCGGGTGGATGGGGATGTGGTGACAGGCGCGCCTCCGGATCAGTTGTCCCGGTTTGCCACAGAACTGGCCGCTGAGGGGCGGATCGCGTACTACCTGGGGCCCAAGGCCGCGGGCTACGGGTTCGACGGGATCGTCAAGATCGACAACCAGGGACCGCTGATCAACATTGAGGCCCACTACGGCCCCTGCGACCCGGGGCGCGAGGGCTACTGCGTGCCCCCGGCTTTTGTCAGCACCCAGGATTGGGAGCGGTTGCCGGCCGGCTTTCCCTGTGCGCGGCTCGAGCCCCGGCTGTCGGTGCCGACCGTGGTGCTCGACGGTCAGCTCACCCTGTTCTCCGGGCGACTGCAGCTCAAGATCGTCGACGACGCCGATCAGGACGTCCCCAACCGCCCGGTTGATCACGCCCTCGCACTGGTGGCGCAGCTGCGGACTCTCGACGGCGCGGAGCCGCTGGACCAGCTGCCTCCCCCCGCGCCAGAGGTCCTGACGTGGCTGGACCAGACCTGCCCCGCCGGGCACTGAAAGGGCCGGAGGGAGCGAGGACCGGGCCCGCGTCACGCTGCCCGCCGAGGTTGACAGCGAACACCGACAGGTCGACCTTGGGGTAGTCCGTGAGCCCAGCCAAGGAGACGGTGTGATGGCCAGCTCGATCTTCGCCAGGATCGGCACGATCAAGGGTGAGTCCCGCGATGCCAAGCACAAGGACGAGATCGAGGTCCTGTCGTGGTCGTGGGGGGTGTCCCAGTCCGGCACCGCCGGTCACGGGGGAGGGGGCGGGGCAGGCAAGGCGAGCTTCCAGGACCTCACCTTCACCCACCACGTCGACAAGGCCTCTCCGCTCCTGATGAAGGCGTGCGCCACGGGTGAGCACGTCAAGGACGCGACGATCACGGTGCGCAAGGCCGGCAAGGGCCAGCAGGAGTATCTCGTCATCACGCTGACAGACCTCCTCGTGACGAGCGTCTCCACGAGCGTCAGTGCCGAAGGGGACGCCACGATGGAGAGCGTCGGGCTGTCGTTCGCAAAGGTCGACCTGGAGTACAAGCCGCAGAAGGCAGATGGCTCGCTGGAGGCTGGGATCCACTTCAAGTACGACCTCAAGACGAACAAGGCGGGCTAGCCAGGGCGCCACCGCCTGGTCCTGCCCCACCTCCACTCGCGTGGTCCGACAACTGCCGCACGCCCACCCCGGCACTAGTCTCGGTGGGTGAGGATCCAGGAGCTCGACTGGGGCGACACCCCTTGGGGGGAGATCAGCCTTCGCCAGCGCTGGGACCGCGTGACGGAGCGGGACGTGTACGAGGTCAAGCTGGGGGACGACTTCCTCATGTCCAGCCAGTTCACCGCGGGCGAGCAGGAACTGGCGCGGATCGGCCTCGCGGCCGTGACGGGCGCGTCACTGACAGTCCTGGTGGGCGGGCTCGGGCTCGGCTACACCGCGGTGGCCGCTCTCGAGGACGACCGGGTCGCCGAGCTGACCGTGGTCGAGGCCCTTCCCATGGTCATCTCGTGGCACGAGCGCGACCTGCTGCCCGACACCCACGGACTGGCCGCCGATCCGCGCGTACGCCTGGTGCCCGACGACTTCTTCGACGTGGTGCGTTCCGGCCGCGCCGACCGCACCTATGACGCGGTGCTCGTAGACATCGACCACGCCCCCGACTGGCTGTTGCGCGACGACCATGGTGACCTCTACACGGTCGAGGGCTTCGCGCGGGTGGGCGCGATGCTTGCCCACGACGGGGCGTTCGCGCTGTGGTCCGACGAGCCACCCGAACCCGAGGTGGTGCGGCGAATGGGCGAGGCCTTCGAGCGCGCCGACGCCCATGTGGTGTCGTTCCCCAACCCGCTCACGGGCGGCGAGTCGGCCAACACCGTGTACCTGGCGGTCCGCCCGCGAAGGCTTATTCGGTTGTCGTGAGGAGGGCACCCTGAGAGGCTCGCGCCATGCAGCCCAGCGCGGTGGACCCGCCGTTCGACCAGCTCCTGGCAACCGCAGAGGCAGTCGCACAGGCACGGCCGGAGGTAGACCTCGAGATGGCTCGGGAGGTGTTCCTGGAGGCGGCGACGTTGCTCTACAACGGCCTCGCCCTCGATGGTCTGGACGAACACGACGCCGACGCCGTGGTCGCTGGGCTGTGCCTCGACCTCGTTGCACCGGACCCAGGCTCGGCGGTGCGCGCGCATGCACTGGCAGCCCTGGAGGCGCCGGGGGACCTGCATGACGCGAAAGGTGTGGCCGCGGCATACGAGGTCTCGGCGAGGATCCTGCAGCTCTGAATAGGCGCCGCGACCGTCAGGACGCCGCGACCGTCAGAACGCCGCGACCCCGGCGGTCACCGCGAGGGCCAGGCCGAACGCGTAGGTCCCCATGGCGCCCGTCATGCGTGGCGCCGACTCCGAAGCAAGCGTCGCGGACGTGAGCATCGAGTACGCGTGCAGGAGGCGGGACGCGGTGGCGGCGACGATGAGCCCGGATGCCCACGGCCCGGGCGAGAGCCATCCCACGAGCAGGAAGAGGGCGATGAGGGTCGGGACGTACTCGGTCGCGTTGCCGTGCGCCCGTTGGGCGATCAGCAGTGGGTCTGAAGGATCAGTCGGCATCTGGCTGCCGCCGCGCTTGGCTGCGTACCCACGGTTCAGCGAGACGTTGAAGCCGAGGACGAAGATCGCGGCGGCCAGGATTGCTGAGCAGACGATCGCTGTGGTCATGACGGTGCCTTCCATGAGGTGTGGGTGAGGACGTGTGAGACCAGGTCGGCGCAGTACGTCGTGCCCAGCAGGGCGTCGGCCTTGCGCAGCGCCCCGGGTGAGGTGACGTTGACCTCGATGAGGTGGTCGCCGATGACGTCGAGGCCGACGCATCGCAGGCCGTGGGCGCGCAGGGTGGGAGCCAGGCGGTCGACGATCTCGAGGTCTCGAGGAGTGAGGTCGGCCGGTCCGTCCGGGCTGACGATCCGGAAGTCCCCCGGCACCGGATGCCGGATGCTGGCACCGACGGCGACGCCGTCCAGCACGTAGATCCGCTTGTTTCCGGCTTCGACCTGCGCCAGGTAGGGCTGCGCGACCACCGCTCGAGCTCCCCCGGACGTGGAGGTCTCGATGATCGACGCGAGGTTGGGATCGTGGTGCGACAGCAGGAAGACACCGCGTCCGCTGAACCCGTCCACCGGCTTCACGACGATGCGCTCGTGCTCGGCCAGGAAGGAGCGGATCGTCTCGCCGTGGGCGGTCACGACCGTCGGTGGCACGAGGTCCGGGAAGGACAGGCCGAGCAGGTGTTCGCTGCAGGCTCGCAGTCCGCCCGGGGCGTTGACGATCGCCGTGCCGCTGAGGTCGACGTGGTCGAGCACGTAGGTCGCGGCGAGGAAGTCCAGGTCGAGCGGAGGTTCCAGGCGCATGAACACCGCGCGCACGTCCTCCAACCGCACCAGCTCCTCGGGCCCGGCGTCGTACCACGGGTCCGGAACGGTCCAGCGGCACCCGGCCGCTGGGGTGGACGGCGCGAGCTTGAGCGCGCGAGCCCGGGCCACGGCGCGTCCGTCGACGATCTCGAGGTCTCGTGCCTCGGCGGCCAACACCTCCACGCCGAGCTCCTGTGCGGCGTGCATCAGTCCGACGCTCGTGTCGAGGGAGGCGTCGAGCCCGTCGAGCGGGTCGACCACGAACACGGTCCTCACGCCGCCACCTCCCCAGCGCCGACCAGGTCCAGAAGCGGGCTCGGGTCGGCCGCTTGCCACTGGTGCCAGTACGTCGGAAGCGTGGGGAGCAGCAGGTCGAGCGCGTTGCGACGCAACCGCTCGTCATACATCAGCGCCCAGATGGTGCCCAGCAGCTCGGTCGTCGGTCGCTGGGAGTCGAGGTACCGCAGCTCGAGGTACCCGCCGCGGGGGCGAACCGGCGGGAAGATCGTTCCGAGGTGGTACTGGTCGTCCTCTGCCTCCGGGATCGGCAACCGCTCGGCGGCCCGGGCGAACGCGGCATACGCGCTGATGGGGTCGTGCACGTCGAGGTGCCGGCCGTCGTAGCCCGTCCGCGCCGGGTCGATGCCCTGCCAGATCCGGGTGCGCTCGAGCGAGCCGCCGTAGGCAGCGACCAGGGCCGGCCCGGCGAGGTTGGCGACCAGCCACTGCTCGCGACCGGCGGGGCCGGGCGCCAGGTCCACGCAGACCTGCAACGAGGCGGTCAGTCGCATCATCCGCCGTCCCGAGTCGCCGGTGCGGTCGAACAGGTCCTGCATCGCCAGGTATCGCGGCGTCGGCAGGGCGAGGGGAACCTGCGCCAGGGAGCGCCAGGGGTCCACGCCGGTCAGCGCCACCTCAGTGACCTCGGCGCTGTCGGCGACGCTGCCCAGGCTCCAGTCGACCTCACGGATCAGCGCCTCGACGGAGGTCTGCGGCGGCAGGCTCAGCTCGAGCTGGCCGCCGGGCTCGTATGACGGGTGGCCGCGTTCGGCGAGCTGCTCATCGATGCGGGGCGTGCCGAGGACGTGCATCTCGAGCTCCACGCCGATGCGTCGCGGCCCGGGAGTGGGGCTGAACGCCCGAATCACTGCTTCCCTCATCGGTCCTTCTCCATTTCATCGCAGTTGCACTGCGGTCAATTACCGTTAGAGTGGCCCTCGTGGCCGAACCTGTCAAGAGGCATTACCGCTCGCCCGCCCGCACGGCCGCGGCCGAGGAGACACGCGCTCGCATCCGCCAGGCAGCGCTGGACCTCTTCGTCGAGCGCGGGTTCCAGGGGACGACGCTCAAGGACGTCGCCGACCGCGCAGGTGTGGGAGAGCGAACCCTCTATGACGGCTTCGGCACCAAGCTCGGCCTGCTCCGGCACACGATCGCCATGCTGACGATGGGTGACGAGTCCCGGGTGCGGGCGGTCGACCGGCCCGAAGCGGTTGCCGCGCGGTCCATCGACGACCCGCGCGAGGCGCTGGCCGCTCACCTCAAGGGCGCGACCGACCTGATGAACCGGGCCGGCGACCTCATCCTGATGGGCGACTCCGTGCCGGGCGTCGACCCCGGCCTGGCACGCACCGTCACCCGCGGCAACGAGGCCGCCTACGAGCTCAACCTCCGGCTGGCGCAGCGGTTCCACGACCGAGGTGAGCTCCGACCGGGCCTGGGCGCTGCGGACGCCGCGGACATCATGTACACCCTCACGTCTCCCGGGGTGTTCCGCACGCTGCGGCGGATGCGGAGGTGGAGCCAGCGGAGGTACTACGAGTGGGTCCTGTCCACCGCGACCCAGCAACTGCTCAGGGACGGCCAGACGTGACCTTCGCCATGCACGTTCGGCGCGTGAGACTGGCTGACGACACTCGCCCACATGAGACAGACTCTGGCTCATGACAATTGAGGAGTCGGTTGCCAGCGAGATCCTCCAGGTCGCCCGTGAGCAGGTGCTCGAGCGCGGTGAGCCCCTGTCCTACGACCAGATCCTCGACGTGCTGAGGACGCCGGACGACCAGCTCGAGGAGCTCTTGGCCCTTGCCCACGAGGTCCGGCTCCAGTTCAACGGACCCGAGGTCGAGGTCGAGGGCATCGTCTCCATCAAGACCGGCGGTTGCCCCGAGGACTGCCACTTCTGCAGCCAGTCCGGCCAGTTCAGCTCGCCGGTGCGCTCGGTGTGGCTCGACATCCCCGAGCTGGTGCGCGCGGCGCGCCAGACCCGTGAGACGGGGGCGAGCGAGTTCTGCATCGTGGCCGCGGTGCGCGGGCCGGACGCGCGCCTGATGGCCCAGATGCGACAGGGCGTGGCGGCGATCAAGGCGGAGGTCGACATCCAGGTGGCCGCCTCGCTGGGCATGCTCAGGCAGGACCAGGTGGACGACCTGGTCGACATGGGCGTGCACCGGTACAACCACAACCTCGAGGCCGGGCGCTCGTTCTTCCCGCAGGTCGTGACCACGCACTCGTTCGAGGAGCGGTGGGACACCTGCCTCATGGTGAAGGAGTCCGGCATGGAGCTCTGCTGCGGCGGGCTCGTCGGCATGGGCGAGACGCTCGAGCAGCGCGCCGAGCTGGCCGCCCAGCTGGGCGAGCTGGCCCCGCACGAGGTGCCGCTCAACTTCCTCAACCCGCGTCCCGGCACCCCTTTCGGCGACCTGCCGGTCATGGACTCGGGCGACGCCTTGCGCACGATTGCCGCGTTCCGTCTCGCGCTGCCGCGCACCATCCTGCGTTACGCCGGCGGGCGCGAGCTCACCCTGGGCGACCTCGGCACCCGTGACGGCCTGCTCGGCGGGATCAACGCCGTCATCGTCGGCAACTACCTCACCACGCTCGGCCGGGACCCGAAGGAAGACCTCAGCCTGCTCGCGGAGCTCGAGATGCCGATCAAGGCGTTGAGCGAGACGTTCTGAGAGCGGGACGGGTATGCCGGGCGAGGACCCTTGGTGCGGCCGCTGCGGCCGGGCGCGGGAGGAGGCGGACCACTCCGCCTGCGACCGTGCCCTCGCGCTGGAACCGCCCCGGTTCTGTGGTCAGTGCCGTCGACGGATGAAGGTGCAGGTCCTCCCTCGGGGCTGGTCCGCGCAGTGCGCGGTCCACGGAGAGACCCGCAGTGGTGGCTGACGGGATGGCCGACGGCACGGCTGGCGGGACGGCCGACCTCGACCGTCTGATGGCGTTCGACCGCGACCACGTCTGGCACCCCTACTCGTCGGCCGGCACGGCCTCCGCGCCGTACCTCGTGGAGTCGGCGTCGGGCGTGCGGCTGTCGTTGCGTATGCCGGACGGCTCGGGACTGGACGCCATCGACGCGATGTCGTCGTGGTGGTGTGCCATCCACGGCTACGCCGTGCCGCAGCTCGACGCGGCGGTGCGCGTCCAGCTCTCGCGGATGAGTCACGTGATGTTCGGCGGCCTGACCCATGCGCCCGCGGTCAGGTTGGCCGAGCGGCTGGTGGCCTTGACCCCGCCCGACCTGCAGCGAGTGTTCTTCGCGGACTCGGGCTCGGTGTCAGTGGAGGTGGCCATGAAGATGGCCCTCCAGTTCCACGTCGGCGCCGGCTCGCGGCGCACGCGCTTCTTCACGATCCGCGGTGGCTACCACGGTGACACCTTCTCCCCGATGTCGGTGACGGACCCGGTCGGAGGGATGCACTCCCTGTTCACCGGCATCCTCCCGGAGCACGTCTTCGCACCGGTCCCCCCGGCCGGTGTCGATGTGCCGGCAGACGACCCGGCGATGGTGGCGTGGGAGCGGGAGACCCGCAGCCGGTATGCCGCGCACGCGCACGAGGTCGCCGCCGTCATCCTGGAGCCACTGCTCCAGGGCGCCGGGGGAATGCGGTTCCACAGCCCCCACGTGGTGCAGGTCCTTGCCGAGCTGGCGCGCGAGCACGGGGCCCTGGTGATCCTCGACGAGATCGCCACCGGCTTCGGGCGCACGGGCACCCTCTTCGCGATGGAGCGGGCTGACGTCGTCCCGGACATCCTGTGCGTGGGCAAGGCTCTGACTGGCGGCTACGTGTCCCTGGCGGCCGTGCTGTGCACGGAGGCTGTGGCCGAGGGCGTGAGCAGCGAGCGGGCCGGAGGTGCGCTCATGCATGGCCCCACGTTCATGGCCAACCCGTTGGCCTGCTCGGTCGCGCTGGCCAGTCTGAACCTTTTGCAGGACAACGATTTCAGCACCCAGGTGCGCGGTCTCGAAACCGGACTCACCACAGGCCTCAAGCCGGCCGAGGACGTCGATGCCGTGGCCGAGGTGCGCGTCCTCGGCGGCGTCGGCGTGATCCAGCTGCGAGAGCCGGCCCGCGTCGCCGACCTCACGGCGGCCGCGTTGCACCGAGGGGTGTGGATCCGACCGTTCCGCGATCTTGTCTACGCGATGCCGCCCTACGTCACGACTCCCGAGGACCTGGGCACCATCTGCGACGCCATGGTGCAGGCCGTTGCCACGGTCCACGGCTGAGAGGATGACGTCGTGAGCACCTTCCTCGACTGGCTGGCCGACCGGTCCAACGAGCGTGACCGCAAGGGACTTCGCCGCGAGGTCAGGCCGTTCAAGTCCGGTGAGCTCGTCGATCTCGCTGGCAACGACTACCTGGGACTGCGCCAGCACCCGGCCGTGATCGCGGGTGCCGTCGCCGCCGCCGAGACCTACGGCGGTGGGGCCGGGGCGTCACGGCTGGTCACCGGCACGCTGGAGGTCCACGAAGAGCTGGAGCGCGCCCTGTGCCGCCTCACTGGGGCGCCCTCGGCCCTCGTGCTGTCGACGGGATACCACGCCAACCTCGCGGTGCTCACGTCGCTGTCGGACCCCGAGACCCTCATCGTCAGCGACGCCCACGCGCACGCCTCCCTCATCGACGGTGCCCGCCTCAGCCGAGGCGCCGTGGCCGTCAGCCGCCACAACGACCTCGCGCACGTGCGCGAGCTGCTCGCCGCCCGCAGGCAACCCCGGGCGATCGTCGTGGTGGAGTCCGTGTACTCGGTCCTCGGCGACGCCGCCCCACTTGGCCCTCTCGCGGATCTCGCCGAGGAGCTCGGGGCTGTGCTGGTCGTTGACGATGCCCACGGACTCGGCGTCGTGGGGGAGCACGGTCAGGGCGGAGCCGCCCAGGCCGGCCTCATGGCCCGCGAGCACGTCGTGGTGACGGTGACGTTGTCGAAATCGCTTGCAGCCCAAGGCGGGGCGGTGCTGGCCCACGATGCCGTGCGCGACCACCTCGTCAACACGGCACGGCCCTTCATCTACGACACGGGGCTCGCGCCGGCCGCCGCGGGCGCCGCGCTCGGAGCGCTCGACGTCCTGGCCCGCGACTCCGGTCTACCTGCCGCCGCACGGGCGAACTCCGCGCTGCTCGCCGCGGCCTGCGGGGTCGCCGCCCCTGCGGGAGCGGTCCTCTCGGTCACCATGCCGGGACCGGACGAAGCGGTCGCAGCGGTCGCCCACGCTGAGCAACGCGGCATACGCATCGGTTGTTTCCGTCCGCCCTCGACGCCGGACGGCAGCTCGAGGCTCCGGCTGACGGCTCACGCCGACCATGGTCCCGACGTCCTCGACCATGCCATCGAGGTGCTTCGTGCCCTGGTCTCCCATGACTGAGCCGATCTCGCCTGAGCCGATCGCGTCCGACCCGATCTCGCTGCCCAAGGTCGTGCTCGTCACGGGCACCAGCACGGGGGTCGGCAAGACCGTGGTGACGGCCGCCCTCGCCGTGATGCTACGCAGACGGGGCGCCGCGGTGGCAGTGGTGAAGCCCTTGCAGACGGGGGTGAGCGCCGACGAGGACGGCGACCTCCAGGTCGTGCAGGCACTCCTCGGCGACGACCCGGGTGTCACCCTCCACGAGTTCGTGCGCCTGCACGCGCCGCTGGCGCCGGACACGGCGGCCAGGCTGCAGGAGATCACGCTGCCCCCCGTCGCTGAGCACTCACGGTCGATCTCCGCCATCGCCAACGAGGTCGATGTCGTGCTCGTGGAGGGCGCCGGTGGCCTCCTCGTTCGCCTCGACAGTCGCGGAGGGACCCTGGCCGACCTGGGAACAGCGCTGCGCTACAAGGGAGTCAGCGCCGGCTACGTCCTCGTGGTGAGCCCTGGACTCGGCACCCTGAACCACACCGCCCTCACTGCCGAAGCCCTCGCCGCCCGAGACCTGCCGCTGCTGGGCCTCGTGGTGGGGTCCTACCCGGACGACCCAGACCTTGCCGAGCAGACGAACCTGTTCGACCTGCCGCGGGTTGCCGGCGCACCGGTCCTCGGGCGCCTGCCAGAGGGGGCCGGCGCGTTGACCAGCGACGAGTTCCGCGACCAGGCGCCGCATTGGCTGTTCAGGACCTAGGCGTCACGTCGTGAGCGGCTCCGACGAAACAGTCTCGTTCCGGCTCTGGCCGCCGGTCGCCATCGGCGCGCCCCTGCTCGTGGGGTGGCTGGCCACCGCGCTCTGGGGAGACCCGGTCGACCTCGGCGCGTGGCGGGTTCCCGTGGGCTGGGCCCTGCTGCTGTTCTTCGTCGTGTGGAACGGCTGGTCCCTCTGGCTGTTCGGCCGTCACGAGACTGGTCTGCTGCCGGGGCAGGCGACGCACGCAATGATCCAGGAGGGGCCGTACCGCCTGTCCCGCAACCCGTTGTACGTCGGCCTCCTCGCGTTGTACCTCGCGGTGGCGTTGCTGGTGCCCACTTTCTGGGCGCTCATGCTCTTCCCGGCCGCGGTGCTGCTAGTCCTGTGGGGTGCGATCCGCCCCGAGGAGCGCTTCCTGCGCCAGCGGTTCGGCGCCCCCTATGACGACTACACGCGGCGCGTGCGTCGCTGGCTCTGACCGGGGCAGCGGTCGTCACCGATTCCCTACGCCCGCAGCCGAGCAGGAGGTAGATTCACGAGGGACGGGCAGACAGTTCGTCTCGGGGAGGTCGTGGCGAATGTTCGCAGTCATCCTGTACACCTTGTTCGGCCTGGGGGCCGCTGCCTTCCTCGCGGTGCTGGTCCTCGGCGCCGTCAACCGGGTCCGGGGTCGTGACAACGGGGAGTGGCAGGACGAGCGCGTGGACGGCCAACCGCCGAACGTGCGTCCGGGGCCCGGCTGGGGCAACGGGGGATCCTGGAACTGACCGCTCACGGGTGCCGCAGTCCCCGGGACGGCTCGGGATCCGCTCAGGTGGCGTCGGTCGCGCGATAGACCTGGATGCAGGTCGGGCCGATCTCGACGGGACCCGGGGGGGTCGGTGGAGCCGGGGGGGCGGGCCGCTCGTCGGTCGAGTCCCACAACAGCTGGTATGCCGTGAGGCCGGGTACTTCGGGGAGCGTCACCTTCTCGGGGTCGCGGCCGCCGTGGAGCACCACGAGCACCGACGCGTGACCAACCCAGGCGCCGTTGAGCAGCATCTGCAGGGTGCGCGTGGAGGGGTCCTCCCACCGCCCGTTCTCCATCAGCTCGCCATCGGCTGCGAACCACGCCAGGTCGGTCGACCCGTCCTCGTGCACCTCGCGGCCGGTGAAGAAGGTGCGTTGGCGCAGCACGGGGTGGTCGGCACGCAGGCGGGTGAGGAACCGCGTGGTGGCGAGGAGGTCCTGCTGCCAGCCCTCCAGACGCCAGTCGAACCACGACGTCTCGTTGTCCTGGCAGTAGGGGTTGTTGTTGCCCCCCTGGCTGCGGCCGAACTCGTCGCCCGCGTTGAGCATGGGTACGCCGGTGGCGAGGAGCGTCGTTGCGAGCAGGTTGCGCGTCGAGCGGCGCCTGGCCTCCTCGACCTCCGGTTCGGCAGGGCCGGTCTCGGGTCCCTCGACTCCGTGGTTCCAGGACCGGTTGTTGTCGCTGCCGTCACGGTTCCCCTCGCCGTTGGGGCCGTTGTGCTTCGAGTTGTAGCGAGTCAGGTCCACCGTCGTGAAGCCGTCGTGTGCCGCCACGAAGTTCACCGACGCGACAGGTCCGCGGTCGCGGGAGCCGAACAGGTCCTGCGACCCGGCCATGCGGGTCGCGAGCTCGCGCACCCCGTGGCCCTGGTGGTGGCCCGCCGACTGTGCCTTGAGGTCGTCGAGCCAGAAGGTGCGCACCGAGTCGCGGAACCGGTCGTTCCACTCGGCGAACGGCGGCGGGAACTGGCCGGTCCGCCAGCCGTGGATGCCCACGTCCCAGGGTTCGGCGATCAGCTTGACGCGGGAGAGCACGGGGTCGGTGCGCAACGCGACGAGGAACGGGTGGTTGGGGTCGTAGTCGTCGTTCTGGCCGCGCCCCAGGGCCACCGCGAGGTCGAACCGGAAGCCGTCCACATGGCACTCGTTGGCCCAGTACCGCAGGGAGTCGAGGACCATCTTGCAGACCATCGCGTGCCGCAGGTCGAGGGTGTTGCCGCAGCCGGTGACGTCGATGTCCTGTCCGCGCTCGTCCAGCCGGTAGTAGGCGCGGTTGTCCAGCCCGCGCCACGACAGCGACGCCCCGGTGCGACCGGCCTGCTCGGCGGTGTGGTTGTAGACGACGTCGAGGATGACCTCGATCCCCTCGGAGTGCAGCAGCCGCACCATGCCCTTGAACTCGTCGAGGGCGCCCTGAGGGTCCGTGGCCGAGGCGTACATCGAGTGCGGGGCGAAGAAGCCCAGCGTGTTGTAGCCCCAGTAGTTCGTCAGCCCGCGCTGGACCACCTCGGGCTCGGACGCGAAGGCGTGCACGGGCAGCAGCTCGACCGCGGTCGCTCCCAGCGCCTTGAGGTGGGCGATGACGGAGGGGTGGCACAGGCCGGCATACGTGCCTCGCAGGTGCTCGGGCACCTCGGGGTGCTGCATGGTCAGGCTGCGCACGTGGGTCTCGTAGACCACGGTGTCGGCGAGCGGCGTGTGCGGCGGGGAGTCGTCGCCCCAGTCGAAGCCCTCGTCGATGACCACGCAGCGCGGCACCGACCCGGCGCTGTCCAGCGGGCTGAGGACCAGGTCGTCGCCCTTGAGCCGGTGGCCGACGCGGTGGGCGAACACCTCCGGCGTCCACGACACGTCACCCTCGATGGCGCGGGCGTAGGGGTCGAGGAGCACCTTGGCGGGGTTGTAGCGCAAGCCCTCGGCGGGCCGCCACGGTCCGTCGGCGCGCAGGCCGTAGCGCTGACCGGCCACGACGCCGGGGAGGAAGCCGAACCAGATGCCGTGGGTGCGCTCGGTGAGCGGCACGCGACGCTCCGTGGTGCCGTCCTGGTCGCCTGCGTCGAAGAGGCAGACCTCGACCGAGTCGGCGTGACCTGCATAGACGGCGAACTCCGCCCCGCCCTCGACGAGGGTCATGCCCAGGGTGGGAGGAAGGTCACGCGGGCGCGGGGCGTGCGACATGGCCCTCAGCCTAGGCAGTGGTTACGGTTGGGCACATGACGGACCTCATCCGGCCTTCCGCCTCGACCCTCCGAGCCTCGCTCGTCCCCCTGTCGTGTCCCCGGGAGGTCCTCGCATGACCGACCCCACCTCGCTGCCCAACTTCCCGCCCCCCGCCAACGAGCACCCGCTCCGCGGTCGGGTCCTGGACGCCCTCATCGACCAGGGACTGGCGCCCAACGTGGACAACGACGGCGACGTCGCCTTCAGCGTGCAGGAGCAGCAGCTGTTCGTGCGGTGCACCGAGGGCGACTTCCAGATCATGCGCGTCTTCGGCCAGTGGGCCATCAGCGACACCGTTCCCAGCGACCCGCTGACGCGTTTGGCCACCTGCAACGAGATCACCCTGCAGATGAACGTCGTCAAGGCCGGCCTCGCCAACGACACCCTGGTCGTGACCAGCGAGCACATCGTCGACCAGGCCAGCAACGTGCCCGCCCTCGTGAACGTCTCGATCCAGCTGGTCCTGGCCGGCGTGCAGATGTGGCACGAGCGGATCATGGGCGGCGGGGACGACTCCGGCCCCGGAGCCGGCCAGCCCGCTCCCGAGGGCGACCCGGCATGAGCGAGGGCACCTCCACCAGCGTCGTCTCCCTCGAGGTCGAGGGCGGCATCGCGACGATCAGGATCAACCGTCCGCCGATGAACGCGCTCAACGCAGAGGTGCAGACCGCCCTCTCGGCGGCGGCCGTCGAGGCCGGCCAGCGCCGCGACGTCTCCGGGGTGATCCTCTATGGCGGCGAGAAGGTCTTCGCTGCCGGCGCGGACATCAAGGAGATGCAGCGGATGTCCTACACGGACATGGCCGACCATTCCGGCTCACTCCAGGACTTCACCCGCACCATCGCCAGGATTCCCAAGCCGACGGTCGCCGCCATCACGGGCTACGCCCTCGGCGGCGGGTGCGAGGTGGCCCTCGCGTGCGACTTCCGTGTCGCTGCCAGGAACGCCAAGCTCGGCCAGCCCGAGATCCTGCTCGGCGTGATTCCCGGTGCCGGCGGCACCCAGCGGCTGGCTCGCCTCGTCGGGCCGGCCAAGGCCAAGGAGATCGTCTTCTCCGGCCGGTTCGTGTCCGCCGACGAGGCGCTCGCGATCGGGCTCGTCGACGAGGTCGTCGAGGCCGAGGACGTGTATGCCGCCGCGAAGGCGCGGCTGGCTCCGTACGTCGGAGGCCCCGCCTACGCGATCCGCGCGGCGAAGGAGGCGATCGACCGTGGCCTCGAGACCGACCTCGACACCGGGCTGGAGATCGAGCGGATGCTGTTCAGCTCGCTGTTCGCGACCAGGGACCGTGAGATCGGCATGAAGTCCTTCGTCGAGAACGGCCCCGGCAAGGCGAAGTTCGAGGGCGCCTGAGCGATGGCACCCCCGACCAGAGCGGCCACGGCCGAGCAGGTGGCCGCTGCCTACGCCGACAACAAGCTGGCCCAGGTGCTCTACCACGACTGGGAGGCGCAGACCTACGACGACAAGTGGTCGATCTCCTTCGACGAGCGCTGCATCGACTACGCCCGCGACCGGTTCGAGGCCATCACCGGCTCGCCCGACCCGCTGCCCTATGCCACGGCGCTCGAGCTCGGGGCGGGCACCGGATTCTTCTCGCTCAACCTCAAGCAGGCCGGGATCCTCGACGCCGTGCACGTGACCGACCTGTCGCCGGGGATGGTCGAGGCCGCACGGGCCAACGCCGAGATGCTGGGATTCTCCGTCGAGGGCAGGGTCGCGGACGCGGAGCGAATTCCCTACGACGACAACATGTTCGACATCGTCGTCGGCCACGCCGTGATCCACCACATTCCCGATGTCGAGGCGGCGTTCCGCGAGATCCTCCGGGTGCTGAAGCCCGGCGGGCGGTTCGTTGTCGCCGGCGAGCCGACCAGGGTGGGAGACAGGTACGCCCGAACGCTCGGAAGCCTCACGTGGCACGCGACCAAAGCCGTCACCCAGCTCTCACCCCTGCGTGAGAAGTGGGCCAAGGACCAGGAAGCCCTCGACGAGTCGTCCCGCGCAGCCGCCCTCGAGGCGGTCGTCGACCTGCACACGTTCGACCCGGACGAGCTAGCCCGGACGGCTCTGCGAGCGGGTGCCATCGGGGTGCGCACCCAGACCGAGGAGCTCACTGCGGCCTTTGCCGGCTGGCCGATCCGGACCTTCGAAGCGGCGGTGAAGCCCGGCGTGCTGGGATGGAGCTGGGCGATGTTCGCCTACGGCACCTGGAAACGGCTGTCGGCGGTCGACCGGGTCCTCGCCAAGGCCGTGCCCGCGCGGTTCTTCTACAACGTCGGTATCACCGGCGTGAAGCCCTGACCGCTCGATCTCGCAGCGACGTGCACCGATCCGGAATGAGCCACGAGACCTCGGCAGCCGACGCGGACATGTCGCCCTCCGACCACGGCGAGCGTTCCGAGCACGGGCCGTTCGGACTGCCCCGACCTCTCGCGTGGGCCCGCTGGGTGGGCTGGGCGATGGCCAACCGAGCCTTCACCCGCCATCACCTGCTGAGCTACCTGCGGATGGCGCGGGCGAGTGCCCGCTACCCCTCGCTGCGGTTCGAGGGGCCGTGCTTCATCGGTCCGGACGTCCGGTTCGAGGTGCGCGAGGGTTACGGCCGGCTGGTCGTGGGCGCCTACACGCACGTCGGGGCGCACGCCCGGTTGCGGGCGCACGAGGGCACCCTGCGGATCGGCCCCAAGTCGGTCATCGGCATCCGCAACACGATCAACTGCTGGATCGACATCTCCATCGGGCAGGCCTGCCTGTTCGGCGACGACGTCTACATCTGCGACTTCGACCACGTGACGACGTCGCTGGAGGTGCCGATCAAGGACCAGGGCATCGTCAAGACGCCGGTGCGCATCGGCGACGACGTGTGGCTCGGCACCAAGGTCGTCGTCACCCGGGGCGTCGACATCGGCGACCAGAGCGTGGTCGCGGCCTCCGCCGTCGCGCGCGGTGAGTACCCGGCGCGCTCGGTCGTCGCCGGCATACCGGGCAGGGTCGTCAAGACCCGCGAATGAGCAGCGGACACGCGCCCCGCCCAGGCGCGAGGCGCGCGTCCACAGAGCTCACCCGAGTGAGAGCACGCCCGTCACGACCCCCGTGCCGGTGCCCGACTCGAAGTCCTGGGCGCCGACGTCGACGCCGTGGCCGCTGAGCTTGTCGTAGCGCCCCGTGCCCCCCATCAGGCTCACCGGCCCGGTGTTGGTGAGTCCGGTCTCGCCGAACACGATGAAGACGTGCTTCTGCGCGTAGAACTCGCCGCTGCCGTCCGCACAGGTGTAGACCGTCCGGATCAGCAGCGCCGCCTTGGGCTTCACCGGGTTGCCGGCGAAGACCCGCACGTCGTCGGACAGGGTGCCTGACGCGCAGAGGCCTCCCGTCGCGGTAAAGGTGGGGTCACCCTCGACAGACGCGTCGAAGGTCTCCGTGATGGTGAATGGCGTCGGCTCGGCAGCCGGGGCGGAGCCGACCCCGAGCCCGATGGTTGCGAGTGCCATGGCTGCCCCTGCAGCGGCCATGCGTTGCTGTTTCGACATGACCAGGCCTCTCGATGGACGTGGTGACCGGCGGGCGCCGGGCCTCCTCCATTGGATGGCATCGTGTGGGCCCTCGCATCGCGGGAACCACCTAGGACACACGGGGGAGGCGGCCCTCGCCCCGACGTGCTCGGGACTCACCCGAGGCGGGCGTCCAGTGCGGGGAAAGCGTTGTCCCGCAGACCTTGTCGCCTGGCCTCGTCGACCGCCTGGGCACGGCGGCCGTCCTCGACGAGCTGGGCCAGGATGTGGAAGTCGCGTCGGTGCTCGTCGGCACGACGCCGGGCGTAGTCGACGGACTGCCCTCGGGTGACGAGGAACGCCCAGTCGCTCGACAGCGCGTGCCACAGGGTCTGGAGCAGCTGGTCGAGGTCGGGGCGTCGCGTGCGCAACCGCCCTGCAGCGCGCTCGCGGCCGAGCACGTCGAGCCAGCGACGCTGCAGCCATTCGTTCTCGTGCGCGATCTGGCGCACGGCCGGGCCATCCCACACCGAGTAGTCCTTGCCGGCGCCCCACGAGCCGGGCGCGAGGTCGAGGTCGCCCGCGACGTGGCCACCGGCGAGGGCCTTCTCGAGCGTGGTCACAGTGATGCCGGCCCGCCGCAAGGCCCGGATCGTCTTGCCCAGGAACACCGGTCCCTCGTGCCACCAGTGCCCGAAGAGCTCGGTGTCGTATGCCGCGACGACCAGTCCCGGCTCGCCGCGCACCTCGTGCGCGTGCAGCAGCTGATCGCGGACGGCGTCGACGAAGTGCGCCACGTCATGGTCCAGCTGGTCGCGCGCCTCGTCGGGGTCGTAGGGCCGTTTGCGGTCGACGTCCACGTCGGGCTCGGTGATCGCCCACAACCTGATGCCGGTGAACTCCTCGCGCGCATGGAAGTCGCGGTAGACCGGTGAGGCCGGGTAGCCGCTGCGCGAGGACCAGATGAGGTTGGTGACCTCGAGGTTGCGGGGCATTGCCACGATGTCGGTCCCGGCCACCCGCCACGCGGCGTGGGGATGACCGCCGGAGTCGCGCACGGTCTGCTCGTCGACGACGAAGTGCCCGACGCCGGCGTCCGTGAACGGTTGCGCGAGGGCCGGGTGCCAGCCACATTCGGGTGACCAGATCCCGCGAGGCCGTTCGCCGAGCCGCCAGGCGCTGTCGGCCAGGCCCGCCTGCAGCGCGAGCGCCGCGAGCTCGGGCAGGAGCAGGGGGAGGAACGGGTGCGCACTCGGGCCGCCCAGCAGCTCCACCACTCCCTGGTCACGCAGGCCGCGCAGGACCGGCGACCCGCCCGCACGCCACCGTGACTCGAGCAGGCTCGCCGCGCCGGACGCCCCGGCATACTCCCGCTCCGCCGTCGACCGGCGGTGCGGGTCGACGTCGAAGCCCATCTCGCGGGCGCGCATGCCCCACAGTCCAGCCCACGTCGCGGCGTCACGGCGCATCCGTGGATCGTCGAGCTGGGCGGCGAGCACGGGGGTGACGCCGAGGGTCAGCACGTCGCGATGGCCCTCTGCCGCAAGGGAGTCCAGCTCTGCGACGAGAGGCACGTAGGACTCCACCCAGGCCTGGAACAGCCACTCCTCGCCCAGTGGCCAGACCCCATGGCCGGGAAGCCAGGGCAGGTGGGAGTGCAGGACGAGGCAGAACGCGCCCGGCACGGGGGGAGTCACAAGCCACCAGTCTGCCGCACCGGGCGGCGAGCCTGGCGGGTCAGGGCGGTGGCTGGACGAGGCGGGCGAGCTTCTTCGGGGCCATGAGGCAGTAGCTGTCGGCCATCAGCTCGGCCACCTCGTCCCAGTCGGTGTCGTCGTCGATCACCATGCCGATGACGTGCGGACTCCAGTCCGGCTTGTAGAAAGGCAGCCCCGAGTGGACCAGGGCCTCGAGCTCCTCTCCGGAGGAGCGGAACGTGATGACGTCGGCGGGACTGCCCAGCCGCGCGGCCAGCCCGAACACCGAGCCGCCGCGGGGGTCGACGTGGGCGAGGTGGGCGAAGGTGCGCTGACGGATCCGCCACCGCACGCCGATCCAGGCGTCCTGCTCGTGCACCTCGGGCAGGGCGAGACAGATCGCGGCGACCCGGGCCACCAGGGCAGGGTCGAGATCGACGTCGACGTCACCCACGGCCGTGACCCTAGTCCGGGCCACCGACAACCCCACTCGCTGACCGGACCGCCGGAAACCGTTTGCCTGAGCCCCGCGCCCGTGACACGGTTCGGGAATGCCTTCCAGACTCGTCGGGGTCGACTTCGACGCACACGACCCCGCAGCACTGGCGCAGTTCTGGGGCTCGCTGCTCGTGCGGCCGGTGGAGGAGTACGGCGGGGGCTTGTTCCTCGCGGCCGACGAGACCCAGGTCGGCCTGCGCTTCGTGTCGAGCACGTCGGTCAAGACCCTGCAGAACCGCATCCACCTGCACCTCACGAGCGTCGACGCCGACGACCAGCAGCGAATCGTCGACGAGGCACTCGGCCTCGGCGCCCACCACCTCGACGTCGGCCAGCTGCCCGAAGAGGGGCACGTGGTCCTGGCGGACCCTGAGGGCAACGAGCTCTGCGTCATCGCGCCGGACAGCTCGTTCCTCGCGGGCTGCGGTTTCCTCGGTGAGCTGGCCTGCGAAGGGTCCCGCGACGTTGGCGTGTTCTGGAGCCAGGTGCTCGGCTGGCCGTTGGTGTGGGACCAGGACGGGGAGACGGCCGTCCAGTCGCCCGTGGGAGGGACGAAGGTCGCCTGGGGAGGTCCGCCGCTGGCTCCCAAGCCCACGAGGAACCGCCAACGCCTGCTGCTGGCCACCACGGACGACCACGCGACGGAGGTGGCCCGCCTCCTCTCGCTCGGCGCCACGCGGGTGGACGACTGGGACCGGGTGGGCCGGGAGGGCGGCGGCACGACCTTGGCCGACCCCGACGGCAACGAGCTGCGCCTCCTCCCGTGATCGCCGCACCTGGCGGTCGGCCACAACCGGGGGCGCCGTTGCGCGTGCCCGCAGGGCCGGGGCTGCGCCACGGCCTGGTCATCGATGCCGGTGAGCTGGTCGAACGCTTCTCCCGCTCGTCCGGGCCCGGGGGACAGGGCGTCAACACCACGGACAGCCGGGTCGAGCTCGACTTCGACCCGGCGACGTCACGCGCTGTCGCCGCGCTGCCCGAGGCCACCCGCGAGCGCCTGCTCGCGCGGTTGGCGCCGAAGCTCGTCGGCGGCCGGCTGGTCGTCGTCGCGTCCGAACACCGATCCCAGCGCCAGAACCGTGTGGTCGCGCGGCAGCGCCTCGTCACCATGCTCCGGGAGGCGGCCGCGCCCGACCCGCCCACCCGTCGCCCCACCCGCCCGACCAAGGGTTCGCAGCGACGCCGGATCGAGAGCAAGAAGCGCAGGGGCCAGCTCAAGACCGGCCGCCGCACCGTCGACGACGGCTAGGGGATCATCAGCCGCACGATGCCGAAGAGGTCCAGGCAGTCCTCGTCAGACGCGCCGAAGACGAAGTCGTCCACGGTCACCGAGCCGACGATCTCGCGCAGTTCTCGGTCCCAGTCCTGGGGCGCCTGCTCCTGCTGGGCTGCCACGAGCGACCCGTACGCCGCTTCCCACCGGAGCAGGCGCTCGCCGTGGCCCAGACGCACCAGGGTCACCTCGGCCCCGGGCAGCCACCGATCCAGCTCGGCCACCAGCTCCTCGGCGTCGTACTCGCGGCAGTGGTAGAGGTTCGAGGGCTTGTCGCGCCGCCCGAGCCCAGGCGAGAAGGTCGGCCGGTTCGGCGTCGACAGCACCACCACCCCGCCCGGTCGCGTCACCCGGGCGAGCTCGCGCACGTAGTCGCCGGGCGTCCAGATGTGCTCGAGCACCTGGAGCGAGAAAGTCGCGTCCGCCGCGCCAGTCACCAGCGGCAGCGCCGTCAAAGCGCCCCGCATGTAGGACGCCCGCTCACCTCCGTGGGTCCGCGCAGCGTGGGCGGTCGTCGCCGCGTCGTAGTCCAGGCCGACCACGCGCACTCCGGGCCAGAACACGTCGAGGAGGCCCGCTGCATACCCCTCGCCACATCCGGCGTCCAGGACGACGGCAGGTGCGGTGTGCACCCAGCCGGGGGCGGCCGCATACCCCGCCTCGTGGCGACGAAACCAGTAGTTCTCGTGCCAGACATGCGGTGCGGTGCGCTCCCCAGTCAATGCGAGAACGTGGGGCTCGACCTGCGGATATCCCGATTCTGGGGCCACCTGAAAGCCTCTCTTCGGCACTGCACGTCGAGACGCCAAGATATCCCCACCGTGGTCGCTCAGCCACGGGCGGATGTGGTCAGAAGGAGCTATTGCGGGCGGATTCGGGGCGGCGAAGACTGCGAGATGCAGGGGTAGCAGCTACCACCTGGGAGGCCATCATGCTGCGACGATTTTCGCTTGTCCTTCTGACCGGATTCCTGGTCCTACTCGCCGGTCCCGCCTATGCGGCACCCATCACCGAGACGCACACCGCAAAGGGGGTCGTCGAGACGTTCGTGGACGTCGTCCCCACCTGCGAAGGTGGCGGACCGCTGTACACGATCACCACGACGTCCAACTCCATCGAGCACGTGACCGCCTTCGACGACGGCCGCTCACACGAGACGTTCACGCAGACGGGCACCTTCACTGCGACACCGCTGGAGGACCCGGCCCTGCCTAGCTACGCCGGCAAGTTCACGGTCTGGGGCGGCTTCAACGCGAACGGGTCAGTGGTCGAGGGGACGTTCACGTTCAGCGTGCGCGGAAAGGGCTCGGACGGCTCAACCTTCTCGAACCAGAACGTGGAGCACTTCAACCAGCGCCCCGACGGTACGGTCCACGAGTTCTTCCACTGCCACTGAATGGTGATCGAGGGTCTTGGCTGAGCCCGCGGTTCGGGGCTCAGCCAAGACCTTGACCGGGCCGTGTCGTATCCCGCGATGTCCCGCCTGAGGCTCCGGACCTCGGCGGCGAGGTCGGCCACGGTCAACTTCTGGTCGCTGGGTTTGGGCTGCGCCATGCTCGTGCACCGATGGTGTGGGCACCGTCACCCTCCCTCACGAGCCGTGCGTGGACTTGCGCGGTTTGCCTCGTGGTGAGCGTCACGCGGTGCTGGCGTGTCGATCGGGGGCGCGGGCTGTAAGGATGGCACCTGACCCATTTTTCGATACTCACTGTCGATACGCGATGTCGATCCCAGCGGTATCCATTCCAAGAAGGGGACGATCAGTTCATGAACATCGTCGTCTGCGTGAAGTACGTGCCGGATGCACAGTCCGACCGCACGTTCAACGACTCCGACAACACCACCGACCGAGTGGGCGTTGACGGTCTGCTGTCCGAGCTCGACGAGTACGCCGTCGAGGAGGCCCTCAAGCTCGTGGAGGCCGGCGAGGGAGAGGTGACCGTCGTCACCGTCGGCCCGGACCAGGCGGCCGACGCACTCAAGAAGGCCCTGCAGATGGGCGCCGACAAGGCCATCCACGTCAAGGACGACGCGATACACGGCTCCGACGCCGTGGCGACCTCGCTGGTCCTCGCGGAGGCGATCAAGAAGACCGGCACCCCCGACCTCGTCATCACCGGCATGGCGTCCACCGACGGCACCATGAGCGTCGTCCCGGCGATGCTCGCCGAGCGTCTCGGCCTGCCGCAGGCGACCTTCGCGTCCGAGCTGTCCGTCGACGGCTCGACGGTGACGATCCGCCGCGACGGTGACGCCGCCTCGGAGACGATCGTCGCGACGCTGCCTGCGCTCGTGTCGGTCACCGACCAGATCAACGAGCCGCGCTACCCCTCGTTCAAGGGGATCATGGCCGCGAAGAAGAAGCCGGTCGAGGAGTGGGCGTTGTCCGACCTCGGCATCGACGCCTCGCAGGTCGGCCTCGACGCCGCCTGGACCAAGGTCGAGTCGTTCACCAAGCGCCCCCCGCGCGAGCAGGGCCAGATCGTCACCGACGACGGCGACGGCGGCACCAAGCTCGCGGAGTTCCTGTCCGCGCAGAAGTTCATCTGAGCCGGCCAGCCTGAGCTCCCCAACAACGCCTAAGAGAGGAACCACTCATGGCTGAAGTACTCGTCCTGGTCGACCACGCGAACGGCACCGTTCGCAAGACCACCTCAGAACTGCTCACCATCGCCCGCCGCCTCGGCGAGCCCAGCGCCGTCTTCGTCGGCTCCGGGTTCGACGCTGCGAAGGCGACGCTGGCCAAGTACGGCGCGGAGAAGGTCTACCGCGTCGAGAACGCGGACGTCACCGACTACCTCGTGGCGCCCCAGGCCGAGCTGCTCGCGCAGCTCGTCGAGAAGACCTCCGCTGCCGCGGTCCTCATCCCGAGCAACTCCGCCGGCAAGGAGATCGCCGCCCGGCTGGCCATCAAGACCGACTCCGGCCTGATCACCGACGCCGTCGACGTGCAGGCCGGTGAGGGTGGCGGCGTGTCCACCACCCAGTCGGTCTTCGCTGGTTCCTACAGCGTGAAGTCGACCGTGACCAAGGGCACCCCGATCATCACGGTCAAGCCCAACTCGGCCGCTCCAGAGGAGGCTGCCGGCGCGGCCGCCGACGAGGCGTTCGAGCCGACCATCTCCGAGGCTGCCAAGGGCGCCAAGGTCACCGAGTCCAAGCCTAAGGAAGCCACCGGCCGCCCTGAGCTGACCGAGGCCGCGATCGTGGTCTCCGGTGGTCGCGGCACCGGCGGCGACTTCTCGCCGGTCGAGACCTTCGCGGACTCCCTCGGTGCCGCTGTCGGCGCCTCCCGCGCCGCCGTCGACGCCGGCTGGTACCCGCACACCTCGCAGGTCGGCCAGACCGGCAAGCAGGTCTCGCCGCAGCTCTACGTCGCGTGCGGCATCTCCGGCGCCATCCAGCACCGGGCGGGCATGCAGACGTCCAAGACGATCATCGCCATCAACAAGGACGAGGAAGCCCCGATCTTCGAGCTCGTCGACTTCGGAGTCGTGGGTGACCTGTTCACGGTCCTCCCGCAGGCCACCGAGGCCGTCAATGCTTCCAAGGGCTGAGGCTTCCAAGGGCTGAGGCCTCGAAGGGCTGACCACAGCACACTGAATCACCGAAGGCCCCCGACCACGCTGGTCGGGGGCCTTCGGGGTGTGCCGGCCACGCGGCATACCCCTGTGCACGGAGGCTTGGTATGCCGGCCACCCGGCACACCGAGAACGCCCCGGACCACAGGGGGTGGTCCGAGGCGTTCCCCCGGTCTGCGCCGTGCGCACGCAGGTACCGGACGAGGTTCCCGGGTCCCCCTCACAGGGCCCGGGAACCTCGCGACCTTCCGCTGGCTGCTAGCGGATGGCGTTGGCGGCAGCGACGACGTCGACCAGGCCGTGGCCCTTGTCGAAGCTCGTCGTGCCATTGGTGCCTGCCTCGTAGGGTGCACCGTTGGTGTACTTGTAGGCAGTCGACTCGATCGCGGCCTCGATCTGCGCCGGGGTGGCGTTCGGGTTGGCCTGGAAGAGCTGCGCGACGATGCCCGAGATGTGCGGGGTGGCCATCGAGGTGCCGCTGATGGTGTTGTAGTCGCCGCCGTCCTTCGGATCGAGCCCCGAGGAGCAGATCGGCAGGTAGACGCGACACGAGCTGGTGATGTCCTCACCCGGCGCCGAGATGTCCGGGTAGGTCGACTTGTCGCCGGCCTTGCCGCGGCTCGAGAAGTCCGAGACGGTGCCGTCGCGAGTGCCGGTGTTCTGGTCGAAGAACGAGGCCACCGACAGGATGCCGGGGGTCGGGTCCTTGCCGGGCGGGTTGGACAGGTCCTTCGACCCGTCGCCGCCGTCGTTGCCGTTGGCCCAGACCGAGACGACGCCCTCCTTGACCAGTGCACGCTGGATCTTGGCCGTGGCCGAGTTCGGGTCGAACGCGCCACCACCGCTGGGGCCGTAGGAGTTCGACGTCACCTTGATCGGCGGGCAGGTGCTGGCCGGGACGCCCGCGCCACACGGGGCGTTGTGGTTCTCGAGCACCCAGTTGAGGGCTGCGTCGGCGCCGATGATGAACAGCACGGCACCGGTGCTGATGCTGACCAGGCTCGAGCCCGGGGCGGCACCGTGCATCTTGGTGCCGTCTGACAGCGTGACGTCGCGACCCGCGACGATCCCGTTGACGTGCATGCCGTGCCCGCCACCTGACAGCAGGTCGGTGTTGGCCGAGCCGGCGTCGACGGGGGCGCAGGTGCTCTCGGTGAGCGGCTCACACACCATCTTGAGGTTCTTGACGACGGCGGAGGTGCCGTCGGGGTTCTTCAGGAACGGGTGCGTCGGGTCCACCCCGGAGTCGATCACCGCGACGGAGACCCCCTTGCCGTCGAGCGCGGTCCCGTTGGCGCCTGTGAGGGTGTTGCGGGCCTCGTCGCCGCGGGTGGCCTTGTTGGAGGTCGACAGCAGCATCTCGATGGGCTGGTTGCCCTCGACGTAGGTCACGCCGGGCTGTGACCGGACTGCCTGCACCTGGGCGGGGAGTCCCGTGGCCACGACGACGCCGATCTTGTCGAACGTCGTCACCTTGCGAAGGCCAACCGCCTGCACGGCCTGGGTGGCGGCCGCGGTGTCCGTGCCGTGCACGAGGACGGTGGTCGGGGTGGCGGCCTTGAGCACCCCCAGCTGGGAAGCCAGCCACGGTTGGACCGGAGCGAGGGCCTTGCCTGAGGACAGCAGGCCTGCCGAAGCGGGCGTGGCGAGGGCCATGGCGGCCAGGGCGGCCGTGGCGGCCGTCGCGACGACTGCCCGGGTTCTCTTCGCGGTGTGCATGTAGTTCCCTTCGTGAGACCAGCACCGGTGGTGGTCGGTATGCCGTGTCCAACGAGGGGAGGCGGGCGCGGTTACGCCCGGTAGGTAAAGGGACGGTCAGGAAAGCCGGGCCCCGTGCTACTGCGTCACGCTGATGCCACCGGGACGCCCTGCGAACTCCGCCTGGAGGCCCACCACGTGGTCCGGCGTGCCCTCGACGAGCACGGCGAACACGGTGTACGGCAGGACCACGAGGTTGGCGAGCGCCGGGACACCCACGCGCACTCCGCCGTCCACCGTGGGCCGGACGGACTTGATCCCCTGGGGAAGTACTCCCCACACCAGGGACCGGCCGTCCGCCAGGGCGATCGTGTCGTAGCCGAAGGCGGTCTCCGGGTCCGCGCCGGCGAGCTCGGTCTGCAGCCCCCCGGACCCCACGACGACGGCCCCTCGGTCGACGCTCACCGTCAGGGGGGCTCCCAGGCGAACCTCGCCCAGCGAGATGGTCAGCTCCACGGCCTTCCTCGGCGGCGTGGTCGTCGACGGCGGTCCGGTGACGGTCACGTCGTAAGGCGGCAGCAGGGAAGGGGCCTCACCGTCCAGGTCCAGCGCCAGACCCGCACCGCCCCCACCGTCGCCGAGGGCCCAGCTGGGCATGCCTGCGTTGGTCGTCAGCCAGCCCACGTCCCTGGCGATGGTGGTCACCGCCTGCGGCGCGGCAAACGAGATGACGTATGCCGTGAAGTCACCGGCATCCCGCGTCACCACGGTGTGCTCGGCCATGGAGGCGRCGAGGCTGGGCTGGTAGACGATGTCGTCGGCCTTGCCGCGGACGACCCCGACGAGGACGCGCTGCCCCGAGGTGCCGTCGACCTCCCGCCACGCCGCCCCGGTGCGGAGCAGGGCCGCGCTGAGGGGCGGGGCGCTGGCGCCGTCGCGGGTGACCTTGACGGTCATCACGCCACCGTCCACCCGCAGGGCATAGGAGCCCCCGGATGCCACGATGGTGGTCGCCCCGGAGAGCTCGGGGTTCGTCGGCTGCCAGACATAGCTGCCGGAAGTGATGCCGCTGGGGGTGCCGGCAGGTGGGGCGGTGCGTGCCTCACCGGACAGCTGGAGCGCAACTGCCACCACCAGGGCCGCGGCGACGGCCGCTGCAGCACCGGCCGCAAGCCACCGGGCGGTCCGGCGGCGCTGGCGTCGACGTCCTTCGGCGAGGACGTCCGCGAGGGAGACGTGCATGGCCGGGGCGGGGTCCGTGCGAAGGCGTTCGATGAGGTCGAGGTCACTGGACATGGGCTTCCCCCTTGTCGGAGATGAGGCTTCGCAGGCGCTCGAGCCCGCGGGAGGACGACGACTTCACGGTGCCGACGCTGACTCCCAGCAGCTCGGCGACGGCGCGCTCGGACAGGTCGGCGTAGTGGCGCAGCACGACGACCTCGCGCTCGCGAACGGGCAGCTCCTGGAGGGCCCGCACGAGGTCGAGCCGCGTGCCGGCGTCGTCGGTCGCCCTGCGCTCGTCGACGTCGTCCCGGACGTCTTCGACCAGCACGAGCCGGCGATCCTTGCGCCAGGTGCTGACCACGAGATTGCGCAGGATGCGGTGGCAGTAGGCCTCGGGTTCGTCGAGACGGACCCTTGGCCAGACCCCGAACAGCCGGACCAGTGACTCCTGGACGGCGTCCTCCGCGCGGTTCGGGTCACCGGTCAGGAGCCAGGCCGTCCGCAGGAGCCGGGGCATGACCCGCTCCGCGAACTGCCCGAACGCGGCCTCCTCGCTCTGCTGCACCCCGCCCCCTCCACCCGACAGTCCCGAGCCCTGACGGTAGTCCCGAACACGGCAGCGGCCGGGGCTCGTCGCCCGCTGACGTACCCAACGCCACACTCCGACCGAAGGTTGAGCGGTTGACGAGTAAACTTTCGACGGTGACCGCCTACCTCGACCATGCCGCCACCACGCCGATGCTCCCATCGGCCATCGCGGCGATGGCCGACCAGCTGGCCACCACCGGCAACGCGTCCTCGCTGCACACCTCCGGCCGGATGGCTCGCAGGGTCGTCGAGGAGTCGCGCGAGCGGCTGGCCAAGGCGCTCGGCGCACGACCGTCCGAGGTGGTCTTCACGTCCGGGGGCACCGAGTCCGACAACCTGGCCGTGGCCGGCACGTTCGAGGCGAGGCGGGAGGCAGACCCGGGCCGGGTGCGCATCGTCTGCAGCGCGATCGAGCACCACGCCGTCCTCGACTGCGTCGAGCACCTGGTCGCCCAGGAGGGGGCCAAGGTGACGTGGGTCGAGCCCGACGCGCTCGGCTTCATCACGACCGACGCTGTGCGCGCCGCGATCGAGGAGGACCCCGACTCGGTGGCCCTGGTCACCGTCATGTGGGCCAACAACGAGGTCGGCACCGTGCAGCCCGTGGCAGCGCTCGCGGCCCTCGCCCATGAGTTCGGGGTGCCGTTCCACACCGACGCGGTGCAGGCCGCAGGCCACCTCCCCGTGGACTTCGCCGAGTCGGGAGCCGACCTGATGACGGTCACCGCCCACAAGGTCGGTGGGCCGGTGGGAGTCGGCGCGCTGCTCGTGCGCCGCGATGCAGTGGTCGTGCCCCAGACCTTTGGTGGGGGACAGGAGCGGCAGATCCGCAGCGGGACCCTCGACGTCCCCGGGATCCGCTCCTTCGCTGTGGCCATGGAGGAGTCCGTCGCCAGCATCTCGATGGAGGCACCTCGGCTGATGGCGTTGCGGGACAGGCTGATCCGTTCGGCGATGGATCTCGGCTACGACATCAGGGCGACGGGCGCGTGGGAGGCCGGCGACGGCATACACCGGCTGCCCGGCAACGCGCACCTGCTCGTTCCCGGCTGCGAGGGCGACTCCCTCCTCTACCTCCTCGACGCCGTCGGCGTCGAGTGCTCGACCGGTTCGGCCTGCCAGGCAGGTGTGCCGCAGCCGTCGCACGTTCTGCTGGCCATGGGGATCCCCGAGGAGTCCGCGCGGGGTGCGCTGCGCCTGACGTTCGGCCACACCTCGACCGACGCCGACGTCGACGCGGTGCTTGCCGCCCTGCCCGCGGCGATCGAGCGTGCCCGGCGGGCCAGCGGATGGACCGACTGATGCGGGTCGTCGCCGCCATGTCCGGCGGGGTGGACTCCGCCGTCGCCGCCGGACGGATGCTCGACGCGGGGCACGAGGTCGTCGGCGTGCACCTCGCCCTGTCGCAGAGTGCTGCGACGCTGCGCGAGTCGGCCCGTGGCTGCTGCACGATCGAGGACGCCGGGGATGCCCGCCGCGTCGCCGACATGCTCGGGATCCCCTTCTACGTCTGGGACATGGCCGAGCGGTTCAAGCGCGACGTCATGGAGGACTTCGTCGCGGAGTACTCCGCCGGACGCACCCCCAACCCCTGCCTGCGCTGCAACGAGAAGATCAAGTTCTCCGCGCTGCTCGACAAGGCGGTCGCGCTGGGCTTCGACGCGGTGGCGACCGGCCACTACGCCCAGGTCGTCGAGCGCGACGACGGCGGCCGAGAGCTGCACCGTGCCGTCGACATGGCCAAGGACCAGTCCTACGTGCTGGGGGTGCTCGACGCCGACCAGCTGGATCGGGCGTTCTTTCCCTTGGGTGACACGGCGAAGCCGGAGATCCGCGCCGAGGCCAAGGAGCGCGGCTTCTACGTCGCCAGCAAGCCCGACTCGCACGACATCTGCTTCATCGCCGACGGCGACACCCGCGGCTGGCTCACGTCTCGGTTGGGGGAGCAGCCCGGCGAGATCGTCGACGCCGAGTCGGGCGAGGTGGTGGGCGCGCACCAGGGCGCCTATGCCTACACCGTCGGTCAGCGACGGGGGCTGGGTCTCGATCGGTCGGTCATGGACGGTGACCCGCGCTACGTCGTGTCGGTGGACGCGGCGGCCAACCGCGTCATGATCGGCACGTCAGACCTGTTGGGGGTCAACGCGATTCGTGGTGACCACGCCCGGTGGTGCGGTCCGCCGCCGGAGGGCGTCGTCGAGGTGGGCGCCCAGGTGCGCGCACACGGCGAGGAAGTGCCCGCGCAGGCCTGGGCATCCGGCGACGACGTGGAGGTGCGGCTCGCTGGTCGGCTCCGCGGCGTCGCGCCGGGCCAGTCAGTGGTCCTCTACGAAGGAACGCGCGTGGTCGGCTCGGCGACGATCGCGTCCGCCTGGCTCGAGCGCTGACTCGTATGGTGCGCGGCGGGATCCAGGACGGGTCACCGCTGGCGCGGGTGCGGTCGCTGTGTCTCGCGCTCCCGGAGACGGAGCAACGGGAGTCGCACGGTGAGCCCTGCTGGTTCGCCGGTGGGAGGAAGGCTTTCGTGATGGCGGCGCAGGAGCACCACGACGACCGCACGGCGATCTGGACGGCTGCACCGGAAGGGGTGCAGTCCGCACTGGTCGCAGCCGAGCCGCGTCGTTACTTCCGGCCGCCGTATGTGGGTCATCGGGGGTGGGTCGGGGTCTATCTCGACGTGGACGACATCGACTGGTCGCACGTCGAGGAGATCATCGAGGACGCTTGGCGCTGCGTTGCACCGAAGCGGCTGATCACGCACCACGACGCGATCTAGGTCCGGGCGCGTCGCTCCCGAGGGTGCCTGCGCACTCCATGACCCGGGAGCGAGGTCGGGATGGTCCGGGGGCAGGGACCATCCCGGCATGTTGTGCCTGACGCTGCTGTCAAACCATCTCGGGGAGGTGGAGATGAGCGAGCACCACCTCCATCTCTGCCACGTCGTCGATGGTCGAGCCGATGTCCCTGCTCGCTGCTTCGCGAATGCCGGCAGCGGCATCGCGGCTGGCTTCGAGCTGCTCTCGGCGCTCGAAGGTGACGGCGCCCACCGCTCGGCCGGTCTCGCGGCTGATGAGCAGACTGGCGCTGCAGAACCCATCGAGCTCCTGAACCCTGGGGAGGACGGCCATCCTGAAGACGTCGGAAGCGCGTTCGGCATGATCGGCCATCCCGCTCAGCCAGGTGACCCGAGCGCAGGCGCCTTCGGGCATGGCGTGGTGGCGGTGGACGACGGCGACCTCCCACGTGTCCACGGTGCTGGTGCTGGCACCCAGGGCCTGCTCGGCTGCATCACGCAGCGGAAGGACCTTGCCGGCGCTGTCCCGCAGCGCAGCCTCTGACTCCCACGACGATGTGGCGATGCAGCGGCCGGACGCGCGGTCCACGAGCATCGACATCCCGACACATCCATCCATGGCGGTGATCGCCGGCGTGACCTCGTCACGGACGTTGGCGATCCCGTCGTCGATCTTGGAGGGGTCTGCCTGGACGGTTGTGGTTCGTGCATACACGACGAAACTCCTCTGCTCGGGGCAGCACCCCGACGGCGCTACCGTCAGGGCTAACACTGCTCCCCCGCCCGGTCCGCGGCAAGAGTGATCCCAGGGGATCTTGAGTGCCCTCTCCGAACGCAGGAGCCGTCCGGCGATCGGAGAGGAACGCTCAGGCGCGGGGGATCCAGCCCGGGGCCCGCACGCCGTTTCCGGTGAGGTTGTCGCACTTGACGAACTGTGTCCCCACGCGGGCGAGCGGGCAGTGGCCCTCGTCGGGGATCGTGTGGACGACGGTCGGGCCCGCGTCCTGGCGGGCGGTGGCAGGGACGGAGCCGGTTCCCAGGACGAGCAGGCCGGCCAGTGCGATCGTGGTGGTGATGGTGCGGCGAGTGGTGGACATGATCGGTTCCTTCGAGGGTCGAGGGCGGTCGACCTGAGTGCCGGACCTCCCGTGGTCAGACCGTTGTGACACGGGGTGGTTCCAGGCTGGTGCTGAGGCGGTATCAGCCGGGTAACAGCACGGTTGACTCCGGTTCCAGGCCGGAACCGTCTCCGCCACATGACGAGGCCCACCCTCCCTTCGGGGAGAGTGGGCCCAGTCGTGGGTCAGGCCAGCGACCTGGTTACGGCTCCTCGCCACCACCGGCGAGGAAGCCACGGTGACCGTTGCAGGAGTCGCCCGGCTGGAAGCCCGACGCCTTGCGCTCGGCTGGGGTCGCCCCGAAGAACGACTTGCTGTGGCCCCAGTTCTGGGGCGGCGCACCGCCGGGACCGGGGAACCCGGCACCATCGCCGTCCTCCAGTCCGGAGAACGCGCAGATCGAGTTGGCGTGCGCGGCGCCCTGCGCGGGCTTGCCAGTGCCGGTGATCTCGCCGGCACTGGCGGCTGACACTCCGACGAGGACGAGGACCCCGGCTGCCGCCGGGACGATGATCAGACGCTTGAGGCGCATGCGTGCTCCTTCGGTTGCAGATGGCCGCCCTGCACATCGCGCGGCTTGTCTCGACGCTAGAACTCCATGCAGGCTCCCCGCCTCCACCGGGGCCATGACTCCGGCTAGAACATCTGCACTGATTCGACGAGGGAATGGGCGCGAATCGGTAGGTTCGGGGCATCTGTGTGCCGAGGTCGACCGCGGGTCCGCGACCGCGTCGTTCGCCCTCGGTGAACCCAGGAATCCCACCGTGCCGACCGCTCGTTGACACTGGCATGACCACAGACCCGGCGGCCACGGACCCCGCGGCCTCTGACCCGGCCACAGAGTCGGCCGCGCTGGACGCCTACTCGGCGATTGTCACCTCCGTCGCGGCACAGCTGACGCCCAAGGTTGCGGCCCTGCGGATCCGGTCGCGCCGCGGAGAGTCCTCGGGGTCTGCCGTGGTGCTGACCGGCGAGTCGCATCTCCTCACCAACGCGCACGTCGTCGGCGACGCGAGCGGAGGCAGTGCCGAGTTCGCCGACGGAACGGTCGCGCACTTCGAGGTCGTTGGCCGTGACCCGCTGTCCGACATCGCGGTCATCCGCGCGGACCGCGAGGTGCCGGCGCCGCCGGAGTACGGCGACGCGAGCTCGCTCCTCGTGGGTTCGCTCGTGGTGGCCGTCGGCAACCCGCTGGGCCTGTCGGGCACCGTCACGGCCGGAGTGGTGAGCGCCCTCGGCCGCAGCATGCCGGTGCGTACCCGCACGACCGCGCGCCTGATCGAGGACGTCATCCAGACCGACGCCGCGCTCAACCCCGGCAACTCCGGTGGGGCGCTCGCCGACAGCCGCGGTCAGGTCGTCGGGATCAACACGGCTGTCGCCGGAATCGGCCTCGGCATGGCGGTACCAATCAATGCCACGACCCACCGGATCATCTACGCGCTGATGCACGACGGGCGGGTGCGGCGCGCCTACCTCGGGCTCGTGAGCACTCCCGCACGGCTGACGCCGGCGCAGGCCGAGCGGTACGGGCAGCGCGGCGCGCTGCGAGTGGTCGAGGTCGTCGAGAAGAGCCCGGCGGCGAGGAGTGGCCTGCTCGCGGGCGACCTGGTCCTTGCGATCGACGGCGCCCCGCTCGGCGATGCCCAGTCGCTGCAGAAGCGCCTGTTCACCGAGGCGATCGGGAGGCGGATGGAAGTCACCGTCATCCGCAACGGCGCACTGGTGGACGCGGTGGTCCTGCCGAGCGAGCTCCCCGACTGAGGGAGCAGTCAGCCGCCGTCCTCGCCCCTGTCCTCGCCGCGTCCCGTGTCGGTCTGGCCATCGCCGTCGTCGCTGTCGAAGAAGATGAACGCCATGTTGGATGGCGGGTCGCGCTTGGCCAGAAAGCGCCGCACGTCGACGCCATGGCGGGCGGCGCGTTGCAGGAACCGGCCGTAGGCGGCCTGCTCGCGAGCGCCCGGGCCGTACTCGGTGCCCGACGCGTGCTCGCGGCGGTCGACGGGTTCGCCTGACCGACGTCGGCGCTCGATGCCAGCGCTTGTCTCGCGAAGGGCGGCGTCGAACTCGTCGGCGTTGTCGAACGCGGCCACAGCGACGTTGCGAAATTCGCGGCGCTGCGGGTCGTAGCGGTGGTGATGCACCACGAAGCGACGGATGCTGTCGTCGTCCGGGTCCACTCGAGCCATGGGTAGAGACTAGGGATCCTGCCCTCAGGCGTGTCGGTACCGCTGACTAGTCTCGGGGCGTGGCTCGCGCAACCGGCATCGGATCTCTCCCGGGCACCGACATCCGCGAAGCCCTCAAGGGCGTCCGCGACATCCTCGGTGACGGACACCTGCCCTATCTGCCAGAGCTCCCGGCTCGCGGACCCGGCGCCGACATGATCGGTCGGGCGGCCGGACTGCTGGTCGACCTGCACGTGGACCTCCAGCCCAGCGGCTGGCGCTTCGTCGAGCGCGGCGGGCACGACGCCCAGCGCACCAAGGCCCTGCTGGGCCAGGACCTCGACGAGCTCGCCGAGGCGTTCGACGGCTACGCGGGTGACCTCAAGATCCAGTGCACCGGCCCGTGGACCCTCGCCGCCGGCATCGAGCTCCAGCGCGGTGAGAAGGCACTGGCCGATCCGGGGGCGCTGCGCGACCTCGTCGGCTCGCTCGCCGAGGGTTTGCGGGTCCACCTGGCCGATGTCGCCCGCCTCGTCCCCGGTGCCTCGCTCGTGCTGCAGCTCGACGAGCCGTCCCTGCCTGCCGTCCTCGCCGGTCACCTGCCCACGGCCTCCGGCTACGGGCACCTGCGCCCCGTCGACCCCCTCGCCGCCATGAACGGTCTGCGCGACGTGCTCGCCGCCGCGACCGACAACCCCGCCATCGAGGCAGCGGCGACGGTCGTGCACTGCTGCGATCCCGGCATACCCCTGCCTTTGCTCCGGGCGACCGGGGTCGGCGCCGTGAGCCTCGACGTCACCTCCCTCACCCCCCAACGCTGGGAGTCGATCGCCGCCACCGTCGAGGACGGCGTGGCCTTGTATGCCGGGTGCCTGCCGACCGATGCCAGCGGCACCGTCCGCGGTGCCGCCGACGTGGTGAGCCGCGGCTGGCACGACGCCGGGATGTCTGCGAAGTCCTTGGGCGACCTCACCGCGAGCCCGGCCTGCGGTTTGCCCGGACTCACACCAGAGGGGGCCTGGCGCGTTCAACGCGCAGCGGTCGCCGTGGCCGCGGAATGGTCGGAACGAGCCGAGAGTTGACCCACCAATGAGCACCAGTGTCGCCACCCCCACCGTCGCCAGCTCCCCGGTGACCCGGGTGCCCTGGCAGGCCAAGTACGTCCTGCTCGCCTTCATCTGGGGGTCGAGCTTCCTGTTGATGAAGGTCGGGCTGCGGACCATGGCCCCGCTGCAGATCTCGGGGCTGCGCATCTTCGCCGGCACCGCGACCCTGCTGGCGCTGTTGGCCGTCACCCGTGGCCGGCTGCCCCGCGCGCGCCGCACCTGGGCCCATCTCGCCGTGTCGGGCGTATTCCTCACGGCGCTGCCTTTCAGCCTGTTCGCCGCCGGTGAGGTGCGCGTCTCCTCTGCACTGGCCGGGATCGGAAACGCCACCACCCCGTTGGCCGCCGTCTTCTTCGCGCTGGCCCTGCTGCCGAGCGACCGCCTGTCCCCACGCAAGCTGGCTGCCGTCGTCATCGGGTTCGCCGGCGTCATCGTCATCATGCAGCCGTGGGAGTCCGCCGGCCGCCCCGACCTGCTGGGCTTCGGCATGACGCTCGTCGCCGGCGCGTCCTACGGCCTGGGCTGGACCTACAACCGGCGCTTCCTCGGGGGCGCAGACCTGGGTGGGCTCTCGATGCCGACCGCGTTGCTGCTGGTGGGGTCCGCGCTCATGGTGCCGGTCATTCTCGTGTGGTGGCTGTTCAACCGCGACGCGTACGCCGCCCCGTGGGCCGGGCACGTCAACCTCGATGCCGGGGGAGTGCTGCTGCCGCTGCTCTGCGTCCTCGTGCTGGGCGTCGTCGGGACCGGGCTCGCCTACATGCTCCAGTTCGACGTCGTGCGTGGCGCGGGTGCCACGGTCAGCACCACCGTCACCTACCTGATTCCGGTCGTGTCGGTGCTGCTGGGCGTCGTCGTCCTGGGTGAGCACCTGGCCTGGCCGCAGCTGCTGGGCGCCGCCATCGTGCTCGTCTCAGCCGTGGTCATCGGCCTCCCCGCCAAGCGTCGCAAGGACGCCTGACCTCGTCCCTCAGACGTCGGCCGGCTTGTGCACCTCGCGCCGCAGGATCTTGCCGGTGGGGCCCTTGGGCAGCTCGGGGACGGCCCAGATGTGCCGCGGGTACTTGTAGGCGGCAATCCGCTCCTTGACGAAGGCCTGCACGTCCTCCAGCGTCGCGGTGGCGCCGGGACGCAGCGCGACGGCAGCGCCCACGTCCTCGCCGAGCAGCTCGTCCGGCACCGCGACCACAGCGGCCTCGAGCACGTCGGGGTGGGTGTAGAGCACCTCCTCGACCTCGCGCGGGTACACGTTCATGCCGCCGCGCAGGATCATGTCCTTCTTGCGGTCGACGATCGTGTAGTAGCCCTCGTCGTCCACGGTGGCCAGGTCCCCGGTGCGGAACCAGCCGTCGGGGATGGCCTCGGCGGTGGCTTCGGGGTTCTGCCAGTAACCCTTCATGACGTTGTCGCCGCGGATCGCGATCTCGCCGACGCCCTCGCCCGCTGCGACGTCGTTGCCCTCGAGGTCGATCAGCTTCATCTCGCAACCGGGGATCGCGACCCCGATGGTGCCGGGCTTGCGCTCCATGGTCGGCATGTTGAAGGACGCCACCGGAGAGGTCTCGGACAGGCCGTAGCCCTCCAGGATCATGCAGCCGAACTTCTCCTCGAACGCCTTCATGACCTCCAGCGGCATGGCGGACCCACCCGAGCAGCAGGTACGCAGCGACGTCGCATCGAGGGCGTCGGAGTCGGGGTGGTTGAGGATCGCTGCATACATCGTGGGGACGCCCATGAAGATGGTGACCTTCTCGTTGCCGATCACCTTGATCGCCTCGGCCGGGTCGAACCGGGGGATGAGCGCCAGCGCCGCGCCGGCGATGACCGCGGCGTTGAGGCCCACGACGAGCCCGAACACGTGGAACAGCGGCAGGCAGCCCATCACCACGTCGTCCGGCGTGGTCGCCTGGATCTCGACGGCACTGCGGTGCGCGTTCAGGTGGACGTTCCTGTGGGTCAGCTCGGCGCCCTTGGGCCGACCGGTCGTGCCCGAGGTGTAGAGCACGATCGCGGTGTCCTCGTCGTCGCGCTCGACCGGCTCGGCGATCGGGTCACCGCCCTCGAGGGCGCCCTCGACGGGACCCATGGGACCGCACGTGATGATGCGGGTGCCCGAGTTCTTGGCTCCCTCGGTGGCCTCCGCCACGAAGTCCGGCCAGACGAAGGCGACCTTGGCCCCGGAGTTGGTGAAGAAGAAGTCGATCTCGCCGGACTTGAGCAGGGGGTTCATCGGCACCACGATCGCGCCGGCCAGCAGGGAGCCGAAGAAGACGACAGGGAAGGCCGGCACGTTGGGGAGGATGATCGCCACGCGGTCACCGGGCTCGATGCCTGCTGCCTTCAGCGACCCCGCCACCTGTGCAGCCATGCCGTGGATCTGGGCGTAGCTGATGTCGTTGCCCATGAACTTGATGGCCGGCTGGTCCGGCCGCTCCTGGGCGGTGGTCACCAAGTTGGTGGCGAGATTGGTCATGGCGCAGGCTCCTCGGCGGTGGGGGTCCGGTTTCAGCCATCCTCGCCGAGAGCGCGTCCTTTGGCTACGGATTCCGGTATGCCGTGTCCCACGGCCCGCGCCCGTCTGCGACACAGGTGTCGGAGGCGTACGGCAGGATGGGCAGCGTGACTGAGAACGCCTCTACAGCTGCCACTGGGTCTGCGCTGGAGCCAGCCACGGACGCGGCTCGCCACGAGTGGGCAGAGCTGGCCGAGCAGGCCACTGCGGCCCAGTTCGCCTACCACGTCAGGGATGCGCCGACGATCAGCGACGGTGACTACGACCGGCTGATCCGCCGGCTCAACGAGCTGGAGGAGGAGTTCCCCGAGCTGCGCACCCCCGAGAGCCCGACCCAGCAGGTCGGCGGCGCCGTCTTCTCGACCGACTTCACCGCGGTGGACCACCTCGAGCGCATGCTGAGCCTCGACAACTGCTTCTCGCCCGAGGAGCTCGCCGCCTGGGCGGCGAGGGTGGCGCGCGATGCGGGGTCCGCGGCATACCACTATCTGTGCGAGCTGAAGATCGATGGCCTGGCCGTCAACCTCCTCTATGAGAAGGGCCGCCTCGTGCGCGCCCTGACCCGCGGCGACGGGCGCACGGGCGAGGACGTCACCAACAACGTCAAGACCATCCAGGGCATCCCGCACCAGCTCGCCGGGTCCAACCACCCGGCGCGCGTCGAGATCCGGGGCGAGGTCTACTTCCCGGTCGAGGCGTTCGGCGACCTCAACGCGAGCCTGGTCGAGGCAGGCAAGGCGCCCTACGCCAACCCGCGCAACACTGCCGCCGGTTCGTTGCGGCAGAAGGACCCTCGCGTCACGGCCAGCCGTGGCCTGCGGATGCTCGTGCACGGCATCGGGCTGCGCGAGGGCTTCGAGCTGACCCGGCAGTCGCAGGCCTACGACCTGTTCCGCGAGTGGGGGCTGCCCATCTCGACGCACTACCGCGTCCTCGAATCGGTCGAGGAAGTCCAGCAGTTCATCGACCAGTACGGCGCCGAGCGACACAGCGTCGAGCACGAGCTGGACGGCATCGTCATCAAGGTCGACGAGATCTCGCTGCAGCGCCAGCTCGGGTCCACCTCGCGGGCGCCGCGCTGGGCGATCGCGTTCAAGTACCCACCCGAGGAGGTCAACACCAAGCTCCTCGACATCCTCGTCAACGTCGGCCGCACCGGTCGGGTGACGCCGTTCGGGGTGATGGAGCCGGTGGTGGTCGCGGGCTCGACCGTCGAGCGCGCCACGCTGCACAACGCCGACGAGGTGCGTCGCAAGGGCGTGCTCATCGGCGACACCGTGGTGCTGCGCAAGGCAGGCGACGTGATCCCCGAGATCCTCGGGCCCGTGGTCGACCTGCGCGACGGCACCGAACGCGAGTTCGTCATGCCCACCGAGTGCCCCTCCTGCGGGACCCCCCTGGCGCCGGAGAAGGAGGGAGACAAGGACATCCGTTGCCCGAACTCCCGCACCTGTCCGTCGCAGCTGCGGGAGCGACTCGCCGGACTGGCCGGTCGTGGTGCGTTCGACATCGAGGCGCTGGGCTGGGAGGGCTCCGTCGCCCTCCTCGAGTCGGGCGTCCTCGAGGACGAGAGTGGCCTGTTCGGGCTGGCCGGTGAGGCGGGGCGCGCTCGACTGGCGACGGTGCCGCTGTTCACCCGAGCGGCCAAGAAGTCCGACCCCCCGGAGTCCGTCGTCGATGGAAAAGTACTGTCCGCCAACGGGATCCGACTCTCCGAGAACCTCGAGCAGGCCAAGCAGCAACCCCTCTGGCGCGTCATCGTCGCCCTGTCGATCCGCCACGTCGGGCCGACGGCAGCGCGGGCGCTGGCTCAGCACTTCGCCACGATGGACGCACTTCGCGATGCGGCGAAGGAGCGTCCCAAGGAGCTGGCGGGCGTCGAGGGTGTGGGCGGGGTCATCGCCGACGCCGTCGCAGCCTGGTTCGCCGTCGACTGGCACGACCAGATCGTGAGGCAGTGGCAGGCCGACGGAGTGGTCATGGCGGACGAGCGCGACGAGTCGGTGGAACAGACCCTCGCTGGGATGACCATCGTCGTCACCGGTTCGCTCGAGGGCTTCTCGCGCGACTCGGCCAAGGAGGCGATCCTGTCTCGCGGCGGCAAGGCGTCCGGGTCGGTGTCGAAGAAGACCGACTACGTCGTGGTGGGGGAGAACGCCGGGACCAAGGAGGACAAGGCCCGCGAGCTGGGTCGGCCGATCCTCGACGAGGCCGGCTTCCGCCGGCTCCTGGAGACAGGCCACCCGTGATCGACAAGGCCACCTTCCTGAGGTTCTGCGACGAGGCGCTGGTGGCCATGCGCGACATCGTCGTCGACCTCGGCGACGACCTGGCCAACCGGCGGCCCGACCTGCCCGACGCCAACAGTCCGTTCGCGATCCTCACCCACTGCCTCGGGATGTGTGCCGCCTGGGCATCCACGACCAACCTCGGTGAGGTCGTCCCGCGTGATCGGCCGAGCGAGTTCACCGCGACGGGGGCGGTGACCGACCTCGCGGCTGAAACCGATCGCCTGCGTCGGAGCCTGTCCGAGTGGGTGGCGGCCAGCGACGTGGGCGCGCCGCCTGCCAACCCGGATCCGCGGGACAGGTACGCCACACAGGGCGAGGTGCTGCTGCACGTCTACGAGGAGCTCGCCCAGCACCGTGGTCAGCTCGAGCTCACCCGCGACGTCCTGGTCGCCGACCGCGCCCGCGACCGTCAGCCCTGAAGATCGACCGGCGCGGCGCACGTCCACTGGCGCCCGCACCTGACCGGGTCAGCCGCTCGCGATCACATTCCGCCGCCGTTGAAGCCGCCCATGCTCATGCCCCCGGTCCACTTGCCGCCAGCCCCCGTCTCGCGCTCCTTGAGACAGAGCGAGCACCGGATGTAACGCTCACCGTCCAGGGTGTTGGCCCACTCCCAGCGGTGGTGGAGATTCGTCCGGCAGAGGAGCGGCTTGGTCGGTGTGGTCATGATGGCCTCCAGGGGAGCGACCTGGGTGCCTCGGACGGCCGAGCGCAATGCCAGGGAGTGGGTCAGGATGCGCGCGGCGTGGCGGGTCTGGTGTGGACCGGGCACCTCCGCGAGCTCTGCGAGGAACTCCAGCCGGTAGCGGTCTCGCACCGCGCCCGCCGGGAGAGCGTGCGTCGCGAGGCGCACGATGCGAGACGGCCAGCGCAGTGGCGCCTCCCCGTGCGTCCTGGCAGGCAGGGGTGCGGGCATCATGCCGTTCCGCCCAGTGGATTCGTCCGCAGCGTCCCACGGCTGCGATATGCGCGCGACAAGGCATCGCGAGCGCTGACAGCGCCCGTCGCGGTGAGCCGGTAGTAGCGACGCTGAGGCCTGCCCTCGACTCGTGGGTCGATGTCCTCCCAGCTCGACTCCACCCAGCCGATGCCCTCGAGACGAGCCAGGATCGGGTGGATGGTCCCGCTCGGCAGCCCTGCCTGTTCGCCGATCTCGAGGCCGTAGAGCTCGCGACCGGGGTCGGCGAGCAGGGCACCCAGCACCAGCTGGGTGGCGATCGTCATACGCGGCTCTGGACGTGGGGTCATGGTCTTACTTTACCTAGCCCCTAGGTAGAGGACAAGGGAGGTGAGCCGGCGGTGGTCGGCGCTGCACACGCGGCATACCGGGTTTGTGTGGGGGACCCACATTGAGGGCCGCGCGCCGCGGGCGTTGCATGACCACCATGCCCCTGACCACGTCCCTGACAGTGACGTCACGCCGCCGCAGCGGAGCCCTGGCCACCGCGGTCGCTCTCGCCGTCGGGGGAGCGCTCGCCGCGGCTGCTCCCGCCGCCGCCGACAAGCCGCAGGGCGGGCACTGTGCACGCCAGGACAAGGTCGCAGTGCCGGGAGCGCAGCTGCAGGAGGTCGCGTGCCTCGACGACCTCACCACCGCCGGCACTCTCGCCAGCGGCCACACCAACCCCAATGACTGGGCCGGCCTCAACGCTGCCGGGACGAAGAACCCCACGGGTGTGCCCGGCCTCCAGGTCGACGGGTACTTCCCCGACACCTCGACCACCAACTCCAACAACGGCTGGAAGCACGACAGCCAGTTCGTCATCCGGATCCCCGACAACTGGAACGGCGGCCTCATCGTCAGCGGGGCACCCGGCGTCCGCGCCCAGTACGCCAACGACTTCATCATCGGCGACTGGGTGCTGAGCAAGGGGTACGCCTTCGCCTCGACCGACAAGGGCAACACGGGTGCGTCGTTCTACGACGACGGATCCGCGCCGGGCGGCTCCATCGCCGAGTGGAACGAGCGCGTCACCGAGCTGACCGTCGCCACCAAGCGGGTCCTGAAGCAGGTCTACGCCAAGGCGCCTGCACGCACCTACATGTTCGGGATCTCCAACGGGGGCTACCTCACCCGGTGGCAGCTCGAGAACCGCCCCGACCTCTACGACGGCGGGCTCGACTGGGAAGGCACGCTGTTCCGCGCCGAGGGCCCGAACCTGCTCACCTACCTGCCCACCGCGCTGAAGAACTACCCGCTGTATGCCGCGACCGGCGACCAGGCGGCCCACGACGCGATCATCGGTGCGGGGTTCGTGCCGGGGTCGGAGTTCCTGTGGCCGTTCCACGAGACCGTCTACTGGGACCTGACGCAGCGCATCTACCGCGAGGAGCTCGACCCGACCTACGACGGTGACCTCAAGGCAGGAACTCCCTTCTGCGCCAGCGGAACTCCGCACTGCGACGCCGACTACGACTACACGTCGCGGCCCCGGTCGGTGAAGGACGCGGTGGCCTCCGTGCAGCTCACCGGGGCCATTGGCAAGCCCATGGTCACGGTGCAGGGCACCCTTGACACGCTGCTGCCGCCCGCCACTGACGGCGACGTCTACGACCGACTGGTCGACCAGGCTGGTGCCGGGGCGCTGCACCGCTACTACAGCGTCGGCGACGGCACCCACACCGACGGTCTGTATGCCGCGTTCCCCGACCGGTTGCGGCCTCTCCTGCCGTGCGCGCGCACGGCGTTCGACGACCTCACGGCGTGGGTCGAGCGCGGGGTGCAGCCGCCGGCGGACGGATTGCGAGCCCGGCCGGCCTCGGGTGACCTCGTGAACTCCTGCGAGCTCTGAGGGGGTGCCTGGGGCTCAGTCGGCGTGCCCGGCGTCCTTGACCCCGCGCACGGCCGCGCTCGCCTCGTCGATGATCGAGGCCATCGCGGCACTGGCGGCCTTGCCGTCTCCGGAGCCGATGGCCTGGGCCACGTCGCTGTGCAGGCGGATGGCCAGGGGGTTCGGGGTGCGTGGCATCAGGTCGTGGTGGGTCCGACCGGAGAGCACCTCGTCGACGACGGTCGCCAGGGCGGCGAGCATCTCGTTGCCCGACGCCTCGAGCATGGTGCGGTGGAAGTCCTTGTCGGCCCCCAGGTAGGCCACCAGGTCCCCGGACTTGGCGTGCACGGTCATCTCCATCACGGCCGCGGCCATCGCGCCGCACTGCTCGGGGGTGGCGCGGTCGGCGGCGAGCTCGGCGGCCACGGGTTCGAAACCACGCCGCAGCTCGCCGAGTGACACGAGCTGGTCCTCCCGGTCGGGCCCGGCGAGGCGCCAGCGGATCACCCTCGGGTCGAAGACGTTCCACTGCGACCGGGGACGCACCCGTACCCCGAGCCGGCGCCGCGTCTCGACCAGGCCCATCGACGACAGCACGCGCACCGCCTCGCGCACGACGGAGCGCGAGACGCCGAAACGCGCGTCCAGCTGGTCGATGCGCACGACGCTGCCGACCGGCACGGTGCCCGACACGATCTCCTGACCCAGCTTGTCGAGCACGCTGGCGTGCAGCCCGACGTCGCTTCCGCCTTCGGTCCCGCCTTCGGTCCCAGCCTCGGTCCCGCCTTGGGTCCCGGGCCGGGTCGAGGGGTCGTCAGGCGTGGTGGGGTCGACGGGCATGGCCCAAGCCTGCCAGACAGGACGTGTCCGCACGGGTCAAGATATAAATAATATTTATTTGACCAAGACTCTTGTTAAAACGGTTCTTATGCTTCACCCTGATCTCCAGGAACTCGACGACGAGCCCGAGCCGACACAGGAGTCAGCCCATGCCTGAAGTGATGGAACGTCCCGCACCGCCCCTTGTCGTGATGATGGGGGTGTCCGGGTCAGGCAAGACGACCGTCGGCGCGGCCCTCGCCCAGCGACTGCGCGTCCCGTTCGCGGACGCGGACGACTTCCACCCCGAGGCCAACATCGCCAAGATGTCGGCGGGGATCCCGCTCGACGACGAAGACCGCGGCCCGTGGCTCCAGGCCATCAGCGCCTGGCTGGTTGACCACGGCTCCACTGGGGGCGTCGCGAGCTGCTCCGCGCTCAAGCGCGACTACCGGGACGTCCTCACCCTCGCCGGCCCGCACGCCGTGTACCTGCACCTGCACGGCGACCGCGACGTGCTGGCCGCCCGCGTGGCGGGGCGTCCCGGGCACTTCATGCCGGCCGCCCTCATCGACTCGCAGTTCGCGACCCTCGAGCTGCTCCAGCCAGACGAGATCGGTGCCGCGCTCGACGTGGACCAGCCCGTCGACACCCTCGTCAACCAGTCCCTGACCATCCTCAGCTCCCTCGCTTCGAAAGGCGTGACCCAGCCGTGAACACCGACTTCCTCTCCTTGCTGCAGCCGGCCCTGAGCGCGGCTGATGCCGCGCCGCTGCCCGACATCCCCGCCGCCCGGCTGATCCCCGCGGCGCTGCTCGGCATCGCCGTCATCGTCCTGCTGATCACCCGCTTCAAGCTGCATCCGTTCCTCGGACTGACCCTGGGGTCACTCACCGTCGGCGCCGTGGCCGGCGTGGCGATGTCCGACACCATCGCCAGCTTCACCAAGGGATTCGGGTCGACCGCGGCCGGGGTCGGCACCCTGATCGCCCTCGGGGCGATGTTCGGCAAGCTGCTGGCCGACTCGGGTGGCGCCGACGAGATCGTCGACACCATCGTCGGCCGATCCTCTTCGCGCACCCTCCCGTGGGCGATGGCCGGCGTCGGCGCGCTGATCGGCCTGCCCATGTTCTTCGAGATCGGCCTCGTCCTGCTGATGCCGGTGATCTTCCTGGTCGCCCGCCGCTCGGGGCTGTCCATCATCAAGGTCGGTATCCCTGCCCTTGCCGGCCTGTCGGCCATGCACGGCCTCGTGCCTCCGCACCCCGGACCCCTCGTCGCCATCGACGCCCTCAAGGCCAACCTCGGCATCACCCTGGCCTTCGGTGTCCTCGTGGCGCTGCCGACCATCGCGATCGCCGGTCCACTGTTCGCCCGCTTCGCAGGCCGCTGGGTCGACGTCCCCGCACCTGAGCTGTTCGCGACCGACGACGAGCGCGAGGCCAGGCTCCAGCGCCCGACCTTCGCCGTCACCCTGCTCGCAGTCCTCACCCCCGTCGTCCTGATGATGGGCAAGGCCCTGGCCGACATCTTCGCCGCCGAGGACAACCCGGTCCGCACCGTGCTCGACTTCCTCGGCACGCCGCTCATCGCGCTGCTCATCGCCGTCATCGTCGGCATGTTCACCCTCGGCCGCGGCGCCGGCATGGGCACCAAGGAGCTCTCCTCCTCGCTCGAGAAGTCGCTTCCGCCCATCGCCGGCATCCTGCTCATCGTCGCCGCTGGTGGTGGCTTCAAGCAGACTCTCGTCGACACCGGCATCGGCGGCCTCGTCGCCGACTGGGTGCAGGGCAGTGGCGTGAGCATCCTCCTCCTCGCCTGGGTGGTCGCCGTCATGATCAGGCTCGCCACGGGTTCCGCGACCGTCGCGACGGTCACCGCCTCCGGCATCCTGGCGCCCTTGGCCGCTGGTATGAGCGCCCCCGAGGTCTCCCTTCTCGTCCTCGCCATCGGCGCCGGATCGGTGTTCTTCTCGCACGTCAACGACGCAGGCTTCTGGCTGGTCAAGGAGTACTTCGGCCTCTCGGTCGGACAGACCATCAAGACCTGGTCGCTCATGGAGACGCTCTTGTCGGTGTCCGGCCTGGTGTTCGTCCTCCTCCTCGGCCTGGTCGTCTGACCCTCCCCCCGCAGGAAGCCCAGGTATGCCGCGCGGCCCAGCCGCGCGGCATACCTGCGTCGTGGTGTGGTCGGGTTCTGCGGCGGTCGGGGCGCACAGCCGTGGGGCATTAGAGTTGGGTCTCGTGGCCGTCGACTTCCAGCAAGAGATCAAGCAGCTCCGCAACACCATGGACTCCGTGCGCGAGGTGACCGACCTGGCGTCCGTCCAGCAGCAGATCACCGAGCTGGAGGCCAAGGCGTCGGCACCCGACCTCTGGGACGACCCGGAGGCCGCGCAGCTGGTCACGTCGGCGCTGTCCCGCGCGAACTCCGAGTACGAGCGCGTCGTCGAGATGGACTCTCGCATCGAGGACCTCGAGGTGCTCGTCGAGATGGGCACCGAAGACGGCGGGGACGCCGCCACGATGCTCGAGGCGGAGAAGGAGCTCGCCTCGCTGCAGAAGGCCGTCGGCGAGCTCGAGGTCCGCACCCTGCTGTCGGGGGAGTACGACGAGCGTGCGGCCGTCATCACGATCCGCGCCGGCGCGGGTGGCGTCGACGCCGCCGACTTCGCCGAGATGCTGATGCGCATGTACCTGCGCTGGGCCGAGCGCCACGGCTACCCGGCCCAGGTCATGGACACGTCCTACGCCGAGGAGGCGGGGCTCAAGTCCGCGACCTTCGAGATCAACGTGCCCTACGCCTTCGGCAACCTCTCCGTCGAGGCTGGCACCCACCGCCTCGTGCGGATCAGCCCGTTCGACAACCAGGGGCGGCGCCAGACGAGCTTCGCCGCGGTCGAGGTCATCCCGCTCATCGAGCAGACCGACTCCATCGAGATCCCCGAGAACGAGATCAAGGTCGATGTCTTCCGCTCCAGCGGCCCCGGAGGCCAGAGCGTCAACACCACCGACTCCGCTGTCCGCATGACACACATCCCCACAGGCATCGTCGTCTCCATGCAGAACGAGAAGTCCCAGATCCAGAACCGCGCCGCCGCCCTGCGCGTCCTGCAGTCCCGCCTGCTCGTCCAGCGCCAGGCCGAGGAGGCTGCCGAGCGCAAGGAGATGGCCGGCGACGTCAAGGCCAGCTGGGGCGACCAGATGCGCTCGTACGTCCTGCAGCCCTACCAGATGGTCAAGGACCTGCGCACCGAGTTCGAGGTCGGCAACCCCTCCGCGGTCTTCGACGGCGACATCGACGGCTTCATCGAGGCCGGGGTCCGGTGGCGCAAGGAGCAGGAAAAGCTCGCTCAGTAGTCGGCTCGCGGGGGCGCAGGCGCAACGCCGAGGAGGTGGCGCTGCGCGGCATACCACGGTGGGCGACCTATCCTCGGGTGGGTCGTGCGCGTTCGCGCGCATTGCCCGTATGCCGTCCCATTCGTCCCCCGTAAGGCTCACCTCACGCGCATGATCCGTTTCGAGAACGTCAGCAAGGTCTACGCCCGGTCCAGCCGACCGGCGCTCAGCGACATCAACCTCGAGATCGAGCGCGGCGAGTTCGTCTTCGTGGTCGGCGCCTCCGGGTCCGGCAAGTCCACTCTGCTGCGCCTGGTCCTCAAGGAAGAGGGCGTCACGCAGGGCAGCGTGCTCGTCGCGGGCCAGGATGTCGGCAGCCTGCCCCACCGGAAGGTGCCCCGGCTGCGGCGCGAGATCGGGACCGTCTTCCAGGACTTCCGGCTGCTGCCGAACAAGAACGTCTACCAGAACGTCGCCTTCGCGCTGCAGGTGCTCGGTCGCTCGGGTCATGCCATCAAGCAGGTCGTCCCCGAGACGCTCGAGATGGTCGGGCTCGAGGGCAAGGAGAAGCGGCTGCCGCACGAGCTGTCCGGTGGTGAGCAGCAGCGCGTCGCCATCGCGCGCGCGTTCGTCAACAAGCCGCCGATCCTGCTGTGCGACGAGCCGACGGGGAACCTCGACCCCACCACGAGCCTGGACATCGTCCGGCTGCTCGACCGGATCAACCGCACCGGCACCACGATCGTGATGGCCACCCACGACGACGACATCGTCGACCAGCTGCGCAAGCGGGTCGTCGAGCTCAGGAACGGCCACATCATCCGCGACGAGAACAAGGGCGTCTACGGCAGCGGCAGCTGACCACCGCGCCCGACGCCCCACCGCCCCCGACGCCCAGCCAGCACGGCACGCCCGGCAGCGCCCGACAACAGAAAGCACTGGAGACCCACCCCCATGCGACTGCAGTTCATGCTCAGCGAGATCGCGATCGGCCTGCGCCGCAACCTCTCCATCGCCGTGTCGGTGCTGTTGGTGACGATGGTGTCGGTCTACCTCATGGGCATCGGGTTCCTCGCCCAGGGACAGGTCGACACCCTCAAGGGCTACTGGTACGACCGCATCCAGGTCTCGATCTTCATGTGCGGCAAGGACTCGCTCGACGTCAACTGTGGCGGCAAGGCGGTGACCGAGGAGCAGCGGAACTCGCTGCGGTCCCAGCTCGACGAGATGAAGCCACTCGTCAAGAACGTCTACTACGAGTCCGAGCAGCAGGCCTTCGACCGGTTCAAGGAGCAGTACCGGAACTCGCCGCTGTCGGACTACCTGCAGGTCGGTGACATCCCGGAGAACTTCCGCGTCCAGCTCAGCGACCCCAAGAAGTACGACGTCGTGGTGAGCGCCTTCGAGGGGGCGCCGGGGGTAGGACGCGTGCAGGACCAGCAGAAGACGCTGGACAAGCTCTTCACCGTGATGAACGTCGTGACCATCGGGTCGCTCTTCCTCGCCGGACTGATGGTGCTGTGCTCGGTCCTGCTGATGGCCACGACGATCCGACAGGCGGCCTTCAGCAGACGACGCGAGACCGGGATCATGAAGCTGGTGGGCGCCTCGAACTTCACGATCCGGCTGCCGTTCGTCATGGAGACCGTGCTGGCGGCCCTCACCGGCACCGGTCTGGCCATCGTCGGACTCTGGGTGACGGCCGACTCGCTGCTGCCCAAGGTCTCGGCCGTGCTGCAGGACGCGCCCCTGGTGGGCACGACCGACATCTGGTTCGTCGCCCCGTGGCTGGTCGGGTTCATGCTCGTGGTGTCGGTCCTGACGTCCTGGGCCACCCTGCGCCGCTACCTGCGCGTCTGACCTCCACCCGCCATCGGGCGGGTCCCGTCGATCGGCCCCGCCACCCAGTGGGCTGATCGGACAAGTCACAGGTCTCAATCCCGGGAAACAGGTGTGGTGTGTGTTACCAATGAGGCCTATGAGCGCAATCCCCCCGCGTCTGTACGCGTCTCATCGTGTCCGCCTGACGGCCCTCGGGCTGGCCTTCGCCTGCGCCATCGGCCTCGGCGCCCCGTCGTCGGTCTCGGCTGCTCCCGGCCACCCGTCCTCGGTCGCCTCGGCGCCCGCCGACGACCCGGGCAAGGCCAAGAAGCAGGTGGACAAGGAGATCGACGCGCTGAAGGGCGAGCTCGAGGACACCTCGGCCAGCCTCAAGAACGCGTACGTCGCCCTGCGTCGCACCCAGGCCGCCCTCCCCGTGGCGCAGGCTGCCCTCGACCGAGCGACTGCCGCAGTGTCCAAGGCGGACGCGTACAACGACGAGATGGCCGTCCAGCTCGACGTCGCCCGCGCCAACGAGGCGCGGGCAGTCGACGAGCTCGCGGCCACCCGCGCCAAGCTGGCGCAGACCCGTACCCGCGTGGCCCGGTTCGCCTCCCAGCTGTACCAGGACCAGGGGATGGGCCAGCTGTCGGTGGCGCTGAGCGCGACCACCCCGGACGACTTCGCCAACCGCATCGCCATGAACGACACGGTCATGGACGTCCAGAACCAGTCGCTGTCCCGGCTCGCGACCGCGCGGGCCGCCGCGACCGCCCAGGAGGCCCACATCAAGGCCCTCAAGGTGCAGGTCCAGGCCGCCAAGAAGCAGGCGGAGGCCGCGCTGGCCAAGGCCCAGCGGGCGCGGGGCGCAGCGGCCGAGGCCAAGCAGAAGCTGGACGCCCTCGCGGCCCAGCAGGTCGCCCAGTCCACGGCGCTCGAGGCCCAGATCAAGGCCGAGAAGGCTCAGCTCGTCGCTGCCCAGAAGGAGCAGGCCAGGCTGCACAGGATCCTCGTGGCCCGCGCCAAGGCCGCCAAGGCCGCGGCCGCTCGTCGGGCGGCCGCCCTGCGCAGGGCGGGCAAGAAGGTGCCGGCAGAGCCGTCGTCCTCCGGTGGCTTCCTGTCACGACCGTCAGGAGGGTGGATCTCCTCCGAGTTCGGCATGCGCTACCACCCGATCCTGCACTACTGGCGGCTGCACGCCGGGCGCGACTTCGCGGCCGACTGCGGCACGCCGATCCGTGCCGCCGCGAGCGGCACCGTCATCTCACGCGGCTGGGGCGGGGGCTACGGCAACCGGATCATGATCGACCACGGCATCGTCCGCGGCGTCGACCTCGTGACCACCTACAACCACATGAGCCGGTATGCCGTGCGCGGCGGCCACGTCTCGCGCGGCCAGATCATCGGCTACGTCGGCACCACCGGGTCGTCCACCGGGTGCCACCTGCACTTCGAGACCTATGAGGACGGCACCCCCAAGGATCCACGTCGTTGGCTGTGACCCGGCGACGGCGCAGGTAAACCGACTGGCCGGCATACCCCGTCGTGCAGGTAGCGTGGCCTCGCTGGGTCGGGACTCGACCACGCGATGATGCAGCCAAAAATCGAAGGACGTGGACGGGCAGTGGCCAAGGAACAGGGTCGCAAGGTGGTGGCGAGCAACAAGAAGGCGCGCCACGACTACCTCATCGAGGACACCTTCGAGGCCGGGCTGGTCCTGATGGGCACCGAGGTCAAGTCCCTGCGCGAGGGGCGTGCGTCGCTCATCGACGGCTACGCCGCCTGGCGCGGCGACGAGCTGTGGCTCGAGGGCGTGCACATCCCTGAGTACGTCAACGGCAACTGGACCAACCACACCCCGCGTCGCCGCCGCAAGCTGCTGCTGCACCGTGCCGAGCTCGCCAAGATCATGAAGAAGTCGTCCGAGAGCGGCCACACCATCGTCCCGCTGCAGCTGTACTTCAAGGACGGCCGGGCGAAGGTCGAGATCGCGATCGCCAAGGGCAAGAAGCAGTACGACAAGCGACACGCGCTGCGCGAGCGCCAGGACACCCGTGACACGCAGCGCGCCCTCAGCCAGGCGCGACGAGCCTCGGGCGGGGGACGCTAGGGACATGCGCCTGCACGGGGGGACGCACCGGTATGCCGTGGGCTCCGGGTTGGCAGTGCTGCTCGCCTTCGCTGCGATGGTCCTTGCGGGGGGCAGCGCGCAGGCTGCGGCGAGCGATGACCTGGCCACCCGGTTCCACGTCGACATCTCCGTCAACCACGACGGCTCGGTCGACGTCGTCGAGAACATCACCTGGCACTTCCCGCAGGGGGATGAGCGCCACGGGATCGAGCGGTTCGTCACGGTGCGGGTCGGCTACCAGGACCGGAAGGACGCCTACCGCGAGTACCCGATCTCCGACGTGTCGGCCTCCTCCCCGTCCGGGGCACCGGCCGACGTGTCGGTCGACGACGCCACCGACGGGTCCTCGGTGAGGATCCGGGTCGGACGGGCCGACCAGACGGTGAGCGGCACGCAGACCTACGTCGTGCGCTACCACCTCGGCTCCTACGTCAACGGCTTCCCCGACCACGCAGAGCTCTACTACAACCTGGTCGACGCGTCGGACGACAACACCTACCAGGACGTCAGCGCCACGGTGACGGGGGCGAGTCCCAGCGACAGGGCCGAGTGCTTCATCGGGGAGTTCGGGTCCACGGAGCGGTGCACCGCGACACCGGGAGCGAGCGCCGAGTTCAGCGCCCCCGAGGCTGGCAACGGGCGTGGTGTCTCGATCCTCGCGTCGCTGCCGATCGCCGACTTCGGGTCGCTCGACCCGGTGCTGCACGAGGGCAACGTGTCCGACGACGGCAGCGTCATCACCTCCGACACGTCCAAGGCGCTGGGCTACCTCACCCTGGGGGCGGGGGTGACGCTGCCCCTGCTCGCGGCCGGCCTGATGGGCACCCTGGTCTACACGCGCGGTCGCGACGAGCAGTATGCCGGGCTGGTGCCGGGCCTGACTCCGGCGCTGGGGCAGGACGGGCAGGTCGTCAAGGGACGTAACGGGCCGATCGCGGTCCGGTTCACTCCTCCGGACGGCGTCCAGCCCGGTCTGGTCGGCACGGTCATCGACGAGGTGGCCAACACGATCGACGTGTCCGCCACGATCATCGACCTCGCTGCCCGTGGCCACCTGACCATCGCCGAGGAGGAAGGTGGCTTCCTGCGCAGCAAGGACTGGCGGCTCACCCGCACCACGCCGACGGCGGAGCAGGCGCGGACCGCGCTGCTGCCGTACGAGGAGGCGCTCCTGCTCGGCCTCTTCGAGAGCGCCCCGACACGGACGCTGTCCAGCCTCAAGAACACCTTCAAGCCCACGCTCCAGCGGGTCCAGGAGCTGATGTACGACGAGGTCGTGCGACGCGGGTGGTTCCGTCGGTCGCCGGAAGGCCAACGCGGGACGTGGACGGCCCTCGGCGGCATCATGGTGATGGGCTCGGTGTTCGGGGGCGCGTGGGCGGGCGGACCCCTCGCCAGGGCCGGCTCAGGCACCGGTTCGCCGATCCCTCCGGCCTTCGTCCTGCTGGGGGGCGCGGCAGTCGCCGGGTTCATCGTCGCGCTCCTGGGGCGGCGCATGGCTGCCCGCACCGCGGACGGCAGCGCGGTCAAGGCCCAGTCCGAGGGCTTCAAGAAGTACCTCGTGACGGCGGAGGCCAACCAGATCAAGTGGGAGGAGGCGCAGGACATCTTCAGCCGCTACCTGCCCTACGCGATCGTCTTCGGCGTGGCCTCGCAGTGGGCCGGCACCTTCCGCCAGGTGGCGGAGTCCGCAGCCGCCGCAGGACACACCCTCACCCCACCCTTCTGGTACATCGGGTCCGGCGGCTTCGACTACGACGGCATCGCGCAGGACATGGACTCGTTCGCCACGACTGCGGGCGGGACGTTCACGAGCACTCCGGGCAGCTCGGGTGGTTCCGGCTTCTCGGGCGGTGGCGGCTTCTCCGGCGGTGGGGGCGGTGGGAGCTCGGGCGGTTCCTGGTAGGGGTGTGCGCCGGCTCGGGGGCGACAAGGGGCGGACAAGGGGCGGACGCAGGGGCGGGACACAGGGATGCCGCGCACGATCCCTCCGCTGGGAGCGGTTCGCACGCGGCATACCCGCGTCAGGCCTGGGTGAAGGCGATCAGTCCTTGAAGGCGTCCTTGACCTTCTCGCCCGCCTGCTTCAGGTCGGCTCCCGTCTGGTCGGCCTTGCCCTCGGCCTCGAGTCGCTCGTTGTCGGTCACCTTGCCGGTGGCCTCCTTGGCCTGGCCGGTGGCCTTGTCCTTGGCGTTGTCGAGCTTGTCGTCAAATCCCATGATGGGCTCCCTTGGTTGGGTGCGATCTCGTTGGGTGTTTCTACTGCTGACACAGCCGCTTCTTGACCGCGTGCTCTTCGACCGTAACCCCAAATCGATATCACCGCAGGTCAGGGGCATGGCAGGGGCGTGGGAAAGCCCCTAGCCGAGGACGAGGAGGAGGTCGCCGCCCTCCACCTGCTGCTGCGGGCCGATGGCCAGCCGCTGGACCGTCCCGGCCACCGGTGCCGTGATGTTGGCCTCCATCTTCATCGCCTCGATCGTGGCAACCACCGCGCCGGCCTCGACGGTGGAGCCCTCCTCGACGGCGAGGCTGACGACCCCGGCGAACGGGGCTGCTACCTGCCCCTTCGCAGCCGGGTCAGCCTTCTCGGCCGCCTTGACGTCGACGGCGATCCGCTCGTCGCGCACCTGCACCGGACGCAGCTGCCCACCCATGGTGAACATGACGGTCCGCATCCCCCGGTCATCGGGGTCGGACACCGACTGCAGGCCGAGGAGCAGCCGCTTGCCGGGCTCGAGGTCGATCTCGTGCTCGAAACCCACCTCGAGGCCGTGCAGGAACTCGCGGGTGCCGAGGACGGCGAGGTCGGAGTAGGCATCCCGCGACTTCTCGAAGTCAGAGGTCGGGCCCGGGAACAGCAGCCGGTTGAGGGTGTGCCGCGGGCTCGCCTCGAGTGCTTCGCTGTCCTCTTCGCTGAGCTCGCTGACCCGCGGCCTGGTGGTGCGGCCCTCCAGCGCCTTGGTGCGGAACGGCTCGGGCCAGCCGCCGGGTGGGTCGCCGAGCTCGCCGGAGAGGAAGCCGATGACGGAGTCCGGGATGTCGTACTTCGTGGGGTTGGCCTCGAAGTCCGACGGGTCGGCCTTCGCGCCCACGAGGGCCAGAGCGAGGTCGCCGACCACCTTGCTGCTCGGGGTGACCTTGACGATGTTGCCGAGGATGCGGTTGGCCGCGGCATACATGTCCTCGACCTCCTCGAAGTGGTCGCCGAGCCCGAGGGCGATCGCTTGCTGGCGCAGGTTGGAGAGCTGGCCCCCGGGGATCTCGTGCGTGTAGACGCGACCGGTGGGGGAGGGCAGGCCGGACTCGAACGGGAAGTACAGCTGCCGCACCGCCTCCCAGTAGGGCTCCAGGTCGTTGACGGCGCCCAGGTCCAACCCGGTGGCGCGCGGGGTGCCGTCGGTGGCCGCGACCAGGCTCGACATCGGTGGCTGCGAGGTGGTGCCGGCCATGGCTGCGCTGGCGACGTCCACCGCGTCGACGCCCGCGTCGATGGCGGCCAGGAGGGTGGCGAGCTGCCCACCTGCGGTGTCGTGCGTGTGCAGGTGGACGGGTTGGTCGAACCGCTCGCGCAGCGCCGTGACGAGGGTGCGTGCCGCAGGAGCCCGCAGCAGGCCGGCCATGTCCTTGATGGCGATGACGTGCGCGCCGGCCTCGGCGATCTGCTCGGCCAGCCGCAGGTAGTAGTCGAGGGTGTAGAGCTTCTCGGCGGGGCTCGTGAGGTCACCGGTGTAGCAGAGCGCGACCTCGGCGACGGCAGTGCCGGTGGCCCGGACCGCGTCGATGGCGGGGCGCATCTGCCCGACGTCGTTGAGGGCGTCGAAGATCCGGAAGATGTCGATGCCGGTGCTGGCGGCCTCGGTGACGAAGGCGTCGGTCACGGCCGTGGGGTAGGGGGTGTAACCGACCGTGTTGCGCCCGCGCAGGAGCATCTGCAGCGGCAGGTTGGGCATCGCCTCCCGCAGGCGCGAGAGGCGGTCCCACGGGTCCTCGGCCAGGAAGCGCAGGGCCACGTCGTACGTCGCGCCTCCCCAGGCCTCGACGGACAGCAGCTGGGGCGTCAGCCGGGCGACGTGCGGGGCGACGTGCATGAGGTCACGGGTGCGGACCCGGGTGGCGAGCAGCGACTGGTGGGCGTCGCGGAACGTTGTCTCCGTGACCCCCACCGCCTCCTGGGCCCGCAGGGCCTCCGCGAACGCCTGGGGGCCGTGCAGCAACAACCGGTCGCGCGCACCGGGCGGCGGGGGAGTCGCGCGGTCGATCGCGGGCAGCTTGGAGCGGGGGGAGACCCGCGTGCGCCCGGGGCCGTGCGGCTGGTTGACCGTGACGTCCGCGAGGTAGGTGAGCAGCTTGGTGCCTCGGTCGGCGGGAACTCGCGCGGTGCGCAGCTCGGGGCGCTCGTCGATGAACGCGGTGGTCAGCCGGCCGGCCTGGAAGTCGGGCTCCTCGAGCAGGGCCTGGAGGAACGGGATGTTGGTCGAGACGCCGCGGATCCGGAACTCGGCCAGCGCGCGCCTGGCCCGACGCACTGCGGTCGGGAAGTCCCGGCCGCGGCAGGTGAGCTTGACGAGCATCGAGTCGAAGTGGGCGCCGATCTCGGCCCCGACGAAGATCGTCCCGCCGTCGAGGCGGACGCCCGCGCCTCCGGCCGAACGGTAGGTCGTGATCCGTCCGGTGTCGGGACGGAACTCGTTGGCCGGGTCCTCCGTGGTGATGCGGCACTGCAGCGCCGCGCCGCGGATCTGCAAGGTGTCCTGCGAGAGGCCCAGGTCCTCGAGGGTCTCGCCGCTGGCGATGCGCAGCTGGGAGCTGACCAGGTCGACGTCGGTGATCTCCTCGGTGACGGTGTGCTCGACCTGGATGCGCGGGTTCATCTCGATGAAGACGTAGCGGCCGTCGGGGGCGAGGAGGAACTCCACGGTGCCCGCGTTGACGTAGCCGATCTCCTTGGCGAAAGCGACCGCGTGGGCGCACATCTGTTCGCGCAGCTCGGGTGGGAGGTTCGGGGCCGGGGCGATCTCGACGACCTTCTGGTGCCGTCGCTGCACGGAGCAGTCGCGTTCGAAGAGGTGGATGACGTTGCCCGCACCGTCGGCGAGGATCTGCACCTCGATGTGCCGCGGGCTGACCACTGCCTCCTCGAGGAAGACCGTCGGGTCACCGAACGCGGACTCGGCCTCGCGCATGCAGGCCTCCAGCGAGTCGCGCAGGTCCTCGCGCCGCTCCACCCGCCGCATGCCGCGACCGCCGCCTCCGGCGACCGCCTTGGCGAAGATCGGGAAGCCGATCTCCTCGGCGGCAGCCACGAGGGCGTCGATGTCGGTGCTCGGCTCGGCACCCTTGAGCGTGGGCAGTCCGGCCTTCTTCGCGGCGGCGATGGCGCGGGCCTTGTTGCCCGTCAGGTGCAGCACCGAGGCCGGCGGCCCGACGAACGTCACGCCGGCATTCGCACACGCTTCGGCCAGGTCGGGGTTCTCGGACAGGAAGCCGTAGCCGGGGTAGACGGCGTCCGCACCCGCCTCGACGGCGGTGCGCACGATGCCCTCTGGGTCGAGGTAGGCCCGGACCGGGTGTCCCTCGTCACCGATCCGGTAGGCCTCGTCGGCCTTCAGGACGTGCTCGGACTTGCGGTCCTCGTAGGGGAAGACGGCGACCGTCTTGGCGTTGAGCTCGGTCGCGGCGCGGAACGCGCGGACCGCGATCTCACCACGGTTGGCGACGAGGACCTTGCTGAACACGTGACCTCCAGGGGATCGGCACCCAGGGGTGATGGGTCCGGTGAGGGGATGTGCGGCGTGCGTCCGATCCTAGTGAGGTCCCGACTCGTGAGACGGCGCGCCCGCCATGCGGACCAACCACTGCGGGTATGCCGTGTGCTCCGGGCGCGCGAAGGCGCGCGTCGCCCCGCCGCACGGCCTGCCGGACGACCGCGGTGGGGGGCTGCCTGCGGGCCCGCCCGATGGCTACGCTGGACGGGCGTGCAGGGGCCCCGGCGCAGGCGGGGCAGGCACTCCGGTGGCGTCGACGTCGAACCGAGGCGGCTCATGGCAGGCAGGCACGTGCGCAAGGCCCCCGTCGTGATCTCACGCGTGATCGCCACCGTGATGGTGTCAGCGCTGCTTCTCGCCGTGGGAGTGGTGGCCGCGACGATCTTCACGGGCGGCGAGCGTCGCGCAACCGGGGGCCCGCAGGCCCAGGCGCCCCACACCACGCGACCCTCGGCCGTCCCTACCCGCCCGACCACCCGCCCGACCCGTGACGGCTCGCCCGGTCACGCCCCGGGTGGCTCGTCGTCCCGGGCCGGGGCCGGGGGCGGAGCGGTGGTGGGTGCAGTGGATTCAGCGGGTTCCGATGACGGCGGGACGGCGCTGCCGGCACAAGCGCTGGCGCTTCCGGGCAGCTCCGGCACCACGAGCGCCGGGGGAGTGGCTCCCGTGGGGCTGCCGATCTCCCTGCCGGGAGGTGGCGCTTTGGCCCGGGGATGGCTGCAGGGCAGCGACGACGGCCGCGCCCACGGGAAGGCGCTCGGCCTCCGCGGTCGGGTGGCCACCGGCCACGGATGCCGCCCGGCACCGACCAAGGCCAAGCCCCTCAGGGCGCAGCCCGAGCCCCGTGCCTGCCGCTGAGGATGCTTGACCGGCCTCGCTCAGCTGGCTGCGGTGAAGCGCTGTCGACGGTGCCGCGGAGGCTCGAGCTCGTCGACCAGGGCGACGGCATAGTCCTCGGCACTGATCGAATCGCCCGCGGGGGTGTCGAGCGCCACGGTGTAGGCACCGGTGCGCTCGCCCGGGGCGATGACGGGCGCGGGGGAGAAGAACGTCCAGTCGAGCTCGTCGGGCGCATCCTGGAAGATGTCCAGCGCGGCGGCGCCGGCGCGTGACTCGGCGAGGTACTCGACGGGGAAGCCTGGTGAGTCGAGCAGGCGCGTGCCGTCCGGCGTGAGAAGGGAGCCGGCGCCGCCCACGAAGAGCACTCGCGCGCCGGCAGCGTGGTCGACGAGGTTCTGGACCGCTGCGAGCCACACCTCGTGGCTTCCCCCGGTGCGGCTCGGCCCGGTCGCCGACACCACGACGTCGTGGCTGGTGGCAGCCTCCTTCACGGCGGTCTCGTCGGCGAGGTCGCCGGTGGCGGCGACGGCACCGGTGGGGAGAGGGGAGCCGCTGCGCGTGTAGCCGGTCACCTCGTGGCCGCGCGAGAGGGCCTCGGTCGCGATGCGAGAGCCGATCATGCCGCTGGCGCCGAACAGGCCGATCTTCATGGGTGTGCCTTTCGTGGGGTCCGTGTTGACTGGGATGACAGTAACCATTGGTTACTGAGCACTTCAACGTGCTATAAGTACCTCATGGTTACCAAGCAGGCCACAGCGGCTGCCGAGGCTCCCGGCGCGGGACGCGGCAACGCCTTCGACCCCGACTGCCCCACCCGGGTGGTGCTCGACAGGATCGGCGACAAGTGGACGGTCCTGGTGATCGGCGCTCTGGCCGGTGGTCCGCTGCGTTTCACCGAGCTGCGTGCGCGGGTCGGTGGGGTGGCGCCCAAGGTGCTCACCCAGACGGTCCGCGCGATGGAGCGTGACGGCCTGCTCACTCGCACCGTCTTCGCCCAGGTGCCACCCCGGGTGGACTACGCCCTCACCGAGCTCGGGATCTCGCTCGGAGGGCCGATCGCCGTGCTCACGGACTGGGCCGAGACGCATGTCAGCACGATCCTCGCTGCTCGGGACGAGTTCGTGGCGCAGGAGGCGTCGGTTGCCGGAGGCTGAGGCCGCACTGCGCACGGCGGCATACCTGCACGACGTGGCGCAGCCACGGCCAGGTTGCGGCCGCGGCTGCGCCTCGCGCTGGGTCGCTCAGAGGTCGAGCGGGCGAAGCACCTGAGAGATCCCGTGGGCGATCTGACGGTTGCCCTTGTTGAGGTCGGGTGCCACGACCCAGGGGTTGCGGTCGTCGGGGTCGGCGTCCACCAGCTGCACGAAGTGCCTGCAGACCACGTCGACCTGCACGGTCCCACCCGAGGCGGTGGTGAGGGTCGCGCCGTCGGAGCGGAGGGCCTGCCGGTACGTCACCGTGGCGCCGGGGACGACGTGGTAGAGCAGCACCGCCTCCACGGTGTCGATGCCGAGCGAGGCCACATCGGCGAAGACGGCCGACTCCGAGGTGTAGCGCTTGCCGGTGAGGTCCGACGCGAGCCGGCGGAAGGCCCTGTCGGTCGGCAGGAACGCCGTGAGGGGGACGGTGCCGTCGGCCAGCACGCCCACGGCTGAGCCGGGCTTGGCGGTCAGCACGGCGGTCACCGCGTTGTCGACGATGTCGAAGTCGTTCCACTGGTGGTCGAAGCCGGAGCCGTCCTCGGCGAGGACGGCGGCCAGGCTCCGGGTGCCGGTCGCGGACGGGTCCGTGCCGTGGCCGGCCCCGTGCGCTGAGGCGGTTGGCGCGCCGGCCAGGGCGGCAGTGCCCGCGAGGCCGAAGGCGGCCACGGCGGTCATGAGACGTCGAGCGATCATGTCTGTTCCTCCAGGAATCCACTGCGGTGTGGTGGTCCCGGGCTGTGGTCACCGCGTGTCACGCGCCCGGACCCTGCGCAGGTGATTCGGCGGCGGCCGGGGACCAGATTGGACAAACCTTGGACAGATTTGCCCCGGAGAGCTCGTGCGACAGAAATGGGCGCCGAGGGAAATGCGTGAGGGGCTGTCGCTGTTGGACGGTAGGCTGGGAACAGCAACAACTGAACAGCGGTCGTGTGAACACCCCTGCACTCGCAGGAGCACGGGGGTGATCGGTTTCGACATTGGTCGGCATTTCAGGGGAAGCGGGTCGAGGATGCCTGGTTATCTCGTTAACGCTCCTGGCAAACCAATAGGTGCCGATTCCAAGCGCACCGACTTTGCCCTCGCCGCCTGAGCGAGCTCCAAAGTCCGTCAGCCTGAGCTAGTTCTCGTCTCAGTGTCTGGCGTCAACTAGAGAACTTGCTGCGTAGTCATGTCGAGGGGCTGCGCGGGACTCTTACTCGACTGGGCCTGTCAGTGGACGTGTGCGTGCGAGCACTGGGGCCGAGAAAATCCTTAGCGCACTGCACCCGGAGAAGTCCTGGTTTCCCGTCAATGGACGCGGGTTCAATTCCCGCCACCTCCACCACCGCGGTGTTCACACGGCAGTTCAGCCTCGAGGCCCGGTCGTTCGCGACCGGGCCTTCGTGGTGCCCGGGGGCACCACCCCGGCCGCGCGGCATACCGGCAATGCCGCAGGCCAGTGGGTATGCCGACTGGTCGGCTTTGCGAGGATGGCCCGATGCTGCGCGACGACACCTCGGCCGAAGAGCGGATCGGGTCCCGCGACCTGACCGACTGGCGAACCTCCCTTGGCCGCCGGCTGGCGTCGGTGGTCGTGCGCCGGGCCGTCGGGCTCGCCCGGTGGAGCGCAGCGCACGTCGTCCTGGTCGTGACCGCCCTCGTCGGTGGCGCCGCCGCCGTGGCGCTGACCGCCGCGGCGACCGAGGTCTACGAGGCGGTGGTCGACGCCGACGGAATCGCGGGGCTCGACCAACCGGTGCTCGACCAGGCGATCGCCTGGCGCACACCCGGTCTCGACCACGCGGTGACGCTCTACACCGACGTCGGCGGGCCGATCGGGATGCCGATCGTCGCGACCGTCCTGACCCTGCTCATGGTCTGGCGATGGCGGTCCCGAACTCCGTTGGTGCTCATGGTGATTGCGGCGATCGGCTCGCTCGCCATGACGACCACCGGAAAGGCCCTGATCGGCCGGGCGCGGCCGCCCCTGTCCGAAGCCGTGGCGCCCTACGAGAGCTCGCCGAGCTTTCCGAGCGGGCACACGCTGAACGCCACGGTGCTCGCTGCAGTCCTGGTCTACCTCGTCCTCCGTCGCCTCGACGCCGCGTGGGCACGCATCGTGAGCGTGGCGGTGGGTGCCGTCTTCGTCGTGACGATGGGACTGAGCCGGGTCTTCCTCGGCCACCACTGGCTCACCGACGTGGTGGCGGGGTGGGCGCTGGGACTCGCGTGGGCGGCGGCAGTGATCACGGCGCACCGCCTCTTCCTCACGGTCCGTCGTGAGACGCAAGGCCGCTGACGAATCCGATGTCGAGGACGGCACGCACGCGCCGGTGGGTCAGGCCAGGTCGGCGACCCAGTGGTCGCCCTCCTCGCGGAAACCGAGGCGCGCGTAGTAGGGGTTGACCATGCCCGGGGGCGTCACGATCTGGCGGATGCCCTTGCCCCGGAACAACCCGCTGCTGCGGTAGACGAACTCGCCGGGGGAGAAGTCGCGGAAGCGGGGCGTCACGTAGTCGAGCTCCACCTGGGCGACGCCGTCTCCGGCATCGCGCACGACGACCACCCCGACGGTCTCGTTGCCGCGCTCGACGAGATAGGCGCTGCGGCCGGTCCCGAGGTCGGCCGGGTCGAACTGGGGGAAGTACCGGGCGATGTCCTTGCCCTGGACCTTGAGGAAGTGCTGGAGGTAGGACTCGTCCGGACCGACGGCCACCACCTCGTAGACCGACTCGTCGCCGCGCTCACGCAGCAGCTTGGTGATCATCCAGACGTTGATGCCGGCGGTGACGGTGTTCATGCCGACCATCGGCCAGACGTGCAGCATCGCGTTGAAGAGGATGAGCGTGCAGCTCGCCGTGAGGTTGAGCAGCCGGAAGCGCAGGACGCGCTGCTGGAGCAGGGAGAAGATGAGCAGGGCTGAACCTGCCCACCCGAGGGCTTGGATGGACCACGACGACATGGGACGCAGTCTGCCAGTGAGGCAACGGGCGCCCGTCGACGACCTTTGTGCTCAACGGTCCCTGTCCGACCAGCTCGAGCGGAACCGTGCGGAGAGCGCGTACCGCAGGAGGGCGACGTCACCGATCTGCTGCACCTCGACGAGAGTGGCGCGGCGCTCTTCGGACCACGGGAAACGGCCGTCGTCGACGAACCTCCTTGCACCGGAGTCGCCGACGAACACCGGGGCGACCACCAGCTGGAGCTCGTCTGCCAGGTCCTCGGTGAGGAACTGGGTGAGCACCGAACCGCCACCTTCCACCATGAGACGGCGCAGGCCGCGGGTGTGGAGGTCCTCGGCGACTCCGCGGAGCCTCACCGGCTCGCCCGCATCGACAACCGTCGCCACCTCGCCAAACCGCCGCCGCACAGCGGCGGCCGCCCCGCTGGGGCAGTACACGAGCTTCTCGCCGCCGCCGGCGAGGAAGAACGCTGCGTCCGGGTCCAGATGGCCCCCGGTGGTCACCGTGACCTTGGTCGGGGACGGAGGACAGCCGCGCGCCACTCGGTCGGCGCGGCGCGCGGCGGAGCGCACGAGCAACCGAGGATCGTCCTCGCGGATGGTGCCGGCCCCGACGAGGATGGCGTCGCAGGTGGCCCGCTCGGCGTCGACGCGGTCGAAGTCGGCGGCGTTCGACAGCCGCAACCGCCCCGCTGACGCGCTGTCGAGGTAGCCGTCCATCGAGATGCTGCAGCTGAGCAGGGTGTAGGGGCGGTCGGTCACGAGCCTGTTCCCGGGCCGTCGGGGCGAGCGGAGTGCACGACGGGGACGGGGACGGAGACGAGAACGGGAACCGGGACCGCGGGGACCGCCTCCGCGAGCTGCGCCCGCGCCGGGTGAGTGCGCCCAGATTTCGCCACGAGCATCACGACCGCCCCCGGGAGGCTCGCGGCGAACACCAGCACTCCGTAGACCACGGCGGTCGACAGTCCGGCGTCGGCGCCGAGTCCGGCCGCCCCGAAGGCCCAGGCCGCCACACCTTCCCGCGGCCCCCACCCGGCGACGTTCAGGGGCACCCCCATGGAGACGAGCACGACGAAGGCGAGGGGCACGAGCCGTGCCGTCGGTGCGGTCGCCCCGGCAGTCCGGGCCGCCACGACGAACGTCAGCACGTGCCCGATGACGGCCAGCGCGGATGCCAGGACGACCAGCGGCCAGGTGCGCCGGGCGCAGAGGGCCCGGCGCAGCTCCGCCAGGGTCGCGGTGACGCGCGCGCTCACCCAGCCGGCGTCCGGTCGACGCCGGGCCAGACGCCCGACGAGGACGCCTGCCGCTCCGACCACCGCGGCCACCCACACCCATCCCAGGACGGGTCGTAGGGGAGAGGGGAGCACTGTCAACACCACGAGGGCCATTACGGCCTGCACGACCTGGCCGGCGCTGCGCTCCCAGATGACGGACCGGAGGCCCTTGCCTGTGTCGCCGTGGTGGCGGCCGAGCCGCACACCGCGGTGGACGTCCCCGAGCACCCCACCTGGGGTCGCCGTGTTGAGGAACTGGGAGCGGTAGCAGGCCGCCACCGCTGGGCGCAGCGGCACGTCCGCACCGAGCCCGGCGGCCACGAGGCTCCACCGCCAGGCGCAGCAGACCGTCGTGGCCGCCGTGAGGACCAAGGCCGCACCGAGCGACCACGCGTCGATGGCCCGCAAGGCGTGGAGCGACGAGCCGAGGCCAAGCTGCCACACGACGAACCCCAGGACAACCGCCCCACCAAGGCGCTGGGTCACCACCGAGCCGCCGACGCGCAGCGCCACCGTTGACACACCTCTCGCCCCGCGCGACCAGTCGGGGTGAGGTCCAGTCATCGCCAAGGCACGCCCCTCCAGGGTGGTTCCCACGCGGACCTGTCCCGGAGGGACATCGCCTGCACAAGCACTGACGTATGCCGCGTGGCCGGGGTTCACCTCCGCCCGTCGGCTCGAGATGCGCCGGCGGGCCCGTCGCCCGTGGGAATGGCTCACGGTGAGGGTCATGCCGCGACCTCGGCGAGCACGGAGGCGACCACTTGTGCCGTCGTCGACCACGGCGACAGCGTGGTTCGGCGTGCGCGGGCGGCAGCCCGGAGCCGAGCGCGGAGGGCAGCATCCTCGAGCCAGGACCGCACGGCCCGGCCCAGCTCGTCCGGCCCCGGCGGCACGAGCAGGCCCGGCACCGTGCCGTCGGGAGCTGTCCCCATCGCCGCCGCTACGCCGCCCACCGAGGTCGCGATGACCGGCAGGGCACGGGCCAGCGCCTCGGTGACGACGAGGCCGTACGTCTCGATCCGCGACGCGTGGACGAGCACGTCGGCCGCGGCATACGCCAGGTCGAGGTCGCGACCGGCGAGGGGACCGACGAAGGTGACCCGGTCGGCGATCCCCGCCTCGTGGCACTGCGCTCGCAACCGGGCGACGTGGTCGGGGGCGAGGTCCAGGGACCCGGCGCAGACGAGCCGCCACGGCAGGTCGTGCACGGAGGCCAGCGCGTCGAGCAGCGCGCCGTGGCCCTTGGCGGGGACGACCGCTGCCACGCAGAGCAGCTCGCCACCCGACGGGGTGCCGGCGCGAGGCGTGGCACTGTCGACTCCGGGCTGGGCCACCCGCACCCGGTCGGGAGCCAGGTCGTAGCGGTCCACCAGCCACCGCCTCGTCCAGTGGCTGGTGGTCAGGACGGCTGCGGAGGCCTCGAGGACCGCGCGCTCACCCTGCGCGGGGTCGGGTTGCTGACCCGGCGGCTGGAGGGGCTCCAGCGGGCGCGGGTGACCTAGCGGCAGGTGGACGAGCACGACGACCCGAAGCCGGTCCGTCTCCGGTACGAGCACGTCGGGCGTGCACGACGCGACCAGACCGTCGAGCAGGACCAGGGCGCCCCGCGGCAGGGCCGCCAGCTCGCCCGCGAGGGTCACGCGGGTTCGGGCGTCGGGGTGTGGCCAGGGACCGGGCACCGCATGGACCTGCACCGACCACCCGAGCGCCGAGAGCTCCGAGCAGACCCGACGGTCGTAGGTGTTGCCCCCGCTCGGCCGTGCTGGGTCCTCGACGCTGTCGGGGAGGACGACATGCACGGTGGTCACAGGGTCCGCTCGTAGCTCGCCCACGCCACCGGGGACTCGGACAGCGTCACGGTGAGGGCACCGACGCGCCGGGCGGTGTCGCCGAGGTCGCCGGCGCGGACGCGGTCGGCCAGGCGGTCGGCCACCAGACGGGCCAGGACCTCGGTCGTCGTGTTGGTGTCGCTGAGGGCCGGGTCCTCGTCCAGGTTGCGGTAGTTCAGGTCGGCGAGCACCTCGTGCAGCTGGGCCACCGCCCGACCGATGTCGACGACGATGCCGTCCTCGTCCAGGGTCTCGGCGTGAAAGGTGGCGTCGACGACGTAGGTCGCGCCGTGCAGTGCCTGGGCCGGTCCGAAGACCTCGCCGCGGAAGCTGTGGGCGATCATCATGTGGTCCCGCACGGTCACTGTGAACACGGTCTACCCCTGGTCGTAGGTGATGAGGTGACAGATCGCCGGGAGGTTTCCGTCGTGGAGCGCGGCCATGACCTGCGGCAGCTCGTCGAACGTCGACCGACCGGTGACGAGGGCGTCGAAGGCAGGGTCGCGCAGGAGCTCGAGGGCCAGGGAAAGCCTGTCGGCCGGGGTGCGGCGCGAGCGTCGGGCCGGCGAGACCATTCCGACCTGGCTGGCGCGGATGCCCAGCCGACGTGAGTGGAACACCCCCCCGAGGGCGAGCTGCACCTCACCCTCGCCGTACCAGCTGAGCTCCACCACCTCCCCCTCGGTGGCGAGCAGCTCCAGGGACAGCTGGAGGCCTTCCGAGGTCGCGCTGGTGTGCAGGACGAGGTCCGCGCCACCCCGCTCCACCCCGTCAGGCACGGCGAAGTCGACGCCCAGAGAGGCCGCCACCGCGGCACGGGACTCGTCCACGTCGACCAAGGTCGTGCGGACGCCGGGAACCTGCGCCAGCAGCCGCGCGACGCAGCACCCGACCATGCCGGCTCCCACCACGACGACCCGGTCACCGACCAGGGGAGCGGCGTCCCACAGGGCGTTGACCGCCGTCTCGACCGTGCCCGCCAGCACGGCGCGCTGGGGAGGGATGCCGTCCGGCACGACCGCGACCGCACCAACCGGCACGACGTACCTCGTCTGGTGGGGAAAGAGGCAGAACACCGTCTGGCCCACGAGATGGTCCGGGCCGTCCTCGACGACCCCGACGTTGAGGTAGCCGTACTTGACCGGCCCCGGGAAGTCGCCTTCCTGGAAGGGAGCCCGCATCGCGGCATACTGGCTCTGCGGGACGCGACCCCCGAAGACGAGGGTCTCGGTGCCGCGGCTGATCGCCGAGTACTCGGTGCGCACGAGGACCTCCGCGGGTCCGCGCGCGGGAAGGGCCGAAGGCCGGATCTCACCGACCCCGGGTTCGGCCAGCCAGTACGCGCGGGCAGCGGCGGACACGTGCCCACCCTAGCCATCGCCCTCACCTCACCACTGCGGGTTTCCCTCCAGCCGGATCGAGACCTGCAGGGGAGCAGGGACCCGTGAACGCCGGTGCAGGCTGGCCCGTCCTAGAAGTCAGACGTTGCGACAGAGGAGGTGCGGTGCGCTCGTTGCGAGCCCTCCCGGTCGGCAGCGCAGTCGCCCAGCTGGGGCTGCTCGGCACCCTTGACCGGGCGGCACACGTCGGCGCCGCAGGGGTGGGGACAGGCTTCGGGTGCGCCCTGCTCGGTGGGGCACTCCTGGCCCGGGCCCTCACCGGCCGGCGACCGCATCGCCTGGGGCCAGGCGACCATGTCACGGTGACCCGGGCCACGCTCGCGTGCGTCGTGGCGTCGCTCACCGCGCAGTCCCTTCTCGGCCAGGCGCACCTACCCGGTCACGAGCTCCCGACGGTGCTCGTCGTGATCGCGGGGGTGGCGCTGGTGCTCGACGCGGTCGACGGGTGGGTCGCCCGGCAGACCGGGACGGCGACACCGTTGGGCGCCCGGATGGACATGGAGGTGGACGCCTTCCTCATCCTCGTGCTCAGCGTTGCTGCCTCCATGGTGCTCGGCTGGTGGGTCCTGGCCATCGGGGTCTTCCGCTACGCGTTCATGGTGGCCACCTGGGTGGCGCCCTGGCTCAGCGGGGCCGTGCCACCTCGCTACTCACGCAAGGCGGTTGCCGCCCTCCAGGGCATCGTGCTCACCGTGGTCACGGCACAGCTGGTGCCCCGGGAGGTCTCCGGCCCCGTCGTCGTGGTGGCACTCACCCTCCTGGCCTGGTCGTTCGGGACGCAGGCCGCCGAGCTGTGGCCGGCTCGGCGGCAGAGGGTCGGACGGCACGGGATCACAGGTGGCGCCATCGCCTCCCTCGCCCGGCCCGTGGGTCCTGAGACCGGGAGCCAGCCCGCGAGGGTGCTCGAGTGACGCGCCCGTCGAGGAGGCGTCGCCCGGCGCGACTGGCCGGGATGATCGGCGCCGTCGCGACCGGCCTGCTCGTGTGGGTGGTGCTCGTGGCGCCCGACGACGCCATCGGCAGACCGGTGGACTGGCTGGGCCGCCTGCCGCTCGAGCCCCTCGTGTTCCTGGCGGTGGTCCTCGTGCTGCCCTCGCGGTGGCGAGAGCCGCTCGCCCTCGTGGGCGGCCTGGTGCTGGGGGTCCTCACGGTGCTCAAGCTCCTCGACATCGGCTTCACCTCGGCGTTGAGCCGACCCTTCGACGTCGTGACCGACTGGACCTACCTGCGGGACGTGTACGGCCTGGTCGACGACTCGGCGGGCCGCACCGCTGCAACGGCGGCCGTCATCGGTGCGGTCGTCCTGGTCCTCGGCCTGCTCGTGGGGTGCCCCTTTTCGGTGCGCCACGCGGTGCGGTTGCTGGATCCCCGCGTCGACCGCCATCGGCGTGGCTGGGCCACGGTCCTCGCCGTCGCGACCGGCACGTGGCTCGCGGTCGCGGTCGCCCACGTCCAGGTCGCCCCGGGCACGCCTCTCGCGGCCACGCCGGCCGTGGGGCTCGTCACGAGCCACGTGGGTCAGGTTCGCTCGGCGGTGCGCGACCACGAGGTCTTCGCACGCGCGGTCGCGAGGGACGCCTTCGCGGCGACGCCGGCCGGTGACCTGCTGTCCGGGTTGCGCGGCAAGGACGTCCTCATCGTCTTCGTGGAGAGCTACGGCGAGGTGGCGGTGACCGGCTCGCCGGAGTCGGCGTCCGTCTCGTCGACGCTGGCCAGGGGCACGAGCCAGCTGCGTTCGGCCGGCTACTCGACGCGGAGCGCCTGGCTCGACTCACCCACGTTCGGGGGCACCAGCTGGCTGGCCCACTCCACCCTCCAGTCGGGTGTCTGGGTGGACAGCCAGCGGCGCTACGACCAGCTCGTCGCCACCGACCGGCTGACCCTGAGTGGCGCCTTCGAACGCGCCGGCTGGCGCACGGTGGGCGACGTCCCCGCGAACCGCAGCGACTGGCCCCAGGGCCGGTCCTTCTACCGCTACGACCAGGTCTACGACGCGCGGAACGTGGGGTATGCCGGCCCGCAGTTCGGTTACGCGACGATGCCGGACCAGTACACGCTCAAGGCGTTCGCCGACCGGGAGCTGTGGAGAGGGGCCCGCGCCCCGGTGATGGCCGAGATCGACCTCGTGACCAGTCACGCCCCTTGGGCTCCGCTCCCGACCATGGTCGACTGGTCGTCGGTCGGAGACGGCTCGGTTTTCGGCCCCGTCCGCGCCCGGGCCCCGACGAGGGCCCAGACCTGGCGCGACCCCGAGTCGGTGCGAGCGGCCTACGCGAAGTCGATCTCCTACTCGCTCGAGAGCCTCGCGTCCTTCGTGCGGACGGTCCACGACGACAACCTCGTCCTGGTGCTGCTGGGCGACCACCAGCCCTCGACCGTGGTCTCAGGACCCGGGGCCAGCCACCGGGTGCCGGTCACCATCGTGGCGCACGACCCGGGCGTGACGCAGCGGGTCAGTGGCTGGAATTGGCAGGAGGGGATGCGTCCCGGTCCCGACGCGCCGACCTGGCGGATGGATGCGTTCCGCGACCGCTTCCTGGCGGCGTTCGGTCCGCCCGCGGACCCGCCAGTGCAACTGGACCACTGAACGCGAAGGCCACTGAAGGCGGCTACCACCGAACGCGTCGACCACTGAACGGGACCCGACCCTGAACCGTCTCCACCACCAGGACGCCCGTGCGGCGTCGGCCGGGAGAAGGAGGGCGTCATGAAGTGGCGAGCACTGGGTGCGGCCGCCCTGGTGGTGTCGGCTGCGGACCACCTGAAGCTCTGGTTCGGCGGCGTGCGCCACCAGTCGGTCGGGCCCGCCTTCCTCGTGAACGTCGTCGCCGGCGTGGTCATCGCGGTCCTGCTGCTGCGCTGGGAGCACTGGGTGCCGGCGTTCCTGACCTTGGGCTTCGGAGCGTCCACGCTGGGCGCGTTCGTCCTCGCCACGACCGTGGGCTTCATGGGGATCCACGACCGGTGGGAGGGCTTCTACGTCTTCGCGGCCGCGATCTCCGAGGTGGTCTGCATCCTGGTCGGCGGCCTGCTGCTCCTGCAGTGGTGGACGAGCAGGTCGGCCAGCCACGGCCCCTCGCTCGCGGCGCACCGCTGACGCGGGGCGGCCGATCGCCGAGCGGTGGAGCAGACGAACGCGGCGAATCAGCTCTGGGTGGCCTTCTGCGACTCGATGTCCGCGCGTACGGCGTCCATGTCGAGGCCCTGCACCTTGGTGATGACGTCCTCGAGCATGGGCGCGGGCAGCGCGCCGGCCTGGGCGAAGACGAGGATGCCGTCGCGGAACCCCATGAGCATGGGGATCGAGGTGATGTTCGCGGCGGCGGCGAGCGCCTGCTCGGCCTCGGTGTCCACCTTGCCGAAGACGACGTCGGTGTGCTTCTCCGAGGCACTCTCGAAGACCGGTCCGAACCGCTTGCACGGGCCGCACCACTCGGCCCAGAAGTCCACGAACACGGTGCCTCCCTCGAGGATCGTCTTCTCGAAGTTCTCCGCCGTCAGCGTCGTGCTTGCCATCTCTAGGTCCACTCCCATCGGACCGCGACGGTCGCGGTCACCGAGTTCTCGCCCAGCTCGACGGACAGGTCTGCCGCCTTGCCGGCTGCCATCATCGCAAACCGGGGCTGGGCTCCACCCCGATCAACATCGGACAGCCGCTCAACCTTCCCGAGCTCGCGGCCGGCCAGCGCGGCATACTGCTCCGCCTTGGCCCTGGCGTCCGCGAAGGCGGCCTCGCGAGCCTGGGCGAGCAGGGGTGCGGAGTCGGCGAGCTCGAGCCCGATGTGGTCGATCGTGAGGGCGTTGCCCGCGACGCCGGCGAAGGCCTCGACGAGGCTGCCGACGCGACCCGGGTCGCGCACCGTGACCGACAGGCTCTGGTATGCCGTGTACCCCACCACAGTGACCCCCTCGCGGTCGTGCCGCGGGTGGACGCCGGTGCCCGTCGTCCGCAGGTCGGCGTCCAGCACGCCGTGGTCGCGCGCGGCCTGGGCGAGTCCCTGCGCCCGGCTGCCTGCATCGGCGAGGGCGGACGACACGTCGTCGCCGTCGCAGCGCACTCCGGCCCTGACGCGGACCACGTCCGGCGCCGCGGACGCGGTGCCTGAGCCGGTGACTTCCACGTGTGACCCGCTGTGTCGTGTCATGCGTTCAGCCTAGGCTGGAGCCGATGAGCACTCCTGGACCTTCCACAGATGTGATCCGCCGCTACTGGGACGACTTCGCCGCCGAGTACGACACCTACCCCGACCACGGGCTGCTCGACTCCGACATCCGCGCCGCGTGGAAGGACCTGCTGCGCACCTGGCTGCCGACGACGCCTTCGCTGGTGGCGGACCTGGCCTGCGGCACGGGCACGATGAGCGTGCTGATGGCCGAGATGGGCCACCAGGTGCGAGGCATCGACCTGTCACCGGAGATGGTGCGGCGAGCGGTGGCCAAGGCTGCACCGTTCGGGTCGGCCATCGAGATCGCGGCGGCGGACGCGAGCGAGCCGCCCTTCGAAGCGGGTTCGTTCGACGTGGTCTTCGCCCGTCACATCCTGTGGACGCTTCCGGACCCCACGGAGGCGCTGCGTCGATGGGCCACCCTGCTGAGGCCCGGCGGCAGGATGGTGCTCGTCGAGGGGCGCTGGGGACTGGAGGCTGCCGACGGCAAGCCGGACCTGCCCTGGCGTGCCGGCGTGCCATCCGACGAGCTCGCCGCCGTCGTCCGCGAGCTGGTCGGGGAGACGGTGGTGGTGCAGCTGACCGACACCGTCTTCTGGGGTCGCGAGATCGAGCACGAGCGCTACCTGCTGCGCGCGATGTCCCCGACAGCGGCCCCCGCAGCTGCCCCGACGGCGGCCCCGACGGCGTCGGCCTGATGCGGGCCCGGGCGCGGCGGGTCAAGGTCGTCGGCTGGGCGCTTGCCGCGCTCGCGGCACTCATGCTGCCGTGGACGGCCTACCTGTTCGTGGCGTTGCCCGGCACCGCGCCGGCAGCGCACTTCGACCTCGCGTGGGGCGGCTTCGACGTGGCGCTCCTGGTCCTGCTGGCCGCGACCGGGTGGGCGGCGCTGCGTCATGCGCGCTGGCTCGGCGCCGTCGCGGGTGCCACCGCGGCGCTCCTCGCGACAGACGCGTGGTTCGACGTGGTGACAGCGCCGACGCCGAGCGAGCGGTGGGTCGCCCTGGCGATGGCCGTGGTCGTCGAGCTGCCGTTGGCGGTGGTGTGCGCCTGGCTCGCCGTGAGGGGGCAGGAGCTCGTCGAGCAACGGCTGGCCCTCGGCCTGCGGCGCCGTCGCGTCGCCGGCCACGATTCGGCACCGGTTCGGCGTACCCCGCGGTAATCGGGAGAATGCCGACCATGAGCGCAGCCCCGTCCGTGTCCAACTCCATCACCGTCCGGTTGACCCTCCCGGCCCGCGCCACCGCGGTCTCCGAGCTCACCGGCGTCATCGAGAAGGGCGGCGGGCTGGTCACCGGGCTCGACGTCACCGCCTCCGGCGCCGACCGCCTCCGCGTCGACGTCACCGCAGCTGCCCGGGACACCACCCACGCCGACGAGCTCGTCGAGGCGATGCGCGGGGTGCACGGCGTCGAGATCGGCAAGGTCTCGGACCGCACGTTCCTCGCCCACCTGGGTGGCAAGCTCAAGATCGAGTCCAAGGTGCCGATCCGCAACCGCGACGACCTGTCCCTGATCTACACACCGGGCGTCGCGCGGGTCTGCCTCGCCATCGCCGAGAACCCCGCCGACGCCCGGCGACTGACCATCAAGCGCAACACGGTGGCCGTGGTGACCGACGGCTCGGCCGTTCTGGGGCTGGGCAACATCGGTCCCTTGGCCGCGCTGCCGGTGATGGAGGGCAAGGCCGCGTTGTTCAAGCGGTTCGCCGACATCGACGCCTTCCCGATCTGCCTCGACACCCAGGACACCGAGGAGATCATCCACACGGTCAAGGCGATCAGCCCCGTCTTCGCGGGGATCAACCTCGAGGACATCTCGGCTCCCCGCTGCTTCGAGATCGAGGCCCGGCTGCGTGACGAGCTCGACATCCCCGTCTTCCACGACGACCAGCACGGCACCGCGATCGTGACCCTGGCCGCCCTGCGCAACGCCCTGCGCGTCGTCGGCAAGGACCTGAGCGAATGCCGGGTGGTGATGTCGGGCGCCGGTGCCGCCGGCACCGCGATCCTCAAGCTTCTGCTCAAGGCCGGCGCCACGGACGTCGTCGTGGCCGACCAGTTCGGGGTGCTGCACCCCGAACGTGAGGACATCGCGTCGGGAGAGCACCCCGCCCTCGCGTGGTCTGCCGCGAACACCAACCACCGCGGTGTCTCCGGCACGCTCAAGAGCGCGCTCGCCGGCGCCGACGTCTTCGTGGGTGTCTCCGCCCCGGGGATCCTCACCGGGGAGGACATCGCCACCATGAACGACGGGGCGATCGTCTTCGCCATGGCCAACCCCGAGCCCGAGGTCGACCCCATCGCGGCAGCCCAGCACGCCGCCGTCGTGGCCACCGGTCGCTCCGACTTCGCCAACCAGATCAACAACGTGCTGGTCTTCCCCGGCGTGTTCCGCGGCCTGCTCGACGCAGCCTCCACGTCCATCGACGAGGACGTCATGCTGGCCGCCGCCAAGGCGCTGTCCGAGGTCGTCCACCCCGACGAGCTCAACGCGGCCTACATCATCCCCAGCGTCTTCCACCCCGACGTCTCCAAGGTCGTGGCCGCTGCGGTCAAGGCGGCGGTGCTCGGCACGACGCCCGAGGCAGTCGTGACGAGGCGGATGGCTGAGGAGCCCGAGCTCATTGGCTAGTGCGTCACCCGACGACCAGACTCCTGCGGGCTCGCCGCCCGCCGTGCTCAGCGCGGAACCGGGACAGGCAACCGTGGTCGTCGGCCCACGTCACGTCGTCTTCGGGCTGTTGCTGCTCGCCCAGCTGGCCGCGCTCTACTGGCCGCGGGTCGACCTCCAGGGCCCGGTGACGTGGAGCGACAAGGTCGTCCACGTCCTGCTGTTCCTGCTCCCCACGGTGGCGGGGCTGCTGGCCGGCGTGCGCCCGGCATACGTGGTGGGGTTGTTGGCCCTGCACGCGCCGGTGAGCGAGCTCGTCCAGCACTACCTGCTGCCGAACCGCTCAGGTGACCCGTGGGACGCCGTGGCGGACCTTTCCGGGGTGGTGCTCGGGGTCACGTCCGTCGTGGTCGGGCGGGCCTTCCGGCGCTGATAGACTGCTCTGGCTCAGTTCGGCGGCGCCTGGCAGCGCCAAGAGGTGGCATAGGCGCCACAGACGCATTCCCTACTCCGACTGCAGTCCCACCGGATGACAACTGTTGATCCGGTCCAACGGGCCCCAAGGGCCTGAGGCTCGTCTTCTTTCGTTGCCCTCGCCAGGTCGCTCGAGACGTGTCTACCTCGAGTACCTGAAGTGAGTTGAATATCAGTGCCCAAGAACCTGCGATCCGGCGCGCCCAAAAAGGCCCGGTGGACCCCAGAAAAGAAGGCTGACGCGAAGAAGGGCCCCAAGAAGGCCCACCGCGGCCAGTCCTCCGCGCCCTCCAGTGGCAGCTCGTATGCCGCTCGGCCGGCTCGCGACGGTGACCGTCGCCCCGAGCGTTCCGAGCGTTCCGAGCGTTCCGAGCGCCCGGCCCGCAGCTACGACCGCAGCGACCGTCCGGCCCGCACGTTCAACCGTGACGACCGTGCGCCGCGCAGCTACGACCGCAGCGCGCGCCCCGCGCGCAGCAACGACCGCGACGACCGCGGTGCGCGCAGCTACGACCGCAGCGACCGTCCGGCCCGCACGTTCAACCGTGACGACCGTGCGCCGCGCAGCTACGACCGCAGCGAGCGCCCCGCGCGCAGCTACGACCGCGACGACCGCGCCCCCCGCACCTTCAGCCGCGACGACCGTCCGGCTCGCCCCTTCAACCGTGACGAGCGGCCGCAGCGCCGCGACTCCACCCGTGACGACCGCCCGGCTCGTCGCAGTGACCGTAGTGCCAGTGACCGTAGTGACAGCCGTGGTCCCCGTCAGTACACCAACCGTGAGGACCACCGAGTGACCAGCTTCAACCGCGATGACCGTGCGCCGCGCAGCTACGACCGCAGCGACCGCCCGGCCCGCAGCAACGACCGCACCGACCGCCCGGCCCGCAGCTTCGACCGCGATGACCGCGCGCCGCGCAGCTTCGACCGCAGCGACCGTCCGGCCCGCAGCTTCGACCGCAGCGACCGTCCGGCCCGCAGCTTCGACCGCAACGACCGCCCGGCCCGCAGCTTCGACCGCAACGACCGCGCGCCGCGCAGCTTCGACGCCCAGGTCGACCCCGAGGCCGAGCGCATGGAAGCCGACACCTGGGTGAAGGCCACCCGCAAGACGGTCGACGGTCCCGTCACCGTCGACGCCGACAACGGCTTCGCCGGACTCGGACTCACCGAGCGTCTCGTCGAGCGACTGGCCCGCGACGGCATCACCACGCCGTTCCCGATCCAGGCCGCGACGATCCCGGACGCGCTCGCAGGCATGGACATCCTCGGCCGTGGCCAGACCGGCTCCGGCAAGACGCTGGCCTTCGGCCTGCCGATGCTGTCCCGTCTCGCCGACGGCGACAAGGCTGCCCCCCGTCGTCCGCGTGCGCTCGTGCTGGTCCCGACCCGCGAGCTCGCCATGCAGGTCTCCGACGCGCTCGAGCCCCTCGTCCACGTCCTCGGCCTCAAGCACAAGCTCGTCGCCGGTGGCCTGTCCTACACGACCCAGATCAGCGCCCTGAACCGCGGCGTCGACCTGCTCATCGCCACCCCCGGCCGGCTCAAGGACCTCATCGAGCGCGAGGCCGTGCAGCTCCGCGACATCCAGATCGCCGTCCTCGACGAGGCCGACCACATGGCTGACATGGGCTTCATGCCCGAGGTCACCGCGATCCTCGACCAGATGCCAGCCGGCGGCCAGCGGATGCTCTTCTCGGCCACCCTCGACAAGGGTGTCGACAAGCTCGTCGAGGGCTACCTCACGAACCCCCAGACGCACTCCACCGACGACGCCAAGGCCTCCGTCACCACGATGGAGCACCACGTGCTGCTCATCGACCCGATGCACAAGAAGACGATCACCGCCGAGGTCGCCAACCGTGAGGGGCGCACCGTGGTCTTCGTGCGCACCAAGCTCGGTGCCGACCGTGTGGCCCTCCAGCTGCGCGAGCAGGGTGTCTTCGCCGCGGCGCTGCACGGTGGGCTCAACCAGGGCGCGCGCAACCGCGTCCTCGGCGCCTTCCGTGACGGCAGCCTGCCGGTCCTCGTAGCCACCGACGTCGCCGCCCGCGGCATCCACGTCGACGACGTCTCTGTGGTCCTGCAGGTCGACCCGCCGGCCGACCACAAGGACTACCTGCACCGCTCGGGCCGTACCGCCCGCGCAGGCGACAAGGGCACCGTCGTGACCCTCGCCCTGCCGCACCAGCGTCGCACTATGGAGCGGATGGCCAAGGACGCCGGCATCGACGCCGTCCCGACCAAGGCGATCCCCGGTGACGCGCGCCTCGCGGCAACCGGCGCCGTGACCCCCAGCGGCATCCCGGTTCCCGAGGACAAGGTGCGCCGCGTCCTGGAGGGTCCGAAGCGCGGTGGCGGACGCCCGTCCAGTGGTCCCCGCGGCGGTGGCCCCCGTGGTCCCCGTCAGGGTGGCGGCAACCGCTCCTACCGTGACGACCGCTCCGGTGGCGCGCGCGGCGACCGGCCCAGCTACTCGCGCGCGGCACGGGGCTGAGCCACCCGGCATACCCGGCCCTCGGGTGACGCGCGCGGCAGCTGACCGCCGCAGCACCTGAGGTCCACATCAACTGAATGGCCAAAGCCCCGGTCCCCGCGACCGGGGCTTTGGCACGGGCAGGCAGAATGGGACCCGTGGAGACCACCGACCTGTCGGGCAACCTGCTCGTCGCGACGCCCCAGATCGTCGACGGGGTGTTCTGCCGCAGCGTCGTCCTCCTCCTGCACCACGACGCGGAGGGCGCGCAGGGCGTGGTGCTGAACCGCCCCATGGATGCGCGGGTGGACGTGGTGCTGCCCGACTGGCAGGCCTACGCCACCGCTCCCTCCGTGCTGTTCGAAGGCGGACCGGTCGGCCTCGACAGCGCGCTCGGCCTCGTCACCGTCCCGGGGGACTCCGAGCCGCTGGGGGTCAAGCGGCTGTTCGGCGGCCTGGGGCTCGTCGACCTCGACACGCCTCCGGCGATCGTGGTGCCCGAGGTGGCGGGCCTGCGGATCTTCGCGGGGTATGCCGGGTGGTCACCCGGGCAGCTCGAGGAGGAGGTCGCGTCGGGCAGCTGGTACGTCGTCGAGTCGGAGGGGCGCGACGCCTTCGACGACGACCCCGAGCAGCTCTGGACCCGCGTGCTGCGTCGCCAACGTGACCACCTGGCGTTCGTGGCGACCTTCCCGACCGACCCCGAGATGAACTGAGCCGCAGCACCGCCCGGCATACAATCGGGGGATGAGCGAGCCCCAGATCCCCCTGGACGACCCGCTGGTCCCGCAGGCCCAGCCCTCCACCACGACCGCGGTGCTGGAGCGCGAGCAGGTCGAGGAGCAGCTGCAGGAACCGGGCGACCACGAGCGGTTCTCGCACTACGTCCGCAAGGAGAAGATCCTCGAGAGCGCCCTGTCCGGCGACCCCGTCGTGGCCCTGTGCGGCAAGGTCTGGGTGCCGGGACGCGACCCGAAGAAGTTCCCGGTCTGCCCCACGTGCAAGGAGATCTACGAAGGGCTGCGCGCGCCGCAGGACGGCGGCGAGTGAGCGGTCGCACTCGCCGGGTCGCCCCCAAAGCCTGAACGACTCTTTACCTTCTTGCGTCCCTGAACAGGGGCGATGCCTCCTAGCGTGCGAGGTCGAGCCACCTCCCAACCCGGGAGGTGGTGACCCGCGAAAGGACGCACATGTTGCTTCGCTCTCGAATCGCCCTGTCCACGTTGGTGTGGGGGGCCGCCGCACTCGGCCTCGGCCAGGGCAGCGCACTCGCCCAGCCGATGGCCGGCGAGTCCACGGTCGCCGCCGACTGCGCCACGCACTCCGACTCGGTCAACGCCGCCCGGAGCGCGCAGGGTGGCAACCGCAAGGACGGCAACGAGCTGTCCGCCGCCCAGACCAAGGCCATGGAGGCCGGCCTCGCCAAGGCCATGGCAGCCAAGGGCTACACCAAGGCGGCCAACGGCTCGGCCAGGAAGCCCGGCGGTGGTGGTGCGTTCACGCCCACCTCGGTCAACGTCTACTTCCACATCATCACCAGCGGCACGACCGGCGACGTCTCCGGTCTGGTCGACGCCCAGCTGAGCGTGCTGAACAGCGCCTACGGCGGCTCTGGCTTCTCGTTCGTCAAGGCCGGGGTGAATAAGACGAACAACGCCGGCTGGTACAACCTCTCGCAGGGCAGCAGCGCGGAGCGGGCCATGAAGACGGCCCTGCGCCAGGGCACCATGGACGACCTCAACATCTACACCGCGAACCTCTCCGGTGGGCTGCTCGGGTGGGCGACCTTCCCGAAGTCGTCGTACGACGCCATGGACGGCGTCGTCGTCCTGGACCAGAGCTTGAAGGGTGGCAACGCCGCGCCCTACGACGAGGGTGACACCGCGACCCACGAGGCGGGGCACTGGTTCGGGCTCTACCACACGTTCCAGGGCGGCTGCGCGGGTCAGGGCGACTACGTCACCGACACGGCAGCCGAGGCCTCGCCGGCCTTCGGGTGCCCGACCGGACGGGACACCTGCACCAGCCAGGCCGGCCGCGACCCGATCACGAACTTCATGGACTACACGGACGACGCGTGCATGGACAACTTCACGCCCGGCCAGATCGTCCGGGCGCAGAACGCCTGGGTGACCTACCGACAGGGCCGCTGACCGATTCGGCCGGTAACGCCCCATCCATGACGCCTCCCGGCGACACGCTCTAGCACACCCCCGAGGCCCCGGCTCAGACGCCGGGGCCTCGGCATGTCGTCTCGCCGCACCGGATACCGTGGCCGCCCTATGAGTACCGCCGCCGCCTCCCACCTGTCACCAGCGTTCCCGGAGCGGGCGGCCTGGGGGACGGCCGCCAAGCTGCGTGCCTGGCAGCAGGCCGCGCTCACGGCATACCTGCAGGCGGATCCCCGAGACTTCCTGGCCGTGGCGACGCCCGGCGCGGGAAAGACGACGTACGCCCTCCGCCTGGCCACGGAGCTCCTCGGCCGCGGCACCATCTCGGCCGTGACCATCGTGGCGCCGACCGAGCACCTCAAGACCCAGTGGGCCGACGCCGCCGCCAAGGTCGGCCTCCACATCGACCCGAAGTTCTCCAACTCCTCGGCCCGCCACTCCAGCGAGTACGACGGGGTCGCGCTGACCTACGCACAGGTGGCGAGCAAGCCGTCGCTGCACCGCACCCGCACCGAGTCCGCGCCCACCCTCGTGATCCTGGACGAGATCCACCACGGCGGCGACGCGCTGTCGTGGGGCGACGCGATCCGCGAGGCGTTCGAACCCGCGACCCGCCGCCTCGCGCTGACGGGCACGCCGTTCCGCTCCGACACCTCCCCCATCCCGTTCGTCACCTATGCGGAGGACCGTGACGGCATCCGCCGCTCGTCCGCCGACTACACCTACGGGTATGCCGAGGCGTTGCGTGACGGCGTCGTGCGCCCCGTGCTGTTCCTCGCCTACGGCGGCGCCATGCGCTGGCGCACCAAGGCCGGCGACGAGATCGCGGCCCGGCTCGGCGAGCTGCTCACCAAGGACTCGATGGCGCAGGCATGGCGCACCGCGCTGGACCCCAAGGGGGAGTGGATCCCGTCGGTCCTGGCTGCAGCCGACAAGCGCCTGACGGAGGTACGCCGTGGCGTGCCGGATGCGGGCGGCCTCGTGATCGCGTCCAACCAGACGGCGGCTCGCGCGTACGCGCGGATCCTCGAGGCCCTGACCGGGCAGAAGCCCACCCTGGTGCTCTCCGACGACGCCGGTTCCTCGGCGCGGATCGAGGAGTATGCCGCGAGCGACTCGCGCTGGATGGTGGCCGTCCGCATGGTGTCCGAGGGGGTCGACGTGCCGCGGCTGTGCGTGGGCGTCTACGCCACCTCGACGTCCACCCCGCTGTTCTTCGCGCAGGCCGTCGGCCGGTTCGTGCGGGCCCGCCGCCGCGGGGAGACGGCTTCGGTCTTCCTGCCGTCCGTGCCCGTGATCCTCGAGCACGCGGCCCGGCTGGAGGACGAGCGCGACCACGCCCTCGACCGGGTCGCCAAGGACGACAGCGCCGCGTCGATGTGGGCCGAGGAGGACGCCCTGCTCGACGCCGCGAACCGCACCGCTCGCACGCCTGACATCGACGCGATGGCCTTCGAGGCGCTGGAGTCGGACGCGGAGTTCGACCACGTGCTCTTCGATGCCAAGCAGTTCGGGCTCAACGCCGTGACGGGCTCGGAGGAGGAGCAGGAGTACCTCGGCCTCCCGGGCCTGCTCGAGCCGGACCAGATGGCGGTGCTGCTGCACGAGCGGCAGACGGCCCAGAGCACCCGTCGGCCCCGCAAGGTCGAGCAGCCGGTGTCGGCCCACCGGGCCCTCGCCGCGCAGCGGCAGGAGCTCAACAAGCTCGTGGCCGCCTATGCCCGCAAGAAGGGCACGCCGCACGGCGTCGTGCACAACGAGCTGCGACGAGCCTGCGGCGGCCCGTCACTCGACGAGGCCACCTCGGAGCAGGTCGTGGCCAGGGTCGAGAAGATCAGGGCCTGGTTCGTCGGTCGTCGCTGACGTTCGTCCTGCGCCCGGTAGGGATGAGGTGACATGCTGCCACCATGGACGAGGCTGACACCATCTGGAACCGTGCGGCGCTCGAGGCCGGGGGACCGACCCCGGGCGTCGGAGACGAGGCGCTCGCGGCTGCGTTGAGGTTGCACAGCTCCGCGATGTCGAGCGGCGTCCTGGACGCCGTCCAGAACATGACCGACGAGGAGCTGGACGCCGCCGAGGCCGGCTACCGCTGGCTCCATGTGCCCGCAGCGTCGGAGGCCATTGCGGCGGTGCGTCGCGAGATCGCCGCTGGTGCGCTGGACGACGACGACCGGGCCAGTGCTCTCGAGCTGTCCGCGGACAACCACTACGACGAGGCCATCGAGGACGACGCAGCCCTCGACAACGCCTTCCGTGCCCGGTTGGGCACCGACCCCGACGCCTTCTCCTCGGTCTAGCCCGGGCCTCGGTCCAGCCCGGGCCTCGGTCCAGCTCGACCGACCGGACGCGGACGTTGCGTGGTGATGGGTGTTCACGACAGGGTGGCGGGCGTGGATCTCGTCAACGTCGTCTGGATGCTCACCGCCCTCGCAGCGGTGGTCGTGTTGCTCACCCGCTCGCGGCTCATCGCCACGGAGAAGCAGTCGGGGGTGACCGAGACCCCGCGTGGCCTGCTGAACACCCACACGGCGCTCGGGGTCGTCGCCCTGTGCGCGTGGGTCGCCTGGCTGGTCGGCGCGCCACGTCTGGTCGGCTGGGCGGCCATGGTCGCGTGGTGGGCGGTCGTCGTGATCGGCCTGCTGGTGCTGGCCCGGTGGGTGCCGACTCGTGGCCGACACGCCACCGGGGCCACCGACGACGGCTGGGCGCACGGGCCATGGCTGTCCGCACTGGGGCACATCGGCATGCTGCTGGGCATCTCCTTCTTCACGTGGTTCTTCGTGGGCGACCGCCTCTGAGGGTGGTCCGTCGGCGCCTGCGCCGCTAGCGTGACGAGGACGGCGACGCTGGGCCGCCGAGGACGGAGCAGGCAATGGCCAACCACGTGTACTCCATCTCCGAGGTCGTCGGCACCTCACCCGACAGCGTCGAGTCCGCCGTGGCGAACGCCGTCACCCAGGCCACGAAGACGGTGCGCAACCTCGACTGGTTCGAGGTGCAGAGCGTCCGCGGTCAGATCTCCGACGGTGCTATCGCCCACTGGCAGGTGACCGTCAAGCTCGGCTTCCGCCTCGACGACTAGGGGCCGGGGTTAGGGGGTCTCGGCCGCGGCACGGACCAGCGGCAGGGTGCGCAGCGGGATGCGCGTGGCCAGCGAGATGGCCGTGTTGGCCCGGATGACGTGCTCGTCGTCGACGACGGCATCGATGACGCGTTGCAGGTCGGCGTTGTCGCGCGCGACGATGTGGATGTAGAGGTCCCCGGAACCGGTGATCGTGTGTGCCTCCAGCACCTCGGGGATGCGCGACAGGTGGTCGACCACGGGGGAGTGGCCTCGGCCCTGCCGGATCTCCAGCGTGCAGAACGCCGACACCGGGTAGCCCATCGCCGCCGGGTCGATCTGGGGCGCCCACGACCGGATGACGCCGCGCTCGACCAGGCGGTCGAGCCGGGCCTGCACGGTCCCGCGTGCGACGCCGAGCTCGCGGGAGGCGCCCAGCACCCCGATCTGCGGCGCCGTCGTGAAGAGGGTGATGAGCCGTCCGTCGAGCTCGTCCAGGTTCATGGTCACATTGTCCATCTCGAAGGGTGTCCAAGCCAGCATTCTGCGCAGACTGTGCACCGCAGCGGCATACAGTTGCACACTCGCCGACCAGGCGCCACGCTGCACAGATGACGACCCACGCCACCGACACGTCCCTTGACCTGACCCCGCAGGAACGCGAGGCGAACCTCGACATCGAGCAGCTCAAGCAGCTGGTCGGCCTCGTCGAGTACGACGAGAGCAAGGACCCCTTCCCCGTCACCGGCTGGGACGCCATCGTCTTCGTCGTCGGCAATGCGAGCCAGACCGCGCACTACTACCAGTCGGCCTGGGGGATGGAGCTGGTCGCCTACAGCGGACCCGAGAACGGCCAGCGCGACCACAAGTCGTTCGTCCTCAAGTCCGGCTCGATCCGGTTCGTCGTCAACGGCGCGGTGAGCCCGGACAGCCCGCTCATCGAGCACCACGCCAGGCACGGCGACGGCGTCGTCGACATCTCCCTCGAGGTGCCCGACGTCGACAAGTGCGTCGCCCAGGCCAAGCGGTCCGGCGCCCGCGTCGTCCGTGAGGCCGAAGACGTCACGGACGAGCACGGCACGGTGCGGATCGCGTCCATCGCCACCTACGGCGAGACGGTGCACACCCTCGTCGACCGCTCCCGTTACGACGGTCCCTACCTGCCCGGCTACGTCGCCAGGCAGTCGACGTGGGTCAAGCGCGAGGGTGCGCCCAAGCGCCTCTTCCAGGCCCTCGACCACATCGTCGGCAACGTCGAGCTCGGCAAGATGGACGAGTGGGTGACCTTCTACAACAAGGTCATGGGCTTCGTGAACATGGCCGAGTTCGTCGGCGACGACATCGCCACCGACTACTCCGCGCTGATGTCCAAGGTCGTCGCCAACGGCAACCACCGGGTGAAGTTCCCCCTCAACGAGCCGGCGATCGCCAAGCGCAAGAGCCAGATCGACGAGTACCTCGAGTTCTACAACGGCCCCGGTGCCCAGCACCTCGCGCTCGCGACGAACGACATCCTGCGCACCGTCGACGAGCTGCGCGCCAACGGCGTCGAGTTCCTCGACACCCCGGACTCCTACTACGAGGACGCCGAGCTGCGCTCGCGGATCGGTCAGGTGCGGGCACCCATCGAGGAGCTGCAGAAGCGCAAGATCCTCGTCGACCGCGACGAGGACGGCTACCTCCTCCAGATCTTCACCAAGCCGCTCGGCGACCGCCCGACCGTGTTCTTCGAGATCATCGAGCGGCACGGTTCGCTCGGCTTCGGCAAGGGCAACTTCAAGGCGCTGTTCGAGGCCATCGAGCGCGAGCAGGACGCCCGCGGCAACCTCTGAGTCGCGCCCCAGGTCGAGGGCTGGGTATGCCGGGTGGTGACCACCCGGCATACCCAGCCCTTCTGCTGTGCGCGCTGGGGCCACGCGGCCGGGGACGAGTGGCGTGAACGTCTCGGCCAGCGTGAGACGCTTGGGGCATGAGTACGCCAACGACTCCCGGCTGGTACGACGACCCGCAGGACGACACCAAGCTGCGTTACTTCGACGGCGTGATCTGGAGCAACCACACGACGCCCCGGTCCACCCGTCCGACGGCAGCAGCCTCGCAGACCGGGCAGCAGCAGTTCCCGGGTCAGGGACACCCGCCCCAGTACCCGGGCCAGACACAGGGCCAGACACAGGGTCAGGGTCAGGTGCAGGACCAGCCGCAGGGGCAGCCTCCGCAGGCGCCGGGCGGGTCTGCCTCGCCGCCGGCCACCGGAGCGGGCGCACCGGGACAGCAGTACCCGGGCCAGCAGTACCCGGGGCAGCAGTACCCGGGGCAGCAGAGCCCGCAGTTCCCCGGCGCCCCCCAACAGGGTGGCTGGAACGCCCCCGCCTACCCGGGGATGCAGCCTGCGGCGACCACGCCGGACGGCCAGCCGCTGGCCGGGTACTGGCAGCGCGTCGGCGCCTACCTCATCGACGGCATCATCCAGTTCCTGATTCTCCTGGTGCTCGGCGGGTGGCTGGCCTTCAAGGCGATCCAGCCGGTGTGGGACGAGATCACCACCGCCGTCGACTCGGGGGACACCTCGACGCTGGACAGCATCAACACCAGCGCCGTCAACTACGGCTACCTGCTTGCCTTCGGGGTCGTCGGTGCGCTGATCGGGTTCGCGTACGCCATCTTCTTCCTGACTCGCACGGGGGCGACTCCCGGCAAGTCCGCAATGGGGATCAGTGTGCGGTTGCGCGAGCGCCCGGGACCGCTGACCGTCGCCGTGGCTGCGAGGCGCACCTCAGTGCAGGCCGTGCTGAGCCTGCTCGGCAACATCCCGCTGGTCGGCAACCTCTTCTCGCTGGCAGCCTTGGTGGACCTCCTCTGGCCCGCCTGGGACGACAAGAAGCAGGCGCTCCACGACAAGCTCGCCAAGACCAACGTGGTCGTGGGCAAGCAGCCGCGCAGCTAGGACTCAGCGCGCCGGGAGGATCGTGCCGCTGACCTCGGCCAGGTCGAGGCGAACGCCGTCCGCGCCGGTTGCCCACGCGCGCAGCACGACGGTGTCGCCGTCCTCGAGGAAGGTGCGCTCGCTGCCGTCATCGAGCCGGACCGGTTCGGTGCCGTTCCACGAGAGCTCGAGGAAGCTGCCGCGGGTGTCCTTCGCGGCGCCGGAGATGGTGCCCGAGCCGAAGAGGTCACCGCTGCGGATCGAGGCGCCGTTGACCGACAGGTGGGCCAGCATCTGGGCGGGCGACCAGTACATGTCGCGGTACTCGGGTCGGGCGACCACGCTGCCGTTCCACTCCACCTCGAGGTGCAGGTCCAGTCCGAACACGGAGTCGGCGTCACCACGCAGGTAGGGCAGCGGCTCTGGGTCCTGGCCGGGAAGCGGCACCCGGGCCGACGCCAAGGCGGCGAGCGGGGTGACCCAGGCGCTGATCGACGTGCCGAACGACTTGCCCAGGAACGGTCCCAGGGGGACGTACTCCCACGCCTGGATGTCTCGGGCGCTCCAGTCGTTGAGCAGGACGACACCGAACAGGTGCTCCTCGGCGGCTCGGCCGACCTCGACCGGCTCGCCCAGGGTGGTGCTGCCGCCCACGACAAAGCCGAGCTCGGCCTCGATGTCGAGCTTGCGGCTCGGGCCGAAGGTCGGCGCCTGGTCGGTCGGGGCCTTGCGCTGTCCCTGCGGCCGCACGACGTCGGTCCCGGAGACGACGACCGTGCCCGAGCGTCCGTGGTAGCCGATCGGCAGGTGCTTCCAGTTCGGGGTGAGCGGCTCGGAGTCGGGGCGGAAGATGCGCCCGACGTTGGTCGCATGGTGCTCGCTGGCGTAGAAGTCGACGTAGTCCGCGACCTCGATCGGCAGGTGCAGGGTGACGTCCTCGAGCGGGAGCAGGTGTGGCCGGACGCCGTCCTCGTGGACGTCGTCGGTGAGGATCTCGACCAGCCACGCGCGGGCGACCGCCCAGGCCTCGTGCCCCAGTTCGAGGAAGGGGTTGAGGCTCGGCTGTTCCCACACCGCCGTGAGGTCGGGGCCCTCACCCACGCCGAAGGCGTCACGACCGATGCGCGCCACCGCGCTGGCGTCGAGCACCCAGTCGCCCACCCGCACACCGACCCGCGGGGCGGTGTCCGGCGTCGAGAAGACGCCGTAGGGGAGATGGGCGACCCCGAAGGGGTGGTCGGCGGGGAGGTCGAGCCAGGTGCTGGCGGAGGACAAGTCAGGCTCCTTGGACGAGGCCGAGCGTGGTGAGCTCGCCGATCGGGTCGGTCACCTCACAGCATCCGTATGCCGTGAAGAAGGCGCGCACGATCGCCGCGTCAGCGGCGCTCATGCGGGTGATCTGGGGGACGAGGACGGCTGGATCACGTTCCGCCAGAAGGGGAACGAGCTCATCGACGTCCTCACCGTTGAGTGCCCAGCGCACCGCGGCCAGGACGTTGAGGAGGCCATGCTGCTCCTGTCCGTCATGGGTGCCCCGGACGGTGTGGTGCAGCCCCCCGGTGAGCTTGAACCCGAGGTCGTGGTCGATGGCCGTCCGGATGAACGTCGCGAGCTCTCGTTCGTCAGGCCAGGCCCACGTCTCTGTGGCGCCCGTGCGGAACTTCGCCTGCAGCGCAACGGAATCCGAGGCATCCGCAGCTATGTCGGCGATCGCGGCGAGCTGGTCGGCCCCCCGCGGCACCTCGAGGCTGACGGGCAGCCCGCCGAAGTCGGTGGCCCGCCAGTCGGGCGTCCAGCCGAGCTCGACCCCGGTCACCTCGACGAGTGCGGTCGACCGGAGTTGCCGCACGGCGGTGGCCACCTCGACGCGGGGCGTGCCCGGCCGGCCGATGACCACCACGGTCAGGGGTGTGCCGTCGAGGAGCCCGGCGAGGTCACGAGCGGCGGAGGCGGGGACGAGCAGCGGACCCACGCACGCGGCATACCCGCTGGTGCGGTGGAGGCGGTGCCGGCGCACCGCCTCGGGAAGGGGGGCGTTGCCCGGGGGGAAGACGGCGGCGTCGTCGACCAGCGAGGCGAACAGCGACGGCTCGGCCGGGCGGTCGGCGAGCGCCTCCGGCAGCGATGTCATGGCGGTGAGGCTACTAGGGTGGGGCGGGGCCGAGGACCCGGCCCGCACCGACGCGAGACCACACCGAGGTGGACCTGTGGCGCACTACCAGGCGATGGGCAGCATCCCGCCCAAGAGGCACACCCAGCACCGCCGGCCGGGGGCCCGCGGCACGAAGGGCGAGCTGTACTACGAGGAGCTCATGGGGGAGGAGGGGTTCTCCTCGGACTCCTCGCTCCTCTACCACCGCAACATCCCCTCGACCATCGCGGGCGCCCGGGAGTGGTCCATCGGTGACCTCTCGACCAGGCCGAACCACCCACTCGTGCCGCGCCACCTCAAGCTGCACGACCTCTTCGAGGCCAAGGACGTCAAGAGCACCGATGTCGTGACCGGGCGGCGCCTGGTCCTCGGCAACGGTGACGTCCGCATCTCGTATGCCGTGGCCGGGGCTCCCAGCCCGTGGTACCGCAACGGGATCGGCGACGAGTGCGTCTACGTCGAGCGTGGCAGGGCACGCGTCGAGACGGTGTTCGGGGCCTTCGACGTTGCCGAGGGCGACTACCTCGTGATCCCGCGAGCGACGACGCACCGGTGGATCCCGAAACGTTCCACCAAGGAGCCGTTGCGGGCCTACTGCATCGAGGCCAACTCGCACATCACGCCGCCCAAGCGCTACCTGAGCAAGTTCGGCCAGCTGCTCGAGCACGCGCCCTACTGCGAGCGCGACCTCCGCGGGCCGTCGGGTCCACTCCTCGCGGAGGACGTGGGGGCCAAGGCGGACGACGAGACCGACGTCTTCATCAAGCACCGCGGAAACGGGCCGTCCAGCAGTGGCGGCATCGTGGGAACCGTCCACACGCTCCCGTTCCACCCGCTCGACGTGGTCGGCTGGGACGGCTGCCTCTACCCCTACGCGTTCAACGTGCGCGACTTCGAGCCGATCACCGGCCGCGTCCACCAGCCGCCGCCCGTGCACCAGGTCTTCGAGGGCTGGAACTTCGTGATCTGCAACTTCGTGCCGCGCAAGGTCGACTACCACCCGCTGTCGATCCCCGTGCCCTACTACCACTCCAACGTCGACAGCGACGAGATCATGTTCTACGTCGACGGCGACTACGAGGCGCGCAAGGGGTCGGGTATCGGCAAGGGCTCCGTCTCGGTGCACCCCGGCGGCCACGCGCACGGGCCGCAGCCCGGTGCCTCCGAGGCCTCGATCGGGGTGGAGTTCTTCGACGAGCTGGCGGTCATGGTCGACACCTTCCGCCCGCTGGAGCTCGGCGAGGGTGGCCGGGCGGTCGATGACGGCGCGTACGCCTGGTCGTGGAGCCGGGGTGGTGCTGCCTCTGGCGGGACCACCCGGGGCGCCGAGGGATCGGACTACAGCATCGGGTGACGCCGGGTTGAGTGCACAATGCCGGTTTTGTGCACACCATGGTCGGCTATCCGCCACAGCGGTTAGGGTGGAAGAACCGCCACGTCGACGCAGCCGTGGCTCGCGCCCCGGGCACTCCGTCGAGAGCCCGGACACCCTCAGGTTGGAGGCACTCATGACGTCCGCCCGCACCGTCGCCCGGGAGCTCGCCGTGCAGGAGCGCAGCCGTCGCGAGATGATCGCGATGGCCGTGGTCGGAGGAGCTGGGGCCGCCTTCTTCGGGGGTGCGACCCGTGCGGACGCTGCGCTGGACGCGGGGCCCGCCGCGAGGCCCGGGGCTGCCGGCACGCCGGGGCGGTTCCGCCTCACCGTGCTGGGGACGACGGACACCCACGGCAACGTCTTCAACTGGGACTACTTCAAGGACGTCGAGTACGACGACTCGGCCCACAACGACATCGGGCTGGCCAAGATCTCGACCCTCGTGACGGCCCTGCGTGCCGAGCGGGGCTCGGCCAACACCCTTCTGCTCGACGCCGGTGACACGATTCAGGGAACGCCCCTGTCGTACTACTACGCCAAGGTCGATCCGATCACCATCCCCGGCGGTCCCGTCCACCCGATGGCCAAGGCCATGAACGCCATCGGCTACGACGCGGCGGCGCTGGGCAACCACGAGTACAACTACGGCCTCGACACCCTGCGCACCTTCGAGTCGCAGTGCGACTTCCCGCTGCTGAGTGCCAACTCGGTCGACTGGGCCACCGGCGCCCCGATCTTCAAGCCCTATCTCATCCGCACCTTCAAGGCGCGTGGTGGCAAGGACGTCAAGGTCGGCATCCTCGGCCTCGTGACACCGGGCGTCGCCATCTGGGACAAGGCCAACGTCGAGGGTCAGGTCCGCTTCCCGGGCATCGTCGAGCAGGCCAAGGTCATGGTCCCCAGGCTCAAGGCCGCCGGCTGCGACCTGGTCATCGTGTCCTGCCACTCGGGAGCCAAGCCCGGGTCGTCCTACGGTGACGCGCTGCCCTTCCCCGAGAACGCGTCGCGCCAGCTCGCCGAAGAGGTGGCCGGCGTGGACGCCGTGCTCGTCGGCCACGCCCACGTCGAGATCGTCGAGGAGCTCGTGCCCAGCAAGGTCACGCCGGGCAAGAAGGTCCTGCTGACCGAACCGCTGAAGTGGGGCATGCGGCTGTCGGTGATGGACTTCGACCTCGAGCTCGTCAAGGGGCGCTGGCAGCTGGTCGCTTCGCACTCGCACGTGCTCAACGCCAACGCGGTGCCCGAGGACCCGGAGGTGGCAGACCTCGTCCGTGACGACCACGCGGTCGTGCGCACCTACGTCAACTCCGTCATCGGCCGGTGCACGGTCGCCATGTCAGCGGCAACCGCACGGTTCGAGGACACCGCCGCGATCGACTTCATCAACCACGTCCAGGCCGAGGCAGTGAAGGCTGCCCTGGTGGGCACTCCCGACGAAGTGCTTCCGGTGCTTTCCATCGCCGCGCCGTTCAACCGCGACGCTGCCATCCCCGCCGGCAACGTCACGGTCCGCGACATCGCCGGCCTCTACATCTACGACAACACGCTCCTGGGGATCCGCTTCACGGGGGCACAGGTCAAGGCCTACCTCGAGTTCTCGGCCGCCTACTTCAAGACCGTGACCAGCCCCGGACCGTACGCGCCGGACGACGTGACCGGCGCCCTGAGCCCCACGACCGGGAGCCCCATCCCTGACTACAACTACGACATCATGGGCGGCCTGGACTCCTCGCTGGCCTACGACATCGACATCGCCCTGCCCGTGGGGCAGCGGATCGTCGACCTCACCTACCACGGCCAGGCCATCGATCCTGCGGCACAGTTCGTCATCGCCATCAACAACTACCGCCAGTCAGGTGGTGGCGGCTTCCCCGGAGTGACCACCGCGCCGGTGCTGTACAACGCGCAGGTCGAGATCCGACAGCTCCTGATCGACTGGACGGTCGACAAGGGGGCCAACAAGGAGCCCATCGACCCGACCACGTTCACGACCTACGACTGGAAGCTGGTCGCCAACGGTGAGCCCGTCATCGTCGAGGGCGCGGCCGAGGGTGGGCGGCACTAGCGTCGCAGGACCTCAGGTCGTGGTGAGCCGGTAGCCGCGCTTGACCACTGTCTGGATGAGTCCCTTGTGTCCCACGGCCTCACGAAGGCGGGCCACAGCCACTTCGGCGGTGTGAGGATCGGTCGAGTCGCCCGGCAGCACCGCCAGGACCTGCGCTCGCGTCACGACCTCGCCCCCGGCCGAGGTCAACACCCGCAGCACCTCGAGCCCGCTGGGGGACACCGGCAGCACGTGGTCGTCGAGCAGGGCCACGGTACGACGGACCTGGAGGCGCCCGGCGCTGGTCAGGACGGCTGAGGTCTGGGCTTGTTCGTAGTGGCTGACGAGGGTGCGCACCAGCGCGCCGAGGCGGCCCCGGTCGGGCACGATCGGCTCGATCCCCCTGTCCTGCAACGGTTTGGCCGTGATCGGGCCAACCGCGGCCATCACCATCGTGCCGCTGTGGACCCTGGACAGCACGAGCTCGCCCACACCCTGGGCGTCGACCTCGGCCAACCAGGCGGCCGCCCCAGGAGCCGAGGTGAAGACGGCCGCGTCGATCTCGCCGTCCGCGGCCGCGATGACGGACAGCTTCAGCGCCACGGGGTCCGGTGGCGGCCCCCAGCGGTACACGACCAGGCTGCGGACCAGCGCCCCAGCCGCGGCGAGCTCGGTGTCGAGGCCGTCGGCACCGGCGCCATGGTGCTGCACCGCGATCCGTTGCTGGGCAACGCCTTCAGCGAGCAGCAGGTCGAGGATCTCGGCGCTCGTCTCGGACTCCGCCACCCAGTCGGCCTGCAGCCCGGCTGCCTGGATCGCCCCGTGCGCCTTGGGGCCTCGCGCGATGATGCGGGCTCTCGAGAGAACCGTGACGAGCTGCTCAGCCAGGCCCGCGGCGTCGGCCGCCTCCACCCAGCCGCGGAACCCGATCCCGGTCGTGATCACGACGGTCTCGGGGGGCTCGGCGAGCAGCTCCCTGGTGTGGGCGAGCAGCTCCTCGTCGTGCTCGTGAGGCACGATGCTGAGGGCTGGGGCGTGCCGGACACTGGCGCCGCGGCGGGTCAGCGCGGAGGCGAGCTCGCCCGATCGACGGTCGGCCGTGATGAGCACGACGCAGCCGGCCATGACCTGGCCCAGGCGAGCGCTCACGCGCAGCCCTCGAGGAACCCCGGCGCCGCAACGGCACCGATGACGATCACGGCCGGAGCCCTGACGCCGCCCACTGCGCAGACGTCGGCGATGGTCGAGATGGTCCCTGTGGTGACCCGCTGGGTGGGCAGGCTGGCGTTCTCGACGACCGCGACCGGGATCGTGTCGGAGGCGCCGGCGTCCAGCAGCCGGGACATGTGTTCGGCCAGCAGGGAGACGCCCATCAGCACGACGAGGGTCGCCTCGCCGCGGACGACGGCAGAGACCGCAGTGTCGTCGAGCCGGCCGTGACCGTGGGCCACGTGCAGAGCACCGACCGTGCCCCGATGGGTGACGGGAATGCCTGCGACGGCAGGAGCGGACAGCGCCGAGCTGACGCCCGGCACGACTTCCACCGGTATGCCGTGGGCAGCCAGTGCCAGCTGTTCCTCGCCACCGCGTCCGAAGAGGAAGGGATCCCCACCCTTGAGCCGCACCACCAGCCGTCCACGCCCCGCCTGCTCCACGAGGATCGCGTTGATCTCCTCCTGGGTGACCGCATGCAGGCCCGGGGTCTTGCCGACGTCGATGACCTCCACGTCGGACGGCAGGTCGGCGAGCACGCTGGTCGGGCCGAGCCTGTCGGTGACGACCACATCCGCCTCTGACAGGAGGCGCCGCGCGCGCAGGGTCATCAGGTCCGCAGCGCCGGGCCCGCCCCCGACGAGCACCACCCGCCCCTGACCGGCTCGTGCACGTGCTCGACGGTGCCGGAGGTCGACCTCGCCGTTGCGCAGGCTCGCCGCGAGCTGGTCGCGGACAGCGCGAGCGCGTGCCGGGTCGGGAGCACCCTGGGACACGACCGCGAGGCTCAGGCCGGCCAGGTCGGTCGTCGCCGGGGTGCGGGCCGAGCCGTGCTCGGCCGCGCTGGCACAGATGCTCCACACCCGGCGCGCGGTCGCCCACGCGCAGACCATGGTGTTCGTCCGCGGGTCGTCGGTGGCGGCATGGACCAGCCAGACCCCCTCGACGTCGGACTCCTCGACCTCCCTGTCGTGCCAGCCCACTCGTGCGGCTGCGACCAGGTCGACGAGGTCCTCGCAGAGATGGGGAGCCACCACCGTGACGACTGCGCCGTCCGCGACCAGCCGGGCTGCCCGACGTGCGGCAACGGGGCCGCCACCGACGACCAGCACGGGGCGATCCGCGACCTCGAGGCCGACGAGCGTCGTCACCCGGCACCGTGCTGCACGGTCAGGTCAGGCTCAACGGTCAGGTCAGGCTCAACGGTCAGGTCAGGCTGAACGGTCAGGTCTGGCTGACCCGGCAGGAACGGCCGCCCGATGCTGATCACGCCGTCGAGCAGCTGCACCGGGTAGACGAGCAGGTGCCGGGCGTCCTTCCCGACGGAGTCCAGGCACTCGCCGGTTCGCAGGTCGAAGACCTGCTTGTACATCGGTGAGGCGACGGTCGGTGCTCCGCCGCGGGTGCCGACGATGCCCCGCGACATGACGTGGGCGCCGCTGTACGGGTCGAGCTGCTGCACGGCATACACGGCGTCGTCGTAGGCGCGGAACAACGCGACCTGGGCACCGTCCACCAGCGCGCAGGCACCGCGCTCGCGGGGCAGGTCCTCCAGGGCACAGACCGGCTGCCACGTCGCTTCCGCTGCACGTGACGAGAGGCTCATCTCGGCGGTCATCGGCGCACCTCCAAGGTCGTTCCGGCGATGAGCACCGAGCCATCGGTTCGTTCGGTCGGCGTGGCCGGTCGGGCCTGACCACGCTCGCTGACGTAGGCGAGGGAGTCGTCGGCCTGGTCCGGCGCGTTGACGAAGGACCCGAACCGGCGCAGCTTCTCGGGGTCGTCCAGCGCAGCAGCCCACTCGTCCTCGTAGCCGTCGACGTGGCCCGCCATCGCGTCGTCCAGGTCAGCGGCGATGCCCAGGGAGTCCTCGAGCACGACCGCCCGGATGGCGTCGAGCCCGCCCTCGTGGTCCTCCACCCACATCGCCGTGCGCTGCAGCCGGTCCGCGGTGCGGATGTAGTACATGAGGAAGCGGTCGATGGTGCGCACGAGGGTCTCGGTGTCGAGGTCCTCGGCGAGCAGCTGGGCGTGCTTGGGGGTGAAGCCGCCGTTGCCGCCGACGTAGAGGTTCCAGCCGTTGTCGGTCGCGATGACCCCGACGTCCTTGCCTCGTGCCTCGGCACACTCCCGCGCACAGCCCGACACCCCCAGCTTCAGCTTGTGCGGGGACCGCAGTCCGCGGTAGCGCAGCTCCAGGGCGATGGCGAGACCGACCGAGTCCTGCACGCCGTAGCGGCACCAGGTCGACCCGACGCACGACTTCACGGTGCGCAGCGACTTCCCGTAGGCGTGGCCGGACTCGAAGCCCGCGTCGACGAGCCGCTTCCAGATCTTTGGGAGCTGCTCGATGCGAGCCCCGAACAGGTCGATCCGCTGGCCCCCCGTGATCTTGGTGTAGAGCCCGAAGTCCTTGGCGACCTCGCCGATGACGATCAGCCCCTCGGGGGTGATCTCGCCGCCGGGGATGCGAGGGACGACCGAGTAGGAGCCGTCCTTCTGCAGGTTGGCCATGACGTGGTCGTTGGTGTCCTGCAACGACGCCCGCTCACCCTCGAGGATGTGTCCGGTGCCGAGCGAGGCGAGGATCGAGCCGATGACGGGCTTGCAGATGTCGCAACCGCGGCCTGTGCCGTGGCGACCGATGATCTCGCTGAAGGTCGTCAGGCCCTGGACCCGGACCACGTCGAACAACTGTGCCCGCGAGAGCCCGAAGTGCTCGCAGAGGGCGTTGCTCACCTCCACGCCGGACTTCTCGAGCTCGGTGGTGACGAGGCGCTTGACGAGCGGGAGGCAGGAGCCGCAGCTCGTCCCGGCGCGCGTGCACGCCTTCACCCCGGCGAGGTCCGTGCAGCCGTCCTCGGTCACCGAGCAGCGGATCGCCCCGGCGGAGACGTTGTTGCAGGAACACACGGTGGCGTCGTCGGGCAGGTCGCCCGCCGGTGCCGGTGCGGACCCCTCGGGGAGGAGGTATGCCGCGGGGTCGCCACCCAGGGGGCGACCCACCATCGGGCGGAGGGCGGCATACGCACTGGCGTCGCCGACGAGGATGCCCCCGCGCAGGGTGCGGGCGTCGTCGGACATGACCAGCTTCTTGTAGACGCCGGCGACCGGGTCGGAGATGACGACCTCGAGGCCGCCGGGCTCGGCGGCGAAGGCGTCGCCGAAGGACGCTACGTCGACCCCGAGCAGCTTGAGCTTGGTGGACAGGTCGGCGCCGGGGAAGGTGCCCTCGCCACCGAGCAGCCGGTCGGCGACGATCTCGGCCATGGTGTAGCCGGGGGCGACGAGTCCAAGGGTCCGTCCACCGATGCAGGCCACCTCGCCGACAGCCCAGACGGCGGGGTCGGCGGTCGCGCAGGAGTCGTCGACGACGACGCCACCGCGCTCGCCGACCTCGAGTCCGGCGTCCCGCGCGAGCTCGTCGCGCGGTCGGACGCCCACGGCGAAGACCACGACGTCGACGTCGAGGGGAGCGCCCTCGGCGAACTCCATCTTCGCGACGCGGCCCAGGCGACCGACGATCTTGGACGTGGCGGTGCCGGTCCGGACCGTGACGCCCAGGGCCTCGATGAGCCGGCGCAGTGCCTCGCCGCCGCCGTCGTCGACCTGGAGGGGCATGAGGCGCGAGGCGAACTCGACGACTGTCGTCCCGACTTCGAGCGCGGTGAGGGCGCCGGCGGCCTCCAGCCCGAGGAGCCCGCCGCCGACGACTGCTCCGCGCAGGGGTCGGCCGAGCTCGTCGCGCAGCTTCTCGACGTAGGCGCGCAGGTCGGCGACGTCGTCGATGGTTCGGTAGACGAAGGCCCCACGGAGGTCCTTGCCGGGGACCGGGGGCACGGCGGCATACGAACCCGTCGCCAGGACGAGCGAGTCGTAGGGGAGCGTGCGGCCGTCGGACGTCGCCACCGTGCGGGCCTCACGGTCCACCGCGGTCGCGGCGACGCCGCGGCGCAGGGTGACCAGTGGGTCGTCCCAGAGCTCCTGCCCACCGAGGGCGAGGTCGTCGGGGTCGCGCCCGGTGAAGTACGACGTCAGGGCGACCCGGTCGTAGGGTGCCCGCGGCTCCTCGCACAGGAGCGTCACCGCCCACTCGCCGGCGGTGTCGCGCGAACGCAGGGCGTCCACGAGGCGTCGGGCGACCATGCCGCCGCCGACCACGACAAGCTGGCGCGGAGACGGGTTCTGGACCATGGCGGCCACGTTAGGAGACCGCGGTTTCAGGGCTGTGGATCACGTGTTTCCCCTTCGTTACGTGGTTCTCACCCAGGCGGAGGTCGGAGGGTGAGGAATGGGCGGGGGCGGTGTCGCCCGCTGCGCTCGCGCCCGCGCTGGACGAGAGCCAGTCCACGAGGGCGCACACGTCGTCGGTGCACCCACCGCAGCCCGTGGTGGCGCGGGTGGCGCCGGCGACCTGGTCCACGGTGCTTGCCCCCTCGTGGACGCACGCCGAGATGTCGGCCTTGGTGACGCCGTTGCAGCGGCAGATCGTGGTGTCGTCGGGGATGGCGCCGGGCGAGGTGGGCGCGCTCGTCGGGTGCGGCGCGAGGGCGGGCAGCAGCAGGTATGCCGGGTCGGCAGGCACCGGTGTGCGTCGGGTGTACGTCGTGACGAGGTCTGCCGCCACCGCGCCGGCACCGACGCAGGTGGCGCCGACGAGCCTGCCGCCGGACACGACCACCTCGATGTGGCGGCCGACGTCGGGGTCGCTGAGGCGCAGCGTGCGCTGTGCCGGGTCGTCGACCCGCTGCGAGCCACACACCCCCATGGTCACGACGTCGAGGCCATGCGCCTTGAGCCGCACGACGTCGCTGCCGACCGTCGACGGTTGCCGCGACGTGGAGGTCGGCCTTGGCGCCGAGGGATCCGGTGTCGTGGCGTCTCCGCACAGGTGCGCGGCGAGCCGTCGCGACTGGTCCCAGCCCTGGGCGACCAGGCCGGTGCCGCCCTCGGGCGGCTGGGCACAGTCGCCGATGGCGAAGACGCGGGCGTCGTCGGGCGAGCGGAGGTTGTCGTCGACGACGACGCCGCGGTCGACGGTGAGGCCCGCGGCGCTGGCCAGGGCGGTGCTGGCGAGCGTGCCGGTCGCGAGCACGAGCAGGTCGGCGGGGACCACCTCGCCGTCGTCCAGGCGCAGGCCGTGGAGCCGACCGCCCTCGACCAGGGCTTCGGTCGCGCCCACGCCCACGCGGTGGTCGATGCCCAGACCCGACATCGCGAGCTCGACGACCCGCCCGGCCTCCTCGTCGAGCTGGCGCTCCATGAGGGTGCTCGCGGGGTGGATAACCGTCACGGCTACTCCACGCCTGGCGAGTCCGCAGGCGGCCTCCATGCCCAGCACGCCCGCGCCGAGGACGACGGCGCGGTGGGCGTTCAGCGTGGCGGCGACGATCTCGCGGGCGTCGTCGATGGTGCGCAGGGCGTGCACGCCACTAGTGAGGTGGTTGCCGGTCCACAGCCCCGGGAGCGGGGGAATCCGCGCCGCCGAACCGGTGGCGAGGACGAGGCGGTCGTAGCGCAGGCGTGAGCCCTCGTCGGTGACCACGAGCCGGTCCTCGCGGTCCACGTGGGTCACGCTCTCGCCGCGCATCACGTGCAGCCGGGGGCTGGAGGGAGTCGGCAGCGTGAGGGCGGCCAGGTCGTGCTTGCCCGCGACGACCTCGCTGAGCAGCACCCTGTTATAGGGCTCGCAGCCTTCCGCGCCGACGACCGTCACCTCGAACCGGCCGGCAGCGTCGGCGCCCAGCAGGTCCTCGACGAAGCGCGAGCCGACCATGCCGTTGCCGACGACGACCAGGCGGGTCATGTCCGGGCCTCGGCAGTCACGCGGTGGGTGCCCTGGTCCGCGAGCTGGACTCGCGCCGGGGTGACCTCGACGGCGCACACCTTGAACTCGGGCATGCCCGAGATGGGGTCGGTCGCGTCGCTGGTGAGGCGGTTCGCGCTGCTGGTCCCTGCCCAGTGGAACGGCATGAACACGGTGTCCGGCCGGATGGAGTCGGTGATGCGTGCCGGGACGGCGACCGAGCCCCGGCTCGTCGTCAGGCGCAGCCGCTCGCCCTCGACGACGCCGAGTCGGGCAGCGAGCAGGGGGTGCACCTCGACGAAGACGCCGGGGACCGCTGTCGCCAGCGCCGGGACCCGTCGGGTCTGGGCCCCCGACTGGTAGTGCTGGAGGACGCGGCCGGTGATGAGGTAGAGCGGTGCGTCCGGGCGCAGGTCGTCGGCCGGTCCGACGTGGTCGACGGCAACCATCCGGGCACGCCCGTCCGAAGTGGGGAAGGACTCGCCGAACAACCGGGGGGTGCCGGGATGCGGGGCCTCGCCGTGGGGCGCCTCGGGACACGGCCAGAACAGGGCCTCCCCGGTATCGAGGCGGCTGTGGCTCAGGCCGCTGTAGTCGGCCCGTCCGCCTTTGCTCGCCCGGGCGAGCTCGTCGAAGACCACGCTCGGCTCGGTGTCCCAGGTGCCTGCCGAGCCGAGACGTGAGGCAAGCTGGGCCCAGACCCAGAGCTCGCTGCGCACACCGGCCGGGGCGTCGACGACCTTGCGGCGTCGGATCACCCGACCCTCGAGGGAGGTCATCGTGCCCTCCTCCTCGGCCCACTGAGTCACGGGTAGTACGACCCCGGCGAGCATCGCGGTCTCGGACGGCACGAAGTCGCAGACCACGAGGAGGTCGAGCGCACGGAGCCGGTCAGCGACCGGCTGGGCGTTGGGAGCACTGACGAGCAGGTTGGAACCGTGCACCAGCAGGGCGCGCGGGCCGCCTGGTGTGCCCAGCGAGGCCAAGAGCTCCACGGCCGGCTTTCCCTTTCCCGGCAGCGACGACTCCGGGACGCCCCAGACACCGGCCACGTGGGCGCGCGCGTCGGGGTCGTCGATCATCCGGTAGCCCGGGAGCTGGTCGGACTTCTGGCCATGCTCGCGGCCCCCCTGGCCGTTGCCCTGACCCGTGACCGCGCCGTACCCACTACCCACGCGGCCGGGCAGGCCGAGCAGGAGGGCGAGGGTGATTGCCGCCGAGACAGTTGCCGTCCCTTGTCGGGACTGTTCCACGCCCCGTCCGGTGAGGACGAATGCCCCACGTCCGCCGTGCGCGGGACTCGCTGCGGCCAGCAGCCGGGCGCAGTCGCGCAGCAGCCCCGCAGGGACACCGCACACCTGCTCGGCTCGCTCCGGCCACCATGCGGCGCAGCGTCGGCGCACGTCCTCGAGGCCGGTGGTGCGGGCCTCCAGGTAGTCGGCGTCCGTGAGGTGCTCCGAGAGCAGGACGTGGGCGATCGCCAGGAGGACGACCAGATCGGTGCCGGGCACAGGCTGCAGGTGCAGTCCCTGGCCGTCCTTGGCGAGGTCCGCCGTGGCGCTGCGGCGGGGGTCGACGACCACGAGCCCGCCGCGCCCACGAACGTCCGCGAGGTGGGCGACGGAGGGTGGCATGGTCTCGGCGAGGTTGCTGCCGAGCAGGAGGACGGCGTCTGCACCGGCGAGGTCGGTCAGGGGAAAGGGCAGGCCGCGGTCGATGCCCAGGGAGCGGTTGGCTGCGGCGGCGGCGCTGCTCATGCAGAACCGGCCGTTGTAGTCGATGTTCGCCGTGCCGAGGGCGACGCGCGCGAACTTCCCCAGCTGGTAAGCCTTTTCGTTCGTCAGGCCCCCTCCGCCGAACACAGCCACCGCGTCGGCGCCGTCCTCGCTCCGGATCCGCAGGAGCCGGTCCGCCACGAGGTCCAGCGCCTCGTCCCAGCCGACCGGGGCCAGCTCACCGTCGCCCCCGCGCACGAGCGGCGTGGTCAGCCGCCCGGGGGTCGTCAGCAGCTCGCCACTCGTCCAGCCCTTCTGACACAGGCCCCCCCGGTTGGTGGGAAAGGCCCGGCCCTCGACGGTGACGCCGTTGGCACCGTCGAGTCCGGGGGTGGCCGTGAGGGTCTGGGCGCACTGCAGCGCGCAGTACGGGCAGTGGGTGGCGACGCCCGGGCTCCCAGCGCCGGAGGCGCTGGGAGTCGGGCTGCCGATGGTGTCGGGCGTGGGCGTCAAAGGGATTCCCGGCTCAGATCGTCTCGCCGGCGAGCGACGAGCTGCGCCGCGCGTACACGGCATACGTCGTCACGGCCATGAGCAGGTAGGCGACGATGAAGACCCACAGCGCTGGGACCAGCGAGCCGTAGTGTGCCTTCGCCATCGCGAAGCCGCGGGGGATGAAGAAGCCGCCGTAGGCGCCGACCGCGCCCGCGATCCCGATGCAGCCCGCGGCCGTCTTGCGCGCGATCGGGAGGCGCTCCGGGCTGACGCCCGCGCGGAAGACCGCGGGGATCATCCGGTAGGTCGCGCCGTTGCCGATGCCGGCACCCACGAAGAGCACGAGGAAGGAGCTGAAGAAGACGACGAAGCTGTGCGACTTCAGCCCCTCGATGGCTCCGAGCGCGCCAGCGGCGAGCAGCACGAACGAGGCGATCGTGACCCGGGCGCCGCCGAGCTTGTCGGCGACCATGCCGCCCAGCGGCCGGGTGAGCGCGCCGATGAGGGCACCGAGGAACGCGATGGTCGTCGGGGTCTCGGGGAACTGCGTCTTGAGCAGCGTCGGGAACGCGCCCGAGTAGCCGATGAACGACCCGAAGGTGCCGATGTAGAGGAACGAGATGATCCAGGTGTGCCGGTTGCGGGTCGCCGCGGCGAAGCTGCGGTAGTCGGACTTGGCTCCGGTGAGGTTGTCCATCCCTCGCCAGGCCAGGATCGCGGCGATCACGGCCAGGGGGATGAACATGAGGCCGGCCCGCTCGAGGTGGGTCCCCGCCCCGATGACGATGACCGCGGGCACGACCATCTGCACGAGTCCGGTGCCGAGGTTGCCGCCGGCGGCGTTGAGGCCCAGGGCCTTGCCCTTCTCCGCCTCGGGGAAGAAGAACGAGATGTTCGTCATCGAGGAGGCGAAGTTGCCGCCGCCGAAACCGGCGAGGGCCGCGCACGCGAGGAGCAGGCCGAACGACGATGTGGGCTGCGTCACCACCCACGCCAGTGCAGACGCGGGGATGAGCAGCAGCAGGGCCGAGATGATCGTCCAGTTGCGTCCGCCGAAGCGCGGGACGGCGAACGTGTAGGGGATCCGCACGGTCGCGCCGACCAGGCTGGGCACGGCGATGAGCCAGAACTGCTGGTCCAGCGTGAGGCTGAAGCCGGCTGCCGGCAGCAGGGGGACGACCACGCTCCAGAGGGCCCAGACGCAGAACCCGAGGAACTCGGCGAAGACGGAAAGGCTCAGGTTGCGCCGGGCGATCGAGCGCCCGCCCCCGCGCCAGAACGTCGGGTCCTCAGGATCCCAGTGGTCGATCCAGCGGCCGGACCGGTCGATCGGGGCAGACGTGGTGGTCGAGGTGGTGGTTGAGGTGGTGGCAGGTGTGGCGCCGGCCGTGCTGGCCGGCGCCGTCGCGGTGGCGGAGTCGCCCGAGGTCAGGTTCGTGGTCACCCGGGAAGCGTGACAAACGGATGTTTCGCACCCCTGCGACCGCCGTAAAGCGCTCGTAACACTTGCCGCACAGTCCCGTCATCGGGTCTGTGAGAAGTTCCGGGTGGGAGGAGTGGTAGGCCGCGCGGCTCCTACGCCCTCACGACCTCACCACTGGTGGCGACCTCCGCAGCAGCCAGATCGGCCAGCGCTGCCGCCGTGCTCTCGGGAGAAACCCCTGCGGTGAGGTCGAGCAGCACCGTCGTGTCGAAGCCCTCCTCGGCGGAGTCGAGGGCGGTCGCGCGCACGCAGTAGTCGGTGGCGATGCCGACCACATGGACCTCCTCGATGGCCCGCTCGCGCAGCCAGTCGGCCAGGCCCACCGTCACGTCCGCCTGCACGGTGTGTCCTTCGAACCCGCTGTAGGCCGCGCTGTGGTGGCCCTTGCGGAAGATCGCCTCCACGAACTCGAAGGCCGGTTCGGCCGCCGGGTGGAACAGTGCACCGTCGCTGCCCACTCGGCAGTGCACCGGCCAGCTGTCCACGAAGTCAGGGGCCTGGCTGAAGTGCGCGCCAGGGTCGTCGTGCCAGTCGGCGGTGGCGACGATCGCGGCATAGTCGTCGTGGTGGGCGAGCACGTGCTCGCTGATCCGTCGCGCCACCTCGGCGCCCCCCACCACGGCGAGGGAGCCCCCCTCGCAGAAGTCGTTCTGCACGTCGACGATGACCAGCGCGAGGCTCATGCTTCGCACGCTACTGCCACACCAGCAGTCACTCGCCGTCGAGGTACGCCGTCGGGATCGCGGGCTCCCCGCGCTGTAGCTTCCGGGCGGTGGCAGGGAGCTCGGCTCGGGAGGCCGCGTGTCGCGCCCGGGCGGCCTCGAGGTCCAGCACGGCGTCATCGACGACCCCGCCGGCGGTCATCAGCGGCACGAGCAGCACGCGGTCGTCCCCGTCGTCGAGCGGAGGGGCTCCGATGCCGACCACCTCTGCCTCGGCGATCCCGCGGGCGTTGCGCCGGCGCAGCGCATACTTGCGGCCGGCGACCGAGGCCTTGTCCTTGCTCCGCTTGGCGACGCCGACCATCGTCCCGGAGTCGTCCTCGCGGGACACGAGCTTGTAGACCATCCCCGCCGTCGGCGCACCCGAGCCGGTGACCAGCGAGGTCCCGACGCCGTAGCGGTCCACTGGCCCGGCGGCCAGTGCCGCGATCGCGTACTCGTCGAGGTCGCTGGTCACGATGATCTGGGTGCCCGCGGCGCCGAGACGGTCGAGCTGCTCACGCACCTCGCGCGCCTGGACGAGCAGGTCGCCGGAGTCGAGCCGCACTCCTCCGAGCTCCGGCCCGGCGAGCTCGACGGCGAGGGCGACCGCGGCCGGGACGTCATAGGTGTCGACGAGCAGCGTGGTGCCCTTGCCCAGCGAGGCGATCTGGGCGGCGAACGCCTCCCGTTCGTCGTCGTGCAGCAGGGTGAAGGCGTGCGCCGCGGTGCCGGCGGTCGGCACACCGAAGCGTCGCCCGGCCTCCAGGTTCGACGTGGTCGCAAACCCCGCGATGTAGGCCGCGCGGGCGGCGGCGACCGCAGCCTCCTCGTGGGTGCGGCGAGAGCCCATCTCGATGCACGGCCGGTCTCCCGCAGCCGAGGTCATCCGCGACGCAGCAGACGCGATGGCGCTGTCGTGGTTGAGGATCGACAGCACGAGGGTCTCCAGGACCACCCCGTGCGCGAAGTCCGACTCGACCACGAGCACGGGTGAGCCGGGAAAGAAGCACTCGCCCTCGGCATACCCGACGATGTCACCGTCGAAGCGGTAGTCGGCGAGGAAGTCGAGGGTCGCGGCGTCCACGATCCCGCGCAGCTGCTCCAGCTCGCCCTCGCCGAACCGGAACTGCTCGATCGCGGGGATCAGCCGCCCCGTCCCGGCCACCACGCCGTAGCGGCGTCCCTCGGGCAGGCGCCGGGCGAACACCTCGAACACGCAGCGGCGGGAGGCCGCACCGCTGCGCAGGGCGGCCTCGAGCATCGTGAGCTCGTAGTGGTCGGTGAGCAGCGCCGTGCTGGGTGAACGTGAGGTCACCTCGGCAGCCTAAGGTGGTGGCCGTGCCGCATGCTGTCCACCTGGAGATGTCCGTCGAGATGTCCCTCGAGATGTCCCTCGCGCCCGTCGAGCAGGAGAGTGTCTCCACCGACGAGCGCGCCGAGGTCGACGTCCCCTGGATCACGTTGGTGTGGAACGACCCGGTCAACCTGATGTCGTACGTCACGTTCGTCTTCCAGAGCTACTTCGGCTACTCCAAGTCCAAGGCCGAGCGGCTGATGATGGACGTGCACACCAAGGGCCGCGCTGTCGTCTCCACGGGCGCCCGCGAGCGCATGGAGACCGACACCGAGGCGCTCCAGGGGTATGGGCTGTGGGCCACCTTCCAGAAGGACAGCTGACGTGGCACGTGGGTTCAAGCGGCGCGATGGCCGGTACGTCGCGAAGCTCGACGCGGTCGAACGCGGCCTCGTCGTCGGGCTGATGGAGCAGGTGCTCGAGCTGGTCGAGCCCGAGCAGCCCGTCGAGGGTGTGCCCGGTGCCGCGGACGGCGACGAGTTCGACCAGATCGTGGCCGGGCTGGGTGGCATCGGCATGGGGGTGTCGTTGTCGGCGGCCGACCAGGTGCCCGAGCTGGGCGGTTCGGTGCCGCGGGAGCGTGACCCGGCGCTCGAGCGCATCTTCCCGACCGCCAACCGGGAGGACGACCAGATCGCGGCCGAGTTCCGGCGGCTGACCGAGGAYGGCCTCCGAGCCCGCAAGTCGGCGAACCTCACGACGGCCATCCGGGCGCTGTCCGGCATCGAGGACCAGAAGCTCTCGCTCGATCAGCCACAGGCCCTCGCCCTGCTCATCGCGCTGACCGACGTGCGGCTGGTGCTGGGGGAGCGGCTCGGGCTCCAGCGCGACGACGACTTCGACCTGCTGGAGGAGCAGGTGTCGGGCCTTCCGCCGGACGACCCGGCGGTCTACGCGCTGGCGGTCTACGACTTCCTCACCTGGTTGCAGGAGACCCTCGCCCACGCTCTCACCCCCTGACGCCCGGGCGCCCAGACCGCCGGTGTGACACACCAGACGTCGGGTTGATGGGGTGCAGGGGGAGGGCGGCACCTAGCCTTGACCCGTGGCGGATGCACCCATCGGGATCTTCGACTCGGGCTACGGCGGGCTGACCGTCGCACGCGCCGTGCTCGACCAGCTCCCGCACGAGTCGATCGCCTACTTCGGGGACACCGCCCGGGCGCCCTACGGTCCCCGCCCGATCGCTCAGTCCCGCGAGTTCGCCCTCGAGTGCCTCGACCGCCTGGTCGACCATGGCGTGAAGGCCCTCGTGATCGCCTGCAACACCGCGAGCGCCGCCGTGCTGCACGACGCCCGCGAGCGCTACGACGTGCCCGTGGTCGAGGTGATCCGCCCGGCCGTGCGACGCGCGGCGCGAGCCACCCGCAACCATCGCGTCGGCGTCATCTCCACCCGGGGTACCCACCAGTCCGGCGCCTACGTCGACGCCTTCGCCGCGGCACCTCACCTCGACGTGACCAGCGTCCCGTGCCCACGGTTCGTGGAGTTCGTCGAGTCCGGCGTCACGAGCGGACCGGAGGTCATCGACGTGGCCCGTGGCTACCTCGCCCCGCTGGTCGACGGCGACGTCGACACCCTGGTCCTCGGGTGCACGCACTACCCGCTCCTCACCGGGGCCATCTCGTACGTCATGGGTGACGGCGTGACCCTGGTGTCCTCCGCGGACGAGACGGCCAAGGACGTCTACCGCGTGCTCGCCGACTCCGACTCGCTGCGGCCCGCCCACCTGCCGCCGCCGAGCCACGGGTTCACGACGACCGGGGACGCCGCGGAGTTCACCCGGCTCGCCCGGCGGTTCCTCGGTCCCGAGGTCGGAGCCGACAGCGACGCCGTCTTCGGGAACGCAGTGGTCCGGTCGGTCGCTGCGCCGACCGCCACGGGAGGGGCCCGATGAGGTTCACGGTCGTCGGTTGTTCGGGCTCCTTCGCCGGCCCCGACTCGCCCGCCTCCTCCTACCTCGTGCAGGCAGAGCACGCCGGCCGCACCTGGTCGGTCGTCCTCGACCTCGGCAACGGTGCTCTTGGCCCGCTGCAGCGCTTCGTCGACCTGGCCGAGATCGACGCTGTCTACGTCAGCCACCTGCACCCCGACCACTGCGTCGACGTGTGCGGTCTCTATGTCACCCGCAAGTACCGGCCCGGCGGTCGGGTTGAGGGCCAGCTCCCGGTGCATGCCCCCACGGGTGCCGAGGAACGCTTCGCCCTGATGTACCACGGGCTCGAGCACGGGGGGATGAGCTCGGAGTTCGCGGTCCACGAGCTGGCCGACGCCCAGGTGACCCAGGTCGGCCCGTTCACCATCACGGCATTTCGCGTGAACCATCCGGTGGAGGCCTACGGATTCCGCGTCGAGGCCGACGGCGCGGTCCTCGCCTACACCGGTGACACCGACACCTGCGAGGCGCTCACACCGTTGCTGACCGGGGCCGACGTGGCGCTGGTCGACAGCGCCTTCATCGACGGCCGCGACGCCACCGTGGGTGTCCACCTCTCCGGCACCCGCGCGGGTGCCGCCGCGGTGGCCGCGGGTGGGGTGCGGCGACTGATGCTCACCCACATCCCGCCCTGGAACGACCCCGAGGTATGCCGCGCGCAAGCCGCCGCCGTCTGGTCGGGTCCGTTGGACCTCGCCGTGCAGGGCAAGACATACGAGGTCAGCGGCAGCTGATCGCCTAGGCTCTCGTCATGGCCAGAGCGGCAGCCGTTCCCATCGCGCCTGGTGTCTGGCGCATCCCGTTGCTCGGTGACTTCGTCAACGGCTTCATCCTCCGCGACGCCGACGGCCAGGTCACGCTCGTCGACATGGGTATCAAGCAGTCCGGACCCAAGGTGATGGCGGCCCTCACGTCGATCGGCTCCGGACCGTCCGACGTCACCCGGCTCCTGCTCACGCACGCCCACCCCGACCATGCGGGCGGCGCGGCTCACGTGGCTGCGAGGACCGGGCTCGACTTCGGCATCCACGAGGACGACGCCCCCTTCGCGGAGGCTGGTCACACCGCCCAGCGCGACCAGTCGTTCCTGCTCGCGAGGCTCATGACGCGGTTCTTCGGGACCAACGCCTTCCCCGCGGTCACGGTGGGGGAGCGGCTCGTCGACGGCCAGGTGCTCGACGTCGCGGGAGGCCTCGAAGTGGTGCACACACCAGGGCACTCACCCGGCCACGCGGCATACCTGCACCGTGAGTCCGGGGTGCTCATCACCGGTGACTCGATCTTCAACGTGCGCGGGCTGCGGTGGCCGATCAAGTCGTTCTGCACGAACTTCGCGCTGACCCAGAAGACGGCCCACCGGCTGGCCGAGCTCGACTACACGACCGCGGCGTTCACGCACGGTCCGCACCTGGCCGACAACCCGCGAGACCACATCCGGCGCTTCCTCGCCACGCACCCCCTGGTCGACTGAGGGATGCACGCGGACTGACCCTCGGTCAGAGGCGCTCGCGAAGCCAGTCGAGGTCGGCGCGCTGACCGTCGAGGCCGCCGCGGGTCTCGATGACGACCGGGGCGCCCGCTGCCCGGACCACACCGGCCAGCTCGTCGGGGTCGATCAGGCCCTCGCCGAGGTTGGTGTGGCGGTCCGCCCCGGAGTCGAACTCGTCGCGGCTGTCGTTGCAGTGCACGAGGTCGATCCTCCCGGTGATGGCCTTGATCTCGTCGACGGCGGTGGCCAGCGCGATGCCCCCGGCGTGCGCGTGGCAGGTGTCGAGGCAGAAGCCGACGTTGTCGGACCCCTCGGCGCTGCCGATGGCGTCCCAGACCCGGGCGATGCGCTCGAGGGTGCGGGCCATGGCGTTGTCCCCACCGGCGGTGTTCTCGAGGAGCAGCGGGATCTTGAGGTCGGTGGCCTCGATCGCCTTGCGCCAGTTGTCGAAACCCTTGTCGACCTCTTCGGATTTGTCGACGTGGCCGCCGTGGACGATCAGCCCCTTGGCCCCGATCGCGGCGCCGGCGTCGATGAACTGCTGGAGCAGCTTGCGGCTCGGGATGCGGATCCGGTTGTTCGTCGTCGCGACGTTGATGAGGTAGGGCGCATGGACGTAGAGGTCGACGTCCGCTGCCTCGGCGGCGGCACGCAGCGCCTCGGGGCCGCCCTCGAAGTCGTACTCGGGACCCTTGTAGCCCTGCGGGTTGCCCAGGAAGAACTGGCTCAGACCCGCGCCGCGCTCCCGGGCGGCGCTGACCGGGTCTGCCGAGTCGACGTGGGCACCGAGCCGCTGGGCGGGAGAGGTGGTGTCAGCCATGGGTCCAGCCTAGGCCGGGCCACCGACGCCGGGCAGGGCCCCGTTAGCCTTGCGGCGTGACTGACACGAGCCCCACCACCCGCCACGACGGACGTACCCCCGACCAGACCCGCGAGGTGCGCATCACGCGCAACTGGCTGGACCACGCCGAGGGCAGCGTGCTCGTCGAGTTCGGCCGCACGCGGGTGCTGGTGGCGGCGTCGTTCACCGAGGGCGTGCCGCGCTGGCTCAAGGGCAAGGGCACGGGCTGGGTGACCTCGGAGTACGAGATGCTGCCGCGCTCGACCAACACGCGCTCAGACCGCGAGTCGCGCAAGGGCAAGGTCGGCGGGCGCACCCACGAGATCAGCCGCCTCATCGGCCGCAGCCTGCGCGCCATCATCGACACCAAGGCGCTGGGCGAGAACACCATCGTGCTCGACTGCGACGTCCTCCAGGCCGACGGCGGGACGCGCACGGCCTCCATCACGGGGGCCTACGTCGCCCTCGTCGACGCCATCGAGGACGCCCGCGCCAAGGGGCTCATCCGCAAGGATGCCCAGCCCCTCACCGGGTCCATCGCGGCCGTGTCCGTCGGCATCGTCAAGGGTGAGGCAGTCATCGACCTCGACTACCCCGAGGACTCGACCGCCGAGACCGACATGAATGTCGTCATGACCGGCGACGGTCGCTTCGTCGAGGTGCAGGGCACGGCCGAGAACGGCGCGTTCGACCGCGAGATGCTCGACAAGCTGCTCGACAAGGCCACCGCCGGGTGCGCCGACCTGACCCGCAAGCAGCAGGAGGCCCTCGCGACCACACCCCGCGAGCGGCTGCTGTGACCCGCGTCGTCCTCGCCACCCGCAACGACCACAAGGTCGGTGAGCTGCGGGCGATCCTCGCCGACGTGTGTGAGGAGCTCGGCCTCGAGATCGTGGGGGCGTCCGAGTTCGACGGTGCGCCCGACGTCGTCGAGGACGAGGTGACCTTCGAGGGCAACGCCCGCCTCAAGGCCGTGGCGCTCGCCGCCCACACCGGACTCCCGTCGCTGGCCGACGACTCCGGGCTGGCCGTCGACGTGCTCGGCGGGGCGCCGGGCATCTTCTCGGCGCGCTGGTCGGGTCGACACGGCGACGACCAGGCCAACCTCGAGCTGCTCCTCGCACAGGTCGCCGACGTCAAGGACGAGCACCGTGCGGCAGCGTTCGTCTGCGCGGCGGTGCTGGCCCTGCCCGACGGCACGGTGCGCAGCACCGAGGGGCGTATGCCGGGTGCCTTGGCTCGAGAGCCCAAGGGCGCCAACGGTTTCGGCTACGACCCCGTCCTCGTCGTCGAGGGCGACACGCGTCACGCCGCCGAGCTCAGCCCCGACGAGAAGAACGCGATCTCGCACCGCGGCAAGGCCTTCCGCGCGATGGTCCCGCACCTCCGCGAACTCCTGGGCTGACCCGCGCTGCCCTCGGTGAGTGAGCGCCAACCCACTCATTCCCGCTCGTGGAGAGTCGGTTGGGGCTCACTGAGCGACGCAGCGGCGACCGCTAGGCTGGCGCCCCACGCGCAAGTGGCGGAATTGGCAGACGCGCCAGGTTTAGGTCCTGGTGCCTTCGGGTGTGCGGGTTCAAGTCCCGCCTTGCGCACCAGTCAGGGGCGGCCCAACCGTCGGTGGGGTGTGCCTAGACTCCCAGCATGCGAACCGGCCGGCTCGAGGCGTTCAGCGACGGCGTCCTCGCCATCCTCATCACCATCATGGTGCTCGAGCTCAAGGTCCCCGAGGAGCCGACGTTCGAGGCCCTCCGACCGTCCCTCGTCGGCCTTCTGACCTACTTGCTCAGCTTCATCTACCTCGGCATCTACTGGAACAACCACCACCACATGTTCCAGCTGGTCCGGCACGTGAGCGGGGCCATCCTCTGGGCCAACCTCGGGCTGCTGTTCATGCTCTCGCTCGTGCCGTTCACGACGGCGTGGATGGACGACACCCGGTTGGCCCAGCTGCCGGTCGTCGTCTACGGGGTCAACCTGTTGGGGGCCGCCGTCGCGTACTACGTCCTCCAGCTGGCGGTCTTCCGCCGCGACGGGCCGGACGGCCTCCTGCGCCAGGCGGTCGGCCGCGACCTCAAGGGCAAGCTGAGCCCCGCGGTCTACGTGCTCGGCATCCTCGGGTCGTTGGTGGCACCGTGGCTCGGGGTGCTGGCCTACGTGGCCGTTGCCATCACCTGGCTCGTTCCCGACCGCCGAGCCGAGCGCTTCATCCACGACCACGCCCTGGAGGACTGATCCCGTGCCCGAGCCGGACGACGACGACTTCACCTACCCGCCGGCGCTCGCCGTCGCGTCGTGGCGGCGCGAGGTGCATGCGTTGTATGCCGTGGTGCGCGCCGAGCCTGACCCCGTCACCGCCCACGCGCTGTGGGTCGACGCCCGCTCGCGGCTGTTCCTCGAGCACCCCGCCTCCCCACGCCGTGAGGGTCAGCAGCTGAGGCACGCGCCGTACGACCCGGCATACCGGTTCGTCGTCGAGGTCGAGGAGGTCGACGACCAGGAGCCGTGGGAGTTCCGGTCGGCAACCGACGGGATCGTGCCGTTCGCCGGCGCCGGTCGCGTCACGCTCGAGGGTCTGGGGACACTCGACCTCTGGTGGCTCAACTCCTACGGTGGCGGGCTGTTCCTGCCCGTGCGCGACGGTTCGGCCGGCACCGAGACCTACGGAGCCGGGCGCTACCTGCTCGACACGGTCAAGGGCACCGACCTCGGCCGCGACGACGAGGGGCGTTGGGTGGCCGACCTCAACTTCGCCTACAACCCCTCGTGCGTCTACGACTACCGGTGGGTGTGCCCGCTCGCCCCTTCGGCCAACCGCCTCGAGGCGAGCACCCCTGTGGGGGAGCTGCTCCCCGAGGGCTACTAGGCCACCGTGTTCACCCTCATCGGGGCCGACGGAAAGCCTTGTGCGAGCGAGGTTCCCGGGACGCTCGGTGGCAACCGCCGGGGCAAGCTCTACGGACGCCTCGACTGCCCGTCCGCCTTGCGCGCCATCCGGCAGGGCGGCTACGTCCAGCACCGCGTCTTCTTCGCTGACGAGGCGAGCGCCATCGCCGCGGGCTACCGGCCCTGCGGCACCTGCCTGCGCGCCGAGTACGCCTCCTGGAAGGCGACGCAGCCCTGACCCCCCGAGGTTGCCCTGCCGATCTGGGTGGCGTCCGGGCGCGGCATAGAGTCGACCCGTGAACCACCTTCTGCGCGAGGTGCTCCCGGCCCTCGGCCTCGACGAGGGGTATGCCGCGGCGCACCTCGACGTGGTCGACGGCAGCGGCCTCCCTGCCGCTCTACCGGTGAACACCCTCGCCTGCGGCTCCGTTGCCGCGGCCGGTCTCGCCGGTGCCGCGCTGCGCGGCCTGGACCGGGTGCAGGTCGACCCGCGCCAGGTGTCGGTGTCGTTCCGGAACGACCAGGTGCAGACCGTGGACGGCGTGCACGAGCCCGGCTTCGCGCCGCTGTCAGGGTTCTTCGAGGCGGGGGACGGCTGGGTCCGCACCCACGCCAACTATCCCCATCACCGGGTGCGGTTGCTGCGGGCCCTGGGTCTGGCCGAGGAAGCGACCCGCGAGGATGCAGCCGGGGCCATCGCCGAGCGGTCGGCCCAGGAGGTCGAGGACGTCGTCACGGCCGACCACGGCATCGCGGTGCGAGTGCGGTCGGTGGGCGAGTGGATGGCCTCCGATCAGGGCGGCGCCGTGGCCAGTCACGACGTGCTCTCGGTGAGGACCATTTCGGACGGGGGTCCCTCAGGAGTCTCTTCGGCGGCCCCCGTCCCCGTGCCCGAGCGCCCGCGGGTCCTCGACGTCACCCGGGTGCTCGCCGGGCCGGTCGCCACGCGGACCCTGGCATTCCTCGGCTGTGACGTGCTGCGGGTCGACAGCCCGAACCTGCCCGAGCTGGAGGCCCTCCACCTCGACACGGACGCGGGCAAGCGCTCGACGCTGGTCGACCTGCACGACGAGCATGCCCGACACCGGCTCCACGACCTGCTGGCCGAGGCCGACGTGCTGGTGACCGGCTACCGGCCCGGTGCGCTCGCGGCCTACGGGCTGGACCCGGACCACCTCGCCGAGCAGCACCCCCAGCTGGTCTGCGCAACCCTGACGGCCTGGACCCCGACCGGCCCCTGGGGCAGGCGTCGGGGGTTCGACAGCATCGTCCAGGCCGCCACCGGGATCTCGCTCATCGAGTCGCGTGAGGGGGCGACGCCCGGAGCACTGCCCGCGCAGGCGCTGGACCACGCGACCGGCTACCTCCTCGCAGCCGGCGTGTTGGCCGCCCTGCGTCGACGGGCCACCGAGGGCGGCACCTGGCGGGTCGAGGCACACCTGGCCCGAACGGCCCACTGGCTGCTCCAGACAGATGCGCTCGACGCGCCAGCCGCGGCGATCGACGACCCGAGTCCCTGGCTGGTCGAGTCCGACACGGCTTACGGTCGTGTCGCCCAGTCGCGCCCGGCTTTCGGAGTCGATCACGCCCCCAGGGAATTCGCGTCGGTGGGGCGCCGATGGGGTAGTGACCCAGCCGTCTGGGACCCGGCCGACCGCGTGTCCTGACTAGGGCGCCGCCATCGTCCGCGGGTCGAAGCCGAACGGCAGCTCGAGCCGGTGGGCAGTCATGAGGGCGTCGTCGGTGAGGACGTCCCGCGTGGGCCCGTCGGCAACAACGACCCCATCGGACAGCACGACCGACCGCGGACACAGCTCGTAGGCGTAGGGCAGGTCGTGGGTGACCATCAGCACCGTGACGTCGAGGGAGCGGACGATGTCGGCGAGCTCGCGCCGCGACGCGGGGTCGAGGTTCGACGACGGCTCGTCGAGGACGAGGATCTCGGGCTCCATCGCCAGAACGGTGGCGACCGCCACGCGACGACGCTGCCCGAACGACAGGTGGTGTGGCGGACGGTCGATGAAGTCGACCATCCCCACGCGGTCGAGGGCCGCGAGCACCCGCGCCTCGAGGGCGGCCCCGCGCAGCCCGAGGTTGGCGGGTCCGAACTCCACGTCGGCGCGCACCGACGGCATGAAGAGCTGGTCGTCGGGGTCCTGGAAGACCACCCCCACCCGGCGCCGGACCTCCTGCAGGTTCTCCTTGGTGACCGGCATCCCGGACACGGCAACGGTGCCGGCGCCGGCGGTCAGGATGCCGTTGAGGTGCAGCACCAAGGTGGTCTTGCCGGCGCCGTTGGGCCCGAGCAGGGCGACGCGTTCGCGTTGGTGCACATGGAGGTTCACGCCGAACAGCGCCTGGTGGCCGTCGGGGTAGGCGTAGGCCAGGCCCTGGACGTCGAGGACGGGAGTGGTCACGCGGCCACCACCAAGAGCAGGGTGGCCAGCGCCACAGCAGGGAGGATGCCGGCCACGCGCCACTGCTCGGCCGTGGCCGTCGCAGGGTGCGTCACCGGCAGCGTGCCGTTGTAGCCGCGCGAGAGCATCGCGAGGTGGACGCGCTCGCCGCGTTCGTAGGAGCGGATGAACAGTGCCCCCGCCGTCGTCGCCAGCACCGGCCAGGCCCGGACCGAGCGGGCCTGGAAGCCGCGCGACTCCCGCGCGACCTTCATCCGTGCCAGCTCGCCGGTGACGACTTCAAGGTAGCGGACCATGAAGCCCATGATCTGCACGAGCTGGTGGGGCAGGCGCAGTCGTTCGAGCCCGGCCACGACGTGCCGCGGTTCCGTGGTGGTCGCGAGCACGAGTGAGGCCATGACGCCGAGGGTGCCCTTGGCCAGCAGTGCCCACCCGCCGATCAACCCCTGCTCGGACAGGTGGAGTGGGCCCACGGCGACCCGGGGCCCGGTCGCGACGAACGGCATCAGCAGGGCGAAGACCACGAAGGGCACCTCGACGACCATTCGCCTGGCGTAGTAGCCGAAGGGAACGCGGGAGGCGCGCTGGGCGAGGAGGACGAGCAGGAGGTACACGGCATACGCGGCGAACGCGGTGCGCGGGGTGAGGACGACGGTGAGGACGAAACCCAGGAGCGCCAGCAGCTTGAGGTGCGCCGGGAGGCGGTGGACGGGGGAGTGCCCGTGGAAGTGCAGGTGGTGACCGTGCCCCGCGCCCACGTCAGTTGTCGCCGTCGGTGGACGCGTCGCGGGAGGGCGCGCGGACCGGGTCGCCTTCGCCTCGACGGCGGACGGCGAGGAAGAGGCCTCCGGCGATGACGAAGACGAGGGCGCCGCCGACGATGCCTGCCACGCCGCCGGAGACGCGGGCGTTGTCGATGCCGCGGGTCGAGTACCCGGCAAAGGGTGAGCCGTCGCTGGCGTGGGAACGCGCCGAGCCGAGGAAACCCTGCTCTCCAGCCACGAACACGAGTCCGTCCGGGCTGCTGGAGGCGTAGTAGGAGACGACTCCCGCCAGGAAGAGGCAGACGAGGATGCCGACGACCATGAGGCGCTTGGTGGAGACGCGCGGCCGGGGGGTGCTCATGCCGCCACTCCGTTGCGGATGGTCAGGGTGCGGGTCTCGAGGCTGGGCCGGGCTCCGTGGACGAGGTCGGGCCGGACGGCGACGATGCTGAAGACGGCCAGCCCCGTGATGACCGCCTCGCCGACCCCGATGAGGGTGTGCACGCCCACCATCGCCGTGGCCACCGTCGAGAACGGCACGTCGACCGTGCCGCCCAGCTCGAAGAGCAGCGAGAACGCGAAGGCGGCCGTCGGCACCGAGACCAGGGCCGCTGCTGCCGCGGCCGGCACGACCATCAGCGGGCGCTTCGGCAGCACCTGGCGCAGGACGACGAAGGCCAGCCAGCCCACCCAGACGCCCACCAGTCCCATCAGGGTGATGTTGGTGCCGAGCGCAGTGATCCCGCCGTCGGCCATCAGGGTCGCCTGGACCAGGAGCACCACGGTGATCGACAGGGTGGCCGTGCAGGGCCCGACCAGGACCGCGGCGAGTGCACCACCCAGCAGGTGGCCGGAGGTGCCCGCGGCGATGGGGAAGTTGAGCATCTGCGTGCAGAAGATGAAGAGCGCGACGAGTCCGGCCAGAGGTGCCGTGCGGTCGTCGAGCTCACGGCGCGCACCGCGCAGCGCCAGTGCCACCCCGGCGACCGCGACGACGGCAGTGCCCACCGACGTCGGTGCGTCGAGGAATCCGTCGGGCACGTGCACGGTCGCTCCTGTCTCGAGGCCTTGTGGTGCGGGGCCCGTCGTCCTGTGGATGTCGTCCTGAGGTGGCGGTTGCCCGGCTGGGATAGGTTGGGAACCGCTGGTGGAACCACGTTATTGCAATTTAATCGCAATAACCCTATCCGATCGACGAGGAGCAGACAGCAGTGGCCGAGCGACTGACCGCAGGTGAGACCGCCCCCGACTTCACCCTGCCCGACGACCAGGGCGGCGAGGTCTCGCTGTCCGACCTTCGTGGCAAGAAGGTCATCGTGTACTTCTACCCCGCCGCGATGACCCCGGGATGCACCACGCAGGCCTGCGACTTCAGCGACAACATCAACACCCTCCACCGTGAGGGCTACGAGGTGCTCGGCATCTCGGCCGACAAGCCCGAGAAGCTGGCCAAGTTCCGCGAGCACGACGGCCTCACCATCCGGCTGCTGTCCGACGTGGACCGGTCCGTGATGAACTCCTACGGAGCCTTCGGCGAGAAGAAGCTCTACGGCAAGACCGTCGAGGGCGTCATCCGCAGCACCGTCGTCGTCGACGAGGCCGGCAAGGTCTCCCACGCTTGGTACAACGTCAAGGCCACCGGTCACGTCGCCAAGCTGCGCCGCGACCTCGGCCTCGGCTGACCCGTTCTGCCCGCCTGAACCACAAGGAGCCCGCATGAGCGAGAACTCGAGCAAGCCGTCGGCCGACAGCGGCAAGTCCGTCGACCAGATCGAGGCCGACATCGCCGCCGCGCGGGAGCGCCTCGCGGGCACCGTGGACGAGCTGCACACCCGCACGGCCCCGCAGGAGATCGCCCGACGGCAGGTCCAGTCGCTCAAGACCAGGTTCACCGAGGCCACCCGCACCGAGTCCGGCGACCTTCGCACGGAACGCATCGCCGCGCTGGCAGCCGCCGCCGTCGCGCTGATCGGCCTGGGAGCGGCGCGCCGCCGTCACCGCTGAGCCCAGCAGTGGTGAGGTATGCCGCGGGGCCGTGCCCCGGCGGCATACCTCACCTCACGGGGCGGTCGGCAGACCCGCCTCGCGCCACGCGCGGAAGCCGCCGACGATGTCGGTCGCCCGGTGGATTCCCAGGCGCAGCAACGCATCTGCGGCCAGTGACGACGTGAAGCCCTCCTGGCACAGGATCAGCACGCGGGCGTTGTAGGCAGCGATCGGGAGTCGCGCCTCGTGTCGTGGGTCGAGCCGCCACTCGAGGACGTTGCGCTCGATGACGATCGGTCCGAGGTGGGCCGCGACCTCGCCCTCGAAGGCGCGCTGCGCCGCGGGCCGGATGTCGACGAGGACAGCGCGCCCGTGGAGCACCTCCTGGTAGGCGGCGCGGGCGCTGACCCGGTCCAGTCGGCTGCGGGCGTCACTGAGCTGGTCGTCGATGCCGGCGTAGGTCGGGGCGTCCCAGCCGCGACCGGTCTGTGTCGGGGCAGCCGTCGCGGTCGGGTCACTGAACAGGCGGGTCTCCCAGTGGACGGTCGTGGCGGTCACCACTGCTCACCCGCCCGCTCGACGCCGGTCTGTCGCAAGGTGTTGTCCAGCAAGGCGTAGCGGGTCATGCCACGAAGCGCCGGTGAGTAGACGTGGACCGACAGCGCCGGGCGATCGCCGAGGTTGGCCACGTTGTGGATGTGGCGCGGGCCGAACGAACGCCCCTCGCCCTCCCACAGGTAGCGGTCGTGTGCGGCGTTCCCCGACCATGACTGCTCGGCGAGCTCGCCCTTGACCGTGAGGAAGGCGCCCTCCGACTGGAGGTGGTCGTGCCAGCCCGTGGTGGACCCGACCGGCCAGTGGATCAGCCAGATCTCGAGGTGGGCGGTGGCGTCGAGCCGGCGCCAGCTGCGCTCGGTGGCGTCGAGGTCGACCTCGCGTTCGAGGTCGGGGTCGGTGGCGAACAGCTGTGCGGTGCGCAGCAGCTGGCTACGGGTGAAGCGGTTGACGCCGGGTGTGCCGGCGGTGGTGATGGCGGTCATGGTCCTGCTCCTGATCATGGGTGTGGGTCGAGCTGTCGGAATGCGGTGCGGGGCAACACATTCGGAGACAGAGCGAACCCTGCGTCAGGTGCAGGTCGAGGTGGATGCGGTGGTATGCCGCGTGGCTGTGGAGGGATGAAGCCATGGTTTCGTCTTCCGATCGGGCGGCGCGCTCACGATGGGGCGCCGGGGCTGGTGCGGGCTGAGGTCAGGCGCAGCAGCAACACCGCATGACGCCGCTGCACATGGAGCCCATGTGCATGCGGTGCGCCGCGGTGGTCGAAGACATGCCTCTAGTTGAGCACGACGGGTGCGGCGTCGTCCACGGGGAGCGGCGCACGTCTCGCCACGCGGGACGCGATCGGATTGACGTCACCGCGCAGGGGGTCCCCGGCGCGGTGACATCGACCCAGCGGGGGGAAAGGAGGTCACTCTGCGCTCGAGTGTCGCCGCACCAGGGCCGCGTATGCCGCCGCGCTGGGTTTGGGCGTCCGGGCGAAGGTCTCGCGATCGACCTCGTGGAGCCCGAGTGCCGACTCGTAGCCGAAGACCCACTCGAAGTTGTCGAGCAGGGTCCAGTGGAGGTAACCCAGCACCGGTACCCCGTCCGCCATGGCGGCGAGGAGCCCGTCGAGGGCCGGTGCCAGGAACGCGGCTCGCTGGCGGTCGTCGGCGGTCGCCATGCCGTGCTCGGTGACCAGGATCGGCACACCCGTCTCCTCGAAGGTGTACCGGACCGCGCCCCCGAGGGAGGCCGGCTCGATCGCTGAGCCCATCTGGTTTCGCTCGGCGTCGGCGGGCGGAGGGACCTCGCCCGTGCCGTCGTAGGCCATCCGTTCGTAGTTCTGGACGCCGACGAAGTCGTCGTCCCTGGCCAGCTCGAACCACCGGCCATAGACCTCGGCGCGCTTCCGGTCGCGGACGGAGGCGTCGTCACCGGCCACCACGTCGTCGACGACGGCGATCGAGAAGCCGACTGGCAGGTCGGGGCGGCGTTCCTTGATGGCGGCCTTCGCGGCCCGGTGGCCGGCAGTGAGCCCGTCGCCGATCGCGTCGAACTCCTCCGGCACTACGACGTTGGACGCGCGGTACCGCTCGACGCCTGCTGAGACCCCGGCCGCCTCCAGGTTCGCCCGCTCCAGGTCGTGGACGAACTGGGGGATGTGCAGCCACGAGAGGAGCCGGGGCAGGTTCGGCTCGTTGAGCGTCACCGCATGGGAGATGCGGTCGCCGAACCGGTCCATCACGGCTCCGCAGTAGCGGGCAAAGAGCTCAGGGGCGTCCGCGGCCAGCCAGCCGCCCTTGGCGGCGAACCAGTGCGGCGCGGTGAAGTGGTTGAAGGTGATGACCGGCGCCAGCCCCACCGCGATGCAGCCGTCGACCATGGCCTCGTAGTGGTCGAGAGCTTCGGGGGAGAAGGTGCCCTCGTCGGGTTCGACCCGAGCCCACTCGACGGAGAAGCGATAGGCATTCAGCCCCATGTCCTTCACCAGGTCGATGTCCTCCTGCCACCGGACCCAGTTGTTCGTCGCCTTGCCGGAGGGCTCGCGGAAGGGAGTGGGGTCGGTGTGCTCGAGGAACCACGTGTCACTGTTGGTGTTGTCGCCTTCGTTCTGGTGGCCGGCGGTCGAGACCCCCCAGAGGAAGCCCTTGGGCATCGCGATGTCGGTCATGGTGTTCTCCTTGATGGGTGTGGTCGGTGAGTCGGTCCGGCGGGTGGCTGCTCGGGGTGGGCGTGACGAGGTTCGTCCGGTCGAGCAGCTCGACGAGGTTGCCCTCGGGATCCGCCACGTAGGCCATCCGCACGCCGGGCTCTGGCGACGGCCGCGGCGACATGACCGGCCGCGCCCCGAGCGCGATGACGTGCTCGTAGGCCGCGTCGAGCCCATCCACGTCGAAGGCGACGTGGCTGAACGTCTCGGACAGGGCCGCTTCGCCCGGGTCCTGCGCCCGCAGCCCTGGGGCGCTTCCGGGACGGTGCAGGAGCTCGAGCCGGTCCCCGTGCTGTGGATGCCTGAGCATGACGATGTCGAGGTCGAGGGCGTCGACCCGCAGGGTGAGCTCGCGCTCGTAACCCAACGCCGCGGCATACCAGTCCGCTGCTCTGCCGAGGTCGGCAACGCCGAGGCCGACGTGGTCGAGTCGGGGTTGGATCCCGTTGTCAGCCATGGACGTTCAGTCCGTCCGGGTCGCCGTCAAGTAGGTCTCGAACCGGCCCTGCGGATCGCGCGCAGCCCTGATCTGCTCCAGCCGGTCGTAGTGCTCGTCCGACAGGAAGCGGTCATTGCGCCGGCCGAAGTCCGTGTCGCCGAGGTAGACACCGACGCCGCCCTGTGCCGCGACCGAAGCCGTCCGGTCGTGCACCCAGGTCCGGTAGTGCTCATCGTCGGCAGGGTCGGTGTAGATCGCGTAGGTGGCGACGTAGACGTTGCCCTCGACGGAGAACGCCATGTCGGGCAGCTCGCGGGTGGGCGCCCAGCCGTACCAGATCGAGAAGGAGTGCTCCGTGTCCAGCTCGCTCCACAGCCGGGTCAGTGGCGGGGCGAGGTCGGCTGCGCCGGCGTCGGTCCAGGTGCAGTCGACGGCGTACCGGTGGCTCTCCGGGTTCTGCTCGGCCTGCACCACGTTCTCGTCCAGGATCGTCGTCCGTCCCTGGACGTGGCCGAGCTCGCGTCCCGTCAGCGGTCCGTCTGCGAAGGGGCGCAGGAGCTCGGCGCACTCGTCGTCGGTGTCGGCCATGACCGTCGTGTGGATGAGCAGGGTGGTGCCGCCGGGGTGCTCCACGCCTTGGTGCAGTGGGACGTTCGGCAGCCTCGTCGCAGCGATCACCGGTTCCACTCGCCGATCCAGGGAGGGCAGGAGATCGTGCATCCAGTGCAGCAACGCCTCCCCCTCGGCGAGGGGAAAGGTCCAGGTGTCGTGCCACATGACCCGGGGGGCGGCATAGGTCTGCAGGTGGAAGGCGACGACGACGCCCGGGAAGCCGGGACCGGACCCTCGAGCCGCCCAGTAGAGATCGGCGTTCTGGTCGGCGCTGGCGTGGACCAGAACGCCGTCGGCCGTCACCACCTCGACGCCGACGACGCTCTCGCAGGCCCAGCCCCGGGATCGGCTGTTCCACCCCTGGCCGCCCTGGAGCAGGAAGCCGCCGATGCCGACCGATGGGCAGTGTCCGCCGGGGAAGGCTCGTCCACGCTCTGCGAGGAACGGCGCCAGCTCCAGTCCTCCCCTCGTTGCCGGCCCTGCTACGACGATGCCAGTCGCGTCGTCGTACTCGATCGAGCGGAGAGCGGCCAGGTCGATCAGCAAGGCGTCCTGCCGCAGGCTCCAGGCTGCCCACGAGTGACCACCCGAGCGGACCGAGACGCGCCAACCTCGTTGTCGTGCAAGCCGGATGCCTGCGACGATATCGTCGATCGACGCCGCCTCGAGCACGGCCGCGGGATAGCGGTCCTCGCGCCGCTCGTTGAAGATCCGTCCCACCCGCGCCTGGTCGTATGCCGTGTCGCCCCGCTCGACGTACCTCCCGGAGAATGCCGGGTTGCCGACGGCCACCTGGTCTTCCTGGTTCATCTCAGCCCACCGCCGCCGTTCCGCCGTCGACGGGCAGGTTGACCCCCGTGATGTGGCCGGCCTCGTCGCTGGCGAGGAACAGGATCGCGTTGGCGATGTCCTCGGGCTGGCCCAACTTGCGCAACGGGATCCGGGCGACGATGTCGGCGGCTGGACCGTGGGGGTCCCGCAACATCGGTGCGGTGTGGGGAGTCTCGGTCATCGCCGGGCTGACGGCATTCACCCGGATGCCCAGCGGCCCGCCTTCGACGGCGAGCTGGCAGGTCAACGCCAGGACCCCTCCCTTGGCGGCGCCGTGGGCGTTCTGCGGCATGAAGAAGGCTCCGCGCGACCCCGAGATGGAGCCGAGGTTGACGATCGACCCGCCACGCTCCTTGAGGTGGGGCCAGGCCGCGCGGATGGCGTAGTAGACGATGTCGAGCTCGTTGCGGATCGTAAAAGCCCAGTCGTCCACCGACAGCTCGTCGATGGCCCCGAAGCGGATGGCCGAGGCATTGTTGACGAGGATGTCGACCGCCCCCGCGAGCCGTACTGCCTCGTCGACGTAGGCAGCAGCCCCCTCCGCGCTGGCGAGGTCGACCGGCGCGATGGCATCCATCCGGCCGCCGGTGTCGCGCACCAGCCGAACCGTTTCCGCCGACGCCTCCGGGTCGAGGTCGCAGCCGACGACGTGCGCCCCTTCGCGGGCGAGGACCTGGGCCGTCGCCCGTCCGATGCCTCCACCGGTCCCCGTGACCAGGGCGACCTTGCCCGCCAGCCGTCCGCTCATGCCGGAGCTCCCGAATCGGCACCCTGCCTGCAAGACGGCCCTCCGGGCTGACCGCCGCCGGCGATGAGGACGTGCATGGGTCAGTTCCCTTCCGGGTGGACGACAGGATCGAACGAGTCGTAGGCGGCCGCGAGGCCGTCGATCCGGGACCGCTCCGCCCCGTGCCGCTGCGCGGTCTCGATGATCTCGCGGTAGTGCTCGTGCTTCTCCGCCATGGTGATCACCGAGGTGTCCAGGGAGGTCCATTCGACGGAGCCGTCGGACTGCAGGAGCCCTTGCGCACCGCAGGTCGCGCACTCGACCTCCCGGCCGCGCAGCTCGATGACTGACAGGTGGCACAGCGGGCACACCCCGGGCTCGCCGGCATACACGGCCTCGTCGAACGGGCGGCCGAGCTGGCCGGCGACGTGCCGCCCGAGCTGGCCGGCGCGCTCGAGGGCAGCAGTGTCGAGGACCACCGACTTGGGGGTGCCGCAGCCGCTGACGACCAGCTGGTCGACCACGGCGGTCTGCATGGAGAACGTCAGGGTGTGCAGGACAGGGAGGGCGAGCGTGTGCCACCGACCGACGAGCGAGCCTCCTACGGCCATCAGTCCGGCGACGCGCGGCTTGAGCACCCGCTCGTCGAGGCGGAAGGCCATGGCCGGCTGCTCCCCGCGGGCCTGCATGTCGAGCATCGTGCGGACGATCGCCGCATCGGCGTTGGGCCCGAGGAGACGGTCGACGACGACCTTGACGACCGCCGGGACGGTCCGGCTGAAGATCGGGGCGCTGACGACGAGGCCGTCACAGTCGAGGAGACGTTCCCACAGCCACGGGACGTCGTCGTCGCCGGTCTGACCGGCCCCGGTGCCGTAGCGCAGCTCCTCGAGGCGGACCAGCTCGACGGCGACGTTGTCGGACTGCGCGGCCCGCAGGGCCTCCTTGAGCAGGATCTCGGCGCTACCTCCCGGGGCGCCAGCACCGAGGCCGAGGATACGCATGGTCATCAGAACTCCTGGGTGGCGGCGGCCATCGTGAAGCAGTCGAACAACTCTTGCTCTGCGGAAGTCTTCTTCTCACAGTGAGAGTACGCTGAACTCGTTGCGAACGGAAGCGCGGACCCCAAGGAGCTCGAAATGCGGATCACCCACCTCGGCCACGCCTGCCTGCTCGTCGACCTCGACGGCACCCGGCTGCTCATCGATCCCGGCGTGTTCTCGGACGTCTCGGGCGTGACCGACCTGACCGCGATCCTCGTCACCCACCAGCACGGTGACCACCTCGATCCGGCGGGGGTCCGCGAGCTGGTGACGGCGAACCCGTCAGCCGCGTTGGTGATCGACCCCGACACGGCCGAGGCAGTCGTCGGGTTGCCCGAGGCTCGGGTCGTGCGTCCGGGAGAACGACTCCGGCTGGGCGGCGTCGTCGTCGACGTGCTCGGCGGAATCCACGCCCCGGTCTGGGGGCCGGTGCCCGGCTGCACCAACAACGCCTACCTGGTCGGCGACGGCGCGCTGCTGCATCCCGGGGACTCGTTCGTGGTGCCCCACCGCGACATCGACGTCCTGGCCGTCCCGATCGACGCACCGTGGCTGAAGCTGTCCGAGGCCGTTGACTACGTCGCCGAGGTCGCGCCACGCCTCGCCATCCCGATCCACGAGGGCGAGACCACGGACCCGGTGAAGTATGCCGGGATGCTCGCTGCCTTCAGCGCCGACGACGTGGTCCGCCGGCTCGCCCGCGGAGAGGCGACCGAGGTCTGAGCCGGGTCGACGAGTAGTCAGGTCGACGAAGGGTGGGGAAGGTCAGGTCGTCGAGGTCCAGGTGTGCGTGCCGGGGGAGGCCTGGTGTCTGGCCCCGTCGGGCAGCACGACGATCGCCTTTGTGCCCGGCGGGACCCTGACGTCCAACCGCAGGATCCCGTCGGTGATCTGCCAGGCGCTGCTGATCGGGCCGAACGGGCTGTCGAGGTCGGCACGGGCCGAGGTCAGCCCTCCGCCGGGCCGTGGCTCGACCCGGAACGTCCGGTATCCCGGGGAGGTGGGCACCAGTCCCGCGACGTACCGGTGGAGGAAGGAGATCACGGCGCCCTTGCTGTAGTGGTTGAGCGACTCGTGGGCCTCTCCGTCGGCGTCCACTCCCTCCCAGCGCTCCCACACGGTGGTCGCGCCGCGCTCGCGCATCACGAGCCAGGACGGCTGGGTGTCCTGCAGGAGCACGTCGTAGGCCGTGTCGAGGTGGCCGTGGTCGGCCAGGGTCGGCAGCAGCATGGCAGTGGAGAGGAATCCTGTGGCGAGGTGGTCGCCGGCCTCCCGGATCAGCTCGACCAGCCGGTCCGCCACGGCGGCACGGTGCTGCTCGGGAACCAGGCCGAAGGACAGGGCCCGGACGTGGGCTGCCTGCGTCTGCACCGACAGCCGACCCGTGTCGTCGACGAACTCGGCCCGCCAGGCCGCCAAGGTCCCAGCCGCAAGTCCGTCCAGCCACTGGGTCTCCGAAGCGGATGCGCCGACGACCTCGCCCATGCGGGCGGCTTGGACGGCTGACCGGTGGAGGTAGCCCGTGGCGACCTCTGACTTGTCGGCGCTGGCAAAGGCGAAGAAGTCGTGGAGGTCGACCCCCGGCTCGAGCCACTCACCCCAGTGGAACCCGGTGTCCCACAGGTACGCCTCGTGAGGCTGGGGGTCGGACCCGGAACGGCTCGGGTGACGCTGGCTGGCGGCCTGCCCCGCGGCATACCTCAACCACTTCATGAGGGCTGGCCAACCCTCCCGAAGGAGGTGCGCGTCGCCGTAGGCCTCGTGCAGGTCCCACGGGGCGCTGACGACGACGTCGCCCCATCCGGCGGACCCGTTCACGCGGCCGACAGGACCGTCGAAGCCCTCGATCGGGGAGGCGGGGGAGATGTTCGCGACGCACCCGTCGGCGCGCTGGTCGAGGGCCACGTCGCGCAGCCACTTGCGAGTGAAGGCGCCGACGTCGAAGAGGAAGGCCGCCGTCGGCGCGAAGATCTGCCAGTCCCCGGTCCAGCCCGAGCGTTCACGCTGGGGGCAGTCCGTGGGGATGTCGACGATGTTGTCGCGCAGCGACCAGACGGTCGCCTCGTGCAGCCAGTTGAGCCGCTCGTCACTGCACTCGAACCACCCGGTCCGCCGCAGGTCGCTGTGGATCGCCACCCCGGTGAGGTCCGTCTCGGCGAGTGAGTGGGGGAGTCCCTCCACCCGGACGTACTGGAACCCGTGCGTGGTGAACCGGGGTTCGAAGACGTCGCCCTCGACGCCGGCGGACGTGACCACGTCGACCTGCCCGACGGGCAGCTTCTCGGGGAAGATCGGCACGTCGACGTCGAGGTGCGCCGTCGTGAGGTCGCCGCCCACCAGGTGCTCACCGTGCCGCAGGGTCACTGTCGTGCCGGCCGGGCCGAGGTCCGCGAGTCGCACCCGCCCGGTGATGTTCTGGCCGAGGTCGACCAGGCTCGCTCCGTCGGGCAGCCTCGTCACCGAGGCCGGCACGAGCTCCTCGATCGGGCGCACGGGCGGCGCGATCGACCGGACGACCCGCACATCGGGGTCCCGCGCCTCGGCGGGGGCGAAGCCGGCGGGGGTGTGAGCGGGGTCGTGGACGGACGGGTCCAGACGCCGATGGTCCTCCTCCTGTCCTCCGATGAGGTCGGCGACCAGGAGGTGCGACGGCCCGCTCAGCCAACCCGGACCGCTGGTGGTGAGGGTGGCGCCGTCGCCCGACTCGAGCTGGAGCCGCACGGCAGTCTGCGTCCCGAACTGGTCCCCGGCGCGCGGCATACCCACCTGCCCGCGGAACCAGCCGTCGGCGAGCAGGACCGCCACGACGTTCTCGCCGTCGACGAGCAGGTCGTCGACCACGTGAGACTGGTACTGGACCCGGTCGCGGTACTGCGTGTAACCGGGAGTGAGCTCCGCGTCGCCCACGCGCCGGCCGTTGAGCCACACCTCGTAGAGGCCGAGGGCGGTAGCGAAAAGGGTTGCCGGAGTGCCGGATTGGGCATGGAACGTCGACCGCAGCCAGTATGCCGGTCTCCGCCCCTTGGGGGGCACCTCACCTTCGCGCGGACCGATCCAGGAGCCCTGCCAGTCCGCGTCCTCGAGCAGCCCGCTGTCGAGCTCGACGGCGCCGCTCCAGTCGCTCTCGCCGAGGTCGGTCCAGACCTTGACCCGTGCCGACGTGCGCCGCCTCGAGCGGTCGAAGACGGGGACGACGACGAAGCCCTGCTGTCGACCCTCGACCCGGCCGGTCTCGTAGCCGTCCCCGGTCCGGATCGCGTAGGCCACCTGTGCGGTGGCGCCCACGGGCAGCCACCAGCTCAGGGCGGGCTGGTCACCGCGGCCGAAGAAGTCGCCGCCGACGACGTCGACGCGCAGGTTCGTCGGCGGGAGAGGGGTGCTCACGGCAGGCGGTCAGACGAACATCGAGGCGCGCGCCCCAGTGATCCAGCCGACGAGGTGGTCGTTCTCGGTCTCGGCAGTGGGGACGTCGGCGACCAGCTTGCCGCGGTTGAGGACGGCGATCCGGTCGCAGACGGTCATGGCCAGCGGCAGGTTGTGGGTCACGAGGACGCAGGCGATGCCCTGGTCGGCCATGCGGCGGATGAGGTTCTGGACCTGGAGCGTCTGCTCGTAGCCGAGGGCGGCCGTGGGCTCGTCGAGCAGCAGGACGCCGTTCTGGTCACCGGTGACCCGGGTCGCGCTGCGGGCCAGGGCGACGACCTGTCGCTGACCGCCGGAGAGCATCTCGACCGGACGGGTCATCGCAGCGGTGCGGACGCCCAGGCGCTCGAGCTCCGCCTCGGAGCGCTTGCGCTGCGCCCGGTGGTCGACGAAACCCAGCCAGCCGAGCGGTCCCTTGCGGATGATCTCGCGACCGATGTTGAGGTTGGTGGAGATGTCGAGGGCGTCGACGAGTGCGAGGTCCTGGTAGACCATCTGGATCCCGGCCGCCGTGGCGTCGCTCGGGGCCGAGAACACCTTCTCGTGGCCGTGGACCCGGAGGGTTCCTCCGGTGGGGCGGTGGGCCCCCGACATGATCTTGAGCAGGGTCGACTTGCCGGCGCCGTTGTCGCCGAGGAGACCGACGACCTCGCCCTGGTTGACCTGGAAGTCGATCCCGTCGAGGGCGCGGACGAAGCCGTAGTGCATGTCGACGCCCTCGAGCTGCAGGGCGGGTGCGGTGTCGGTCATGCGACTCACCTCGTGCCGGTGTGGACGGAGGCCTGTGCCGTGGTCATCAGGCGGGTGGAGACCGCCGTCGAGACCCACTTCTCGAGGCCGAGAGAGGCGAGCAGCAGGACACCGGTCACGCCGGTGGCCCAGTAGGGCTGCACTCCCTTGACGGTCAGGCCGTTGGTGATCGTGGCCAGCACGAGGGCACCGACGAGGACGCGGGGCAGGCTGCCCCGCCCACCGGCGAGGGAGACGCCGGCCAGGGCGACGGCGGTGAGGGCGTCGAAGATGATGCCCGGACTGGCTGAGGGGCTCGCCTCGGTGACGACCGCCGTCGTGACCAGGCCTCCGAGGGCGGCGCACACGGAGCTGATGACGAAGCCGGCGACCTTGTAGCGGTCGCTGTGGATGCCCGAGCGTCGCACCGCCTCGGCGTTGCCGCCGACCGCCATCATCCGGATGCCGTCGCGGGTCCGGGTGAGGAAGACCGTGACGATGACGAAGAGCACGGCGACGATCCAGACCGGTGCGGGCACGCCGAGGTAGCGCTGCGTGCCCATGAAGTTCAAGTTCGTCAGGCCCGGGAAGGTGTAGCCGCCGGCGATGAGGGCCGCGGCGGCACTCGTGATCGAGAGCGTGCCGATCGTGACGATGATGGGGTTGAACCCGCGCAGTGAGATGAGGCCGTTCGCGACCCCGACGAGCGCACCCACCGCGATGCCTGCGGCGATCGAGACGATGACGAGCTGGCCGTGGGTCATGAGCCACCCCGTGGTGCAGCTGGCGACCGCCGCCACGCCGGGGATCGAGAGGTCGAGGGCCCCGCAGATGATGCCGACCGCCACTCCGGCGGCGAAGATCGCCGTGAGGGCCGCGCCGTTGGCAATGAGGATGGCGTTGTCGAACGTCCCGAAGAAGGGACTCGCCCACACCGAGAAGATCACGATGATCAGAGCCCAGAGGACGAAGATCCCGCGCTCGCGGACGAAGATCAGGGCGCGGATACCGATCGGGTCCTTGGCGGGACGCGGGGGAGCAACGGCATCCGGCGTCCCGGCCGCCCCCTCACTGGAGGGAGCGGCCGCGCGCGGGGTCGTGGGGGTGGCGTTCATGGGGAGCTCGCTCAGCCGTTCTGGGTGACGATCTTCTGCGGCACGACCAGCACCTGGCCGACCGCCTTCGGGTCTGCCTGCATCTTGACCAGCGTGTCGAAGGACTGAGCCATGTCGGCCTGGAACTGCAGAGCGACGGAGGCGAAGACTGCACCCGACTTCACGAGGGCGAGGACCTCGTCGTTGCCACCGAAGTCGACGTTGCAGCCGAGGGTCTTGCCCGCCGACTTGAACGCCGTGATGGCGGCGAGGGTGCCTTCGTCGCCGGTGGACATGACAGCCTTGACGTTCGGGTGCCCCTGAAGGACGCTTGCGATCGTCGTCACGCCCTTGGTGCGGTCGACGATGCTCTGCTCGTCGACGATCTTGGCGTTGGGAGCAGCCGCCGCCAGGGCCTTCTTCGCGGCGTCCTCCATCTCCTGCTTGCCCGCGCTACCGGCGGCCGACGTGGAGAACAGAACGTCCGCGTTGCCCCCGAGCTTGCTGGTGATGCACTTGCCGAGCTGGTCACCGAGCGCGGTGCCGGCCTGGGTGTAGTCGATGTAGTCGAACGTGATGCCGGGCTGGGGGCCCGAGAGGCCGTACTCCTCGGGCTTGCCGTTGACCAGGATCGGCACACCCTTGGCCTGGGCCTTCTTCAGCATGTCGCCGAAGCCCTTGGGCGCGACGGCGAGGACCCAGGCGGCGCCGGCTCGCCCGGAGTCGATCACGGCGCTGAGGTCCTGGGTCTGCTTGCTGGGGTTGAAGTTCGGGTCCTGGACGATGACCTGCCAGCCCTTCGACCCGCCGTATCCCTGGACGCCCTTCGACAGTCCCTGAAGGGCCGGCGGGGCGAGCGAGATCGGCGAGAAGACCAGGGTCTTGGGGAGGGTCGAGGCGGCCCCGCTGGACGAGCTCGAGGAGCTCGAGGTCGACGAGGACGAGGTGTCCGACCCCGACCCCGTCCCCGAGGCGCAGGCGGACAGGGCGGTGACGGTCAGGCCGACCGTGACGACGGACAGGGTGCGGGCGTGACGCCGACGGGGGGTGCTCACGGTCGGTCTCCTCTTTGAGTGCGTGGCTGTGGATGTTCGGTTCGACTCTCGCATTGTGAAAGTCGATTTCGGTTATGGTAACTGTAGGCGGTCGCGCGGCGCTTGTAAACGCCTTCCGCGAAATCAGGATCGGGAGGCTTCGAGGCCGTGCAGCAGCGCGCACATGAGGTCGTGTCGCGGGGTCGCGATCCCGCGCCGCCTGCCCTCGGCGGCGATGCCGCCGTTGAGCACGTCGACCTCGGTCGCACGGCCGGCGAGGACGTCCTGGAGCATCGACGGCTTGTGGTGGAAGGCCACCTCGATCGCCTCCGCCATGGCTTCGTCGGGCGACTTCGTCAGGACGATTCCCGCGGCGTCGCAGACTGAAAGAGCCTCTGCCACAAGGAGATCCACTTCACGACGGATAGCAGGGTCGCTGCACACCTGACCGATGGTGAGACGGGTCAAGGCGGCGATCGGGCTCGTCGCGGCGTTGAAGACCACCTTGGTCCACTGCGGCCCCCGGGCGTCCGCGAGGGCATGCGTCGCGAGGCCACCCTCGGTGAGAAGGAGGGCGAGGCGCCGGATGGACTCCATCGGTGCGGGGCTCGGCTCGAAAGGCCCGATCCAGGTGTCGCCCTGGGCGTCGAAGCGGACGATGCCAGGTGCGGTGACCGCGCCGGCCGGGACGATGCTTCCCCGGGCCACGAGCGGCACCACCTCCGCGATGACCTCTTCGTTCCCCAGGCCGTTCTGCACGCTGACGACGGTGGCGTCCTGAAGCGCGGTGTGCGCGCCTCCGACCGCCTCCCGGGTGTGTTGGGCCTTCGTCGCGACGATCCCGAAGTCGCAGCGTGGGAGCTGTGACCCCTCGGTCACGGCGCGCACGGGTGCGACGAACTCGGCGCGGCCGATGACCCGGAGTCCATGTGCGGCAATGGTTTCAGTGTGCTCGCGCCACGGGTCGACGGCCCACACCTCGACGTCGGGCACCCGGGCGAGGTGCGCTGCATACAGGCTGCCGATCGCGCCGGTGCCGATCACGGCGACCCTGGTCGGCTCGGTCATGACGCGTATGCCGCGCGAGCCAGCTCGGCGCACAGGTCCGGGTGCACTCCGCCCACGCCGAGGCCCGCGACGATGCGGCCCTCCACCAGGACGGGGATGCCTCCCGGAGACGTGAGGAGGGGAGACGGAGCGAGTCGTCCGAGCTGCGCGACGGCGGAGCCGAACTGCTGCGCCACGTCCTCGCTCGCCGCTCCGTACCGCGCCGCAGTCGTCGCCGTCGCGAGGGCCACCTCGACGCCGGCCCCGGGCGTGTCGTCCATCCGGTCCTGCTGGATCGGGTCGCCCCCCGCGTCCACGACCGCGACCGCGACGCGCAGCCCGCGCTCGGCGGCAGCTGCGATGGCACGGTCCACCAGGGCGATGGCCCAGTCCAGCTGCACCTGCCGTGTGGCCCCGGGGGCGGGCGCAGTGCCGAGGCTGTCCTCGGGGGCGATGGTCAGGTCACCGAAGCGAGCAGTCCACCGAGCGGCGTCGTCACCGTGCTGACCGACGTAGGGGACGCCCAGGGCGTAGGCGATGAGCAGGTCCTCGGGGTTGGCCGGGGCGCCGTCGGCGCTGACCACCTCGGGGGCGACGTCGGCGGGGAGGAACGGGCTCACCGTCGCCCCTGAGGCCGCGATGCCGCCGACCACCTGACCGTCCTCGTTGCGCAAGGGCATCCCGCCGGCGCCGGGAAACATCGCCTGCGGCGATATGCCGACGAAGCCACTCGAGATCGGGGCCGGCAGGGTCGTCATCCGGTGCAGGTGCTCGGTGCTCGGGATCTGCTGGGTGGCGGAGATCCAGGCCTTCGAGGTGGCGCGCGCCATGCCGCCGAGGCCGCCGTGGTCGAGTCTCGACGCGGTCACCAGGGCACCACTGGCCCCGACGACGGCGACGCCGCCGCGCAGCCCGAGCTGTTCGGCCTTGTCCACGGCGCGTCGCACGATCGACCGCGCCTCGGCCAGCGGGACGTCGTGGGGATGGGTCATGTCAGCTCCTGGCCGAGGGTGACGGCAGATCGTGGGGAAGGTCGAAGCCCTCAGGCGCCAACCATGTTGTAGCCGCCGTCCGCGACGAGGTAGCCACCCGTGATGTGGTCCGCGTCGTCGGTGGCGAGGAAGAGGGCGGCGCCGGCGTAGTCGGCCGGACCGGGGATGCGACCCATCGGCGTCAGCTTGCGCAGCTGCTCACCGCGCCCGGACTTCCAGTCCTCGCGGCCGAGGGTGGCCTCGGTCTCGATGAATCCGGGAGCGAAGATGTTGACACGCACGGTCGGGGCGAAGGCGTGGGCGTAGGACTTGGTCGCGCCGAGGAGGCCGTACTTGGCCGCGGCGTACTGCGGCGCGCGGGCGCTGCCGCGGACGATGACCGTCGAGCCGATGTTGACGATGCTGCCGTGACCCTGGTCGAGCATCCTGCTGCCGAACTCGTGGATGCAGGCCATCGTGCCCTTGATGTCGACGGCGAGGACGTGGTCGATCGACTCCTCGGTGATGTCCCGCCAGGACATCTGCTCGCGCGCCACGTCGCCGACGTTGTTGACCAGCACGTCCACGCCACCGAGCTGCTCGAAGGCCGCGTCCGCCATTGCCGCCACCTGGTCCCAGTGCACGATGTCGGCCTGCAGCAGCACCGTCTCCGCGCCCTCGGCGCGCACGCGCTCGGCGGTCTTCTCGGCCCCGGCCCTGGAGCTGCGGTAGTGGATGCCGACGACCCGCGCACCCTCCTGCGCGGCGCGCACCGCGATCTCGGCTCCGAAGCCGGTGCCGGCCCCGGTGACGACGACTGAGCGACCCTCGAAGCGGCGGGGGATCGGGACGGGGTTGAGCGGCATACGGAGGGCCTTTCGCGGTAGGAGGGTTCGGTGGCGGGAGAGCCTCAGACGAGGACCCGGCCACCATCGATGTAGAGGACCTGTCCCGTGACGAACCTGGCACGGTCGGAGGCGAGGAAGGTCACCGCGTCGGCAACCTCCTCGGGTCGGCCCAGCCGACCGGCGGGCACGAGCGACTCGAGCTCCTCGCGGTGGCCGTCGGTGTCGAGGTAGGCGCGGGTCAGCTCGGTCTCGATGTAGCCCGGCGCGACGGCGTTGACCGTCACGTTGTGGGTGGCCCACTCACGAGCCATCACCCGCATCATCTGGTTGATGCCACCCTTGCTCGCGGCGTAGGGCGCGTGGTTCGGGTGGGCGAGCAGGCCGGAGACCGAGGAGACGAACACCATGCGACCGTATGCCGCGGACACCATCCGGCGCCCGACTTCCTGGCCGAGCCACCACGCCGTGGACAGGTTGAGGGTGACCATCTGCTGCCAGTCCTCGTCGGAGAGCTCGAGCACCGGCCGGCGGGTGTTGCGGCCCACGGCGTGGAGGAACACCTGGGGGGTGCCGACCATTCGCACGGCCTGTTCGACGGCGGCCCGGCTGGAGTCGGCCGTGCCCACGTCGGCCTCGAGAGTCGCCAGCTCACAGCCGGACTCCTTGGCCTGACGGGCCACGGCGTCGAGGGCCTCGCCGTCGCGGTCGACGACCACCACGTGCGCGCCCTGCGTGGCGAGGCCGAGCGCGCTCGCTCCTCCGAGCCCACCCGCTCCGACGACGAGGGCGGGTCGATCCTGCAGGGACAGCCAGCTGCTCACCTTGCCTGCCTCTCGCAGTTCTCGTATGATGAAAGTCGCTTTCTCCAAAAGTAACCCACCGGTGGCGATGTGTCCAGCGTGGGTCCGGGGGAGGCGGCTCTAGGCTGGCTCACAGGGAACGCTCAGCGCAGTTGGGACAGGAAGGTTCGCATGACACCGAGGACGACCGCGGCGGACAAGGGCGACGCCGCCGACAAGCCCGAGTACCGCGTCGAGGCGCTCGCCAAGGGCCTGCGCCTGCTGAGCCTCTTCGACGAGCAGCGGCCCACCTGGCGAGTGACCGACCTCGCCGCCGAGGCGGGTCTGCCCATGCCGACCGTGTACCGCGTCGTGATGACCCTGGTCTCCGAGGGTTACCTCGACCACCTTCCCGGAGGCGACTACCGGCCCGGGGTGAAGGCCTTGACGCTGGGGACCGCAGCGCTGCGCAGCTTCGACCTCGTCGGGCTCGCGACGCCCAAGCTCCAGCAGCTCGCGGAGCTGACGGGTGAGACCGTCAACCTCGCGGTCCTCACGGGCGACCAGGTGCTCTACCTGATCCGCCTGCGCAACCGTGACCTCGTGACGGCCAACATCCAGGTGGGTTCCACACTGCCCGCGGTCACGACATCGATCGGCAAGCTGCTGCTGGCCAACCTCGACCCCAAGGACCTCAAGTCGAGGATCACGGCCGCGTCCTTCGACACCCAGCACGGTCCCAACGCCAAGCTCTCCCTGGCGGCCCTCAAGGACGAGCTCGCGGCCATCCGCAGCCAGGGGTGGGCCACCCAGAACGAGGAGCTGGCGTACGGGCTCCGCTCGGTCGCTGCACCGATCGTCGGGCCCGGAGGGGCGGTCGTGGCGGGGGTGAATGTCGCTGTGCAGGCTCGGGACTGGTCCAGCGAACGACTGCTCGAGGAGCTCAAGCCGGCGCTGCTCGCCACGTGTGCCGACATCTCCACGCTGGCCTCGTCCGGCATCGTCGCGTGACGCGCCGGGTCGCCAAGCTGTCCCCGTCCGACCTCGACGACGACCAGCGGGTCGTCTACGACGCGATCGCTGGTGGCAAGCGCGCTCAAGGACCGCAGCTGTTCCGCCTGCGTGACGAGGACGGTGGCCTCGAAGGGCCGTTCAACGCCTTCCTCCTCCAGCCCCGGGTGGGCGGCACGCTCCAGGCGGTGGGGTCGGCCATCCGGTACGAGACCGCCTTGTCGGACCGCGCCCGCGAGGTCGCGATCCTCGTCGTCGGAGTCCACTGGCGCTCCGAGTACGAGTGGTACGCCCACGAGGCGGTCGGCCGGCACGTCGGGCTCACGGACGACGAGCTCAGCGGGATACAGGACGGCTCGTACGCCGTGCTTCCCGAGGATGAGCGCACGGTCGCCGAGCTCACCCTCGCGCTGGTGACCGACGGCGACCTGGCCGACGCGGCATACGCGAAGGCCGTTGCCCTGCTGGGGGAGTCCGGAGTCTTCGAGCTCACGACCCTCGTCGGCTACTACGCGACGCTCGCCCTGCAGCTGAGGGTCTTTCGCGTCGGGGTGCCGTCGCCCTGACCGCCGACTGAACGTCCACCTCGCCTCGACCGCCTTGACACGCGCCGGAACCTGAGTGACCATTTATGAAAATGACTTTCGCGATGTGAGAGTCTTCGTATCTCGATGAGGAGTGCCCCCATGAAGCTCGTGACGTTCGATGACGGTAAGGTCGGCAGGCTCGAAGGGGACACCGTCGTCGAGCTCGACGTCCCCTCGACGCGAGAGTTCTTCGAGCGCGGGGGCCAGGTCGGCGAGACGGGCGCCACGCATGCCCTTGCCGACGTCACGTTGCGCGCGCCGATCGTGCCGAAGAAGTTCTTCCACACTGCCGGCAACTTCTCCGACCACCACGAGGAGCTCCAGGCCGTCGACTGGAGCCACCCGGTCCACAAGGGCATCGTCTTCTTCCAGAACGTGGACGCGATCATCGGCCCGGACGAGGCGATCGTGTACCCCGAGGGTCTGACCAAGGAACTCGACTACGAGCTCGAGCTCGGCATCGTCATCGGCAAGAGCGGCAAGTTCTTCGGGCCCGAGGAGGCAGAGGACTACATCGCCGGCTACCTCGTCTTCAACGACATCACCGCCCGCGACATCCAGCGTCGCGAGATGCAGTCGGGTGTGTTCTCGTTCTCCAAGGCGATCGACACGTTCTGCCCGATCGGGCCGTGGATCGTGACGAAGGACGAGCTGCCCGACCCGCAGAACCTCGCCATGGAGCTGCGCGTCAACGGGGAGGTCCGCCAGGCCGGCAACACGTCCAAGATGCTCATCGACATCCCGCACCTCGTCGCCCAACACTCGGCCCAGGGTTACAGCGCGGGCGACATCATCACGACCGGCACCATCTCCGGCGTCGCGGCGATCCAGCCCAACCCGTTCGACTYCTACCTCCAGGTCGGCGACAAGGTCGAGGCCGAGATCGAGGGCGTCGGCGTCCTGCGCAACCACGTGATCGCGTGGCGGGACCGCCACGACACCGAGCCCTACACGACCGACCTCTACGCCGACCACGAGGACTGAGCGTGCGGTTCGGGACACTCGACGGGCGCTTCGTCCTCGTCCGCGGCGACGACCCGCAGGTCGAGGTCCTCGACGTGGCCACCGCCTCCGGCGGGGACCTGCCTGCCGACGCGGTCGGCGCCCTCGCCCAGTGGGATGACGTATGCCGGTGGGCCGCCACCGCGGACTGGTCCGGTGCCGCTCCGGTGGCAGTGGGTCGGCTGGGGGCGCCCGTCCCGATGCCTCGTCAGGTCTTCGCGGTGGCATTGAACTACCGGCCGCATGCGGCCGAGGCCGGCTACCAGCCGCCTGAGGAGCCGTTGCTGTTCACGAAGTTCCCGACCTGCATCACGGGGTCCGACGTCGAGGTGGCGCTGCCGCCCGGCAACGTCGACTGGGAGATCGAGGTCGTGGTCGTCATCGGGTCGGGCGGGTACCGGATTCCCCGCGCGCAGGGCTGGGCCGCCGTCGCCGGGGTGACCGTGGGACAGGACCTGTCGGAGCGCCTCCAGCAGCTCCGTGGGACGCCTCCGCAGTTCTCGCTCGCCAAGTCCCACCCGGGGTTCGGTCCCACCGGCCCATGGGCCGTGACCCCCGATGCGCTGCCCGACCGGGACGACCTCGGCTTCGAGTCGCGCCTGGGCGACGAGGTCCTCCAGAGCGGTCGGACGAGTGAGCTCATCTTCCCCGTCGACGACCTCGTGGCCCGGATCTCCTCGGTGTGCCCGTTGCTGCCGGGGGACCTCATCTTCACTGGCACCCCTGCCGGGGTCGGGAACCGCAGGACCCCGCCTCGCTTCCTGCAGGCCGGCGAGGAGCTGGTGAGCTCGGTCGAGGGCATCGGCCAGATCCGGCAGCGTTTCGTCTGAGTCTGTTGGACAGCACCGATGCTCGGGCGGTGGCTGGCCAGTCTTGACATGCTGGACGGACCTGAGCACACTTTGGTAGGAATGAAATCAACTTTCACGATGTGATAATGGAGTCACCATGAGTCGGACGATCTTCACCGGCGGGCAGGTCTTCGACGGGACCGGGGTGCCGGCCTTCCCCGGGGAGGTCGTCGTCGAGGGCGACCGGATCGTCGATGTCCGACAGGGCCACCACCCGGATCACCACGACGGCGCCGAGGTCGTGGACGTGGCGGGCCGGACGGTCATGCCCGGCATGATCGAGAGCCACGCCCACCTCACCTTCCCCTCCGCGGTCGGGCACATCGACCCGTCGTTCAACCCGCCGCTCGACGTGTCGTTCTTCCACCACATCGAGGGCTTCGAGTCCGAGCTGGCCCGCACCGAGCGCAACGCGAAGATCGTGCTCGACGCGGGCTTCACCTCTGCATACTCCGCCGGGTCGCTCCTCCCGATGCCGGTCGAGCCGGTCGTCCGCGACAAGATCCGCGGCGGGGTGATCCCGGGGCCGCGGATGCTGGCGGCGGCAGCGGAGCGCGACAACCACCCGCAACGCCCCGACGGCCACGTCGAGCCCGACTGGACCGGTCCCGACGCCTGCGCGCGGTGGGTGCGCGAGCAGGCGGCGATGGGCTTCGACAGCGTGAAGTTCCTCGTGAGCAACGACGACGTCTTCGTCCCCGGCGGCAGCCACATGACGCAGTACGACGCCGACGAGCTCAACGCCGCCGGCGAAGCCGCCCGTGAGGTCGGCGTGTGGCTCAACGGCCACTGCCAGTCACCCGAGTCGGTCAAGCTCGCTGTCCGCGCAGGCTTCCGCTCGATCTACCACTGCACGTACGCCGATGAGGAGGGCCTGGACCTGCTCGAGGCCAACAAGGACTTCCTGTTCGTCAGCCCTGCGCCCGGCATCATCTACGCCAACGTCCACGAGGGGGCCGAGTTCGGGATCACCACCGAGGTTGCCCAGCAGATGGGCTCCGTCGACGCGCTCGCGGGGATGCAGGCGATCTACCCCGCGATCCGCAAGCGCGGCATCCGGGCCCTCATCGGTGGCGACTACGGCTTCCCCAACAACCCGATCGGGCGCAACGCCCGCGACCTCGGGCTGTTCGTCACCGAGCTGGGCTACTCACCCGCCGAGGCCCTCGTCGCGGCCACCCAGTACGGCGGTCAGCTGATGGGCATGGGTGACGAGCTCGGGCTGCTCAAGCAGGGCTACCTCGCCGACCTGCTCGTCGTGAACGGCGACCCGACCGTCGACGTGACGATCCTCGAGGACGCCGACAACCTCGTGTGCATCGTGCAGGGCGGACGGTTCCACAAGCGCTCGCCGGAGGTGGCGGCCGTCTCGTGACCGAGGTCCAGATCCGCCGGGACGTCGTGTATGCCGGCCTGCCCGGCTTCCGACCGCTGGCGCTCGACGTCTACGCGCCGCGGTCGCCGCGGCTGATCTGTCTCTACCTGCACGGAGGCGGCTGGCGGGTGGGATCGCGACGGGCCGGCCCCGGGCCACTGTCGCCCACGTCGGGCCGGCTCTTCGAGCGCATGGCCGGCAGCGGCGTCGCGATCGTCAGTGCCGACTACCGGCTCAGCGGCGAGGCGCAGTTCCCGGCCCAGCCCACGGACGTCGCGGCAGCCTGGGACTACGTCGTCGCCAACCGGGACGGGCTCGGCCTCGGTGACCTGCCCATGGCGGCGTTCGGGGTCAGCGCCGGCGGTCACCTGGCCGCCTTGCACGCTCTGCGTGGGCAGGCTGCACCGCCCGTCAGCTCCGTCGCGCTCTGGTACCCGGTCACCGACCTGCTGGCGATGCCCGACGACCAGGCGGAGGTGGGGGGCGACGCCGACCGCGGCCCGGGCTCGCGTGAGGCGATGCTCCTCGGCGGACCGCCGGCCGACGTCCCCGAGCTGGCTCGGGAGGCGAGCCCCGTCAGTCACGTCCGCCCTGGCGCACCGCCCTTCCTCCTGGTCCACGGTGACGCGGATCTGGCTGTGCCACCACGGCAGAGCGCCCGGCTGGCCGAGGCGCTCCTGGCCGCTGGCGGGACCGCCGACCTCGTCACCGTGCCCGGGCAGGGGCACATGTTCCCGACCCTCCGGGCCCACGAGGTCGAGGCGCTGGTCGACCGGACGACTGACTTCCTGCTGTCCCACGCCGGCTGACCCTGAGGACTCTCATGCCGATCGACCCCCACTACACCCGCAGGTTCCACCTCATCGACGGCATCGCTTCCTGGCCTGAGGCCTTCGGTGATCCCGCGTCGAGGGGGCGCTTCGAGCAGTTCATGGCGCAGGGCCGGACCGACTACGTCCCACCGGCGGTGGAATCTGAGGCGGTCGAGGCGCCTGGACCGCATGGTCCGGTTCCGATGCGCGTGTACTCATCCGGTGGTGTCGCGCCCGGAACGCCTCGTGCCGGCCTGGTGTGGCTGCACGGTGGCGGCTTCGTCGCCGGAGACCTCGAGATGCCCGAGGCCGATGCCGTGGCCCGTGAGCTGGTCGTCCGGGCCGGTGCAGTGGTGGTCAGCGTCGACTACCGGCTGGTCGACCCGGCCACTGGCGCCAACGCCTTCCCGGTGCCGCTCGACGACGTCCTGGCTGCCTGGCGCTGGGTCGTGGTGCACGCCGACGCCCTCGGTCTCGACGCGCGGCGGGTGGCGATCGGGGGTGCCAGTGCCGGCGCGAACCTGGCCACGGGTGCAGCCATGAGGCTCCGTGACGACGGTGACGAGGTGCGACCGTGCCGACTCCTGCTCGCCTACCCCTGTCTGCACGCCGTTCTCCCGCCGCAGCCCGTCGCCCACGAAGGTGCCATGTCCGACGTGCCGGAACTGTTGCGCTTCCGTCCGGCAGACGTCGAGCGGATCACCCGGGACTACGCCGGCGGTGACATCGCGTCCGTGAGCCCGTACGCCATGCCAGCGGCAGGCGACCCCGCCGGGTTGCCGCCGGTGACCATGGTGAACTCGGAGTACGACGATCTACGCGTGTCGGGTGAGGACTTCGCGCGAATGCTCGCCGAGGCCGGTGTGCAGTGCGATGTCTCCACGGAGCCGGGCGTCCTGCACGGTCACCTCAACGAGTCGCCGCGCGTTGCCGGGACGGAGCGCACGCTCGCCCGGTTCGCCGCGGCGCTGTCGTCCCAGCTGGACCCTGGGTCAGCGGGGCGCCACGTCTGACCAGGCCGAGGTACGACCTGCGGAGGAGGATCGATCAGGACCCGCCGGCCGACCGTCGCATCGCCTGCTCTCGTCGACCTGCCACGCACGAAGGAGACGACCATGGAGTACACCCGTCTTGGCAGCACAGGGCTGCGCATCAGCCGGCTCGCGCTCGGTTGCATGAGCTACGGCGACCCCACGGCCGAAGCAGCGCACCGTTGGGCACTGGACGACGATGCTGCACAACCATTCTTCCGGCAGGCCGTCGAGCTGGGCATCACGTTCTGGGACACCGCGAACGTCTACCAGCACGGCACCTCCGAGGAGGTGGTCGGCAGAGCCATCGGTCGCTACTCCCGACGCGAAGACATCGTCCTCGCGACAAAGGTCTACGGAAAGATGCACGATGGGCCTGGTGGTCGAGGTCTGTCACGCAAGGCCATCCTCGAGCAGCTCGACGCGTCGCTGGGCCGTCTTGGCACCGACTACGTAGATCTGTACCAGATCCACCGCTACGACCCCGACACGCCGGTCGAGGAGACGATGGAGGCCCTGCACGACGTCGTCAAGGCGGGCAAGGTCCGCTACGTCGGCGCCTCGTCCATGTTCGCCTGGCAGTTCGCCAAGCTGCAGCACGCCGCAGACCTGGGGGAATGGACCCGATTCGTGTCCATGCAGAACCAGTACAACCTGCTTCGCCGCCAGGACGAATCAGAGCTGATGGCCATGTGCGCCGACATGGGTGTGGGCTGCGTGCCCTATTCGCCACAAGGCAAGGGGCGGCTTGCCCGCCCGTGGGGACAGCAGTCGCACCGATCCGATGTCGATCACCTCGTCCAGGCCTTCGACTCTCCCTTCGACGAACCGGTCGTCACCGCGGTCGAGGCGGTCGCGAACGCGCGTGGTTTGACGATGGCGCAGGTGGCCTTGGCGTGGGTGTTGCGCAACCCGCTGGTGTCTGCCCCGATCGTCGGTGCCACGAAGGATCACCATCTGCCGGAGGCGGTTGCCGCTTTGGATGTCGAGTTGACCGATGAAGAGGCTCAAACCATGGAGAAGGAGTACACGCCCCAGGGTCCCTCTTGGTACTGACCCCTCGCACCCCCGTCGTCGCCACCTGCGGGTGGAGTTACAGCTGCCGCTCCAAGGCGTCGAGGGTTCGGTAGCAGTCGAGGACGTCGGCGATGGAGGAGTTGGGTTGCCTTCCTTCGCGGATGGCTGACACGAACTCGCGGTCCTGCAGCTCGATGCCGTCCATGGACACGGCCACCTTGCTCACGTCGATCGGCTCGTCCTTGCCCGTGCTGAGGTCGTCGTACCTCGCCAGGTAGGTGCCGGTGTCGCCGATGTAGCGGAAGAAGGTGCCGAACGGGCCGTCGTTGTTGAACGACAAGGACAGGGTGCAGATCGCGCCGCTCTCGGCGCGCAGCTGGATGGACAGGTCCATCGCGATGCCGAGCTCGGGGTGGATCGGGCCCTGGATCGCGTTGGCCTGCACGATGGGCGAGCCGGTCTGGTAGGCGAAGAGGTCCACGGTGTGGGCGGCGTGGTGCCACAGGAGGTGGTCGGTCCACGACCGCGGCTGACCCAGCGCGTTGAGGTTCCGGCGGCGCAGGAAATAGGTCTGCACGTCCATCTGCTGCACGTGGAAGCTGCCGTCCACGACCCGCTGGTGCACCCACTGGTGACTGGGGTTGAACCGGCGGGTGTGGCCCACCATCGCGACCACCCCGGTCTTCTCCTGGAGGTCGGCACACGCTTCCGCCCCAGCCAGCGAGTCGGCGAGCGGGATCTCGACCTGGACGTGCTTGCCGGCCCGCAGGACGGCCTGGGTCTGGTCGGCGTGCATCGGGGTCGGGGTGGCGAGGATGACGGCGTCGACGTCGTCCATCGCGAGGATGTCGTCGAGCGTGGCCACCGCGCGTCCGATGCCGTGCTCGGCCGCGAACGCCTCTCCCGACTCCAGGGAGCTGCTGACGACGGCCGCCACGTCCACGTCGGGGATGCGCTTGAGTCCGTTGACGTGCTTGGCGCCGAAGGCGCCGCCTCCGGCGAGGGCCACTCGGATCGGCTGGTTGGTCATGTCACTCCTGGGTCGGGGTGGCCGGGTCGCTGGCCGGGTCGCTGGCCGGGTGGTTTGCGAGGACCAGGTGGCCGACCGCGGTGTTGGAGGCCGGCACATGGTAGAAGCGGTGGAGGACCTCGGTGCTCCCGGCGCCGGGACCACCGTCATCGGCGACGTCGGCCATCGCGCCGCGGGCGATCAGCCACATGACGAGCTCGATGCCCTCGGACCCGGCCTCCTCGACGTAGTTGAGGTGGCCCACCTCCGACTGCCCCGCCGGGTCCGAGATGAGCCGGTCGAGGAACGCGTTGTCCCACTCCCGGTTGATCAGTCCGGCTCGCGGTCCCTGCAGCTGGTGGCTCATCCCCCCAGTGCCCCAGACCTGGACGCGCAGCGGCCGGTCGTAGGACTCGACGGCACGGCGCAGGGCGCGACCCAGGGCGTAGCACCGGGCGCCGTGCGGGACGGGGTACTGCACGACGTTCACGGCCAGGGGGATCACCTTGCACGGCCACGGCTCATCCGGCGCGCGCTCTCCGAACATGAGCGACAGCGGCACGGTCAGGCCGTGGTCCACTGCCATCTCGTTGACGAGGGTCAGGTCGAAGTCGTCGAGGATGAGCGACTGGGCGAGGTGCGCCGCGAAGTCGGGGTCGCCCTCCACCGGCGGGACCGGTCGCGGCCCGTACCCCTCGTCGGCGACCGGGAAGTGCGGACCGGTCCCGATGACGAAGGTCGGGATGAGGTGCAGGTCGAAGGCCGTCGCGTGGTCGTTGTAGACGAGGATCACGACGTCGGGGGTGTTGTCGGCCATCCACTGACGGGACCACTCGTAACCGTCGAAAACCGCCTTCCAGTAAGGCTCCTCGGTCTTCCCGAGGTCCATCGCCGCACCGATCGCCGGTACGTGCGAGGTGTAGACGCTGGCCGTGATGGTGGGGTGGCCGTCGGCGGCGGTGGACGGCGCGGCATACCCCTCCTCGACGATCCGCGCGGCAAGCGCGTCGCGGATCCGGTTGCCCTCGATCGAACGACCACCGGCGAGCATCATGTCGCGGTACTCGGCCTCGGTCATGCCCGTCATGGACCCGGCCATCTGCTGGAAGGACAGGCCGAACGTCGCGCCGATCTTGGACAGGAAGTAGATGTTGCCGCCGAGCCGGATGCACTCGTTGAGGTCGAGGTCGAGCACCGCCTGCTTCTGCTCGGGCGACAGCTCCCACTCGTCGAGGTAGGCGCCCTGGTCGGCGATGAAGCGGCTGCGGTTCTCCGGCGACATGAGGGACATGCAGAACTGGTTCAGGTGGTAGCCCTTGGCCGACTGGTCGGCGTCGAAGATCGTCGTGCCGGGCACGTCGAGATATGGCTTGTCCATGGTCATGGGGTTGATCCTTCCTCGGGCCAGTAGAGGCGCATCGGGTTGTCGACGAGCAGCGCCCGCTGGAGTTCGGGAGTCGGTGCGATGTGGGGGATGCCGTCGACGAGCAGGCCGTCGTCGGGCATGTGGTCGGTGAGGTTCGGGTGCGGCCAGTCGGTGCCCCACAGCACCCGGTCGGGAAACTCCTCGACGACGCGGCGAGCAAACGGCACGACGTCCCGGTATGCCGCGTGCTCGCCATCGAGGGCGGGTGGCCCGGTCCGCGACAGGCGTTCGGGGCAGGTCACCTTGCACCACACGTCGGGCTTGTCCCGCATGAACTCCAGGAAACCGGTGAAGCCCGGTCCGTCCGGCGACGCCGCCACGTCGGGCCGGCCCATGTGGTCGACGACGAGGGGCAGGGGGATCGAGGTGAAGAAGTCGCGCAGCTCGGGCAGGTCGGGTGCCTCGAAGTAGATGACGACGTGCCAGCCAAAGGGCGTGATCCGGGAGACGACGTCACGCAGGTCCTCGGGGGAGGGGGTGTCGACCAGCCGCTTGACGTAGTTGAACCGCACGCCGCGCACGCCCGCCTGGTGCAGGTCGGCGAGCTCGGTCTCGGAGATGCCGGGCCGGACCGTGGCCACCCCGCGCGCCCGACCGTCGGCCGCCCGGAGGGCGTCGACCATGGCCCGGTTGTCGGCACCGTGGCAGGTCGCCTGGACGATGACGTTGCGGCTGAAGCCGAGGTGGTCGCGCAGGGCGAAGAGCTGGTCCTTGGAGGCGTCGCAGGGCGTGTACTTGCGTTCGGGCGCAAAGGGAAACTCCGCGCCGGGACCGAACACATGGCAGTGTGCGTCGACCGCGCCGGGGGGCACGACGAAATGGGGCTTCGTCGGCTCGGCGTACCAGTCGAGCCAGCCGGGCGTCTTCGTCGTCGTCTCGCTCATCGGGGCGTCAGTCCTCGTACCGCAGGCCGAGACGGGCGAGCGGCTCGCGCATGTCGTAGAGATCCAACCCCAGTGTCCCGCTGCGGAACTTGGCCCGCTTGCCCTCTTCGTTGGCCTCGCGCCGGCCCGCCTCCGCTGCCACCTCGGAGGCCTTCGCGGCGGGCACGACGACCACCCCGTCGACGTCGGCCACGACGACGTCGCCGGGGTTGACGAGGGCGTTGGCGCACACGACCGGGATGTTGACCGAGCCCAGGGTGGCCTTGATTGTGCCCTTGGCGTTGATGGCCCGACTGAACACGGGGAAGTCCATCTTCTCGAGGTCCTCAACGTCCCGGACGCCACCGTCGATGACCAGCCCGGCGCACCCACGACTACGCAGCGAGGTGGCGAGCAGCTCGCCGAAGAAGCCGTCCTCGCTCTCGGTCGTGCAGCCCGCAACCAGGACGTCTCCCTCCTGGACCTGCTCAGCCGCGACGTGGAGCATCCAGTTGTCGCCGGGTTGCAGGAGCACTGTCACGGCAGGGCCACAGAGTTTCGCGCCGCGGTAGACGGGCCGGAGGTAGGGCCGCATCAGGCCGACCCGGCCCATGGCCTCGTGGACGGTCGCGACACCGTAGGCCGACAGGGCCCGCACCGCGTCCGCGTCGGCCCGCTCGATCCTGGTGTGCACGACACCGAGCTCGGTCCCGCTCATGGGGTCTCCTCCTCTGTGCTCATGTCAGCGTCCCTGCTCACGCAGCCGCGCGTCCAGGCGCGGGTAGACACGTCGCGCGTTCGCGGCATACACGTCCTCGCGTTGGGCATCGGTGAGGTGCGGTGTCGCGTCGACGTATCGCCTGGTGTCGTCGAAGTAGGCGCCGGTCCGGGGATCGATGTCGCGGACGGCCCCGATCATCTCGCTCGCGAACAGGATGGCGCTGGTGGGGATGACGTTCGTCAGCAGGTCGATGCCGGGCTGGTGGTACACGCAGGTGTCGAAGAAGACGTTGGCCAGCAACGTTTCCGGGTCAGGCCGCTTCAGCGCCATGGCCAGGCCCCGGAACCGGCCCCAGTGGTAGGGGACCGCGCCACCGCCGTGCGGGATGACCAGTCGCAGGGTGGGGAAGTCGGCGAACAGGTCGCCCTGGAGGAGCTGCATGAACGCCGTGGTGTCGGCATTCAGGTAGTGCGCTCCCGTCGTGTGGAACCCCGGGTTGCAGGAGGTGCTGACGTGCACCATGGCCGGGACGTCCAGCTCGACCAGCGCCTCGTAGATCGGGTACCAGGACCGGTCGGTCAGCGGTGGGCTGTCCCAGTGACCACCGGACGGGTCGGGGTTGAGGTTGACCGTGACGGCGCCGAGCTCCTCGACCGCACGACGCAGCTCGGGCACCGACGTCGCCGGGTCGACCCCGGGCGACTGGGGCAGCATCGCCCCCATCACGAACCGCTCCGGATAGAGCGTGCTGACCCGGTGGCAGAGGTCGTTGCAGATCCGCGCCCAGGTCGAGGAGACGTCGAAGTCGCCGATGTGGTGCGCCATGAAGCTCGCGCGCGGCGAGAAGATCGTCACGTCGATGCCGCGCTCGTCCATGAGCCGCAGCTGGTTGGCCTCGATGCTGGCGCGGATCTCGTCGTCGGTGATCCGCAGTGCCGCCGGGTCCGGCGCGTTGTCGGGGTGGCCGATCGCGGAGACCTGCGCGTTGCGCCAGGCCTCGAGCGGCGCCGGCGCCGTCGTGTAGTGCCCGTGGCAGTCGATGATCACGAGTCCAGCCTCGCACCCGAGAATGCTCCGGAGAGGCAGCCTTCCGTCTGACGGAAGGCCTCTGTGGCGGGCCGGGAGGTGCACCTAGCGTGGTCCTCGTGCTGACCCTGCGAGGGCTTTCGTCGATGGCTACCCGCGACGTCCTCGCCGCGTTGACGGCTGAGGGCGACCTCGGGTTGAGCCAGCTCGTCGTGCAGTCGGCCGGAGGCGTCGAGGTGGCGCGACGCCTCCGGGAAGGCGAGCGGGCCGACGTCGCGGTGCTGGGGGGCGACGCGATCGAGGCGCTCGCTCGCGACGGCCTCGTCGACCGCCACACGATCGTGCCGTTGTTCGTCTCCGACGTCGTGGTCGGCGTCCCGGAGGGCGCTCCCGTGCCGGACGTCAGCAGCGTCGAGTCGTTGGTTGCCGCCCTTCTTGCCTCACGGCGAATCGGCTACTCCACCGGGCCCAGTGGCTCCGCGCTGGTGGGCCTGGTGGACACGTGGGGCCTCACCGAGCGGCTCGCGGACAGGTGGGTCCAGGCACCTCCGGGTATGCCGGTTGCCCGGCTGCTCGCCGACGGCGCGGCCGATCTCGGCTTCCAGCAACGCAGTGAGCTCGCTGCCGCACCTGGCGTCACCGTGGTCGGCCCGATGCCGCCCGGTGCGGAGATCGTCACGACCTTCACCGGGGCGGTGCCGACCGCGTCGGAGCATCCGACGGAGGCGCTGGCCGCACTGGTCCGGCTCGCCGCCCCTGAGACGTACGAGATCGTCAGGCGTCATGCCCTTGCCCCTGCCGGTTGATCCCGTCGACTGACGTCAGGAGTCACTGCCCTGACGAGTCATTGCCGTGAGGAGTCATTGGGCCACCCCGCGTACTGCTCGGCCAGGTAGGTCCGACCGGCGCGGGTGGAGACGACGTTGTCCAGCTCACCCAGCTGTCGGCGGAGGTCGAAGGCGCTGGCACCAGGCGCCGTGTGCAGCATCTGCGTCATCCAGTACGAGAAGTTCTGTGCCCTCCAGACCCGGTTGAGCGCCCGCGGCTCGTAGTCGTCGAGCGCGTCGAGTCCTGCGCTGCCGAGCGCACGCGGGATCACCTCGGCCAGCACCTTCACGTCGTGGAGGGCAAGGTTGAGGCCCCGGGCTCCCGTAGGCGGAACTGTGTGCGCCGCATCGCCCGCCAGCACCATCGACCCCCAGCGCATGGGTTGCTGCACAAAGGATCTGAAGCGCAGCACGGTCTTCTCGATGACCGGGCCCTCGACGAGCGAGAAGCCGTCGGCGCCAGCAACGCGCGACTGCAGGGTCTCCCAGATCCGCTCGTCGCTCCACGCCTCGGTGTCCTCCTCGGGGTCGCATTGGAAGTACATGCGCTGCACGAGGTCGGTGCGTTGGCTGATCAGCGCGAAGCCGTGCTCGGAGTGGGCGTAGACGAGCTCGGGTGCGCTCTTCGGCGCTGCGGCGAGGATCCCGAACCACGCGAACGGGTACTCACGGAAGTACTGGGTGCGGCTGGCCTCGGGGATGAGCGAACGACACATCGACCGTGAGCCGTCGGCACCGACGACCACCCTGGCGCGCACCTCGTGGCGCCCACCGTCCGCACTCGTGAAGCGCAGCGTCGGTCGGTCGCCGTCGATCCCGCTGACCTCCGGGTCGGTCACGCCGTAGTGGACCGTGCCACCGTCCCGGTCCCGGGCGTTGGCGAGGTCGATGAAGACGTCCGTCTGGGGATAGAGCCAGACCGACCCGCCGACGAGCTCCCGGAAGTCGATGCGGTGGGCCCGACCGGCGAACCGCAGCTCGGTCCCGTCGTGCTCGTGCCCGTCTCGCAGGATCCGGTCCGAGACGCCCGTATCGACGAGGTCGCGAGCGGCGCCGGCCTCGAGGATCCCGGCGCGGTGCGTGCCTTCGATCTCTGCCCTGGTGCGGAGGTCGATGTTCACGCAGTCGATGCCTGCCCTGCCCAGCCGGTGCGCGAGCATCAACCCGGCCGGCCCGGCTCCGACGATGGCGATGGGCACGTCGAGGACGCTGTCGACGGGCGTTGTCGGAGCGGATTCCACCCGGGTCTCCTCGGGTCGGTGGGAGGGGTGCCAGTCGGCGGCTGGGGGGCCGCTCGCTGGTTGACGAGTCCAGCATCGCCGGTTGCCCCGTGCCGCCACAGGCAACTTCCGTCAGGTGGAAGGGCTATCTCTGCGCGGAGATCATGACGTCGGTTGTCGCGGGGCTGCCCGCTCGACGGCCCAGCTCAACCGAGATCGCGTTGGCAGCGGCGACCACGGGCTGGCGGAGGTGGCGCACCGCAGCAGCGGTCTTGCCCAGCACCACGATCCCGATGGCGGCATGGACGGGACCTCCGGCGCCGATCCGGACCGGGGCGGCCAACCCCACGGTGTGGTCGGACAGCTGGCGGTCGTTCACGGCATACCCATGTCGTCGCACGGACGCCAGCATGGCGCGCAGGCGACGCGGGTCCGTGACCGTGAACTCGGTGTGTCGGGGCAACGGCTGGGACAGGACGGCGTCACGGATGTCGGTCGGGGCGAAGGCGAGCAGCACCAGGCCCACGCCCGTCGACGGCAGCGGGAAGCGGGTGCCCACCATCGTCTTCAGCTCGACGGACCGGTGGCCGGCGATGCGCTCGACGAACGTGAGCTCGGTGCCCTCGCGCACGGCGAGCTGTATGTTCTCGTGGGTGACCTCGTAGAGGTCCTGGAGGTAGGGGAGGGCCACCTCGCGCAGGATCTGGCCGCGCGGACACAGGGAGCCCACTTCCCACAGGCGCAAGCCGATGTGCCACCTTCCCTCGTCGTCACGCTCGAGGGCCCCCCAGTCCGCGAGCTCGGCGACGATGCGGTGTGCGGTGCTGAGAGGGAGCCCGGTCCGGCGGGCGATCTGGGACAGGGTCAGCTGGGCGTGGTCGCGTCCGAACGTGGACAGGACCGCCAGGGCCTTGCCGCCCGCGGTCAGCCCTTCGCGTGCCATGAGCCGATCCTGTCACCCTCGACGGCGCCGCGTCCGTTCGGCCCATGAGCGAGTGGGCCGTTTGGTTGACCTCCGCGGGGGCTGGCGCATGACCGCCATCACATTCCCGCCAACCGTCGTCACGACGAGCGGGCCCAAGAGTCTGCCAGTCATAGGGATAACCACGTGCCGTGGCCAGATGGGCGCCGCACGATTCTTGACTCGAAGGCGGCATCAGCAGAATGAACGATCCGGGCGGCACGACTCCGGGCGCTCCAGCGCGCAGACCACGCGCAGGCGCTCATCGCCGCGGCCTGACCCGTGCGTGGACGCCACGCGCACGCAGGCGTGCCGGGTCGCTGGTGGTCGTCGCCCTGGTCGCGACCCTGGGCGTCGTCGCGCAGTCGGTGATCTCGGCCACCCAGTCCCCGGCCTTCGCGGCGGCGGGTGTGCCGGCGGCGCCGGTGCTGCTGTTCAACGAGACCTTCGAGAACGGCACTGGCGCCGACCCGGTGGATGTCGATGCGTACACCGGCACCGGCGGGACGACCTACACCGGTGACCCCTACTTCGTCGACCAGGCGAACTGCAACGGGGTGCTCGTCCAGTACGCCAACACGAACTTCCCCCTGACCGGTGTCTGCACCCAGCCCAACATTGCCGACTCCCGCAGCAACATCCGGCGGTTCGCGGACGTCCTCGGCCAGTTCAATGCTGGCGTGGTCGGCGGCACCGACGCCAGCCCTGCCAACGGCTCCACTGCCGCCACCCAGGCCAACCACGCCGTGGCCGAGTGGACCACCAGGAACGCTGCGGCTGCTGGCGCAGACATCGAGCTCCAGAGCACCGTGCTCAACCTTCCTGCGACGTCGTCGCGGTACGTGACCATGTCCCTCGATGTCGTCGAGGCCTCGTGCACCTACCTGGCAGGTGCGAACAACTCGAGGCTCGACTTCTACCTCGTCAACGGTGCTACCGAGACCAAGATCAACGTCAACCCCATCCGGGCCTGTACTGACAGCTCCACCCGTTCGTACACGTCGCCGTTCCCGCCGGGCGTCACGTCGTGGGGGAATGGCGGCAACGCGGTGCGGGCCGGTCGGTACTTCTCGGACAAGGCAGTTCTCCTCTCCCCAGCCGCCCTCGCGGCCCTCCAGATCCGGGTGCGAAACCAGACGCTCACCGGCGACGGCAACGACCACGCGTTCGACAACCTGCGCCTCCTCGACGCCACCCCGGCCCTGGACAAGTCGTTCTCGCCGACCTCGGCTCCGGTGGGTACACCCAGCACCCTCACCCTCACCGTCACGAACACCAGCGAGCTGGGTGGAAAGGACGACTTCGCATTCACGGACACGCTGCCCTCGGGGCTGACGGTTGCCAACCCGGCCGGAGCCACCACCACGTGTGGCAACGGCACGGTCACAGCCGTGGCAGGCGCCCAGTTGGTCGCGCTCAGCGGTGGCGACCTGGCCAGCGGGGAGACCAGCTGCACCGTCGTCGTCCAGGTCACGTCGAATGCTGCCGCGACCTACACGAACGGCCCCAGCAACGTCTCCACGTCCGGGCTCAACCCGCCCAGCGCCGCAAGCGTCACCTTCTTCAACACCGACTTCGGCGACGCGCCGGCCAGCTACGGCACGGCCACCGCGTCGCACAGCCTGTCCTCGACCCTTGCCGCGCCCACGACACCCACCCTGGGACTGGGCTCCTCGCGGGACATGGAGGCGGCGGCCGCCGTGAGTGCTGGCGGCACGGGTGACGACACCACCGGTAGCGACGACGAGGATGCGGTCAGCGGAACGCCGACACTCATCACGAACGGCCCCATGAGTCTTGCTGTGCCCTTGCGCAACACGACTGGGGCAGCGGCCACGCTCGCCGGGTGGGTGGACTTCAACGCCGACGGCGCGTTCCAGGCCACCGAGCTGGTCACCACCTCGGTTCCCGCCGGCGCCACCACGGCCACCCTGGTCTGGCCGACCAAACCCACGGCCTCGGCCGGCGCGTCCTTCCTGCGACTGCGACTCTTCCCAGGATCGGTCGTCACGCCCAGCCCCACCACCCCGGCGGTCGGCGGGGAGATCGAGGACCATCCCGTCGCCCTGAGCCGCTCCGGCATCGTGGTCGACAAGACCGCCAACGTCACCGCGGGCGTCTCGCCCGTTGCGGTGACCTACTCCTACGCGGTGACCGGGCAGCTCGAACCACTCAGGAACGTCACGCTGACCGACGACAAGTGCTCGGTGCCGGCCACCAGGACCGGCGACGTCAACGGCAACAACGTCCTCGAGCTGGGGGAGACGTGGGTCTTCACGTGCGCCGCGACCCTGACCTCCACCACGACCAACACGGCCACGGCGACCGGTATCGGGACCCTCTCCGGCGCCACCGTCACCAACACCGACACGTGGACGGTCACCGTGACCGCCCCGAGCCTCAACCTCTCCAAGACCGGCGGCAGTGTGTCGGGCCCGAACGCCGCAGGGGACTTCACCGCGACCTACACCGTGCGGGTCGCGAACACCGGCACGGCCGCCGGCACCTACGGTCCCATCGCCGAGACCCCGGCCTTCGCCCCCAACCTCGCCGTCACGGGCGCGTCCTGGACCGGTCAGGCCACGGGCAGCGCCACTGGCACCGGGCCGTTCGCCATCGGCGCCGCTGGGACGACCATTGCAGTCGGTGCCACTCACACCTACAACCTCACGGTCACCTTCCACTACTCCAACGCCACCCAGGCGAGTGCGTGCGCGGGGACCGGCACCGGGCTGTACAACTCGGTGGCCCTCGCCGCGGGCCAGGAGCAGGGCGCGACCACCGACAACGCGGCCTGCATCGCGCCACCGGTCCCGCCCACTCCGGCGATCGCCCTCACGAAGTCGATCTCGTCGACGGTCCCGAGCCCCCTCACCGGCGCAGGACAGACGGTGAACTACCGCTTCGCCGTGACCAACCCGGGCGTGGTCCAGCTGACGTCGCCGAAGGTCAACGACAGCCGCTGCACCCCGACCTACTCCTCGGGTGACACCAACGCCGACGGCATCCTGCAGAACGGCGAGACCTGGATCTTCACCTGCGCCTACGCGACGACACAGGCCGATGTCGACGCCGGTGCGGTCAACAACACCGCCACCGCCCAGGGCACCCCGCCGTACCTCAGCACCCCGGTGACGTCGCCTCCCTCGTCCACCTCGGTGACGATCGCCGAGGTCCCGGTGATCGACCTGACCAAGACGGCGACCGCGGTCACCGACGTCGACGGCAACGGTCCCGACGCCGGAGACCGGATCACGTTCGGCTTCACCGTGCGCAACGCCGGCAACGCCACCCTCACCTCGATCACGGTCACCGACCCGATGCTCGGCACCGTGACCTGCCCGCAAACCACCCTCGCGCCGGGCGCGTCGATGACCTGCACCTCAGTCGTCTACACGCTGACCCAGGCCGATGTCGACACCGGTGCGGTCAACAACACCGCGACCGCGCTCGGCACCACCGTCCGCGGCACCCAGGTCAACGACCCGTCCTCGACCTCGACCACGGTGGCCAAGTCCCCGGCCCTGACGCTGACGAAGGCGGTCGCCGGCGTCACGGACGTGAACGGCAACGGCGTCACCGACCCGGGCGACCGGATCCGCTACACCTTCACGGTCACCAACACCGGCAACACCAGCCTGTCGTCCGTCACGATCACTGACGACAAGCTCGGCGTGACCAACCTGGCGTGCGCCGCGGGTCCGATGGCGCCCGGCGCGACGGCCACCTGCACCCCCACGCAGACCTACACGGTCACCGCGGCCGATGCGACCGCCGGCACCGTCGTCAACAAGGCGACTGCCGGCGCGACCTCTGTCGGTGGAGCCGCGGTCACGTCCAACCAGGCCACCGCCACCCAGCCGGTGGCGACGCCGGCCAGCCTCAACGTGAGCAAGACGGCCGCCACGCCCAGCACCGTCGACCCCACGACCGGTCGTTTCACGGTCACCTACACGGTGCGCGTCACCAACAGCGGCCAGACGCCGACCACCTACGGCGTCCTCACGGACACCCCCGCATTCGCTGCGAACCTCGTCGTCGACGGCACCACGTGGAGCGGGCCCGTGAGCGGTTCGTCGAGCAGTGGCGGGCCCTATGCCCTGGCCCCCGCCGGCACCGCGATCGCCGGGACCACGACGCAGACGTATGCCGTGACCGTCACCGCCCACTACACGTCCTCGGCCGCAGCCGCCGCGTGTGGCGGCACCGGCACCGGGCTCTTCAACTCGGTGGCCCTGGCCTCGGGCCAGGAGCAGGGGACCACGACCGACAACAGCGCCTGTGTGACCCCGCCGGCCGCCCCGATCACCGGCCTCACCCTTACGAAGTCGGTCGCGTCGTACCAGGACGTCAACGGCAACGGCCTCACCGACGCCGGGGACCGACTGACCTACACCTTCGTGGCGCGCAACACCGGTTCGCTCGACCTGACGTCGACCAGCGTCAGTGACCCGAAGCTGGCCGCGGCCGGCATCACGATCGTCTGTGCCGACACCATCCTGTCGCCGGGGGAGTCGACCACCTGTTCCCCGTCCGGTCCCTACACAATCACCGCCGCCGACGTCACGGCCGGCAGCGTGGTCAACACGGCCACGGCGACGGGAACGCCACCGAACGGGCTGCCTTCGCCCACGGCCACGTCCTCGACATCGACGCCGACCCAGCGGGCCAGCCTCACCCTCGACAAGCAGGCCGGCTCGATCGTCGACGCCGACGGCAACGGCCCCGACGCCGGCGACACGGTCACCTACGCCTTCGTGGTCGAGAACACCGGCAACACCGCCCTGAGCAACGTCGTCGTCAACGATGCCCTGCTCGGCCTGACGAACTTCGCCTGCGGCACGGGCGCGCTCGCCCCCGGTGCGACCCGCACGTGCACGTCCCCTCCCCACGTGATCACCCAGGCCGACGTGGACACCGGTCGGGTCGCCAACTCGGCCACGGCGGTGGGGACGCCGCCGAACGGCGCCACCCCGGTCAGCGCCACGGACACCGCCACCGTGACCATCGCGCCACGCAACGAGCTGAAGCTGACCAAGGCGGCGAGCGGCATCAACGACCTGGACGGCAATGGTGCCGATGCCGGAGACACGATCACCTTCACGTTCTCGGTCCTCAACACCGGCAGCACGACCTTGACGAACGTCCGCTTCGACGACGCCCGGCTCGGGCTGACCAACGCCGCCTGCGTGCCCTCGCTGGCCCCCGGCGCCACCGCTGCCTGCTCGACGACGGTCGTCTACACGCTGACCCAGGCGGACGTGAACGCCGGTGGCGTGAACAACTCCGCGACGGCGACAGCCACTCCGCCGTCCGGGACGCCGCCGACCAGCACCTCCACCACGTCGACCTCGATCGCCAACGTCGCGTCGATCACCCTCACGAAGGCGGCCGGCGCAGTCTCGGACGCGGACGGCAACGGCCCGGACGCGGGGGACACGGTCACCTACACGTTCACCGTGGCCAACACCTCGAACGTGCCGCTGACCTCGGTCTCGATCGACGACGGCAAGCTCGGCCTGGTCGACCTCGTCTGCTCCACCGCCACGCTGAACCCGGGACAGAGCGTCACCTGCGCGAGCCCGGCCTACGTCCTCACCCAGGCTGACGTCGATGCCGGACGCGTGGACAACACGGCGACGGTGAGCGGCACCTCACCGAGCAATGTCGTGGTCCAGGCCAGCGCCTCGGCCACCCGGACGTTCACCCCGGTCAACTCGATCGCCCTGGTCAAGACTGCGAGCGCCGTCAACGACGTCGACGGCAACGGCCCCGACGCGGGTGACACCATCGCCTACTCGTTCACGGTCACGAACACGGGGCGGCAGTCGCTCACGCAGGTGCTCGTGTCCGACCCCCTGCTCCGGATCAGCAACCTCCTGTGCACCGCTGGTCCGCTGGCGCCGGGTGCCTCCGCGACGTGCGCCGCTCCGACGCCCTACGTCCTGACCCAGGCCGATGTCGACGCTCGCAAGGTCGACAACACCGCCTCCGTGACGGGCACGCCGCCCGGCGGCGCCCCCGTGACCAACGCCGACACCGAGACGGCCGGCTTCGCGCCCCTCAGTCGCCTGGCCCTGGTGAAGGCGGCGGGCACGGTCACCGACGCCGACAGCTCCACCACCCAGAACGCCGGCGACACCATCGTCTACACGTTCACGGTCACGAACACCGGAGCGACGTCACTCGACCCCATCGCAGTCACCGACCCGATGCTGGGTGCGGGGACGGTCACCTGCCCCTCGGGCCGCCTGGCCCCGGGTGCGAGCGTCACGTGCACCAGCACGGCATACGCCCTGACGCAGACGGACATCGACGCAGGCCGGGTGGACAACACGGCCACGGCCACGGGTGGCGTCCCGGGTGGCGGCACGGTGTCCGCCACAGACCAGGAGACCAAGCCGGTCGCTCCGACCAACGCCGTGGAGCTGACCAAGACCGCGGGCACCGTGACGGACGTCGACGGAAACCTCCGCCCCAGCCCCGGTGACACGATCACCTACTCGTTCACGGTCAGGAACACCGGTGGCAGCACCTTGACGCACCTCGTCCTGACCGACGGGTTGCTCGGGCTGTCGAACTTCCTGTGCTCCGAGGGACCGCTGGCGCCCGGCGCCAGCCTGACCTGCACCTCGCCGGTGACCTACCCGCTGACCCAGTCGGACATCAACGCGGGCAAGGTCGACAACACGGCAACGGTCACCGGCACGGCCAAGGCGGGTGCCAACCCGTCGGACTCGGACGCCGCCACCGCACCAGTGACCCGGGTCGCGGCCATCGAGCTGACCAAGACCGCCTCCGTCCCCACGACGGCCGGAGGGCAGCTGCCCGGCTCGACGGACGCCGGTGACACGATCACCTACACGTTCACGGTGACCAACACGTCCAACGTGACGCTGACCGACGTCGGCATCGACGACGGCAAGCTCGGCCTGAGTGGCTACACGTGTGACGACGACAGCCTCGACCCCGGCCAGATCGTCACGTGCACGCGGACCTACACGATCACGCAGGCGGACATCGACCTCAGGGCGGTCAACAACACCGCCACCGTCGAGGGCACCGACCCGCAGGACAAGGTCGTCACCGACGAGGCGACGGCCAACCGCGCGCTCGCCCCGGTCAGCTCGCTGGTCCTGGACAAGCAGGCCGGCACGCCGACTGTCGCGAACGGGGCCAATGCCAGTGCCACCGACGCCGGCGACACCGTCACCTACACGTTCGTCGTCACCAACACCGGCGTCACCTCGCTCACCACCGTGCGGATCTCCGACGCGAAGCTCGGCCTGACCGACTCCTTCTGCGCCACCGGACCGGTCGCCCCGGGCGCCTCCGTCCAGTGCACGGCGACGGCCACGCTGACCCAGGCCGACATCGACGCAGGGCGGATCGACAACCAGGCCCAAGCCGGCGCCGCGTCGCCCAACGGCCCCGTGACCGCCACCGACACCGCCACGGTCGCGGTCACCCCGGTCAACGCGATCAGCCTCGTCAAGTCGGGCTCGTCCGTGGTCGACGCGGACGGCAACGGCCCGGACGCCGGTGACAGAATCAGCTACACCTTTGCCGTCACCAACCAGGGCACCACGACGCTGGCTCCGGTCACCATCACCGACAGCAAGCTGGGTCTGACCGACCTCCCGTGCGTGACGACCCTCGCCCCCGGCGACACGGCCACCTGTGCGGCGCCCTCGGACTACCTGTTGACGCAGGCAGACGTGGACCACGGCGCGGTCGACAACACCGCGACGGCGACGGGTGACGCCCCGGCCGGCCCCGACCCGACGGCGGTCGACTCCGAGACCGTCCAGGTCGCCAACCTCGCGTCGCTGACCTTGGCCAAGACCGCTGGTGCAGTGAGCGACGTCGACGCGGGCGGCCAGGACGCCGGTGACACGGTCGTCTACACCTTCGTCGTCACCAACGTCTCGAACCTCACCCTCACGAACGTCGTGGTCACGGACCCGATGCTCGCCGGTGCCGGCGTGGGCCTCTCCTGCCCGGCCACGACCCTCGCGCCGCGCGCCTCGATGACCTGCTCGTCGGCGCCGTACGCGCTGACCCAGGCCGACATCGACCGCGGTCGCGTCGACAACACCGCCACGGTGCGCGGCACCACGCCGCAGAACGGTTCGGTCCAGGCGACCGACCCGGCCGACGTGGTCCTGACCCCGGTCAGCAGGATCAGCCTCGACAAGACGGCAGGCGCGCCCACCGATCCCGATGCCAACGGCCCCGACGTCGGTGACGCGGTGACATACACGTTCACCGTCACGAACACCGGCGCCACCACGGTCTCCAACGTCGCTATCGACGACGGTCTGCTCGGCCTGACCGGCCTGGTCTGTGGCACCGCGCCGCTCGCTCCCGGCGAGTCGACCGAGTGCACCGCGACCTACTCGCTGACCCAGCAGGATGTCGACAGGGGCCGGGTGGACAACACAGCCACCGCCCAGGCGACCAGCCCGAACGGCACCGTGTCTGACAGCGACCCGGCGCAGGTGGTCTTCACCCCGCGCAGCTCGATCATCCTCACCAAGACCGCGGGCAGCATCACCGACGTCGACCAGGACAGGCGCACCAGCCCCGGCGACACCATCGAGTACTTCTTCACGGTCCAGAACACCGGCAGCACCACGCTCACGGATGTCACCATCGACGACCCGAAGCTGGCCCTGTCCGGTCTGGTCTGCACCGCGGGTCCGCTGGCTCCCGGTGCCACGGCGACCTGCGAGGCGACGAAGGTCTACGCGCTGACCCAGGCGGACGTCGACGCCGGGTCGGTCGACAACACGGCGACGGCGACCGCTGACGCCCCGCTGGGTGCCGACCCGACCGACACCGACGACGAGACCCGCCTGGTCGACCGCGTGACCGGCATCGACATCGTCAAGAGCGCGGGCACGCCCACCACGAGCGCCGGCCGACTCCCCACGGTCACCGACGCGGGCGACACGGTCGTCTACACCTTCCGCGTCGAGAACACCTCCAACGTCACCCTGACCGACGTCACGGTCAGCGACGCGATGCTGGCCGCGGCCACGGTCGCGGTCACCTGCCCGACGGCGACGCTGGCTCCCGGTGCGGTCATGACCTGCACCTCGGCGGGCTACCCGCTGACCCAGACCGACATCGACGCCGCGCGAGTGGACAACCTCGCCTCTGCGGCTGCCTCGAGCCCGGCCGGCCCGGTCTCCGCCTCCGACGTCGAGGACCTCGTGCTGACCCCGGCCAGCTCGATCACCCTCGACAAGACGGCTGGCACCCCCACCGATGTCGACGACAATGGCTTCGACGCCGGCGACACCATCGTCTACTCGTTCGCCGTGACCAACACCGGTGCGACGACGCTCGACAGCGTCACCATCGCGGACCCCCGGATCGGGCAGCCGGGTATGCCGTGCGGCTCAGGCCCCTTGGCGCCCGGCGCCGTGCGTGGCTGCTCCGCGCCCGCCTACGTGCTGACCCAGGCGGACGTCGACGCAGGCGGCTTCACCAACAGGGCCACGGCGTCGGCGACGCCGCCGGGTTCGACCCCGCCCGTGACAGCAGTCGACTCGGTGACCGTCACGGTCGGCTCCTCGCCTGCCCTCACCGTCCAGAAGACCGCGGGCACGCCGACGGTCGCCGCGGGCCGGCTCGCCACCGCCACCGACGCCGGTGACACCGTCGTCTACACGATCACCGTGGCGAACACCGGCAACGTCACCCTGGACCCGGTGCTCCTCACCGACCAGCGGCTCGGGCTGTCCGGCGTCCCCTGCGATGGCACCACGGCGCTGGCTCCCGGGTCCGCGGCGACGTGCACGTTCACCTACGAGCTGACCCAGGCCGACATCGACGTCGCGGATGCCGACAACCTCGTCGTCGCCTCGGGCACCCCGCCGACGGGCCCGGCCATCACACCGCAGGACACGGTCCCGGTCCCGCTGACGCCCGCCCCGGCACTGTCGCTGGTCAAGAACGCCTCGGCGATCAACGACCTCGACGGCAACGGCGCCGACGCCGGTGACACCATCGACTACTCGTTCACCGTCACCAACGACGGCTCGACGACGCTGTCGCCGGTGACGATCACCGACCCGCGGCTGGGGCTCACCGATCTCGAGTGCGTCGCGACCTTGGCCCCCGGTGCCACCGCAACGTGTCCGGCCCCCGCGGCCTACGTGCTCACCCAGGCCGACATCGACGCCGGTACCGCGACCAACCTCGCCACCGCGACCGGTGACTCCCCGGTCGGCACCGACCCGAGCGACCAGTCCTCGACGACGACTCAGCTGACCAACGTCGGCTCGGTCGTGCTGACCAAGACGGCCGGCACCCCGACGGTCTCCGCCGGCACCCTGCCCACCGTCACCGATGCGGGCGACACCGTCAGGTACGCCTTCACGGTGACGAACACGTCCAACGTCACGCTGACCTCGGTCGAGGTCACCGACGCCCTGGTCGGGACCGTGACCTGCCCGGCTTCGACCCTGGCGTCGCACGCCTCCATGGACTGCACCGCCGCTCCCTACCGGCTGACCCAGGCCGACATCGATGCCGGTCGGGTGGACAACCACGCGACGGTGGCTGCCCTGGCGCCCGGCGACAAGCCGGTGAACGACGCGGACGACGCGGCCGTCACGATCACCCCGCAGGGCGGCCTGCGCCTGGACAAGTCCGGTGCTGCACCGACCACCTCGGCCGGCCGTCTTGCCACGACCACCGATGCGGGTGACTCGGTGACGTACACCTTCACCGTGACGAACACCGGCTCGCAGACGCTGAGCCCGGTGACGATCGCCGATGCCCGCATCGGCGTCACCGCTCTGACCTGTGTCACCGCTCTGGCACCCGGTGCGACGGCCGAGTGCACGGCGACGTACGTCCTGACCCAGGGCGACGTCGACGCCGGTCGCGTCGACAACACCGCGACAGCCAGTGGTATGCCGCCGGGTGCGAGCGTCTCGCCCGTCACCGACACCGACGACGACTCCGTGGTCATCGCCCCGAGCCCGTCGATCAGGATCGACAAGACCGCAGGCACGCCGACCGTGGCTGCCGGCCGCCTCGGCACCGTCACCGACGCGGGAGACACAGTTGACTACACCCTCGTGGTCACCAACACCGGCAGCGTGTCACTGAGCTCGGTCACGGTGACCGACGAGAAGCTCGGGCTGTCCACTGCGGTCTGCGCCGGCGTGACCTCGCTGGCGCCGGGTGCCTCGGCCAGCTGCAGCTTCACGTACACCCTGGGCCAGCCGGACATCGACGCCGCCGGTGTCGACAACACGGCCTCGGCCAGTGGCAACCCGCCCACCGGCGCGCCCGTCACCCACAGCGACTCGGTGCACGTGGCAATCGTGGCGCGCAACGCCCTGTCGCTGGTGAAGTCCGCGTCCCAGGTGGTCGACGTCGACGGCAACGGCCCCGATGTCGGTGACACGGTGGACTACACGTTCACCGTCACCAACGACGGCTCCGGGGTGCTGGCCCCGGTCACCATCACCGACGCCAAGCTCGGCCTCGTGGACTACGTCTGCACCACGTCGCTCGCGCCCGGCGCCAGCACCACGTGCCCGGCTCCGGCGGCATACCTGCTCACGCAGCAGGACGTCGACAACGGCGAGGTGCTCAACACGGCCACCGCCACCGGCGGTGCCGGGACCGGCACGGACCCGACGGCGACCGACGACGCCACGGTGGACGTCAGGAACCTCGCGTCACTGGTGCTGGACAAGGTGGCGGGAGCCCCGACCGTTGCGGCCGGGCGGCTGGCCACGGTGACCGACGCCGGCGACACGGTGCGGTACACCTTCACCGTCACCAATGTCTCCAACGTGACCCTGACCGACGTTGCGGTGAGCGACCCCCTGCTCGGCGCCGTCACCTGCACTGACACGACGCTGGCACCGCACACCTCGACCACCTGCACGGCGGCGCCCTACGTCCTGACCCAGGTCGACGTCGACGCCGGTCGGGTCGACAACACTGCGACCGCCACGGCCACGGACCCCGACCGCGCCACCGTGAGCGGCGGCGACACTGCCGTCGTGCTGGTACCGGCCGCGAGCTCGCTGTCCCTGGACAAGCAGGCCGGTGCGGTCACCGACACGGATGTCCCGGTCAACGGGGCGGGTGACCTGGGTGACACGATCACCTACACGTTCCTGGTGACCAACACCGGCAACACGACGCTGACGATCGTCTCGATCTCCGACCCGGCGCTGAACCTGGCGGCCTTGCAGTGCGTGGCCACGCTGGCGCCCGGGGAGGCGACCACCTGCACCGCGGTGCACGCCCTCACCCAGGACGAGGTCGACGACGGAGGCATCATCAACACGGCGACCGCCACCGCGGTCCCGCCGAACCCGAGCGACCCGCCGGCCACCGGCACGGACACCGCCGTCACGACGGTCGCGAGCGACCCCTCCGTGACGATCGAGAAGACCGCCGGGAGGCCGACGGTCGCCAAGGGTCGCCTCGACACCGTGACCGATGCGGGAGACACGGTCGTCTACACGCTGCTCGTCACCAACACGGGCAACGTCACCCTCGACCCGGTGCGCGTCACCGACGCCAAGCTCGGCCTCGACTCGGTGGTCTGCGACGGCGGCAGCAGCCTGGCTCCCGGAGCCAGCGCCACCTGCGCCTTCAGCTACCCGCTGCTCCAGTCGGACATCGACGCGGGCAGGGTGGACAACCTCGCATCGGTGTCGGGCACCCCGCCGACCGGCGCACCCGTCAGCTACACGGACCTCGCACGGGTCGACCTGACCCCGACCAATGCCCTGTCGCTGACCAAGACGGCTTCGGCAGTCCATGACCTCGACCGCAACGGCCCTGACCTGGGTGACACGGTGGACTACAGCTTCTCCGTCACCAACGGCGGCAGCACCACGCTGGCTCCGGTGACCATCACGGACAGCCGCCTCGGCGGCCCCGCCTTCACCTGTGTGGCTTCGCTGGCTCCCGGCCGCACAGCCACCTGTGACGGGCCCGCGCCCTATGTGCTCACGCAGGCCGACGTGGACTCCGGTGCCGTCGTCAACGTCGCCACCGCGACCGGCGACGCCCCGGTGGGCACGGACCCGACCGATACGTCGACCGCCACCGTGGACGTGGACAACCTCGCGACCATCGCGCTCCTCAAGACGGCGGGTGCGCCGAGCACCGGCGCGGGTGCCCTGACCACCGTGACCGACGCAGGTGACACCGTGACCTACACGTTCCGGGTCACCAACACCTCCAACGTCACCCTCGAGGCGCTCGAGGTCACCGACCCGAAGGTGGGCCGGGTGACCTGCCCGCAGGACTCCCTCGCCCCGCGCGCGTCGATGACCTGCACGGCGGCCCGGTACGTCCTCACGCAGGCTGACGTCGACGCTGGGCGGGTGGACAACACGGCCTCGGTCAGCGCCACGAACCCGGATGGCGACCCGGTTGGCGCGACCGACTCCGAGGTCGTCCCGATCACGCCGCACAACGCGGTCTCGCTGGCGAAGTCGGGCGCAGCCCCGACGGTTTCCGGAGGAGCCCTGCCGACTGTCGTGGATGCTGGTGACACCGTGACCTACACCTTCACCGTCACCAACGACGGCTCGCAGACGTTGAGCCCCTTGAGCCTTGACGACGCCAAGCTGGGGCTGGTCGGCCTGACCTGCGCCCGGTCCCTCGCCCCGGGCGAGAGCGCCGACTGCACGGCGGTCCACCCGCTCACCCAGGCTGACGTCGACGCCGGCCGCGTGGACAATACTGCTGTCGTCACGGGGACACCCCCGGGCGGGGCGGCGCCGGTACGCGGCGACGACTCGGCGACCGTGTCGTTCGCCCCGGCGGCCTCGATCGAGCTGACCAAGCACTCGTCGGCCATCGTCGACGTCGACGGCAACGGTGCCGACTCCGGCGACACCATGACCTTCGACTTCCTCGTCGAGAACACCGGCGCGCAGACCCTTGCACCGGTCACGATCGACGACCCGATGCTCGGGCTGGTCGACGTGCCGTGCGTGGCGTCACTGGCGCCGGGCGACTCGGCGACCTGCGAGGCCCCGGTGCATGTCCTCACCCAGGGCGACATCGACGCCGGGCAGGTGGTCAACACCGCCACCGCTACCGGAGACGCCCGCACCGGCACGGATCCGACGGACGAGTCGACGACCCGGACACCCCTGACCAACCTCGCCACGATGACGATCGACAAGTCGGCAGGCGCCGTGGTCGATGTCGACCACAACGGGCAGGACGCCGGCGACACCGTCACCTACTCCTTCGTCGTGGCGAACACCTCCAACCTCACCCTGACCGGGGTGCAGGTGACCGACCCCAAGCTGGGCACCGTCACCTGCCCGTCGACGACGCCCGCAGCCCACACGTCGATGACGTGCACGGCCGCGGCATACCTCCTCACGCAGGCGGACATCGACCGGGGTCGCGTGGACAACACGGCGACGCTCGTGGCGACCGGCCCGCAGGGCTCGTTGCCCTCGGTCACCGACACGGCCGCGGTCACGCTGACCCCGGTCAGCGCGATCGGGCTGGTGAAGTCCGCCAGCGCCGTCGCCRACCTCGACGACAACGGCACGGACGTCGGCGACTCGGTCACCTACTCGTTCACCGTCACCAACAGGGGGACCACCACCCTGGAACCGGTGACCGTGACCGACGCAAAGCTGGCCCTGGCCGGTATGCCGTGTGGTTCCGGACCCCTGGCTCCGGGCGCCTCGCGCACCTGCGCCGCTCCGGCCTACGCACTGACCCAGGCCGACCTCGACGCCGGTCACGTGGAGAACGCAGCCACCGTCACGGGTCGCGGCCCCGGTGGAAGCAGCGTGACGGCCGATGGCTCGGTCTCGTTCCAGACCGCCGGCCCGAGCGCCATCACGCTGCGGAAGACGGCGACCCTCAACGACCGCGACGGCAACGGCGCGGCCGACGCCGGTGAGACGATCGACTACGGACTCACCGTCACGAACTCCGGGTCCGTCACATTGACGTCGATCCGGATCACCGACGCCATGCTGGGCATCGACGATGCGCTCTGCGCGCGTGGACCGGTCGCGCCGGGTGAGTCGGTGGCTTGCACCGAGCTGGTGACGAGCCACCGGGTGACGGCCAGCGAAGTGGCCGCCGGTCAGGTGCGCAACGTCGCCACCGCCACCGGTGAGGGGCCGGGTGGGCAGGTCGTCCGGGATGCCGATGCGGTCACGACGCCGGCCGATCCGCCCGCCGGTCCACCTGGGCTGGAGTTTCGAGACGACCCGAGCCCGCTTCCGGACGGTCTGGCCTTCACGGGAAGCAACGCTTTCACCATGCTGGGAGCTGCGCTCGCCTTGCTCGTGCTCGGATTCCTGCTCCTGCTCGGGCGCCGCCGTGCTGACGGCCACCCGGCCGCCGCTGCCGGCAGACACCGCGGGTAACAGGCCTCGCGAGCAACAGACACGGCAAGCAACCAGGCACAGCAAGCAACTGACAGACAGCCCAAGGAGATTTGACGTATGCGTTCGCCTTCCATCGTGATGAAGTGTGCGGTCCTCGGCACCGTGCTGCTGGCGGCTGCGGGCTGCCAGGGGGAGAAGGGGACCGACACCCCGAACCCCAACCCGCCGGCCACCGTGACCGCTTCGCCACCCAAGACCCAGCCCGCCGGAGCGATCAAGGACCTGCATGACGCCACGTGCACGTACGCAGCAGGCGCCTGGTCCTTCTCGGGCGAGCTCACCAACGCTGGAAAGGCGAAGGTGATCTACACCGTGATGGTGGCCGTCGCCAAGACCGACGGCGGCACCGTCCTCGGTTCCAAGCAGATCACCCGGACGCTGGCTCCCGGAGAGTCCGCCACCGTCAAGGCGGACAAGTTCTACAAGGGAAGCAACAAGGGTGTGTCCTGCGTGCCCAGCGCCACCAAGGCACCCGCCTGAGTCGCACGACTGCTTGACTCGAGGCCAAACAGGCGTGGGCGCGCTCGCTCACCGGCTGACGGACCACTGCCCCGTGGAGTGGTCCCGTTCTGCCAGGCCCCGGCCCGCGAACTCAGCCAGCCATCCCTCCATGGGGTACCACCCCCAACGGTCATGAAAGACGTTGGCGTTGCGCACGATCGAGTGCAGGTGCTGCACGGGCGGAGTGTGCGTCGGGTGGTGCTGGTGGTACGCCGCGGTGCCGCCGACCCAGAGCAGGTCACCCTGGGCTGCCGTCAGGCGTTGGCCGAAGTCGGTGTCCTCAGCGCCGTACCCGACGTAGGCCTCGTCGAAGCCGTCGAGGGCCAGCCAGTCGCGAGTGGACATGGCAAAGGACAGCGACCAGAAGAGGCGTGCGTCCTCGGCGACGAGCACGGCGTCGGGGGCCGGAGAGGGGCGTGCGGAATGCGGTTGAGCAGTGTCACCCAGTCCGGGAACGCGGTACTCAGATGGGTGGCCAACGGGCGGTAGGTAGCGCACTTCCCCGCAGGCGACCACGGGTGTTGCCCGGCACAGGGTCGACACCACGCCGGCGTAACGCGCGACGGTGGTCGAGTCCGGGATGCAGTCGACGTCGAGGAAGATGAGCACCTCAGCGCCCTCGTGGATCGCCGCACGGGCTCCGGCGTTCCGGGCCGCGGCGAGGGGCAGCTCGGAGTCGACCGGCGCGACGTCCAGCACAACCACGTCAGGATGCTGCTCGCGGGCGACCGTGGCGATCTCGGGATCACCCATCGCCACGACAACGTAGAGGTCGGCGGTGCGGGTCTGACGGAGGAGTCCCCACGCCTGGCCGCGCAGGTGCTCGTGGCGCCCGTGCGCAATCGTGACGACGGCAGCCCTTGCCTCGGTCACGAGCTGACGCCTGCCCGGACTCCCACGTTGAGCAGGGCCGCCGCGGCGTCCCTCGCGCCTCGCCCGGTGGACCAGCGTTCCCAACCGTCCCCACCCAGGTGAAGGGCACGCTCGAGCACGGCCGGCCAGCGCTCGGCCCTCGGCCAGGTGGGGCGTCCCACAGCGATCCCCCACTCGTCGAGCCGACGTGCAGTCGCGACCTGCTCATCGAAGGGTCGCGCCTGGGCCACGACGACGGCCGGTCGACGGGCGGCGGCGACCTCGGCCACCGCGTTCTGCCCGGCATGGGTCACCACGACGTCGGCTCGCCGAAGGTCGTCCCAGAGCTGGTTCGTCGACGAGACCCCTGGCGCACGCTCGACCCACGTCCATGAGGGAGTGGCTGCTCGCGCCGCCTCCAGCTCGGACCGCGTGGTGGTCCGGCCGCCAGCCCCCCAGAGCACGAGCACGGTCCTTCCTGCAGTGGCTCGGTGCGCGGGAGCCGGTGACGCAGCACCGAGGTGGTCGAACCTGGAAATGGCTCCGACGAAGTACGCCTTGTCGGTCCACCCGCAGGGCCAGTCGTGGTCGTGAGCACCCTGCGGCCACGGCGCCAGGAGGGCGTCGGCCGTGTCGTAGGCGAGCCGGTGTGCCCGGTCGCGCCTGCGTCCCGGCATGGCCACGACCACCGTCGGAATCCCACAGAGTCGCGCGAGCAACGCAATCTCCACCGAGACGTCGACCACGAGCGCCCGTGGCCGTTCGTGGACGGCCCAAGCCGTGACCTGGGCCGACCGACGGGCCAGACCTTCATGTCCGCGGGGCACCCAGTGCAGGACGCCGTGCGCGGTCGCGTCGCAGTCCCGCGCGAGCTGCGCCGCGTCGGGGTCGTCGTCACGGGCCAGCTGGGTCCAGCCCGAGGCCCAGCCGGCGGGAGCGGGGGAGGAGCTCAGGCCCCAGACCGGCTCGTCCATCTCGGCCGCGATGCTCAGCATCCGTGTGATGTGGCCGGCGCCCTGGTGGTGGGCGTAGTAGCCGATCACGCGGCCCTCCCCAGTCTCGTGGCGAGATCGAGGTAGTGGGCCAGGTATGCGTCGACCATGACGTCGAGGGAGCAGTGGGACACGGCGTGGTCACGGCAACCCTGACGATCCATGGCGCAGACGCGGTCGACCTCCGCGGCCGCTGCCGCGACGTCACCGGGCGCGACGAGGGCGCCGCACTCGTCGACGACGAACTCCGGCAGCCCGCCGCGGCGGAACCCGACGACGGGGGTGCCGCAGGCGAGGGACTCGGCGGCGACCAGTCCGTACGGTTCGTCCCACTCAGGCGTGACGACCATGGCCGCGCTCGACCCGACCAGGTCGCGCAGGGCGGCCGCGTCGAGGTGGCCCAGGTACTCGGCACGCGGCCCGAGGAGCGGCTGCACCTCGGAGCGGAAGTACTCCGCGTTCCCGACAGGACCGGCGAGCCGGATCTTTCGCCCGCTGGCCGTGGCGACGCGAATCGCCTGGTGCGGCGCCTTCTCGGGGACGACCCGACCCACCCACACGAGGTCGTCGCCGCCGCGGCCCGGAGTCCACGCCGCTGTGTCCACGCCGTTGTGGACGACCTCGGCGTGGGCCACGTGCTCCCACTGGCGCGCGGTGTGGGTGCTGACCGCGACGAAGGTGCTGCGCGTCTGGTCCATCAGGGCAATGGTCGGCTCCAGCCACGGAGTCGGGGGTGTGTGCAACGTGGTGAGCATCGGCGCAGCGCAGGCTTGCGCGAGCGCCAGTGGGAGGAAGTGAAGGCTGTTGTTGTGGATGACGTCCACATCGAGACGATCCCTGAGCTCGAGCATCACCTGGAGGTAGGCGTGGTGCTCACGAAGCCACGGCTCGGGCGGCATCGAGGCATCGCTCCGGGCCACGTCACTCAGGTGGAAGGGTGCCACCGTCAGCTCCCGGGCATCCAGGGCCGGATCGCTTCCCGGGCCCGCGAACAGTGTCACGTCGACATCGCGTTCGCGCAGGCCCCGGACCAGGGCCCAGGTGAGCGACTCCAAGCCGCCGGCGAACGGCTGCCGAAGGGGGTGACGGGCCGCGGCGAGGATCACGACGTGCATGAGAGCCTGCGTTCCAGGACGTCCGCGTAGAGCTCCTCGTGGGAGCGGGCGAGGGACAGGCGTTCGGTTTGCCGTTGCGCCAGCTCAGCGCGCGGGGCGACCTCCCCGCTCAGCCAGCGGGTGTGTGCGGTGCGCACCGCCTCGACGAGGGACGCGGCACGCTCGGGTCCGGACGCGGCATAGGTGAGGCAGGGGCGCTGCTCGGCGTAGAACCCGCAGTCCGGAACCGCGACCCACGTGCCGAGGTCGTGACACGCCTCCAACCAGCCCGAGTGCGAGCCGAAGCGGTAGGGCAGCACCGAGACATCCAGACCGTGCAGGTAGCTCCACAGCTCGTGGTCCGAGAAGTAGTCGTGAACCTCGAGCTGGATCAGCCCGCGTCGACCCAGCGAGGTCAGGTGGTGGGCGAGCTCGCCGTCATGGCGCTCGAACCCCGCTGTCATGACGTCGGTGTGGGCGTCGACGCGAAGCCGGGCACCCGGCATACCGGGGAGGGCGGCGACAAGCGCGTCGACGAGCGGCAGCGGGTCCATGTTGGCGCGCAGGCTCTTGACGTGCAGCCCGACCACGAAGTCGTCGCGGTCCGGACGGGGGCGACCCAGCCACTGGTCCGGGACCACGTGCGGGTGGGGGAGGACGATCGCCTCCCGTCCCCAACGACGGCTGATCACCGAGGCGGCCCCGTGCGTGAGGGTGATGACCGCATCGGCCGAGGACACCAGCACCCCCAGCTGGTCGTCGTGCAGTCCTGCCGTGCGGTGGTGCGGGTTGCGAAGGTCGTGCACGGTCACCACGAGCGGCTTGTCGTGCCGACGCAGGGTTCTGGTGAGGTCCTCGAGGTCCTCCGGCGCGATCGCGTCGAAGCCGAAATGGACGTGCATGACGTCGAAGTCGGCAGCGTGGCGGGTGACCCAGTCGGACCTGAGCATCTGCGGGGGCCACCACGGAGAGTCCGGCGACGGTCCCGATGGGGGGTCGGGCATGCGCACGACCGCGTCGTGGCCCGAGGCAGTCGGCGGGGAGAGGTGTCTGACGTAGACGTGGCCGGAGGGGATGGAGGCGACAACGATGCTCAAGGCTCACCTTTGAGAAGGGGCGTCGAGCGCGCCAGCGGCAAACCCGACGTGGGCAGCTGGCTCGTTGCTTGACCGGCTCTGGATGTTCTTGCCCAACATAACCCCTGTGGCCGTCAAGGGCGAGGTCCCGTCCGAAGAGGGACCAGTGGTCGTCCCGGCCAGCCGACACCGTTTCATCTGGTGCTTCCGCGGGCAAGAATGGAGGTACGCCGTGGAGGCCCGCACCAACCGGTACCCGGGCACCCACGACGGAGCATCCGCTCGCGCCCGGGTCAGATCATCCGGGTCCGGGCCCCACAAGGAGGCGAACATGAAGAGCACACACGAGTCCCGCGATCATGACCAGGACGAAGCACTGGTGGCAGACCGCCACGACCGAGCCGGCGATGCCGAGGGCGGGCGCGCGACCTATGTCGAGGACGGGCGTGCTGGCTATGACGAGAGGCGGGCTGCAGCCCAAGCCGAACGGTTCGGAGGCGTGAAGGTCGGCTCCGCCTTCTTCGGCTGGCTCACCGCCATGGGCATGGCGGTCGTCCTCACCGCGGTGCTCGCAGCCGCAGGTACGGCAGTCGGGCTGAGCACCGGGACCGACGCCACCGAGGCGGTCGACCAAGCGTCCGCCGACGCGACGACGGTGGGCATCGTGGGTGCGATCGCCCTCGCCGTGATTCTCCTGGTGAGCTACTACTGCGGCGGATATGTCGCCGGTCGCATGGCGCGGTTCAACGGTGCCAAACAGGGTGTGGCCGTGTGGGTCTGGGCCCTGGTGGTCGCGGTGATCGTGGCCATCGTCGGAGTCGCCGCGGGCAGCAAGTACGACGTGCTCGGTCAGCTCAACAGCTTCCCCCGGCTCCCGATCAGCTCCTCGGACCTCAACACCGCCGGTGTCATCGCGCTCGTTCTCGCCGCTGTCACCAGCCTGGTGGGTGCCATCGCCGGGGGCGTCGCAGGGATGCGATTCCACCGGAGGGTCGACCGAGTCGACCTCGAGGCGTGACGGACGTCCATTCGAGGAGTCAGGGCGTCCGACTGGCAGCCTGTAGGGATGAGCGAATGGTTCCTCCCGCAGCGAGATCGCCCGTGGACGGCTGGAAACCTGGTGGTTCCACACGTGCACGGCGCCGAGTACTTCGCGCGTCTGATCCAGGTCGTGGCAGCCACGCTCGAAGGGGACCGGATCTTCTTCACGGACTGGCGGGGCGACGCCGACGAGCTGCTCGCTGAAGGCGGTCCGACCATCGGCGACCTGTTGGTCGACGCCATGGGTCGGGGTGTCGAGGTCCGTTGCCTGCTGTGGCGCTCGCACAGCGACAGCCTGCGCTTCAACGAGCAGGAGAACCGCCATCTCGGCGCGGTCATCAACGAGGCGGGTGGCGAAGCGCTCTTCGACGAGCGCGTGCGCCGTGGCGGGTCGCACCACCAGAAGCTGCTGGTGGTGCGGCGGCAGGGTCGCCCGCACGAGGACGTGGCATTCGTCGGCGGGATCGACCTCTGCCACGGTCGGCGGGACGACGCCGAGCACCTCGGAGATCCGCAGGCGGCGCCGCTGGACGCACGCTACGGCCCCAACCCGCCCTGGCACGACGCCACCATGGAGATCGGCGGTCCGGCCGTCAGCCACGTCCTCGATGTCTTCTCCGAGCGCTGGGACGACCCCACACCGCTGGATCACCGCAACCCGTACCGCGCGCTGGTCAACATCGCGTCCCGGGTGCCGAGGCATCCAGAGCCCTTGCCGGAACGCTGGGACCCTCCACCGGCGCGCGGTCCCCACCAGGTGCAGATCCTGCGCACGTATCCCGCGAAGCGACCGCCGTTTCCGTTCGCCCCGCACGGGGAGAGGACGATCGCGAAGGCGTACGAACATGCCTTCGCCCGCGCGCGGAGGCTGGTCTACATCGAGGACCAGTACTTCTGGTCCCAGGCCGTGACGGGCACGCTCGCGGATGCACTCCGCCGGGAACCCGCCCTGCAGGTCATCGCCGTGGTCCCGCGGTTCCCCGAAGAGGACAGCGCGATGAGCGGCACGCCGATGCGCCGGGGCCAGCAGCTGGCGAGGGACCTGCTGCACGCGGCAGGCGGGGCACGTTTCGCCATGTACGACCTCCAGAACGCCGCCGGTACGCCGGTCTACGTCCACGCGAAGGTCTGCATCGTCGACGACGAGTGGATGACCTGCGGGTCCGACAACCTGAACCTGCGCTCCTGGACCCACGACTCCGAAGTCACCTGCGCCGTGGTCGACCCGGAAGGCCGCCTGCCGCGTGAGCTCCGCGCGACCCTGTGGGGTGAGCACCTCGGACTGCCGCCGGAGGACCCTCGACTCCTCGACCTGGATCACGCCACGGACCTGTGGGCGAAGCGTGCCCAGGAGCCAGCCGCCCGCATCCGACCCCACGCCCTCGCGCCGGTACGCCGAGCTGTCCGACTGTGGGCCGACCCGGCATACCGGATCCTGTTCGACCCCGATGGACGACCACGGGGCCTGCGCCGCACCGACACGTTCTGAGGTCCGGTCCTCGGCGGGTGGTCGTCGACGACCTGCTGGGTGCTACCCGCCTGCTGACCGGCCCGAACCGGAGGTGTGCCCGGTGAACAGCCGGCTCATCAGCCCGTCGGGATCGAGGGTGGTCAACATGGCGTCGCAGATCTGCCTGAGCTGCTCGACCTGTGCGGGTTCCAAGGCGTCGAAGACGTGACGGCGCACCGCCGTCACGTGCCCGGGTGCGGCCGCCACCACCTTCTCCCAGCCGGTCGGGGTGAGGCGGGCGTTGGTGGCCCTCTTGTCCTCGGGGCAGGGGAAGCGCTCGACGAGGTTGCGTTCCTCGAGTCGTCGGACGACATGGGACAGGCGGGGGAGGGTGGCGTTGGTGCGCTGAGCGAGTGCGCTCATCCGCAGCGTGCGGTCCGGCGCCTCGGAGAGCATCGCGAGGACGAAGTAGTCGAAGTGGGTGAGCTGGGCGTCCCGCCGCAGCTGCGCGTCCAAGGCGCTCGGCAGGAGCTCCGTCACCGCGATGAGCCGCAGCCAGGCCGCCCGTTCGCCCTCGTCCAGCCATCTCGGTTCCATGGGTCCACGATAGCGAATACTTGAAGGAACAACTAAACGGTGAAGGGTGTTACTTGAAGCATCAACCAATCACCATCGACCCAGGAGCACCACATGGCACATCTCTCCATCATCGGTACCGGCAACATGGGCCAGGCGATCGCGGCCGTGGCCGGACGCGGCGGACACTCGGTCCAGCTGCTCGGCCAGGACGACGCCGCGACGCAGGTCACCGGCGACATCGTCGTACTGGCTGTTCCCTACCCGGCCGTGAGCAGCGTGATCGCCGAGCGCGGCGAGAGCCTGGCCGGCAAGGTGGTCGTCGACATCACCAACCCGCTCAACTTCGAGACCTTCGACTCCCTCACGGTCCCCGCGGACAGCTCCGCCACCGCGGAGATCGCCGGCGCGCTGCCGCAGTCTCGCGTCGTCAAGGCGTTCAACACCACGTTCGCCGCCACGCTGGCGGCAGGCACGGTGGGTGAGCTCACCACCACCGTGCTGATCGCCGGCGACGATGCGGACGCGAAGTCGGCCCTGGCCGGCGTAGTGACCTCCGGTGGCCTCAAGGCCATCGACGCGGGGTCGCTGTCGCGGGCAACCGAGCTCGAGGCGATCGGCTTCCTGCAGATCACCCTGGCAGCCAACGAGAAGATCGCCTGGACCGGCGGCTTCGGCGTCGTCCCCGCCTGACGACCACGTCGAGTCGATCGGAGCAGCCGTGAGCATCTCTCAGACCCATTCCAGCGATGGGGCAGGCGCGACGGGCGCGTTCGGCGCTCCCGTCGTCGCGACCTACGGTGGGACCGACCCGTCCGCGCCGCTTGTCGTGTTGTTGCACGGACGGGGATCCAGCGAGCGGGACATCCTGTCGCTGGCTCCGCACCTGCCCGACGGCCTGGCGTATGCCGCGGTGCGTGCCCCTATCGCCGAGGGTGGCGGCTTCGCGTGGTTCGCCAACCGCGGGATCGGTCGCCCCGTCGCGGAGTCCCTCGGGGCGACGATGCGCTGGTTCGCCCGCTGGCTCGACGAGGTGGCAGCCCCCGGGCGGCCGGTGTTCCTCGTCGGGTTCAGCGGCGGCGCTGCGTTTGCCGGCGGCCTGGTCCTTGCCGACCCCTCCCGGTACGCGGGGGCCGCGATCCTGTACGGCACGATGCCGTTCGACGGGGGGCTCCCGGTCGACACCGGCCGCTTGGCCAACCTCCCGATGTTCGTGGCCCAGGGCGATGCCGACCAGGTGATCCCTGGTGAGCTGCTCGAGCGCACCTGGACGTACCTGCTCACGGAGTCCGGCGCGCCCACGGTTGCCCGGCGAGACCCTGGCGGCCACGGGGTCACCGCCGCCACGCTGCACAGCCTGTCGGGCTGGATCGCCGACCGGGCTGACTTCGTTGCCCAGCACCAACCTGTCACGATCGGGCTGGCGCAGGAGGTCACGTGGCCCTCGGTGCCGGGTGGGGTGTTGCCGCATCGACGCGGATCGCGACCGCAGGTGTCGTGGGCCATCCCCCAACAGCAGCTGACGCAGAACGCACCAGCAGAGCTGCAGCAGCAGCTGTTCGAGCGGATCGGTGGTCTGACAGGTGTCTCGACCGCTGCGTCCCACATCTCGGTGCCCGGCGCTCGCGCCTTCCTCGTCGCCGCCGGGAGCGGACCTGAGGACGCGTTCCTCGTTCCCCAGGTGGGGGAGTTCGCTCACCTCCACCCGGGCTACGACGGCTCACTCCACCTTGCCCTGCCGGCACCACTGGCGGCCGACCTGGTCGCCCGAGGGTGGGGCCAGCCGCACCCATGGGCCGGGACCCGGCTCGCACCTGGCTTCGTCATGCTCTTCGGACCCCGCGACGCCGAAGAGCTCGACACCGTCGTGGCCATCACGACCGCGGCTCACGCGTTCGCAACTCAATCAACGTCCTGAAGCATCGAAACAGGAAACACGAATCCCCGTCATGTCGCCCGCTTCTCGACCAATGCCGAAGGGTTGGTCGGACGCCCTGAGACATGGACTGGGGTCCCGGTCGATCGCCGCAGGGAGCCAGCTGCACCGAGGGCTTGGTGAGGCCCTGAGGACGAGCGATGGTCACATCAGCGGAGAGCGTCGTCGTCGCCCGCCGGCCCGAAGAGGTGTTCCGATACGTCGCCGACCTTCAGAATGAACCGAGCTGGCACGTCGACATAGAGTCGGTTCCTCGAGAGACCGATCGGGTCCCTGTCGTTGGCAAGACCTACCCCCTGAAGTTCAAGCCCTTCTTGGGCAAGACTGACGGAACGTTTACGGCTCTCGAGGTCGAGCCAGGCACGCGGGTCGTGTATCGGGCCGACTTCGCTGGGTGCGGCCGCGGATCACCTACACGGTCGAGGCGGCGGGCGATGGGTCGCGGTTCACTCGCACGGTGGAAATGCGCCCCGAGGGCCTGAAGGTGCTCGTGACGCCGATGATGGCGTTCATGGTTCCGAGGCGGAACAAGGTCTTCGTCGAGAACCTCCGCCGTGCGCTGGAATCCTGAGTCGCCGTAGCCCTCGTCGCCTCAGCCCTGACCACTTCGACAGCACCGGCGCAGGCCGCGTCCTCCAAGGGGTGCGTCAACGGCGGCTTCCGGTTGGTCAACCTCACGACCGGAGCCACCGTCGCTGCCGCCGGGGAGGACCGAGTCCGCACGACGATCCCGGCATCGCAGTTCGGGGCCACGTTCGCCGTCCGTGGCCGGTACACCCAGTTCGACGTCCGCAGCGCGGACTTCGCCGTCCTGAACCAGGCCTTCACTGGTGCGGCCAACGAGCTCGACCTCACCGGCGGACGTTTCACGCCCGTCTTCGCCAGCAAGGTGCCCAACCACCGCGGGCTCGTGCTGAGCAGCGCCATCTCCCTCGAGCTCGATGACGAGGACCTCGTGCTGCAACGCACGGGCACCGGCCTTTCGATGAAGATCCAGGCCAAGGACTGCGCACAGGGCGGGATCTTCCAGATGGAGCCCGAGCGAGGCGACGGCACAACCACCCGCATCACGCACACCTTGGCCGAGTCAACGGTTCCCGGGCTGACACCGTTCTACTTCGACAACCCGAACTTCCGGGCCCGGGTTGGTCAATTCCTCGGCTCGGGCTGCACCAGCGTCCAAACCGGACCGCCCGGGCAGTTCTGCGTCCAGGTGTCCACGCGCGTCAACATCGCCAACGACTTGTCGCCACGCTTCGTGGCTCGCGACAGCGCCCAGGTGGCGACCCGCGTGCCACAAGCGGCGTGCAACTCGTCCACCCCCGTCACGCCCAGCGTCCGCCACTGCGGCGGCATGTCCGCCTGGGACGTTGCCAGTGGTGGCCGCCTGGGCTTCGTCGCCGGTGAGGACGCAACCGAAGTCGCGAACCCCCCGACCAACTGCACCAACGACTGTCAAGCCCAGAACCAGGTGCGGGGCCGGCTCGCCGTCCTCGGCCACCCGTTCCCAGTGCCCTCCGGAAGTCGGCTGGTAGCAAGGACGGCCGCCGTCACCCCCTGATCGAACTCGCGACCCGATGGGCCCGTCCCGCCACGGTGGGACGGGCCCACTGCCGCGCGGGCGGGCTCGGTGTGATCTGCCACGGCTGGTCCCCGCCGGAGGCAGACCGTGCATCGTCGGTCGGCTAGCCCTGTACGCCCTCGCATCGGACCCATAGCATGGGTTTGCCTTCGCATCGACGCGCTGACTCCTGCTGGCTTGCCGCTCCGCATGCCGAGCAGCCTCCCACCGGCGTCGAGCCGGGGTCGGCGAGAAGGGATGCCTTCCATGTCGCACGACGCGAGAGCACTCCCTCCGGTGTCGCGGGTGCCCGGGTCAGGCCCGGACCCGGCTTCAGCTCCGGGGGCAGGGACGCATGGGCGCCAACAACCGCAGCCCGTCCACGACGCGGCCTTCGTGGAACGCAAGGGCCGCAAGTGCGCCTTCGCGCACCTCGCCGCTCTGAGTGCGGTGTGGCTGCTCCTGCTGCTCTATCTCGCGCTGCTCGACCAGGGCGCGCCCCAACAGAATCCAGCCTTGGTCTTCCTCGTGGTGGTGCTCGCCGTGCTGCTACTCATGACAATGCTGCGCTTCCTCGCCCTCGTCGTCAGCCGGCCGTTCGCGGGCGAGCAGGCTGAGCTGGTCGGCAGTGGCCCGCCCGCCGCCGCGGTGCCCTCGGGGCCGGTCGGCATCATCAAGGGCACCCGGCCCGGGGACGACGGCCCAGCGCCCGAGCCCACCACGGTCGTCTGCTGCTCCGGGGGAGGCATCAAGTCCGCCTCGTTCTGCCTGGGGGCCCTTCAGCAACTGTCGCACCACCGGATCCTCCAGGGTGCGAGTCACCTCGTCGGCGTCAGCGGTGGCGGGTACATGGCCGCGGCGTTCAGCACGCTGGCGTGGCGGCGGAGGCGGGTTATCGGTGTCGAGGGCGTACGCCCGGCCGACAGCCCTAAGGACTGCGACGGCGATCCCGGTCCGTTCGCCAGCGGTTCCGATGAGCTCAACCGGCTGCGCCGGTCGACGAAGTACCTCGCCTCCTCACCGGAGGTACGGTTCGAGCTCATTGCCTCCCTGCTCCTGGGCATCATGTCCAACCTGGTTCTGCTGGGCTGCCTGAGCGTCGTGCTGGCGTGGCTGATGGCCACGTATGCCGTGAGCAGCGGGCTTCTCGTGGTTCCCGACGACGGTGACTGGGCGTGGAACCCTGGAGGCCACCAACCGCTTCCCCTGCTGGCGCTTCCGTCGCTGTTCCTGTTCGGGGTGGCCTTCGTGTGGTTCCTGCTCGCACGTCGGAATCCGGCCCCCTGGTCGGGGGAGGGGCGCAATGGCGAGCGCGCCCGCGCTGGCCCAGCAACGTTCTCCCAGCGCCGCAGCACCTGGGAGACCTCAGAGGGGTGGCAGTTCGCCGTCGGCAACCTCGGTGCCCGCGCGTCCCAGATGGCCCTGTTCTTCTTCCCGCTCTTCCCAGGGGTGCTGTGGTTGGCGTACCAGCTCGAGGGCCGGACGCAGAGCTGGACCGGCCCCGACCTCGGCACCTTCCAGGTCACCCTCGCGGGCCTGGTGACGACGTTGACCGCGTTTCTCGGCCTCCTGAACGCCGCGCGAACCGGTCTACGACAGGACGTCCTCAGCGCCGGACAGCAGGGTTTCCTCACCTGGTTCCGGCGTCAGGCGGCACCCGTGCTCGCCATCATCGTGTTCCTCGTCGGGCTGTACGGGTCGTTGGTCCTGTTCACCTTGCTCGCCCTTCGGGACTCCTGGATCCTCGGGACCCACGGCTGGGTGTTCGTGTTCGTCCCGCTTCTGATCGCCGTCCTCTTCAAGGTGAACGACACGTCGATCTTCCAGTTCTACCGCGACCGGCTGGACGCGGCATACCTCTCGTACCAACCGGATGGGGGGAAGCCGGAGCCCTTCACGACGCCCACCCTCGCGGAGGTGAACGCCGACGCGTCGCCCGGCGTCTGGCCGAAGCTCATGCTCCTGGGGACGGCAAACGTGCGCGACCCCGACCTGCTCCCGGCCGACCGCCACGGAACGCCCTTCGTCCTGTCCGACACGGTCGGGATCAGCGATCCGCGGCTACCCGGGGGGACCGCCCTGCTCGACGCGAAGGCGTACAGCTACGACCTGGACGTCAAGTGGAAGGCCCGGGCGTCCCGTCAGCTCACCGTGGCCATGGCGGTCGCGATGTCCGGGGCGGCCGTGGCCCCCATCGCGGGACGCGACGACAGGGTCCTGGGCCGCTACCGGCTGCTGCTGGCCCTGGCCAACATCCGCCTCGGTCTCTGGGTGCGGAACCCGTACTGGGTCGCCAACGACGCGCGACGACAGCGGGGCACCGAGGGACTGAGATGGGCTCGGTGGGTCCTTCGCGTGAACGACTACCTCGACAACTTCGCGCCGTCGCTGTTGTTCCACGAGGCCATCGGGCTGCCCCGGATCATCATGCCGTTCCTGTACGTCACGGACGGCGGCCACTACGACAACCTCGGTCTCGTGGAGGCCCTGCGCACGAAGCCGCGTCGCATCATCATGCTCGACGGATCGGGGGACCCGGAGGACGGCTTCCCCACTATGGCCAACGCCATCGCCACCGCACGGATGGACCAGCAGGTGGAGATCGCGTTCGACCCCCGCCGGTTGCGCCGAGGAGCTCGCCAGTACCCGCGGAGCGGGTGGACCGTCTGCACGGCGACCTATCCCGACGGGTCGACGTGCGACATCGTCTACATCAAGGCCTTGCTGCCGAAGGGTCAGCCCTGGGACCTGCAGAGCTACCGCACGCGCAACCCCGGCTTCCCGTCAACGACCATGGAGTACGAGCTCTTCGACGAGTTCACCTTCGAGGCGTACCGCGAGCTGGGGTGCAGCCTGGTGCGTCAGGCGATGACGGAGCTGGCGTGGTGCAAGGCGCCGACGAGCACCACGTGCCAGGACGAGTCACATGGATAGCTGCGGGACGAGGCGCCGCCACAGGCGCACTGCCACGCCCAGCCGGCGGCGGAGCGGTGGACCAGGGGGTGGTGGCCGCCGGTCCGACGGGTTCTGCTGCGTTTCACGACTTCCTCCGCTCAGGTTCCGAGGGATCCCCCGCGGCCGGACCTTCCGATCTCGACCCGGGACGTCAGCTGCGTCGCCCCAGGACCCTCGTTCGTCACCGTAGGTCGAGCGGGCCGGGGTCGGGATCCGTGTGTCCCCGGGAAGGTGGTGCGTGGAAGTGCCGATTCCGAGTCGGTGAAAACACGGTGTATCAGCGGAAAGGCGGTCGAGCGGAGTGCGGAAGAGGCTCAGTCGGGCTCACGTCGCCACGGCCACGGGAATCGGCATAGTCGCCCTGAAGATCGGCACCTCTCTGCCGCACCTTCGTGACGACGTCGCCCTGGTGTCCATCGCCTGGCTCGTCGTCATCGCGTTCGTCGTCGTGGGACTGGCGCTGTTCGCCGCGGGGCTTCCCCGCGTCAACGGCTGGGCCTGCCTCGCGGTCGCGGCGGCGACCATTCCCGGCGACCTCAATCACCCCGCATACCCCCAGGGACTGACGGTGGTCGGTTTCGTCCTCGAGCCGCTGTACCTGGCCGCCGCTGTCACCCTCGTGCTGCGATACCCCGAATCGAGGATGACGACGCAGGGTCGGGTGGTCGGCTGGGGCCTGGTGGTCTCGAGTGTCCTGCTGCGGGTGCCGCTGGTCTTCACCCGTGGCGCCCTTCCCAGCCCCCTGCACGCGTCCTTCGACCGACCGGTGCTCGCGCTGGACGCGTGGTGGCACGACTGGGTGTTCATCCGGGGCGCCTACGGCTGCACGACTCTGCTGTTGGGCTGGGCGGGCGTCCTGCTGGTGATGCGTGCGGCCGGCTCGCGTGGTGTCACCCGGCAGTCCCTCATGCCCCTCGCCGTCGTGGGCGCCATCTGCGCCACGGCCGCGGCCCTCGACCAGGTCGTGTGGATCCTCGGGACCCCCAGCGCGGCGTGGGCGCCGGTGGCGGTCGCGCGGAACCTCAGTGCGGCGACCATTCCGGTGGGGCTCCTCGCCGACCTGCTTCGCCGACGTGCCGCCGCCGCCGCGGTGACGTCGGAGATCCTCCGTGCGGCCGGCACGGGCGACCTGGCCCAGCTCGAGATAGCGCTGCGCCACGTGCTGCTCGACCCATCACTCACCGTCAGACCGGCCAGCGACGACGACAAAGCTCCCCTGTGGGGCGCCGACCCAGTCCCTTGGGCGACGGGGAGCGACAGGAGGGGGAGGGTGGCGCTGGCATCGGCGGACGGGACGGCTCTGGTGGTGGTGGGATACGACCGGCGCGCCGTCGGCGACCCTGTGCTGCTCCGCTCGGCTTTCTCGGCAGCCCAGCTCGGGATCGAGAACACGAGGCTCACCAGTGAGTTGCTTCAGCGGATGGCCGAGCTCCGGGCGTCCCGTGCCCGGATCGTGGAGGCTGGCATGGCGGAGCGACGCAGGGTGGAGCGCAACCTCCACGACGGCGCACAGCAGCAGTTCCTGGCGGTGATGGCGACGCTCGCGCAGTCCGACTTCGCGACCGAGGCGCAGATGCGCGACCTCGTCAGCGACGCACGGACCCGACTCACCGACGCCATGGCCGAGCTGCGCCAGCTCGCCCGCGGCATCCACCCGGCGGCGCTGAGCCAGGGCGGGCTCGGCGCCGCGCTGCCCTACCTGTGCCAGAGCGCCTCCGAGCGGGTCACCTTGCGGCTGGATCCGGTCCTGGCCGGGCGCCGGTTGGAGCTGGCAGTCGAGTCCGCGGTGTACTTCGTCGTGGCCGAGGCGCTCGCGAACATCACGCGGTATGCCGGGGCCACGACCGCGACGGTGACGGTCGTGGCCGAGGGGCCGTACCTGTCCGTCGAGATCGCAGACGACGGCAACGGCAAGGCACACTTCACCCCGGAGGGCGGGCTCATGGGCCTGCGGGACCGGGTGCACGCGCTGGGTGGCGAGGTCGTCCTGCACACCGACCCCTGCGCCGGTCATCCCCAATCCTGTGGCAGCCGGCTTCGGGTCGGCTTCCCCGTCACAGTCGGTCAGTCATCGTGAGCGCCCCGCCGGGACCACAGGACCTGTCGGACGCCGGGCAACACCTGCGGGTGATCCTCGTGGACGACTCGTCACTCTTCCGCCAGGGTCTGGCCGGGCTCCTCACCGCGGCGGGGATCGAGGTGGTGGGCCAAGTGGCCAGCGCGGAGCCTTTGCCGGCCCTCATCAAGGCGGCCCGTCCCGATGTCGTCGTGCTCGACGTGCGCATGCCGCCGACGCACACCGATGAGGGGATCGTCACGGCGCACGTCATCCGGCGGGACTGGCCGCACGTGGGGGTGCTGGTCCTCAGCACCTATGCCGAGGCGGAATGGGCACGTCGCCTCCTCCAGGACGGAGCAGCCGGTCTGGGCTACCTGCTCAAGGACCGGGTCAACGACGTGCCCACGCTGGTGGAGGGCATAGCCCGGGTTGCCGAAGGGGGCACCGCCGTAGACCCGAACATCGTCTCCGAGCTCCTCACGGGCAGCCATGGCCGGACCTCCGCCCTCAGCAGCCTGACGGACCGGGAGCTGGAGGTGCTCGGCCTGATGGCAGAGGGCATGTCCAACGCGGGGATCGGGCGGCAGCTGCATCTGTCACCGCGGACCGTCGAGGCCCACGTCGCCTCTGTCTTCGCCAAGCTTCCCCTGCACGGGCACGACACGACCCTCAACCGTCGTGTCCTGGCGGTGCTTGCCTACCTGCAGGCGCAACACAGCCGCCCGTGAGGGAGCCGGGCCCCGGCCCCGCTCGAGTCTGAACTCTTGCGTGTTTCCACGTAGGGACAGCGCGGGCAAACGCGGATCCGCGACGCCGTCCGTGCGCCAACACTGTTCCTCAGTGCGACGCAGGACGTCCACACGAACAGCCAAGTAGCACAACAGATGTCGCCGATGGGACGGGTCCGGATCAGCGGGCACCAACCATCTGAGAACCGGCGCAGGGTCGGCGCACTCCCTCCGGGGGCCACCACACCAGGCTTCACCTGAACGAAACGAAGGTTCACCATGTCTGCAGCTCTGTCCACCATGTCCCGTACGAAGAAGGCACTCATTGGCGCAAGCACCGCCGTGGTTGCCGGGGTCGGCATGTCGGCGATGATGGCCGGGCCCGCCCAGGCCATTCCCTACTACCAGAAGGCGTGTGCGTTCGACGCCCGGAGCAACACCGCATCCAGCGGCTGGCAGCCCGTCAACTCGGTGGTGCGGGTCAACAACGGCGCCACCGGTCGCTACGTCGTGGTCAACTTCAACGCCGACGCGGGCGTCAGCAGCCTCGCCGAGATCCGGCTCGGCTACCGCGTCGACGCCGGCGGGATCCAGACGCCGGGCGCCCAGAACTTCGCCAACTACACGCAGTACTGGCAGACCCGTCACAGCATGGTCGTGCTCTATGTCCCCGCTGGCTGGCACACCATCCGTCCCTACTGGCGGATCAGTGGTTCCGTCGGCAAGAGCGGCGTCATTGCCGCGCGCTGCCTGACTGCGGAGGGCTACACGGCCTGACGCCGGAAAGGGCCCTCGCAACGGGGCGTCCGAATCGAACCGCTCTCGCCCAAGACACGGCGGGGGCGGTTCGGTCGTCGGCCGAGCATTCTGTCGCGCTTCGAACCGCCGAGGACATGTCGGCGAAACAGGTGGGCAACGGGGGCGGAGCACACTGGGTGCATCGACGCGACCCCTTCACACAACGCCGCCGCTGGCATGGCCACGGTGGAGGCGAACCGCGCCACGATGCCCGACGTCGAATGGCGCTTCCTACTGCTCTACACGGTGGCGTACATGAGTACGTGCCTGGTGTTTCTCGCGCCCTTGCTGGTGAGCCTGGCACTGAAGGTGAACTCGCTCGTCGGGATCGACGGGGCACCCAAAAGCCTTGCGCTGGTTGCCGGTATCGGTGCCGCCGTGGCAGTCGTCGCCAACCCCTTCTTCGGCAAGCTCAGCGACCGCACCACCTCCTCGCTGGGTATGCGCCGGCCGTGGATCGTGGCCGGACTCGCGGTTGGCTCCCTGGGCGTCCTCATCGTCGCGGCGGCGCCGACCATCCTGCTGGTCCTGCTGGGATGGTGCCTGGCGCAACTGGGTTTCAACGCGCTGCTGGCCACGATGGTGGCGGTGCTGCCCGACCAGGTGCCGTCCACCCAGCGCGGGATGGTGGCCGGAGTTCTCGGCGTGTGCCTCCCGATCGCTTCGGTGGCGGGCACGTTCCTCGTCAAGCTGTTCACAGGCCACATGCTCGCGATGTTTCTCATGCCGTGTCTCGTCGGCGGGCTCTTCATCCTGCTCTTCGCGGTGACGTTGCCGGACCGTCGACTTGACCGGGCAGACAAGCCGACGTGGTCGGTGCGGGAGCTGGCCATCACGTTCTGGGTCAGCCCGCGCAGGAGCCCGGACTTCGCGTGGGCCTTCGCCAGCCGTTTCATGTTCGTCCTTGCCTTCGCCTTTCTGACCACCTACCAGGCGTACTACCTCTTGGACCACCTCGGGAGCAGCGAGGATGCTGTGCCGCAACAGGTCTTCCTGGGCACCCTCGTCCAGTCCGTCGTGCTGGTCACGGCGTCGCTGGTCGCGGGGACGCTGTCGGACCGCACGGGACGGCGAAAGGCCTTCGTCGTCACAGCCTCGGCAACCTACGGCTTGGCCATGTTCTTCATCGCCGCGGCCAGCAGCTTCAACGGCTTCCTGGTCGGCATGGCGGTCGCCGGGTTGGGCTTCGGCATGTACATGGCCGTCGACCTCGCCCTCGTCGTGGACGTTCTACCCGACCCGGATACCGCCGCGAAGGACCTTGGCGTGCTGAACATCGCGGGCGCATTGCCCAGCGCTGTCGCGCCGGCCATCGCGCCGGCCATCCTGGCCCTGAGCGGGGGGAGCTACTCGGTGTTGTATGCCGTGGCGGGACTGAGTGCGTTCCTCGCCGCGGCGTCAATCCTCCCCGTCAAACGGGTCCGATGAGCTCGTCCGGGTCGCGGTGGTCCTTGACAGGCTAACGGTGTTAGCCCAGCATTGTTCCTCAGTGGGCTAACGCCGTTAGCCACATCCCTGAGGAGAACTACCATGAAGAATGTCACGACGGTCATCGACATACCGGCCACCCAGGAGCGGGTGTGGGCGACGCTCGTCGACACCGCGGCATACCCGGCCTGGAACCCGTTCATCACGAAACTGTCCGGAGAGCTTGCCACCGGCCAGCAGCTCGAGGTCAGGATCGCGCCGCCCGGCGGTCGAGCCATGACGTTCAAGCCCACCGTGACCCAGGTCGAGCCAGGCCGTCGCCTGGAGTGGCTCGGCACCATGGGCATCAAGGGCATCTTCGACGGCCGACACACCTTCACCCTGGAATCCTTGGGAGACCAAGGCACCCGGCTGACCCAGTCCGAGGCCTTCAGCGGCCTGCTGGTTCCGCTCACCGGCAAGGTGTTGGCCCGCACCCGAGCCGGTTTTGAGGCCATGAACGACGGACTACGGCAGCGTGCGGTGTCGGGCAAAACCGCATGAGTCGCCTGGAGGAGATCGTCGACGTCGCCCAGAGGTTGCTGGAGGACGAGGGGCCGGACGCCCTGTCAATGCGACGTGTTGCGGGCGAGCTCGGTGTCAAGGCCCCTTCGTTGTACAAGCACGTCGATGGCAAGGAGCGGATCGAGGCGGAGCTGCAGGAAAGGGCGCTGACCCAACTGGCGAGTGCCTTGCACCTCGCCGTCGATCTTCGCGCCCTGGGCCGCGCTTACCGCCAGTGGGCGCTGGCACATCCATCGCTCTACGAGCTGACGACGAGGAAGCCGTTGCACCGCAACCAGCTTGGGGAGGGCGTGGAGACTGCTGCGTCAGCACGCCTGGTGGCACTGAGCGGCGGGAACGTGGACCGGGCGCGTGCGCTTTGGGCTGCGGCCCACGGGCTGGTCGACCTCGAGCTGGCGAACCGGTTCCCCGAAGGGGCGGACGTCCAGGCTGCCTGGGATGAGCTGGTGGCGGCCTTCGATCCCGCTGGCGACAGGTGCGAGAGCTCCGGGCCAGGGGAGATCGTGGACGGGCCGGACTCTGCGCGCGCCTGACGAGGCGGTATCGCGTTGCCGCGAATGCCCACCTCGCGGATTCCGGCCTGCCAGCGCCGGGCGTGCCTCAGCGCGGCAGAGGGTTCGGGCCGGTCGCGGTCACGAGCCGCTGGGGCACCCAGTCGTCCACGTGATGGAACCCGTCGTCGAACGGGCCAGCATCGAGCTCTACGGACGCCCTCAGTGAAAGTCGATAGAACTTCACGTGGGTGAAGTCCTCGAACAAGATGTACACGGGGTCGGGTGTGCTGTTCGGGCCCTGGAACTGCTGTCCCGTCAGGACGGGCTTGTGGGCTTCGACGAAGGCGTCAAAACTGTCGCCCACCACGACGCCGAGGTGCTCCAACCCCATCTTGTAGACGCGCTGGTGCACAGGCGGGATGAGCTCGATGAGCGGGACGACCTTGCCGTCCAGGACTTCGAGCGGTTCGGTGGGAACGATCAAGGAGATCGGCCGGCCGTTCCAGACGTTCTCGCGATTGGCGACCGCGTGGCGTTCGAGAAGACTCCGAACGTGCGTGTACTGGTCCCACTCCGGCACCCGGACGGCGAGGTGGCTGAGGGGGTACTGGCCGATGTCGATGCCACGGGCGAGAAGGCGGTCGCGCTGCTGCGCGGCGAACGCCCGATAGTCCCCGATGATGTCGCCCACCGGATCGGCCATCCCCGCCTCCTCTCGGCCATAGCGTAAGACGCTTGTTCTCAGGCTGTCGCCAAAGGGAGGCAATCAGGGTCGTGGTCAGGGGGGGCGGCCCGGTGGCCCGGTCGGGCGGTTCTTCGGCCATCCCGTCAAACTTGCTGGGCCAAGCCGACAACATGACCCTGAGGGTCGGCGATCAGCGCGAATGACACTCCGGGAACGCTGACCGGCTCCTGTACGACGCGTCCGCCGAGGCGAGTCGTCTCGGCGATGGCGCCGGCCATGTCCTCGACGCCGACGAAGAACGTGACCAGGTCGCCGTCGCCCTGAAGCGGGCTGATCGCGGTGTAGAGGGCGCCGGGCACCCCTGTCTCGACAAAGGTGTAGCCGGGGAAGGCGCCTTCGGTTGGGTAGGTCCAGCCGAACAGCTCGCCGAAGAATGCCCTTGTTGCGTCGGGGTCGCTCGAACGGATCTCGGCGTGCACGATGGAATGGCTCATGATGACCTCCGGTTCTGCGGGGCCACCGGGCGTGGCCTTCAACCAGATGACGTTCGAGCCCGTCTCCAATCGACAGTGCTCAGCGACCAGCTCGGCCTGGCGTCCGGTGGGTGCATCAATCCGCCGCGAGCCGGGCGTCACGTCACAATGCGCCGAGATGACTTCGTGCTCGCTCGACTGCTAGCGGCAAGTCAAGGCCGTAGGCCCAGCGTCCTGTAGCAGCAAACGCCTCCAGTCTCTCCGCAGCGCGGTCGAACAGTCGGTCGGCCCCAACCTGATTTCCGCGTGCTGCGTGCGTGACCGCAACACAGACTTGCGCAAGGCCCTGCCACAGGTCCCGTTCCTCGATCGGCCCGGCCTTCCAACGCGCCTCCAAGACCTCGTGCGCGGCGAAGGGACGTCCAGCCGCCACGAGTGCTCGAGCTGCCTCGAGGGTGTCTTCTGGCGGAAGAGGCTCCTCCGACACCGGCTCGACGCCTTCTGCTCCGTAGGGCAGCGGTCGACCCAACGCGTCGCGAGGCCTCGCCTGGCGAGCCCGGCCTTCGGTATCCCGGTCACGATCACGTCCTGTCATGCGGTCAGTCTCCCAAGAACCGAGACCACTCGCCGCGTAGGGCGCGGGTCCAGGTCGCCACCGATCATCAAGGCCTGACAACCTTTCAGCACCACTGGGCTCATCGACTTCGTCTACCACCCAGCCGACACAACGGTGACACCCATCAAGATCCCGCACGACGGCATTGACGTGTGTGCCGCCATGGGGCTCTGAGCACGCGGTCATCGCCCTGCTCACTGGGCGGTTCAGGTGGTGCCCCCGGACCCACCGCTTGTCGGTCGCTTAGTTACGTCCCTGGGGGCGAGGGGGCCACGCCTGGGCGCCCAGCTCCCGCGACACGGATCGGGCCGTGTCGCGAACCAGGTCGCGCGAGTCGTGGCGGGAAACGTCGCCGTCTGAGGGGATCACGACCCCTACGGCCCCCACGGCCTCTCCGTACGAATCGAAGACCGGGCTCGCCAGCGAGCTCTCGCCGAGCACAGCCTCGTCCTGCTCGAGGGCGATGCCGGTCGACCGGATCACCTCCAGCTGCTCGCGAAGCTGGTCGGCGGAGGTGGTCGTCTCGCCGGTCATGCTGCGCAGCTCTCCTGAGGTCAGCACTCGCTTCTCATCCTCTGGGAGGAAGGCGAGCAGAGCCTTGCCGAGGGCGCTCGCATGCGCCGGGATGACGATGCCCACCTCCGGCATCTGGCGACTGCCGTCCGGGCGCGGCTCGTGGTGGATGATCACGACGTCGTCGACGAGCAGCACGCCGGTGCGTACGGCAAGACCGGTGCGCCGGGCGAGGTCCTCGGCCCAGGGGATGGCCTTGGACCGGAGCTCCAGCGTGTCGAGATAGACGTTGCCCAGCCGAAGAACGGCCGGGCCCAGCTGGTAACGGCTGGAGCCGCGCTCCTGGACCACCATTCCGTGCTCGACCAGGCTGCGGACGATCCCGTGGGTGGTCGAGGGCGCCAGATCGAGGCGGGCGGCCAACTCGGACAGGCTCATCCGTCGAGCGCCCTGAAGCGCGCTGAGAACCTTGATGGCGCGATCGACCGATTGGATCACGTATGTCCTCTTCGCTGTGACGTAGTTCACGAAAACCCTTGCCTCCTAGTGAATCACAGGGGTAGCCTCCAAATCACGTTCGACAATATCGAATGAAATTCAGACAACTTGCAAAGGGGCAAGGGCGATGCTTGACGAGACCACCCTCCTCCAGCGTTTGGGCGCTGAGGTCATCGGAACCGCTTTCCTGGTGTTCATCGGCGTGGGGTCAGTCCCCGCCACCCTGATCGTCAACGGCAAGGCGCCGTTCACCATGGCCGACCTGGGGGTCATCTCCCTGGCGTTCGGCACCGTGGTCGTTGCCACCGTCTACGCCTTGGGGCATGTCGGTGGCAACCACATCAACCCGGCAGTCACCCTGGGCCTGGCCGCCTCCGGCAAGTTCCCGTGGGCCCAGGTGCCGGCCTACATCGGAGCCCAGGTCGTCGGGGCGATCGTCGGGGCTGCCGCGATCATCGGTGTCCTGGGACACAAGGCCAGCGACGTCGGTCTGGGTGTTGCCTCGTACGGCGACATCAGCTGGCTGCAAGCCTTTACGGCCGAGTTCGTGGGCACGTTCATCCTCGTGTTCACCATCTTCGGCGTCATCCACCGCAAGGCCGCCGCGGGGTTCGCCGGCGTGGCCATCGGCCTGGTCGTCTTCGCTGCCATCATCCCTGTCGCTCCGGCAACGGGCGCATCCATCAACCCGGCTCGTACCGTTGGTCCCATGCTTGTTCAGCAGCTCGCTGGCGGCGAGGTGAAGTGGCACCAGCTCCCGGTGTACCTCGCGGCCGAGCTCCTCGCCGGAGTCGTCGCCGCCCTGCTGTACGGCCTGCTCACCCGCACTCCGGCTGACCGTGCCGTCGCGGCTCCCGGGCTGGATCTCGGCGACCCCGACGCGCAGGCCGCCATCTCCCGTCAGACCAGCACCGTCTGACCGTCCCGAACCCGTTTGACTGCGAAAAGAGACTCTGATGAAGAAGTTGATCAACGACCCGAACGACGTCGTGGTGGAGGCACTGCGTGGCATCGAAGCCGCCCACCCTGAGCTGCGGGTCGACCACGAGAGCAAGGTCATCTACCGCGGAGACGCTCCGAAGAGAGGCAAGGTGGGCATCATCTCCGGCGGAGGGTCCGGACACGAACCGCTCCATGGCGGATTCGTCGGCCTGGGCATGCTCGACGCGGCGTGTGCCGGAGAGATCTTCACCTCGCCCGTACCTGGGCAGATCTTGGCCGCGACCAAGCTGGTGGACGGAGGCGCAGGGATCCTGCACGTCGTCAAGAACTACACCGGCGACGTGATGAACTTCGAGATGGCGGCAGAGATGGCGGCGGCGGAGACCGGAGCCCGCATCGTCTCCGTGGTCACTGACGACGACGTGGCGGTCCAGGACAGCACCTGGACCGCGGGGCGACGCGGAGTCGGCGTCACCGTGCTCCTCGAGAAGATCGCCGGGGCGGCAGCGGAGCAGGGTCGCGACCTCGACGAGGTCGCCCAGGTCGCCAGGACCGTCAACGAGAACGGCCGAAGCATGGGCCTTGCCCTCACCTCGTGCACCGTGCCGGCGGCAGGGCGCCCGACCTTCGACCTGGGCGACGACGAGATGGAACTCGGTGTCGGGATCCACGGAGAACCGGGCCGGGCCCGGCTGCCGCTCGCCCCCGCGAGCGACATCGCCTCACTCCTGGTCGAGCCGATTCTCGCCGACCTGCCGTTCGCCCGGGGCAACCCCGTCATCGCGTTCGTCAACGGTCTCGGCGGCACCCCGCTCATCGAGCTCTATGTGATCTTCAACGAGGTCCAGAAGATCCTCGGCGGCCGGGGACTGCCCATCGCCCGGTCGCTCGTCGGCTCCTACATCACCTCACTCGACATGGCCGGCGTCTCGGTCACCCTCCTCAGGGTCGATGACGAGCTGCTCTCCCTCTGGGACGCTCCTGTCAACACTGCTGCACTGAGATGGGGCATCTGAGCATGAGCGACACCGTGACCACGGCGGTCTTCGAGCAATGGGTGCGCGGGTTCGCACACCTCATCACCGCCAACCGCGAGCACCTGACCGAGCTCGACGCAGCGATCGGCGATGCCGACCACGGGTCGAACATGGACAGAGGCATGAAGGCCGCCGTGGCTGCGCTCGATGAAAGCCGGCCGCCGACGGCGGGCGCGCTTCTGACCAAGGTGGGCATGACACTGGTCTCGACGGTAGGCGGAGCCAGCGGGCCACTGTTCGGGACGCTCTTCATGCGAATGGGCGGCTCGCTGGGGGCCGCCGCCGAAACGGTCTCCGCAGACGATGTCGCAGCGGCGCTGCGAGCCGGGCTCGGGGGCATCGTCGATCGAGGCAAGGCCGCCCCCGGCGACAAGACGATGTATGACGCTCTGGCGCCTGCCGTCGATGCGCTCGAGGCAGCGCTCACGGACAACGCCTCCCTGGCTACCGGGCTCAAGGCGGCCCGGGATGCTGCCGCCGCGGGTCGCGACGCCACGACCCCCATGCTGGCGCGCAAAGGGCGGGCCAGCTACCTCGGTGAGCGGAGCGTGGGCCATCAGGATCCAGGGGCGGCGAGCGTGGCGCTGCTGCTCGAAGCTGCAGCAGATGCCGCCTCCTGAGACAGCCACCCATCGAACACTCACGTTCAGCACGACGAGCAGCGGAGGGCAGTGACAATGACCGAGGGCAAATCCGCCAAGCCGCCCGCAACAGACAGCGAGTGCCGGGTCGGTCTGGTCGTGGTCTCCCACAGCCGCGCGCTCGCCCTGGCGGCCGTGGCGCTGGCGGGGGAGATGCTCCATGGCCGCCCAGTGAAGATCGAAGTGGCAGCCGGTCTTGACGTCACGACCTTCGGTACCGACGCCGTCAGCATCATGCAGGCCATCGAACGGGCGGACGGCCCAGGCGGCGTCGTGGTCCTCATGGACCTCGGCAGCGCGGTGCTCAGTGCCGAGCTGGCGCTCGACCTGCTACGGGACTCCAGCATCCGCGATCGTGTGACGCTGTCGCCGGCCCCTCTCGTCGAAGGGCTCATCGTGGCCGCCGTCGCCGCGGCGGGTGGCGCAAGCAGGGCAGAGGTCGCGACTGAGGCGCGGAACGCGGTGATGGGTAAGGCCGCGCACCTGTCGCCCCCGGAGCCCGGAGTCGCGCCCGAGCCGGACGACGAGGCGCAGGCCGTCGTCGGAGTATTTTCGGTGGCCAATCCCCACGGCCTGCACGCTCGACCGGCGGCCCGACTCGTGAGCGAGGTGCGCGCTCTCGATGCGTCGGTCCAGCTGAGGAACCTCACCACCGGCGCCGGGCCCGTCCCTGCAGCCAGCCTGAGTCGAGTGGCGACGCTGACGGCTCTGCAGGGTCACGACGTCGAGGTTCGTGCCACCGGGCCGCAGGCTCAAGAGGCCGTCGAGCACGTCCTGGCCCTCGCCGGGCGACGGTTCGACGAACCCCCCGAGCAGGTCCCAGCTCGACCTGCTCTGCCCCGACCCGCCCCCCGCCGCAGCGGACCGCTGCCAGCCTCCCCGGGAATCGCGATCGGCCAGGTCCGCCGCCTGAGCGCCGCGCCCGTCGATCTCGATGGACACCCCGCAGGGGAGCCGGCCGCGGAATGGCGGCGGGTCCTGGAATCGGTGGCGACCGTGCGCCGTGAGATCGAGCACGTCCGGATTCTCACCGAACGGGAAGTCGGGCCCGACAAGGCCAGCATCTTCGATGCGCACCTGTCCCTCCTCACCGACACCGAACTCCTCGGCGACGTCAAGGCACGAATTCGCCCCGGCACCGGCGCGGTTGCCGCCTGGGCCGGCTCACTCGCCGACATCGAACGTCAGTGGGCCGAGCTTCCCGACCCCTACCTCAGGGAGCGAGCCGCCGACGTCCACGCGGTCGGAGAGCAGGTGTTGCAGGCTCTGACCGGCCAACCAGCCCGCCGGATGACGGGAGAGGGTGTGCTGGTTGCCAGCGACCTCACGCCCGCCGAGACCGCCGGCTTGGACCTCGCTCTGGTGACCGGAGTGGTTCTCGCCCAGGGGAGTCCGACGTCGCACGCGGCAATCTTGGCGCGGGCCCGCGACATCCCGGTCGTCGTCGGGGCCGGTCCCGAGGTGCTGGGGATCGCCGAAGGCAGGACGATCCTCCTTGACGGCGGTACCGGTGCCCTGCACCTCGACCCGGCACCCGAGCTGATCGAGGAGTACCAGCGCCGGGCCGCAGAGGCCGCACAGCAACGCGTTCGGCAGGTCGCCCTGGCCGACCAGCCTGCGGTGTCCCGTGACGGCACGCGCATCCTCGTCGCTGCCAATCTCGGGTCATTGAGCGACGCGCGTGCCGCGCTCGCGGCGGGGGCGGACGGCGCCGGACTGGTGCGCACGGAGTTCCTCTTCCTCGACAGGACCGCCGCTCCCGACACCAACGAGCAACAGAGCCAGTACGACTCCATCGCCGCGGCCATGGACGGTCGGCGCATCACCCTGCGAACCCTCGATGTCGGCGGTGACAAGCCACTGCCCTACCTGCCCATGCCACACGAGGCCAACCCGTTCCTCGGCCAACGCGGCATACGGCTGAGCCTGACGCACCGGGACCTGCTGCGCGAACAGATGGCCGCCATCTGCCACACGGCGCGTCACTCACCGACCAGCATCATGCTGCCCATGGTGTCGACGCCCGACGAGCTGATCGAGGCGCGACAGGTCCTCATCGAGGCTGCCGGATCATTGGGCCTGCCTTCGGGTCTTCAGATCGGCACGATGATCGAGGTCCCCTCCGCTGCGCTCAAGATCGAGGCCTTCCTGCCCTACGTCGACTTCGTCAGCATCGGCACCAACGACCTGACCCAGTACACCCTGGCGGCCGAACGTGGGAACGGCGCCGTGGCAGCCCTCTCAGACGCCCTCGACCCGGGTGTGCTCCGCCTGATCGACCACGTCTGTCGAGTAGTGAATGGGCGAATCGACGTTGCTGTCTGTGGCGAGGCCGCTTCCGACGAGCTCGCCATTCCGGTCCTGGTGGGGCTCGGCGTGCGAGAGCTCAGCGTCTCGCCTCCCGCGGTGCCCAGGGTCAAGGCGGCCATCCGTCAGCTCAACGTAGAGCAGTGCGCGTCCCTGGCGGGGCAGGCGCTCACGTTGCCCGGCGCCAACGAAGTCCGCAAGCTCGTCCTCGCCAGCATGGCGGAGACGCAGGGCGACCCGGAATCAGGAGCCCGGACCGGAAGTCGTGTCGAGACACGATGACGTCGTCCTGCGCCGTGAATGCCGCCATCATCGTGGCAACCGTCGCCCTGACCGGCGACAAGGTGTTGGCCCTGATGTAGAGGTGATCGGGGGTGTGGCCGCACTCTGTTGGCTCGGGCTGGGAGCTCTTGCACAGCAACGGACCATGCTGCGGCTGTCGCTGGAGACCGACACGGAGTCGGGACAGCTCCCGCTGCGCCAAGGACGGGCGATCGGCTGGTTCGCTGAGGCGCTCGAACCCTTGGCCGCTCAGCTCGGCGCTGACGGCGTACGTCGTCTGGCCATCGCGGTCCGGGCTGTGAGCGGGATCGAGTCGCTGGTCTGGTTCACCGACATCGCCGGCCTGACGCGCGAAGCGGCCGTCGAACAGATGGTCTGGTCAGCCGTTGCCTTGGTTCGTCGTGCCGCCCGGGGCGTCTGAGGAGCGGGCGACGAAACCCCGGGAGTCATCCCTGGTCATGGACCGCAAGAGCCGCATCGAGGGTCGGGTAGAGCTGGAGCACCTGATTCAGCCCACTGAGGGTGAGCAGCGTCAGTGCCCGCGAGGACGCGTTCGCGATCCGAAGCGAACCTCCTCGCTTTCGGAGGGTCTTGTGGTGCGTGACGCACATGCCGAGGGCGCTGGAGTCGAGGAATGTAACGGCATGCAGGTCCAGGATCAGGTCTCGGTGCCCGTCGATCGTCTCCTGCATGGCCGCCCTCAGTGCAGGCACCGTCTCGTGGTCGAGCTCACCCGCGACGCGCACTACCGGGATGTCGCGACTCACGTCGATCGACAATGTCATGTTCACGTCTGCCCCACTCTCGAACGACCGCGGCAAGAATACTGTGCCGCCACGTGCCCGTCTGCTACTGCGGCGCCCGGTGCAAGCCTAGGAGCGGAGAGACACCGGTGGTCCAAACGCTGTCTGGTTCATTCACGAGGGTGTCACCATCGATCGTCTTGCGACGACTCGCGCAAATGTCGGGCATGGAGGTCTGTGAGGGTGCACGATCATCCAATGAATCGGGACGCGCCCCTTGACTACCGCGCGGTCTTTGACGCCCTTCCCAACCCGTGTGCGCTACTCAGCCCGGACCTCAAGATCCTGGATGTGAACACTGCCTATTCGGGTGTCGTCGGCCGCACGCGACGCGCCCTTGTGGGGCGTGACCTTCTAGACGTGCTGCCGGCAGGTTCGCTTGAGTCTCTCGCAGGCGCCGCGGATCAAATTCGCGAATCCCTGGAGCGTTGCCTGTCCACCGGTCGGCCGCAGGTCCTACCCATGCAGCGCTACGACGTGCGAATCGACACCGCACCACAATCGCCCCCCGCCACGCGCTACTGGATCAGCACGGCCACGCCCATCAAGGGTCCGGCGAATGGGGTGGTTGCGCTCTTGCACAAGCTCCAAGACGTGACCCCCGTGGTGCTGTCCATTGCCGCCGACTTCGGCGCGACAGCAGGGCTGTCGAGCCTGAACCTCGAGCAGCACTCCGATCTGTTCGGCTTGGCGCGGGAACTGCAGACTGCGAACGCACTCCTGCGGGAGGCCGAAGACCGCGAACGCACGACAAGCCTGACCCTGCAACGTGCGATGCTCCCGGCCAGCATCCCCGAAGAGGCTCGTGAGCGCGTTGCGGCGCGGTATCTGCCCGCCAGCAGCTCCCTGAGTGTCGGCGGCGACTGGTATGACGTGGCCGCGCTGCCAGACGGGCGGCTAGCGGTCGCGGTGGGCGACGTCGTGGGTCAAGGACTCCAGGCGGCTGCCGTGATGGGTCAGCTACGCAGCGCCCTGAGTGCCGTGACCGTTGCCGACGTGGGACCCGCAAATGCCCTGAGGGTTCTGGACCGGTTCGCTCGACAAATCGAGCAGGCGACGGCAACCACGGCCGTCAAAGTCGTCCTCGACCTGCAGCTGCACACCGCGACCTACAGCAGCGCGGGCCACCTGCCCCCACTGCTGCAACACAACGACGGCAGGATCGAGGCCCTGGATCAGGCCCTCGGTCCACCGCTAGCCGCTACCGCCGAAGCCGACCCCCGCCCGCAGGCAGCCGTCCACTTCAGCCCCGGATCCAAGTTGGTCCTCTACACCGACGGCCTCATCGAGCGCCGTAGTGAAGACATCACGCAGGGCCTCGCTCGCCTCGTTGCCTGCCTGGCCGCCCACCCCGGCCTGGGCCCCGAAGCCCTGATCGACACCATCGTCACGGCCGTCCTTGAACCTCAGTCCGCACCCGATGACACCGCTGTTCTGATCATTGAGCTGTAGCAATAGACGATCACGAGCCTGCCGCCTTTGCGGATAACAGGGGTTCGAGTCCTTCGCCTGCCGCTCCCGAGGCTCGGACACGGCTGGAGTATCGACAGCGGAGGGAATTTGAGCGGCCGAGCCGGGGCCCGTGTACCTGCGGAAGACAATGGCTTGTCGGAGCGGCTCGCACCGTGAGCGGCCATCCGGTGGCCTTGCGATCTTCAGGCGTACCGGAAACGCGCAGGTCAGGTTGCGAAACGCCCAGAACGACGAGTAACAACCAGCACCAACTGCACGCCTCCAGCAACAATGGGAGCGCCACCCGGTGTGAGCTCTCATCTACGCCGGAACCGGGGAAATGCTCCGCGAGCTCACTCTCGGCCAGCGAGGAACTACCAACCCCTCGGCAGACCACCCGGCCCCCAACCAACAACCAGAAGGCCGGACCCAAAACCTGGGTCCGGCCTGTCCGGGATCCCTTGAGAGATCACGATGGTGCGCCATCAGGGACTCGAACCCCGAACCCGCTGATTAAGAGTCAGCTGCTCTGCCAATTGAGCTAATGGCGCGCGAGGAGAGACCTTAGCAGGACGAGGCGGGCGGGGTGAAATCGGCTGACGTCACGACTCATTCGCCCGGATCGTCGCCGGAGCGCCGCCTGCCGGAGGCGACCAGGGCAGTCCCGCCAGCCAGGGCGAGAGCCGCGACGCCGACGGCCAAACCGATCCGCAGACCGCGGCCATTGCGGGCGTCCCCGGAATCGTCGGCGAGGGTTGGCGCTGGGCTTGCGACGGCCGTGGTGGAGGGCGCAGGAAGCGGCGTGGCCGACGGGGCGTCGGTCGCGGTCGCCGAAGCAGCGGCGGCTGCCACCGTGAACGTGGTCTTGTCAGAGACCGGGTGTCCGTCCTCGCTCACGACGCGGAACGCGACGGTGTATCGGCCGTTGGGAAGATCGGCCTCCAAGACCTGGGTGACCGTGACGCCGTCGACCACCGCCCTGCCCGCGGACACCGCACCCTGTGGTCCGGTGACCGTCACGGTCGCAAAGCTGGTGCTGATGGGCTCGTCGAAGGTCAGCACGACCCGCGTCGGCGCCTTGTCCACCGAGGAGCCGTCCTTGGGGGAGACCGACGTCAGCGCCGCGTGGGCGTCGGCCCCGGTCGCCATGACGATCGAGCCGAGCACGCCCAGCAGCAGTCCGAGGATCGCCACCCAGACGCCGATCCGGATCGTCCTGCGCTTGCCCTCGGAGTCCATGAACACCCGACCATCCTGCCGGACGGAGGCGGGAGCCGGTCCAGCACCCTTGAGTCGCACCGCGAGAAGGGCGCCAGCGACTCCCTGAGCCAGTTCGCGCGTCAGCCGGCCTCTCGCACGAGCCCCTCGACGTGCCACACAACCCCGTGGCGGGCGTGGACCGCCGTGAGCCCGCGTTCGCGCAGCACCGCGAGCATGGCCTCGGGCGGGTGGGTGAACGTCTTGAACGGACGACCGATCAGTCGCAGCGCGGCATTCTGCGACCAGACGAACGCGCGTGTGCCGACGTTGCGCGGAGGGTGGCTGAACACGAGCAGGTGCCGCGTGTGGTCGGCGGCGGCGCCCAGCAGTCGTTCGTAGTCCGGGTAGCAGCAGACCACTCGGTGCAGCACGACCACGTCGGCCACCTCCACCTCCTCCGGAGCCTCGACGATGTCGTGCAGCCGTCGCTCCATGCGGTCGGCGAGGCCGGCTTCCTCCGCCAGCGACCGCGCCGGACCATCGTAGGCCGCGACCAGCTCGAGGTTGGTCGTGTGAGCGGCGCCGCGGCGCAGCAGCTCGAGCTGCATCTCGCCGACACCGCCTCCGATCTCGAGGACCGAGGCCCCCGTCAGCCCACGCCCGGCCAGGAAGTCGACCATGTCGCGCTCGGTCGAGCCCAGCCCGCGCTTGCGGTAGCGACGGGCCACTCGCCGGGCGAAGCGGGGCCCGAAGATCTTGTCGTACCCCTTGGGGTCACAGCAGCCCGGCATGTGCCCAGTCTCCCGTCACCGGACCACGAGCACCAGAGCACGACGAAGGCCCCTGACCATCCCGGTCAGGGGCGTTCGGTATGGGGTGAGCGACGGGGCTTGAACCCGCGACCCCCGCGACCACAACGCGGTGCTCTACCAGCTGAGCTACGCCCACCATGCGTCACGACCGGACAATGCCGGCCGCGGAAGCGACGCCAATAGTACCCGTTCCGAAGCGGTGCTCGTGACCACCCCGGCAGACCAGCGAGTCGGTGCGGGACGCGCCGTCCATGACTCGGCGGCATACCCAGGGTGTCGCTCGTGGGTCAGCTGTGGTTGACCACGTGCCGTGCCGCGATGCCCCTGGCCGTGTCGCTGTCGGGGCCTGGGGGTGCCACGAAGACCGCCTCGCGGTAGTAGCGCAGCTCGGCGATGGACTCACGGATGTCGGCGAGCGCTCGGTGGCCGCCGGACTTCTTGGGCGAACCGAAGTAGGCGCGCGGGTACCAGCGTCGCGACAGCTCCTTGATCGAGGACACGTCGATGATGCGGTAGTGCAGGTGGGCCTCGAGCTCGGCCATGTCGCGGGCGAGGAAGTTGCGGTCGGTGCCCACGGTGTTGCCGCCCAGCGGAGCCTTGCGCGGCTCGGGCACCCACTCGCGGATGTACGAGAGGACCTGCTCCTGCGCATCCTCCATGGTCGTGCCGCCTGCCAGCTCATCGAGCAGCCCCGACGTGGTGTGCATGGTGCGGACGAAGTCGTCCATCTGCACCAGCGCCTCGGCCGGGGGCGTGATGACGACGTCGACGCCGTCGCCGAGCTGGTTGAGCTCGAAGTCGGTCACGAGCGCCGCGACCTCGATGAGGGCGTCGGCCTCCAGGGAGAGCCCGGTCATCTCGCAGTCGATCCAGACGATGCGGTCGTTGACGGAGCGGTCGGTGGGGGTGGCAGTCACCGGACCACCATATTGCCCTGTGGTGACAGGGCGGCGCCGCGGCCGCCTCGACTACCCTGCCCGTCATGAGCTGGGGACCAGAGCAGAGGTATGCCGCGGACGCGTCGCCCGCGGGTGGGCGGGGGTCCGTGCCGTCCTCGCAGGGGTCCACCGGCGGGACCGGTCGCGGCAGGCTGCGCGGCTGGCTGCTCGTGGGCCTGATGGTGGTGGGGTTCGGGCTGGCCGCGATCGTCCTGTCCGTCTACTACGGGGCGACCCTGGGCCTGGTCACGACCCTCCTGGCCGTGGTGCTCGCGGCCATCCCGCTCGGCATCGTGATCCCCACGTTCCTGTGGCTGGACCGGTTCGAGGCTGAGCCGTGGCGTTATCTCGTCACGGCGTTCCTCTGGGGCGCCCTCGTCGCGGCGCTCGCCGCGGGGGTCTTCAACACGGGGGCCAATGTCGCGTTCCAGGCCGCCACCGGTCGTGACGACGACGCGATGCTCGCCACGGCCGTGTTCTCGGCGCCGCTGGTGGAAGAAGCCTGCAAGGGGTTGCTCGTCCTGCTCGTGTGGTGGTTCCGGCGTCGCGAGTTCGACGGGATCATCGACGGCATGGTCTACGCGGGGGTGGTCGCGGCGGGCTTCGCGTTCACCGAGAACATCCAGTACCTCGGGATGGCCTACGACCACGGTGGCGACGCGTCGCTCACCGGCACGTTCATCGCGCGCTGCCTCTTCACCCCGTTCGCCCACCCCATGTTCACCGTGCTCACCGGCATCGGCATCGGGATCGCCGCCACGACCCGCAACCGCGGGCTCAAGGTCCTCGCACCTGTCGGTGGCTACCTCCTCGCGGCACTGTCCCACGCCGTGTGGAACCTCGCGGCCATCACGGGGGGAGCGGGGCTGCTGTCGGTCTACCTCCTCGTGGAGGTGCCGATCTTCGTCGCCTTCGTCGCCCTGGTGATCTGGGCACGCCGCCGAGAGGGGCGCCTGATCGGCCGCCACCTCAGCGAGTACGCCGACGCCGGATGGCTGTCGCCGAGCGAGGTCCACATGCTCTCGACCATGAACGGGCGCCGGTCCGCCCGGGTCTGGGCGAGGACCGCTGGGGGCCGGGCCATGCTGCGGTCGATGCGCCGATTCGAGGACTCCGCGAGCGAGCTGGCCCTGCTCCGGGCACGGATGCACCACAGCGCTGCCGACGAGCGCGCGCTGGAGACCGAACGTGACCTCTTGCAGACCATCACTGCCAGCCGCAGGGACTTCCTCGGGGCGTACTAGCGTGCAGCGGGTGCGCACCCTCGAGATCGCTGCGACCATCGGCCCGGACCTCATCGCGCTCCGGCGCGAGCTGCACCAGATCCCCGAGGTCGGGATGTCGTTGCCCCTCACCCAGCAGGCCGTGCTCGACGCCCTGGCCGGACTGGACCTCGAGATCACCGTGGGGGAGTCGCTCTCCTCGGTCGTCGCCGTCCTGCGGGGCCGCGGAGGTGCGGGGCGCGCCAGCGAACCCGGGCGCGGCGGGCGGCCGGTCGTCCTGCTCCGCGGGGACATGGATGCCCTGCCCGTCAGCGAAGACCTGCCGCTGGAGTTCGTGTCACGCCACCAGGGCCTGATGCACGCGTGCGGCCACGACCTCCACGTCGCGGGACTCGTGGGCGCCGTGCGCATCCTGCACGAGCTGCGCGACCAGCTCGCCGGCGACGTCGTGTTCATGTTCCAGCCGGGCGAGGAGGGCCCTGGCGGCGCGAAGCCGATGATCGACGAGGGACTGCTCGAGGCGGCTGGGAGGCGCGTCGACGCGGCATACGCCCTGCACGTGTATTCCTCCGAGCACCCTCTGGGGACGTGGTTCGGGCGCCCGGGGCCGCTCATGGCGGCGGCCGACGAGGTCAGGGTGCGCGTCGTCGGCGAGGGCGGTCACGGGTCCCAGCCTTTCCGTGCCAAGGACCCGATCCCGGTGGCATGCGAGATCGTCGTCGCCCTCCAGACGCTGGTCACGCGCCAGTTCGACGTCTTCGACCCGGTCGTCATCACGGTCGGCAAGTTCGTCGGCGGCACCAAGGACAACATCATCCCCGACGACGCCGTCTTCGAGGCGACCGTGCGCAGCCTCTCGGAGAAGGCCAGGGCCGAGGTGACTCGCAAGATCGAGCTGCTCGCCACCAGGCTCGCCGAGGCGCACGGGCTGACGGCGGAGGTCGAGCACCTGCCGGGCTACCCGGTGACGGTCAACGACGAGGCCGAGTACGCGTTCGCCAAGGACACGATCGTGGATCTCTTCGGCGCGGAACGCTACGCCCACCAGCGCAACCCGGAGATGGGCGCGGAGGACTTCTCCTTCGTGGGACAGCTGGTGCCGAGCGCCTACGTCAACCTGAGCGCCTGCCCTGTCGCGGACTTCGACTCGGCACCGGACAACCACTCCCCGCGAGCAGACTTCGACGACTCCGTGGTCCCCGACGGCGCGGCCTTGTTGGCCGAGCTCGCCCTGCGGCGCCTGGCGCAACTGAGTGACGAGTGGCGCTCGTCCTAGACTCTGCGCCATTGCCCCCGTAGCTCAGCTGGATAGAGCAAGAGCCTTCTAATCTCTAGGTCGCAGGTTCGAGTCCTGCCGGGGGCGCTCACGGCTGTGTACGACTTCGCCTGATGCTTGACGTTTGGGCTTCGGTTGATGCCTGACAGTGTTTCGGTTGATGGTTGACACCTACTTCGGCTGATCCTTGACACTCCCTTGATGAGGGAGATGAGCGTGGCTGAGCAGCGGTACAAGGCGGTTCTGGCGGTCATCAGTGACGGCCGCACGGTGAAGGAGGTCGCGGCCGCCTGGTCGGTCTCGCGGCAAACCCTGCACGAGTGGTTGGCCAGGTACGAGCTGGGCGGTTTGGAGGAGCTGGCCGACCGGTCCCATCGGCCCGGAAGCTGTCCGCATCAGATGGATCCCGGGGTGGAGGTCGCGGTGCTCGAGCTGCGCCGGCTGCACCCGGGCTGGGGTCCGCGCCGGATTGTGTTCGAACTGGCCAGGAAGAACACCAGCGTCTCCGAGTCCGGGGTGTACCGGGCGTTACGACGGGCGAACCTGATCGACTCCACGGCCCGGCGACGGCGCCGCGAGGAGTGGAAGCGCTGGGAGCGCGGCCAGCCGATGGAGCTGTGGCAAATGGACGTCGTGGGTGGCATCGGCCTGCGGGACGGGACCACGCTGAAGTGTCTGACCGGGGTCGACGACCACTCCCGGTTCTGCGTGTGCGCGGCCCTGATGGCCCGCGAACGCACCCAGCTGGTCTGTGACGCGTTTACCGCGGCGCTGGCCACCCACGGGGTGCCCGAACAGATCCTGACCGACAACGGCAAGGTCTTCACCGGCCGGTTCAACCACCCACCGACCGAGGTGCTGTTCGACCGGATCTGCCGCGAGAACGGGATCGAGCACCTGCTGACCAAGCCCCGCTCACCCACCACCACCGGCAAGATCGAACGCTTCCACCGGACCCTGCGCGCCGAACTGCTCACCGGGACCCTGTTCACCTCAAAGGCCACCGCCCAGCAAGCCATGGACGAATGGGTCGCCTCCTACAACCAGGACCGGCCCCACCAGTCCCTGGACATGGCCACCCCGGCGGAGAGGTTCACCGTCACCACCCGCAGGACGCTGCGCGACCAGCCCGACCGAGACGGCCCCGAATGGGTCGCCCGGAAGGTCTCCACCGTCGGCGTCGTGTGCGTCTCCTGGCAACAGGTCTCCGTCGGACGCCACCGGGCCGGTGAACGCTGCGACGTCCACGTCGGCCCCGACACCCTCCAGTTCTGGATCGGCAACGAGCTGCTGCGCACCGTGCGACGCGACAGCACCGGCCCCGTCCGCAACAAACGACCCTTGGGAGGTGCACTGACCAAGACCCGCAGGACAAACTGACGTAAGGAGTGTCAAGGATCAACCGACGTAAAACCGTCAACCATCAGCCGAATGCCTACA
>NZ_JBFUEM010000005.1:0-396903 GCF_056403955.1 Pedococcus sp. P2_E2
GCAATCAGGGGTCCCGTGACCACCAGGACGCAACAAGTCCAACCCACGCCGACGTGTTGCCGGCAGATCGTCACCGACCCCCGATCCCAGGCCTCCCGTGACCACCAGGACGCAACAAGTCCAACCCACGCCGACGTGTTGCCGGCAGATCGTCACCGACCCCCGATCCCAGGCCTCCCGTGACCACCAGGACGCAACAAGTCGCAGCAGCGGTCAGCGGGTTGGCGCGGCGCCGGTGGAGGCGCGCACCACGAGCTCGGGCCGGAAGACGTACTCGGCTCGCGGAGAGGGCTCCCCGGCGATCTCGTCGAGCAGGGCTCCGACGGCGGCCTCGGCCATCGCCTGGACGCTCTGGCGCACGGTCGTCAGCGGCGGGTCGGTGAACGCGATGAGGGGCGAGTCGTCGTACCCCACCACCGAGAAGTCCGCCGGCACCTGCTTGCCAACCCGCCGTGCCGCCCTGATCGCGCCCAGGGCCATCAGGTCCGAGCCGCAGACGACGGCCGTGCAGCCCTTCTCGATCAGCCGCGCCCCGGCAGTGTCGCCACCTTCGACCGAGAACATGGTCCGCTCGATGAGCTCGTCGACGTCGTCGCGACCGAGCAGGTTCCTCATCGACGCGCGGAACCCGTCGATCTTGCGGATGACCGGGACGAAGCGCTCCGGCCCGACGGCCAGCCCGATCTGGGTGTGGCCGAGCTGGACGAGATGGGTCAGCGCGAGCTCCATCGAGGCGACGTCGTCGTTGGAAATGAAGGGCGCGTCGATGCCCTCGCAGTAGCCGTTGACCAGCACGATCGGCAGTTCCCGCTCGCGCAGGGTGATGTAACGCTCGGGATCGGTTGTGACGTCGGCGTGCTGGCCCGAGACGTAGATGATCCCGGCGACGCCACGGTCCAGCAGCATCTGCACGTACTCGTCCTCGTGCACCCCGCCCGGGGTCTGTGTGCACAGCACCGGCGTGAACTGGTGCCGGGCGAGCGCCGTCTCGATGATCTGGGCGAACGCGGGGAAGATCGGGTTGGTCAGCTCCGGGACGATCAGCCCGACGAGGTCGGCGGTCTTGCGCCGCAGCCGCGACGGGCGGTCGTAACCCAGGATGTCCAGCGAGGTGAGCACGGCCTCGCGGGTGGACTCGGCGACCCCGGGCTTGCCGTTGAGCACCCTGCTGACGGTCGCCTCGCTGACGTCGGCATGCGCCGCGATGTCAGCCAGTCTCGCCTTCATGGCCGCGACGGTAGCAAGAACTTGCAGGCTTGACCGCCGACACCCTGCAAGAACTTTCAGGTATGCCGCGTGCGCGCCGCGGCTCCGCGGCATACCTGCCGCTTGCGCAAACGTTTTCATGCCCCTGCCCGCCGGCCGGACCACCACTGGCGCAACGCCCCCTGCTGGGCCAGACTGAGGCCACCGCGGACACCGACGTCAGCGGCGGCAGCACCCTTTACAACGGATCGTCCGGCACGTTCCTGCCGGTGAAGGAAAGGCAACGAAGCCATGGCAACAGTCAAGTTCGACGAGGCAACCCGGCTCTACCCGGGCAACGACAAGCCCTCGGTTGACAAGCTCAACATCGACATCGAGGACGGCGAGTTCCTCGTCCTGGTCGGTCCCTCCGGATGTGGCAAGTCCACCTCCCTGCGAATGCTCGCGGGCCTCGAAGAGGTCAACGCCGGCAAGATCTGGATCGGTGACCGAGACGTCACCAACCTGTCCCCCAAGGACCGCGACGTCGCGATGGTGTTCCAGAACTACGCGCTCTACCCCCACATGACGGTGGCCGACAACATGGGCTTCGCGCTCAAGATCGCCGGCGTCGACAAGGGTCAGATCCGCAAGCGCGTCGAAGAGGCCGCCAAGATCCTCGACCTCGAGCAGTACCTCGAGCGCAAGCCGAAGGCCCTCTCCGGTGGCCAGCGCCAGCGCGTCGCGATGGGTCGCGCCATCGTGCGCTCCCCCCAGGTGTTCCTGATGGACGAGCCGCTGTCGAACCTCGACGCCAAGCTCCGCGTCCAGACGCGCACCCAGATCGCCTCGCTGCAGCGTCGACTCGGTGTCACCACCGTCTACGTCACCCACGACCAGGTCGAGGCCATGACGATGGGTGACCGCGTCGCGGTCCTCAAGGACGGCCTCCTCATGCAGTGCGACACCCCGCGCCGCATGTACGACCACCCGAACAACGTCTTCGTCGCCGGCTTCATCGGCTCGCCGGCCATGAACCTGCTCGACGTCGATGTCGCTGACGGCGGCGTCAAGGTCAGTGGCAGCGTGATGCCGGTCGACCGCGAGGTCCTGGCGAAGGCGCACGGCAAGTCGATCACGATGGGCGTGCGACCCGAGGACCTCGAGCTGACCACCGAGTCCGGCGGCGGCATTCCCGTCACCGTCGACGTGGTCGAGGAGCTCGGCGCGGACGCCTACATCTACGGGTCCGCCAAGGTGCACCAGCACATCGAGGCCGACGAGGACAGCGACGCACCGGAGAAGCCGTTCATCGCCCGTGTCGACGGCCGCAAGCCCCCCAAGAAGGGCGAGACGGTCTACCTGGCCCCCAAGCAGGGGCACCTGCACCTGTTCGACGCGGAGAACGGCCAGCGCCTCAGCTAGGCCCCACCGCGGCTCGTATGCCGGGTGGCCGGTTCCCGTGCGCGGGGGCCGGCCACCTCGGTTTCTGGCCCGACGATTCATGGCCCGACGATTCATGGCCCCAGGCGTGGATCTCACCTGTGTGGAACGATGTTGACGCTGCCCACGACACCAGAGCGAGGCTGAGGACGTGGCACTACAGATCACCGCGGCACGACCTGACCCGGCCCTGCTGGACCTCCCCTGGGAGCTCCCCCTCGAGACCTGGCCGGAGGAGCACCTCGCTGCCCTTCCCCGCGGCATCTCGCGGCACGTGGTGCGGTTCGTCAAGCTCTCGGGACGGGTCCTGGCCGTCAAGGAGATCAAGGCCGACATCGCGGCGCGCGAGTACCAGATGCTGCGGATGCTGGGGAAGCTCGACCTGCCGTGTGTCGTGCCGTTCGGCGTCGTCAGCGGACGGGAGGACACCGACGGCGAACCCCTCGACGCCTGCCTCATCACCCGGCACCTCCAGTTCTCGCTGCCCTACCGCGCCCTGTTCAGCCAGTCGCTGCGCCCAGATACCTCGACCCGACTGATCGACGCGTTGGCCGTGCTGCTGGTCCGGCTGCACCTCGTCGGCTTCTGGTGGGGCGACGTGTCGTTGTCCAACACGCTGTTCCGCCGCGATGCCGGCGCGTTCGCGGCATACCTCGTCGACGCGGAGACCGGTGAGCTGCACCAGACGCTGACCTCAGGGCAGCGCGAGCACGACCTCGACATCGCTCGCGTCAACATCGCCGGCGAGCTGATGGACCTCGAGGCCGGCGGCTTCCTCGAGGCCGGCGTCGACCCGGTCGACACGTCGAACCGCATCGTCACCCGCTACGGCGACCTGTGGGCCGAGCTCACCGGACTCGAGCGGTTCGAGAGCGGTGACCGGTGGCGCGTGGACGAGCGGATCCGTCGCCTCAACGAGCTCGGCTTCGACGTCGACGAGCTCTCGATCTCGACCGACATCGGGGGGACGACGATCCAGATCCAGCCCAAGGTCGTCGACGCCGGCCACCACTCGCGGCGCCTGCTGCGGCTCACCGGCCTCGACGTCGAGGAGAACCAGGCTCGTCGGCTGCTCAACGACCTCGACTCCTACCGCGCGGACACCGACCGCCAGAACGACGACGAGGAGATCGTCGCGCACGACTGGCTGGCCAAGATCTATGAACCCATCACGCGCACCGTCCCGCGCGACCTGGCCGGCAAGCTCGAACCCGCTGAGCTGTTCCACGAGGTCCTCGAGCACCGCTGGTACCTCTCCGAGCGGGCCGGGCGCGACATGCCGATCGAGGACGCGATCCGCGACTACGTGTCGACGGTGCTTCCGAGCAAGCCCGACGAGGCGACCGTGGTGGGCGTCGACACCGTCGAGATGCCGGTGGTGGCGATGTTCGACGACACCGTCGACGACGACCCGCGCCCTTCGCCTCGGCACCAGGCCTAGCACCGCTAGGGTGACGGCGCCCGCACGACCAACGACGTGCGCCGACCGCAGGGGGAACAGTGCCCGACCAGCCCGACCAGCCAACCGCACCGCTCCCGCCCCAGCCGGCGCAGCCATGGACTCAGGCGCCCGCCTACGGCGCACCCCACGGGTATGCCGGCCAGACGGCATACGGGGTCGGCTCGCCCTGGGGGCCGCTCGCCGGCTGGGGCACCCGGGTGGCGGCCATGCTCCTCGACAGCCTGCTCCAGCTGCTCGGCCTGGTGCCCTACGTCGTGGGGCTCATCCTGTTCGTCGTCGGCGCGCCGGACTCAGGCGGGTCCGACAGCAGGTACTCGGACTACGCGCCGACCACGGAGGGCAACCCGGGCCTGATGGTCGGCGGAGGCCTGCTCGTGCTGGCGGGCATGCTCCTGATGCTCGGCATCCAGATCTGGAACCGCGCCTTCAAGCAGGGCCGCACGGGACAGAGCGTGGGCAAGAAGGTGATGGGCATCAGGCTGGTCGACGAGGGCACGGGACAGCCGATCGGCGCCGGGATGGCGTTCGTGCGGGACCTGGCGCACACGCTGGACGGGTTCGCCTACGTCGGCTACCTCTGGCCGCTCTGGGACGACAAGCGACAGACGTTCGCGGACAAGATCCTCAGCACCGTCGTGGTCGAGACGCCCAAGGGCTGACTGACCAGGTCCACCGGCACCTATGACCAGGTGGCTCCTGGCTGAGGGTCAGGAACCGTTGCTCATGGCGGCGACCACGACGACGAAGAAGAGCCACACCAGGGCGCCCGCCACGCCAGCGATCGCCGACCACATCGCGAACTTCCTGGCCTTTTCCGAGGCGTCGGCTGCGCCGGCGACATCGCCCGCCTGCCACTTGCTGTTGACCTGGGCCGCGTAGACGATGGACGCGACCCCGAGCGGCAGGCAGCACAGGATGGTCGACAGGATCGCCCAGACCAGGTAGTTCGGCGGCGGGGCGCCAGCCACTCCAGCGGGGTTGTAGCCGGTCGCGGCAGGCGGAGGCGGCGGGTTGCCGTAGTCAGACATTGCGATTGCGTCCCTTCGGGTGTGCGGGCGCCGCTCCCCCCAATGGGCGCGACAGGGCGAAACGCTAGCGGACGCAACCCGACTCGCGCCGGGAGTCAGGTAGGGAAGGGCCAAACGGACGGATCGGCGGGCGCGCTCAGACGGGCGACAGCCAGGTCCAGCCGGGCACGTTGCGCAGCACCCAGAACGCCAGCACCAGCGTCAGCAACGCGTACAGGAGCCGGGGAGGCGCCACCCAGGTCCGCGGCAGTCCGCGCCACAGCCGCCGGGCCCAGAGGACGAAGGCCACGAGGAGGCCGCCCGCGGCGAGCACCATCAGGGGGTTGCGGGCCAAGGCGCCCGCGACGTCACCGTGGGCGAGGTCGTGCAGGGCGCGCAGCGAGCCGCACCCCGGGCAGTAGTAGCCGGTCACCGCCAGGAAGGGGCACGTCGGGTAGTGACCCGGCTCGTGGGGGTCGACCACCGCAACGAGGGTGGTCACGGCCGCGGCCGCGGCCAGGACCAGGCCGGGCACACGCAGCGCCCCGAGCCCCCGTGCGGCGACGGGTGGTGCGGGGCGCTGCGGTACCACGGCGGTCATGGCTGCCTCGGAGACCGAGACCTACTTGTTCAGGTTCGGCAGGACGAAGGCGAAGTAGAGGCCGTTGACGACGACGCCGACGACAGCCGCGATCATGGCGAAACGCTTCGCCTTCTCGGACGAGGCGCGGGCGCCGGCGGCGTCGCCCGCCTGCCACTTGCCGTTGACCTGGGCCGCGAAGACGATCGAGGCGATGCCCAGCGGGAGGCAGCAGAAGATCGTGGACAGAATCGCCCACACGAGGTAGTTCGGCGGCGGCGTGCCTCCGGCGGTCGCCTGGCTGAAGCCGGGCGCGGGCGGAGGAGGCGGCGGGGTGCCGTAGTCAGACATGCGGTTGGTCCCTTCGAGTGTTCGAGCGCCGCTCCCCCATGGGCGCGACAGGGCGAAACGCTAGCGGATTCGTCCCGTTTCGTGTGGTCAGATCGCCCGACGTCGTGCGACTTCGTACAGCGCGACTCCCGTGGCGATGCCTGCGTTGAGGGACTCGACGGCCGAGGACATGGGGATGGACACGATCTGGTCGCAGTTCTCCCTGACCAGGCGGGACAGCCCCTTGCCCTCCGACCCGGTCACGATGACGATGGGCTCGGTCGCGAGCTCGAGGTCGGGCAGCTGGACGTCGCCCTCCATGTCGAGCCCGAGGATGAAGAAGCCCGCCTTGCGGTACTCCTCCAGCGCGCGCGTCAGGTTGGCGGCCAGCGCCACGGGGACTCGGGCTGCGGCACCCGCCGACGTCTTCCAGGCGCTGGCGGTCATGCCGACCGAGCGACGCTCGGGCACGACCACGCCGTGGCCGCCGAACGCCGCCACCGAGCGGATGATGGCGCCGAGGTTGCGGGGGTCGGTGATGCCGTCGAGGGCAACCACGAGGGGTATGCCGGGTGCTTCCGGGTCGATGAAGTCGTGGGGGTGCGCGTACTCGTACGGCGGGACCTGCAGGGCCAGGCCCTGGTGGACCGCACCGTCGGTGAGCCGGTCCAGCTCGCCGCGCGGGGTCTCCAGGATCGCGATGCCCCTGGCGGTGGCGATCTTGAGGGCTTCCCGGACCCGGTCGTCGGAGTCGATCCGGCCGGCGACGTACATCGTGGTCACGGGCACCTCGGCACGCAACGCCTCGACGACCGAGTTGCGCCCGGCGACGATCTCGCTCGAGACCTTGCCCCGGCGGGATCCACCGCGGCTGGCGCTGGGTCGAGCGCCCGGCTTGGACCCGCCGGACCTGGATCCGCCGGCTCGCTTCTCGGCGGCGGTGGCCATCCGGTTGGCCTTGTGCTTGGGACGTTCCTCGGCCTTGGGCGTCGGGCCCCTGCCCTCGAGGCCGCGACGACGTTGACCGCCGGAACCGACCTGGGGCCCCTTCTTCGACGCGCCCTTGCGAACGGCGCCACGTCGCTGGGAGTTGCCAGCCATGGGTGTTCCTCTCAGCTCTCGCGGCGGGCGAGCGACCAGTTCGCTCCCGACGCCGTGTCTTCGATGACGATGCCGGCCGCGCCCAGCTGGTCGCGGATCGCGTCCGCCGTGGCGAAGTCGCGCGCCGCCCGGGCCGCCGCGCGGGCGTCCAGCTGCACGCGGACCAGTGCGTCGAGCGCATCGTGGGCGTCGCCGGCACCGGCATCGCTGCCGCCGCCCCAGTGCGGGTCGAGCGGGTTGATGCCGAGCAGGTCGGTCATGGCCACGACGGCGCCGAACGCGGTTGCCAACGCCTCGTCGTCACCGTCGTCGATGGCGGTGTTGCCCGCCCGGACGGTGTCGTGGACGACGGCGAGCGCGCCCGAGACGTTCAGGTCGTCGTCCATCGCCGCGGCATACGCCTCAGGCACGGTGGTGTGGTCCGGCGCGGTGGACGTTCCCTCGGGGAGGGCGCGCAAGGCGCGGGCGAGGAAGCCCTCGATGCGCTCGACGGCCGCCTCGGCCTCGCGCAGCGAGCCCTCGTGGTACTCGATCGTGGACCGGTAGTGGGCCGCCGTGAGGTAGTAGCGCAGCGCCAGCGGGCGGGCGACCTTGGTGACCTCGGAGACGATCAGGCTGTTGCCGAGCGACTTGCTCATCTTCTCGCCACCCACGGTGACCCAGGCGTTGTGCAGCCAGTAGGTCGCGAACCCGAGGCCGGCGGCGTGCGACTGGGCCTGCTCGTTCTCGTGGTGCGGGAAGCGGAGGTCGACGCCACCACCGTGGATGTCGAAGGAGTCGCCGAGGTACTTCCGTGCCATGGCCGAGCACTCGAGGTGCCAGCCCGGGCGACCGGTGCCGAACGGAGTGGCCCAGGACGCGGTGACCGGCTCGGACTCCTTGCGTCCCTTCCAGAGGGCGAAGTCACGGGGGTCACGCTTGCCCCGGGGGTCGGCGTCCTCCGCGGCCTCCATGTCGTCGATCTTCTGGTGCGTCAGGGAGCCGTACTCGGGGAAGCTCTTGACGTCGAAGTAGACGTCGCCGCTGTCGTCCGTCGCGGCGTAGGCGTGGCCCTTGTCCACGAGGGTCTCCATCAGGGCGACCATCTCGGGAATGTGGCCGGTGGCGCGCGGCTCGTAGGTCGGGGCCAGCACCCCGAGCGAGTCGAGCGCAGCGGCCGTCGCCACCTCGTTGCGGTAGGACAGCGCGAACCACTGCTCCCCCGCGTCGGCGGACTTGGCGAGGATCTTGTCGTCGATGTCCGTGACGTTGCGGACGAGCGTCACGTCGTAGCCGTGGCGACCCTCGAGCCACCGGCGCAGCACGTCGAACGCCACGGCGAACCGCACGTGACCGATGTGGGGTGCGCCCTGGGTCGTGAGCCCGCAGATGTAGATGCCCACCCGCCCGGGAACCAGGGGGGTGAAGTCGCGCAGCTCGCGCGCGGCGGTGTCGTACAGGCGAAGACTCACGCGCGCAAGGCTACCTGCGCGGGCACCACCCACCGAAACGCTAGGTTGAGCCCCCACATCGAGCACCAGGGGGTTTGGTCGTGCTGTTGGGACTGTTCGGCATCGAGGGGGTGAGTGTCCTGACGGAGCTCACCATCGTCGGCCTGCTCGGCGCGGCCTACGTCGTGCGCAAGCGCGGGGGCGGCGAGCGCTGGGCCCGGTGGGGCGGGCGCGGCTTCGGGCTCCTCGCCATCGAGAGGGTCTGCTCGATCGTCACCACGCAGTGGCTGCTACACAGCTCCCTCCCGATGTACTACCGAGTTCGACGGATGGAGATCTTCACCCTCGCGGAGTGGCTCATCTCGGTGGCCGGCCTGGCACTGCTCGTGGCCGCCGTCCTGGTCGGGCGAGGGGCACCCGGGCTGGCACCCGTCGTCAGTGACCGCGGTCGAGCCACTCCTGCAGGTGCGGAGCCTCCGCCCCGATGACGGTCGAGTCGCCGTGTCCGGTCAGCACCACCGTCTCGTCAGGCAGCGTGAGCAGCCGGTCGCGGATCGACTCGATGATGGTCGGGAAGTCGCTGTAGGACCGCCCTGTCGCGCCGGGTCCACCATTGAAGAGGGTGTCGCCGGTGAAGACCACGTCGAGCGCCGGCGCGTAGAGCGAGCACGACCCCGGAGTGTGGCCCGGCGTGTGGATCACGTGCAGGTCGACGTCGCCGACCGTGATCACCTGGCCGTCAGCCAGCTCGCGGTCGGGGGTGACGGGATAGACCTGGTCCCAGAGCATCCGGTCCGCAGGATGCAGGTATGCCGGGGCGCGTGTGCCGTCGCACACCTCGGCGACGGCGTTGATGTGGTCGTTGTGGGCGTGGGTGGAGATGACGGCGGTGACCCTGCGCTGGAGGTCGATCGACTTCACGATCTTCCTGCCGTCGTGGGCCGCGTCGATGATGACGCACTCCTTGTCGTCACCGACCACCCAGACGTTGTTGTCCACCTCCCAGCTGCCTCCGTCCAGCTCGAACGTCCCGGAGGTGACGATCCGATCGACGCGGACGCCACCCGCGGAGGGCGAGATGACCGGCATACCCGGGTCCTGGTCGTCAGCCGCGGCCATCAGAGGACCACCACCGAGCGGAGGACCTCGCCGCGTTCCATCTTGTCGAAGGCACCCTCTACGTCGCCGAGGGCGATGCGCTCCGACACGAACGCGTCGAGGTCGAACCGGCCCTGCCGGTAGAGGTCCACCAGCATCGGGAAGTCACGGCTGGGCAGGCAGTCGCCGTACCAGCTGGACTTGAGCGCACCACCGCGGCCGAAGATCTCGATCATGGGCAGGGTGACCTGCTTGTCGGGGGTGGGGACGCCGACGAGCACCACCGTGCCGGCCAGGTCGCGGGCATAGAAGGCCTGCTCGTAGGTCTCCGGGCGGCCGATCGCCTCGACGACCACGTCCGCGCCGAACCCGCCCGTCAGCTCACGGATCCGCTCGACGACGTCCTCGTCCTTGCCATTGACGGTGTGGGTGGCGCCGAAGGTCCTGGCAGTCGCGAGCTTTCGGTCGTCGACGTCCACGGCGATGATCGTCGTCGCACCGACAACGGAGGCCCCGGCGATGGCGGCGTTGCCGACGCCACCGCACCCGATGACGGCGATCGAGTCGCCGCGACCCACGCCACCGGTGTTGACGGCGGCACCGAATCCGGCCATCACCCCGCACCCGAGCAGGCCCACGGCCGCCGCGTCGGCCTCGGCGTCGACCTTGGTGCACTGCCCCGCGGCGACCAGGGTCTTCTCGATGAAGGCGCCGATGCCGAGCGCAGGGCTGAGCTCGGTGCCGTCCTCGAGGGTCATCTTCTGCGTGGCGTTGTGGGTGTTGAAGCAGTACCAGGGCTTGCCCTTGGCGCAGGCCCGGCACTGCCCACACACCGCGCGCCAGTTGAGGATCACGAAGTCACCGGGCGCGACCTCGGTGACGCCCTCGCCGACGGACTCCACGACGCCCGCCGCCTCGTGCCCGAGCAGGAACGGGAACTCGTCGTTGATGCCGCCCTCGCGGTAGTGCAGGTCGGTGTGGCAGACCCCGCAGGAGTGGACCTGGACCACGGCCTCGCCGGGTCCGGGGTCGGGGACGACGATGTCGACGAGCTCGACGTCGGCGCCCTTGCTGCGGGCGATGACGCCCTTGACGGTCTGCGGCATGCGGGGCTCCTCAGTTGGTGGGGCGGACGAGGGCAGTCGCGATCGCGGCGATTCCCTCGTCGCGACCGGTGAGCCCCAGGCCATCGGTGGTCGTCCCGCTCAGCGACACCGGTGCCAGTGCGCACCCTGTCATGGCTTCCTGCGCCTCCGCACGGCGCGTCCCGATCTTGGGACGGTTGCCGATCACCTGGACGGCGACGTTGCCGATCTCGAAACCCGCCTCGCGCACGAGCCGGGCCGCCTCGCCCAACAGGGTCAACCCCGAAGCCCCCGCGAGCTCAGGGCGGTCGGTGCCGAAGTGCACCCCGAGGTCACCGAGGCCGGCGGCCGAGAACAGCGCGTCGCACGCCGCGTGACAGGCGACGTCCGCGTCGGAGTGCCCCTCGAGCCCGGTGACGCCCGGCCACAGCAGGCCGCCCAGCCACAGCTCGCGACCCGAGCCCTCCGGCGCGAAGGCGTGCACGTCCACGCCCACGCCCGTGCGCGGCATACCGGTGGTCCCCATGGCGTCCATCCAACCACCCGGGACTCCCGGGACCCGGATAACGAGGTGAGCCGGGCACGCCCGAGCCGTTAGCGTTGCCGCGCATGAGCACCCCGACGCAGGCGCTGGCCGTCCCCGTCCTCGCCGGCGACCTGGTGACCCTTCGGCCGCACTCGTCGGACGACCTCGACGCGATCTACGAACGGTGCATCGACCCGCTGACCAAGCGCTTCACGACGATCCCGCTGGAGTACACCCGCGAGATGGCGCAGGACTACCTCTCGGGCCTGCTCGAACCCTCACCCGTCCTCATCTCGTGGGGCATCGAGGTCGAGGGCCGCTATGCCGGGACGATCGACCTCCGGGTGCTGCCCGTGGACGACGGTGCAGGCGATCTCGGCTACGTCACCCACCCGGCGTTCCGCGGACGGGGCGTGATGTCCGAGGCGGTCCGGCTCGTGGTCGCCCACGCCTTCGCAACCCTCGGCTGGCAGACCGTCCGCTGGGAGGCGCACGCCGGCAACTGGGGCAGCGCCAAGGCGGTCTGGCGCGCGGGGTTCCCGGTGCCGGCCTTCGTGCCCGATCTGTTGATCGAGCGCGGCCGGCTCGTCGACGGCTGGATCAGCACGCTCCACACCCCTGCCCCTGCCGGGCCGATGACCCCGTGGGACGAGTTCGTCGCGGCCCTGACGCCCTAGTCCGCGACGTGGCGTTCTGCCAGGGCCAAGTCGTCCGGCGTCGTGATCTTGAAGGCGAGCCGGTCTCCGTCGACCACGCGCACGTGGCCGCCCATCCGCTCGACCAGGGCTGCGTCGTCGGTGGCCTGCCCACCCGAGGAGTGGGCGTGCACCAGCACCTCACGCAGGAACGCCTGCGGTGTCTGGATCGCCCGCAGCTGGGTGCGGTCAGGCGTTGCGGTGACGCGACCAGCCGCGTCGACCACCTTGACGGTGTCCGTGACGGGTATGCCGGGGACGACGGCCGGGTGCCCCGACCGCACCTCGTGCACCAGGCGGGAGAACAAGCTGGCCGGCGCGAGGGCGCGGGCCGCGTCGTGGACCAGCACGATGCCGTCGTCGGGGCGCAGCGCCGCGAGACCTGCTGCCACGGAGTCCGTGCGCTCGGCGCCACCGGCGACCACGTCCACGTCGTCGGGCCGGCTGCTCCGGGACGCGATCGCGCCCGCCTCCCTCAGGTGGGAAGCGGGCGCGACCACGACTACGTGTGAAACCTCAGGCGCCGTCAGGGCGCGCTGGACGGCGTGCTCGAGCAACGGCATACCCGCCACGACCACGAAGGCCTTGGGCTGGGTGGCGCCGAGCCGGGTGCCTTGCCCTCCAGCGACGAGGACGACGGCAACGCTCAGGAGGCGAGCACCTCGTCGAGGATTGCCTCGGCCTTGTCCTCGTTGGTCTTCTCGGCGAGCGCGAGCTCGGAGACGAGGATCTGACGAGCCTTGGCGAGCATGCGCTTCTCGCCGGCCGACAGGCCACGGTCCTTGTCACGACGCCACAGGTCGCGAACGACCTCGGCCACCTTGATGACATCGCCGGAGGCGAGCTTCTCGAGGTTGGCCTTGTAGCGGCGCGACCAGTTGGTCGGCTCTTCGGTGTGGGGAGCGCGGAGGACTGCGAAGACCTTGTCGAGCCCTTCCTGTCCGACGACGTCCCGGACGCCGATGTCCTCGCAGTTGTCTGCGGGAACCTCGATCGTCAGGTCGCCCTGGGCCACCTTGAGCTTGAGGTAGATCTTCTCCTCGCCCTTGATCGTGCGGGTATTGATTTCTTCGATGAGTGCAGCCCCGTGGTGGGGGTACACGACCGTCTCGCCGACCTTGAAAACCATGTGCTGTTTTCCCCTTTCGCGACTCTCAGAATATCACGCCACGCCGACGTCGGGAAAGCCAGCCAGAATGCGTTTGCGCAGGTCAGGGGCGCGCAAAGGCCTTGCGGGGCAACGAATTCGGTCTTGACAGAATGGTCACTTCCGTGCAACGCGCACGGGTGCGCACTCGGGTGCAGAGGGTCGGCGCGCGGCCGGCACCCGGCCGGTAGGCTGTCTCCCGTGACCCGCCGAACCCCGCTGGCCCGCCGTTCCGGAGGCCGTTCCACCAGTCCGCGCCCTTTGCTGCGACGCCTGCTCCCGGTCGCGGTGGCCGGTGCCGCCCTCGCGCTCTCGGCCTGCCAGACGCAGTCGCCGATGCAGACCGACGTCCCCTACGTCGCGGCCGACGGTGTCCCCGTTGACCTCGGCGCCGTGCAGCTGCGCGACCTCGTCGTCGTCAGCGGCGGCAAGGACAAGGCCGGCGTGCTGTCGGCGTCGGTCAGCAACAACAGCAGCGAGGCGCAGCGCATCGCGTTCGCCCTGCCGCAGGGCCAGCCCGTGTATGCCGAGGCGCCGGCCCACTCCGAACGTCGCCTCTCCGACGCGACCCAGGTGCAGCTGCCGGGCGTGCCGGTCAGCCCCGGCGACGTCGTCACGCTCAGCGTGCAGTCGCCGAGCGCACCCGCCGTCGTCGTGGTGGTGCCGGTGCTGTCGGCCAGCGGGTACTACGCCTCGCTCGCCCCGACCAACCCACCCGTCGCGGCCACCCCCACGGCGACGGCGACTCCCTGACTCAGTCGGACTCGAACTTGTAGCCCAGTCCGCGCACCGTCACGATGTGCCGGGGGTCGGCCGGGTCGGGTTCGATCTTGGCGCGCAAGCGCTTCACGTGGACGTCGAGCGTCTTGGTGTCGCCGACGTAGTCACTGCCCCAGACGCGGTCGATGAGCTGCATGCGCGTGAGCACGCGGCCGGTGTTGCGCAGCAGCATCTCGAGCAGCTCGAACTCCTTCAGCGGGAGCTGGGTCGGCTCCCCCGAGACGGTGACGATGTGCCGCTCGACGTCCATGCGCACCGGACCGGCCTCGATCGTGGCGGGCAGCAGGTCCTCGGGCTCGGACAGCCTGCGCAGCACTGCCTTGATCCGGGCCAGCAGCTCGCGGGACGAGTAGGGCTTGGTCACGTAGTCGTCCGCACCGATCTCGAGACCCACGACCTTGTCGATCTCACTGTCCTTGGCGGTGAGCATGATGACGGGGACGTTCGAGCGCGACCGGATCGCGCGGCATACCTCGGTGCCGGACAGGCCCGGGAGCATCAGGTCCAGGAGCACGAGGTCGGCACCGGCCCGGTCGAAGTCGGCGAGCGCCTCGGGTCCGGTCTCGGCGACGGCGACCTCGTAGCCCTCCTTGCGGAGCAGGTAGGACAGGGGGTCCGAGAACGAGATCTCGTCCTCGACGACCAGGATGCGCGTCATGCCGGGGTGTCTCCTCGGGTCGGGTGCGGCTGCTCTGCTGAAGGGCTGGGCGATGGGCGCGAGGACCCGGTCCGGTCGACCGCGGCGGGTAGGCGGATGGTGAAGGTCGACCCGCGCCCTTCCTCGCTCCACACGTCGACGTCGCCGCCGTGGTTGGCGCAGATGTGCTTGACGATGGCCAGGCCGAGACCCGTCCCGCCGGTGGCGCGGGAGCGCGCGTCGTCGACGCGGTAGAAGCGCTCGAAGATGCGCGTCTGCTCGCTCGCCGGAATGCCCTGCCCCTGGTCGGTGACGGTGATCTCGACCATCTCGCCCGCGAGGCGACCGGCGACGGCGACCCGGGTTCCGGGCTCGGAGTAGGCGACGGCGTTGCCGATGAGGTTGCGGACAGCGGTGACGAGCAGGGCCTCGTCGCCGAAGACCTTGAGGTCGGCAGCGCAGGCCTCCGCGATGTCGATCTGCTTGGCGTCGGCGCCGACGCGCGAGTAGTCGATCGCCTCGTGCACGGCTGCCGTCACGTCGACGAGCCGGGGTTCGTGGAGGGTGTCGGCCACCTGCAGGCGCGACAGGTCGACGATCTCCTTGACGAGCTGGGCCAGCCGATGGCTCTCGACCTGCATCCGCGAGGCAAACCGCTCGACCGCCTCGGGGTCGTCCTTGGCGTCCTGGATCGCCTCGGCCAGCAGGCCCAGCCCGCCCACCGGGGTCTTGAGCTCGTGGCTCACGTTGGCCACGAAGTCGCGCCTGACCTCCTCGACGCGCTGGGCCTGGGTGTGGTCCTCGACCAGCAGCAGCACGTGGCTGCTGCCCAGCGGGGCCACCCGGGCGTGCATGATCGAGCGGGCCTGGCCGAGCGGGCCGCGGGCCAGCTCGAGCTGGGACTCACGGATGACGCCGTCGCGGCGGACCTGCCTGGCCAGGTGGCGCAGCTCGCGGTGGACCAGCTCCTTGCCCTTGACCAGGCCGTAGGCCGCGGCGGACGGTGAGTTGTTGATGACCTCGTCGGCCGAGTCGACGACGATGGCGCTGGAGCGCAGCACCGCGAGGACGTCGGCCACCCCCGACGGCAACGGCGTGACCGGAACCGTCGGCGGCACACTGGTCTGCTGTCGCTCGGAGTAGCGCACGGCGATGACGGCAAGGGCGCCGGTCAGCAGCCCGGCGAACCCGGCCAAGACGGCAGCGCTGGTCGCATCCACCCCATCAATGTACGGTGCGGAACATCCCCTTCCGAGCACGAAACGACACCCCAACGCACGGCCGTACCCAGATGTTCACCTGAGGTCACCCGATCGTTCACTGCCCCGTGGGAGCCTCGGCTCGCACACCTCACCACGCCCACCCGTGCCCAACACCCCTAGGGAAGCAATGCGCAACGCCTTTCACGAGGACCTGGACACCATCTCCGACCAGCTGGTCGAGATGACGCGTCTGGCCGGGTCCGCCATGGCCCGGGCCACGACGGCCCTGCTCGACGCCGACATCCAGCTGGCCGAATCGGTCATCAAGGCCGACAAGGAGCTGGATCGCATGCGCGAGGACCTCGACGCGCTCTCGATCGACCTCCTGGCCCGACAGCAGCCGGTCGCCACAGACCTGCGCATGGTCGTCACCAGCATGCGGATGAGCGCCGACCTCGAGCGAATGGGAGACCTCGCCCGGCACGTGGCCAAGGTCGCGCGGCTGCGCTACCCCGACTCCGCCGTGCCGGCCGACATCCGAGCGACGATCCTGCAGATGGGCCAGGTGGCCGAGCGCATCGTCGCCAAGTGCGGGCAGGTCATCGCTGCCAAGGACGTCGAGGACGCCAAGACGCTCGAGCGCGACGACGACGCGATGGACGAGCTGCACCGCACGCTGTTCAGCCACCTCATCGACGGGACGTGGAAGCACGGCACCGAGGCGGCCGTCGACATGACCCTCGTGGGTCGCTACTACGAGCGCTTCGCCGACCACGCCGTGTCGGTCGCCCACCGCGTCGTCTACCTCGTCACCGGTGAGTGGGACGTCGCCGAGGACCACGAGGAGCAGGAAGACCGCGCGACCGGTCCGCAGTAACCACCTGGCGCGGCACTCACCTCGCGCGCCACTCACCTCGCGCGGCAAAACGGCCGCGCGCTAGCGGCCCTGGTTGGCGACGGCTGCGGCGGCCTCGGCGGCGGCCTCGGGGTCGAGGTACTCCCCCGGCTTGGTCGGCATGAAGTCCTCACCCAGGGTGTAGACGAGCGGCTGGCCGGTCGGGATGTTCAGGGCGGCGATGTCCTCGTCACTGATGCCGTCGAGGTGCTTGACCAGTCCGCGCAGGCTGTTGCCGTGGGCCGTGACCAATACCGTCTCACCGGCCCGCAGGTCGTCCTGGATCGGCCCCTCCCAGTAGGGCATGAACCGCTCGATGACGTCCTTGAGGCACTCGGTCCGCGGCACGTCGATGCCGGCGTAGCGCGGGTCGCCGCTCTGGTCGAACTCGGACCCGGCCTCGATCGGCGGCGGCGGCGTGTCGAACGACCGCCGCCACAGCATGAACTGCTCGTCGCCGTACTTGTCGCGCGTGGCCGCCTTGTCGAGCCCCTGGAGCGCGCCGTAGTGGCGCTCGTTGAGCCGCCAGTCGCGCCGGACCGGGATCCAGTGCCGGTCCGCTGCGTCGAGTGCGAGGTTGGCCGTGTTGATGGCGCGCCGAAGCACCGACGTGTGCACGACGGTGGGCAGAACTCCCTTGTCCTTCAACAGGTTTCCACCGTTGACGGCCTCCTCGCGACCCTGGTCGTTCAGGTCGACGTCGACCCAGCCGGTAAAGAGGTTCTTGGCGTTCCAGTCGGAGTGCCCGTGGCGCAGCAGGATGAGGGTGTATGCCATGCGGGCCAGCCTAGCGAGGCAACGCGCCACCGCTCAGTCGTGCTCCAGCAGGTGGCGGAACGCCTCGAGGTTGCGCAGCGACTCCCCCCGTGACACCCGCCAGTCCCACTCCTTCTGCATGCTCGTCAGGAAGCCGATCGCGAGCAGCTCGTTGAAGTGCGCGTCCGCGGCTTCCAGCACGACTCCCAGGACCTGGTCGAGGTATGCCGCGTCGACCCCGCCCGCGGGGACGCGTCCGGTCACGTAGACGTCGCCGGACTTGTCGACCGAGTAGGCGAGCCCCGGAAGGCGCAGGTTCTTGCGCAACAGGTAGCGGTAGAAGGTCTCGTGGTTCTCGTCCGGGTTGCGAATGACGAAGGCCGACAAGGAGAGGGCGTCAGCCCCCACCACCAGTGAGACGACGGTCTTGAGCTTCTGCTCGCCCGGGAGGGTGAGGACGAACTCACCCTCGCGGGCACCCTGCTCCCACTCGATCTCGGCCCCAGCGAGGTATCCCTCGATCGCGGACACCAGCTGGCTCACGGGACCACCGCCGCAGGCACCCCGGCCAGTGAGCCGTTGGGCGAGGGAGTGTCGTTGGAGTAGCTCTTGGCCCGACACGCTTCGACGTAGACCTCGTAGAGCCGCTCGGTCGTGCGGTCCCAGCCGAACAGCGCCGCGTGCTGCACCGCCTTGCGGCTCAGGGCTTCTCTTCGCTGCGGGTCCAGCAGCAGGGACTCGAGGGCCAGGGACCACGTGTGGGGGTCGTGGCCGCCGACCAGGATCCCGGCATCCCCGACCGCAGTGGGCAGACCGCCGACATCGGCAGCGACGACCGGGGTCCCGCACGCCTCCGCCTCGACGGCGACCAGCCCGAAGGACTCCGAGTGCGACGGCACCGCCACGAGGTCCGCGGCGCGGTACCAGTCAGCCAGGTCGGTCCTGGGCACCGGCGGCACGAACCGCACCTGCGCGCTGATGCCGAGTCCCTCGGCCAGCTCCTGCAGCCCTCGCGGGTGCGCCAGGCCGGAACCGGACGGACCGCCGAGCACGGCGACGACCAGCTCGCCGGACCAGTGCGGGTGCCGCGCCAGGAGCTCGGCCGCCGCCTTGATGAGCACCTCGGGCGCCTTGAGGGGCTGGATCCGTCCGACGAAGAGCAGCACCTTGGCGTCCTGCGGCAGGCCCACGGCGGCGCGCGCCGCGCGAGGGTCACCCGGCGAGAACAGCGACAGGTCCACGCCCGGAGGCACCACGACCACCTTGTCGGGCTCCGCGGCATACAGGTCGATCAGCTCGTGACGCTCGCCGAGGGTGTTGGCGATGAGGCGGTCCGCCGCCTCCACGACCTGGACCTCACCGATCTCGCGACCAGGGGGCTCGGGCGTGTCACCGTCGGCGAGGTGGAGGTTCTTGACCCGCGCCATGGTGTGCATGGTGTGGACGAGCGGCACCTGCCAGCGGTCGGCGGCCAGCCACCCCACCTGGCCGGACAGCCAGTAGTGCGAGTGGACCAGGCTGTAGTGACCCTCGGCCTCGTGGGCTCCGGTGCGCATCACGCCGGCGGCGAAAGCACACAGCTGCCCGGGGAGGTCGTCCTTGCCGAGCCCCTCGTAGGGACCCGCGGTGACGTGACGGACGGTGACGCCCGGCTCCATCTCGACCGTGGGGGGCAGGTCAGCCGTCGTGGTCCTGGTGAAGATCTCGACCTCGACGCCGCGCCTGGCCAGCTGGTGCGCCACCTCGACGACGTAGACGTTCATCCCGCCCGCGTCACCGGTGCCCGGTTGCTCCAGCGGGGAGGTGTGGACGCTCAGCATCGCGACGCGGTCGATGCGTTCGCAGCAGCCCATGTTGCGAGTCTGCCACGCAGCCGCTGGGGCCCACGACGCCGGTGGTCAGCCCGGCGCCGTGCTCAGCCGCGCGATCGAGACGGCTGCGGCGCCGGACGGGCCTGGGACGACACCGACAACGAGCACGAGTCGGACCAGACATGGATGTCGGTGCGCCCGGCCGCGCGGATGTCGACGCCTCGAGCCACCCGCTGCGGGCCGACCCCGATGTCGGTCCGCAGCAGGGTCGTGAAGACCGCCCGCCCCTCGACCGCTCCCGGGTCGATCCAGGCCGCCGAGTCGCGAAGGTTCACGGCGGGGAGGCCGGGACGGATGCCGACCGTCAGGGGTTCGCGGTCGAGGTGCCAGACGACTCCGTCGGCACCGTTGACCGAGGCGCCGACCCTGATCAGCCCGCCGGCCGACTCGATCCGCAGCGTCACGGGCAGGGAGCGCGACCCGTCGCTGAGCCTGCCGAAGTACGTCGCCCGGCCCGGCAGGAAGACCAGCTCGGTGATGGTCAGGTTGTCGTAGCTGCGGGTGACCCGCTCCTTCGTCCCGGCTGCGTCGGTCGTGGCACTCCCCTCGACGGCCGACAGCATCGCCCCCCCGATCACGGTCTGGAGCAGCAGGTCGTTCTCGCGGTTGATCCGCAGTCCGTCGGAGTAGAGCGACACGGTCACGCCGCCACCCAGGGTCGCCACCCCCTTGGCCTCGGCGTCGACCGTCAGCAGGCCCGGCGCGACGTCGACGAAGCCTTCGCCGTGGCCCAGCCAGCCGGGCACGTTGGTGACGAGGCCGAGCAGCGCGAGGGCGGCGAGCGAAGCCACCAGCGCGACCATGCTGCGGCTGATGTCACGCTCCCGGCCTCGCACCTGCCCAGCCTAGGGTGCGTCGCCGCGTAGGCTGCGCGCGTGGCTGTGCAGCGACCGGTGGGCACCATCACCCGCGGCACCACCAACCCCAACCGGTTGCGTCGGGTCGACCGCTGGTTGGCCGGCCCCCAGGCCTGGCGCCTGCGGCGGGCCGTCGGTATGCCGGTCGTGGTGGACCTCGGGTACGGCGCCTCCCCGGTGACGGCTGTCGAGCTGCACGACCGCCTCCAGCGGGTGCGTCCTGATGTCCAGGTCGTGGGGATCGAGATCGAGCCTGAGCGGGTGGCGCTGGGCCGGCCCCTCGAGCGTGAGGGGCTCTCGTTCCGACACGGTGGTTTCGAGGTACCGATCGACGGGCGTCAAGCGACCATCGTCCGCGCGTTCAACGTGCTGCGGCAGTACGACGAGACAGAGGTGGCCGAGGCGTGGGCGACCGTCCAGCAACGGCTCTCCCCCGACGGCCTGCTCGTCGACGGCACGTGTGACGAGCTCGGTCGACGCAGTGCGTGGATCGCCGTCGATCGGACCGGCCCAGTGTCGTTGAGCCTGTCGTGGCGACTGCGGGGGCTCGACCGCCCCTCCGACATCGCCGAGCGGCTGCCCAAGTCGCTCATCCACCGCAACGTCGAAGGGGAGCCGGTCCACGGGTGGCTCCAGGCGCTGGACAGGGCGTGGAGCCACGCGGCCCACCACGCGAGCTTCGGCGTTCGGCAACGCTTCCTGGCGACGGTGGACGCCGTGAGCGAGGACGGCTGGCCGGTCCAGGACGGGCCGGCGAGGTGGCGCCTCGGCGAGGTCACCGTCGACTGGTCGGCCGTCGCCCCCGCGGGTCAGGCGTCGCGGGCGTAGTCGTCCTCGAGGCGGATGATGTCGGCCTCGTCGAAGTCACCGAAGGCGATCTCGAGCAGACGGCCCGGCTGGTCGCCCTTGTTGGCCATCCGGTGCACCGCGTTGCACGGCACCCAGACCGGCTCGCCGGGCGCGGCAGTCCACGTGCGGTCCCCGACGGTGACCTCGATCGGGACGTCCAGGACCTGCCAGAACTCCCCCCGGTGGTCGTGGGTCTGCAGCGACAGCCGGTGGCCCGGGTCGACCGTGATGATCTTGACGGTGACGGGCTCGTTGGCGACGAACTGCTGGAAGTTCCCCCATGGCCGCTCCACCGTGAAGATGCCGTCGCGCGGGTCGGGCAGGGCCGACATGTCTCGGGTCACCACGGTCCGTACGGCCCCATGTGCTGCCCTCCGCGGCCGCTGCCGCTGACCTGCTGCAGCGCTGGACGCACGTCGGCGAGGTAGATGCCCGCCCCGACGATGGCGATGAGCCCGACCGAGAACAGGGTGATCGAGTTCGCCACCGAGATGAACCCGAGCAGGACCGCGACACCCGTGACGATGGTCCAGAACTTCTTGGTGCGCTTGCCTGCCGCGATGAACGCGTCCGGGCGGTGGCGCAGGGCGTCGACCAACGCGAAGACTTCGGCCGCGAAGGCCGCGAGACTGAGCAGCAGGATCACGATGCCCTGTGCGGAACCGAGCGCGGAGAACATGTGCACAGCCTAAGGGTCAGACGTCCACGACCAGGGTGACTGGACCGTCATTGACGAGGGTGACCTCCATCATGGCCCCAAACCGGCCGGTGGCAACCTCCACCCCTCGAGCACGGAGGGCCGCGACGACAGCGTCCACGAGCGGCTCCGCGACCGGGCCCGGCGCCGCGTTGTTCCACGACGGCCGCCGCCCCTTTCGCATGTCGGCGTACAGCGTGAACTGGCTGACGACCAGCACCGGCGCTCCCTCGTCGAGCACCGAACGCTCGTCGCGCAGGATCCGCAGCTCGCTGATCTTGCGGGCCAGCGCCTCGACCTGGTCGGGCCCGTCGTCGTGGGTCACACCGACCAGCGCCACCAGCCCCGGCCGGTCGACTGCTCCCACGACCTCGCCCTCGACCGAGACGGAGGCGCTCGTCACCCGCTGCAGGACGGCGCGCACGTCGCCTCAGATGTTGACGGCGACGATGCCGCCGACGACCTCGCCGTGCCCGAGCACGGGAGAGTTCTCGAGCTGGGCCAGGGCGAGCGACTCGACGCCGAGCCGCCGCAGCGCGGCGGCCAGGATGACCGGCTTCGCCCGGGGGTAGCCGTCGGCGACCTTGACGGCCACGCCGCGCCCGTCAGCCAGCCCCACGGCATACACGGACTCGGCACCGTCCTTGGCGATCAGGCCGGGGGTGGCCTCGATGAGGGCGGTCACGTCACGGTCACTGCCCCCGAGGTATGCCGGGTTGGCGCGGATGGCGTCGGCGACCTCGCCCTCGTGCGTCGCCGGGTCGGCAGCGGCCATCCGGCCGAAGGCCCGGGCGAGCCCCGCAAGCGTCACGGCCATCACCGGCGCGCCACAGCCGTCGACGGCCACTGCCGTGATCTCGTCACCCGTCAGCTCGGCGAGTGTCCGCGAAATCGCTTGCTGCAGTGGGTGATTCGGGTCGCGGTATGTCTTGGTGTCCCAGCCGTTGACGACACACGTGGCCAGCATCGCCGCATGCTTGCCCGAGCAGTTCTGCATGATGGGCGTCTTGGCCCCGCCTGAACGGATCACCGCCTCGCGCGCCGCCTCGTTGACCGGGTAGTCCGGCGTGTTCTGGAGGGCGGCCTCGGTCAGTCCCGCAGCGGCGAGCATCTCGCGCACGGCCTCCACGTGGAACTCCTCGCCGGAGTGGCTGGCGGACGCGAGGGCGAGGTGCTCGGGCGGCACACGCAGACCTGCACGCACCATGGCCAGGGTCTGGATCGGCTTGTTCGACGACCTCGGGAAGATCGGGTCGTCGACGGCACCGAGTGCCAGCAGGTGGCTGCCGTCCGGGGCGGTGGCGACCACGGAGGCGCGGTGCGCGGACTCGACGAAACCTCCGCGCACGTAGTGGGCAAGGACCGGCGCGTCGTCGAGGGCGGGTGGGGTGGCTGTCTGCGGCGTGCTCACCCGGCGAGCCTAGCCACCGCCCACCCCACCTCCCCCGCCCCACCTTTATCGGGTCAAGGGACAAGGGCGTGCTTCACCCCGGAACGGTTCCGGGGTGAAGGTCACCGTTCCGGGGTGGAGCGCCTCAGCCGGGACAGGCAAACGGCCCCCTCCCGGATCACGGGAGAGGGCCGATTGGCTTGGGGTTGGTCAGTCGCCGACCTTCGTGGCGGCCGTGGTGGCAGCCTTCTTGGTGGCGGTGGCCGTCTTCTTCGCGCTGGTGGTCGCGCCCTTGGTGGCGGACGTGCTCTTGGCGGCGGCCTTCTTCGTGGTGGTCGCGGTGCGCTTGGCGGCGGTGCGCGTGCGGGTGGCGGACTGCTTCACCGCGGTGCCGGCCTCCGTGGCCTCGACGACGATCGAGTCGGCGATGGCGTCGGCGGCGACAGCGGCCTCCTTGCGACCGGTGGTCAGCGTGGCCTTGGCCGAGCGCTGGATGTCCGTGGCGGACTTGCGCACGGTCGTGACGGCACCCTTGCCCAGGGCGAAGGTTGCCTCGGCCTGCGCGAGCAGGTCCTTGGTCGACTTCTGGGTGCGGACGCGCTTGACGAGCTTCTCGCCACGGGCAGCGACGGTCTCGTAGGTCTCCTGCGCCTTGCCGGCCAGCTCGAGGCTGCGGTTGAGGGCGAGGGCCGGGAGCTCCTGGGCCTGCTCGGCAACCTCGGTCACGCGGACCTGGGCCTTGGTCTGCAGCGCGGCGGGGTCGAGGTCGACACGGACGCCGGTGGCCTTGACGGTGGCCTTGACGCGGGCGTCGCGCACCTTCTCGACGGCGAGGTCGGCCAGGCCGACCGCGGCGAAGACGGGAGTGGTGTCGGTGACGGTCTTGCGGATGTCGGCAACGAATGCCATGTCATGCTCCTTTGTTACGAGGGGTCTTGGTACGGGTGGTGCCGGGCTTGCTGCCGACGCCCACGAACGAGTCGTAGATGTCGAGCAGCGCGGCCTTCTGACGGTCGGTGAGCTGCGGGTCGGCGCCGATGACGGCCCTGGTGTCGAACTCGGCGCCGGGCGTCGCATGGGCGTCGCCGTGGCGCTCGTCGAGGATCCCGGCCCGGACGTAGAGCGACTCCGCCGACACCTCGAGGCCCTTGGCGAGCTGCTGGAGGATCTCGGCGCTGGGCTTCTTCAGGCCCCGCTCGATCTGCGAGAGGTAGGGGTTGGACACACCGGCGAGCTCGGAGAGCTGGCGCAGCGAGAGCCGGGCGGACTGACGCTGCTCGCGCAGGTAGTCACCCAGGTTGTTGCCGGGGAGCGGCAACGGGATTCGGCTCATGCCCCCAGTGTGCTTGCTCCAGTTAGCAGAATGCAAACTGGAGGCAGCGTGTTCCCCATCACAGGGTGACTTCCTGCGCGGAGATCGTCACCAACCAGTGCCTGCGGCGGCTCCGTGACGACCGGCTGGCAACAAGTCGGGGACTCGGGTGCCGGTCTCAGCGGCGGTCCTTCACGCCCAGCATGAGGCGCGCGTCCTCGGTCGACAGCGCGGGGCGCTGCATCACCTCTGCGAGGTGCGCGGCCCGCTCCACGAGCTGGGAGTTGTGCTCGACGGGTATGCCGCGGGCGAAGACCACGTTGTCCTCCATCCCCACCCGCAGGTGGCCGCCGGCCGCGAGGGCCGCTGCCGCGACGGGCAGGTGGCTGCGACCGATCCCCGTCGCGGACCAGGAGGTGACCTCGGGCGGGAGCATCGCCACGCCGGCCAACAGCGCAGCAGGTGTACCCGGCATACCTCCGGGCACACCGGTCACGAAGTCCACGTGCACCTTGCCGCCGAACGGGAGGCCGTGGGTGTCGATGAGGCGGGCCAGCGACGCGACGTGGCCCAGGTCGAACAGCTCGAACTCCGGGACCACCTCGCGCTCCTGGGCCTGCACGTAGAGGTCGGACATGAAGCCGTAGGGGTTGAGGAAGACGTCGTCGCCGAAGTTCGTGGTGCCGCAGGTGAGCGAGCAGGAGTCGGGCTCTGCGTCCAGGACCGTGAGCCGCTGGTCGAGCGGGTCGTGCACGCTGCCCCCGGTCGACAGCTGGATGACCAGCGAGGTCCGCTCCCGGAGTGCCTCCACGGCGGCCTTCAGGTGACCTGGGTCCAGCGTCGGTCGGTGCTCGCCGTCACGGATGTGCAGGTGGATCATCGAGGCACCCGCCCGCTCACACGCCACGGCCGTCTCGACGAGCTCGTCGAGCGTCGTGGGCAGCTGTGGGAAGTCGGCCTTGGCGAGTTCCGCACCGGTGGGCGCGACGGTGATCAGGGTGCCGGTCGTGGGAGCCATGGGCGCCATCATGGCAGCCACGCCCAGCGCCATCACCACGGCCGCTCCAGCAGCGGAAACCCGGCTCCTCAGGCGTTGTGTGGGAGACTGTCGGCGCTCACAGCCGAAACCAACCGGGGCCCATCGACCGCGCCCCGACAGTGAAAGCAGGACCGTGGACCTTCACGACTACTACCGGGTCGTGCGCAAGCGCTGGCGTGCCATCGCTGCCGTGACTCTCCTGATGGTGGGCCTGGCTGCGTTGCTCACCCTGTGGAGCCCCAAGACGTACCAGGCGCGCACCCAGCTGTTCGTGTCCACCTCGGGCGGTCAGGACTCCACCCAGCTGCTGCAGGGCAACACGTTCACCCAGCAGCGCGTCAAGTCCTACTCAGACCTGATCACGACGCCGACCGTGCTCGATCCGGTCATCAAGAGCCTCGGACTTTCCGGCACTGCCGACCAGCTCGGCTCCCGCATCACGGCCAGCGTCCCCCTCGACACCGTCCTGATCGACGTGCTCGTGTCGGACGGCAACCCCGAGCAGGCCGCGCGAATCGCCAGCGCCGTGGGGAAGCAGTTCTCGACCAGCATCCTTGAGCTCGAGCGCGTCAACGACGACTCCGTGAGCCCGGTCAAGGTGTCGGTCGTCCGGCCGCCGTCGGTGCCCGTGAGCCCGATCAGCCCGAACCCGGTGCGCAACATCGGCCTCGGCGTGGTCCTGGGTCTGCTCGTCGGACTCGGCGTCGCCCTGCTCCGCGACACCTTCGACACCTCCATCAAGAGCGAACGCGACGTGACTGACGCGGTCGACGAGACGATCATCGGCGGGATCACCTACGATCCGGAGGGCCCCAAGAACCCGCTCATCGTGCAGTCCGACCCGCACGGACCCCGCGCCGAGGCCTTCCGGGCCCTGCGCACGAACCTGCAGTTCGTCGACGCCGCCAACCACCCTCGCTCGATCGTGTTCACCTCCTCGCTCCCCGCCGAGGGCAAGACGACGACGACGGCCAACCTCGCCATCAGCATGGCTGCCGCAGGCGCCCGGGTCTGCATCATCGAGGCGGACCTGCGTCGACCGCGGCTGCTGAACTACATGGGTTTGGAGGGTTCCGTCGGCCTGACCAACGTCCTCATCGGCCAGGCCGACCTGGTGGACGTGCTCCAGCCGTTCGGCGACACGGGTGTCCAGGTCCTCGGCGCCGGTCAGATCCCGCCCAACCCCAGTGAGCTGCTCGGGTCGGAGACGATGTCGCGCACCATCAGCCGGCTCGAGGAGATGTTCGACTACGTCATCATCGACGCCCCGCCGGTCCTGCCCGTCACTGACGCCACCGTGCTGAGCACCCTCACCGGGGGGGTCGTGCTCGTGGTCGGCTGCGGAGTCGTCAACAGTGAGCAGCTGACCCGGGCCCTGATGTCCGTCCACGCGGTCAACGGCAACGTCCTGGGCCTCGTGGTCAACAGGATCCCGACCCGTGGCGCGAACGCCGAGAGCTACTACTACGGCGAGGGCTACGCACCACTCACCCAGGCGCGCAGTCGCAAGGAACGCACCCGCGACCGCCACGCCCACGCCGTCAAGGTCTGATCCTTCACCGTCGCCTGCTCGGGCGCCTACCGCACGACCAGCGCGCGGCCAAGCGACTAGGGCGCGACGACCACGACCTGGCTGGCGCTGACGCCGTCGATGTCGAGGACGTCGTCCACCGGGGTGTTCCGCTTCACCAGCGCCAGTCCGACCGGGCCGTCCTCGAAGTGCCTGGCCACCGAGGTCAGCTGACCCACCTGACGGTCACCGGCCATCACCGCTGCGCCGCGATCGGGCAGCGTGTGCCCCGACCCGTCGAGGTGCAGGAAGACCAGTCGCCGCGGTGGGCGACCGAGGTTGTGCACGCGAGCCACCGTCTCCTGGCCTCGGTAGCAGCCCTTGTGCAGGTGCACCGCCGTGCGGAGCCAGTCCACCTCGTGGGCGATGGTGCGGTGGTCGGTCTCGAAGCCCAGGCGCGGACGCCAGGCCGCGACGCGCAGCGCCTCGCATGCCCACGTGCCGGCGAGGTCGCGGTCGGCGACCGCCTCTGCCAGTCCCGGCCGCTCGACCAGGACCTCACGCCAGGTGCGCCCGAGTGCCGGGTGCCCCTCGACCGGTCCGTATGCCGCGGTGTCACCCACGAGGTCGGGCCAGGGGTCTCGCCAGGCCAGGCGCTCCCCGGGCTGGGACTCCAGCCCTGACGGCTCGCCGAGGACGGCCCACTCGGACGTCACGTCGGCCACCTCGACCCTGAGCATGAAGCGCATCGAGTCCAGCCAGCCGACCAGGGCCGCCGACCGACCGGGCTCGGTGGTGATCCACGTCGTCTCACCGTCGTCGACGAGGTGGAGGTTGTGCTCTACGTGGCCCTTGGGTGTCAGCACCAGCGCCTCGCGTGACTGCCGCGGCCCCAGGCCCGTCAGCTGCTGGCTGGTGATCGAGTGGAGCCAGGACAACCGGTCGGGTCCGGTCACGGTGACGACCCCCCTGTGGGACAGGTCGACGACGGCCAGCCCCTCGGACAGGAGGCGCTGCTCTCGGAGGGGATCGCCGTAGTGGGCGGCGACCCCTGCATCGGGACCGTCACCCTCCACGGCACCGCCGTGGCCGAGCAGCACGGAGGGCGTCACCGCCGGCATACCGGGCTCGGTGGTCGTCCCTAGCGCGTCGCGCATGTGCCGCACTCTCCGTGGATCGCCATGTGTGTCACGTCAGCAACAAAGCCGGAACCGGCCAGAACATTCCCCGCGAAGCCCTCGGCGTACTCCTTGGGGCACTCCTGCACGCGGCCGCAGGTGCGGCAGACGAGGTGGATGTGGTCGGCGTGGTCTGCGAGGTGGTAGCTCGGCGCCCGGTGGTCGAGGTGGGTGTGTCCCACGACCCGCAGCGACTCGAGGGCGTCCAGGGCGCGGTAGACGGTCGACGGCGCCAGGGCCGGACCCCCGTCGCGGGCCACCTGGGCGACGACGTCCTCGGGCGTGGCGTGCCCCAGCTGGGCGACGGCGTCGAGCACCCGCTGCCGCTGCGGCGTCATCCGCCGCCCCTGGGCCCGCAACCGCTCGCCGACGTCCTGCACCATCCCACTCTACGGTTCTGTGACGGGCCCCTCGGGCGAGTTCTGTCACGAGTGCGCTCGGGCGCTACCTACACTGTGCGGGTGCTCGACCAATTCGAAGAGACCCAGTCCACGCCCCCGAAGGCGCCCCAGAAGCGATCGCGCCTTCGGCGGACCCTGGCCGTCATCCTGGCGCTCGTGGTCCTGATCGTGGTCGGGGGCATCGCGGCGTACCTGCTCTTCCTCAACCACACGGTGACCGCAAACGTCCAGCACGAGTCCCTGCTCCCGACACCGGGAGTCAGCGGTGCCGCGCCCGCCCCGACGAAGAAGCCCGCGGCGAAGCAGGCGCAGAACATCCTGTTCATCGGGTCCGACGCCCGCGCAGGGCTGGCCGGCGCCCGTTCCGACGTCATCGTGCTCATGCACGTCGCGAGTGACCGCAAGACCGTCACGCTGGTGCACTTCCCGCGCGACCTCTACGTCAGCGTCCCCGGCCACGGCAAGGACAAGATCAACGCGGCCTTCGCCTACGGGGGTGCGCCGCTGCTGGTCCAGACGCTCCAGGGCCTCGTCGGGGTGCCGATCGACCACGTCACCCTGGTGGGCTTCGAGGGCTTCAAGAACATGACCGATGCCGTGGGCGGCGTCAACGTGTACGTCGAGGAGTCGAGCAGCTCGGACGGCTACACGTTCACCAAGGGCTACCAGCAGATGACTGGTGCGGAGGCGCTCGCCTTCGTCCGCGAGCGCAAGGATCTCAGCGAGGGCGACATCTCGCGCGGCCGACGCCAGCAGGCCTTCATCAAGGCCCTGATGCTCAAGTCCCTGAGCAAGAGCGTCCTGACCAACCCGGTCAGGTTGGCGCAGTTCGTGGAAGCGGGCACGGCGAACCTCACGGTCGACGACGCCTTCACGGTGAGCAAGATGCGCAGCGAGGCCTTGTCCCTGCGCAACCTGCGTGGTTCGGACATCGCGTTCGTGACGGCGCCGTTCACCGGTTTCGGCACCTCACCCGCCGGTGCGTCCATCGACATCGTCGACGAGCCGGGGATGCAGGCCCTCGGCGAGGCGCTGCAGAACGACGCGATGGGCACCTACCAGGACGTCACCCACACGCCGTAGCGGCGTCAGCGGTCGTCAGCTCTTCTTCCAGGTCGCGAGGTCGCCGCCGGCGAGGTAGACGGCGTCTCCCACGAGGAGCCAGCCGGAGCCGGACGTCACCGACAGCGCGACGGTTCCCGGCTCGACCTTGGTGAGGTCTGCCTCAGCACAGCCCAGGGCCGAGGTGGGCTTGGCGGCGTCGACGACCGCGACGCCGCTGCACGAGTCCGCACCGGGGAGCGCGACGAACGCGCGGCCCTTGGCGTTGAGCGCCAGGGCGAGCGCACCGGCAACGGTGGCCGACGTGTCCCAGCGCCCGCCGGAGGTGCTCACCCTCACCCGTCCGTCCGGGCACAGGGCTGCGGCGCCGCTGTCCACCACCGCAAGGTCGATCACGGGGCCGGAGCCACACGGTTTGCCCGTGCCGCCCGTGGGCAGACCGATCGAGGCGACCGCCCTGGGGTCTCGGAACCACGCATCCTTCACGACCACCGAGTCCCCGAAGTCCGCGTCGAGGGCACCTGCGTGGCGAATGGCCGGGGTGCAGTCGGTGGCGGAGTCGGCGCCGACGACGAAGGCCGAACCGTCGGGTCGCACGCGGACGCGGACGATGGCGTCATAGGGGACCGACCGGGGGCCCCAGGTCGCTCCGGCGTTGCGGGTCAGCTCGAGCTTGGAGCCGCCCGACTTGCAGGTGCCCGTCGTGAAGCGGAAGGCGCTGTTCTTGTCGAACGCCACGACCCCCTGCGTCAACGGGGCGACCTCGACGCTGGGCGTGCTCGGGTCCGACGTGGTCGTGCCGCCCGTGGACGTACTCGTCTTGGAGGATGACGCCGAGCCGACCACGCCGGCGTTGATGGTGGAGCCACCCTGGTCGACCGGCTGACGCGTGCTGTTGATCGCGAAGGCCACCAGCAGCACGTCCACGACCAGGAAGGCGCCCAACCCGACGATGCCGGCTCGTTCACCCAGGCGGGGCATCACGGCCTCCCGAGGGCTCGGGCCACCGCGGGCAGCGAGCCCATGATCTGGCCGGTCATGTCCTCGAAGACCTGCGGGGGGCGGCGGTACGGGTCGACGATGTCGGCCTCGGCGTCACGCAGCGGCGCCCGCATCCCCCGCTGGCCTGCTGCCAGGGCGACGACACGGACGATGTGCTCCCTGGCCGAGTCGGACGGGATCTGCACGACCGAGTCCTCCAGCCCCGAGACCAGGTCGGCGAACTCACGGAAGGCGAAGACGTAGCGCAGCGCCTTGGGGTGCAGCATGGCCACCTTGCCCCGGTGAGCGCGGGTGGCGGTGAGCACGATGTCGGCCTCCGCGACCATCGACTGCGTGAGGTCGCGAGCGAGGAAACCGTTCGCGGCATACCCCTGGCTCTCCAGGTGCGCCCGCGCCTGGTCCTCCATCGCGTGGCCGGGCAGCGCGCCGGTGCCACCGCTGGACACCTCGACGGCGCCGGGGCCCCACGATCGGTCCAGCTCCGCCTGCAGCGCGCGTTCGAGGAACGGTGACCGGCAGATGTTGCCGGTGCAGACCGTGAGGATCCGCGCTGGTGTCGACGACATCGGTGGGCCCTAGCCGACGCGCTTGAGCTCGGCGGACAGGTGGCTCTGGAGCGGCTGACCGACGGCGGCCATGTCCATCGCCCACATGAGGTTGGAGTTGACGAGGCCGTACAGCCGGGTGGCGGCGTTGTACTCCTTGGCCTGGGGGCTGCGCAGCACTCCATCGGTGCGCAGCTCGATCTTGGCCGGCTCGGCCTTGCCGTAGTAGAGCTCGACGATGCCCGTCGGGTGGGTCAGGAGGAACTCGACCTCGCCGTCGGGGAAGGGCCGCCAGAAGCCGAGCTCGGTCGCCAGCGGTCGCACCTTGTCGCCCGCCTCGTTGAGCAGCCAGGTGCGGCTGTGCCACTCCAGGAACGGGCGGCCGTCGTGCTTCACCTCGATCTCCTGCCCGAAGTTGGCCGACTCGATCGTGGGGTAGCCGACGACGCCGGCGCCCTCCCAGCGGCCGATCAGCCAGGCCAGGGGCGCGAGCTCGCGCGGGAGGTCGGGGTCGAGGGTGAACTGCATCAGCGCGGCGTCTTGACCAGGCGGTAGACGACGAATCCCGCAAACCAGGTGATCACCACGGCCGTGAGGGCGAGCAGGGAGATGTAGAACGTGTGCACGCGCCAGATCGTAGCCTGTGGACCATGACAGACCCGCGCACGCTCGTCATCAAGGTCACCTGTGGCACCGAGTCGCTCGAACGCCTCAACCAGGCATTCACCGTCGCCGCCACCGCCGTGGCCAGCGGGGTGGACGTCAGTCTGTGGCTCACGGGGGACGCGTCGTGGATGGGCGTGCCCGGTCGGGCGGAGGCGGTCGAGCTGGCCCACGCCGCCCCTCTGGCGGACCTCCGCGACGCCGTGGTGGCAGCCGGGACGGTCACCGTGTGCGGCCAGTGCGCGGCGCGGCGCGACCTCAGCGACGCCGACCTCGTGCCCGGCGTGCTCATCCGTGGGGCGGCGGCGTTCGTCGAGGAGGTCACCGCGCCCGGGGCCCAGGCCCTCGTCTACTGACCGCAGCGAGCGCCCGACGCCAGACCCACGGCCTGGGTATGCCGCGTGCCCACCTCCCAGCGCGGGAAGGGTCGCCACGCCCTGCGACTTGTTGCTCCCCGGCGGTCACCAGACCCCCGATCCGGGCCCTGGGTGACCACCAGGCGGCAACAAGTCGCGGCGCCCGCGCCCGCCGTGGGGCACCCTCGCCGGAAGTGCGGTGCTCAGGCGACGAAGTAGCGGACCACGAGGTAGGCGACCACGCCGACGAGCAGGGATGACGCGGCAGCCACGGCGAGCTGGGCCCGTGGCATGGCCGTCGCCGGCAGTGGAGCCAGCACCCGCCGCGCCGCGTGAGAGATGGCGGCCGCGAGCAGGCCGAGCAGTGCTGCCGGCCCCGGCATCGGGTCACCCGCCACGAGGGAGACGACGACCGCTGCGCCACCCCCGAGCAGCATCGCGATGAAGAGCGCCCACTGCCGCAGTCGGGCGATAGAGACGCAGGGATCGGCGAGGGCACCGACTCCCAGTCCGGCCATCGCCGCCGCGAGGGCCGGCTCTCCCGCCAGGACGTGCGGAATGGGGGCGAGCGTGGTGCCCGCCGAGATGATCGCCAGTCCCGAGATCGTGGCGGCCACCGACTCGGTCAGGCGCGGGCGGCCGTCACGGCGCATCAGCTGGTGCAGGAAGGCGACGATGACCGCGACAGCGAGCGCGGCCGGCATCCACTCGAGGTACGGGTCGTGGCGCGTCAGCAGGGCGGTCCCCGTCATGAGCAGCGTGCCGATGGCCAGGACGGCGCTGGTGCCGCGGGGACTCGGCAGGCTGAGCAGCAGCGGCCATCCCCAGGCGAGCACCAACCCGGCCAACGCCACGGCGAGCGCCACGAACTGGGGGCTCGCATAGCCGGTGAGGGCCACCAGGGCCGCAAAGGCCACCGTCGCCGCGATCGACAGCGGTCGCGGGAGCAGGGCTCGTCGCGGCAGCGCAGGCGGGGCGGTCTGGGCATGCGCTCGACGCTCGCGCCGGGTCAGCGGGACGGCAGGGTTGTTGGGCGCCTGCTCGGGGACGTCGGACACAAGGGGCATCTTCGCATCACCCCCCGGCGAAGGGAGGCAGTACCTCCAGCACCGAACCGTCCGGGAGGGGGTCGTCGCGGTGCGCCGCCCGGCCGTCGAGGAGCAGCGTGCTGACTGCCGTCACCGGCGCCAGCCCGGGGTGGAGCGCGTCGACCGCCGCCACGGCCTCGGCGATCGTTGCGCAGTCACGCACGAGGTCGGTCTCCACGCCGGCCGCAGCCCGGGCACCGGCCCAGTAGCGGACCGTGGCACTGCCGACCGTGGCACTGCGGACCGTGGCACTGCCAACCTCGGTCGAGCCGACGGTGACCGTCGGCGCATCGTCGTCACGCGGCATACCCACGCTCCTCTCAGGCGACTCCGTCGAGCTCTTCTCGTGAGCTCTTTCCGTGAGACAAGGGTCTCACCATGTGTGCACAGGCCCGCCGGGGGGCCCTCGCCCGTATCCTTTCAAGGCATGGCCCGTCTGTTGCTGCTGACGAACGCCTTGGCGCCCAGCGCCGAGGTGCTTCCGGCACTGGGTCTGCTCACCCACCACGTGCGCATCATCCCGGCCGAGCCGACCGCGCTGGTCGACGCCCCACCCTGCGATGCCGTCCTGCTGGACGCCCGCCGCGACCTGGCGGTGGCCCGCTCCCTGTGCCGCGTCCTCCGTGCCACGGGGATGTCCGTGCCCCTCATCGCCATCCTCACCGAGGGCGGCCTGGCGGGCATCACGGCCGAGTGGGGGGTCGACGAGGTCCTGCTCGAGTCCGCCGGCCCCGCCGAGGTCGAGGCGCGGCTTCGGCTGGCGGCAGGCCGACTCGTGGACACCCAGGAGCCCGAGGACGTCCAGATCACCTCGGGCGACGTCACGATCGACGAGGCGACCTACTCCGCCCGTGTCCGTGGACGGCTGCTCGACCTGACCTACAAGGAGTTCGAGCTCCTCAAGTACCTCGCCCAGCACCCGGGTCGCGTGTTCAGCCGGGCCCAGCTGCTCCAGGAGGTCTGGGGCTACGACTACTACGGGGGCACCCGCACCGTCGACGTCCACATCCGCCGGCTGCGGGCCAAGCTCGGCTCCGAGCACGAGGTGCTCATCGGCACGGTGCGCAACGTGGGCTACCGGTTCGTCCCCGCCGAGGACCTCCCCCGCGAAGACGCACACGCCGACGCCTGAACCCGTTGCGCTGCAACGCTCCGCGACCCTCAGCCCCTGAAGCCAGCTCCACACCGAAGGCGCCCCTCCCGTTCCCGGGAGGGGCGCCTTCGTCGTTGCCGTATGCCGCGTTGCCGCGTCAGTGCGTATGCCGCGTTGCCGCGTCAGTACGTCGTGCTCAGTTCTTCGTGATCCGGGCGTCCGCGACCGGGCTGTACGGCGAGTGCGCCTGCAGGTAGTTCGCGAAGGCGTCGATGTCGAGGCCGCCGAAGAACCTGCCGGTGCCGACCCGGAAGCCGGGAAGGCCGTCTCCACCGTCCGCGACGAAGTTGTTCGTCACGACGCGGTAGCTGGCCGTGTCACTGATCTCGGCACCACCCAGGGTCACCGGCCCGAGAACTCGGCCCGTGGGGGTGTCGCTGTAGCTGTAGGCGAAGCCCGCCGACACCTGCAGGATGACCGGCCTGGCAACGGTGTTGGGCGAGGTCGTCGCACCACCACCCCACTGCTCGCGCAGGATCTCCTTGATCTGTGCGCCCGTGAGCGACACCGAGACGAGGTAGTTGTTGAACGGCTGCACCTGGAAGGCCTCGTCGTAGGTCACCTCACCGGGGGCCTCGTTCCACGACTTGTTCGCGTAGGTGAGGTTGGTGCGGATGCCACCCGGGTTCATGAAGGCGATCACCGGGGTCTGGCCACCGGTGATGGTCGACGGGTCGGCCAGCTGGGCGTCGGCGATGAGGTCCCCGAGCTTGGACTCGCCCGCGGAGCTCGCCGACGTCGTGATGTCCGTGCTGATCGAACCGAGAACCTTGCTCGCGATGGGGGCGATGAGGGTCTTGTAGTCGGCGATGATCTTGGTCTCCGCCGCGTCCTTGAGGGCCGGATCGCGGGTGACGATGACGTTGCTGCCGGCCACCGAGCTGCGCACGATGTCCTGGGTGCGACGGTCGAAGGTCAGCGTCGTCTCGGTCACGAGACGGCCGAACGAGGACGCCGACGTCACCAGGCGCGGCTGCCCTGCCGGGTCGGGGATGCTGCAGACGTACGGCGTGTGGGTGTGGCCGCTGACGATCATGTCGATCTGCGGGGACAGCGCCCTCGCGATCGGGATGATCGGGCTCGCGCTGGTGTTGGGGTTCAGGCCCGTGCTGGTGCCCGTGGGGCAGGCCGAGTCGAACCGGTTCTCCAGACCGCTGGCCGGGTTGGTGTGGGGCCCACCGGGATAGGTCGCGGTCCGCAGGGGGACGCCACCCTGGTGGATGAGGACGACGATCGCCTTGACGCCCTGCGCCTCGAGCTGGGGGACCAACGCGTTAGCGGTGTCCACCTCGTCGGTGAACTCCAGTCCCTCGATGCCCGACGCGGTCACGATGTTCGGCGTGTCCTTGAGGGTCATGCCGATGAAGCCGATCTTGGCTCCCTTGAAGTTCTTGACCCACGTGGCCGGCAGGATCGTCTGGCCGGTCGCCTTGTAGCGGACGTTGGCCGCGAGGATCGGGAAGGACGCACCCGCGAAGCTCTTGCCACCGGGGCAGGAGTCCTGGTTGGCCGCGCCGGCGCCGTCGTCGAGGCAGCCACCGTTGGCCAGTCGCTGCAGCTCCTTGTACCCCTCGTCGAACTCGTGGTTGCCCACGGCGGTGACGTCGAGGCCCAGGCTGTTCATTGCCTCGATGCTCGGCTCGTCGTGGAACGCGGCCGACAGGAGCGGCGAGGCTCCGACGATGTCGCCCGCTGCGACGGTCGCGGTGTACGGGTGTCCCTGACGCATGGCCTTGAGGTGTCCCGCGAGGTACTCGACTCCACCGGCGTTCACCGTCGTGGGGGTCACCGCGTAGGTGGTCACGCCGGTGTTCGGGTTGGTGCTCGACGTCTCGGTGTAGGTGTCCGAGGTGATGGTCCGGCCGCCGGAGCCCGACGGGGGCTCGAGGTTCCCGTGGAAGTCGTTGAACGACAGCAGCTGGATGTCGATGGTCGGCCCGTTGGGGGCAGCGGACGTGCTGCCTCCCGTGAAGGCCGCACCGGTGGCCGCGAGGGCGGCCACGGCCACGACGCTGGATAGGCGTCGGGTGCGGGATGAGGTCATGTGTGCGTCCTTGTGCGGGAGGAAAACCGGCGGTAGCCGGACCTGTGCACGCTAACCGCGGATCTTTGGCGAGGGAAGATGCATGGTGCAATGTTTTACGTGCCCTTGACTCCCGTCCGCCTCGCCGACACCTTGACCCCCAGCCAAGTCGCCCAGGTTCATGACCTGCAGCGACGTGCCGCCGCTCTTGACGGCGTCGCTCCCCTGTCGGAGCAGTCGCTCCTGTCCCTCGCCACACCGAGTGGCCGGGTCCGCCACCTGCTCGGGGATGCCGGTCGGCAGCTTGCGGGGTACGCCCAGCTCGACTCCGCCGCCGGGGACGACGGCTCGGGTGAGCTCGTCGTCGACCCCGACTTCCGGCGTCAGGGCATCGGTCGCGCCCTCGTGGACGCGGTCCTCGAGACTGCACCCGGGGCCCGGCTGTGGGCCCACGGCCAGCTGCCGGCCGCTCGGGCCCTTGCTGCCAGCGCGCAGCTCACGGCGGTCCGTGAGCTGCACAAGATGGCCCGACCGCTCACGGAGGCAGACCTCGAGCCCGCGGCGAGCGCGCTGCCGCCCGGTTTCACGGCACGGTCCTTCGAGGCCGGCCGCGACGAGGAGGACTGGCTGGCCACCAACGCCGCGGCCTTCGCGCACCACCCCGAGCAGGGGCGCCTGACGCTGGCCGACCTCCGGGAACGGATGGCGCTCCCGTGGTTCGACGCGGCCGGGTTCATCCTCGTCGAGGCCGACGCCGCCACCAGGGATCCGTCCGCCGGGGCGGTCGCAGCCTTCCACTGGACCAAGGTCGACCCGGACGAGCGGTCGTCGGTCGACCCGGCCCGACCGGCAGGTGAGGTGTACGTGGTCGGCGTGCACCCGGCATACCAGGGACGAGGTCTCGGGGGGCCGGTGACGGCGCTGGGGCTGGCCCACCTCGCGGGGCTGGGACTTCCCGAGGTGGTCCTCTACGTCGACGGTGACAACCAGGCCGCGATACGCACCTACACGGGGCTCGGTTTTCGCAGCATCATGGTCGACGTGATGTATTCGCGCGCTGTTCAGCCGGCGCGTTCACCCGGCACTGTCAGGATGACGCCATGAGTGTGACGACCCGCCCCGCGGACGAGCCCGAGATCTTCGACGGCGATGAGTCCGGCCACGAGGTGTCGATCGCCAGCGCGCAGCCGCGGGCGTCCAACGGGCGCTTCATGCGGGTCGTCCACGCCGCGGGGGGCCAGGACGACAGCGGCCTGCCTGCCGACCGGTTCCTCGACCGCGAGATCTCGTGGCTTCAGTTCAACGAACGCGTCCTCCAGCTGGCCGCCGACGAGTCGGTGCCGCTGCTCGAGCGCGCGCGGTTCCTGGCGATCTTCACGTCGAACCTCGACGAGTTCTTCATGGTCCGGGTGGCCGGGCTCAAGCGTCGCATCGCCACCGGCCTGGCCGTGCGCTCAGCCTCAGGTCTCGAGCCCCGTGAGGTCCTCGAGCAGATCTCGCTCGTCGCGCACGAGCTGCAGGCTATGCAGACCCTCGTCTACAAGGAAAAGGTGCAACCCGCCCTCGAGGAGGAGGGCATCTCGATCGTCCGGTGGGACGAGCTGAGCGAGACCGAGCAGACACTCCACTCGGGCCTGTTCACGGACCGCGTCTTCCCGGTCCTCACCCCCTTGGCGGTCGACCCGGCCCACCCGTTCCCCTACATCTCGGGGCTGTCGCTCAACCTCGCGGTGGTGCTGATCAACCCCAAGACGGGCAAGGAGCACTTCGCCCGCGTGAAGGTCCCACCCCTGCTGCCCCGGCTGCTGCACATCGAGCCCGAGGCCGGCGAACCGTCGACGTCGGACCTGTTCAGCACTCGGTTCGTGCCGCTCGAGGACGTCATCGCCTCCCACCTCGACATGCTCTTCCCCGGCATGGAGGTGCGGGAGCACTTCACCTTCCGGGTGACCCGCAACGAGGACCTCGAGGTCGAGGAGGACGACGCCGAGAACCTCCTCACCGCCCTGGAGAAGGAGCTCACCCGTCGCCGGTTCGGGCCACCGGTCCGTCTGGAGGTGGACGAGACCATCGACGACCACGTGCTCGACATGCTGGTCCGTGAGCTCGGTGTCACGGACAGCGAGGTCTACCGGCTCCCGGCTCCCCTCGACCTGCGCGGGCTCAACCTCGTCGCGGACCTCGAGCGCTCGGACCTGCGCTACCCGCCGTTCCGTGGGCAGATGCACCCCGACCTCGCGCCCGCCGAGAGCTCCAAGCCGTCGGAGATCCTGCCGATCGTCCGCGACAAGGACGTGCTGCTTCAACACCCCTATGACTCCTTCTCGACCTCGGTCCAGGCCTTCATCGAGCAGGCGGCAAACGACCCCAACGTGCTCGCCATCAAGCAGACCCTCTATCGCACGAGCGGCGACTCCCCCATCATCGACGCCCTCATCGACGCCGCCGAGTCCGGCAAGCAGGTGCTGGCCATCGTCGAGATCAAGGCGCGCTTCGACGAGAAGAACAACATCTCCTGGGCCCGCAAGCTCGAGCACGCGGGCGTCCACGTCGTCTACGGCATGGTCGGGCTCAAGACCCACGCCAAGCTCTGCATGGTGGTGCGCCAGGAGCAGGACGGCAGCCTGCGCCGCTACTGCCACATCGGCACCGGCAACTACAACGGCAAGACCGCCCGCCTCTACGAGGACTTCGGCCTGCTGACCTCCGACCCGCAGGTGGGCGACGACCTGGCGCGCCTGTTCAACCAGCTGTCCGGCTTCGCCCCCCGCAGCAAGTTCAAGCGGCTGCTGGTGGCACCGAGGTCCGTCCGGTCCGGGCTGCTCGAACGCATCGACGCCGAGATCGACCACGTGGAGGCAGGGCGCGGGGGCCTGGTCCAGCTGAAGCTCAACTCGATCGTCGACGAGCAGCTCATCGACGCGCTCTACCGCGCCTCGCAGGCCGGGGTGGTCGTCGACATCTGGGTGCGCGGCATCTGCTCGCTGCGCCCGGGCGTGCCGGGGCTCTCCGAGACCATCAGGGTGCACTCCGTCCTCGGGCGCTTCCTCGAGCACTCACGGGTGTTCCTGTTCGGCGGTGGTGGGGAACCCGAGGTCTACATCGGCAGCGCCGACATGATGCACCGCAACCTCGACCGCAGGGTCGAGGCGCTGGTGCGCCTCGCGGACCCCCAGCACATCGCCGACCTCCAGTCGCTGATGGCCCGCGGCATGAGCGACACCTACGCACACTGGCGGCTGACCGGCGACGGCCGGTGGACGCGGGTGAACTTCGACGAGGACGGCGAGCCACTCGCCGACCTGCAGAGCGCCATGATCGAGATGCACGCCAAGCGTCGCCGCAAGGCCCGCCGGCGTTGACCGCCCCGATCCCTGCCGCGGGCACCGTCCCGTGGCGCCGCCGACGCGGTCAGCTCGAGGTCGCGCTGGTGCACCGACCGAAGTACGACGACTGGTCGTGGGCCAAGGGCAAGCTCGACCCGGGCGAGGAGTGGCCGGTCGCCGCCGTGCGAGAGACCCTCGAGGAGACGTCGCTGGCCGTCGGGCTGGGTCGGCCGCTGCCCGGCGCGGAGTACACCGTGCTCGACGCGACCGGCCAGCCGGCGACCAAGGAGGTCCGCTACTGGGCAGCCGAGGCCACCAGCGCCGCCGGGCCGTTGGTGAACGAGATCGACGAGGTGCGCTGGCTGGACGTGGTCGCCGCGTCTGACCGCCTCGACTACGCCCGCGACCGTGACCAGCTGCGCGCGGTGGTGCGGGCCGACAACGTCGGGACCCTGACCACCTGGCCGTTGGCCCTCGTGCGTCACGCCCATGCGGTGGGACGCGGCTCGTGGGCGCAGGACGACCAGCTGCGTCCCCTCGACGCCACCGGGCAGGAACGCGCGGCGGGCATCGCACCGCTGCTCGCGGCATACGGCGTCAAGCGGTTGGTCAGCTCGCCCTCGGTGCGCTGCGCCGACACCCTGCGCCCCTTCGCGGCGCGGCTCGGGGCGCCGATGCGCACCAAGGACGGCCTCAGCGAGGAGGGGTATGCCGCGGAGCCGGCTCGCGCCCTCCGGCACCTCGAGCGGCTGGTCGAGCGGGGTGCCCCCGCAGCGCTGTGCAGCCACGGACCGGTGCTCCCGGCGCTGCTCGGTCTGCTGCTCGCCCAGGTTGCTCCCGACGAGCCGGAGGCCGACCTGGTCCAGGCGGCGCTGAGGGCTGCGGCCCGCGACAAGATGGCCAAGGGAGAGGTGCTCGTCGCCCACCTCGTAGGAACCGGAGCGGCCGCGCGCGTGGTGGCAGTCGAGCGCCACCTTCCGCCGCACCACGCCCGCGGCTGAGCCCGTGCTGACGCACTCCTGACCTCTCGTTCACCCACTGCATCCCGGGGTGTCGGTGGGGCGACCTCGAATGTCTGACTGGTGTTCACCGTCCGTTCACCCTCCACGGGCCGCTGCGTCACTCTCCCTGCCTACCTTCGGGGCGTCGGGTACGAATGCCCGCCCCTGATTTTCCCCTGTGGAAAGGTTTGAACACCGTGAAGATTCAGCGTCTTGGCCTGGTGGCCAGCGTCGCCTTGGTCAGCTCGATCGCGCTGACCGCGTGCGGCTCCGATAACAACGCCGGCAGCTCCGGCGGTTCGTCGGACTCGAGCTCCACCACCACGTCGGCCTGCCCCAAGAGCGGCACCCTGAACGGCGAGGGCTCCTCGGCTCAGAAGAACGCCATCGAAGAGGCCATCGCGTCGTTCCAGGACGAGTGTGCCGGCACCACCGTCAACTACAACCCGACCGGTTCCGGCGCGGGCATCAAGCAGTTCATCGCGGGCCAGGTCGACTTCGCCGGCTCCGACTCCGCGCTCAAGACCGTTGAGAAGGACGGGGTCATCGAGGCCGACGCCGCGGCGAAGTTCTGCGGCTCCCCCGCCTGGAACCTGCCGATGGTCACCGGCCCCATCGCGGTCTCCTACAACGTCAAGGGCGTCGACAAGCTCGTCCTGACCCCCGAGGTCGCCGCCAACATCTTCAGCGGCAAGGTCACGACGTGGAACGACGCGTCGATCGCCAAGCTCAACGCCGGCGTGACCCTGCCGAGCGAGCCGATCAAGGTGTTCTTCCGCTCTGACGAGTCGGGCACGACCGAGAACTTCACCAAGTACCTCAAGGCCGCAGCCCCGGCTGCCTGGACCTCCGAGCCCGGCAAGAAGTGGCTGGGCAAGGGTGAGGGCAAGGAGAAGTCCGCCGGTGTCGCCGGTGCCGTCAAGGCCACCGAGGGTGGCATCACCTACGCCGAGTGGTCCTACGCCAAGGACAACAAGCTGGGCATCGCCCAGATCGACAACGGCGCCGGCCCGGTCGAGCTCAGCGGTGCCTCCGTGGGCAAGGCCGTGTCCGCCGCGAAGGCCGACGGCGAAGGCAACGACCTGCGCCTCAAGCTGGACTACGCCACCAAGGAGGCCGGGGCCTACCCGATCCTGCTGGTGACCTACGAGATCGTCTGCTCCAAGGGCAAGGACGCCGCCAAGACGGCCCTCACCAAGGCCTTCCTGACGCACTTCGCCTCTGCCGACACACAGAAGTCCCTCGAGGAGATCGGCTACGCGCCGCTCCCCGACGAGGTCCGCACCAAGGTCGACACCGCGATCGCAGCGCTGTCCTGACCCACACCGGGTATGCCGGGGGGCTGGCTGGTTGCCAGCTCCCCGGCATACCCGTTCTGATGGATGGACGAACGTCTGGTGGACTGTGCGAAGGCACGCACCACCACGACCGCACGCACCACGACCACGACCACACGCACCGAGAGGCGCAACGTGAGCTCCGTAACCGGCGTTTCGATCGCTGACGAGCTGCCCGGACCCGACGGCCGACCCACCCTGAGCGGCGATGGCGCCGGCACCGGACGGCTCGGCGACCGTCTCTTCGGGGGTGCGGCCAAGGGCGCCGGGATCCTCGTCATCGGCCTGGTGTCACTGGTCGGGGTGTTCCTGCTCTGGCAGGCCATCCCGGCGATCGCCGACGACAAGGTCAACTTCCTCACCTCGCGCGAGTGGTCGGTCGACAACGCGTCGAACCTGAAGTTCGGGATCGTCGAGCTGCTGTGGACCACCATCGCCGTCTCGACCATCGGCATGCTCATCGCGGTGCCGGTCGGGGTGGCGGTGGCGCTGTTCATCACGCAGTACGCGCCGAGGTGGCTCTCGCGGCCGGCGGCGAACCTCGTGGACCTGCTCGCCGCGGTGCCCTCGATCGTCTACGGCATCTGGGGCCTGAAGACCTTCGGCCCGGTGTTCGAGCCGGTCCAGAACTTCCTCAAGGACACGCTGGGCTGGTTCCCTCTCTTCTCCGACGCGGGCATCAGCGGCGGGAGCACGATCCTGTTCGTCGGCATCGTCCTGGCGATCATGGTGCTCCCGATCGTCACGGCGCTGTCGCGCGAGGTGTTCGCCCAGACGCCCGTGACCCACACGGAAGGCGCGCTGGCCCTCGGCGCGACCAAGTGGGAGATGATCCGCGTCGCCGTGCTGCCGTTCGGCAAGGCCGGCGTCATCTCGGCCGCCATGCTGGCCCTCGGCCGCGCCCTCGGCGAGACCATCGCCGTCACGATCATCCTCTCGACCCTGGCCGCCGGAACTGGCTGGACCTGGTCGCTGTTCAACGGCGGCGAGACCTTCGCGTCGCGCATCGCCAACAACGCCGGGGAGTTCGACTCCCCCGCCAAGACCGGCGCGTTCATCGCGGCCGGGCTGGTGCTGTTCGTGCTGACCTTCATCGTCAACGCGATCGCCCGCATCGTGATCGAGCGCAGGAAGGCGTTCATCGAATGAGCACCGTCGACACCGTGCGGCCCGACCAGGCGTCCAACGGCTCCACGATCCCGGCCCTCGGCCACCCGGCCCGCGGGCGCGAGATCCGGGACCAGCTGGCGCGGGTGGTGATGTGGGGCGCGTTCCTGCTCGCCCTCGTGCCGCTGCTGTGGATCCTGTGGACCGTCGTCAGCAAGGGCGCCCACCTGCTCCTGGACGCACAGTGGTGGACGAACTCCCAGAAGGGCATCACGGCCCGCCGCGAAGGTGGCGGCGCCATCCACGCCATCCAGGGCACCCTGATCCAGGGCCTCACGACCGCGGCCATCTCCGTGCCGATCGGCGTGATGACCGCGATCTACCTCGTCGAGTACGGCCGAGGCCGGCTGGCGAAGGCCGTGTCCTTCATGGTCGACATCCTGACCGGTGTGCCCTCGATCGTCGCCGGCCTGTTCGTCTATGCGCTCTGGGTGACGACGTTCGGATTCCAGCGGGTCGGCTTCGCGGTCTGCCTGGCTCTCGTGCTGCTGATGGTGCCGGTCGTGGTGCGCTCCACCGAGGAGATGCTCAAGCTCGTGCCGAACGAGCTGCGTGAGGCGGCGTACGCCCTGGGAGTGCCCAAGTGGAAGACGATCGTGCGGGTCGTCCTGCCCACCGCCTTCTCGGGCATCATCACCGGCGTGCTGCTGGGACTGGCCCGGGTCATGGGTGAGACCGCACCGCTGCTGATCCTCGGGCCCTACTCCAAGTCCATCGCCACGGACCTGTTCAGCGGCCTCATGCCGACGCTCCCCACGATGATCAACCAGGACCGCACCGAGAGCCTGCAGCCCGCGGTCGACCGCGTCTGGGCTGCCGCGCTCACCCTGATCCTGCTGATCCTGATCCTCAACCTGGCCGGCCGTGTCATCGCCCGGCTCGGCTCCGTCAAGAAGTAAGCCACCCGCGAAACCCCGCTCCGCGACCGTGCCGGCCACCCGGCATACTCGATCCGAAGGACGAAAGAACAGACCATGGCCAAGCGAATCGACGTCAGTGACCTGAACGTCTACTACGGCGCGTTCAAGGCCGTCGAGGGCGTCACGATGACCGTGGAGCCACGCTCGGTGACCGCGTTCATCGGGCCGTCGGGCTGCGGGAAGTCCACGTTCCTGCGCACCCTCAACCGGATGCACGAGGTGATCCCCGGCGGTCGCGTCGAGGGCAAGGTCATGCTCGACGACCAGGACCTGTACGCATCGGGCGTCGACCCCGTGGCGGTGCGCCGGACGGTCGGGATGGTGTTCCAGCGACCCAACCCGTTCCCCACGATGTCGATCTACGACAACGTCGCGGCCGGGCTCCGGCTGAACGGCGTCCGCGGGAAGGCCAAGCTCGACGAGGTCGTGGAGAAGTCGCTCAACGGGGCCAACCTGTGGAACGAGGTCAAGGACCGGCTGGCCAAGCCCGGCGCCGGACTGTCCGGTGGCCAGCAGCAGCGGCTGTGCATCGCCCGGGCCATCGCGGTCGAGCCGCAGGTGCTGCTGATGGACGAGCCCTGCTCGGCGCTCGATCCGATCTCGACCCTGGCCATCGAGGACCTGATCTCGGAGCTGAAGAGCCAGTACACGATCGTGATCGTCACCCACAACATGCAGCAGGCAGCACGGGTCTCCGACCAGACCGCCTTCTTCAACCTCGCGGCCACTGGCAAGCCCGGCAAGCTGGTCGAGGTCGCCGACACCCAGAAGATCTTCAACAACCCCGGGGTGAAGGCCACGGAGGACTACATCAGCGGTCGCTTCGGCTGACCCCTGCGCCTGCCGCGCTGCGACCTGTTGCGCGCTAATCGTCACCAACGCCGCAATCGGCCCCCTCGTGACCACCGGTCGGCAACAAGTCCCCCGGCGCTGCGACTTGTTGCGCGCAGATCGTCACCAACGCCGCAATCGGCCCCCTCGTGACCACGCCGGCAACAAGTCTCCTAGCGCTGCGACCTGTTGCGCGCTAATCGTCACCAACGCCGCAATCGGCCCCCTCGTGACCACCGGCGCGCAACAAGTCCCCCGGCGCTGCGACTTGTTGCGCGCAGATCGTCACCAGCCCCGCAATCGGCCCCCTCGTGACCACCGGTCGGCAACAAGTCCCCCGGAGTTAGGCGGCGTAGGGGCCCTCATCTCCGCCCATCCGCATGGTCTCCGCACTCCAGAGACGCAGGTCGTCCTCAGGGTCCTGCCTCCAAAGACAGCGGATCCGGCTCGGATCTGCCCGACGACGAGCAGATCGCAAGACCTCAGCCAAGCCAGAACCGCCACCCAGGACGTCGCTTGTGTCCCACCTCGCCACCGCGAAACCCACTGACTCGAGCTCGCGTTCGCGTTCCCGCTCGGCGAGCATGTGGGTCGCGGCTTCGTCGGCGTCCCAGGTGTCTGAGCCGTAGGCACCCAGGTACTTGCCGCGGCCGTCCGCCTCGCCGATCACGCCAGCCAGTGCCCACAGGAAGTCCACCCTGCCTATGAGTCGTCCATCCAGGTGGTGGATCCATACCTGGCTCATCGGCACCGAGAAGCCCAACTGGTGCGCTGTGGCGACGGAGGCTGACTCGAGCCAGCTCTCGCGACGCGCATCCGCCATGGCAATCCCGGCGTCGGCCTTCGTGACGCCCGGCCACCTCGTCTGGAAGGCCCGCATCGCCCGCAGTGCGTCAGGACTGGTCGTCCCGTTGCGCAGCGCTCCATCGGCGATCGCCAAGGCGTCGCGGAGCCGCAGCTGGCGAAGGCAGTCGATGACAGTGCGGTCGACCGTCGTCACGGGAAGGCCCGAAACCTCGGTGACGTGATCGGAAGGGAGGTCGCCATCCAGCAGGCGCCTCCAGTCATCTCGGGCGGCAGTGCGCTCGGACTCGGGCACTGTCAGGCTCACGGCACCAAGTGGGCCCAAGGGCTGTGGGAGCCCGTGCACAAGCGCAGCGCTCTGGTGGCTCAGCACCCCATCTTTGACGGACGCGCTCGCAGCACGGGACATGGCCCGATGAAGCTCTTGGGGGTCGAGTTCGAGCCACGGCTCGCGGACGGCGTACAGGCTGGGCGCGACAGGAATGATGTGACGCCGTCTGACTGCCCCGGCGATGCTGGTGCTGCTCAGGCCGGCGGCTAACGCCTCCCTGGCCAGGAAGGGTTGGGGCAGGGACTGCCACGCTGCTTCAGGGGTTGTCCTCATCCTGCGATCGTGGGTGGCGAGGCTGTCGCGGACCATGCCCGACCTTGGGCCTGTGGACACAGCCCGCGTCGACCGTGACCCTGTGGACCAGCACGACCGATGCGGGCGCGGCGTCGCGGCCACGGTGGCCGGGCGCCGGCCGAACTCGCCCCGCGCTGCCCGCCGTGGCCTCGCGCTGCCCCCGACTTGTTGCCGTCCGATGGTCACGGCACCCCCCAAACCGGACCGGGGTGACCACCAGATCGCAACACGTCGCACCTGCCCCCGACTTGTTGCCGTCCGATGGTCACGGCACCCCCAAAAACGGACCCGGGTGACCACCAGATCGCAACAAGTGCGAGCAGAGCAGGGCCGAGCAGGGCCGAGCAGAGCAGCGCCGAGTAGCGCCGAACCCGTCCTACCCCCAGCACCCGTGGCCAGGAGCGGGGGCGGTCAGACGAAGAGGTTGATCAGGAGGCAGCTGGCGGCGGCGACCAGGCCGGCGCCGGGGAAGGTCAGGATCCAGGCGCCGACGATGTTGCCGGCCACGCCCCACCGCACGGCCGACAGCCGCTTGGTCGCGCCGACGCCCATGATCGCCGAGGTGATCGTGTGGGTGGTCGAGATCGGGGCGCCGAACGCCATGCCCGCAACGTAGAGGATCGAGGCCGCCGTCGTCTCCGCTGCGAAACCCTGCGGCGGGTCGAGGTGGATGATCCGGCGGCCGAGGGTACGCATGATCCGCCACCCACCGGCATACGTGCCCAGGGAGATCACGATGGCGCTCATGAGCAGCACCCACAGCGGGATGCCCTTGCCGTTGTAGTGGCCACCAACGGTCAGCGCGAGGACGACGACACCGGCGGTCTTGGACGCGTCCTGGAGTCCGTGGCCGAAGGCCATGGCCGCGGCCGACGCGGTCTGCGCGTACCTGAATCCACGCGAGACGCGACCCGGGTGGGCTCGGCGGAACAGCCACATGATCGTGGCCATGACGATGTAGCCGAGCATGATCCCGACGAGGGGCGAGGCGATCATCGGGATGATGACCTTGTGGAAGATGCCGGTCCACTTGACGTCAGCACCCGCAGCCAGGGCGGCACCACCCAGGCCGCCGATCAGGGCGTGGGACGAGGACGACGGCAGGCCGTACCACCAGGTCAGCAGGTTCCACCCGATGGCGCCGATCAGGGCGGCCGCGCAGATCACCAGACCGGGGTTGCCTGAGGGCGCCTCGATGATGCCCTTGCCGACGGTGTCCGCGATCTTCTTGCCGAAGAACGCACCGAAGAGGTTGGCCACTGCGGCCATGAGCAGCGCGACCCGCGGCGTCAGGGCGCGGGTCGAGACCGAGGTCGCGATCGCATTGGCCGCGTCGTGAAAACCGTTGGTGTAGTTGAAGCCCATCGCCAAGGCGATGACGATTCCGATCGGAAGCCAGTCCATGGGGAGGCTCAGGACTCCTTGACCGCGATGCTCTCGACCTTGTGAGCCACCTTCTCGAACGCGTCAGCGGCGGCCTCGAGCTCCTCGACGACCTCCTTGAGCTTCATGATCGTGAGGGTGTCGCCACCGAAGTCACCGTTGAACAGTCCGGCGAGCAGCCGGCGGTAGATCTGGTCGGCCTGGTTCTCGAGGCGGTTGATCTCGATCCAGTAGCCGGAGAGGTCCTTCATCGAGCGCAACCGAGGCATGGCGTCAGCCGTGAGCTCCGACATCCGCGAGAGGACCTCGACCTGGTCGGACACGCCGGCCGGGAGGTCACCGATGCGGTAGAGCACGATCAGGTCGACCGCGGCGTCCATCATGTCCATGCAGTCGTCCAGCGTCGACGCGAGGCCGTGGATGTCCTCACGGTCGAACGGCGTGATGAACGAGCTGTTCACCTTGCGGATGATCTCGTGGGTCGCCTCGTCGGCGGCGTGCTCGATCTCCCGCATCTTCGTCGCGACGGCTTCGCGCTCGGCGTGTGGAACGCCCAACAGCGTCGTCAGCTCACGCGAGCCGAGGACGAGGTAGGAAGCGGACTTGGCGAACAGATCGTAAAAACTGTTCTCCTGGGGGGTGAGGCGAAAGCCCACGGTTCTCTCCGGTCACGCAAGGGGGATGGCCGTGGACGATGCTACGGGCAAGGACGCGAGAAAGCGCAACTGGGCGCTGATCGTCGCCGGTCGGTACCGCGCAGACGATCAGGCGTTCTGGCGCTTCCAGACCCGGTGCGGGGAGCTCGGTGCGTCGTCGGACGACGTCGGGTGCCCGCGCTCGATGCCGAGGGCCCGGTCGATCTCGTCCTCGGTGAGCGGCTCGTCGCTGGCAGTCGCGGCGACGACCAGGTCGCCCACCAGCTCGATCTCGTCCTGAAGCGCGTCGTCGGTCAGGTCAGCACCGGCCCGCGGTTCCTTGGTCATGGATGAAACGCTAACCGAGGCAACGCCGAACAGCGCATCTAGTTTGCTATCTCTTGACCCGCGATGCCCCGGAACCACCCAGATGGGCCATACCGGACACCATCACGACTAGTCCCATCCGGCTATGCCTGATGATGGTGGCCATGACCCCCGATCTCGGCGGTGCCCCCCCGGTCGAACCTCGCGATGTCGAGGACCGGGGTTCGTTCAGTCATGCCGTATGCCGCGTGTGCGGCTGGAGCGGTCCGGGTCGCCGTTCGCGACGGGTCTCGAGAGAGGACGCACAGGCTCACCAGGGGGTCTGCCCGGGTGGTCGACCGCCGGCCCAGGACAGCTGAGCGAGGGGGCGCGCACGCGGCATACCAAGGCTTGTGGATCAGTGGCCAGACATGGCCGGGAGATGAACATTTGTGCGTCGGGCCGGGAGCGCCTCACGGCGCGCGGCCGCTCGTAGCGGCTTCAGTTGGGACCCGGGGCTACCGCGGCCCGACGCACGTCCGACTGTAACCCCGGAGGCTCTGGAGTTGTTCCATCTGCGGCGTGTTTACCGCGACGCAAGGGGCCGTTCAGATGAGTTCGCCGGCCCGCCACAGGCGGGCTCCGGCCTCCAGATCCTCGGCGGTCGAGAGCATCGACGCGGCCCGGCGGGTCTGCTGGGCGGCGGCCTCGCGGTCCTGGGCGTCGGTCGTGTCGGCACGGTCGGCGCGGCCCGCGGCCACGACGCGACAGAACGCCGCCGCCCGTTGCAGCGCAACGGCGAAGTCGCCCGCGAAGACTCCCCGCAGGATCGCGTCGCTGAGCTCGCGGAGCTCGGCGGGTCCGGGCGGCTCGGCGACGCCCGCCACCGCGTGGTTGACGTCGGTGAAGCGGATCCCTGCTGCGTAGTCGGCGCTGGCCTCACCCGGGCTGCGCTGCACCCACTCTCGCAAGGCGTAGAGCCGCCAGAGGGCACCCGGCAGGCTCCGCGCGGGACGGTCGGCCCAGAGCTCTGCGACGGTGACCAACCCCAGCTCGTCGACGAGGGCTACGAGCCGCGCGGTCAGGGCGGGGTCGTCGTTGGCGCGCCCGGTGCCCACCAGGACCGCGGCCGTCTCGTGGGCGATCTCGGTGACCTGCGCGGGGTCGGGGACCGTGCCGCCCTGCGCCTCCATCGCCATGGGGCTGAAGAAGGCTGGGCGGCGCGGACCGGGTCGGCCACTGGGCTCGTTTTTCATCGCGCCCATTGTCTCAGGTGATGCTCGCTGGGCGGCCTCGCTCAGTCGAAGAGCTCGCTGAGGAACGACTTCTTGCGCCGCTGGCCGTAGCCGCCAGGTCCGCCGTACGGCGCCTTGGACATCGAGCGGTAGGGCGCCTGGTAGCTCTGAGCCGGCTGCTGTTGCCACGCCCCCTGCTGCTGTGGGGGCTGTGGCACCGGCGGCTGCTGCGGGGTCGGCGCTGCCGCTGCGGGAGGTGCTTGCGCAGGGGATTGGTGCCACGCGTTCTCCGCGGCGACCAGGGCCTCGAGCTCCCCACGGTCGAGGAACAGGCCGCCACATCCCGTGCACTGGTCGACGTGGACCCGGTTGCGCTCGTAGCTGCGCATGTCGGAACCACACTTGGGACAGGTGAGGGTGATCATGTCGGGCCAACGGCTCGGGGTGGGATGGGGTTCCGGGCGCCCCCGGACTGCCTGGGGTTGGTTCCTTGCCGGGTCCCACGATGCAACGGCTGGTTGCGACACAGTGGGAACGTGCCCCCTGAGTCCCGGAGTCCGCGGCCGGCTCGTGTGGTCCGCACCGTCGTGTCGGTGCTCGTGATCGCCACAGGGGTGGCCGGTTTCGCGTTCTTCGGGTTGATGGCGTGGCTCGGTATGTGCGGGATCTCGGGGTGCTCGGGCGGCGGCTTCGGGCGGTCTACGGACCCGGCGGGAACCCGCCAGCTGCTGCTGCTGGCCGCAGCCTGCCTGCTCGCCGCGCTGCTCGTCCGCTCTGCGCTCCTGCGCAGCCTGCGCAGCCTGCGCACCGCCGGGTATGCCGTCGTGATCAGCCTCGTGGCGGTGCCGGCACTCGCGGGGGTGATCGGGTCGGACTGGCGCGGCTGTCCGAGGTCCGTCTCCTACGAGACCTGTCTCGCCGAGAGTCGTTGAACGCCTGATCCGTTGTTCGCTGACCGCCAGGGCCCGTTGAACGGAGTGGGGACTCCTGCGCCTCGTTGGCTACGCTGACCTGCGGCTCGCCAACCGGCAGCCAGGGCCTCTAGCTCAATGGTTAGAGCTGCGGACTTTTAATCCGTAGGTTGTGGGTTCGAGTCCCACGGGGCCCACCGGTGCCCGAAAAACTTGGCTGTCTGACGCGGCGCGCGTGACTCGAGAGTGCACGACACGCTGACGCGACCGTGATGTCCTCAGCGTGTCGTGCACACTCGATGGCACGTCTGCTGCGGGTGAGCGCGTTCGGTGCAGACTGGGTTGGTGAGCAATGTCGAGACCCAGCCGCAAGAAACCGTCTGCTCGACGGCGCCGTCCGTCGACGGGGTGGAGATCCTCGAACCCCGTGACGTGCCCCTCGGCGGGCCTCGCGCGATGACAGTCCGTCGCACCCTCCCCCAGCGCCAGCGCTCCCTCATCGGCGCCTGGTGCTTCGCCGACCACTACGGCCCGGACGACGTCGCAGGCTCGGGTGGCATGGACGTCCCGCCCCACCCCCACTGCGGGCTCCAGACGGTCAGCTGGCTGTTCACGGGCGAGATCGAGCACCGCGACAGCCTCGGCTCGCACGCCATCATCCGCCCCGGTGCGGTCAACCTGATGACCGGTGGGCTCGGCATCGCCCACTCCGAGGTGTCCACTCCGGGCACGACCGTCCTCCACGGGGCCCAGCTGTGGGTGGCCCTGCCCGACGCGTACCGCAACGCCCCCAAGGCATTCCAGCACCACGAGCCGACGCCGACGCGGCTCGACGGTGCCACCCTGAGCGTGTTTCTCGGCAGCCTGGCCGGCCAGACCTCCCCGGTCGAGAGCTTCACCCCCCTGCTCGGCGCCGAGGTCACCCTCGACGCGGGGGCCACGGTCGAGCTGGGTCTCGACGCGGCATACGAGCACGGGGTGCTGGCCGACAGCGAAGGGCTCACGGTCAACGGCACCGCCACCCCGCGCAGCGCCATGGCCTATCTCCCCACGGCGACCGCGACGCTCACCCTCACCAACACCGGAAACGACAGCGCCCGGGCGCTCATCCTCGGTGGGCCGCCGTTCGACGAGGAGATCGTCATGTGGTGGAACTTCGTCGGCCGCAGCCACGAGGACATCGTGACCGCTCGCGAGGAGTGGATGGCCCACTCGGAGCGGTTCGGTGAGGTGGACGGGTACGCCGGCCAGGTCAAGCACCTGCCGGCGCCAGAGATGCCTGCCGTGCGGATCCGCCCGCGCTCCAACACATCTCGCAGCGCCCGGGACGCGTGACCCCTTCCCGGCGGGTGATGGGGCAGACTGGCGGCATGAGTCCCACCACCGGACAGCGCCCCGGGCAGCGACCTGGTGGCGTCGCCGCCTTCGCCCCCATCGTCGTCGCCGTCTGTGCGATCGTCCTCGTCCGCGAAGGTCTCGAGGCGGTCCTCCCCAGCCTCAACACGTGGGTCGTCTTCGTCATCGCCCTGGCGGCGGGCTGGCTGGCGTACGCAGGCGTCGAGCGCTGGGTCGCGCGCCGCAACGGGGGCGGACCCGCCGGCCCCGCAGGACCCGCAGGACCCGCAGGACCGGCCGGACCCGCAGGGCGCGGCGAGGAGCAGTGAGCGCCGCCCCCACCGGACCTGTCCTCGTCACCGGCTGCTCGTCCGGCATCGGCCGTGCCGCAGCCGAGGCGCTCATCGCACGCGGCCACACGGTCTATGCCACCGCCCGTCGCACCGAGACCCTCACCGACCTCGAAGCCGCGGGAGCGCGCATTCTCGCCCTCGACGTCACCTCCGAGGAGTCGATGTCCAGCGCGGTCAAAACGATCGAGGCCGAGCACGACAGCATCGGCGCCCTGGTCAACAACGCCGGGTACGGCGAGTACGGCACCATCGAGGAAACAGACCTCGACAAGGTGCGCACCATGTTCGAGACCAACGTGTTCGGACTCGCCCGGCTCACCCAGCTCGTCCTGCCGGCGATGCGCGAAGCCCACAGCGGTCGCGTCGTCAACATCGGCTCGATGGGGGGCCGCTTCACCTTCCCCGTCGGCGGCTACTACCACGCGACCAAGTACGCCGTGGAGGCGATCACCGACGCCCTGCGCAACGAGGTGCGCGGCTTCGGCATCGGCGTCAGCCTGATCGAGCCAGGCCTCATCCGGACCGGCTTCGAGGAGACCGCCCTCACCTCCGATGCCGCTGCGGCACAACAACATTCACCGTATGCCGCGTTGCTGGCCTCCAGCGCCAGCAACACCACCGGCGGCTACGGCAACCCCATGGTGGCCACCGGCCCGGAGTCCGTCGCCAAGGTCGTCGTCAGGGCAGTCGAGTCGCGCCACCCCCGGTCGCGCTACATCGTGACGCCGGCAGCCAGGGCCCTCATCGCCACGAGGACGCTGGGTGGCGACCGGGTCTGGGACTTCATGATCCGGCAGCAGTTCAAGGGGTAGCGCCGTGGTCGCGTCCGTGGAACCCCTCACCGCACCCGTCGAGCCCGACGAGGCCCTGCGACGCATCGCCTTCCTGCTCGAGCGGGAACGGGCCGGCTCCTACCGCGTCGAGGCGTTCCGCAAAGCCGTCGTCACGGTCAGGGAGACACCGGACGACGAACTCCGCAGCCGCCACAAGGCCGGCACCCTGCAGGACCTCGCCGGGATCGGGAAGTCCACCGCCGCCGTGGTGAGCGAGGCCCTGGACGGTGAGCTCCCGGCATACCTGGAGTCGTTGCAGGGAAAGGCGAAGCCGCTCGCCCAGGGCGGCACGGACCTGCTCGCCCAGATCAAGGGCGACTGCCACTCGCACTCCAACTGGTCGGACGGCGGCAGTCCCATCGAGGAGATGGTGCTCACGGCCGTGGAGCTCGGGCACGAGTGGGTGGTCCTCACCGACCACTCCCCCCAGCTGCGCGTGGCCAACGGGCTCACGGCCGAGCGGCTGACCAAGCAGCTGTCCATCGTCGACGCAGTCAATGCGTCGCTGGGTGGGCAGTTCCGGCTGCTCAAGGGGATCGAGGTCGACATCCTCGACGACGGGTCGCTGGACCAGACCGACGCGATGCTCGCCAAGCTCGACCTGGTCACCGCGAGCGTCCACTCCAAGCTCAAGATGAACAAGGCGCCGATGACCAAGCGGATGGTGGCCGCGGTGTCCAACCCCCGCGTCAACGTGCTGGGCCACTGCACCGGGCGGCTCGTCGAGGGATCGCGCGGGACGCGAGCGCAGTCGGAGTTCGACGCCCGCGCCGTGTTCGAGGCCTGTGCCGAGCACGGCACCGCCGTCGAGATCAACAGCCGTCCCGAGCGGCGCGACCCGCCGGACGAGCTGATCAGGCTGGCGATGGAGATCGGCTGCGTATTCGCGATCGACTCCGACGCGCACGCCCCGGGGCAGCTGGAGATGAAGGCCTACGGCTGCGAGCGCGCCGAGGCCCTGGGGATCGACCCCGACCGGATCGTCACCACCTGGGACGTCGACCGCCTGCTGACGTGGGCCGCCCCGCAGACGGCTGCGAGCGGCGGGTGAGCACCCCGCCGGTGTCGGTCGACCTGACTGCCCCGGAGCCACCCTTCGAGCAGGTCCGCGCCCAGCTGGCCGGGCTGATCGCCCGCGGCACCCTCGCGGAGGGCGACCGGCTCCCTACCGTGCGCGGGCTGGCCGCCGACCTGGGCCTGGCGGTCAACACCGTGGCCCGGGCCTACAAGGAGCTCGAGGCCGAGGGTCTTGTCACCACCCGAAGTCGCGCCGGGACCGTCGTGGCGGCGGCCTCTCAACCCCTCGATGTCGCCCTCAACCGCAGCGCCGCGGACTACGCCATCCTGGCCGCACGGGCCGGGCTGAGCGAGTCGGCGGCCGTCGACCGGGTGCGCGCGGCGCTGCGCGAGGCACGCCCCTGACCAGCCACGCGGCATACCGTCGGGTCGTGGGGACGTGCTGCGGCGAGCCCCGGCTGGCGTCGCCCACGGACCCGTTTTGGTTATCCGGGCGGTCTGCCCGTATGCTTTCGCGAGTCCTCGACGGATCCGCGCCTGGCGCTAACGGCGGGGGGCCGTTGAACTGGTCCCCATCGTCTAGCGGCCTAGGACCCCGCCCTTTCACGGCGGTAGCACGGGTTCGAATCCCGTTGGGGATACGCAGTAAAAGCACCATCTAGGCCCCGTAGCGCAGTTGGTTAGCGCGCCGCCCTGTCACGGCGGAGGTCGCCGGTTCGAGCCCGGTCGGGGTCGCTCGAAAGCCAAGAGGCCCGCACACACGTGCGGGCCTCTTCGCATGTCCGGGTATGCCGCGGGGCTGGGCCTCGTGCGCCGGCCCAGCCCTGCGGCATCCCTGTCAGTCCCCCTGCGTGTAGTGCGACGCGTCCCCTTCGATCACCCTGCTCTTCTCCCCCGTCAGCCCCACCGGCACGTCGCCCGCGACCGTGACCCGGTGGAGGCGGCGCGGCAGGTGGTCGTAGTTGTCGATCGCGTAGTGCTGGGTGATCCGGTTGTCGAAGATGACGAGCTGGTCCGGCTCCCAGGCGACACGCACGACGTTCTCGGGGCGCGTGATGTAGGACTGGAACAGCCGGATCAGGTCCCGGCTCTCCGCGGCGGACAGCCCGACCAGCCGCTGGGCGAAGCCGCCGAGGTAGAGCCCCTTCTCCCCCGTCTCGGGGTGCACGCGCACGACCGGGTGGGCGGTCCGATAGGCGGTGGAGGTGAACTCAGCACGGTTCTCCCTGGCCTGGTCGTCGAGGGACTCCTCCGGCTCGGCGTAGTCGTAGTCGTTGGTGTGGATCGCCCAGAGCGAGTCGGCCAGCAGCCTCAACGGCTCGGGCAGGTCGCGGTAGCCCGCACCGGTGTTGGCGATCAGCGTCTCGCCGCCGTGGGGTGGGACCACCTTGCTCGACAGGGTGGTCGCCTTCGGTGGCGCCTGGACGAAGGTGACGTCCGTGTGCCAGTGGTTGGCCGCCCCCTTCTCGCTGTCGACGGGAAGGATCCGCGGGGCGCCCGGCGCCGACGCGACCGTGGGGTGCGCCGTCGTGAGCGGGCCGAAGTGCGCGGCGAACCGTTCCTGCTGATCGTCGGTGAGCGGGGCACGGCGGAAGACGAGCGCCTTGTGCTCCAGCAGAGCCTGGTTGAGGAACTGGATGGTTTCGGCGTCGAGGTCGGAGGTGAGGTCGACGCCGACGATCTCGGCGCCGATCCGTCCGGTGATCTTGCGGACGTCCCGGTCGGTCGCGATGGCGGTCATGCTGCGTGCTCCTTCGTGGTGAGGGCGTGCTCGGTGTTGGGGTTGGCCGGCCGGGGCAGGCCGTAGTGGTCGCGCAGCGTCCTGCCCGTGTACTCGGTGCGGAACAGGCCCCGACGCTGCAGCTCGGGGACCACGAGGTCGACGAAGTCGTCCAGACCGCCCGGCAGCGTCGGCGGCATGACGTTGAACCCGTCGGCTGCCCCCTGCTCGAACCACTCCTGGATCTGGTCGGCGACCTGCACGGCCGTCCCGGCGAACACCCGGTGGCCGCGCCCGCCGGCCAGCCTCTCGATGAGCTGGCGGACCGTGAGGCCCTCGCGCTCGGACAGGTCGAGGATCAGCTGCTTGCGGCTCTGGTTGCCTTCCGTGCCCACCGCCACGGGCGGCAGTGGTCCGTCGAGGTCGCCCTCGGTCAGCTCGTGGTCGAGCATGGTCGAGAGCTGCGCCAGCCCGTATGCCGGGTTGATCAGGGCGTTGAGCTCGGCCTCCTTCTCCTTGGCCTCCTCCTCGGTGCGCCCGATGACGGGGCTGATGCCAGGGAGGATGAGCAGGGCTTCCGGGCGCCGACCGTGGGCGGCGAGCCGGCCCTTGAGGTCGGCGTAGAACGCCTGCGCCTCCTCGAGCGTCTGCTGCGCGGTGAAGACGGCCTCGGCGAAGCGGGCCGCGTACTCCTTGCCCGACTCGCTCGACCCCGCCTGCACCAGGAGGGGGTAGCCCTGCACGGGCCGGCGGATGTTGAGTGGGCCGCGCACCTCGAAGTGCGGGCCCTTGTGGTCGATCGGAGCGATGCGGTCGGTGTCGGCGTAGATGCCCGACACCTTGTCGGCGATGACGGCCTCGTCGTCGAAGGAGTCCCAGAGCGCCTGGGCGAGCTGGACGAACTCGGTGGCCCGCGCATACCTCGCCTCGTGGTCGGGGCGACCCTCGAGCCCGAAGTTCCGCGCCTCGTCCTGCCCGGCGCTCGTGACGATGTTCCACCCGGCCCGCCCACCGCTGAGGTGGTCGAGCGAGGCGAACGCGCGAGCCAGTGTGTAGGGATGGTTGTAGGTCGTCGACGCGGTCGCGATGAGCCCGACGTGGGTCGTCGAGGCGGCCAGGGCCGAGAGCAGGGTGAGCGGTTCGAAGGCGCTGTGCGTGTTGTGCTTCACGTTGCCGTGCAGCGCCACTCCGTCGGCGAAGAAGACCGAGTCGAGCAGGCCGCGCTCGGCCGTCCTGGCGATGTCGACGTAGTGCTGCAGCGTGAGCGCGCGGGCGGGTTCGACCTCAGGGTGTCGCCAGGCGGCCTCGTGGTGGCCGGTCGACATGATGAAGGCGTTGAGATGGAGCTCTCGGGGTTCAGTGGACATGGTTCAGCTTTCCTTTCAACGGATCTGGGGTGCTGGTCAGCGGGCCGCGGCAGCGACGCGCCAGCGCGAGAAGTGCCGCTCCAGCCGGACGAGGACGGTGTTCACGAGGAGCCCGAACAGCGAGACGGTGAGGATGCCGGCATACATGTCCGGGATCTGGAAGCTGCTCTGGGCGTTGACGATCAGGTAGCCCAGCCCCGCCTTCGCGCCCACCATCTCGGCGGCGATGAGGACCAGGATCGAGGCCGTGCCCGCCATCCGGACGCCCGTGAAGATGGTGGGCACCGCGGAGGGCAGGACCACCTTCTGGAACAGCCTCAGGCTGCCCAGCCCCAGCGACCGGGCGGCCCTGACGAGGAGCGGGTCGACCGTGCGCACCCCGGCGATCGTGTTGAGCAGCACCGGGAAGAAGCTCGCGTACGCGACGATCGAGATCTTGCTCGTCTCCCCGATCCCGAGCAGTAGGACGAAGACCGGCAGGAGCGCGAGGGCGGCCGTGTTGCGGAAGGCTTCCAGCAGCGGCGTGAGGAACTCGCGCAGGCCGTCGTACCACGCCACCACGAGTCCCAGCCCGATGCCCGCGACGACCGCGACGCTGAACCCGATCACCGACCGGGTCAGGCTGGCCGCGACGTGCTGCTGGAGCTGGCCGCTCTGGACCAGTCCCCACCACGCCTGGAGCACCTCGTGCAGAGGCGGGAGGAACACCTTGCGCGCGGGGTCGAGCAGGTACTGCGTGCCGAACTCCCACAACAGCAGGAAGAGCACGACGGCCGCAGACCTGCGCGTCCCCCGCCCGAGGCGGCGCGCGACGGCACCCCACCAGGTATGCCGCGTGGCAGCCCGCCGAGCCACGCTCGCCTCGGGTGCCGGGCCGGGCTGCGTCGGCGCTGTCAGATCACGACCTGGGTCCAGGGTTGCGGTGCTCATCAGGCTGCCTTCTCTGTGCCGTCGGGCTGGATCTTGAGGTGACCGGCGTCCTGGGCGCGGCGCACCTCGTCGTGCAGGAGCGTCCAGACCTCGTGCCGGTAGTGCACGAAGCGGGGGTCCGACCGCAGGTCCGTGGTGGACTCGCGGTCGCCGAGGTCGACGTCGACGAGGGCCTTGAGACGCCCGGGGCGGGCGCTCAGGACGGCCACGCGCTGGCCGAGGTAGACCGCCTCCTCGATGCCGTGGGTGATGAACACGACCGTCGTGTCGGTGGCTCGCCAGATCCGCAGCAGCTCGTCCTGCAGCTGTTCACGGGTCTGCGCGTCAAGGGCCGCGAACGGCTCGTCCATGAGGAGGATCCCGGGTTGGTAGGCCAGGCTCCGGGCGATCGCGACCCGCTGCTTCATCCCACCGGAGAGCTCGTGGGGGTAGCGGTCCTCGAACCCCTCGAGCCCCACGAGGGCCAGGTTCTCGCGGGCCCGTTCGGTGCGCTCGCGGCGACTCAGTCCCCGCTGCTCGAGGCCGAACGTCACGTTGGCGAGGGTGGTCCGCCAGGGAAACAGGGCGTACTGCTGGAAGACGATGCCCCGGTCGAGACCGGGACCGGTCACCTCGGCGCCGTCCACGAGGACGCTGCCGCTCGTGGGGCGGCTCAGCCCGCCGAGCAGGTCGAGCAAGGTGGTCTTGCCCGACCCGCTCGGTCCGACCAGCGTGAGGAACTCACCGCGTGGCACCTCCAGCGACACGTCCTCCAGCGCGACCAGCGTGCGCGCCTGCGGCTGGTCCCTGGTCGGGCGGAGCGCGAACTCCTTGGTCACGCCACGCAGCTCGATGTGGGCACTCATGAGGACGCCTTCGACGCGAGCCCGTTGTAGTCGTTGGTGTAGAGGTCGCGGGGCTTGAGCGCGCCCTGCTTGAGGACCCCGCTGTCGACGAGCCACGGCTCCCAGCGGGTGAAGTCCTGGTCGCTGATCACGCCGCCCTTGCTGGCGACTCCCACGCTCTTCCAGAACTTGAGGTTGTCGGTCTTCTCGTTGCGACCACGCTTCTCGATGATGGTGCTGAACCGCGCGATGACGGTCTCGCGAGGGCTCGTGCGCTCCCACTCGATCGCCTTGGCGACCCCGGTGACGAACTCCTTGGCTGCCGCAGGATGCTTGGCGATGAAGTCGTCCCGCAGGACGTACTGACCACCGTTGAAGGCGCCGAACAGCTCGTAGTCGCTGAACAGCGACCGCAGCCCACCCGTGGCGATGGCGTGGTCCTGCAGGACCCCCGAGAGGGTGCCGACGTCGACCTGCCCACGCCGAACGGCCAGCTCGGTGTCGTTCGGGGGCAGCGGGACCAGCTGCACCTGCTTGATCTGCGCCGGCGTGAGGCCGTTCTTCTTCAGGTAGGTGTCGATGACCGCCTCGGCGTGCGCCCCCAGGGTGTTGACAGCGACCTTCTTGCCGATCAGGTCGTGCGGGGTCCGGATCGGACTGTCGTCCTTGACGTAGAAGCCGTTGAACGTCCTGACGTCCTCGCCGTAGTAGTTGATGACGGCCTTGACCGGGGCGCCGGCGCTGATGAGCTTGACCACGGCGCCGGAGAACGCACCGCCGAAGTCGGTCTGCCCCGTGGCCGCGGACTGGATGTCCTGGGGACCGCTCGTGGTGTTGCCGACCCAGTTGAGCTTGAGGGTGGGGAAGTAGCCCAGGTCGGAGGCGAGCTCAGGTAGGGACACCGAGTTGGCCCACCCCTGGTAGCGAATGGTCACCGGCCCCTTGTCCTTCGCGGACGTGCTGGCCTCGCTCGACGGGAGCGAGCAGCCGGACACCAGGACGAGTGGGAGGGCCGCCGCCAGCGAGGCGACCAGCGCCCGGCTCGCGGTGAAGGAACCACGGATCGTGCGCATCAGGCCACCGCCTCGCGGAGCACGGCACCCGCGGTGACCAGCGAGCGTCCTGCCACGGTGTCGAGGAAGACGGTCGTGACCTCGCGCAGCGGGCGCAGGGCAGCCTCGTCGAGGAAGGCCTCACCCCCGTCGACGAGCCTCACGTGGTCGGCCAGGACGAACCAGCCCGGGGTGATGCTGCTCGGCGACAGGCTCGCCAGGACGGGGCGGAGGGCATAGTCGACGACCAGCACGTGGGCGGGCGTGCCGCCGGTGGCCACCGGCAGGACGACCTTGCCCCGCAGCGCGAACTGCGGCAGCAGGTCGAGGAAGGTCTTGAGCAGGCCGCCGTAGGCCGCCTTGTAGACCGGGGTGGACACGACGACCGCGTCTGCCGCCTCGAGCGCAGCCACGGCGCGGGCCACGTCGGGGTCATGGGCGTCCCCGCGCAGGAGTGGGCCGGCCGGCAGGTCCCGCAACACGATCGGGACGACGACGTGGCCGGCGCGTTGGAGCTGTCTCGCGATGTCGGAGAGGACGGCGTCGGTCTTGGAGGAGAGGGAGGGACTGCTGGAGATCGTGGCAATGACAGCCATGGGTGGATCCTTTCGGGCAAGGGGAATCGCCGGTCCCGCGCCGAGGCGCAGAACCGTTGGAGGAGAATGGGTTTCGAGGCAGCAGGTGCCGAACAGACCTACGAGCGCAGGTCAGAGACCGGCTGAAGCCGACGAACGACGAGGGCGCGCGTCAGGGGCGACAGAGCGCGCTGGAAACCCTGAGCAGGTCGATGTGCCTGCGCAGGACGGGTCGGCAGGAGCGATCGGCTGCCTGCCTGGATCCGTTGTCCTTCATGGGTTTCCGTCCTCGGATGAGGCTCGAGCCTCGCGCTTGCGGCGGTCGTTCGACTGCCACCTGGTCTTCACCCGGAGCACCCCACCGCGAGTGGGAGGGTTGCCGTCCAGCGAGCCGGGGCTTGTCACTGGAGCTCATGACCTACGTCGAAGGTAGCGGTTCCTTCATTGCCTATCAAATAAGTAGGATATGCCTCTCGCATGGTGGGACGACAAAGAGCGCCCACGCACGGAATCCGTTGCGCGGGCGCCCTTTTGGACAGGCGTCATATGCGTGGCGGGGGCCCGCCAGGGTCCGTCAGACGCTGACCTCGATGGCGATCTTGCCGCGGACGTGCCCGGTCTGGCTCAGCTCGAACGCCTCAGCCGCATCCGCGAGCGCGAACACGTCGGCCACCGGCACGGTCAGCCGACCCGCGTCGGCGAGGTCGCCCAGCGCAGTCAGGTCCTCGGCGTTGGGCCGCACCCATGCGGCGATGCCACCGGCCTCGGCGACGGTGCCGTCGGCGATCGACCCGTGCCGTCCACCGTCGGCGAGAACGGCCTGCGTGACGTCCAGGACCCCGCCGACGAAGTCGGCCACGACGTCCACGCCGTCGGGCGACAGCTCACGTACGCGCTCGGCCAGCCCCGCGCCATACGTCACCGGCTCTGCACCCAGCCCGCGCAGGAACTCGTGGTTGCCCTCGGAGGCGGTGCCGATCACGCGCGCGCCGAGAGCTCGGGCGATCTGCACGGCGAAGAGACCGACTCCACCGGCGGCGGCGTGCACGAGGACCGTCTCGCCATCCTTGAGTCCCAGCCGAGCGATCAGCTGGTATGCCGTGAGGCCGGCAAGCGGGAGGCCCGCCGCCTGGTGCCAGTCGAGGGACTTCGGCTTGCGGGCGACCGTGCGGACGGGCGCGGTGACAAGCTCGGCGAAGGTGCCGCCCTGCACCCAGTCCTTGCGGGCGTAGGCGATCACCTCGTCGCCGGGGGCCCACTCGGGGGTGTCGGGGCCGACCGCCTCGACGACTCCCGAGACGTCCCAGCCCGGGATCGCGGGGAACTCCACGACCATGAGGCCGTCGAGATAGCCCTTCATGACCTTCCAGTCGACAGGGTTCACGGCTGCGCTGCGCACGCGGATGAGCACCTCGCCGGGGCCGACCTTGGGGTCGGGGAGGTCGGTGAGCTGGAGGATGTCGGGGTCGCCGTACTCGGCGAAGGTGATTGCCTTCATGGTGGGGGCAACGTCGCCACCCACGGGGTATTCCGCGATGACCGTCGGTTGTGAGGGGGCAGCACGGATCGGCTATGATCCTGCAGTCGCGACGGTCCCCCGGGCTTCGGCACGAGGCCGCCGCGATCGCATGTTCTGGATTGCATGGTCACCATCACGCACATGCACCCACGGCCAGGTAGCTCAGTTGGTACGAGCGTCCGACTGAAAATCGGAAGGTCGGCGGTTCGACCCCGCCCCTGGCCACCACCCGAGACCGCCGGTCATCACCTCGATGACCGGCGGTCTCGACTTCACGTGAAGCCGATCGCCAGGGCCGGCCCCCCAGCTGGCGGCGACCGACGCCCACGATGTGCACGTCCCTCAGGGCAGTTCGGGAATCTGCCCGTCCCGGATCCGCCGGCGCCGCTCGACATAGGCAGGCAGGATCTCCACGTCGTCGTCTGAGAACCAGGCGAACGGGTCGGTGCTGGCGACCAGCGAGAAGTTGGCCCAGGGCTCGAACGAGCCCGACCTGATCACGAACTTGGCCCGAGGGGCGTAGTCGCTGCACAGCTGCTCGTGGCTGGCCTGGCTGAACGTGGCCCCCGAACCCGTGAAGATCGTCTGCACCTCGCGGTACAGGGTCGGATGGTGGGACTTGAGCTCTGGCGCGAACACTGCCTCTTCGACGAAGACCTGGTCGAGGACCACCCGCAGCACGTCGCGCACGTCGACCAGCCCCGGACGCAGGCCGAGGTCGATCCGGTGGGCGTCTGCCGGGATCGGGAACCCGGCGTCGGTGACCAGGATGGTGTCGGTGTGGCCGAGCGTCGCGAACGCCTTCGCCAGCTCCGGGTGGAGGAGCGCGCCGCCCTTCATCGCCGGACTCCGGCGGCGGCGAGGAACTCGTCGACCGCGGACCGGTCACGGTAGGACGGCACGGTCTCCCAGCCCTCGCAGCACAGTGCCGCGACGGCGTTGGCGAAGCGGACCGCCTCGACGAGGTCGCGGCCCTCGGCCAGCGCGACTGCGAGTCCCGCGTTGAAGCTGTCGCCTGCCCCGTTGGAGTCGACCACGTCCACCTTGTGGGGTTCGAGGTGGACCTCGTCGTCGGACGTGAAGAGGTCGACGCCGTGCTCGCCCCTCGTGATCACCACGGCGCCCGCTCCCATCGCCAGCAGGCGGTCCGCGATGAGCCGGTTGTCCTCGGTGCTGTCGGGACCGAGGCCGACAAGCACGCGCGCCTCGGTCTCGTTGGGGGTGATGACATCCACACCCGTGAGTCCTTCGGCAGGCAGCACGGCGGCCAGCGGCACCGCAGGAGCGGGGTTCAGGACGGTCTGGCGACCCGCCCGCTTGGCCGCTGCGAGACCGGCTAGGGCAGTGGCGAGCGGGATCTCGAGCTGGGCTACGGCAACGAGCGCCTCCTCCAGCGAAGCGCCAGCGGCAGCCACGTCGTCGGTCGAGAAGACCGCGTTGGCGCCGGGGTCCACGACGATGATGTTGTGTCCGGCCTCGTCCTTGATGATCAAGCCGACACCAGTGGGCTGCTCACCTGTCACCCTGACATGGGTGGTCGTGACGCCCTCGTCGGCGAGCAGGTCCAGGAACTCGCGACCAAAGGGGTCGTCGCCGACGACGCCGATGAAGTCGACGGCCGCACCGAGTCGCGCGGCCTGCACGGCCATGTCAGATCCCTTGCCACCAAAGGTCTGTCGGTAGTCCCTGCCTACGAGGGTCTCACCGGTGGTGGGGATCCGGTCGGCCGTGATGACGATCGCCTTGGCGTAGCTCCCGATGACGGCCACCCGCGGGGCGGTGGAAGCCTCAGTAGGCATCGGCGTCACCGACCAGCCCGTCCACGATCTGCGGCGCCGAGCTGGTGCCGACGAGCTCGGCCCCCGCCTCGAACATCGCCTGCATCTTCTCCAGCGAGTTGACCTTGCCGGAAACCTTGACGCGGCAAGGCGGTTCGATGTTTGCCTTGAGCAGGGCCACGTCCTCCACGGTGGCGGCACAGCCGCCCACACCCCATCCGCTGGACTGCTTGACCCAGTCGATGCCGGCCTCGTAGGCAATCCGCGTGGCCAGCACCTTCTGCGCCTCGTCGAGGTAGCCGAACTCGAGCATCGCCTTGACCTTCATGCCCTCGTCGTGCGCGGCCTTGACGATCTCGTTCATGTCGCGCGTGTACTCCGCGACCTGGCCGCCCAGCAGGTAGCCCGGGTGGGGCGGGAAGTCGAACTCGTCCGCGCCCTCCTTGGCCAGCTCCCGCAAGGCGGCGAGCCGCATACCCAGGGTGTCGTTGGCCATCGGGAAGTTGAGGGTGGAAGCCACCTTCACCTCGGAGCCGGCCAGCACCTCCTTGCCGAGGGAGACCCACACCGGCGCGATCATGGCGGCGTCGAAGCCGTACTCCAGTGCCGTCCGCAGGTGCTCCAGGACTCCGTCGCGCGTGAGGTCTGGGTTCACGTTGGTGTACTGGATGGCCTTGGCGACGGCCTTGGAGTCGGCGAAGTCGATCATGAGTGGTCCTTCTTCTCTGGTGGATGGGGTCACAGGGTCTGTGGTGGATCGAGTCACGCGGTCCGCGCTGGTGAACCGCGTCACGTGGGCTGGGTCAAGCGAAGTCCCGCCCGGCTGGAGCGGACGTGGGGACCACTGGCCGACGACCACGCGGCGCCCGACAGTCCCCCGATGGCGGACTCGTCGACCACGACCCCGCTGCCCGGCTTGTCACCCAGGACCAGGCCGCCGTCGGCGACCGTGTGGTCGACGGTGATGCCGAGCGGCTCCTCGAGGTTCTGCACCTCGATCGCGATGACGTTGGGCAGCGATGTCGCAGCGGCCGCCAGCGGATTCGTGTGGTAGCCCACCGGACTGACCGGGAGGTCGTAGGCATGGGCGAGCGCGGCCACGCGCAGGAAGTGGGTGATGCCCCAGACGCTCCCGGCCTGCACGACGTCGACCCCTTGGGCGCTGAGCAGGGGTCGGTACTGCTCGAGTCCGGTGAGGTTCTCGCCCGTCGCGACCGCGGCCTTGATGCCGCGACGGACGAGGTGGTGACCCGCGGCGTCCCAGCGCCGCACGGGCTCCTCGACCCAGGTGAGGTCGACGTGCTCCTCGAGCATGCCCACGTGACGGATCGCCTCCTTCGGCTGCCAGACCTCGTTGGCGTCGAGCATGAGCGCGGGCGAGACGTTGCCCCGCGACAAGATCTCACGCACCAGTCGCAGGCGGACGAGGTCGCGGGCCGGGTCGAGTCCACCCTTGACCTTCGCCGCCGTGAAGCCTCGGGCGGCGAACGACTCGTACACCTCGACGAGCTCGTCCTCGGTCAGGCCCGCGTCAAGCCCGGAGGCGTATCCGGGAACGAACCGGTCCCGGCCTCCGAGCAGGCGCCACAACGGCTCCCCGGCGAACTTGGCCTTGAGGTCCCACAACGCCATGTCGAGCGCACCGACAGCTCCGAAGGTCGCGCCCTGGTGCCCTGCCTTGAACACCTGCCGGAGCATCCGGTCATAGAGGGCGACGACCGCGCGCGGGTCCTCGCCCTCGACGGCCGCGAACACACGGTCGACGTCGCGGTGCGACCCGAGCCCGACGCCCTCGACCCCCTCGTCTGTCTCAATGATCAGGATGGGCACCTCGGTCACCGCGTCGGGGATGAACCCGTTGGCGTCGCCGACCGAGCGTCCCCACCGGTGGTGCGTCGTGAGGCTGCGGTATCCGGTGATCTTCATCGACGTCAGCCCTTCGTCGCGCCGGCGGTCAGGCCGGTGACGAGGAACCGCTGCGCGATCAGGAAGACCACGAGCACAGGCGCGACCGACACGAGGGTGGCCAGGACGAGCTCCGGCGGGCTCACGGCGGCGTTGGCACCCACCACAGGGTTGAAGTTGGGCGTCGACGCGAGCATCTGCGTCAGGCCCACCTGCATGGGGTAGGCCTCACTGCCGGGCAGCATCACATAGGGCAGGAAGAAGTTGTTCCAGTTCTGGACGAAGCTGAAGAAGCCCACGAGGGCCACCACGGGGGTGGAGAGGGGAAGCACGATCGAGGTGAAGGTCCGCAGCTCACCGCAGCCGTCGATCTTGGCCGCCTCCAGCAGCTCGCTGGGCATGGCCGTCGAGAAGTAGATGTAAGCCAGGTAGACACCGAACGGAAAGAACGAGTACGGCAGCACGACCGACAGGGGGGTGTTCACGAGGCTGAGGTAGTTGATCTCCAGGAAGATGGGCAGCACGAGCGAGGTCGCGGGCATGAGCATCACGACGAGGGTCGCGACCAGCAGGAGCCGCCGACCGCGAAAGCGCATCTTGGCCAGGGCGTACCCCGCGGGGAGGCTCACGACCAGGGTGAGGACCAACGCCAGCCCGGCATAGAGCACCGAGTTGGTCATCCAGGTGCTGATGGCTCCGTCCTGGAACGACATCAAGGCGTTCCAGTTGTCGCGCAACGCGGTCAGGCTCCCCAGGCTGAAGGGTGCGTCGTTCACCAGCTCGCGCGAGTCCTTGGTGGCCGCGAGGAAGAGCCAGATGACGGGTACGAGGAAGAACAGGGCGAACACGCCGAGCACGATGGCCATCAGCGTCCGCCCGGCGAACGTGCCAGAGGTGGGTGAGCCGCTTCCCCGCTGGTATGCCGGCCTGCTGGCTCGTTGCCGCGTGTCGGGTCTCGTGGTGGTTGTCATGACGTCTCTCTCAGTCCGTCTCGAAGAGTCGGCCGCGGGCGACGAACAGGCCCGCTGCGAGTGCCGCGACGACGAGCAACATGATCGATATGGCCGCTGATCCGTTGAAGTCGTTCTGACCGAAGGCATAGATGTAGGCGAGCTGGTTGACGCTGTAGTCGTTGGGAACCACGCCGAAGCTGGCCTGGGAGACGAGCTGGGGTTCCACGAACAGCTGCGTGCCTGCTGCCAGGGACAGGATCAGCATGTAGACGACCGACTTGCGGATCATCGGCAGCTCGATCTGCAACGCGCTGCGGACAGGACCGCACCCGTCGACCTTGGCGGCCTCGATGACCTCGGTGGGGATGGTGTTCAACGCGCCGTAGAGCACCAGGATCCAGCCGCCGGCGCCCGTCCAGAAGGCGATGAGGGCGAAGATCACCGGCAGGTGTCCCGGAGCGACGACCTGCTGGAACGTATCGGAACCCGTCGCCTTGAGGACCCAGGCCACCGGACTCACCGTGGGGTCCAGCAGGAAGAGCCACAGGAGCACGCTCGAGGCGCCGGCCAGGGCGCCGGGGATGTAGTAGGCGAACCGGACGAAGGTCTTGGTCCGACGCCGTGCCACCCGGTTCATGACCAGGGTCAGGGTGACGACGAGGACGGAGAGGAGCAGGAGCCAGATCGCGACGAAGGCTGCCACGTGGCCCACGGCCGGCAGGAACCTGAAGTCCGTGGCGGCCTTCGTGAAGTTGGACAGACCCGCGAAACCCCCCGATCCGGAGGTGAATGCGAGGTAGAGCGAGTACAGCACCGGGATGACCCCGAAGAACAGGAAGAGGATGGCGAACGGCGCCACGAAGACGTACCCGGCCTTGCCGTGCCCCCGGGAGCCGGCGGCGGGCCGACTCCCGGGGATCGTTGCAGTGGGGATTGCCATGACGTCAGCTGGTCTTGACCTGGTAGCCGAGGATCTTGGCTTCGTTCTCGATCTGCTTCTGCCATGCGGGGAGCAGCGACTCGATGGTCTCGCCCTTGGTCATGCCCGCTTGGACGACCTTGGCCCAGATCGCTTCCTGGCTGAAGGACGGCGAGCCCCAGCCCGACCAGACCTGCCCGGCTGCCTGCTGCAGCGCGGGAGCGATGTCACCGGCGTAGTAGCCGCTCTTCTGCGTCTCGGCGAGCCACGCCGCTGCCGCCTGGCTGTATGCCGGGTAGGTCGGCAGGAGTGTGCCTCCCACGGCGGACTGGCTCGTGACCCAGGATGCGAAGTCGGCGGCCGCCTTGAGGTTCTTGCTGTGCGCCGAGACCCACCATGCACCACCGCCGACGTTGCCCGTCGACGCCGTGCCGGCATCCCATGCCAGTGGAGGAGCAACTGCGAGCTCGCCCTTCGGGGTCTTGAGCGTGCCTTGGAAGACAGCGCCGCCGTACCACGACGGCCCAGGCAGCAGGAGCACCTTGTCAGCCTTGGTCTTGGCGAACTCGGGACCGAACAACGACAGGGTCGACATCGACTTGTTGGCGATCAGGCCGTCGAGGAGCTTGGCCGCCTTGACGCAGTTGGCGTCGCTCGTGTTGACCGTGAGCTTGGTGGGCCCGTCGACCTTGTTGGCCGGGCACTGCGCGGCCCACATGTAGATCTCCGGGGTCCAGGCGTCGCCGGCGGTGCCGACGAGGTATCCCGGGTGCTCAGCGGCCACCTTGTTCCCGAGCTGCTCATACTCCGCCCACGTCTTCGGGACGGTGTACCCCCACTTGTCCATCAGCTTCTTGTTGTACCAGAGCACATTCTGGGCGAGGTCGTTGCGGAGGCAGTAGGCCACACCGTCGAGCGTGCACACGTCGAGAGCGCCTTTGGAGAACCCATCGAGCGTCGCCGCGGGCACGAGTCCCTTGTTGACGGGGGCGAGGTCGCCGGTGCCAGTCAGTGAACCCCAGGCAGCCGAGCTGTTGTCCGTCGTGAAGGCGACGTCCGGCCAGCCGGAGCCGGCACGGTCGAACAGCTGCGTCTTGGTCTTGAAGGAGTTCGACCCGTTCGCGTTGCCGTCGTAGGCGACGACCTTGACCTTCACGTCCGGGTGGGCAGCAACGTACGCGTCGGCGACCGGCTGTCGGGTGGAGTCCACCCACACCGTGATCTCGGCCTTCGCGTCCTGGGCTGCGGTCTTGAAGCCGAAGGGGCTCCCGGTGTCCGCGTTGTTCTTGGTGGCGCCAATGCTCTGTCCACCGGCGCAGGCGGCCAGGGCAAGCGCGCAGGCAAGCGCAGTTGCCGCGACCACGGCCCGCGGCGCACGAGCGGCCGCCGCGCCTCCGGCGGAGGTGTTCCGCATTCCGATACCCATGAGATGACTCCTTTGTCGATCAAGGTCCTGAGCGGCCAGGTGCCGCGGTGCTGACTCCTAAGATATAATACATATGATGATCAGGCAATAGGAGGATCGCCGCTACGATCCGCCCAAGGACATGTGCACCGAAGAAGGAGTCAGCATGACGACCGAGGACGGCAGATGGACCGCTCCGGCTCCGGCCCAGCGCTCCAGCCTGGGGACGGCGGTCATCGCGACCCTGGTGGACCAGATCGTGAGCGGTGCCCTGCCCGTCGGCACGATCCTGCCCTCCGAGGCCGAGCTCGGGGAACAGCTCGGCGTCTCCCGGACCGTGATCCGCGAGTCCGTGAAGACCTTGCAGTCCAAGGGGCTGCTGTCGAGCCGTCAGGGGGTGGGCACCGTCGTGCGCGCCATGGACGCCTGGGACCTCATCGACGAGGTCGTCCTGAGCGCGATGGTCAAGCACGACGAGTCGCTGGGCATCCTCGACGACCTCGTGTCGGTCCGTGCCGCGTTGGAGATGGCGATGGCGGAGGAGGCCTGCCGCGGTCAGCAGGCCGCAGACCTGGACCCGCTCAGGCTGGCCTATTCCGAGATGACGGACAGCTCCGAGGATGCCGCGGCCTTCGCTCGCGCCGACGTGGACTTCCACGATGCCGTGATGGTCCTGTCCGGAAACCGGTTGGGGCGCGCCATCGTGACCAGCATCCACGACCAAGCCCGAACCACCGGTCGCTACCACGGCTCGGCGACACGGTCCAACATCGACATCACGCTCGCGGAGCACCGGGCAATCCTCGACGCCGTGGAGCACCGCGACGGCGCCCGCGCGGGACAGGCGATGCGCGCGCACATCCTCGGGTCCTGGGAGCGACGCCGTCCCACTGCGGCGGACGCACGGGGCACGACCTCGGCCGGCTGACGCCGTCAGAGAAGGCCTTCGACGACCGAGTCGGCGTCCTCCCAGAACGCCTCCGGCACCGGCTCCAGCAGCCACCGGGCCGCAGAGTCGACGTGCTCGCGCTTGCCGAGCCCGGCAACGACGCTCGCGACGGCGGCGTGCCTGAGCGGGAACTGCAGGGCGACCTGGGGCAGCGTGCAGCCGTATTCCCCCGCGAGGGCGGCGAGGTCACGGGCTGCCCTGAGCAGCCGTGCGTCAGGGGTGTCGTAGTTGAAGTGCGAGTCCGCCTGCGGATCGGCCAGCGCCAAGAGGCCTGAGTTGAAGGGAGCGGCCGCCACGACGCTGACCCCTCGCGAGAGGCACGCGTCGAGCAGCGGCGCACCGCTGCGGTCGAGCAGGGTCCACCGACCCGCGAGCATCACGACGTCGAGGTCGCACTCCTGCACGAACCGCAGCGGTTCCTGCCACTGGTTCATGCCCACGCCGATCGCCTTCACGATGCCCTCGTCGCGCATCCGCGCCAGCTCCGGCAGCGCTCCGTCGATCACCTGCTGGACGAAGTCGTCCGGGTCGTGCACGAACGCGACATCGACCTGGTCGATGCCCAGTCGCTCCAGGCTCTCCTCGAGACTTCGGCGCACGCCGGGACCTGAGTAGTCCAGTTCGCGACGCAGGTCGTCCCTGACGTCGAACTGCTGGGCCAGGTCAGAGCCGGTGGCGTCCTCGTTCGGGACCAACAGGCGTCCGACCTTCGTGGACACGACGTACTCGGCCCGCGGCCGACCGGCCAAGGCCCCTCCCAGCCGGCGCTCGGACAGCCCGAGGCCGTAGTGGGGCGCCGTGTCGAAGTACCGAATCCCTTGGTCCCACGCGTGATCCACCGCTGCGCGGGCCTGGTCGTCCGAGACTGCGCGGTAGAGGTTCCCGAGGTTGGCTCCTCCGAAGCCGAGCGCGCTCACCCCGACCTCGGTCGAACCCAGCCGGCGTCTCACGAGGTCGGTCACGAGAGGCCGTACCAGGTCGTCGCGGTGCCCCCGAGGACAGCGCGCTGCTCGGCAGGCGAGAGCTGGGCCACGAGCTGTTCGTTCACCCTCCACACCGTCGCATAGTCGTCGCGAACGAGGCAGACCGGCCAGTCCGAACCCGCCATCATGCGGTCCGGCCCGAAGACGGAGAGGGCGTGGGCGGCATACGGGCTGAGGTCTCCGACCGACCAGGTCGGGGACGCCTCCGTGACCATCCCGGAGAGCTTGCAGGCGACGTTCTCCGAGGCTGCGAGGTCGGCGAGGTGGGTGGCCCACGGCTCGAGGTCACCCGCTGCGATCGAGGGCTTGCCGAGGTGGCTCAGGACGAACCTGACGTCCGGCGACCGGCGGGCAGCCCCGATCGCCGAGGGGAGCTGGCGTTCCCTGACGAGGAGGTCGAAGGCGAGCCCCGCTCGGCCCACGGCCGCGAGCCCACGCCGGACGTCGATGCGGTCCAACCACTGCGGGTCGGGCTCCCCCTGGAGCTGGTGTCGTAGGCCCACCAGCCGGTCACCACCCGGCAGGGACCGCAGCTCGGCGATCCGGTCGGACGCATCGGGCGACGTCAGGTCGACCCACCCCACCACTCCGCGGACGGTGGGGCTTCCGACCGCCCGGGCCAGCAGCTCGGGAGTCTCCGCCGCGACGTTGATCGTCTCGACGAGGACGGCCCCGCCGACGCCGACAGCAGCCAGCTGCGGCTCGAGGTCAGCGATCGTGAACGTCCGGTCGATCGCAGGAAAGGCCGTCGTCCATCCCTGGGGCCTGACCGCCAGGTCCCAGAGGTGCACGTGCGCGTCGATGCGGTCGTCGACCACTGACCCGTGCCGAGAGGTCACGACCTGGGTCGCAGTCGAAGCCGGTCCATCCCGCCGTCGACAGCCAAGGTGGTGCCAGTCGTCGAGCCGGCGAGGGGAGAGACGAAGTAGGCGACGGCGTGGGCGATCTCCATCGGGGTGACCAGGCGGCCGTGCGGCTGCCTGGCCTCGAGCGCTGCCCGCTCGGCCGCGGGGTCGTCGGCGGCGCTGAGCAGGCGCTCCACCCAAGGGGTGTCGGCCGTGCCGGGGTTCACCGCATTGACCCGGATGCCCTCGGGCAGCAGGTCCGCCGCCATGGCGAGGGTCAGCGACAGGACGGCGCCCTTGCTGGCCGAGTATGCCGCGCGGTTGGGGATGCCTGCGGTCGCGGCGATGGAGCAGATGTTGACGATCGCGGCCTGGTCTGACGCGCGCAGACTCGGCAGGGCAGCGCGAGTCACCCGCACGATGCCGAGGACGTTGATGTCCAGCACCCTGAGCCACTCCGCGTCGTCGTTGGCGTCGACGCCGCCCTGGGCGCCGATGCCGGCGTTGTTGGCGACGATGTCGAGGCCTCCGAGGGTGGCGACCGCCTCCGCCACGGCAGCCCTGACCGCGGAGTCGTCACTGACGTCTGCCGCCACGGCGAGGTGTCGGCCCCCGGCCACCGGGCTGACGTCACGGTCCAGCACGGCGACCGCCGCGCCGCGGTCGGCCAGCAGGTCGGCGATGGCCAGCCCGATCCCCGAGGCGCCACCGGTGACGAGGGCCTTGAGTCCGGCGAGCTCTCCCACTGCGGTAACGGCGGTCATCACGCGGCTCCGAAGGTCTGGCGCTGGCGACCGAGGCCATCGATCTCCAGCTCGACGACGTCCCCAGCCTTGAGATAGGGCGTGCCGGGCACCCCGAGGGCGACCCCGGCAGGGGTGCCGGTGTTGATCACGTCACCGGGGTACAGCCTCATGAACTGGCTGATGTAGTGGACGAGGAAGTGGACCCCGTAGACCATGTCAGAGGTCTTGCCGTCCTGCTTCAGCTCGCCATTGACCCAGAGCCGGAGGCTGAGCGCCTGCGGGTCGGTCACCTCGTCGGGTGTCACCAGCCAGGGGCCGAACGGGTTGAACGTCGCGCAGTTCTTGCCCTTGTCCCACTGGCCACCGCGTTCGATCTGGAACTCTCGCTCGGAGACGTCGTTGCTGATGGCGTAGCCGGCGATGTGCGCGGCCGCGGCGGAGGGGCTCTCGAGGTAGGCGGCCTCGCGGCCGATCACGACGGCGAGCTCCACCTCCCAGTCGGTCTTCGCCGAGGCGCGTGGCACCAGGACCTCGTCGTCGGGTCCCACCACCGTGTCGGGAGCCTTCATGAAGAGCACGGGCTCGCTCGGCACCGTGGCACCCGTCTCCGCGGCGTGGTCGCGGTAGTTGAGGCCGACGCAGACGATCTTGCCGATCCTGGCCAGCGGTGGACCGAACCTCGAAAGGTTCTCGACCACTGGGAGGTCACCGGCAGCCAACGCGCGCTCCACGGTCCCGGCGAAGTCGCCGGACAGGATTCCGCCGTCCAGATCGCCGACGACCCGGCTGAGGTCGCGCCAGGTGCCCAGCTCGTCCTGCACGGCAGGGCGCTCTGCGCCGACGGCTCCGATGCGTGCCAGCTTCATTGCGGGTGCTGCCTCTCGTCGTCACAGTTCTCGTCAGGCAATGATTATTCGTCATACGTATTCTGTCAAGCGGGTCTTCTCGCTATGCTGGCGTCATGAGCGCAAGCCTGTCCTCGCCGTGGCCTCGACGACCCCGCCGCCTTGCCACCGCGGTGGTCGAGGAGCTGGTCGACTGGCTGGTGAGCGACGGACTGAGTACCGGCGACAGCCTGCCCACCGAACCGGCGCTGTGCGAGACGTTCGGCGTCAGCCGCACGGTCGTCCGTGAGGCGGTGAAGGCGCTGGAGGCCATGCGCATGGTCACGGTGCAGCAGGGCCAGGGCACACGGGTCCGGCCACTGGCCGACTGGGACCTGCTCAACCCGACCGTCCTCTCGGCGGTGGTACGCCACGACGCGGGAAACGTGATCCTGGGCGACCTGGTCGATGTCCGGCGGGCACTGGAGGGCCAGATGGCCGGGCAGGCGGCCACGAACTCGACACCGGCCGAGCGAGCGGCCATCTCCGAGCGGATGGCCACCCTCGACGCGAGCATCGGCGACGCCACGGCATACCTCGCGGCCGACGTGGCCTTTCACGACGAGATCATGGCCGCCTCACGCAATCGCCTCGGCCGCGCCATCATCCACACGTTGACCGACGAGGCCTACCGCAGCCTGCGCTACGTCGGTGACCCTTCCGCGCAGCACATCCGGTTGACCAACGAGGCCCACCAACGGGTGCACGACGCCGTCGTGGCTGGTGACGCGGTGGCGGCACAGCGGGCAATGGACGAACACATCCTCGAGTCGTGGCAGCGCAGGCGCCCGGAGAACGCCCCAGATCAGGGCTGAGCCGTCGAGGGATCTGGGGCGAATTGAGTGTTTCAGTGGGCTTCCGTCGGGCTGATGAAGGAAGATCACTGCGTGCAGCATCCGCAGCCCCTCGACCCAGGCGCCCGTGGACGTACCGCAGGTGCGAGCAACCTCGGGACCCTGGGCGGCAAGGCCGACCTCGGCGACCTGAGCCGCTGGCTGGTCGAGGCGTCGCCCGACGGCCTGTGGGTCTTCGACGCCGAGGGCAGGACCGTGCTCGCGAACCCACGACTTGCGGAGATGCTGGGCAGGACGGTCGACGAGATGGACGGGCTGTCCGTCTTCGAGACCCTGGACGCGACCGGCCAGGCCCAGTTCGCCGAACACCTGAGCGGACTGCAGGGCAGCAGCGCCCCCGGCAGCAACCTCGAGTGCAGCCTGCTGCGCAAGAACGGCGAGCGGTTCTGGGCACTGGTCAGCCACACCCCGATCAGGGACGACGACGGCAACCACGTCGGATGGTTGCACCGGGTGACCGAGTACAGCGATCAGCGACGGCTGATCGAGACACTGCAACGGCGCGAGGCGCAGCTCGCCGAGGCGCAGCACATCGCCAAGATCGGCAGCTGGGAATGGGACGTCGGCAGCGACGTCGTGGCGTGGTCCGACGAGCTCTACCGCATCTACGGCGTGGAGCCCGACTCCGGCTTCGTCCCCAACTACCAGGGCTTCCTCGACCGGATGCACCCCGACGACCGGGACGCCGTGGCCGAGGTGGTCCGGCGCGCCCTGGAGGAGACGGGCGAGTTCGAGTTCGACGCGCGCATCTTCCACAGCGACGGCTCCCTGCGCTGGATCCGTGGCCGTGGCCGCCTCACCCGCGACGAGGTCACCGGAGCCCCCCTGCGCATGGGCGGCACCTCCCAGGACATCACCGAGAGCAAGGACGCGGAACAGGCCCTGGCCCTGCTCACGTCCATGGCAACCGCGGCCAACGACGCGACGACGTTGGCCGAGGTCATCCCCACGATCCTCAAGGACGTGGCACGGCACACGGGATGGCAGCCGGTGGCAGCGTGGGTGGTGACCAGGGACGGCGAGCTCGAACCCGTCCCGGGCGAGACCCGCGACGTGCCGGAACAGGACGTCGCCGAGGCCACCCGGATCGCGATGGCCGCCGTCGAGTCGCGCAGCCCCCAAGCCTCCCTAACGACGGAGGGCACCGCCCTCGTGGCCGCGCCCGTGGTGGCCGAGGACCGCGCCGCGTGCGTCGTCGTCATGGACACGCGGGCGACCACCCCGCCCACCGACAGCGACGGGCTGACGGTGGCCAGGGCGGCGGCGATCTTCTCCCGGGTCGCGGAGCGTCAGCTGGCCGCCGAGCGACTCGAGCAGGCGCGCGACAACGCGATGAGCGCGTCGATGGCCAAGTCCGAGTTCCTCGCGACGATGAGCCACGAGATCCGCACCCCGCTCAACGGCGTGATCGGGCTGTCCGAGCTGCTCGGACGCACCGACCTCACGCCGCACCAGCGACGGCTCGCCGACGGCATCGACGGCGCCGGCCGGAGCCTGCTCTCCCTCGTCAACGACATCCTCGACCTGTCCAAGATCGAGGCCGGGCGGCTCGACCTCGAGGCGGTCGACTTCGACCCGCGAGCCATCGTCGAGCAGAGCACCACCATGATGGCAGAGCGCGCGCGCGCCAAGGACCTCGAGCTTGCGGTGACCTGCCACCCGGACGTCCCTGCCGTGGTGAGCGGCGACCCCGTGCGATTCGGGCAGGTCATCTCCAACCTGACCGCAAACGCCGTGAAGTTCACCAACAGTGGCGAGGTCGTCGTCCGGGCCACCGTCGAGACGACGGACGAGACCAGCGACGCGACCAGCGACGCGACGAGCGACGTGACGCGCGTCGAGACCAGCGACGGGACGAGCGCGGAGGCCACCGACGCAGGCATCGTGCTGCGGGTCGAGGTCAGTGACACCGGGTCGGGCATGACGCCCGAGGTCAAGGAGCGGCTGTTCACCGCGTTCTCCCAGGGCGACAGCTCCACCACGCGCGAGTACGGCGGCACGGGGCTCGGCCTGGCCATCAGTCGCCAGATCGTCGAGGCCATGGGCGGTGAGATCGGCGTGAACAGCGAGTCCGGGTACGGCAGCACGTTCTGGTTCACCGTGCGCTTCGCGCCGGCCAGCGTCAGCGCCGCCGTCGCCGCGCCCGTGCCCTCGGTGGCCGGGCTGCGCGTGCTGGTCGTCGACGACAACGAGACCAACCGCTTCATCCTCGAGGAGCAGCTGGCCGGCTGGTCGATCGAGGCGGCGATCGCCTCGTCGGGGGTCGAAGGTCTCGGGCTCCTCGACGACGCCCACCGGCGCGGGCAGCCCTTCGACGTGGTGCTGCTGGACTACCTCATGCCCGGCGTCAACGGCGAGCAGTTCGCCCGGATGATGCGTGGTGACGGCCGCTTCGGCGACACCCGGATCGTCCTGCTCACCTCGGCCATGGACCTCGATCCAGAGGTCCTGACGGCGGCCGGCATCGACGTGTCGCTGACCAAGCCCGTGCTGCCCTCCAGCCTGCTGGACACCCTCGCCGACCTGGCCGGCGCCCGCGCCGAGACCGCCCCGCCGAACGGTGCGCCGAACGGTGCGCCGAACGGTGCACCGATCGCCCCTGGAACCGCCTCCTCGACTCCCGGCCGCGCCGACCGGCGCCTCCCGATGGGTTCCCGGGGCCGCGTCCTCGTCGTGGAGGACAACGAGGTCAACCAGCTGGTGGCCGTCGGCATCCTCGAGAGCCTCGGGTATGCCGTGGACGTCGCCGAGAACGGGCTGGCCGGCTACTACTCGTTCCAGTCGGCCGACGGCGCGTACGACGCGGTGCTGATGGACTGCCAGATGCCCCAGATGGACGGCTACGACGCCACGCGCATGATTCGCTCCTTCGAGGACGACCAGTACCGGACGCCCATCATCGCGATGACGGCGGCGGCCATCGCCGGCGAGCGCGAGCGCTGCCTCGAGTCGGGCATGGACGACTTCCTCACCAAACCCGTCGACGTGGCGCTCTTGCGCGACACCCTGGAGCGCTGGGTCCCGGTCAACGGCGACCACAGCGCAGAGACCGACGCCACGGACAGCCGACGGCTCGCGTCTCGGGCGGACACCACCGTGCTGGACCCCTCGCGCCTCGAGGAGCTGCTCGACCTCGACCCGGGCGACCCGACGATGCTGCTGCGGTTCATCGACAGGTTCGGGCCCAATTCCCGGGCCGCGCTGGCCACCATGCGCGAGCACCGCGAGGCGGGCGCGGCCCACGAGCTGAGTCGCGCGGCACACGGTCTCAAGGGCAGCGCGGCCAACCTCGGGGCCGAACGGCTCGCACTGCTCTGCGCGGACGTCGAGCACCTCGGCGAGGACGGCGTGGTCGTCGACCAGCCTGCCCTGGTGGCCGTGGAACGTGAGCTCGACGCGGCCGTCCGGGCGCTCGAGTCCTTCGCTGTCACGCTGCGCCGGCTGTCCTGACCCCCACGCCTCCATCACGAAAGCCACCGGTCATCTGTGGGATGACCGGTGGCTTCCGTTGAAGGGACTTGCTCTCTTGCCGTTCCAGCGCCCGTCTGGCTGAGGGACGGGGGCTGGGTGTGTCGGACGGCGCGGCACCGCAGGGGGAGGTGCCGGCCACCCTTACGCCGACTGGATGCCGGTGTCGACACCCCAGTGCTGGGGTGCGCTGGTGATGTACTGCCCTGTGCGTGCACCGAGGGCCAGCCGACGGCGCACTTCGCGCATCAGCTCGTCGTTGGTGGCCAGCAGTACAGCTTCGGGGTGCTCGATGCCGCCGAGCACGGACAGGCCGCACCCCTCGGCGGATCGCAGCACGATCTCGCGGACGGAGAGGCACAGTGCACGGGACAGCGCCAGCATCTCGTCGGGCTGGGGCCATTCCGGCAGGACCGGGGTGTCGAGGATCCCTTCGAGCGTCCACTCGTCCAGACCACTGCGCGTCGCGAGGGTCGCGCGGCTCCAGCCGAGCACGCGAAGCTGCTCCTGCAGGAAGGTGCCGAGGCTGTTGGTCACGGGGGCTCCAAGGGTGTGAAGAGGTGTGCCCCCTGATGGAAGCGCGGATTTCGGCTCCGGAGAACGAACTTTGCCAAGCCTTGACCATTGGGTCGGCTGTTCGGTGGACCGTCAATCCGCCTAACGTTCGGCTAGCCCACGCACGACCTCGTCGGTATGCCGTCCCGGCGCCCCCGCGGGCTGCCCCGCGGTCGTGGGGGTCACCGAGAACCGCGGGGCCGGGGCCGGCTGGACCGTCCCGGGGGCACCGGGGACGGCGGCATACGCCTGCCTGGCGTCGAGGTGGGCATCGGAGCGCGCTTCCTGGGCGGTCAGGACCGGCGCCACACAGGCGTCGAGGTCACCGAAGACCGCCACCCATTCCGCAAGGGACCGTGCGGCGAAGCGGTCGGCAACCATCTCCGAGACCATCGGCCAGGAGGCGAGCTCCATCTGGTCGGCACCCACCGCGGCGCGGTCCAGCCCGAGCCCGGCCAGGAGCCGCTCGTAGAAGATCGGCTCGATCGCGCCCACCGCGACCCAGCGGTCGTCGCTCGTGCGGTAGCAGCGGTAGAACGGCGCTCCCCCGTCGAACAGGTTCGACCCTCTGGCCGCCGGCCACATCCCCGAGCCGAGCATCGACTGGTGCATCGCGGTCATCGCCCCGACGCCGTCGACGATCGCCGCATCGACGACCTGGCCCTGCCCGGACTCGCGCGCGTGCCACAGCGCCGAGACGACCCCGAGTGCCAGCAGCATCCCCCCGCCGCCGAAGTCCCCGAGCAGGTTCAGTGGCGGCACCGGCCGCCCGTCGGGGCCGGCGAAGGCGTCGAGAACGCCCGCCACCGCCAGGTAGGTGATGTCGTGACCGGCCAGGGCGGCATACGGTCCGTCCTGCCCCCACCCCGTCATGCGGCCGTATACGATGCGCGGATTACGTTGCAGCGCAACGTCTGGACCGAAGCCGAGCCGCTCGGCGACACCCGGACGAAATCCCTCGATGAGGATGTCGGACGCAGCGATCAGCCCGAGCACGACAGCCAGACCCTCGTCGGACTTGAGGTCCACGACCACGGACCGCCGCCCCCGCAGCAGCACTCCATGGGTGGCCCTCAGGTCCTCACCTGGCCGGTCGACGCGTACGACGTCCGCACCGAGGTCGGACAGCATCATCGCGGCGAAAGGGCCGGGACCGATCCCGCCGACCTCGACGACCCGGACGCCCGCGAGAGGGCCAGAACGGCGCGCCGAGTCCATGGGACCGAACGTACCGCCAGCACCGCTGTCAGGTGCGCGCCAGGCCCTGCCCCTCGACGCGCGAGTCCGTCAGCGGACGTCAGTGAACTGTCAGAGGACGTCAGTGAGAAGCGCGCGAACTTCGACTTCTCGGTAGCGGCGATGGCCACCGAGCGTGCGGATGGAGTTGAGCTTCCCCGCCTTGGCCCAACGCGTCACTGTCTTGGGGTCGACCCGGAACAGTGAGGCCACCTCCGCAGGCGTGAGCAACTTCTCGACCTCGGTGGTGCGAGTAACCATGTCTAACTCCTTGTGCAGGGGACGTGGTTCCATAATCGGACAAGCGGGACCCTTTGGGAACATTCCCAACGGGTCATCCGATATGGCCCGTTGGGACTAGTCACCGGACCAACCCGTGAGCGGGATTACGCTGGGTCCAGGCGCGCGATCCGCGCCGACCTCCCCGCCCTGCGCCTCACCGAGCTCAAGGAGTCACCACCGTGACCGCGTCCTCGTCGCCCAGCATCTCGACGCCTGCCACCTCCACGTCCCAGCACGAACAAGTGGTCTTCTGCCACGACCGGGCGACCGGCCTGCGGGCCATCATCGGGATCTACAGCACGGCTCTCGGGCCGGCCCTGGGCGGCACGCGGTTCTACCCCTACGCCAGCGAGGACGCGGCACTGGCCGACGTGCTGCGCCTGTCCAAGGGCATGGCCTACAAGAACGCGGTGGCCGGCCTGGACCTCGGCGGCGGCAAGGCGGTCATCATCGGCGACCCGGCGACGGACAAGACCCCCGACCTGCTGCGCGCCTACGGCCGCTTCGTGGAGTCCCTCGGCGGCCGCTACGTCACGGCGTGCGACGTGGGCACCTACGTCGCCGACATGGACATCGTCAGCGAGACCACCCGCTTCGCGACCGGTCGTTCCGAGGCCAACGGCGGCGCCGGCGACTCCTCCGTGCTCACGGCCTTCGGCGTCTTCCAGGGCCAGCGCGCTGCCGCCCAGCACCTGTGGGGCCAGCCGACGCTCAAGGGCCGGACCGTCGGCATCGCCGGGGTCGGCAAGGTCGGCCGCATCCTCGCCGGACACCTCCTGGAGGACGGCGCCACGGTGGTGGTGACCGATGTCAACGAGCAGGCGCTGGCGGCCCTGACGGCGCAGCACCCCGAGATCGAGGTCGTCCCCGACACCGCGACCCTCGTGACCTCCGACATCGACGTCTACGCGCCGTGCGCCCTCGGCGGCGCACTCGACGACACCACGGTCGAGAACCTGAAGGCCACCGTCGTCTGTGGCGGCGCGAACAACCAGCTCGTGCTGGAGGGTGAGGGCGGCACGGCCGACCGGCTCCGCGAGCGCGGCATCACCTACGCCCCGGACTTCCTCGTCAACGCCGGCGGCGTCATCCAGGTCAGCGACGAGCTGCACGGTTTCGACTTCGAGCGCGCCAAGAAGGGCGCCACGGCGATCTTCGACCACACCCTCGAGGTGCTCGAGACGGCGGATGCGCGCAACATCACCCCTGCCGCGGCCGCCGACCACATCGCCGAGGAGCGGATGGCGGCCAGGCAGGCCGCCGGGATCTGGCTCCCTGCCCGCTGAGCACGCGATCGCCCGGTGAGACGCGGGTCTCGCCACAGAACTTGCATCGCTCATGTAGCGTTGTCCTCACGACAAATACACGATTCCCGGGACCGCTCCGTCGAGCCGAGGCGCCGACATGGTGACTCGACAAGGCGATGCCGTCCCGGCAGACGCATGAGGGGGTCACGCCATGGGGCGCGGCCGGGCCAAAGCCAAGCAGACCAAGGTCGCTCGGGAGCTGAAGTACTTCTCTCCCAACACCGACCTGACGGCGCTTGAGCGAGAACTGCACGGGTCTTCCTACGCGGAGCCGGAACCTGTTTCCGACAGCTCTGTGGGCGAGGACGAGTACGACGAATACGGAAAGTGGGCCTCGGGTCAGCAATGACCCGACGTCCTGACTGACCTCCACCTCATGCGCGGGCCCTCGGGCTCGTGTGTCACCTCCGCCGCGCCGCGGCGTGCGGCCATGTCCGTGTGCCGTGGCGCAGCGGTTTGTGCTCGGGTGAGCACTACGCTCGCGTCATGAGCACTGACACGCGCGCTGAGACCCAGCGCCTTGGGGTGGAGACCACCGGGATCGAGATCATCGACGAGGCCGCTCGCACGGCCCGTCCGAAGGACCTCTTCTGGCCGTGGTTCGCGGCCAACGTCTCGGTCTTCGGGATCAGCTACGCCGGCTTCGTGCTGGGCTTCAAGATCTCGTTCTGGCAGGCCGTGCTGGTCACCGTCGTCGGCGTCGTCGTGTCGTTCCTGCTGTGCGGACTGATCGCGATCGCCGGCAAGCGTGGCTCGGCGCCGACCATGATCCTGTCGCGCTCGGCCTTCGGCGTGACCGGGCAGAAGGTGCCCGGGGTCATCTCCTGGCTGACCTCGATCGGGTGGGAGACCTTCCTCGCGATCCTGGCGACGCTGGCCACGGCGACGATCTTCAAGCAGCTCGGCTGGGGCGGCGGCACCGGCACCAAGATCGTGGCGTGCGTCGTCGTCGCCGCCCTCATCGTGGCGGCGTCGGTGGCCGGCTACCACATCATCATGAAGATGCAGTCGTACCTCACGTGGATCACCGGCATCGCGACGGTCGTCTACATCGCCCTCACCGTTGACGACGTGGACATGTCAGCGGTCAACGCGCTGCCGAGCGGCTCCACCGGCGCCGTGGTCGGGGCCCTGGTCCTGGTCATGACCGGCTTCGGGCTCGGCTGGATCAACATCGCCGCCGACTGGTCGCGCTACCAGCGGCGGGACGCCTCGGGCGCCTCGATCGTGGCCTGGAACACCTTCGGCGGCGCTCTCGCCCCGACCGTGCTGGTCATCTACGGGCTGCTGCTGGCGGGCTCCGACGAGAAGCTGCGAGACGGCATCCAGGCAGACCCCATCGGCACCCTCGCCACGATCCTTCCGACGTGGTTCCTGCTGCCCTTCCTCGTGGCCGCGATCCTCGCCCTGGTGAGCGGGGCGGTGCTGGGCATCTACTCGTCCGGCCTGACCCTGCTCTCGCTCGGCGTCCGGATCCCCCGGCCCCGCGCAGCGTTCATCGACGGCATCATCCTCACGATCGGCACCATCTGGGTGGTCTTCTTCGCCGAGAGCTTCATCAACCCCTTCCAGTCGTTCCTCATCACGCTCGGTGTCCCGCTCGCGGCGTGGGCCGGGATCATGATCTCCGACCTCGTCCTGCGCAAGCGCGACTACGACGACGACGCGCTCTTCGACCCGCGCGGCCGCTACGGCACCTGGGACTGGACCTCGATCGGCACCATGGTCGTCGCGACCGTGCTCGGCTGGGGCCTGGTCGTCAACAGCTTCGCCGGTGACGCGTCGTGGAACAACTGGCAGGGCTACCTGCTCGAGCCCCTCGGGCTGGGGAAGTTCGTCGACGACCCGGCCGGCCCCTACTGGGAAGGCAACTGGCCCTACGCCAACCTCGGGGTCCTGCTGGCGCTGGTGCTCTCCTTCGTGGTCACGCTGGTCCTGCGTCGCGGCACCGTCCGCCGCCAGGAGGCCGGCACGTGAGTGATCGCCCCTGGTTCGTGGCGATCGACCTGCAACGTGTCTTCGGTGACCCGGCCAGCGCCTGGCGTGCTCCCCGGTATGCCGCGGCCGCGGCCAACGTCGTACGCCTCGCCACGGCCTTCGGTGACCGCGCGGTCTTCACCCGGTTCGTCGCGCCGGCCGAGCCCGCCGGTGCCTGGGTGCGCTACTACGAGGAGTTCCCGTGGGCACTTCAGCCCGCGGACGACCCGTTGTACGAGCTGACCGACGACGTGGCCGCCCACGCGACCACGACCGTCGTCGCCACGACGTTCGGCAAGTGGACCCCCGACCTGCGAGCCGTGGTGGGCGAACAGCCGTCCCTGTTCGTGGCCGGCGTGGCGACGGACTGCTGCGTGGTGTCGACGGTGCTGGCCGCAGCCGATGCCGGAGCGACCGTCACGGTGGTGACCGACGCCTGCGCTGGGTCGACCGATGACAACCACCAGAAGGCCCTCGACGTGATGTCGCTCTACGCGCCGTTGGTGTCACTCGCGACGACGGCCGAGGTGTTGGCCCAGGCCTAGAAGCCTCCCCCACCAACCCAGGGCGACACGATCATGGCGTGCCCGTAGGCCAGCGCCTGGGCCTCGGCCACCGCCGCATCGGTGCTGGTCGACTGCGAGTCGCCACCGTGGTCCACGCCCACATCGGTGGGCGCGGGATCGACGCCGTCCCACGCGGCATACCCGGCGAAGAGGCCGAAGGCGGCCTCGGCGTGGATGACCGCCTGGGCGAGCACCCGCAGCACCGACGGGTCGCAGGCGTCGAGGAAGCCCCGCGGGTTGCGGCGCTCGCCGATGCTGATCAGCCGGGCGATCGCAGCCGTGTCGCCGGGACCGAGCCGCTGGCCGGCCACCAACCCGTCCTGGACTGCCGTCAGGACGCGGCCCTTAACGTCCTGGCCGAGGTCGTCGAGCGCTTCGTGGTGAGCGGCCTGGAGTGCGTCCAGCGGCCCGGTGCGGAGCAGGAAACGGTACTGCCGGACGATCTGGTCCTCCGGCGCGCGGTCAGCGATGGTCCCCATGCCTCATGCCAGGCCGCAGTCAGGCGCCTTGGTGGGCACCTTCGGGAGCCAGCCCGGGCGCCGTTCTCCGCGCTGCTCGCGACGCTGCCTTCAGCGACGACCGGGTGAGCGCCTCGCGGACGTCGCCGTCCTGGCCGTCCCAGTCCTCGTGGCCCTCCAGCAGCGGGACCGCCGCCGACCTGGTGATGACCAGGTGGGCGAGCCGCGCGAGCGCCGCCTCGTTCAGGGCGGACACGATGATCCCGGGTGTCCGCAGCTCGCCGACCGTGACGAGGTGGGCGATCCCGGCGATGTCGTCCACCGTGAGCTCCCGCCCGCTGAGCAGGCGATCCTGCGCGGTGCGCAGGACGTGGGCACGGTTCAGGACGTCGAGGGCGGCGATCGACTCGCGATGGAGGGCTTCCAGTTGCTCGAGGTGGGCCGTGCGGAGCACGTAGCGGTACTGACGGACCTCCGGACGCTCGACGGGGGCCGGAGGCTCGACCTGCCGCCGCTTGAACAGGGTCATGCTCACTCCACCGACGGTAGGCAGCCGGCATGCAAAGGGGCTCACCCAGAATGCGTTTTCGGACTCCACCAGATGGGGGATCCCATGACCTCCGTTGGATCTCAGTGGCCGCCGAACGCGGTGTCCGGAGAGCTGGGCCCGCCCGCGAAGTTGCGGTAGAGCACATGCCCCATCAAGGCGTCGTGCCACTGCTCGCCGAAGCCGCCGTCGACCCACTCACCCTCTTCGGTGAGCTCGGGCTCGGCCCCGTCCCACGCGGCATACCCGCCGAAGCGGCCGAACATGGCCTCTGCCACGATGACGCCCTCGGCCACCTCCAGCAGCACGCTGGGCAGACAGGAACGCAGGAACTCACCCGGGCGCCGGCGCTCGCCCAGGGTCACCAGGTGGGCGATGGGGCGGACGTCATCCGGCCGCAGGCGCAGCCCGGCCACCAGCCCGTCCTGCACGGCCCACAGGACCATCGCCCGGCGAGCCCGGGCCATGGCCGCCAGCACCTCCACGTGGGCCTCTTCGAGCGCGTCGAGCGGGGCGGTGCGCAGGAGGAAGCGGTACTGGCGTACCGCCTGGTCCTCGTGCTGTGGCGCCCACACAGCCCGACGGTAACCCCGCCGCCGTCACGGGCGGAAGCCGCTGAGTGACTGCTTCGGTGGGCCCGTGCGTGCTCAGACCGGTGCGAACCCGACCACGATCGCGAAGAGGGCCGCACCCGCCGCCACGCCCACCAGTCCCGCCGCCAGTCCGGCCAGCCAGCGGGGGGTCAGGCCGTCAGGCGCCCCCGCAAGGGTCCAGCCCCCACCGCCGGCCACGGCCAGGCACAACGCCATCGATGCGCCGGTCACCACCCAGAGGTCGGTGCCCGACGTCGGATCCGACGGAGCGTGGCCGAGGACGTCGAGTGCTGCGGACACGGCGCCCAGCATGACCGTCAGCACCAGTCCGGCCCCCCCGATGGCGAGCGCGCCGACCCACCCGACCGCGAGGGACCAGGCCAAGGTGCTTCTCGAGCGGGTGCTCATGCCGCTCAGTGTTGTCGGCGAAGGGCGCCCACCGCATGGGGTCGGGTACTCAGCCCGCGGGATGGTCCCCGACGAGCTGGACTGCGCCGCCCTCGACGCCCTTGGCGCCGCGCACCACCTCATGGCCGTCGTCCGTGGGTGCGTCCTCGGCACCCGTCACCTCACCGATCGCCCAGGCCCGTATGCCGCGTGCCTCGAGGAACCGGGTTGCGGCGTCGACCTGGTCGGCCGGGAGCATCGCCACGAAGCCGACGCCCATGTTGAGGGTGCGCTCGAGGTCGGCTCGGGGGACCTGGCCGAGGCTGCCGACCGTCGAGAACACCGCCGGCGGGGTCCAGGTGGAGCGGTCGAGTCGGGCAAAGACGGTGGGCGGCAGGACGCGGGCGAGGTTGGCCACGAGCCCACCACCGGTCACGTGCGACAGCGCATGCAGGTCGATGCCGTCCGTGCGGATCAGGTCGAGCAGGTCGGCGGAGTACACGCGGGTCGGGGTGAGCAGCTCCTCGCCCAGGGTCTGGCCGAACTCCTCGACCTGGCGGTTGAGCTGCCAGCCCGCGGCGCCAATCACCTTGCGCACCAACGAGTATCCGTTCGAGTGCAGACCACTCGACCCGAGCGCCAGGACCACATCGCCAGGCACGACGCGGTCGGGACCCAGCACCTCGGCATACTCCACGACGCCTGTCGCGGCACCTGCCACGTCGTACTCGTCGGGCCGCAGCAGCCCGGGGTGCTCGGCGGTCTCGCCGCCCACGAGCGCGACCCTGGCCTGCTCGCACGCAGCGGCGATGCCGGACACGATGGCCGCGATCCGCTCGGGGACCACCTTGCCCGTGGCGATGTAGTCGGTCATGAACAACGGCTCTGCGCCGCACACGACGATGTCGTCGACGACCATGCCCACGAGGTCGAACCCGATGGTGTCGTGCTTGTCGAGCGCCTGGGCAATGGCGACCTTCGTGCCGACCCCGTCGGTGCTGGTCGCCAGGACCGGGTGGCTCATCCGCGCGATCGCCGTGGCGTCGAACAGGCCGGCGAAACCGCCCAGACCCCCCAGGACCTCGGGACGGGTCGCCCGGCGGACCGAAGCCTTCATGAGCTCGACGGCCTTGTCACCGGCCTCGACGTCGACACCGGCGGAGGCATAGGTGATCGGCTCGCTCACGTGCCCACCCTAGACCGGTACGAATGACTGAGCCGAGGCGGTCCGGGCGGCGGGATCCTGCTCGGGCAGGGACCGTTTCGTCAGGGAGGGGAATCTGCCATGTCCACGAGCTACCAGTTCGACCTGTTGCGCACCTACCGGTTCCTACGGCTGGCCATGGTGCTGCTGGTCCTGGTCATCTTCATCTCGGTCGTGGGCCACATCTGGTCCACCGACACCATGCTCCAGTCCATCAGCGCGTCCTACTACACCCCGGTGCGGGCGGTCTTCGTCGCCGGGCTGTGCGCCATCGGGACCTGCCTCATCGTCTACCAGGGGAGCAGCGAGCTCGAGGACGTGCTGCTCAACGGGTCGGGCTTCTTCGCCTTCATCGTGGCGTTCGTGCCCACCCGCCCGGAGGAGAAGTGCGTGTCCTCGGCGATTGCTCCCGACGTGCGCGAGGCGATCTCCAACAACGTCGGGTCGCTGTTCATCGTCGCGGTGCTGGCGTTCGCCGTCGTCATGGGGATCCAGCTCTTCGCCACGCCTGAGGACGAGCGCGAGCTGTCCAAGGGCGTCGGGGTGGCGATCGGCCTGTCGGTGCTGGCCTTCGTCGGGCTGGTCGCCTTCTACCTGTTCAACCGGGGAGCGTTCATGTGCCACGGCCACGACACGGCGGCCATCCTGCTCTTCCTCGGCATCGTCGCCGTGGTCTTCGTGAATGCGCGTGGGCTGGCCCGCGAGCAGGCTCGCGAGGACCACCGTCCGGTGCGCGACCATTTCTGGAACCGCTACTTCTGGGGCTTCGTGCTGATGGTGGCCTCGATCATCGTGATCGCCGTGACCGGTCCCTGGCTGGGGTGGCTGGACCACTGGGTGTTCTGGCTCGAGGCGGCCCTGATCGGCCAGTTCGCGACGTTCTGGTTGACCCAGACGATCGACCTGTGGCGCGAGCCCCGGCGCCAGGACACCCCCGTCGCCGGCGCCTGACCCTCTTCCCTTGGCCGACGTGTTGCGACCTGGTCGTCACCCAGCCGCGTTTTCGCGGTCCCGTGACGATCTGCGCGCAACAAGTCGCAGCACAGGCGGACGTGTTGCGACCTGGTGGTCACCCAGCCGCGTTTTCGCGGTCCCGTGACGACCTGCGCGCAACACGTCGCGGCAGATCGACCCGGGAAGAGGGGGCGGGTCAGGGTCGGGTGAGGGCGTCTGCTGCGCCGCCGGGCACTCCGAGCGAGACGCCGTCCACGTCGACCCCGCCCACGCCCTCGACGTCGATCGGCAGCGTCTCGAAGAGGTTCTTGCCGAGCCGGCTCGCGTCGGGGAGCTCCAGCGGGTAGGTCCCGGTGAAGCAGGCGGTGCAGAGCTGGTTGCCGGGCTGCTCGGTGGCGGCGATCATGCCTTCCTCCGAGATGTAGCCCAGGGAGTCGGCACCGATGGAGGTGCAGACCTCCTCGACCCCGATGCCGGTGGCGATCAGCTCGGCCCGGGTCGCGAAGTCGATGCCATAGAAGCAGGGCCAGCGCACCGGCGGCGACGAGATGCGCACGTGAACCTCGGCGGCTCCCGCCTCGCGGAGCATCCGCACCAGCGCCCGCTGGGTGTTGCCGCGCACGATCGAGTCGTCGACCACGACGAGTCGCTTGCCCTTGATGACCTCGCGGAGCGGGTTCAGCTTGAGCCGGATGCCGAGCTGGCGGATCGTCTGCGACGGGGCGATGAAGGTGCGGCCGACGTAGGAGTTCTTCACCAGCCCCTGGCCGTAGGGGATGCCGGACTCCTGGGCATAGCCGATCGCGGCGGGCGTGCCCGACTCGGGCGTCGGCATCACGAGGTCGGCCTCGACCGGGTGCTCGCGCGCCAGGGTGCGCCCCATCTCGACCCGCGACTCGTGGACCCCCCGGCCGTTGATGGTGGTGTCGGGGCGAGCGAGGTAGACGTACTCGAAGACGCAGCCCTTGCGGTCGGTCTCGGCGAACCGCTGGGAACGCAGGCCGTCCTCGTCGATGATGAGCAGCTCGCCGGGCTCGACCTCACGGATCAGCGAGGCACCGACGATGTCCAGCGCCGCGGTCTCCGACGCCACCACCCAGCCGCGCTCCAGGCGACCGAGCACCAGCGGGCGGATCCCCTGGGGGTCGCGCGCGGCATACAAGGTGTGCTCGTCCATGAAGACGAAGCAGAAGGCGCCGCGCAGCTTGGGCAGCAGGTCCAGCGCCGCAGCCTCGAGCGAGCGGTCGGGGTCGTCAGCCAGCAACGCCGTGACGAGCGCCGTGTCGGTGGTGTTGCCGCGCACCAGCTCGCCACCACCGGTGCCGTAGCCCTCCGCGCGGCGGTCCGCCACCAGCTCGCGCAGCTCGGCGGAGTTGATGAGGTTGCCGTTGTGGGCCAGGGCCACCGTGGACTCGGCGTGCCCGCCGAGGGTCGGCTGGGCGTTCTCCCACGTCGAGCCGCCGGTCGTGGAGTAGCGGCAGTGACCCACGGCCAGGTGCCCGCGCAGCGACGCGAGCGACCGTTCGTCGAAGACCTGGGAGACCAGGCCCATGTCCTTGTAGACCAGGATCGAGCGCCCGTCGGAGGTGGCGATGCCTGCCGACTCCTGCCCACGGTGCTGCAGGGCGTAGAGCCCGTAGTAGGTCAGCTTGGCGACGTCCTCGCCGGGAGCCCAGACGCCGAAGACCCCGCAGGCGTCCTGCGGGCCCTTCTCGCCGGGAAGCAGATCGTGCGAGAGCTGTCCGTCGCCGCGTGCCACGTGGCTCAGTCTCCCACAGGGACGAGCGGCATTGCCCCAGCCGTCATCCGCGCCGGTCCAGCAGCACGGCAATGACTGCGGCGAGGAGCCCGAAGACGCACGCGCCCACGATGCCGAGGAACAGCACCGCGCTCGTCACGCTGTAGTCGTGGCCGTAGGTCGCGGTGTCCTCGCTGAGGTAGGCCACGGCCGAGCCCGCGACGAAGCCGAGGATGACGCCCGTCGAGATGAACGCGACGAAGTTCGGGTATCGGCGGGTCGGTGGCACGTGCTCACGCTACCCGCGACGCACCCGCGCGCCTCGCCCAGGGACCCATCCGCAGGAGAGGCGAGTACGAATAGCACTTATGGAACACATCGCAAGGTCACCCGGCACCCGGAGCCAAAGCCTCAGGTATGCCGTCAGCGGCGTCCTCGCGGCCGCCGCCGGGATGGCGGTGGGTCACCTTGTGGCGGCATTCGTCAATCCCTCGGCCTCACCCGTGCTTGCCGTCGGTTCGACGGTCATCGACGCCACCCCGACACCGGTCAAGGAGTGGGCGGTCCGGAACTTCGGCACGGCCGACAAGCCGGTGCTGCTCGGCAGCGTCACCCTCGTCGTCGTCATCGCCGCCGCGCTGATCGGCCTGGTGTCGCGCACCAAGCCGAGCCTGGCCAACGTCCTCGTGGTCGCTCTCGCCATGCTCGCCGGTCTGGCCGCCTGGTTCCGTCCGGCCTCCGCACCGTTCGACATCGTGCCCGCCCTCGTGACGGCCGCCGTCGGAGTGGCGACCCTCACCGGACTGCGCGCGCTGATCCCCAACCTGCCCACTCCCGGCGCGGTCACGACCGCCAAGGCGAAGCCCGACAAGGCGACGGCCGACAGGGTGACGCCCGAGTCGCCGCTGGACCACACGGCATACGCGAAGGGGGCGGAGGGCACCCCTGCCCGCCGCAACTTCCTCATCGGTGCCGCCGGGGTCACGGTCGGCGCCGCGGCGCTCGGCGCCCTGGGCCAGAAGCTGGCGGCCCCCGCGACCCTGCCGTCCTCGGTCACCCTCCCCAAGCCGCAGAACTCGCTGCCGGCGCTGCCCACCGGCCTCGAGGGCAAGGTCAAGGGCGTCAGCGCCTTCAGCACCCCGATCGACCAGTTCTACCGCGTCGACACCGCGCTGGTCATCCCGCGCATCGACATCGACAACTGGGTGCTGGAGATCGACGGCAAGGTCGACAACAAGCTCTCGATCACGTTCGCCGAGCTGCTCAAGATGCCGATGGTCGAGAAGGACATCACCCTCAACTGCGTCAGCAACGAGGTGGGCGGCCCCTACATCTCCTCCACCCGCTGGCTGGGTGTGCGCGTCCGTGACCTGCTCGAACGGGCCGGCGTGCAGGACGGCGTCGACCAGATCCTCAGCGAGTCCACCGACGGCATGACGATCTCGACGCCGATCGAGGCGCTGACCGACGACCGCGACGCCCTGATCGCCGTCGCGATGAACGGTCAGCCGCTGCCTGCCCGCCACGGGTTCCCCGCGCGGATGGTCACCCCCGGCCTCTACGGGTTCGTGGGCGCCACCAAGTGGCTCACCAAGCTCACTGCGACGACGTATGCCGCGGAGCAGGCCTACTGGACCAAGCGCGACTGGGCGATCGACGGCACCGTGAAGACCCAGGCGCGGATCGACACCCCCGCAGGGCTCGCCACCTACAAGCCCGGCAAGGTCGCCATCGGTGGTGTCGCCTGGGCGCAGCTCCGTGGCATCAAGGAGGTCGAGGTACGCGTCGACAAGGGTCCGTGGCAGAAGGCCACCCTCGGCCCGGACGGCGGCACCGACTACTGGCGTCAGTGGTTCTGGGTGTGGGACGCCACGACGGGCCGGCACGACCTCACGGTGCGCGCGACCGACGGGACCGGCCAGGTGCAGACCGAGAAGCGGGCCGACCCGTTCCCGGGTGGCGCGTCCGGCTGGCACTCGATCGTCGTCCTCATCTCCTGACCCTGCGGACCCTTCCTGCACGTCTGGCCACTGGTGCCCGATGGTCGCGCTCTGAGCGCCCACCATCCGGGAACCAGTGGCCAGATGTCGTTGCGCTCGGGCCACGGAAACCCTTGTGCCAGAAAGGTTTCAATGCGACCAATCCACCTGTTGGGCAGGTCCGAATACCGGGTGTCAGACAGTCCACAACAAGGAGCCACCATCATGCGACTCGCACGCCGCAGCACCATTGCTGCCCTCAGCCTCGCCCTTCCGCTCAGCCTCGCTGCCTGTGGGAACTCCGGTTCCGACACCGCGGCCTCCAGCACCTCGTCCATGCCGAGCTCCAGCTCCTCGTCCAGCTCCTCGAGCACGTCCGAGGACATGACGGCCAAGCCGTTCGGTGCTGGTTGCTCCGCCGTTCCCGCGGACGGCAAGGGCTCGTTCTCCGGCATGGCCACCGACCCGGTCGCCACCGCCGCGAGCAACAACCCCGTCCTGTCCACCCTCGTCACCGCGGTGACCGAGGCCGGCCTCGGCGAGACCCTGAACTCGGCCAAGGACATCACCGTCTTCGCTCCGAGCAACGACGCCTTCGCCGCTGTGCCGAAGGCCACGATGGACGCCGCGATGAAGGACCCGAAGGGTCTGCTCACCAAGGTGCTCACCAACCACGTCGTGCCCGGCAAGCTCACCCCGGAGATGCTCGCCGGCGAGCACAAGACCCTCGGCGGCGGCACCATCAAGGTGACCGGCTCCGGTGAGTCGTTCAAGGTCGGCGAGGCGAACGTGATCTGCGGCAACGTGCAGACCGCCAACGCCACCGTCTACATCATCGACGGCGTTCTCCTCCCCGGCTGAGCTGAATCAGCGATGATGGTGTCCATGGCAGCAACCACCCCGGGTCCCGAACCGACCTGGGGAGGTGCTGCCGTGGGCACCGACCTCGCCGGGCTGTTGCGGGCCAGCGCCCTCGGTGACGAGGCAGCATTCGCCCGCCTGTACGACGCAGTGTCCGCCCGGATCTACGGGTTGGTCCTCCGCGTGGTGCGGGACCCGGCGCAGTCGCAGGAAGTCGCCCAGGAAGCCTTGCTGGACATCTGGCGCACCAGCGCCCGGTTCGACCCCGCGCGGGGCAGCGCGGTGAGCTGGATGCTCACCATCGCGCACCGCAAGGCGGTCGACCGGGTGCGGTCCGCGCAGGCGTCCACCGACCGTGAGGACACCTACGGCTCACGGAACCAGGAACGCAGCTTCGACGAGACCGCCGAGACGGTCGACCGTCGCCTGGACGCCCAACGAGTGCGCAACGCCCTGGACTCGCTCACCGAGACCCAGCGCAGCGCGGTCGAGCTCGCCTACCTCGGTGGCTACACGCACACCGAGGTGGCCTCCCTCCTGGGGGTGCCCCTCGGCACCGCCAAGACCCGAATACGTGACGGACTTATCCGCCTGAGAGACACCATGGGGGTGCAGTCATGAGTGCCGACATCCACGGACTGGTCGGCGCCTATGCAGTCGACGCCATCGACGAGCAGGAGCGCAGCGCTTTCGAGCTGCACCTCGCCGAGTGCCCAGAGTGCCAGGCGGAGGTGGCCTCCCTGCAGGAGGCTGCGACCCAGCTTTCCCTGATGACCGAGACCGCCCCTCCTTCCTCGATGCGTGACTCCGTCCTGGCGGGCATCAAGATGGTCCGCCCGCTCCCCCCTCTCGAGGCGCAGTCCGGTGGCCCAGTCGCCTCTGGGCCCGGTGGCGGATCCTCGCCCCCTGACGCGCCGACCCCGACTGACTCCAACGTGATCCAGTTCCGCCCGCGGCGCCGGGTGACCGCCTGGCTCGCCAGTGCGGCCGCAGCTGCCGTGCTCCTCGTTGGCGGAATCGCGTGGAGCCCGTGGGACGACAACTCCAACGGACGCGGCAACGTCAGCGCCACCGAGCAGGTGCTCGAGGCCAAGGACGCCCAGCGCTACGAGAAGGTCATCGGTGGCGCGAAGGCGACCATCGTCCGCAGCGCCTCCCTCGGCAAGGCCGTCATCATCGCCGACCACATGCCGGCTGCGCCCGACGGAAAGGACTTCCAGGTCTGGCTGGACCAGCCCAACCGGGGCATGGTCAGTGCCGGCGTCATGCCCCACGGATCGGCCGACACCGTCACGGTGCTCCTGAGCGGCGATGCCGCAACGGCCACCGGCGCCGGCATCACGATGGAGCCGGCCGGCGGCTCGACCGCACCGACGACCGAACCACTCGCACTGTTCGCATTCTCCTAACCAGGCCTACCTCAGACCGGGCAGCAGGCCGGCGACCTCCGCCAGCACCGACTCGGTGCCGGCGTAGACGCCGTTCGGCCGTGGCCAGTGCGTCACGACGTCGCTGAACCCGAGCTCACCTGCCCGTCCCACCTGGTCGGTGAAGAGCTCGACGCTCTCGAGCGAGAAGCGCGGTGCACCGTCGAGGGAGAGGTACCGGTCGAGCGGGACCTGGCGTGCGGCAGCACCTTCGACGTCGTCGAGCTTCGCGCTGAGCTCGCCGATCCCGGCCCACCACTCGTCCAGGGTCTCGCCACCCTTGCCGTAGGTCACCCACCCCTGGCCGTGGGCGGCGGCGAGCCGCAGCGACCGCGGGCCGTTGGCGGCGATGACGAAGGGCACTCGAGGCTGCTGGACCGAACCGGGCAGCGTGCGCGCGTCGACGGTCCGATAGCTGGTGCCGTCGTGCGACACGTGGTCCTCACGGAACAGTCGGTCCAGCACCTCGACGAACTCGTGGAACCGGTCGACCCGCTCCTTCAGGGGCCGCTCCTCGCCGAGGATCGCGGCATCGAGGTCACCACCCGTTCCCAGGCCACAGATCAGCCGACCGCGCGAAATGTCTTCCAGCGCAAGCAGATCGCGGAGGAATACATAGGGGTGACGGTAGTTGGGAGAGCTCACGAAGGTCCCCAGCCGGATCGTCGACGTCGCCATCGCAGCGGCCGTCAGCGTCGGCAGGGCGCCGAACCACGGCGAGTCCTGGAGCCCCGCCCAGACCAGGTGGTCGTAGGTCCACGCGTGGTCGAAGCCGTACTCCTCGGCGCGCCGCCAGAGGGGCTCGGCCTCGGACCAGCGGTGCTCCGGGAGGATGGTGATGCCAAAGCGCATGCAGCGAGGGTATGCCGCGTGGTCACCACGCGGCATACCGACGCCTTGACCGTGGCAGGCTGGCAACCATGAAGGCCACCATCCTGAACGCGCCCCGCGACATCCGTGTCGAAGACGTCCCCGACCCCGGCATCGCCAAGCCCACCGATGCGCTGGTGCGGGTCACCGCGGCGTGCGTGTGCGGCAGCGACCTGTGGCCGTACCGCGGGATCAACGCGGTCACCGAGCCGACCCGCATCGGCCACGAGTTCGTCGGCATCGTCGAGGAGGTCGGCAGCGACGTCCGCAGCGTGCGGGCGGGAGACTTCGTCATCGCGCCCTTCATGTACTCCGACAACACGTGTCCGCACTGCCGGGTCGGGATCCAGTCACGCTGCGACCACGGCGGCTTCTGGGGTGGTCCCGACCGCGACGGAGTCATGGCCGACGGCGGCCAGGGCGAGTACGTCCGCGTCCCGCTCGCCGACGGCACCCTCGTCGCCACGCGAGAGGTACCCGGCGACGACCTGGTGCCGAGCCTGCTCGCCCTGTCGGACGTGATGGGCACTGGCTGGCACGCCGCCGTCGCGGCCCAGGTGCAGGAGGGTGACACCGTCGTGGTCGTCGGTGACGGCGCGGTCGGCCTGAGCGGCGTCCTCGCCGCCGCACGGATGGGCGCCGAGCGCATCATCGCGATGTCCCGCCACGAGTCCCGCCAGCGGATGGCACGCGAGTTCGGCGCCACCGACGTGGTCGAGGTCCGCGGCGACGAGGCCGTCGCTGCGGTCAAGGAGCTGACCGACGGGGTGGGCGCGGACGCCGTGCTGGAGTGCGTCGGCACCAACGAGTCGATGTCGACGGCGATCGCTGCCGCGCGGCCCGGGGCGACGGTGGGCTACGTGGGCGTGCCGCACGGGATCGAGTACCCCGTGCGGGACATGTTCGCGCGCAACGTCGGGATCGCCGGCGGGATCGCGCCGGCTCGCCAGTACCTCCCGCAGCTGCGGGACGACGTGCTCTCCGGGGCCATCAACCCCGGGCTGGTCTTCGACCTCGAGGTCCCGCTCTCCGAGGTCGGCGAGGCCTACGCCGCGATGGACGAGCGTCGTGCCGTCAAGTCGCTGATCCGTCCCTGACCAGACCCGACCTGATGCAGGAGTTCCGCTTCGAGGTCGACGAGCACGGCGGGAGCACCGTCCTCGTCGACGGCTACCCGCAGTCCTACGTCAGCCTGACCGATCCGGAGCTCCTCGTCTTCGGCTACGTCCAGCACCTGGCCGCGGTGATCGACTCCCTGCCCGACGGTCCGGTGGCGGTGACGCACGTCGGGGGCGCCGCGATGACCTTGCCGCGCTACGTCCACCACACTCGGCCGGGGTCGCCGCAGATCGTCCTGGAACCCGATGCGGCGCTCACCGAGGAGGTGCGTCGCGAGCTGCCGCTGCCGCGCGGGCACCGCATCCGCGTGCGTCCGCAGCGCGGTCGAGAGGGAGTGGCCGCCCTGAAGGACTCGAGTGCCGACGCGATCGTCGTCGACGCGTATGCCGACAGCCAGGTGCCGGCCGACCTCACCAGCGCGGAGTGGTTCGCCGACGTGGCGAGGGTGCTGCGGCCTGGTGGTGTGCTGGTGATGAACACCGCCGACGAGCCGGACCACCGGCACGTGGCGCGCGTCCACGCCGGCCTCGCGCGCCACCTCCCGCACACGGCCGCCATCGCTCAGGTCGACATCTGGAAACGGCGCCGCTTCGGCAACCTCGTGCTGGTCGGCTCCCGTCAGCCACTGGCGATGGGCTCGATCGTCCGCAGCGTCGCCAAGGGCGCGTTCCCCAGCACCGTGCGCGACGGAGCCGCGCTCACCCGGGCCCTGGGTTCGGGTCGACCGTTCACCGACGCCGATGCGGTGCCGACTCCTTCACCACCGACCCCTCCCGATGCCTGGCGGATCCGCTGAGCCCGTCGCGTTCGTCGCGAGCCCGCGTGACACCTGATGGATGCCGAGTGCGCGGTCACCGGACAGGACCGATGATGGGTCGGTGCCCTCCCTGACGCTGCCTCCTCCCCGCACCCCGGACCCGCGTGACGCGCCGACGCTCCGCTGGGGGATCCTCGCGCCTGGCGGCATCGCGCGTTCGTTCGCCAGCGCGCTGCAGGCCCGCACCGGACAACACCTCCAGGCTGTCGCGTCACGGAGCCTGCCGCGCGCGCAGGACTTCGCGGCCGACTTCGGCATCGACACGGCGCACGGGTCCTATGCAGACCTGGTCTCCGACCCGGACGTGGACGTCGTCTACGTCGCCTCACCGCACTCGGAGCACCGCACCCAGGCCTTGCTCGCCACCGGTGCCGGCAAGCCCGTGCTCGTCGAGAAGGCCTTCGCCCGCAATGCCACCGAGGCCCGTGACATCGTCGAGTCCGCCGGCGCCGCAGGCGTTTTCGCCATGGAGGCGATGTGGACCCGGTTCCTCCCCCACATCGACGTCGTGCGTCGCTGTCTCGAGGACGGGCTGCTCGGTGAGATCCACACCGTGCACGCAGACCACGGACAGGCGCTGTATCCCGACGGTCCGCAACGACTGGCCGACCCTGCCCTCGCCGGCGGAGCCCTGCTCGACCTGGGGATCTATCCGGTGTCGTTCGCCCACTTCGTGCTGGGGGACTTCGTCGACGTGACCGCGACAGGGGTGCTGACGGACAGCGGCGTCGACGCGCAGGCCGCCATCGGCGTCACGAGCGGCAGCGGGGCGATGGGTGTCCTCGGCACGACGATGGCGACCAGGACCCCGACGGTGGCAGCCGTCTGCGGCACCGAGGCGCGCCTCGAGATCAGTGGCCCGTTCTACGCGCCCAGCGCGGTCGTTCGGCTCGTGGCCAACGACGGCACCGAGCTCGACCGCTACGTCAACGAGGACACCGAGCACGGGCTGCACTTCGAGGCTGTCGAGGTGGCGCGCCGGGTCACGGCGGGCGAGGTGGAGTCACCTCTCATGCCGCACGCCGAGACGCTGCGGATCATGGACGCCCTGGACGACATACGGGCCCAGGTCGGGGTGCGCTACCCGGGCGAGTGAAGCCCGCGTCCACGAAGGCGACGTGTTGCCGCCTCGTGGTCACCGGAGCTGCGATTCGGGGTCCGGTGACGATCTGCGCGCAACAGGTCGCCACACCATCGGACTTGTTGCCGCCTCGTGGTCACTGGACCCCCAATTCGGGGTTCGGTGACGATCCGCGCGCAACAAGTCGCGGAGCTCCGGCGGGAAACTGCGTTCGGCGGCGGTGCGGTGGGTCGCCCTGACACCATGCATCAGTGGGGACTGGACCAGGGGCGAGAATGGGCCGAAAGACGGGTTGGGGCGGGTGCGCCCAGGTCGTGGGCGTCGTCATGGCCACGACTCTCGCGTCAGGGTGCACTCCGGAGGGAATGACGATCGAGAACGACACCGATCAGCGTCTTCAGATCCTGCTGACGGCCGACAGCAATGTGCTGGTCGCGGATCTCCTGCCCCACGACAGGCGCAACGTCCGCATCGAGCACGGGGACGCCGGCTGCACTCCTGATGCCGGGTTCTCGGCCTATCCAGCCAAGGGCCCGGACGAAATCACCCGGAGTCCTGCCATCGCCACCCTGGGGCGCGCGTGCCTAGGCGACACCTGGACGATCCGATAGCTCTGGCAGGACGGACTCTGCCAGGGAGACCAACTCGCTAGAAGGTCTCGCCCCGGCGCCACTGCATCTCCTGCAGCTCGAAGGAGTTGCCGTCGGGGTCGGCGAACTCCGCCCCCTTCACCCCACCGCCGAAGTCGTGGACCTCGCTGACCTCGACACCGCGGCGGACGAGGTCGGCCCGCGCCTCATCGATGTCCTGGACGACCAGGTGCAGTCCCCTGATGCTGCCCGGCTCTCCGCGATAGACGTCCAGCCCCGTCCCGAAGCCGATCGAGCAACCAGAGCCCGCTGCGGTCACCTGCACGATCCGGACACCCTCGGCGGGCTGCACGTCGACGTCCTTGATGAAGCCGAGCTTGCCGACGTAGAACTCGATGGCCCGCTCCACGTCCGCCACTGGCACGGGGACGAGCTCCAGCTTCATCTGCATGGGATCAGATCTCCTTCGGCTGTTCGGGTGCGCCAGACCATTCCACCAGGGGCAGGTATGCCGCGAGGTCGGCGCGGTGGCCGCTCACCCGGAGGGTGCCCGCCTCCCAGGCGCCGTCCCAGCTGAGCGCGCCGGTCGCGACCGCCAGCCAGGTCTGCGCGTCCGTCTCGACGACGTTGGGCGGGGTGCCGCGGGTGTGGGTGGTCCCCGCAATGCACTGCACCGCCCCGAAGGGTGGCACCCGCACCTCCACGCTTCGACCGGGCGCCACGACCGACAGCTCCTCCAGCGTGTAGCGCACCGCCGTCGCGAGGTCCGCCCGGGACGTCGACTCCGCCCCCGCCTGCCACGCGGCCACGGCGGCGCGGCCGTCGATGACGGGAACTCGGCGGCGCGGCGGCATACCGGCATCGTCGCACGAGGCGCCCGGGCGTCCGCGGTTGCGTGGAAGTAGCCGTTCGGCGGGCGAAGATGAGTACTTCTACCCATCGACGCTGTCAGACCACGGACGTACTGTTCCTTGCGGGGACACCCAGGGGAACGAACGGCCCGGACGCGTTGGGGGACGCGACCGGGCCGCTCGCGCGCCCCGAAGGGTCAGCCGCCGAAGACCGCTCGCAACGTGCCGGTGTGGGCCTCCCGCAGGTCGGCCAGGCTCACCTCGAAATTGCCCTGCACGTCGAGGCCGTCGGTCTCGTCGTCGACGACCCCGATCCGGGCGTGCACCTGTCCACGGGCGGTGCACATGTCCGTGAAGCGCACCTCCTCCGAGCGCGGCACCGAGACGATCACCCGGGCGGTGGACTCGCTGAAGAGCGCGGTGAAGGGGTCGATTCCGTCGCGCTCGCACACCGCGTCGAGCCAGATCCTGGCCCCGACGCCGTAGCGCATGGTCGCCTCGGCGAGCGCGATCGCCAGGCCACCGTCGGACAGGTCGTGGGCGGCGTCGACCAGGCCGTCGCGGCTGGCGTTGACCAAGATCTCGCCCAGCAGCTGCTCGGCCCCGAGGTCCACCGCGGGCGGGAGGCCACCCAGGTGGCCGTGCACGACGTGGGCCCACTCGCCGCCGGCCAGCTCGTTGCGGGTGCTGCCGAGCAGGTAGATGACCTGGCCGGGCGTCTTCCAACCCGACGGGGTGCGCCGCGACACGTCGTCCATGACGCCAAGGACGCCGATCACCGGCGTCGGGTGGATCGCCACGTCACCGGTCTGGTTGTAGAAGGAGACGTTGCCGCCGGTGACGGGGATGCCGAGGGTCTTGCAGCCCTCGGCGATGCCCTTGACGGCTTCGCGGAACTGCCACATCACGCCCGGGTCCTCCGGCGAGCCGAAGTTCAGGCAGTCGGTCACCGCCAGCGGGGTGGCGCCCGCCGTCGCGACGTTGCGGTAGGACTCAGCCAGCGCCAGCTGGGCTCCGACGTAGGGGTCGAGCTTGGCGAACCTGCCGTTGCAGTCGGTCGAGACGGCGACCCCGCGACCGGTCTCCTCGTCGACGCGGACGACACCCGCGTCGTCGGGCATCGCGAGCGCCGTGTTGCCGAGCACGTAGCGGTCGTACTGTTCGGTGACCCACGACTTGTCGCAGAGGTTCGGGGAGGCAAGCAGCGTGAGCAGGTCGGACTTGAGCCCGAGGCCGTCGACGGGGCGACCCAGGGTGTCGGTGCCGTTGGCCTGGAGGTCATCCAGGTATGCCGGCCGCTCCAGCGGGCGGTGGTAGGTCGGCCCTTCGTGGGCGACCGACCGCGGCGGCACGTCGACGATGACCTCGCCGTGCCAGGTGATGACGAGGTGCTCGCCGTCGGTGACCTCGCCGAGGACCGTGGCCTCGACGTCCCAGCGGTCCGTGATCGCCATGAACTCGTCGAGGTGCTCGGGTGCCACGACCGCCATCATGCGTTCCTGGCTCTCCGACATGAGGATCTCCTCAGGCCGGAGCGACGCGTCGCGCAGCGGCACGCGGTCGAGCTCGATCTGCATGCCGCCGTCACCGTTGGACGCGAGCTCACTGGTGGCACAGGAGAGGCCGGCGCCACCCAGGTCCTGGATGCCGTCGACGACGTGCGCGGCATAGAGGTCGAGGCAGCACTCGATGAGCACCTTCTCGGCGAACGGGTCGCCGACCTGGACCGCGGGGCGCTTGGTGGGGCCACCCTCGTCGAACGTCTCCGAGGCGAGGACCGAGACCCCGCCGATGCCGTCGCCGCCGGTCTTGGCGCCGAAGAGGATCACCTTGTTGCCGACACCGGAGGCCTTGGCAAGGTGGATGTCCTCGATGCGCATCGCGCCAACGCAGAGCGCGTTGACGAGCGGGTTGCCCTGGTAGCAGTCGTCGAACACGACCTCGCCGCCGATGTTGGGCAGGCCGATGCAGTTGCCGTAGCCACCGACTCCGGCGACGACCCCGGGCAGCACCCGCTGGGTGTCGGGGTGGTTGAGGTTGCCGAACCGCAGCGGGTCCATGATCGCGATCGGGCGGGCACCCATCGACATGATGTCGCGGATGATGCCGCCGACCCCGGTGGCCGCACCCTGGTAGGGCTCGACGTAGGACGGGTGGTTGTGCGACTCGACCTTGAAGGTCACCGCCCAGCCGTCGCCGATGTCGACGACGCCGGCGTTCTCGCCGATGCCGACGAGGAGCTTCTCGCGCATCTCGTCGGTGGTGTTCTCACCCCAGAGGGAGAAGTGCACCTTGGACGACTTGTAGGAGCAGTGCTCGCTCCACATCACCGAGTACATCGCGAGCTCGGCGCTGGTGGGACGACGGCCGACGATCTCGCGGATGCTGGCGTACTCGTCCTCCTTGAGACCGAGCTCTGCCCACGGCTGCTCGACCCCGGGGGTGTCGGCTGCGTGCGAGACGGTGTCGAGCGTGGGCTTGTGGGTCTGGACGGTCATGCGCTGGCCATTGCCTTCAGGACGGAGGTGAAGAACGGGAGCCCGTCGGTCGAGGGGCCGTAGCCCTCCTCGACCGCGTGCTCGGGGTGGGGCATGAGGCCCACGATGTTGCCGCGGTCGTTGGTGATGCCCGCGATCTTGCGGTACGAGCCGTTGGGGTTGTCACCGGCATACCGGAAGACGACGCGGCCCTCGCCCTCGAGCCGGTCGAGGGTGGCCTCGTCGGCGACGAAACCGCCCTCACCGTTCTTGAGGACGATCGTGATCTCCTGGCCGGCCTCGAAATCCGAGGTCCAGGCTGTCTGGTTGTTCTCGACGACGAGCCGCTGGTCGACGCAGTTGAACTTGCGGTGGTCGTTGCGGATCAGCGCGCCGGGCAGTAGGTGCGACTCGCACAGGACCTGGAACCCGTTGCAGATCCCGATCACCGGCAGCCCGCCCTGCGCGGCCGGGATGAGCGCGTCCATGACGGGCGCGAAGCGGGCGATCGCCCCGCACCGCAGGTAGTCGCCGTAGGAGAACCCGCCGGGCAGCACGACCGCGTCGACACCCTTGAGGTCGGCGTCGCCGTGCCAGAGGGTGATCGCCTCGGCACCGACGGCGCGCACGGCGCGGGCTGCGTCGCGGTCGTCGAGCGACCCCGGGAACGTGACGACCCCGACCTTCACTGGTCGGGGTCCTCGGCACGGACGCTGACGACGTCCTCGATCACGGGGTTGGACAGCAGCTTCTCAGCTGCCTCCGCGGCGGCCGCGAGGTGCTCGTCGGTGACCTCGCCGTCCACGGTGAGGACGAACCGCTTGCCCTGCCTCACGTCCGTGAACTGTTCGAAGCCGAGCCGGGGAAGAGCCCCGTTCACGGCTTGACCCTGGGGGTCGAGGATCTCTGGCTTCAGCATGACGTCAATGACGACGTGGCCCATTCGGGGGTCTCCTGGGTTGAGCACGGTGGCGCGGGGAAGGAAGCGACCGCAGTCTATCCGCGCCACGGCAGTGGGTATGCCGCACGGTCACCTCCCGGACGACAGGTCGGCGGTCCGCCCGGCACCCTTTTCATGCGCCCGGGCGAGCGGGACACTCGGATCATGTCGATGGCTCGTTGGTCGACCCTCATCGGCGCGTGGATGTACCGCCGGCTGAACGGTCGCGCCATGGGCGGGACCAAGGATGCCCCGGTGGTCATGCTGACCACGCCGGGCCGCCGCACCGGAGAGCCGCATTCGACCTGCGTGAGGGCGATTCCGAGGCCCGAGGGCTACTTGGTGTGGGGCGCCGCTTCCGGTAGCCCGAGGGACCCCGACTGGTTCCGGAACCTGCGGGTGGCGGGCGAGACGGATCTGCAGGTCCTTGGCGAACGCATGCGCGCATCGGCTCGCGAGCTGCGCGGCGAGGAGCGCGATCAGGCCTGGAACGGCGTCATCGTGGCCAGGCTCCCAGGAGTCGCGAAGTACGCGCGGAAGGCGGGGCGGACCATCCCCGTGGCCGTGCTCACGCCCGCCGGCTGAACTCCGCACAATGGAGGATGTCGTCCCGACGGCATCTCCGACACACTTCGAGGCGTGGAGCTGCTCGAACGAGCCACTTTCCTGGAGACCTTGGGCGAGTATGCCGATGAGGCGGCTCGCGGGCACGGCCGCCTCGTCCTGGTCGCCGGCGAGGCCGGCATCGGCAAGACCGCGCTGCTCGACACCTTCGCGGCGCAGCGGCCCGACCTGAGATGGCTGCGTGGGGCGTGCGACGGTGGTTTCACCCCTCGTCCGCTGGGCCCCTTGTTCGAGATCGCGACGGCGGACGGCGACGGCCTGCTCGACCAGTTCCGCACGGGAGCCGACCGGAACACCCTCTTCGCCACGTCGCTGGAGCGGCTCGGAGCGGCAGGCCGACCGACCGCGGTGGTGGTCGAGGACGTGCACTGGGCCGACGAAGCGACTCTCGACTGGCTGACCTACCTGGCGCGACGGCTCACGAGCATGTCGACGATGGTGCTGTTGACCTATCGCGACGAGGAGGTCGGCGCCGAGAGTCCGCCGCGCAGTGCGCTGGCATCCCTGGCCACGCAGCGCCCGACAAGGCGGATGACCCTCCCGCCGCTGACACCCGCAGCGGTTGCCGAGCTCGCGCGGTCGCAGGGGCGTGCGGACGCGGCTGCCATCTACCGGCTGAGCAGTGGCAACCCGTTCTACGTCGAGGAGCTCCTCAGCAACCCCAGCGACCACGTCCCGTCCTCCGTGAGCGACGTGGTCGCCGCCCGGACGGCACAGCTCACCGACGACGCGCGGCAGCTCGTGTGGGCGGCCGCCATCATCGGGCAGCCGGCCTCGGCCGCGACGATCGCCGGAGTGTCCGGACGCGAGCCCGCCCACCTCGACGAGTGCCTCGCCTCCGGTGGACTGGTACCGGCGGGCGGGCCGGGCGACCCCGTCCGCCTGTTCGCCTTCAGGCACGAGCTGGCTCGGCTCGCCGTCGAGGCCAACGTCCCCGCCTACCGCGCCACCCAGCTACACGCCGCGGCATACCGATGGTTTGGGGACCCCACGAAGAACAGGGACCCGGACCACGCGCGCCTCGCCCACCACGCGGATGCCGCCGGCCTGGTCGACGAGGCCTTCGCCGAGTCGACCGCGGCTGCTCGGGAGGCAGCCGCCCTGTCGTCCACCACCGAGGCGGTCGCGCAGTTCACTCGGGCCCTTCGGTATGCCGGGTCGGCCACTGACACCGAACGTGCGGAGCTGCACGAAGGCCTGGCTCACGCCCTCTCGCTCATGGACCGGTGGGAGGAGTCGCTGCCGCCACGCGAGCTGGCCGTCGCGTTCGCCCGCGCCAGCGGCGACCTGGAGCCGCTGTGCCGCAACCTGCGCGCCCTCGCCATCACGCGGTGGCGGCTCTGCGACGGCCAGGGCCATGCCGAGCTCGTCGAGCAGATCTTCTCGATGATGCGCGACGCCCCACTGTCGACGGAGAAGGTGATGGCTTACGGCTACAAGGCCGGCCTGCTGTCGGACACGGGTCGCGCCGACGAGGGGATGGCCATGGCCGAGCAGTGCCTTGCCATGGCACAGGAGCTCGGGTCGGACGAGATGTATGCCTCGACCCTCCAGAACCTCGGGTGGGACCGGATCAACCACGGCCTCGACGGCTGGGGCCAGATGGAGAAGGCGCTGGTCCTCGCCCGTGACGGTGGCTTCCAGCGGGACGCGGCCCGGGGTTACGCCAACCTCTACCAGGCGGCCGTCGACCACCTCCGTGTCGCCGAGTACGAGTGGGTCTACGAGGAGGGGGCGGCCTACAACCAGGACTGCGAGATGCCGACCTTCTGGTGGTGCCTGCTCGGGTCGAGGGTCACGGCCCTGGTGCGGATGGGCCGCCTGACGGAGGCCCTCGCCCTGTGCACCAGCATGCTGGCCGAACAGATCTCCCCGGTGAACCGGTTGCACGTCCTGATCGGCATGGGGCCCGCCCTCGCCCGGCTCGGCGACCCCCGGGCCACGCCCCGACTCGCCGAGTGCAGAGAGCTGGCCGACGCGAACGGCGAGCCCTACTGGCGGGCCTTCGCCGCCGTCGCCGTGCTCCAGCAAGCGTGGCTGTCCGGAGGCCCGGTCGGCGACGAGGCCTGGGTGCTCGACGTGTGGAAGGGAAGCGAGCACGAGGGGCCCTGGCCCCGGGCAGAGCTCGCCCTCTGGCTGGGGCGCACCGGGTTGCTCGAGGCAGCGCCCGCCGACGCGCCCGACCCCTATGCGGCCGAGTTCGCGGGAGACCCCCGACGCTCGGCCGCAACCTGGCAGGAGCTCGGGTGCCCCTTCGAGGCGGCGGCAGCGCTGATGGCCTCCGATGACGAGGACGACCTGCGCCGGGGGCTCGACCTGTTCACCTCGATCGGGTCGACGCCGGGCGCCACCCTGGCACGGCGACGGCTGAAGGAGGCCGGGGTGCGCGGCATACCCCGAGGGCCGCGGGCCGCGGCGACGGCGCACCCCAACGGGCTCACCGGCCGCGAGCAACAGGTGCTCGCCCTCGTGGGCGAGGGGCTCTCGAACCGCGAGGTGAGTGCCCGCCTGTTCATCTCCGAACGCACCGTCGACCACCACGTGGCGTCCGTCCTCGCCAAGCTCGGCGCAGCGTCGCGCACCGAGGCCGTGGCCAGGGCACGTGCGAACGGGGCCGGCGCCGCGGCATCACCCACGACGGAAATGGGCACCGTCGCCCCCGCAATCTAGGCACCGGTCACCGATGAGGAGCGGCCCCGCCGACTCCTACCTTTCGGGGAGAGGGACCACCGGGGTCCCGGACGAAAGGCGAGAACGATGCCACTGTTCATGGACGTGCACACGATCGACGGCGGGGTTGCCATCGGCGACGTCGCCCAGGCCCACATGGCCGACCTGCAGGAGCAGTCGAGCCACGACGTGCAGTACCTGCGCTACTGGGTCGACGAGTCGCAGGGCAAGATCTTCTGCCTCGTCGACGCACCCGACGCCGAGGCTGCCAACACCGTCCACCGCGAAGCGCACGGCCTGGTCGCCGACGAGATCTACGCGGTGCAGGAAGGCTCCTGAGGACCTGGCGCTGGCCTGAGGGCGGCCGGTAGGCCGCTCAGCCAGCCGTGAAGGTGCGTCCGGTGAGGCGTTCGTAGGCCTCGACGTACTTGGCACGCGTGCGCTCCACGACGTCGTCGGGCAGCCGGGGCGGGGCCTCGCCGGAGGCCGTGTCCCAGCCGCTGGCCGGGGAGATCAGCCACTCGCGGACGAACTCCTTGTCGAACGACGGCTGCGTGTGGCCAGGCTCCCACTGGTCGGCCGGCCAGAACCTCGACGAGTCCGGCGTCAGCACCTCGTCGGCCAGCACCAGGGAGTCACCCTCGAGACCGAACTCGACCTTGGTGTCAGCGATGAGGATGCCGCGATCGGCCGCGATCTCGTTGCCCCGCTTGAGGATCGCCACCGTCAGGTCCCTGGCCCGCGCCGCCAGGTCGGCTCCCAGCTCGCGCTCCACGGCGGCATACGGCATGGGTTGGTCGTGCTCGCCGACAGGCGCCTTGGTCGAGGGGGTGAAGACCGGTTCGGGGAGCCGCGACCCGTCGACCAGACCGTCCGGGAGCGCCACGCCGCTCACGTGGCCGTCGGTGACGTACTCGCGGAGGCCACCGCCGGTGAGGTAGGCCCGCGCGACGCACTCGACCGGGAGCATGTTCAGCCGCCTGACCAGGACCGCGCGACCGGCCACCTCGGCCGGGACGTCGGTCGAGACGACGTGGTTGGGCACCACGTCGGCGAGCTGCTCGAACCACCACAGCGACAGCTGGGTCAGCACCGCGCCCTTGTCGGGGATGGGGCTGTCGAGGATGAAGTCGAACGCCGAGAGCCGGTCGCTGGCCACGAGCAGGAGCAGGTCGTCACGCGGCTCGCCCGAGTCGTCCAGCGGGGCGTAGAGGTCGCGGACCTTGCCGGAGTAGACGTGGGCGTAGCCGGGGAGGGCGAGGGGCGCGGGCGCCGAGTCGGGCTGGGAGGACGTCATGGCCGACATCCTCCCAGCCGTAGCCCCGACGTGCTGCCGTCAGGTCGGCACGTGGACCCCAGTTCGACGTCACGTGACAACGGCAGCGCAACACGTGCCGGATTCCTCGCTTGACTTGAAGTCCACTTCAACTTCCAGACTCTTCGCCATGCCCACTGCGACCCACGACGCCACCACCAGGACCGCCACGCTGCGCGATCGCGCACACCTCCCGTTCGCCATCGGGGCGGTGGCGCTGGTGACGCTGGGCGCCTTCGAGAACCGCGCCACGATGACCGTGCTGCCCACGGTCGCTCGCGAGCTCGACGGGCTGTGGTTGTTCGGCGCGGCGAGTGCGGCACCCCTGGTGTCGTTCGTCGTCGCCACTGTCATCGCCGGGGCGTGGGCCGACCACCGTGGTCCGGTCCGTCCACTGCAGGCAGGCATGGCGGTGTTCGCCGCCTCGCAGGTCGCGATGGCGCTCGCGCCGGGAATGGTGGTCTTCGCGGTGGGTCGGTTCGGTTCCGGGATCGCCGAAGCGCTGATGGACGTCTCGTTGACCGTCCTGATGGCGCGAGCGCTGCCGGAGGAGCTGCGTGCCAAGGTCTTCGCGGCGTTCGCCGCAGCCTGGGTGCTGCCTTCGCTGCTGGGTCCACCGGTCGCCGGACTGCTGACGGAGGCCGTGTCGTGGCGCGCGGTCTTTGCCGTGGGGGTGGCGCTCCTCCCGCCGGCGTGGTTCCTCCTACGACCGTCCATGACGGCCGCCACCCCCCACGAGCGCGCCACCACCTGGACGACGCGGGAGCACCGCGCCGTGCGGGCCGCGGCGTTGGCGGCGGCAGGTCTGGCAGCCCTCACGGCAGGCGGGTCGCTGCTCGGCAGATCCGGACCCGTCCAGGTTCTCGGAGCCGGCCTCGTCCTCATCGGGGTCGCCTCCGCTGCCCCGGCCGTGCGCGCCGTCCTGCCGGCCGGGACGCTCAGGTTCGCCCACGGCATACCGGCGCTCGTCGCCCTCCGCGGGCTCGTGGCGGCTGCGTTCGGCACGGTCGGCGGCCTCCTGCCCCTCATGCTCACGACGATCCACGGCCTCGGCCCCGCGGCGGCGGGCGTCAGCCTCACCGTGACCGGGCTGTGCTGGGCGGCGGGCTCGCAGGTCCACGGGCTCGGCGCGGTCCAGCGTGTGGTCAGCCCGGTCAGACGCCTCCAGATCGGTTTCGGGCTCATCGCCGTCGGTGTCCTGGGCCCGGCCCTCACGAGCCTGGACGCGCTGCCCGTCGTCGCCGGCCTGGCGCTCTGGGGGGTGGCCGGGCTGGGCATGGGCGTGGTCTCACCGACGCTGTCCACGCAGCTGCTGCGCTTCGCTCCGATGCAGGACCAGGGCCGGATCACGGCGGCGTCCAGCCTCACCGCATCCGTGGCCCAGGCGGTCGGACTGGCCGTCGCCGGCGCCCTCATCGCGTGGCAGGCGCCCCACCTGCCCGGCTGGCTCTTCGCGTCGACGATGGCGGCCTGTGCGATGGTCGGCCTCGTCGGCTTCGTGGCGGCGCGCCGGCCCGGGTGATGCGTGAGGTTCAGCCGACGTGCAGCTCGTTGCGCTGGGCCGCGAGCGCGATGTCGGTGCGGTGGTGCGAACCCTCGAGCTCGATGTGGTCCACGGCTTCGTAGACGCGTTCGCGCGCCTGGGTGAGGCTCTCGCCCAGGGCGACCACGGACAGCACCCGTCCCCCCGCCGACACGAGCACCCCGTCCTCGTCGCGGGCCGTGCCCGCATGGAGCACGTATGCCGCGGGCACGTCAGCCGCGTCCTCGACGCCGCTCACGGGGTCGCCGGTCCGCGGGGTGTCCGGGTAGTTCTGGGACGCGACGACGACCGTGACGGCATGCTGCCGCGACCATGTGAGCGGGGCGATGTCGTCGAGCTGACCGGTGGCTGCAGCCTTCAGCAGTCCACCCAACGGGGTCTGCAGCCGAGCCAGCACGACCTGGGTCTCGGGGTCACCGAACCTGGCGTTGAACTCGATGACCCGTGGACCACGGGAGGTGATCGCCACCCCGATGTAGAGGACCCCGACGAACGGAGTGCCCCGGCGAGCCATCTCGTCGACGGTCGGCTGGGCCACGCGGCTGACCAGCTCGTCGACCATCGTGGCCGGCGCCCAGTCGAGCGGCGAGTAGGCGCCCATCCCACCGGTGTTGGGGCCCTGGTCGTCGTCACCGACCCGCTTGAAGTCCTGGGCGGGGGCCAGTGGGACGACGGTGCTGCCGTCGCAGAGGCAGAACAACGAGACCTCGGGACCGTCGAGGAACTCCTCGATGACCACGGTGCCGCCCTCCTTGGCCAGGCAGAGCTGCGCATGGGCCAACGCCTGGTCGCGGTCGTCGGTGACGACGACGCCCTTGCCGGCGGCCAGCCCGTCGTCCTTGACGACGTGCGGTGCGCCGAGTGCGTCGAGGGCGTCGGCGACCTCGTCGAGGGTGCCGCAGACCCGGGCCAGGGCCGTGGGCACGTCCGCTGCCGCCATGACCTCCTTGGCGAAGGACTTGCTGCCCTCCAGGCGTGCTGCCTCAGCGGAGGGTCCGAACACTGCGAAACCCTCATCGCGCACGGCATCGGCGACCCCGGCCACCAGGGGCGCTTCCGGGCCGATCACCACGAGGTCGACGCCGTGCCTGCGGGCGAGCGCCGCGATGCCCGGCCCGTCCAGCACGCCGCCCGGGAGGGCCTCACACAGGGCGATCGCGTCCATCCCCGGGTTTCCGGGGGCGACGATCACCGCTTCCACCTCCGGGTCGGCGCCCAGGGACTTGACGAGGGCGTGCTCGCGAGCACCGGAGCCGATGACGAGTACCTTCACGGCCCCCAGCGTAGAGAGTCGTCGCGAAAGTCGTCGTCAGCGGCCCGCCGGAGATGAGTGCGCGGCGTCCCGGGGAGGCAGGGGGGACATCTCCCGGGGACGCCGCGCAGCCGACGTGCGGTCGCCTGGCGGGGGAACCTGCAACCATGCACGTGGGTCGACGCTGTCGACTGACTCCAGAGTGGACCATGGTTGGGCCGGAGGTAAAGCCCAGAGGTGGCGGACTTGCGTCATTGACGGAATCTCGCCAGGCGACGAGCATGTGCCCCATGGTCGTCGAGAGCCAGTCAGCGGGGACCGTGGACGGGAGGGGCCAGGCGACCGACCGGCCGAAGGACCCGGAGATCGACGAGCGCGCGCTGGCGAGCAGGCTGGACCTCGCCGCGGACGACGACGAGGCCGAAGGCGTGATCACCCGGGTCTTCCTGGCCGCACTGCAGCATCCGGACCCCACCAAGGCGCTGCTGGTCGCCCAGGGCATGAAGGCTCCGTTGATCGACCACTCGCTCGAGGTCCTGGCGAGCCGCGGGCTGATCCGCGTCCACCCGGGCGACCGGATCGAGGTCATCCCGCCGGACATCTCCCTGCCTGCCCTTGCCCTCGACTACGAGCGTCGGGCGCGCGAAACCCGTTCTGCCGCACACGAGCTCGCGCAGGTGTTCTTCCAGGCGAGGTCGGCGTCCCGCACACCCGACGTGGGCACAGTGCGGATCCTGAACTCCATGGACGAGATCGCGGCGGTCACCGCGGAAGCCGTGGCCGCCGGCACCCGGCAGATCCGCAGCTTCCGGTCGCTGTCACCGCGCACGCGGGCGATCTTCGCCAGCCCGCTGCACAGCCACGAGGAGCCGACACGGGGCGTGAGCGGCAACCAGCTCGACTACACCACGGTCTACGACACGGAGGTCCTGGAGATCGACGGGGCGCTGGAGATCCTCGAGGCCCGCGAGCGCGGCGGCGAACGGTTCCGCCTGACGTCCTCGGTGCCGTTCTCCGCCGTGATCGTCGACGAGGCCGCGGCGATCGTCGACGTGAGTGCCTTCGACCCCTCGGGCTTCGGGTCGGCGCTCATCCGCGCCCGGTCGATGGTGCTGGCCCTGATCGCCTTGTCCGACCACCTCTGGGACCTCGGCTCGCCACTCGGCCTCGGCGGGATGGCCAACGAACGGCGCGACCAGATGATCCTTGCCCTCCTCGCGGCCGGGGCTCCCGACGCGACGATCGCGCGTCAGGCCGGGGTGTCCCAGCGCACCGTCGAGCGCCGAGTCCGGGCGCTGATGGACCAGCTCGGCGCCGGCACCCGGTTCCAGGCCGGCGTCCAGGCCGCCCGCCGCGGGATGATCTAGGCCTCGCCACCCTGTGAACTGGTGCACGGCGGGGCTCCTCGTGCTCGCTAGACTCGTGCGTTCTCCCCCGGGAGGAAGCACGTCGCACCACACCAAGCCGCACAACCAGAAAGCGTTGCACCGTGACGGGATCGGACCACTCGAGCGCGAAGGCGTCCAGCGCCGAGGTCGCCCGTGAGATCGCCATCGAGCAGGCCCATGTCGACCTGGTCTATGCCGAGCTCCTCAAGGCCCAGGCCCGGGCCGGCCTGGTCGAGGCCGATGGCCTGGCCCGCGGCCGGACCGACCGCACCGGCGACGTCCGCGACGAGGAGCTGACCGGGCTGTTCGAGCGGGATGCCTTGGTCTTCAATGCCGCCCGTCGCCGGTCCACGCTCGACACCCAGTACGAAGGCCTCGTCTTCGGGCGGCTCGACCTCGACCACGCACTGGCCCACGAGGCCAAGGAGCCGGACCGCGAGATCCGCTACATCGGCCGGCTCGGAGTCCGCGACGACGACTACGAGCCCCTCGTGATCGACTGGCGCGCGCCCGCAGCAGCCGCCTTCTACCGGGCCACGCCCGTCGAACCGATGGATGTCCTGCGCCGCCGGGTCCTGCGGTGCAAGGGCCCGGACGTGGTCGGCGTCGAGGACGACCTCATGGTGACCGATGCCCCCGACGACCTCGTGGTCGTCGGCGACGGCGCGCTCCTCGCAGCCCTCACCCGCAGCCGTGGTGCCCAGATGCGCGACATCGTGGCCACGATCCAGCGCCACCAGGACGAGGCGATCAGGGCCTCGGCGCGCGGCATCACCGAGATCACCGGCGGCCCGGGCACCGGCAAGACGGTCGTCGCCCTGCACCGCGCCGCCTACCTGCTCTACTCCGACCGCCGCCGGTTCGAGGCGGGCGGCATCCTGGTGGTGGGCCCCTCGTCCGCCTACACGGCATACATCGAGCGCGTGCTGCCCTCGCTCGGTGAGGAGTCGGTGACGCTGCGTTCGCTCGGGGACGTCGTCGACGGCATCACGGCGACCCGGCTGGACACGCCAGAGGTGGCCGCCATCAAGGGTTCCCTGCGCATCCGGCGGCTGCTGGCGCGCGCCTCGTCGGACGCACCCCCCGACGCGCCGCAGGCGTTCCGCGCCTTCGTCAACGGCAAGGCGGTCCGGGTCGACGCACCCGCGCTCGACCGGATCCGGGCGCAGGTGCTGCGCAACCACCAGCGCAACCTGTCGGCCAAGGCGGTCCAGAGCGCGCTCGCCGAGGCCGCCTGGGCGAGCGTCCGCGAGGGCGACCGGGCCGAGTTCATGGACCGGTTCGAGGACCACCTGGAGGTGGACGCGTTCCTCGCCGCCTGGTGGCCGCAGGTGGACCCCCGTGACGTGCTCCTGTGGCTCGCCGATCCCGAGCGCGCCCGCCAGCACGGTGCCGGTGTCCTGTCGCCGCACGAGTGCGACCTGTTCGCCGCCTCGATGCGCCACGCGCTGGAGGTCGGCACCTGGTCGGCCGCCGACGCCGCCCTCGTCGACGACCTCTCCGCCCGGCTGGGTCCCGTCCAGGACGGCCCTGCCGAGGAGCGCGGGTTCTACGAGATCGAGGAGTTCGAGGACGTCTCGCAGTTCGGTGTCGCCGAGGTGCGGGCGGGTCTGGACTCCCGCGCCGTCGGCACCAAGTCGTCACGCACCTCCCCGACCGACCCGCGTGAGCTGCTCCTCCAGGGCCGCATCGAGGGCCCCGGCGAGTACGCCCACGTCCTCGTCGACGAGGCGCAGGACCTGTCCCCGATGCAGTGGCGGATGCTCGGTCGCCGCGGCCGCTACTCGTCGTGGACCGTCGTCGGCGACGCTGCGCAGGCGTCGTGGCCCGACGCCGTGGAGGCAGGCCGTGCCCGCGAGGAAGCCTTCGGGTCACAGGAGCGTCGCCTCTTCCACATGGACACCAACTACCGCAACGCCCGCGAGATCTTCGACTACGCGGCGAAGGTGGTCCAGGCCCACGTGCCGGATGCCGACATCCCCCGAGCTGTCCGTGAGACCGGCTTCGACCCAGTCGACACGACCGTCGCCGACGGCGGCTGGGAGGCCGCTGCGACCTCGGCGGTCGAGGCGCTGCTCGACGAGGTGGAGGGCTCGATCGCGGTCATCACCCCGACCAGGTATGCCGCGTCGCTGGCCGGGCTGGGCGCCCTCAGCGACCGGGTCGGCGTCATCGACCCCATGTCGACCAAGGGTCTGGAGTACGACGCGACGGTCATCGTCGACCCCGAGGAGATCGCGGCCGAGTCCCCGGGGGGAGTGCGCGTCCTCTACGTCGCCCTCACCCGCGCCGCGCACCGGATGACGGTGTTGCGCCCCGCCTGACCCACACCTGACCTCGGCGCGGGTCCCGCACAACGTGCCCGGAGGGTTTGGCGGGACGAACCAGTGAGCTCAGGCGCCGAGCAGGGAGTGGCGACTGATGATCTCGTCGCGACCCGGGCCCACGCCGATGGCGGAGACCCGAGCGCCGATGAGCTCCTCGAGCCGCAGGACGTAGGCCTGGGCGTTCGCCGGCAGGTCCTCGAACGTCCGGCACTTTGTCAGGTCCTCCCACCACCCGGGGAGGTCCTCGTAGATCGGCTTGGCGTGGTGGAAGTCGGTCTGGTTGACCGGCATGTCGTCGTGCCTGACCCCGTCGACGTCGTAGGCCACGCACACCGGGATGGTGTCCAGACCCGTCAGCACGTCCAGCTTGGTGATGACGAAGTCGGTGACCCCGTTGATCCGCGTGGCGTAGCGACCGACCACGGTGTCCACCCATCCGCAGCGGCGCGGGCGGCCGGTGGTCGTGCCGAACTCGGCGCCGGTCTTGCGCAGGAACTCGCCGTTGGCGTCGAACAGCTCGGTCGGGAAGGGGCCCTCACCCACTCGCGTCGAGTAGGCCTTGAGGATCGCGATCACGGTGTTGACCCGAGTCGGCGGGATGCCGGAGCCGGTGCAGGCGCCACCAGCCGTCGCGCTGGACGACGTGACGAAGGGGTAGGTCCCGTGGTCGACGTCGAGCAGGGTCGCCTGCCCGGCCTCCAGCAGCACGGTCTTGCCCTCGTTGAGTGCCTGCTCGAGCACCAGGGAGGTGTCGGCGACCATGGGACGCAACCGCTCGGCATACCCGAGGAGCTCCTCCATCACCTCGTCGACCTCGACCGCACGGCGGTTGTAGATCTTGGCGAGGATCTGGTTCTTGAGGGCCAGCGCCGCCTCGACCTTCTGGCGCAGGATCTTCTCGTCGAACAGGTCCTGCACACGGATGCCGTTGCGCGCCATCTTGTCGGCATAGGTCGGGCCGATGCCGCGGCCGGTCGTGCCGATCTTGCGCGACCCGAGGAAGCGCTCGGTGACCTTGTCGAGCACCCGGTTGTAGGGGGCGATGATGTGGGCGTTCGCGCTGACCAGCAGTCGTGAGGTGTCGACTCCTCGCGCTTCGAGGCCGTCGATCTCCTCGAAGAGCACCGCGAGGTCCACGACGACCCCGTTGCCGATGATCGGGGTGCAGGTCCGGGTGAGGATGCCCGACGGGAGTAGGTGGAGGGCGTACTTCTCTCGCTTGCCGTCCTTCTCGATCACGATGGTGTGGCCTGCATTGTTGCCACCGTTGAACTTCACGACGTAGTCGACGTCGCTGCCCATCAGGTCGGTGGCCTTGCCCTTGCCCTCGTCGCCCCACTGAGCGCCCACGAGCACGATTGCCGGCATACCGCACCTCTCCATGTCTGCGTCGGTGACGGAGTCGGTCACCGTGGTCATGCAGCAGGCCCCGTGGTGTTCGCACGGGGCCCGTACCGGGAAAGGCTACCGTTCCACCGTCTCGCGAGGGGAGCCGAGTTCACCGCTGGCCGCCGCCTGCCCGAGCTGGAACCTGGTCTGCACGCCGTGTCGAGCCATCAGCGAGGCCACCCGTCGGCGAACGGTCCGCAGGCTGCACCCGAGGTAGCGGGCGATCGACTCGTCCTTCAGACCGAGTCCGAGCAGCTTCACGAGGCGCAGGTCCTCGTCGTCCTGGTCATCGTGAGGCACGACCGGCAGGGCCAGGTCGAACGCGCGGTCGAACAGCTGTGTGAAGGCCGCGATGAGCATCGGGTCACGGACCATGACGTAGTCGCTGTCGGGGTTGCCCCACTCGGACACGGCCACGAGCGAGTGCTGGTCGAAGATGGAGAACTCGCTCGGCGGTGACAGTGACAGCCGCTGCTCCTCGCCTGCCGCTGCGAAGGACTGCACCCAGGCGCGGCCGTCCTCGCCGCCCACGATGTCCATCGGATAGATCGTCCGCTGGCGGAACCGGCCTTGCGTCAGCAGGTCCTGGTTGAGCCGGTAGTTCTCCTGCACGACACCGGCCCCCACGTCGACGCTCATCGTGCTGACCCGGGACAAGCCGGTGGTGTTCTGCAGCAGGTAGCGCAGCATCGGGGCCGCCATGTCGGCGGCGAGCGGTTCGACGACGCTGTGCCGCGCGTGCTGGGCGGCCGCGCCGCCCGCCGAGAGCTGGAAGAGGGCGTAGCGGACCTCGGCGAGCTCGGCCCGGCGCGCCTCCAGCTCTCGCTCGCCACGTTCGAGGACGCCGAACAGACGCTCCATGGGTTCGGTGAGCATGCGTTCCACGTCGCGAGACAAGGCATCGCCGCTGGTCAAGACGCCTCCCACACGGTAGTGACATCCTCTGTCCTTTGGCAGCATAGTGCCACCTCGGGCGCCCCTCGTATGTGCACAATGACCGAGCGCTGCTCGTCAGGCGGCAGGGGACGACATTGACGAGTTGCCACCCGCGGGCTCCGGTCCGCGGCAGGGGGCGACGCCGGGGGACGGGATCTGGGAAATCGGGTCCGGTCCCCCGGCGTCACTGCTTCTCGTGGGTGCGGGAGCCCGCCGGCCTGGCGCCGTCGAGAGGACGGCCCGACCTGCTCAGAGACCGAGCTCGCGCGCCCCCGTCATGGAGGAGTCGCGCAGGAACTGCGCACAGCGCAGTTCCTCTTCGGTCTCGCCGATCGCTCCGGCGGCCCTGGACAGGGCGGCCAGCGCGCGAAGGAAACCGCGGTTGGGCTCGTGCTCCCACGGCACCGGACCCTGACCGCGCCAGCCGTTCTTGCGCAGCGAGTCCAGGGCGCGGTGGTAGCCGGTGCGTGCGTAGGCGTAGCCCTCGACGGTGCGACCGTCCGCCAGCGCGTGCTCGGCCAGCGTGGCCCAGGCCAGCGACGAGGTCGGGTATGCCGCGGCCACCTGGTCCGCGGCGACGCCCTCCTCGAGCTTGGCCGCAGCGGGGTCGACGGGCAGCCGGGTCTCGGGGATGCCGAGGAGGTTGTCGCTCATGCGTGGGTGCCGGCCGAGCGCAGGTTCTCGCAGGCCTCGACGACGCGGGCTGCCATGCCGGCCTCGGCCTCCTTGCCCCAGGCGCGCGGGTCGTACTGCTTCTTGTTGCCGACCTCGCCGTCGATCTTGAAGACGCCCGAGTAGTTGCTGAGCATGTAACCGGCGACGGGACGCGTGAAGGCGTACTGGGTGTCGGTGTCGACGTTCATCTTGACGACGCCGTAGTCCACCGCAGCCGCGATCTCCTCAGGCGTCGAGCCGGACCCACCGTGGAAGACGAGGTCGAACGGCTTGGCATCCGCAGCCAGTCCCTTGGCCGAGACGACGGCGTCCTGGGCTGCCTTGAGGATCTCGGGGCGGAGCTTGACGTTGCCCGGCTTGTAGACGCCGTGGACGTTGCCGAAGGTCAGCGCGGTGAGGTAGCGACCCTGCTCGCCCAGGCCCAGCGCCTCGACGGTCGCGAGCGCGTCCTCGGGGGTCGAGTAGAGCTTGTCGTCGATCTTGCCCTCGACGCCGTCCTCCTCGCCGCCGACGACGCCCACCTCGATCTCGAGGATGATGTGGGCCGCCTTGGCGAGGCCCAGCAGCTCGCGGGCGATCTCGAGGTTCTCGTCGAGCGGCACGGCGGAGCCGTCCCACATGTGCGACTGGAACCACGGCGTGCCACCGGCATTCACGCGCTCGGCGGAGGCCGCCAGCAGCGGGCGGACGAAGCCGTCGAGCTTGTCCTTGGGGCAGTGGTCCGTGTGCAGCGCGATGTTGACGTCGTACTTCTTGGCGACCTCGTGGGCGTAGGCCGCGAGCGCGATGGATCCGGTCACCATGTCCTTGACGGTCGGGCCGGAGAGGTACTCGGCGCCACCCGTCGACACCTGGACGATGCCGTCGCTGCCGGCCTCCGCAAAGCCGCGGATCGCCGCGTTCAGCGTCTGCGAGGACGAGATGTTGATCGCGGGGTACGCGAAGGAGCCGGCCTTCGCGCGGTCCAGCATGTCGGCATACACCTCGGGGGTGGCGATGGGCATGGAAGTCTCCTTCGACTCGTGCGTGGGGGCGGCCTTGCGTCGTCGCCGATCTTTGCACGACCCGCGCGGAGGCGGACACCCGTGTCTCAGGCTGGTGGGTCGGTCCGGCGCCCCGCCCCTGGCTCAGTCCCCGCTGATGCCCAGGGCGGCCAGCCGCTCGCGGAGCAGGGCGCGTTCAGCTTCGTTGCCGCAGCGCTCGATGGCGACGGCGTATGCCGCTGCCGCGCCTTCGCGGTCGCCCGCGCGGGTGAGCAGCTCGGCCCGCACCGCAGGCAGGCGGTGGCTGTGCGCGAGCAGGTCGTCGAGTCCCGCGAGGGCGGCCAGCCCCTCCCGCGGTCCGCGCGCCTCGGCGACGGCCACGGCGCGGGCCAGCCGCGCGCTCGGGGTGGGCGTCAGCACCAGGAGCTCGTCGTAGAGGGCGACGACCCGATCCCACGGCGTCGCGGAGGCAGTGGGTGCGGTGGCGTGCTCGACCGCGATCCGCGCCTGCACGGCATACCCGGCGGCTTGGAGGGTGATCGGGCCGGTGAGGCTCGGCGAGGCGAGCAGCTCCACCGCCTCGTCGACCTCGTCGAGGTGCCAGCGCGACCGGTCCTGGTCGGGCAGCAGCACGATGCGGCCCGTCTCGTCGACGCGCGCGTCGCGACGCGAGTGCTGCAGCAGCATCAGGGCGAGGAGGGCCACCAGTACTGGCGTCTCGGGGCGCAGGGCGAGTACGACGCGGACCAGCCGGATCGCCTCGCCGGCGAGGCCGGTGCGCACCGCGTCCGGGCCGGAGCCGGGGGCGTAGCCGGCCGTGAACGCGAGGTAGGCGGTCTGGGCCACGGTGTCGAGCCGGTCGGGCAGCGCCTCCGCGGAAGGGACCGCGAAGGGGATACCTGCCGTGACGATCTTGCGCTTGGCGCGGGTGATCCGGGCCGCCATGGTCGGCTCCGGCACGAGGAACAGGCGGGCGATGTCGGCGGTGCTCACGCCGAGCACCAGGCGCAGCGAGAGGGCGCTCGCCGTGGCGGGGTCGAGCGCGGGGTGGGTGCACATGAGGACCAGCCGCAGGAGGTCGTCCTCGACGAGGTCGCCGGGGTCTGCGCGCACGGGCGATCCCTCCTCGCGTTCGGCCTCGATGATCAGCAGTGGCACCTTGCGGTGGGCCATCGACTCGGCGCGCAGCCGGTCCAGGACGCGGCGCCTGGCCGCCGTGTGGAGCCAGGCCGCCGGGTTGTCGGGTGCGCCGTCGCGGGTCCAGCGCCGCGTCGCGGTCTCGACAGCGTCGGCGAGCGCGTCCTCGACGAGGTCGAGTCGGCGGAAGCGGGCGAGGAGCAGGGACGTGAGCCGTCCCCACTCCTCCCGCACCACGGTGGCCAGCACCTCGGCCGGGTCCTCGGCCGACCCGCCGACCTCGTCGGAGCTCACCGGCTCTCGTAGCCCTCCACGCCGACCACGGAACGGATCTCGAGGGTGTAGTCCCGCGGCAGCAGCCGAGCGGCAGCGATGGCGGCGTCGAGGTCGGGCAGCTCGACGTCGTAGTAGCCGCCGATCTGCTCGGCGAGCTCGACGAAGGGTCCGTCGGTGACGACGTCCGATCCGCCGCCGTCACGCCGGATCGTCGTCGCCAGGTCGGCATCGCTCAACGCCGCGCTGCCGAGTCGCCGTCCGTGCTCGTCGACGAACCGCTCGAAGGCGTGGTGGGCATCGAAGTACTCCTGCCGCACCTCCTCGCCGGCCTCGGCCCAGCGGCCGGGCTCGTAGGCGATGAGGACGACGTACCTCACGACCCGCGGTCCTCGGGCTTGACCACCCGCCGCACCTCGATGCCGTCCCCGACGGCGGCGATGATCTGACAGCACTCCAACAGGTCGTCGAGGTCGTCGGTCTCGATCTGGTAGAAGCCGCCGACCTGCTCCGTCACCTCGGCAAAGGGGCCGTCGGTGACCGGGCCGCCGCCACGCGGGATGCGACGCCCCTCGGAGGTCGCGTGCAGCTCCGCTCCACCAACGATCTTGTGACCACGCCGGCCCAGCTCTTCCCCGAACCGGGTGTACTCGGCATACCCGGCCTGGCGTCGCTCCGGGCTCATGGTGGTCCACCAGCGGTCGGCATCACCGACGATGAGGACGACGTACTCGGTCATGACGACCTCACATGCCCTCGACGAGCTGCCGGATCTCGATCGCGTCGTGGAACGGCGTCGCGAGCAGCCGGCCGCAGACCTTGGCCAGGTCGTCGACGTCCGAGGTCTCGACGACGTAGTAGCCGCCGACCTGTTCGGCGCTCTCGGCGTAGGGGCCGTCGGTCACGGAGACCTCGTCGGTGGCGGACCCGCGGACCACCCGCGCCGCCCCGGCCGGGGTCAGCTGCGCACCGCCGGTCATCTTGTGCCCGCGCTCGGCGAGCAGCTGGACGAACTCCCCGTGGGCGGCCGTGAGGTCGGTGCGCTCCTCGGCGGAGGCCGAGGCGTAGCGGGTCTCGTCGGCCGGCAGCAGGACGATGTACTGGGTCATGGCTGTTCCTCTCATCGGTGGGTGCTTCCATCCTGATGACGGGCGAGCGGAGTGCTAATCGACAGCCTGCCCGAAAATGTTCCGCCGCACCCAGGCATGCATGGCGATCGCTGCCGCAGCGCCGGCGTTGATCGAGCGCGTCGACCCGAACTGCTCGATGTGCAGCACCACCTCACAGGCCGCACGCATCGGCGCCGACAGCCCTGGCCCCTCCTGTCCGAAGACGAGCACGCACTCGCGCGGCAGGTCATAGGTCTCCAGGGGCAGCGAGCCCGGCAGGTTGTCGATCCCGATGAGGGGTATGCCGCGTGGCGGGCCGCCGGCGCCGGTGCCCGCCGTCGCGGCCCAGGTGACGAGGTCCTCCACGGTCGGGTGGTGGTGCTCGTGCTGGTAGCGGTCGGTGACCATCGCTCCCCGGCGGTTCCACCGTCGTTTGCCGACGATGTGGAAAGCCTTGGCGTTGAAGGCGTTCGCCGTCCTGATGACCGACCCGATGTTGAAGTCGTGGCCCCAGTTCTCGACGGCCACGTGGAAGTCGTGGCGGTGGGTGTCGAGGTCAGCGACGATGGCGTCGTGCCGCCAGTAGCGGTAGCCGTCCACGACGTTGCGGCGGTCACCGTCGCGTAGTAGCTCGGCGTCCCAGTGGTCGCCGGCCGGCCAGTCGCCCGACCACGGGCCCACGCCGACCTCGTCGCTCGGGCTCGCCTCGTCCTTCACGCCCGCCACCCTAGGGGGCGGAGTGTGCCACGCCGCTGCCGGCGGATGGGCGCTGCTACTCAGGCGCCGCGCCCCCCGACCCGCCACGCTCGACCCATGGACCCCCGCGCCCTCGCTGCCGCCACCCCCGCTGACCGAAACCGCGTCGTCGACTTCCTGCGCGCCGCCGCGATCCTGACCGTCGTCCTCGGCCACTGGCTGATGGCCGCGGTCATGGTGCGGGACGGAAAGCTCGTGCCGAACGCCGTGCTCAACATCGCACCGTGGAGCCACCCGCTCACCTGGGTCTTCCAGGTGATGCCGCTGTTCTTCATCGTCGGCGGCTACGCGAACGGCCTGTCCTGGCGCTCTGCCCGTCGCCGCGGCGAGACCTACGCCACGTGGTTGCGGGCGCGGCTCCAACGGCTCGCCGCTCCGGTGGTCCCCCTCCTCCTCGTGTGGCTGGCGATCGCCTCCATCGCGTATGCCGCGGGCGTCCCCGGGGCAACGCTGCGCACTGCGTCGCAGGTCGCCCTCGTGCCCACCTGGTTCCTCGCGGCCTACATCGTCGTGGTCGCGGTGGCGCCCCTCCTGCTCGCAGCCTGGGAGCGCCTGGGCTGGTGGAGCGTGGGGGCCGGGCTCACCCTCGGGGGCCTGGTCGACTGGTGGAGCATCGCCGGCGACAACCACTGGGTGGGGTTCGCCAACTACCTCGTCGTCTGGGCCACGGTGCACCAGCTGGGCTTCGCCTGGCTCGACGGCTCGTTGGCCACCACGGGGCGGCGGGCCTCGCTCGCCGCCGTCGGCCTCGTCGGGCTCGTGGCCCTCGTCTGGGCCGGCCCCTACCCCGTCTCGATGATCGGGGTCGAGGGTGCCGTCCTCAACAACTCCTACCCGACCCGCGTCACGCTGGCCTTCCTGGGGATGGTCCAGGCCGGCGTGGTGCTGCTGGCCGAGCGGCGGCTGGCTGTCCTGCTGGAACGCCCGAGGGTGTGGGCCGTTGCCGTCGTGGTCAACCTGCGCATCATGTCGCTCTACCTCTGGCACCTCACGGCCATGGTGCTGGTCATCGGGATGTCCTTGCTGGCAGGGGGTTTCGGGCTCCGGGCGACTCCACTCACCGGGTACTGGTGGACCACCAGGCCGGTGTGGTTCGCCGTCCTCGGCGCTGTGACCTCCGGGCTGGTCCTGCTCTTCGGCCGGTTCGAGAAGCCCATCCGCGACCGTCGCCCCGCGCCCTCCGTGTGGCGCCCGGCGGTCGCGACCGCGGCAGTGTGCGGTGGACTCGGGGTGATGGCGGCGTCCGGGATCGTCTCGCGTGAAGGTGTCCACTGGGTGTGGCCGCTGCTGCCCGTCGCCGCGGTCCTCGGGCTGGGCATCGTGCCCCTGCCGGACCGAAAGCCGGTTGCCCACCCCGACTGACCTTGGAGTCTTTGCAGGATCTGCCGGACCCTGGTCCGGCAGATCCTTCAAACTCGCGCCCGAGGGGTTGCTGTCGGGCTCAGGCTGCTCTCAGGTGAGGATTCGGGCGGTCGCGGGCACGCGGCATACCCTGTAGTCCATGCACTCACTCAGCACCAACTGGATGGACCCCCAGTGGCTCCTGGACCACTTCGGATCCCAGTTCTTCTGGGTGAGCGTGGCGATCGTCTTCATCGAGTGCGGGCTGCTCTTCCCGATCCTGCCCGGTGACTCGCTGCTCTTCGCCATCGGGCTGTTCATCAGCACCGGTGACTTCTCGATGAACCTGGTCGTCGCCCTCGTGGTGCTGAGCGTCGCGGCGTTCGCGGGCAACGTCGTCGGGTACGAGATCGGCCGCGCCGTGGGCCGACCGCTCTATGAGCGCGACGGCCGCATCCTGAAGAAGAAGTACTTCGACGACAGCCACGCCTTCTTCGAGAAGCACGGCGCCAAGGCACTGGTCATCGGCCGGTTCGTGCCCATCGTGCGCACCTTCATCACCGTCGTCGCCGGGGTGAGCCGGATGGAGCGCCGGCACTTCTTCCTGTGGAGCGGGGTCGGCGCAGTCCTGTGGGTCTGGGTCGTGACGCTGCTCGGCTACTTCCTGGGCAACTCGTTCCCCGCGCTCAAGGACCACCTCGAGCTGGCCATCCTGGCGATCGTGGCCGTGTCGTTGGTCCCCATGGTCGTCGAGGTGATCCGGGCTCGCCGCGGCCGGACCGACGCGGAGGAGATCGTCGATGAGACCGGCGAGGCCATCGAGGACCTGCGCGACGACCGCGTCTGACCCACCAGTCCTACCTTTCTCGGGTTCAGGGACTTGGGTGACGCCACCCCAAGGCACCCCACTTACTCAGGGCTGTTGGGGGTGTCCCGCCCCAGTCGGAACCGGGTGGTCACCCCCTCGTACATCAGGTGGGCGACCAGACCCTCCTGGGCGTGCGGCAGGTTGTGGCAGTGGTCCAGCCAGATGCCGGGGTTGTCGGCGACGAAAGCCACATCCATCGTCTGACCGCTGTTGACCTCCAGGGAGTCGGTCCACCACGGACTGCCCGTGGCCTTTACCCCGTCGCGCGCCAGCACGACGACGTGGTGCCCGTGCAGGTGCATCGGGTGCGTCTCGCCCGAGTGGTTGTCGATGTGCATCACGACGACGTCGCCCTCGGAGACCATGAACATCGGGACTGCCGGGAACATCTGGCCGTTGATCGTCCACTGCACCCCGGGGCGTCCGTTGAGGAAGCCCGGGCGCCGACCCATCTCGTAGTCGAACCGCCGGTCGGGACTCGCCGGGTCGAAGGGCAGTGCGGCAGGCGAGCCGTAGGTCAGCAGGTCGACGACGGGCCTGGGCGCGCGGGTGGCGGTCCCCGAGCGACCGGCCGGACCCAGCACGAGCGCGGCTCCGCCCATCTCCACCCGTACGGCCTCACCCGAGGTCGGCACCCTCACCCGCAGGTCGGCCCGACCTCCCGCCGGCACCAGCACCTTCCGGCCCTCGACGGCCGTCGGCTGGTTCACGTCCGTGCCGTCGACGGCTACCAGCTCGAACGCCGCCCCACTCACCCACACCGGCATGATTCCGTTGTCGGTGTTGATGATCCGCACCCTGGCACTCGCCCCGGGCGCGACCTCGACCGGCACATCTCCGGCCCTGCCCTGCACCGCCCGCTTGCCGGCGTACAGGTGCGACAGCCCCACGACGTCGACGTCGCCGCCGATGCCACCGCGAGGGGTGACGACGACAGCTCCCAGCAGGCCCTTGACCACCTGCGCGTGCGAGACCTGGTGCGAGTGGTACCAGAAGGTGCCCACCTGGTCGGCGCGGAACCGGTAGACGTGCCGACCGCCGATCGGCACGGCGTCCTGGGTGACCCCGGCGACACCGTCCTCGGCGTTGGGCACATCGATCCCGTGCCAGTGCAGGGTCGTGCCGCCCGGAACCGACTCGTTGACGAGGGTCACCTGCACGAGGTCACCCGCCTGCGCACGGATCGTCGGCCCCGGCGTCGTGCCGTTGAGGGTGTATGCCGTGAGCGTGGGTCCGCCGGCGATGGTCACCTTCTGCCGGCGCGCGGTCAGGGTGACCTCGACGTCGGGAGTCCCGTCGTCGGGTTCGGCGAGGGTGGTGACGTCGCGGCCTCCGGTGGCGCCCGGCAGGTGCGCATGCAGCTCGGCCACGCCACCGAGGTCGACCGGCCCCATCCGCATCACCGAGTAGGACGACGGAACCAGGCTGGCGGCCCACATCCAGGCCAGCGGGACCAGGACCGCGAGGGTCGCCGCAAGCGCGACCACCAGTCGGACCCGGCCATGCCGGCGAGCCTGCCCTTCAGACGGCAACGCGATCAGCGGACTCGCGCGCTCCAGTCCTCGCCGGAGCAGCCCGCTTCACCCTGATTCCCGTCCAGGCCGCCGTCGAGAACAGCGCCAGCGCGTTGAGACCGTGCAGGGCACCCAGTGCCGCGATGCTGTGACCCATCAGGCCCAGGGTGACCTGCAGCAGGACGAGCACCAGCACCGCGAACGCGAACAGGATGCCGCGCGGCACCTTCGCGAAGAACGACGAGATGACCAGCAACAGCGCCAACGCGGGGATGACCATCATCCCGTTCATCCCGTGCAGAAGGAGGGCCTGGAACTCCGGGAAGGGCGCCTCGCCCCCTTCGATCGCCGCATCAAAGGTCGCCTTGTCCACCACACCACCATCGTTCTCGATCCACAGCCCCAACCCTGCGTCGCCATAGACGACGAACATCGCCTGGATGGCCACCTCGATCGCCACGAGGAACGCCAGTACCCGGTAGACATTGCGCATTGTTGACCCCTCTCCATTCGCCGCGGGGCGCGTGCGGATGCGCCGCGGTCTATCACCCATGGTCGCGGGCCCGAGCGCACGCCGACAGGGACACTGGTACTACCCCAGGTGCATCGGACGAACCGGGTCTTACCGGATCAAGAGGCCCGCCAGACACCCGCGGCGTGCCTCAGGGCTGGATCCTCAGCGCTCAATCCTTCGGGCTCGGTCGTCAGAGCTCGATCAGCCCGGCCCGGTATGCCGCGGTGACGGCTGCCGTGCGGTCCGTCACCCCGAGCTTCTCGAAGGCCCGCAGGAGGTGCGTCTTCACGGTGGCCTCCCCGATGTGCAGCTCGCGACCGACCTCGGCGTTGGACAGGCCCTTGGCGACGCACCGCAACACCTCGGTCTCGCGATCGGTCAGCGTCGGCGGCGCGGGCGCGCGCATCCGACTGGCCAGTCGTGCGACGACGGGAGGGGCCAGCACGGTCTCGCCCCGCGCCGCCCGGCGGATGGCGTCGGCCAGGGTCTCGCGGGGTGCGTCCTTGAGCAGGTAGCCGTTGGCACCCGCCTCCACCGCCCGGACGATGTCGGCATCCGTGTCATAGGTGGTGAGCACCAGGACCGCAGGCGCCGGCTCGCCGGCCCGCATCCTGGCCGTGGCGTCGGCACCGTCCATGACCGGCATGCGCAGGTCCATGAGCACCACGTCGGGCCTCAGCCGCGCCGCCAGCACCACCGCCTCGGCTCCGTCGGCGGCCTCACCGACCACCTCGAAGTCCGGGTGCTCGGACAGCATCGCCACCAGGCCCATGCGGACGACCGGATGGTCGTCGACCACCAGGAGCCGCAACGCCATCGGGGCACCTCCACCCTCGGTCATCGGGGCACCTCCACCCTCAGTCGCGAGCCCGCGCCCGGCGTGCTGTCGACGTCGAACCGGCCACCGACCTCACTGGCACGGGCAGTCGCCCCGTCGAGCCCGTAGCCCCGGGCCCCGGCGACCGGGTCGAACCCGACGCCGTCGTCGGTGACCACGAGCGCGATGGGGCCGTCCGCGGCATACGACAGGAACACCTCGAAGGTGGAGGCACCCGAGTGACGCCGCACGTTGGCCAGCCCCTCCTGGGCGGTGCGCAGCAGCACCACCTCGGAGTTGGCCGAGAGGACGACCGGCTCCCCGTCCACGCGGAGCGACCCGGCCATGCCGCTCTCCGCCGAGACAGCGTCGACGAGCCGCTGCAAGGCCTCGGAAAGCGTCCGCGACTGGAGGTGGCCGGGCGTCATCTCAGCGACGATCAGCCGGGCCTCGGAGAGGTTGTCGGCGGCGGTCTGCTCGATCAGCCGCAGTCGCTCGCGGACGGCGGCGAGGTCGCCGCGGTCCAGCGCCAGCTCGGTCGCGCGGGCCAGCGTCACGACCGAGGTGAAGCCCTGCGCCAAGGTGTCGTGGATCTCGCGCGAGATGCGCTCACGCTCGCCGGCGACGCCCTGCGCGCGCTCGGCCGCGGCGAGCTCGTCCTGCGTGCGGTGCAGCTCGTCGATGGTCCGCGCCCGGGCGTCGGCCTCCCGGATGATCCGGTGGATGAACAGGCCCAGGGTGAGCGAAAGCACGAGCATGATGACGGTGCTGATCGCGATGCCGATGGCGTCGTCGCCGGTGCGGGGACCCTGCAACAGGCGCGCGAGCCCGATCCCGACCACAGCGAGGATCACCGTCACGGCAGCCTTGTTGCGCGGCAGGATCGCCCAGGTCTGCGGGAAGAGCCCGAACGTCAGGATCCAGGCCGTGCCCGTGCCGTCGAGCGACATGAGGACGATCATCAGCCCCCAGGCGACCCCTGTGTAGGCGATGCCCGCCACGGGGTCACGCTCACCCATCCCGCGGCGGCCCCACACGGCATACGCCGCGCCGATGGCGACCACGCAGGCGATCCGCCAGCCGAGGTACTCCTTGTCCTCTGCCACCATCACCACGACGGTCGTCACGACGAGGACGGCGAACAGTCCGTGCCACCAACGCATCTGGCCGCGCCACATCTCGTCGAGGGCATCGGCTGATGCGCCCTGCTCCGAGCAGTCAGCCGGCCCGATGCTGTCGGTGCTCATGTGGCCCTCATCCCGGCACTCACGTGACCATCATGTCGTGCCGCGCTTGGTCCAGCGGAAGGTGCGGGCACAGACGATGAGCCCGGCGACCAGCCACGCGGCGAGCACGAGGGCGGTGCGACCGTGCTCCCACCCGCCGGCCATCTCCTGGTCCTGCCAGTCGCCGGGGAAGAACACCGACCGCATGCCCTGCGCGATCCACTTCAAGGGGAAGACCGAAGCCACCTGCTTGAGCCACTCGGGCAGGTCGGTGAAGGCGAAGTAGACGCCGGAGATGAACTGCAGGATGAGGGTCGGTGCGATGACGATGGCGCCGACAGAGCGGGACGAGGAAGCCAGGGAGGAGAAGGCGATCCCGAGCACCGTGCCTGAGGCGACACCGAGCAGGAACACCCACACGAAGGTGCCCCACCGCCCCGCGTCGGTCGGCAGCTGGACGCCGAACCCGAGCTTGGCGACGGCGATGAGCAGCGCGAACTGCGCGAGGCTCGTGATCGCCACCAGCCCGACCTTGCCGAGGAAGTAGGCGACCGGCGGCATCGGCGTCGACCGCAGCCGCTTGAGGGTGCCGTCGTCCCTCTCGACCGCGACGGACAGCGCCATCGACTGGAAGCTGGTCAGCATCACGCCGGCCGCGACCATCCCCGGGAGGAAGAAGCGGGCAGCGGTGACCCCGGCGTCAGCAGCGTCGCCCTTGCTGAAGCTGTCGCCGAAGATCACCGAGAACATGCTCAGCATGAGGATCGGGAAGACGAAGGAGAAGAACACCGCCTCCTTCTCGCGGAAGTACATCTTCAGCTCGAGGACGGTGCGGTCCCAGCCGATGGCGAACGTGTTCACGCGACGACCTCCAGTTCGGGTTCGCGGCCGGTCACGGCGGCGGCGAGGTGCGGGGTGATCAGGGAGAGATAGGTGTCCTCCAGGGAGGGCCGGGTCACGGTCAGCTTGCGGACCTCGCCGCCGAGCTCGGCGCCGAGGCGCGCGACGAACTGCGTTGGCGTGCTTGTCTTCTCGGTATGCCGCGTGCCCGCGTCGTCCTCCCACGTCACCGTGGCCTCGGACGAGGCCCGACCACCGAGGTTGGCCGGGGTGTCGAGGGCGAGCATCCTGCCCGCGGCGATGACACCCACCCGGTCGGCCAGCTGCTCGGCCTCGTCCAGGTAGTGGGTCGTGAGCAGGATCGTCGTGCCGCCGTCGGCCAACGAGCCGATCAGCTCCCAGAAGTCGCGTCGGGCCTGGGGGTCGAAGCCCGTGGTGGGTTCGTCGAGGAACAGCAGCTCGGGGGTGCCGACGATGCCCAGGCCGACGTCGAGCCGGCGACGCTGGCCACCGCTGAGCTTGCCGACCCGGTCGTTCGCCTTGTCGACGAGCCCGACCGCGGCGAGCACCTCGTCGACATCGCGTGGGGTGCGAAACACCTTGGCGGTGCTGGCCAGTGCCTCGCGAGGCGTGATGAGGTCCAGCCCGGTCGAGGACTGCAGCACGACGCCGAGCCGGTTGCGCCAGGCGAGACCCGCCGTCTGCGGGTCCTCGCCGAGGACGCTGACGGTGCCGCCGTCGCGCTTGCGGAAACCCTCCAGGATCTCGACGGTCGTCGTCTTGCCCGCGCCGTTCGGGCCGAGCAGCGCGAACACCTCGCCTCGTTCGATCTGCAGGTCGATGCCGTCGACGGCCTCGCGAGCTCCGTAGGTCTTGCGCAGTCCGGTCAAACGGATGGGTGCGTCTGGTGTTGACATGGCTACAGCCTGTCGTGCCCGCAGGCGCCGGCGTCAGCCCCACCCGGTTGATTCCCCGTCCACCGACCGGTGGACCCCAGCCGCGCCTACGGGGTTGGCGGGGTGTCCTGCGTGGGCGGGGCGGGCGGGGTGGCGGGGGCGCCTGCTGGCGTGCCCCCGGCATACCCGCTGGGCGGGGGGATCGTTGCGTCGCGCTGGCCGAAGTCGACCTTCACGGGGTCGCGCTCCTCGCCCTCGACCTCGAAGTACTCGGCGCGGCCGATGTTGAACATGCCGGCGATGATGTTGGACGGGACGGTCTCGACCTTGGTGTTGAGCTCACGCACGTTGGCGTTGTAGTAGCGCCGGGCCGCGGCGATCCGGTCCTCGGTGGAGGTCAGCTCCTGCTGCAGCGCCAGGAAGTTCTGGTTGGCCTTCAGGTCGGGGTAGGCCTCGGCGACCGCGATGAGCCGGCCGAGCGCCTGGCTCAGCAAGCCCTCGCTCTGGGCCTGCTGCGCGGGGCTCTGACCACCGGCCATGGCGGCGGAGCGGGCCTTCATGACGTCCTCGAGCGTGCCCCGCTCGTGGGCGGCGTAGCCCTTGACCGTCTCCACGAGGTTGCCGATGAGGTCGTGCCGGCGCTTGAGCTCGACGTCGATCTGGCGCCACGCCTCCTGCACGAGGTTGCGCAGCTTGATCAGCCCGTTGTAGACACCGACCGCCCACAGGACGAGCAGCACGAGCACGACCGCGATGATGATCCAGACCCACATGAGCAATCCCCTTGTTTTGTGCGGCGTCGTCTTGTGCGGCGTCTCGCCTACAGCGGTGCAGCTTCCACGGTGCGCCTTCTGCAGTGCAGCCTAGGCCAGACCGAGTTCGTCGAGGCCGTAGACGAACCGGTACTCGAGCCCGGCGTCCTCGAACCGCTGCCCGGCACCGGTCGCGCGGTCCGCGATGGTCGCGATGGCCACGACCTCGGCCCCGGCCTCGCGGGCGGCGTCCACGGCGTCGAGCGGTGAGTTGCCGGTGGTCGTCGTGTCCTCGACGACGACGACGCGGCGGCCCTCGATCGAGGGCCCCTCGATGCGCTGCTGGAGCCCGTGGGCCTTGCCCGCCTTGCGGACGACGAACGCGTCCTTGCGATCCCCTGCAGCTGCGCTCGCGTGCAGGATCGAGGTGGCGACGGGGTCGGCTCCGAGCGTCAGCCCGCCCACGGCGTCATAGTCGAGGTCGGCCACCAGGTCGCGCATGACGATCCCGACCAGCGGCGCGGCCTCGCCGTCGAGGGTGATGCGACGCAGGTCGACGTAGTAGTCGGCCTCCTTGCCGGACGACAGCGTCACCCGGCCGTGGACGATGGCCTTCTCCTTGACGATCTCGAGCAGGCGGGCACGGGCGGCGGCAGTGTCGGTCACGGTTGGCCAGCCTACCGAGGCCCGTTCTGGCCCCGCCTCAGACCTTGTCAGCGCGCTCGCCCTGCCTAGGGTGAACGTCATGGCCTCGACCTCGCGGCGCCTCACCGGTCGGATGGCAGACGCTGCCTCCGCACTGGTTGCGTTGCTCACGCCTCCACAGCAGGGGGCCCTCGCTGCCGACCTCGACGACCCGGGGTTCCGTGACTGGTCCTACCTGCCCGGGCCCCGACCCGGCCTGTCGCTCGCCGAGCTGACGACGGACCAGCGGGAGGCGGCTCTCAACCTGCTCGACACCGGCTGCAGTGCCGCAGGGGCGAAGACCGCGCGGGCCGTGATCGAGCTCGACTTCGTTCGCCGACAGCTGGCCGGGGGCGAGCCACAACCGGGCGACGACCGGTTCTGGTTCCGGGTCTTCGGCACGCCGTCGGACGGGGGCGCGTGGGCCTGGCGGGTCAACGGCCACCACCTGGCGGTCCACGTGACGGCCGTCGGTGACGACCTCAGCGTGACGCCGAGCTTCTTCGGGTCCGAACCGGCGCGGGTGCCCACGGGTCCACGCGAGGGAATGAGTGCGCTCACCGCCGAAGAGGACCTCGCCCGCGACCTGCTCGCCTCCCTCGACGAAACCCAGCGGCAGCGGGCCATCACGTCCGCCAAGGCCCCCCGCGACATCCTGACCCGCTACGACCCGGTCGCCGATTCCTCCCGCATCAGCGCGGGCATCGGGCACGCGGACCTGACCACCACGCAGCAGCAGCGACTGCACGAACTGGTGCGCCACTACTTCGGCCGCACGCCCGAGACAGCCGCGGCAGCCGCGTGGGCAGCGGCCGACAAGGCGGATCTCGACGAGATCCGGTTCGCGTGGGCAGGCGGGACGAGTCCCGGCGAGGGCCACTACTACTCGGTGCTCGGACCGACCTTCCTGCTCGAGTACGACAACACGCAGGACGACGCGAACCACATCCACAGCGTGTGGCGGGACCTCACAGACGACTGGGGTGGCGACCTGCTGGCCCGGCACTACGCCGCGGGCCACCGATGACCACCCCTGACCACGCCGAGGTATGCCGCGTGGCTCAGCCACGCGGCACAGACCTACTTCCCTGGGCGGTGGACGCTCCGGGCGCGGCGGCGCACCAGTGAGCGGGGCACGACGCGCAGCGCGGCGACGATCGCCTTGTACTGCGCTGACGGCACCGACACGACGCGGCCCTTGGCGACGTCGTCGAGGCAGTCGCGCACCAGCCGGTCGGCATTGAGCCACATGAAGTCGGGGATGCTCGACATGTCGACCTGCGCCCGCTCGTGGAACTCGGTGTGCGTGAACCCGGGACAGAGGGCGGTGGCCGTCACGCCGGTGCCGCGCAGCTCCGCGGCGAGGCCCTCGGTGAAGACCGTGACGTAGGACTTGTTGGCGGAGTAGGTGCCCGCGGTGATGAACGAGGCGACCGACGAGACGTTGATGATGGCGCCGTGCCCGCGGCTGCGCATCGCGTTGCCCGCGGCGTGCGACAGGACCAGGACCGCCCGGCACAGGACGTCGAAGTTGGCCTCCTCCTCCGTGACGTCGTGGCGCAGGAACGAGCCCTTGAGCGAGTAACCCGCGTTGTTGACCAGCAGGTCGACGGGACGGGCGAGGTCGGCCAGCCGCTCGGCGACCTTGCCCGTCTCGGCCCGGTCGGAAAGGTCGGCGACGAGGATCTCGGTCCCGACGGAGTACTTCGCGTGCAGCTCGTCGGAGACGTTCTCCAGCCGCGCACGGTCACGGGCGACGAGGACGACGTCGTGCCCGCGCTCCGCGAGGGCGTGGGCGAAGGACAGGCCGATGCCGGCGGTGGCGCCGGTGACGAGGGCAGTGCTCATGTCCTCACTCTAGGCGGGTCCGCATAGGGTTGCCTGCGTGCGCATTGCCACCTGGAACGTCAACTCGATCCGCTCCCGCATCGACCGTGTCGAGGCCTGGCTGCAGCGCAGCGACGTCGACGTGCTCGCGATCCAGGAGACCAAGGCGACCGACGCCCAGTTCCCGTTCGACCGGCTTCAGGCCCTCGGCTACGAGGTGGCCCACCACGGCCTGAACCACTGGAACGGCGTCGCCATCGTGTCCCGGGTCGGGATCGAGGACGTCACGCCGTCCTTCCCCGACGCCCCGGCGTGGGGCGACCCGCCGGTCGTCGAGGCACGCGCCCTCACCGCCACGTGCGGGGGCGTCAAGGTCACCTCGGTCTACGTCCCCAACGGTCGCCACATCGAGGACCCGCACATGGTCTACAAGCTCGACTGGCTGGCCCGGCTCCGCGACCAGGCGAGGACGTCCGTCGAGGCCGGCGAGACGGCGGCGCTCATGGGCGACTGGAACATCGCACCGCAGGACGAGGACGTCTGGTCGATGGAGTACTACCTCGACAAGAGCCACGTCTCCCCCGGTGAGCGGGCGGCCTTTCAGGCGCTCCTGGACGCCGGGTTCGTCGACGTCGTGCGGCCCCACACCCCCGAGCCCGGGACCTTCACCTACTGGGACTACAAGATGCTGAGCTTCCAGAAACGTCGCGGGATGCGGATCGACTTCATCCTCGGCACCCCGGCGTTCGCGGCCCGGGTGGCCGGCGCCGTGATCGACCGCGAGGAGCGCAAGGGCAAGGGCGCCTCCGACCACGCCCCCGTCGTCGTGCAGCTGGACGACTGAGCGGATGACGTCCCGCACCTTCACCGTCGCCGTTCCCGACGGAGCCCTGCTCCAGGTGCAGGAGTATGCCGCGGGCACGGCCTCCAAGGGCGCCGCCACCTCCGTCGGCAACGCCCCCACCGTGGTCCTGGCGCACGGGTGGACGCTCACGCGGGCGTCGTGGCTCCCGGTCGTCGAGCAGCTCGTCGCGGCGGGGGTGCGGGTGGTGACCTACGACCAGCGGGGGCACGGCGGGTCCAGCCCGTTGCGTGGCCGGCCGACGGTGCGGATGCTCGGTGGCGACCTGGCTGCGGTGCTCGACGTGGTGGCGCCGCGGGGACGAGTGCTCCTCGGAGGTCACTCGATGGGCGGGATGACGGTGATGGCCTACGCGGGGCTGCACCCCGACGAGTTCCGAACCCGGGTGGCCGGCACGGTGCTCGTGGCGACCAGCGCGGGTGACCTGCAGAACCGCCTCTCAGCCGTCGAGGCCCGCCTGATGGCCCTCGCATCGCGGATGCCAGGGATCCCGGCGGGCCGGTTCGTCACGAACCGGGGCCAGCGACGGCTGCTGTTCGGTGCCGACGCCGACCCGTCACACGTGCAGCTGACCCGCGACATGGTGGCGCGGACGTCGCTGCCGACCATGGGCCGGTTCTTCGGCGCCCTCGGTGAGCACGACGAGAGCGAGGCACTGAGCCAGCTGGCCGGCATACCCACCGTGGTGCTGGTCGGTGACCGCGACAGGCTCACGCCGCCCCGGCACGGTCGACGGCTCGCCGAGCTGATCCCCCACGCAGAGCTGCGGATCCTCACCGGTCGCGGTCACATGCTGGTGTACGAAGCCACCGACGAGGTCGTCGAGGCCTTCACGACACTGCTCTCGCCGGTGGCGTGACCGTGACCTGCGCCTGAAAGGCCGTGGGCTCGCACCCTGGCCCGTTGGGCTGGACCTTGCGCGGGGTGACGCGGACCGTGGTCTCGGGGACGAACACCGCGCCTGCCGTGTCGCGCGCGGTGACGGTGACGTCGACGGGTTCGGTGGAGCTGATGGCCGGGAGGTCGACCCACGCCGAGTCCTCCTCGGCACCCATGAAGGCCGCCGTCCCGCACCTGCCTCTGACGCAGGCGCGCACGCTGATCTCGTTGTTGAGGGCCTGGGCGTCGAACGCCCGCGGAAAGCCGGCGATGGTGACGCGGACACCGTTCGTGGCGCCGATCTCCGTGCACGCCCGCGGCGGTGGGACACACGCCGCGGTCGTCAGCACGAGGCCGAGCACGCCGGCGAGCACGAGCGCACGAGAAGGGTTCACCAAGGTTGGAGGGAAGCCACCGGCTGCTGGTTCCGGCGAAGACCGAGTCCCACCGACGCGAGGGCGCCGAGGAGGGCCGCGATCGCCGCGCCGAGGAACACCGTCTGCACCTGCACGAGGCCTGCGGCGAGGAGTGCCTTCGTGTCCGTCTGGTCGGGCAGCGCTGCGACGGTGTCGTAGTAGCGGTGCAGGCCGATCGCCGTCAGCAGCGCCAGGCCCACGACCATCCCGACCATGCGGGCCACGACGACCAGGGCTGAGGCCACGCCGTGCGCCTCGGCCGGGGCGTCGGCGAGGGCCGCGTTGTTGACCGGAGCGAGCGCCAGCCCGACCCCCAGCCCCACGGCCACGAGGACCACCGTGGCCATCGGCCCGTCGAGGGAGCCTTCCCCCCACCCGCTCATCGCGAACAGGCCGACGGTCGCCACCAGCAGGCCGGCCCCACTGACCAGCCCGTCACCGAGCCTGCGCAGCGACCAGCCCCCGAGCAGCGCACCCACGGGCACGGCCAGCAGGAACCGCACCAGCACGAACGCCGCGACAGTCTGCGAGTCGGTGAGCGTCAGCCTCGCGAGCACCGGCACGTCGACGATGACCGCCACGAGGGCGGCGCCCACGAGAAGGCTCACGACGAGGGAGGTCCGCGCCCGGCCTCGCACGACACCGCGCGCCACGAGGGGCTCGGCAACGGTGTGGTGCCTCCAGAGGTAGAGCCCCAGGGCGAGGGCCCCGACCGGCAGCAACGCGAACCCCAGCGGCCCGACCACCTCACGCTCGGGATCGCTGGCGGCAAAGGTCAGCACCACGCTGCCGAGGGCCAGCCCGAGGAGCACAGCACCGGGCAGGTCGGCGCGCCGCAGCAGTACCCACCACCGCGGTGCCGTCACCACGACGAGCGCCAGCACGAGGGTCAGGGCGACCACCCCGATCGGGGTCAACACCCGCGACGTCGAGTCGCCGAACGGCACGAACGGAACTCCCAGCGTCACGTCGGCCGCCAGCCGCGACGGCGCAGCGAGTGCGAGCCCGCCCACGACGAGCGCCGAGGCGCCGAGCACGAGGGGTATGCCGCGTGGTCGTCCTGGCCGCACGCCTCCGATGACGAGTACCGCTCCAGCGAGGACGAGACCGGCCACCACGTTGAGCCAGAAGATCGTCCGCCAGCCGGAGATGGCGAGGACGGCGGCTCCGAACACCGGCCCGAGGACGCTGCCCACCTCCTGCACCGCGCCGACCACGCCCAAGGGGGTGCCCCGCCGGTCAGGCGGCCAGAGGTCGGCCACGATGGCGAGCGTGGCTGGAACGAGACCACCACCCCCGATGCCCTGCAGAACCCGCCCGGTCACCAGGACCGGCAGCTCGACAGCAAGGGCCGTGATCGCGGACCCGACGACGAAGATCGTCAGGCAGGCGACCAGGATCCGTTGTCTGGCAACGAGATCCGCGAGACGGCCAATGAGGGGCAGCACGGCGATGTAGCCGAGCAGGAAGCCCGAGATGATCGGCGTGGCCTTCTGCAGGGCGTCGATGCCGAGACCGACGCCGGTCATCATGTCCGTCAGGGCCAGGACGACGACGTAGGTGTCCGCCGCTGCAAGTGCCACCGCCACGGACGCCGTGGCGAGCAGCGCCCTAGGGGCGGGTGATCGCAACGGGCTGGGGCAGGCTCTTGAGCCGCAGGGAGTAGGTCGAGGTGGCCCCGGCGTAGAACGGTCCCTTGAGGACGACCGTGCGCAGCTCCTGGCCGCTCTGGGTGACGCCGTAGGTCACGTCGAACGTCCCGGAGCGGTCTCCGATGACGAGCAGGTCCGCCACGGCGGCGCCCGGGAGCTTGCCCGTGAAGGCCGTGAGCACATCCGCCCCGTCGCGGACCTTTTCACCCTTGGCGAGGGACTGGGTCTTGCCGATCAGGCTGGTGATCCCGGTCTGCTTGTTGAAGAGCTGCGCCGGGTTGGGGGCTCCGTAGGTCGCCGGGTCGATCTTGTTGTAGTCCGGGGTGAAGAACTTCATGTAGACGTCCTGCTCGACGGCGATCACGTCGACCGTCCCTGTCACGCCGGCGATCGTGGCGTTGAGGGTGCCCTGGAACGACGGCGGGGTGAACAGCCCCGTCCCCTTGGCCGCCGAGACGCCGACCGCCTTGCTGGGCAGGTCGGTCGCATCGAGGGTGAACGTGACCGCCGGGCTCTTCTCGAGGTTCGTGCGCGCCGCCGCGAGCTGCTCGGCCGGGGTGCCCTCCTTGGCCGGGGCCTTGTCGTTGGACGAGCAACCCACGAGGGCGAGTGCCGCGATGGCGGCGATGGCGATTCCCTTGAGGCGCATGCCACCCACGGTAGTCGGAAAGGGAGCGCCCCCCATGGCCGCAACGCGGCACAGCGGCGAGGGGTATGCCGGGTGGTCACCACGCGGCATACCCCTCGGGTCGTCGCTGTGGCCTCAGCGCAGGGTCAGGGCGTCGGCTTCCTGGTCGAGGTCGACCGTCACCGTGTCGCCGTCGCGGACCTGGCCACCGAGGACGGCCTTGGCGAGTCGGTCGCCGATCTCCTTCTGCACGAGCCGGCGCAGCGGGCGGGCGCCGTAGGCCGGGTCGTAGCCGGTGATCGCCAGCCACTCGCGTGCCGCATCGGTGACCTCGAGGGTGATCCGGCGGTCGACCAGGCGGGTGGCGAGCTCCCGGACCTGGAGCTCGACGATGTGGCCCAGCTCGGCGGACGTGAGGGGGTCGAAGATGACGACCTCGTCGAGCCGGTTCAGGAACTCGGGCTTGAAGCTCGCCCGGACCATCCCCATGACCGCCTCGCGCTTGGCCTCGTCGGCCATGCTCGGGTCGACGAGGAACTGGCTGCCGAGGTTGCTGGTCATCACGAGGATGACGTTGCGGAAGTCCACCGTGCGGCCTTGGCCGTCGGTGAGCCGCCCGTCGTCGAGCACCTGGAGCAGGATGTCGAACGTCTCGGGATGCGCCTTCTCGACCTCGTCGAGCAGCACCACCGAGTAAGGACGGCGGCGGACCGCCTCGGTGAGCTGACCGCCCTCCTCGTAGCCGACGTAGCCGGGCGGTGCGCCGATGAGGCGGGCGACCGCGTGCCGCTCGGAGTACTCGCTCATGTCGATGCGGACCATGGCCCGCTCGTCGTCGAAGAGGAAGTCGGCGAGGGACTTGGCAAGCTCGGTCTTGCCGACCCCGGTAGGGCCCAGGAACAGGAAGGAGCCCGTCGGGCGGTTCGGGTCGGCGAGGCCGGCACGGGAACGACGGACGGCGTCACTGACGGCTTCGACGGCGGCGGTCTGCCCGATGAGCCGCGAACCAATGATGGACTCCATGGACAGCAGCTTCTCGGTCTCGCCCTGCAGCAGGCGGCCGGCCGGGATGCCCGTCCAGGCCGAGATCACCTCGGCGATGTCGTCGGCCCCCACGCGCTCCTTGACCATGAGGTCAGCGCTGGCGCGGCCCGACGCGACCTCGTCCTCATTGGCGACGGCCAGTGCCTTCTCGAGCTCGGGGATCTCCCCGAACTCGATCCGGCTGGCGGTCTCGAAGTCGTACTCACGGCGCGCCTTCTCGAGCCGGGTGCGGGCCTCGTCGATCTGGGTCTTCAGGTCACCCACCCGGTTGAGGCCGGACTTCTCGGACTCCCAACGGGCGTTGAGTGCGGCCAGCTCCTCGGACTTGTTGGCGAGGTCCTCGCGGAGCCGGGCCAACCGCTCGACGGAGGCGTCGTCGGTCTCGCGCTCGAGGTGCAGCTCCTCCATCTTGAGCCGGTCGACCGCGCGGCGGAGCTCGTCGATCTCGACCGGGCTGGAGTCGATCTCCATGCGCAGGCGCGAGGCCGCCTCGTCGACGAGGTCGATGGCCTTGTCCGGCAGCTGTCGACCACTGATGTAGCGGTCGGACAGGGAGGCCGCCGCGACCAGGGCCGCGTCCTCGATCTCCACCTTGTGGTGCGCCTCGTAGCGCTCCTTGAGGCCGCGCAGGATCGCGATGGTGTCCTCGACCGACGGCTCGCCGACGAACACCTGCTGGAAGCGTCGCTCGAGGGCGGCGTCCTTCTCGATGTGCTGGCGGTACTCGTCGAGCGTGGTGGCGCCGACCAGCCGCAGCTCTCCGCGGGCGAGCAGCGGCTTGAGCATGTTGCCGGCGTCCATGGCGCCCTCGCCGGTGGCGCCGGCGCCGACGACGGTGTGCAGCTCGTCGATGAAGGTGACGACCTGCCCGTTGCTCTCACGGATCTCCTCGAGCACGGCCTTGAGCCGCTCCTCGAACTCCCCGCGGTACTTCGCGCCGGCGACCATGGCGCCGAGGTCGAGGCTGATCAACCGCTTGTCGCGCAAGGACTCCGGCACGTCGCCGTCGACGATCCGCTGGGCGAGTCCCTCGACGACGGCGGTCTTGCCGACGCCGGGCTCGCCGATGAGGACGGGGTTGTTCTTGGTGCGGCGGGAGAGCACCTGGACGACGCGGCGGATCTCCGAGTCGCGCCCGATCACGGGATCGAGCCTGCCGTCCCGGGCCTCCTGCGTGAGGTCGGTGCCGTACTTCTCGAGGGCCTCACCGCCCTCGGTCGGCGTCTCGCTCGTCACGGTGCGTCCGCCCCGGGTCGCCTCGATCTTGGCTTCCATGTCCTTGGCGCCGCGCTTCTGGACAGCGGCGAGGTGGCCGGTCTCGGCGAGGGCCAGTAGGAGCAGGTCCAGGGCGAGGTAGGTGTCGCCCTTCGCGCGCATGAGGGTGTCCGCCTGCTGGAGGACGGCCAGCGCCTCACGACCGAACGTGGGCGGCTGGGTCGCGCCCGTCGTCGACGGCAGGGCGCGCAGCCGGGCGTCGGCTTGGCCGAGCACGTGGGCGGCGCCGGTCCCGGCGGCCTGCAGCAGCGCGTCGGCCTGCGCCGTGTCGAGCTGCACGAGGGCGCTCGTCAGGTGGTCGGGGGTGATCTCGGGGTTGCCGGCGCTCTGGGCCGCCCGCTGGGCGAGCGCGAGCGCCTCGGCCACCTTGGCGGTGGGCTTCAGCTCCATGCGTGGATGCTCTCCTGTGATCGGTGACTGGGTCCACTATCGACAACTGGACCAAAGTTGAGTCTATTCCACTCAAGTTACCAACGCCTCCTCAGGCGCCCCGAAGCCCGTCGCCGGAGGAGGCCACCCATGAGGTGCCCCGACTCCAGCCGGACCGGGGCACCTCGCGTGCGCGCGCCGGCCACGCGGCATACCGTGGGGGCGTGCCCATCCCCCTGGTCGTCGGGCGGTGGAACCGCGTCGGTTTCAACCGGTTGAGCACGCCCGTGGCGCGACACCTGCCCGGCTTCGCCGTGGTCCACCATCGCGGACGGCGGTCGGGCCGCGCGTACCAGACACCGGTGAACCTGTTCACGATCGGCGACCGCTTCGTCATCGCGCTCGCCTACGGCCCGCACACCGACTGGGTGCGCAACGTCCTCGCCGCCGGCGGCTGCACGATCGAGACCCGCGGCAGGCTGGTCGCCTGTGGGCAGCCCCGTGTCTACCGGGACCCCGGGCGTCAGGGCATCCGGCCGGTCGAGCGGGCCGCCCTCGGCCTGCTCGACGTAGGCGACTTCCTCGACCTCACCCCTCTGACGCCGGCGCCCTGACCGAACACGCTGGCTGTCGTCAGGAGTCGGTGCGTGGCTCCGGGTCGTACCAGCCGCCGTGCTCCTCGGCGAGCGCGCTGAACCGGTCGCGAAGACCTGACTCGACCGGCCCCGACTCGTCGGCGACCATCTCCTCCACGACGTGGACGGCCCACTCGTGGTCCTCGGAGTCGTCCTCTCCCGCAAGCGCTTCCCGCACGACGCGCACTTCGGAGAATCCCTCGTGGGCCAGCTCCGCGGCCACGTCGTCAGCGGTCTCACGGTCCGGGAAGACCAGCAGGTGTTCACTCACAGACAGGAGTATGCCGCGTCGAGGCCGCGTGGAGCCGCGTTCATGCCGCGTGGCCGCGTGGAGGCCTGTCAGGCGGTCATCGTCCAGTCGGACCACCGACAGGCCCGCTGCAGTCGGACCCGTTCGGCCGGCCGGGCTTGCGCGAGCCGGAACCGGACCCAGGCTTCAGGCACCTTCATGTGCCACACGAAGTCTTCCCAGTCGCTGGCGACGGCGAGACGTCGCTCCATGACCGGCACGGGCATGGCCCTGCGAGCCGCCTCACGCTCGACCCGGCGCTCGATGGTCGACCCTGCCCAGCCGGTGCACTCCGTGTCGCCGCGCTCGGCGTGGACGAGCTCGTGCCACAGGGACTGCCGCTCCTGCTCGAGGCTGCGTCCGGAGCGGAGCACGATCGCGCGACGACCGTGGTAGTAGCGGGCGGGCTCGGCAATGGGCTGCCGCAGCATGACGACGTCACGCATCTCGCGGAGCAGCTTCCAGGGGTCAGGAACCCCGGATTCGTCGCTCGAGGGCATCAAGCCTGCTCCTCATCTCGTCGATCAGCGCGAGGACCTCCTCGTCGCCGACCCCTGGCCGGACTCGTGGACCGGGAGCGGTCACGAAGCCGCCATTGTGCGTCGACCCACCGACAGGCTCGCCGCGGTCGTCCAGTCCCAGCGCGTCGAGGACCTGCGCGCGCTTGACGTCCTGGACACCGAGCCCGTCCTCCACCCGCTTCCACGTGATCGAGGAGATCCGCGCCTCCCTCGCCGCCTGCTCCTTGCTCCAGCCACGGGCCAGCCGCGCGCGCTCGACGCGGTGTCCCAGCTGTTCCAGGTGCTCCGGGTTCATGGCCGTCATCTTGCCAGTCACCCCCAGTCACATCCAGTCACTCCTGGTCCTGCTCAGTCACATCACGACCCGTCACGACCACCCTTCCTGACCACCAGCCGCGTGATGGGCCGTCTTTCTGTGGTTTCCCAGGCGCGGCGCTTGCCCGAATGACCGTGCCTGACTACATTCATGGTCATGTCTGGGGGAACATCGCCACACCGTGTCATCGAGGTGCACGGCTACGCACTTCGAGTGATCCGCCAAGCCCGCGGGCGTGGCGTCGCAGATCTCGCCGCGGCGCTCGAGGTCGACAGGTCCTACATCAGGCACCTCGAGAACGGCAGCAAGCTGCGGGTCAGCCCGGAGCTCTACACGGCTCTCCTGCGCGAGCTGCAGATCGAGGACTACCGCGCCCTGCTGGCCACCGCACCGTTGCGCCACGCCTGAGGGCTCTCGCCCTGGTCGTCAGTGCGACGAGGGACGCCAGACGACCAGTGCCTGTGACCGTTGCAGGCGCGGGCGCTGACCGGCCCGCACGGCGATGACATCTCCGGTGGGGCCGACGGCGAAGACCCTCGAGGCCGGGCGCATCCCCGCCGACACCCGTGCTCGCTCGAGCTCGTCGGAGAGCTCGAGCACCCGACCCCGCAGAGCGGCCACCTGGTTCTCGAGCTCCAGGATGCGCTGGATGCCTGCGAGGCTCACGCCCTCTTCCTGCGACAGCCGCTGCACCTCACGGAGCATGGCGACGTCACGGCCGGAGTAGCGACGGCCGCCTCCGCGGGTCCGCGACGGGCTGACCAGCCCGAGCCGGTCGTACTGGCGCAGCGTCTGGGCGTGCATGCCGGCCAACGTGGCCGCCACGGAGATGACGAAGATGGGCGCATCGTCGTCGGGGGAGAAACCGCGCACCTCGGTCATCGCCCGGTCACGCCCTCGCGTTGGCGAACAGCTCGGCCCTGGGGTCGAAGCCCTCGTCCAGCGACTTCAGCGTCTCGACGGCGGCCTTCGCCTCGTCCGACAGCCGTTGCGGCACCACGACGGTGACCCGGGCCATCAGGTCGCCGGGCTTGTCCTTCAGGGGCACGCCGCGACCCTTCAGGCGCAGCACCCGGCCGCTGGGGGTGCCCGGAGCCACCCGCACCTTGACGGCCGAGCCGTCGAGGGTCGGTACCGAGACGGTGGCCCCGAGGGTCGCCTCGGCAAAGGTCACCGGGAGGTCGATCGTCAGGTTGTTCCCGTCGCGACCGAACACCGGGTGCTTCTCCACCGTGATGGTGAGGATGAGGTCGCCGGGCGCGGCGCCCGAGTCGCCGGGTTGGCCCTTGCCGCGCAGCCGGATCTTCTGGCCGTCCTTGACACCGGCGGGAATCCGCGTGGTGATCTGGCCGCCGCCAGTGGTGCTCAGAGTGACCGTCGCGCCCTCGACCGCATCGCGGAAGGACAGGCTCGTGCGAGCAGTCAGGTCCGCACCCTTGCGCGGCCCCTGCGGCGCACGGAAACCCGCCCCTCCGTATGCCGGGCCGGCACCGGCCCCGAACATCCCCCCGAGCAGGTCCTCGAGGTTGGGCTCGCCGCCTCCGCCACCAGTCGAGTAGCGCACCCTGGTGCCACCGCCACGACCTCCGCCGCCCCCGAACATCGCCGAGAACACGTCGTCGAACCCCCCGGAGCCGCCGCCCGGACCGCCCGCGGTGAAGCGGGCGCCACCGTGCGCCATCTGCCGGATCGCGTCGTACTCGCGGCGCTTCTCGGGGTCGGAGAGGACGGAGTTCGCCTCGCCGACGTCCTTGAAGCGCTGCTCGGCTGCCGCATCCCCCGCGTTCTGGTCGGGGTGGTGCTTGCGGGCGAGCTTGCGGTAGGCCTTCTTGATGGTTGCGCTGTCAGCATCCTTGGGAACACCGAGGATCGCGTAGAAGTCCTTCTCGAACCAGTCCTGGCTAGCCATGTCGGCGCCCTCCTCTCTGCTGAGTCGTGCAGGTTTCGTTCCGAGTGGGTGGGAAACCTGCGGTCATCCCCTGGTCACTCAGGATCGGCCACGGCCACGCGCGCCGCCCGCAGGATCTGCTCCCCGGCGCGATAGCCGGGCTGCAGGACGCGCACGACCGTCGTCGAACCGGTGGGCTCCACGGAACCGTCCTGCGGCCAGGCGGTGTGCATCAGCGCCTCGTGCAGGGTCGGGTCGAACTCCTCGCCGATCGCGCCGTAGCGCTGCAGCCCGAACTTCGTGAGGGTGGACTCGAGCTTGTCGGCGATGGCGGAGAACGGCCCCTCGGTGAGGTCGCCGTGCTCCCGCGCAGCGTGGATGTCGTCGAGCACCGGCAGCAGCGCCTCGATCACCGACTGGGCGGCGCGCTCCTGCACGAGCGCCCGGTCGCGGTCCACGCGGCGCTTGTAGTTGACGTACTCGGCCTGCAGCCGCTGGAGGTCGCTGAGGCGTTCCGCCGCCAGGAACGTGTCCGGGTGGAGGTCGGACGCAGCGGTGTCGCTCCCCGACTCCTCGGGCGGCGTGCCCGCCTCAACGGGGGCCTCGTCGTCGAGGATGTCGCCGGCGAGGATGTCGTCGTCGAGGGGGGCCGCCTCGGCGGTGGTGGGCGCGACGGTCTCGTCGGCGCCCACCACCTCCTCGGCACCTTCAGCAGGCTGGTGCTGCTCGGTCACTTCTTGGCCCCATCGGTCTCGTCGTCCTCGACGACCTCGGCGTCCACGACGTCGTCGTCGGACGAACCCTCGTCGGCGGAGCCGGCGTCACCCGAAGGCGCACCGTCACCGGCGGCGCCGGCCTGCTCGGACTCGGCGGCCGCGGCATACATCGCGGTGCCCAGCTTCTGCGACTCCTCGGAGAGCTTCGAGCTCTTCGCCGAGATGTCCTCGGGCGTCGCGCCCGACTCCGGCTTGAGGGCCTCCTTGAGGTCCGCGAGCGCCGCGTCGACGTCGCCGCGACCGTCGGCAGGGATCTTGTCGGCGTTGTCACCGAGGAACTTCTCGGTGGTGTAGACGAGGTTCTCCGCGGTGTTGCGGGCCTCGGTCTCCTCGCGACGCTTCCTGTCCTCCTCGGCGTGGGCCTCGGCTTCCTTGATCATCCGCTCGATGTCCTCCTTGGCGAGAGCCGAGCCGCCGGAGATGGTGATCTTCTGCTCCTGGCCGGTGCCACGGTCCTTGGCGGACACGTTGACGATGCCGTTGGCGTCGATGTCGAAGGTGACCTCGACCTGCGGGACGCCACGGGGCGCCGGCGCGATGCCACTGAGCTCGAAGGTGCCGAGCTGCTTGTTGTGCTGCGCGATCTCACGCTCGCCCTGGAAGACCTGGATGAGCACGCTCGGCTGGTTGTCCTCGGCAGTGGAGAAGACCTCGGAGCGCTTGGTCGGGATGGCCGTGTTGCGCTCGATGAGCTTGGTGAACAGCCCACCCTTGGTCTCGATGCCGAGCGAGAGCGGCGTGACGTCGATGAGCAGGACGTCCTTGCGCTCACCCTTGAGGACACCGGCCTGCAGGCTCGCGCCGACAGCCACGACCTCGTCGGGGTTGACGCCCTTGTTGGGCTCCTTGCCACCGGTGAGCTCCTTGACGAGGGTGCTCACGGCGGGCATGCGGGTCGAACCGCCGACGAGGACCACGTGGTCGATGTCGGCCAGCGCGATGCCGGCGTCCTTGATGACGTTCTGGAACGGCTGACGGGTCCGGTCGAGCAGGTCCTTGGTCAGCTGCTCGAACTGGGCGCGGCTGATCGTCTCCTCGAGGTGGATCGGGCCGTTCTCGGACATCGAGAGGTACTGCATCGACACGTTGGTGGTGGTCGAGGAGGAGAGCTCCTTCTTGGCCTGCTCCGCCGCGTCGCGCAGCCGCTGCATGGCGATCTTGTCCTTGGACAGGTCCACTCCAGACGTGTTCTTCACGGTGGTGAGGAGGTGGTTGACGATGCGCTCGTCCCAGTCGTCGCCACCGAGCTGGTTGTCGCCGCTGGTCGCGCGGACCTGGATGGTCGAGAAGCCGTCCTCGGGGTCCTTGCCGACCTCGAGGAGGGACACGTCGAAGGTGCCGCCACCGAGGTCGAAGACGAGGATGAGCTCGTCCTCCTTGCCCTTGTCGAGACCGTACGCCAGGGCCGCGGCGGTGGGCTCGTTGATGATGCGCAGCACGTTGAGGCCCGCGATCTCACCGGCCTCCTTGGTGGCCTGGCGCTCGTGGTCGTCGAAGTACGCGGGGACGGTGATGACCGCATCGGTCACGACCTCACCGAGGTAGGACTCGGCGTCGCGCTTGAGCTTCTGCAGGATGCGGGCGCTGATCTCCTGCGCGGTGTAGGTCTTGCCGTCGATCTCCGGCGAGGTCCAGTCGCGGCCGATGTGGCGCTTGACGGAACGGATCGTCCGGTCGACGTTGGTGACGGCCTGGCGCTTGGCGATCTCGCCGACCAGGACCTCACCGCCCTTGGAGAACGCCACGACGGACGGGGTCGTGCGACCGCCCTCCGCGTTGGCGATGATCGTCGGCTCCCCGCCCTCGAGGACGGCGACAGCCGAGTTGGTGGTACCGAGGTCGATGCCGACCGCACGTGCCATGGTGAATCTCCTGTGTGTCTGGGTTGTATCTGGGTTACGTCTGGGTAGAGCTCTGGGTTGAGTTGCCTGCACTCAAGTTAGAAGCCGGTGTGCCGTGTGGCAAATCGAGGCGCCAAACTTGCGTTCACTCGACTCAACTTCGTGCGGCGCCGGGGTGTTCCCACTCCCGCGAAGTTTTCTCTTCGGACGTGCTGCCGTTCAGTGCCTGCTCAGGTGAGGAGCAGGTCGCGAAGGTAGAGTCCGGTGCGCACGATCCGAGCCGCGTGGTCTCCACCCCGGCAGACGCCCACGAGGGGGACCGACGTGAAGCGGTGGCGGTCCTGGTCGCTGCAGCGGCGCGTGCTCGTCGTCGCCGCTGCCGTCGCGACGGTCGTGCTCGTGCTGGGCCTGGCTGCTTTCGGCCTGACCCTGGACCGCATCCTCTACCGCTCGGCGCAGGATGCCGCCCGGGTCCAGGCCGCCCAGGTCGCGGCGGTCGTGGCCGACGGTGAGGCGCCTGCCCGCGCCGCCCTCCAGCAGATCCCCGGCTCGGGCTCGATCCTTCAGATCATCGAGCGTCGCGGTGTTGTCGTGGCCTCGTCCGAGGTGGCCCAGCGGGCACCGATCACCAAGCTGCGCCCCGCTCCCGGCAGCGTCGCTGTCGACCAGGTCACCGGCATACCCGGGGAGACCGGTGAGCCGCACGCCATCGTGGCGCAGGGGGTCCGGGACCCGGCCGGCAGCGAGTTCGTGGTGGTGGTCGGCGCGCCACTCGACGTGGCCACCACCACGGTGCAGACCGCGACCGGTCTGTTGGCGGTCGGGGCGACCGCCATGCTGGTGCTGCTGCTCTTCCTCATCTGGCGCATCCTCAGGCAGGCCCTGCGACCGGTCGAGAGGATCCGCAGTGAGGTCGCCAGGATCACCCAGGTGCGCGGTCGGGGTCACCTCACGGTGCCGCCTTCGGGGGACGAGATCGCCCGACTTGCCGAGACGATGAACCTGATGCTCGACCGGCTGGAGCAGGCGGACGCCACGACGCGGCGGTTCGTCAGCGACGCGTCGCACGAGCTGCGGAGCCCGCTTGCCACGATCATCGCCGCCATCGACGTCGCCAACCGGAGCTCGACCCCCGACCCGGCCCGCGACGAGGTCATCGCGTCCGAGGCGCTGCGCATGCAACGGCTCGTCGACGACCTGCTGACCCTGGCGAAGGCCGACGACGGACTACCCCTGTCCCTGCGTGAAGTCGACGTCGACGACCTGGTGGACGTCGAGGTACGACGGCTGCGCGCCACCGTGGAGTTCCCGGTCACCGGCTCGATCGCGGCCGCCCGCGTGACCGGCGACCCGGCGCGACTCAGCCAGGCGATCCGCAACCTCGTCGACAATGCCGCCCGGCACACCACCGGCGGCGTCGACCTCGGGGTGAGCGTCGAGGGTGGCGAGGTGGTGGTGACGGTGGACAACGACGGCCCACCGATCCCGGAGACCGAGCGGCAGAGGGTGTTCGACCGCTTCGCCAGGCTGGAGCAGGCGCGCGAGCGAGACCGCGGAGGCAGCGGGCTCGGGCTGGCGATCGTCCGCACGGTGGTGGAGGCCCACGGCGGCACTGCGCAGGCGGGCGTCTCGCCGACAGGTCAGTGCCGGTTCGAGATCAGGCTCCCCCGGGACCCGGGGCCGTCGACGTGACCGGCATCAGCCGGTATCCCATGCCGCGCACGGTCTCGATCGACGTCACCCCGAAGGCCGAGTCGATCTTCTTGCGCAGGTAGCCCACGTAGACCTCGACGATGTTCTCGCTGCCGTCGAAAGCCGGGTCCCAGACGTTCTCGAGGATCTCGGCCTTCGACAACACCGACTCGGGGTGGCGCATCAGGTAGTGCAGCACCGCGAACTCGCGAGCCGTCAACGAGATCTGGTGACCGGCACGGCATACCGTGCGCTTCGTCGGGTCCAGCTCGAGGTCGCCGACGGTCAGCGTGACCGGTCGGGCAGGGGCGCCCCTGCGCACGAGCGCTCGTAACCGGGCCACGAGCACCACGAAGCTGAACGGCTTGGTGAGGTAGTCGTCGGCGCCGAGCTCGAAGGCATCCGTCTGGTCGTACTCCCCGTCCTTGGCGGTGAGCATCAGCGTGGGCGCCCAGATCTTGAGGGAGCGGATGTTGCGCAGCACGTCATAGCCGTTGCGCCCGGGCAGCATGATGTCGAGGACGATCACGTCATAGGGGTTCTCGGTCGCCATCCACTGACCGGTGATGCCGTCGTGGGCCACGTCGACGACGAAGCCCTCGTTGGTCAGGCCGCGGCGGACCGTGTCGGCCAGGGCCAGCTCATCCTCAACGAGCAAGACGCGCATCGGACCCTGCCCCTCTGTCGGATCGACTCTCGTCGGCTCGGGTGTCGGTGGACTGCCAGCGCCCAGCGTAGGGCCGCAACAGGTCCGACAGTCGCCGCCCGAACAGCAGGACCACCGCCGCCGTCACGGCCAGCACGCACACCGCCAGCGCCCACGCGGCCAGCACGTCGGTCAGCCAGTGGTAGCCGAGGTAGAGCCGGCTGGCCCCGATCGCCCCACTGACCACGACCCACGCCGACACGACCAGCCAGCGGCGCGCCGCACTCCAGGCCCCTCGGAGCAGCAGACCGACGACCAGCCCGAAGAAGACCGTGGAGAAGGCCGTGTGCCCGGAGGGGAAGGAGTACCCCGAGTCGAAGGCGCCCAGCATCGTCGAGGCCGGGGGACGGGCGCGTCCGACGACGTGCTTGAGGGCGAGGGTCAACGCCGAGCCGACCACCATCGCACCGCCCACGACCGCTGCGGCGGCGAGGTCGCGCCGGCGGAGCACCAGCCACGCCACGACGACCAGGGTCAGCAGTCCGATCGAGACCTCGCTGCCGATCGCGGTCAGGGCGTGGGCCAGCACGGTGAGGACCGGGGTCCGGTGGCTGACGACCGCATCGGTGACGGCGGGGTCGTGGGCGGAGAGGTCACCGTGCTCGCCGGCGCCGTCCGCGAGCGCCACGACGCCGAGTCCCGCGGCGACGGCGGCCACGGCACACGCCACCACGGCGCCCGGGACCGAGGGGAATGGCGGCGTGCGTCCGGCCGACGTCGGCAGGGCGGCGGGGTGACTCATGGGCGGAGCTCCTCAGGGGTTCGGGTGCTCAGTGTCAGGCGCGGAGTCTGAGCGATTCCTGAGGAAGTGACTCCCGGGACTGGCGAGAGGACCCCTGCGAAGCTCATCGAGGTGACTCTCAGGAATGGCTCAGGTTCGAGGCATCATGGTGGACGGGGTAGCCACCGTGGGTACCTGCCGAGCGAGGGGGTCCCATGGCAGCACTGGCAGCGCCGACGTCCCCACGGGCCACCCCGCCGGGTCGCGCTCCGGGGCGAGGGGCGCCGTCGGGTCGCGCCCCATGGGGCCGAGCTCCGTGGAGTCGCGCCGTGCTGCGTCTCGGTGCGGCGGCCGCCGTCATCGGGGCGGTGTTCGGGTGGGCCCTCCCCGCCCTCGCCGGAGCGCGGTGGTCCGCGATCGGCGGGGTGCTCGCCAAGGTCGGGACACCTGAGCTCGTGGTCCTCACGCTGGTCTGGGCCGCCGGCCTGGTAGCCCACTCCTTCGTCCTCACCGGCGCCCTCCCCGGGCTCAGTCGACGCCGTGCGCTGACCCTGAGCCTCACGGGCAGCGCGGTCTCGAACGTCGCGCCCATGGGCGGGGCCCTCGGGGTGGCGACCAACCTGGCGATGGTCCGGGCCTGGCGGTTCCGCGAGACCGCCTTCGCCGCCTTCACCGTGGTCACGAACATCTGGGACGTCCTCTCCAAGCTGCTGCTGCCCGTCCTTGCGCTCAGCGCCCTCCTCCTCGCCGGCCACGGCAGCGGGCACTTCGTGCGAACCACCGCTGCCGGGGCCGTGCTCCTGCTGGCGGCGGTGCTGGCCGCCGTCCTCGGTGCGCTGCGCAGCGAACGGTCTGCCAGCCGTTCCGTCGGCGCCGTGGTGCGGGTGCTCCGCGCACTGCTGCGCGGGAGGGGCGAGCGGTGGCTCGAGGGCGCCACCCGCGGCGTCCTCGAGACGCGTGCCCAGGTGTGCGCCGTTGCGGCCCGCACGTGGCCGCAGCTGAGCGCAGGAATGGGCGCCTACGTGCTGCTCCAAGGGGCGCTGCTCTGGGGGTGCCTGCACGTGGTGGCGGCCACCGTGCCCTGGTATGCCGTGCTGGCGGCCTTCGCGGTCGAACGACTCCTCTCGCTCGTCGTCGTCACACCCGGCGGCACCGGGACGGCCGAGGCGGGGACGGTCGCGGCGCTGGTGGCCCTGGGCGGTGACCCGCTGGCCGTGACATCGGGGGTCCTGCTCTACCGCGGCTTCATCTTCCTGCTCGAGATCCCGGTCGGCGCAGTGTGGCTCGGGGGCTGGCTGGTTGCCAGGAGCCGGATGGCCCGGGTGCTGCGATGAAGATCCTGCACACCACCGACACGTATGCCCCCACGGTGGGCGGGATCGAGGTGATGGTCCACGACCTCGCCGGCCGCCAGGCAGCCGAAGGGCACCAGGTCACCGTGCTGACCCGCACCGCCGGCCCGACCGGCCCGGGCGCGAACGGCGTGGTCGTCGTGCGTGACGTCCGCGCATCGCGGGCCCTGGCGTCGCAGGCGGACACCGTCCACTCCCACGTGTCGGCCATCTCCCCGCTCGCCCTGCGGACTGCGGAGTTCGCTGCTGCCCAAGGGATCCCGGTCGTGGCGACGGTCCACTCGATGTGGACGGGCACGTGGCCGCTGTATCGCGCGACCTCCGCGGTGCGGGGCTGGGCCGAGCTGCCGATCCAGTGGGCAGCCGTGAGCGAGGCGGCGTCCGAACCGCTACGTCGCGCCCTGCGAGGTCGTCCCGTGCTGGTCCTGCCGAATGCCGTCGACACAGCGCTGTGGGCGCCCGCCGACCGGCGCACCGCGCACGGCAGGCCCCTGGGGGCCGGTGGCGCACCCATCGATCGCCCTGCCGGCCAGGTCACAATCGTCAGCGTCATGCGGATGACCCGCCGCAAGCGGCCGTTGCAGCTGGTGTCGACCCTGCGCCGGATGCGTGCGGCCCTTCCCCCGGACGTGGAGGTTCGCGTCGTGCTGGTCGGTGACGGACCCCAGCTCGGCCAGGTCAGGGGTCGGCTCTCGCAGTGGGGCATGCAGGGCTGGGTGGAAGCCCCGGGAGCCTTGGCGCACGAGCAGATCCGGGCCCTCTATGCAGGAGCCGACGTGTTCGTGGCCCCTGCCACGCTCGAGTCCTTCGGGATCGCAGCCTTGGAGGCCCGCGCGTCCGGCTTGGCCGTGGTCGCGCGATCCGGGACCGGGGTGGCCGACTTCGTCTCCGACGGCGTGGAGGGACTGCTGGCCGGCAGTGACGCCGAGCTGGCCGGGCAGCTGGTCCGGCTCTGCACGGATGCCGGTCTGCGGACGCGAATCCAGCGGTACAACACGTCTGTGCGCCCGGCATACGACTGGTCCGATGTCCTGTGGCGCACGGCGTACGCCTACGACGCCGCAGCCGAACGTGCGGCGGGCACGCACCACACCGTCCCCGAGGGGACCTTGCACCTCGCCCGACCCCGGCGCGACCGATCCCCTACGGTCGCGGCCCGTGAGGTCGAGGGCGAGCCAGCCTGAACGGGTCCCCTGCCCGCAGGCTGGCGGGTGGCGTCCGGCGGTGGTGTCCCCTCCGCCGGACGCCACTTCTTTGTCCGCCCGACGTGGCTCGGAGCCGCGACGGCTCTCGGGTAGCGTCGCGACGTGGACGACGACCTCTTCGGACGGACGGTGGCGGGGCTCACGGCTGCCGACCCCCAGCTCGCCGAGCTCGTCTCGACCCACGGGGTTCCTGCCCTGTGGTTGCGGCCTACGGGGTTCCCGAGTCTGGTCCTGTTCATCCTCGAGCAGCAGGTCTCCCTCGCCAGTGCCGCTGCGGCCTACCGCAAGGTCGTGGAGCGGATCGGGGACATGGCTCCCAGCGCACTGCTCGCCAGCACCCCGGCGGAGCTGCGGCTCGACGGGGTGTCCCGGCAGAAGGACGGTTACCTGCGCGCCCTGGCCACGGCCGTCGAGACGGGCACCCTGGACCTCGACGGCCTGGGTGACCTCGACGACGCCGCCGTCCGTCGTGCGCTGACGGCCCTGCCGGGCATCGGCCGGTGGACCGCCGACGTCTACCTGCTGGCCTGTCTGGGCCGTCCGGACCTGTGGCCCGTCGGCGACCGCGCCCTGCAGGTGGCCGCTGCCGAGACCCTGGGGCTCGACACCGTTCCCGACCAGGCTGCCCTCGAAGCCCTGGGCGAGCGCTGGCGGCCGCACCGTTCGACGGCTGCCCGACTGCTGTGGCACGGCTACCTCGTGCGTCGCGGCCGGGCCGAGACCCCCAGCGACCTGTTCGCCGGAGAACGAGAGCGGGCTCGGCCCGACGGCCCGGGAGGCGTCAGCCGGCGGTGATCTCCCTGGCGAGGGCAGGCGGCATGTAGTCGTAGCGGACGAAGCTGCGCGTGAACGTGCCGGTGCCGTGGGAGACCGACCTCAGGTCGACCGGGTAGCGAGCCAGTTCGTGCGCGGGCACCTCGGCATGGATCAGGGTGCGTCCCCCGACCTGTGCAGGCTCGGTGCCGTGCACCTGCCCGCGGCGTCCGCGGAGGTCGGCCAGGACCCCGCCGACGGCGTCGTCGCTGACCTCGATGTGCACCTCGTCCACGGGTTCGAGCATCGCGACGGTCGAGTCGTTGGCGGCTTCGCGCAGCGCCATCCCCGCTGCGGTCTGGAAGGCCATGTCCGAGGAGTCGACCGAGTGGGCCTTGCCGTCGACGAGGGTGATCCGCACGTCCACCACCGGGTAGCCCGCCAGCACGCCCTTCTCCAGCTGGACGCGGGCGCCCTTCTCCACCGACGGGATGTAGTTGCGAGGCACCGCCCCGCCGACCACCTTGTCGACGAACTCGATCCCCGCCCCTCGCTCCAGCGGCTCGATCTCGAGGTGGCACACGGCGTACTGCCCGTGACCGCCGGACTGCTTCACCAGTCTTCCCTGGACCTTGATGGGCCGCACGAAGGTCTCCCGCAGCGATGTCCGCACCGGCTCCACCTCGACCGGCACGTGGTAGCGCGACTCCAGCATCGCGATGAGCTGGTCGACGTGGGCAGGCCCCATGGCCCAGAGCACCAGCTGGTGGGTCTCGGAGTTGTGCTCGAGCCGCATCGTGACGTCCTCGGCGACCAGTCTCTGCAGGGCCGTGGCCAGCTTGTCCTCGTCCCCCTTGGAACGGGCGTGGATCGCCACGGGCAGCAACGGGTTCGGCAACAACCACGGCTCGACCAGAGCGGCCCTGTCCTTGCGCGACAACGTGTCGGAGGTCTCCGCGCCCGCGAGCTTCGAGACGACGACGATGTCACCGGCGATCCCCGCACTGACAGGTCGGGTCTCGTCGCCGAGCGGGGCAGCCAGCGGCCCGATGCGCTCGTCGTCGGTGTCGTGGTCGGCGTGTTCGTCGACGAGGTGGGTCGCAAAGTGCTGCAGGTGCCCCGAGATGTGCACCGGTTCGTCGGGGCGCAGCGTCCCCGAGAACACCCGGACCAGCGACTGCCGGCCCACGAACGGGTCGGTCGTGGTGTGCACCACCTCGGCCACGAGCGGGCCGGCCGGGTCGCAGGTCACGGCACCGAAGTCCCCACCGGCCGAGGTGTAGACGGTGGGGATCGCCGCTCCGACGGGTGAGGGAAATCCCTTCTCGCACAGCTCGATCAACGCCTCGATGCCCACGCCCGTGGGTGCATGCGTCGGCAGGATCGGGAAGAACCGAGCCGTGGCCACGGCCATGCGCAGATCGGCGGCGATCACCTCGGTGTCGATCTCCTCGCCCTCCAGATAGCGCTCGAGGAGCCCTTCGTCCTCGGACTCCTCGATCACGGACTCGATCAGCTCACCACGCTGGGCGTCGATCAGCTCACCCTCGTCGACGCTCGGCTCCCTGTCGGCCTCACCGCCCCCTGGCTGCTGTTCGGTCACGGTGCGACGCAGGAGGTTGAGCAGGCCCTTGACCGAACCGTCGACGACCAGCGGGAGGGCAAGCGGCTCGGCGTCACCGAACGCCCGCTGGCACGCGTCGACCGTCGCCTCGAAGTCCGCCCGCGCCTGCTCGAGGCGCGTGACCACGACCGCGCGCGGCATACCGAGGACGTCGCACTCGCGCCACAGCAGCCGGGTGGGTTCGTCGACACCGTCGGCGGCGGAGACGACGAACACTGCCGCGTCGGCCGCCCGCAGCCCGGCGCGCACCTCGCCCATGAAGTCCGGGTGGCCCGGGGTGTCGAGCAGGTTCACAGTCAGCCCACGCGTCGGGACCGACGCGGCCATGAGCGACAACGTCGCCGAAGAGTCCCCTTCACGAGCGCGGCGGCCCGGAATCCGAGCCGCCACGAACTGGTCGAAAAGGGCCGTCTTGCCGGCCCCGCTCGACCCCACCAGGACCACGTTGCGGATCTGCTCGGGCGATGAGGGACCCGCGGCGTCGCTGACACGGTTCATGGGTTCACCTTGCTCCGGTCACCCACGGCGCACAAGACCCGGACGACACCCGGTCAGCGCCAGCCGGCCGCCACGACCACCGGCAGCACGCTCGCCGCGACGACCAGCCAGTCCGCACCCCGCCACGGCGCCGGCGCGGCCCATGTGCGGCGCGATGCCGTGGCGAACCCGCGGGCGTCCATGGCGACGGCGAGCGTGGCCGCGGCCTGGAGCGACCGCACGAGGATCCCGATGGTGAGGGCCCAGAGCTCGGCCAGCACCGACCGGGGCGACCGTGCCGTGGCGCCGATCCCCCGCACCCGTCGGGCCCGCGCGATCTCCGACCAGATCTCGCCGAACGTGTGTACCCGCTGCAGTGCTGCCGCCACGGCCACCACGGGACGGGCGGGCAGCCGCAGCCGTTGCCCGAGGTGGTCGCCGAGGGCATCCGCGTCGACGTGCTGGATGAGCACCGCCGACGGCAGCACGATGATGAGCACCCGCAGTCCCCCGGTCAAGGCAGTGTCGAGGTCGTGGCCCCCCAGCAGCCACGTCGACCACGCCACGGACAGGGCGCCGAGGAGTCCTGGGCCGAGCCGCAGGAGCCCCCCGCGCAGCCGACCGGTGGGCGCTGGCCCGTCGCCGGGCGCCCATAGCGCCAGGCCCGCGAGCGCGACCTGCACCGCGAGCACCACGAGGCTGGTGGACCAGCGCGGCGAGACCACGCCCGCGGGGATCCCGAGACTCGCCCCCGCCATCAGCGACAGGGGACCGGCCCGCGCCACCAGCGGGCGTCGACGTGCCGGTTCGACGGGTGGCTGCACGGGCCGGTCGATCGTCGTGACCGCGTCCGCCCGAGTGATGACAGCGTCGTCGTGCGTGGTCAGCACGACCGCCGAACCCGCGTCCCGCAAGCCCTCGACGATGCCCATGACGGCGGCCCAGGTGAGCCGGTCCTGGCCGACCGTGGCTTCGTCGGCGCAGACGAGATCCGGCTGGTGGACCACCGCGGACGCCATGGCGAGCCGGCGCTGCTCTCCGCCGGACAGGTGTCGTGGGTCAGCCTGCGCGAGGTGGGCCAGGCCCAGGTGGTCCAGGAGGGCCCGGGCGCGCTCCAGCGCCTCGGACTCGACGAGCCCGACCGCTCGCGAGGTGGTCATCACCTCGTCGAGCACGGTGTGGCTGACGATCGTCGAGCTCGCCCACTGGGGCACCCAGGCAACCCGCGGGGCCAGGTCGAGGGTGCCCAGCGCGTGCGGGTCGCGCTCCCCGTCGACGGCGAGGTCGGGCCGCAGCCGCACCTCACCGGCCTGCCGTCGCAGCAGCCCGGCCAGCGCCAGCAGCAAGGTCGACTTGCCGGCCCCGCTCGGGCCCACCAGCGCGTGCACCTGCCCGGCGCGCGCCTGGAACCACTGGTCCCGCACCGCGACCGTGGTGCGGGTCGAGCCGTCGAGCGCTTGCACGGACCGGGTGATGGTGACGTCGGCGGCGTCGAGGGTGAGCAGGTTGGCTCCGGTCGACGAGGTGTCGAAAACACCCGCAGGTATGCCGCGTGGTTGCGGGTCGGGGAAGCCGGGCACCCAGATCCCCTGGGCCGCGAGGGATTCTCCGTGCTGGGCGAGGACGGCGAGTGGTTCGCCGTCGGCTGCGACCCGGCCGCTGTGGTCGAGGACGACGAGCCGGTCGACGGCGTCGAGCCAGGGACCGAGCCGGTGCTCCACGACGACCGTCGTCAGCCGGCGGGACCGTGTCACCTCGTCGACGGTCCTGCGGACGGAGTCGGCGTTGGCGGGGTCGAGCATCGCGGTGGGTTCGTCGAGCAGCAGGACCGTGGGCTCGAGGGCGAGCGCCCCCGCCAGGGCAAGCCGCTGCTGCTCACCGCCGGACAGCGCGTGGGTGGGAGTGTCCTGGGGCAGGTCGAGGCCGACGGCCGCCAGCGCGGCGGCGACGCGCGCCGGCATGTCCGCACGCGGCATACCGATGTTCTCGAGGCCGAACGCGACGTCGCGGCCGACCGTGGCCGACACGATGCCCGCGCCCGGCTCCTGGAGGACGAGGCCGACGTCGCCGGCCCGCGTCCCGGGAACCGCGCCGTCGAGCAGCACGGTGCCAGTGCGTTCCCCGGAGTCGGCGACCTCGAGCACCCCGGCAAGTCCACGCAGGAGGGTGGACTTGCCGGAGCCGCTCGGACCGACGAGCAGGACCCGCTGTCCCGAGGGGATGTCGAGGTCGAGGCCGGGGATGACCGGTTCGCGGCGGCCGTACGGACGCCACGTCAGTCCCCGGACCTCGAGATGTCCCCGACGCTCCTTGGGGGCGCCGGGCCGAGGGTGCTCAGACAGCGCGTGACTCCCGGGCTTCCTGCCCAGCCGGGAACGCTCCCAGGGCGCCGGCTCGGGCCAGGCCGCGCGTCAGCAGCCACCCGAGACCGCCGGCCACGATCGCGCCCGCGACAGTGAGGATCCCGGCGTAGGCGAGCTTGTAGCCCATGTCCCAGTCGGTCCAGTAGACCTGCCACTCGTAGAGAGCTTCCAGCGGAGCCGAGAGGGCTCCGGCAAGCAGGGCGGCGCCGAGGCCGAACGCCGCGTAGCCGAGGATCAGGAAGGCGATCTCCGCGCCGAGACCCTGCACGATGCCCGAGACGAGGGTGGTGAAACCCCACTTGGTGCCGGGCAGCATCGAGACGAGGGCCGCCACCACCTCACACAGCAAGGCCGAGCCCGGGCGTCGAATGGCGAGGCCGCCCACCACCCCGGCCATCAGCCAGGGGGCTCCCGTGATGCCCTGAAGCGGTGGGAAGAGGGCCTCGAGCCCAGCCGCCGGTGCGGTGTAGGCCAGACCCCAGGCCCAGTACGCGACACCGAACGCGGCGCCGAGGAAGGAGACCGTCAAGAGGTCGACAGTGCGCCAACCCCAGAGGTTCCCGCTGGCGCGGATGCTGCCGCGGCGGGTCCCGGTGGAAGCGGTGGAGGTCGCGCTGGCCGAGGTGGCCGGGATGGTGGTGTCGGCCTGGGTGGCCGGGGTGGATGGTGCCGTGTCGGCCGAAGTGGCCGGGGTGTTCTTGGTGCTCATGTGTTCTTCTCCCGTGGAATCCGGTGGATGCCTCGGGGAGACCCCTTGCCGGGAGAAGACACCTGTGGTGGCGCACCTCACCCGACAGGTGTCTGAGATTCTCGACTCCCTACGCCGGTGCGAACCGGATCAGGTGTGAGGGTCTGCGGTCTCCCGCACTCTCAGCGCTTGCGCGCTCCCCTGTCGTTACCCGTCGAACCATACTCCTGGGTGTGGCAGGGTGGAGTCGCAGGTCAGCGGCAATTTCGCGTGGCGACGGGTCGCGACGCGGGGACACGGATCCTCAACGGGTCCGCGACAGGTACGGGAGAGGTGTGCGACATGGGACCACTGGTGTGGCGAGTGCTGGGGACCGGATCGGCGGTGCTCGCGGGTGTGGTCGCCAACAAGCTGGTCACCACCGCGTGGAAGAAGGCCGGCCGCGACGCCGTCGTCGACCCGCGTGACCCGCGCACCCCGTGGAAGGACGCCATCGCGTTCGCTGCGCTGACCGGACTGGCGGCGGGTGCTGCCCGGGTGATCGCGACCCGCAAGGCCGCCGAGTACTACGAGAAGTCCGCCGGGCACCTGCCCAAGGCGATGCAGCACGGCGACGCCTGAGGGCGCAGACCTCCACGAGGTCTGACCGCGCAGACCTCCACGACTCCTGAGCGTCAGGCCCCGTCCAGGTCGAGGGCCTTGGCGATCGGTACGCCCGCACGGTAGGACAGGTGGACGTGCGACGGCGCGTCGAGGACGGTGAGATCGGCTCGAGCCCCCACGACGATCCGTCCGATGTCATTGCGCCGCAGCGCCTTCGCCGAACCCGTCGTGGCCGCGAGCACCGCCTCGCCGGGCGTCAGGCCCATCTCGCGAACCGCCAGCGCGATGACGAACGGCATCGACGACGAGTAGCAGGTCCCCGGGTTGCAGTCCGTGGCGAGAGCGATCGACACGCCGGCCGCCAGCAGGGCAGCGGCATCGGGGTAGGGCGAGCGCGTGGAGAACTCCACCCCGGGCAGCAGGGTCGCCACCGTGGTGTCAGCTGCGGAGGACAGCGCGTCGACGTCGGAGGCCGAGAGGTAGGTGCAGTGGTCGACGCTGGCCGCTCCGAGCTCGACGGCCAGCTGAACCCCGGGCCCGTGACCCAGCTGGTTGCCGTGCACCCGCAGCTCGAGTCCCGCACGACGTCCGGCGAGCAGCACGGTGCGCGCCTCGTCCTCGGTGAACGCGTGGGCCGAGTGTGGTTCGCAGAACACGTCCACCCACCTCGCGTACGGAGTGGCCGCCTCGAGCATCGGGCCGGTCACGAGCTCGAGGTAGGTCGCCCGGTCCTCGGCGTACTCGCGCGGCACCACGTGGGCCCCGAGGAAGGTCGTCTCGGAGGTGAACTCGCGGGCGATGCGCAGGGCCCGCGCCTCGTCCTCGATGGTCAGGCCGTAGCCGCTCTTGATCTCGACGGTCGTCGTGCCCTGGGCGCGCATCTCGGCGACCCGCAGGGCGACGAGTGATCGCAGCTCGTCGTCGGTGGCGGCCCGGGTGGCGGCCACCGACACCCCGATGCCACCACCGTCATAGGGCGTGCCGGCCATCCGCGCGGCGAACTCGTCACCACGGTCCCCGGCAAACACGAGGTGGGAGTGCGAGTCGACGAAGCCCGGCAGTACTGCTCGACCCCCCACGTCGACCTGGTCATCGGCCATCGGGGCGCCCGACGCCGGACCGATCCACGCGACGTGCCCGCCCTCGATGACCACTGCGGCGTCGCGCACGAGGCCGAGCCGGTCAGGGGTCGACCCGTCGCAGGTGACGAGCTCGGCGATGCCGGTGACGACGGTGCTGCTCACTGGTGCTCCCTCACGTCGGCCAGCGCCTTGCCGAGCAGCGCCGCCACGTCGCCCAGCCGGTGGCGTCCCGCCTCCACGACCGTGCTGCCGCCGACCACCACCCGGTCGACGTCGGATCGCGTGGCGCAGTAGAGGATCTGACCCGCCTTGGCGCCAGCGGTGTTGACGGTGTCGGTGCGCACGACGACGAAGTCCGCCGCGGCCCCCTCCGCGATCACACCGGCGTCCTGCCAGCCGAGGCTGCGGTAGCCGTCCGAGGTGGCGGCCGTCAGCAGCTCGTCGGGGGTGAACCGGCCGCGCTCGTTGCTGGCGAGCCGTTCGTGCATCTCGAGCCCCCGCACCTCCTCGAACGGGTCGATGACCGCGTGCTGGTCCGAGCCGAGCGACAGGCGCGCGCCCGCAGCGGTCAGCGCCCTCGCGGGACCGATGCCGTCGGCGAGGTCGCGCTCGGTCGTCGGGCAGAAGCAGGCCGTCGTGCCCGACTCGCCCAGCAGGCTGATGTCCCGGTCGGACAGGTGCGTCGCGTGCACGGCACTGAACCGGCCGCCGAGCAGACCGGCCTCGTCGAGGAGCTCGGTCGGCGTGGCGTTGTAGAACATCTGCGTCGCGAGGTTCTCGGCCGGCTGCTCGCTCACGTGGGCGTGCACCGTGCGGCCACGCGTCACCTCGGCCATCGCCCGCAGGTCGTCCCGCGGCACGGCGCGCACCGAGTGCACCGCGGCGCCGATCCGGGTCGTGGCGTCCGGAGCCAGGGCGGCCACCCGGGCTGCCCACGCGTCGACATCGCCGTCGCTGAACCGCACCTGGACATCGTCCAGTGGCACGTGCCCGTCCCCTGCCAGCCCACCCGCGAGATAGCAGGTGTCGAGCAGGGTCAGCCGCAGGCCGGCGTCCCGCGCGGCCGCGATGAGCGCCTCCCCCATCGCGTTGGGATCGGCGTAGGGGCGGCCAGCCACGCTGTGGTGGAGGTAGTGGAACTCCCCGACGACGGTGATCCCCGACAGCACCATCTCGGCAAACACCGCCCTGGCCAGGGCGAGGTAGGTGTCCGGCGTGAGGTGCCGCGTGACGGCATACATCTGCTGTCGCCACGTCCAGAAGTTGCCGCCGTCTCCGTGGGTGCGCCCGCGCAGGGCGCGGTGGAAGGCGTGGCTGTGGGCGTTGGCGAATCCCGGCAGCACCACTCCGTGCAGCCGTTCGTCACCCGATTCGGGGCGGGCCCGGTGCACCCCTGCGAAGACCCCGTCGACCACCTCGAACCGCACACCCGTGGCCAGTCCGGTGGGGAGCCACGCGTGCTCCGCCCAGTACTGGGTTGATCCAGCCGTCACGCCTGCGCCCCCGTCAGGTCCTCGAGGACGGCCGTCAGGGCCGCCACCCCTTCGAGGCAGTCGGAGAGCTCCGCATGCTCCTCGGGTGAGTGCGAGACGCCCGTGGGGTTGCGGACGAAGAGCATCGCGGTGGGGATGCCGGCGTTCGCGAGGATGCCGGCGTCGTGCCCGGCCCCCGTGCCCAGGACAGGTATGCCGCCGAGCCGGGTCCCCAGCCGCGCGCTCAGCCCGGCGTCGAAGGGCGTGGACGGGGTCCACGACTCCTCGGTGATCCGCCCGCCGGACTGCTCGACCATCGCGCTGATGTCGGCGACCGCGCGGCGCACGGCGCGAGGGCTGGCGCCGCGGGCGTCGAGCCATCCCGTCACGGCGCTCGGGATGGCGTTGACACCGCCCGGCGTCACCACGACCTTGCCGATGGTCGCGACGCAGCCGTTCGTGATGGCGGCCTCGCGCGCGGCGAGCACCGCACCGGCATACCCGAGCATCGCGTCGTGGCGGTCCTCGAGCCGGGTGGTCCCGGCGTGGTTGGCCTCGCCGGTGAAGTCCAGCCGCCACCTGCCGTGGGGCCAGATGTCGCTGCCGACCGCGACGGGGTGGTCGAGGTCGATGAGGCCGCGTCCCTGTTCGACGTGCAGCTCCACGAAGCTCCCGATGCGGCGCATGGCGTCGTCGTCCCGACCGATCTGGTGCGGGTCGCGACCGGCTGCTTTGAGCGCGTCAGCCATCGTGGTGCCGTCGGCGTCCGTCAGGCTGCGTGCGCGACGCGCGGTCATGGCACCGGTGATGACCCGGGAGCCGGCGCAGGCCACGCCGAACCTGGCGCCCTCCTCGTCGACGAAGTTCACCACCCCGATCGGCCTGGAGGGCTCAAACCCCTTGTCCCGCAACACATCGATGGCCGCGAGCGCGCTGACTACCCCCAGCGGACCGTCGAAGGCACCGCCGTCGGGGACGCTGTCGAGGTGCGACCCCGTGACGACTCCCTTGTCCCCGCGGACGGCCGCCGCATCGGGGTCCCCCCACCAGGCCCACTGGTTGCCCATCCGGTCCTCGGTGAGGTCGAGCCCGCGCGCGCCGCACTCGCCGGTGAACCACTCGCGGAGGTCGTGGTCCTCGCGGGTCCAGGCAAAGCGCCGGTAGCCACCTGACTGGGCGCTGCGTCCGACGGGCTGGAGGTCAGCCCACATCGACTCGAAGCTCACGGTGCCCTCTCTGGCGGCGGCGGCAGGACTGGGGCCGGTCCGCGGTGGACGCAGACCGACGACCAGACCATTCCACACCAGCGGACGTGATGATGTGCGGGCTCCTCCACCATTCCGTCTCGGATCACAGACAGGCGCCGGGCGAGAGGCCGGCGCCCAAGGTGGCGGCTAGGCTTCCACCGTGACTGACGACGGCGCGGCGCGGGCGGCGGCAGCGCTTGCGGCGAGCGGCATCGAGCACACCATCACGCGCCACGGCCGGGTCAACTCGCTGGAGGAGGCGGCCGCGGCACGGGGCGTTCAACCGGGCGACATCATCAAGACCCTCGTGGTGCGGCGGGCGGAGGACGACTACCTCTTCGTGCTCGTGCCGGGTGGTCGTGAGATCTCGTGGCCCAAGCTGCGTGCCCTGCTGGGCGTCAACCGGATGTCGATGCCGGACGCCGCCACCGCCAAGGACGTGACCGGCTACGAGCGCGGCACCATCACGCCGTTCGGCTCACTGACGGCGTGGCCCGTCGTGGCAGACGCCTCCGTGGCCGGACGCCTCATCTCCATCGGCGCCGGTGCCCACGGTGTCGCCGCGACCGCGCAGGCCGACGACGTGGTCGCCGCCCTCGGCGCCCAGGTCGCCGACGTCACCGACCCGGCCTGAACCCCCGCCTGGACCCACCCCCAACGCGAGGTATGCCGGGTGGTGACCACCCGGCATACCTCGCGTTGGTGCGAGATCAGCTCTCGCGCATGGGGATCCGCACGCCCTGCTCCCGGGCAGTGCGCTCGGCGATGTCGTAGCCGGCGTCGACGTGGCGGATGACGCCCATCGCCGGGTCGTTCGTGAGGACGCGGGCCAGCTTCTGCGCCGCGAGCTCCGTGCCGTCCGCGAGCGAGACCTGGCCGGCGTGCAGGGAGCGACCGATGCCGACGCCGCCACCGTGGTGGATCGAGACCCACGAGGCGCCGGAAGAGGTGTTGACGAGGGCGTTGAGCAGCGGCCAGTCCGCGATGGCGTCGGAGCCGTCGAGCATGGCCTCCGTCTCGCGGTAGGGGCTGGCCACCGAACCCGTGTCGAGGTGGTCGCGCCCGATGACGATGGGGGCGCTCACTGCTCCCGTGCGGACGAGCTCGTTGAACGCCAGACCCGCCTTGTCGCGCTCCCCCTGGCCGAGCCAGCAGATGCGGGCAGGCAGACCCTGGAAGGCGATCCGGTCCTGGGCGCCGCGGATCCACTTGTGCAGCCGGTCGTTGTCGGGGAACAGGTCGAGGACGGCCTTGTCCGTCGCCGCGATGTCCTTCGGGTCGCCCGACAGCGCCACCCAGCGGAAGGGGCCCTTGCCCTCGCAGAAGAGGGGCCTGATGTAGGCCGGCACGAAACCGGGGAACTCGAAGGCGCGCTCGTAGCCGCCCTGCCGCGCCTCGTCGCGGATCGAGTTGCCGTAGTCGAAGACCTCGGCCCCTGCGTCCTGGAACTCCACCATCGCCTGGACGTGCTTGGCCATCGACTCGCGCGCCCGGTCGGTGAACTCCTCGGGTTTCTTCTCGGCGTACTCGTGCCAGTCGCCCACCTCGATCCCCTCGGGGAGGTAGGACAGCGGGTCGTGCGCGGACGTCTGGTCGGTGACGATGTCGATCGGCACCCCGCGACGCAGCAGCTCGGGGAAGATCTCGGCGGCGTTGCCGACCACACCCACCGACCAGGCGCGCCGCTCGTTCTTGGCGGCGACGGCCTTGTCGATGGCCTCGTCCAGCGACGAGGCGACCTCGTCGAGGTAGCGGTGCTCGACCCGGCGCCGGAGCCGCGACTCGTCGACGTCGACGATCAGGCAGGCGCCCTCGTTCATCGTGACGGCGAGGGGCTGAGCGCCGCCCATTCCACCGCAACCGCCGGTGAGCGTGAGGGTGCCGGCCAGCGTTCCGCCGAAACGCTTCTCGGCGATGGCAGCGAACGTCTCGTAGGTCCCCTGCACGATGCCCTGGGTCCCGATGTAGATCCACGAGCCGGCGGTCATCTGCCCGTACATCGTCAGCCCGAGGTGCTCGAGCCGCCGGAACTCAGGCCAGGTCGCCCAGTCGCCGACGAGGTTGGAGTTGGCGATGAGCACGCGCGGCGCCCACTCGTGGGTCTGCATGACGCCGACCGGACGACCGCTCTGCACGAGCATCGTCTCGTCCTGCTTGAGCGTGGTCAGGGTGCGGACCATGGCGTCGAACGACTTCCAGTCACGCGCCGCTCGGCCGGTGCCGCCGTAGACGACGAGGTCGTCGGGACGCTCGGCGTTCTCGGGGTCGAGGTTGTTCATCAGCATGCGCATCGGGGCCTCGGCCCCCCAGTGCTGGGCTGTGAGCTGCGAGCCGCGGGGTGAGCGGACGGGGCGGGCGCCTTCCATGTCGTTCTCCTTCAGTGCCTTGGTCAGACGGTTCAGTGACGAGCGGGGTATGCCGTGGTGTCAGTTGAGGGGGCCGGTGACCGACTCTGCCGCTGCGACGGCCGCGCCGCTCGCGACGAGCTGGACGGCCACCTCGATCTCAGGGGCCAGGAAGCGGTCGGTACCCGGTGCGGGGGCGCCCGCGTCGCGGAGCGCCTTGACCACGGCCCCGGTGGCCGGTGCCGGGGTCAGGGGGGCCCGCAGGTCGATGGCGCGGGCGGCGGTGAGCAGCTCGACCGCGAGGACGCGGGTCAGCCCGTCCACCGAGCGACGGAGCTTGCGGGCAGCCGACCACCCCATCGACACGTGGTCCTCCTGCATCGCCGAGCTCGGGATCGAGTCGACCGAGGCGGGCACCGCCAGGCGCTTCATCTCGGACACGATCGCCGCCTGGGTGTACTGCGCGATCATGTGGCCGCTGTCGACGCCGGGGTCGTCCGCGAGGAAGGCGTTGAGCCCGTGGTTGCGCGACACGTCGAGGAACCGGTCGGTCCTCCGCTCCGAGATCGAGGCCAGGTCGGCGGCGACGATCGCCAGGAAGTCGAGGACGTACGCGACCGGCGCCCCGTGGAAGTTGCCGTTGGACTCGACCCGTCCGTCGGGCGTGACGACGGGGTTGTCGACCGCGGAGGCGAGCTCGAAGCCCGCCACCGTCGCGGCATACTCCACGGTGTCGCGGACCGCGCCCGCAACCTGCGGTGAACAGCGCAGCGAGTAGGCGTCCTGGACGCGCGTGCAAGCCTCGGGGTCGCGGTGGCTGTCGCGGATCCCGCTGTCCTGCATCAGCTTTCGCAGGTTCTCGGCGGACCTGGCCTGGCCCGGCTGCGGGCGCAGCGCGTGGAGGTCCGCCGCGAAGACGTCGTCGGTCCCGAGCTGGCCCTCGACGCTCATCGCGGCCGAGATGTCGGCGGTCTTGAGCAGTGAGCGCAGGTCGGTGATGGCGAGCACGAGCATGCCGAGCATGCCGTCGGTGCCGTTGATGAGGGCCAAGCCCTCCTTCTCACGCAGCTCGACCGGGGTGATGCCGGCGGCGGCGAAAGCCGCGGCCGTGTCCATCTTCTCCCCGTCCGCGTCACGCACGACTCCCTCGCCCATGAGGGCGAGCGCACAGTGGGACAGCGGCGCGAGGTCGCCCGAACAGCCCAGCGAGCCGTACTCGTGGACGACCGGGGTGATGCCGGCGTTGAGCATCGCGACGTAGGTCTGCAGGGTCTCCTCGCGGATGCCCGTGCGCCCGGTCGCAAGCGTGGAGATGCGCAGCAGCATCAGCGCGCGAACCACCTCGCGCTCGACCTCGGCGCCCGACCCGGCGGCGTGCGAGCGCACCAGTGAACGCTGGAGCTGGGCGCGCAGCTCGACCGGGATGTGCCGCGTCGCCAGCGCACCGAACCCGGTGGAGACGCCGTAGTGCGCGACCGTGTCGTCGGCGAGCGCCTCGATCACCTCGCGGGTGCGGCGCACCTCCGCCAGCGACTCATGGGAGATCTCGACCCTGGCGTCGTGCCGGGCGACCGCGACGACGTCGTCGAACGAGACGGGCCCGGTCCCGACGGTGACGGTCGGCGCTGAGGTGACAGTGGTGGTCATGCCTCCATTGCAGCGGAGGTATGCCGCGTGCGCGCCCTGCGCAGGCGGCATACCGTCTCGGATGCGAGACGATGGGTCAGGCGGACACCCAGTAGGTGCGCTGGTTGGTGAACTCGAGGATCCCCGCGTCGGCCAGCTCACGCCCGTAACCGCTGCGCTTGGTGCCCCCGAAGGGGACCCGGGGGTCGGAGGCGACCACCGCGTTGATGAACGCCGCACCCGAGGTGACCTGTCGCGCGACGGCAACGGCCCGCTCGGGGGACCGGCTCCAGACGCTGAGGCCCAGTCCGTAAGGGGTCGCGTTGGCGAGCCGGATCGCGTCGGCCTCGTCGGAAGCCACCGCGACAGCCGCGACCGGACCAAAGGTCTCCTCGTCGAACGCCGGCATCCCGGGACCTGCGTCGAGCAGCACGGTGGGTGCGTAGAAGTAGCCCGTGCCGTCGACGCTGTGCCCGCCGGCAGCCAGGGTCGCCCCCGCGGACACCGACAGGTCGACCTGTCGCTGCAGGGCGTCGCGCAGGTCCGAGCGGGCCAGCGGCCCGACCGTCGTGGCCGGGTCGGTGGGGTCGCCGACGACCAGCGCCCGCACGCCCTCGAGGAACAACCGGGTGAACTCCTCGGCGACTGGCGCCTCGACGACGAACCGTTTCGCGCAGACGCAGCTCTGGCCCGAGTTGGTGAACCGGGCGCCGACGGCAGCCGCCGCCGCTGCCGGGACGTCGGCGTCGGCGAGGACGACGAACGCGTCCGACCCACCGAGCTCGAGGACCGACCTCTTGGACGCGCGACCCGCGGCCGCGCCCACCATCTCACCCGCTCGGTTGCTGCCGGTCAGGGTGACCGCGGCGATGCGTTCGTCCTCGATGAGCCGCCCAACGGTCGCGGGAACGTCCTCCTCGGCCACGACCAGGGTGGTGAACAGGTCGCTGGGGAACCCTGCCCGGACGAAGGCCTCGGCGAGGGCGAGGGCGGAGCCGGTGACGTTGGGCGAGTGCTTGAGCAGGACCCCGTCGCCGGCAGCCAGGGTCGGGATGGCGAAGCGCATCACTTGCCAGACGGGAAAGTTCCACGGCATCACGGCCAGCACCAGCCCCAGGGGTTCTGGCGACACGAAGGCGGAAACCCCTGCGGGCGAGTCGATCTCGACGTGGCGGGGCGCCAGGATCGAGGCCGCCTGACTCGCGTAGTAGTCGGCGGTGACCGCTGACTTCTCGACCTCGCCGCGGGCCTGGGCCAGCGGCTTGCCCATCTCGGAGGTGACGAGCGCGGCATACCTCTCGGCATCGGCGCGAAGGTGGGCCGCGAGCCGGGCGAGCAGCTCTGCGCGGTCTGCCACCGCCACCTGGCCCCAGGCACGGGCTGCGGCGGCACCGGCGACCAGCGCTTTCTCGATGTCGTCGGCCCCCATCGAGTCGTAGCTAGAGAGGACGCTCCCGTCAGCGGGGTTGACTGTCGTGATCGTGCTCATGGCGTGCTCAGGCCGCCTCGGTCGCTCTCCGACAGGTGCTCGAACGTCTCACCGGTGGCGGTGATCGTCCGGGTCACGTCGCGTCCGCCGTACACCCAGTAGATGCGCATCGGCCCGGCGCCGCGGTTGTAGAAGCGGTGCGGGATGCCGGCCGGCACCCACGTGGCTTCGCCGGCGACGAGGTCGAACCGCTCGTCACCGATCTCGGCAACGGCCTCGCCCTCGAGGACCAGGACGGACTCCTCGACGTTGTGGCTGTGCAGCGGCAGGCCGGTGCCGGGCTGGAACTGGGTCTGGCCGGTGGTGATCCTGTTGGCCTCGCAGTTCCACTTCCCGACGTACGGGACGGTCACGACGCCGTTGCCACGGTCGAAGGGCCGCACCTCGTCGGGGCGGATGAGCAGGGTGGGGGCGAGGGGCTGGTCAGGCATGGGAGGGCTCCTGGGACAGGGTGCCGATGAGGGCGCTGGTGAAGTCGTCGGTGCCGAGGGGGCCGCCGAGGTCGCGGGTGCGGGTGGCGGGGTCGGCGATGGTGGCGGTGACCGCGGCGTCGAGCAGTCGTCCTGCCTCGCGCAGCTCCGGCCTGCCGGATCGTGCGCCGTGCCAGTCGAGGAGCATCCCGGCCGAACGGATCAGCGAGGTGGGGTTGGCGATGCCCTGCCCGGCGATGTCGGGCGCGGACCCGTGCTGGGCCTGCGCCACGCAGACCCCGTCCCCGGCGTTCACCGACCCACCGAGGCCGAGACTGCCGCAGAGCTCGGAGGCCTCGTCGCTGAGGATGTCGCCGAACATGTTGGTGGTCACGAGCACGTCGAACGACCCGGGGTCGCGGATCAGCCTGGCCGCGGCCGCGTCGACGATGAGCTCGCGCAGCTCGACGTCGGGGAAGTCGGACGCGACCTCCCGCACCGAGCGGAGGAACAGCCCATCCGACAGCTTGAGCACGTTCGCCTTGTGCACCGCGGTCACGTGACGCCGGCGGGTGCGCGCCAGCTCGAAGGCTGCGCGAGCCACGCGTCGCGAGGCGGGGGCGGTGATCTTGCGGATCGAGAACGCGGAGTCCTCGTCGGGCATGAACTCGCCGCTGCCGGCATACATGCTGCGGTCGGAGTAGAAGCCCTCGGTGTTCTCCCGCACGATGACCAGGTCCATCGGGGTGCGGAGCACGCTCAGGCCGTCGACCGACCGGCACGGGCGGATGTTGGCGTACAGCGCGAAGCGGGTCCGCAGCTCCGCGCTGGGGTTGATGCCACCCTGCTCCCGCGCCGGGTAGTCGTAGTGCGAGACCGGTCCGAGGACGGTGCCGTCGACCTCGGTCACCCGCTGCAGGACCTCGTCCGGCAGGGTCGTGCCGACCGACTCCAGCGAGGCCAGCCCGATGTCACGGTGCTCCAGCTCGAGCCCCAGACCCAGCCGGCGATCGAGGGCGAGCAGGACCTCGACGGTCGCCCGGGTGATCTCGGGGCCGATGCCGTCCCCCGGCAGGACGAGGATCCTCACAGCTCGCTCCCGTCGTGGTGGAACCGTCGTGTGGCGAGGGTGTTCACCTGGCTGCCCGGCACCACGCACCGGCTCGCGGCCGTGCGCCAGTCCGCGAAGTGCGGAGTCGCGCGGTGGGCGGCCACTGCGTCGTCGTCGGCGTAGACCTCGTAGAACACGAAGTGGTGGTCGTCGGTGACGTCCTGGGTCACGTCGAAGTAGAGACACCCCGGCTCGTCGGCGAAGGAGCGCTCGGCGTTCGCGGCGATGGCGGCGACGAACTCGTCGAGCCTCCCCGGGACGACGGCGAGAGAGACGACGAGGGCGATCATGCGGGGACCTCCGGTCCGTCAGGGGCGCTCGGGTTGGCGGCGAGTGGGGCGGGGAGGGCGATGCCCGCCTCCCGCCCGAGCGCGGCGAGCGCTTCGGTCGTGGCATCGGCCAGGGGTATGCCGTCGGCGGACAGCCGGCGCCGGCTGCGGTCCTCGAGCTCACCGGGGACGAGGATCTCGTCCGCCCACGTCGCGAGGGCGCCACCGCGGGTCTGGTCGACCAACGCCTCGATGCGGGCCGAGAACTCGTCCGGGTCGGACACCGCGGCCACGTCGATGGTGATGAGGAGGTGCCCGGCGCCGCTGCGCCGCTCCGGGTCGTAGGGACCCGCGACGCCGTCGCCGAACGCGCTGCCCGTGAGCACCCCCGCCAGCACGTCCATCATGAACGAGATGACGTAGCCCTTGGGGCCGGCCATCGGCAGGATCAGGCCCGCGATCGCCGCCGCAGGGTCGGTCGTGGGCGCGCCATCGCTGTCGGCGGCCCAGCCCTGGGGAATCTCCTCGCCACGCTCGGCAGCCAGGTAGACCTTGCCGCGGGCGACAGCCGTGTTGGCCAGGTCCATGACGACCACGCCATGACGACCTGCGGGGGCGGCGATGGACCAGGGGTTCGTGCCGATGCTCTTCGCGGTCCCGCCCCAGGGCGCCATCGCGGGGCTGGCGTTCGTGACCAGCAGGGCCACACAGCCGGCCTCGGCCGCCTGTCGGGTGAAGTACGCCGCCGTGCCGAAGTGTCCGGAGTTGCGGACCGCGACCCCGCTGATGCCGTGCTCCCGGGCGAGCTCGATCCCCAGGTCGACCGCCCGCTGCGTGATGACCTGGCCGATGCCGTGCCGTCCGTCGAGCACGACCACGGCGCCACTGTCCCGCGCCACGTCCGGGGCGGTGACCGCCTCCATCGCTCCGCTGCGCAGCCGGGTGAGGTACCAGGGCAGTCGGAGCATCCCGTGCGAGGCGTGGCCCCACAGCTCTGCGGTGACGAGGGAGTCGGCCAGGAGCGCGGCGTCGGTGTCGGGCACTCCGTCGGCGTGCAGGAGGCGGGTCGCGAAGTCAGCGAGGTCCGTGGCCGCGAAGATGGCCCCTCGAGGGGCAGCGCCTCCGGCGGGCTCGGGCTGGGTCACGTGGTGCTCCTTGGTGGGACTGTGCGAGACTGGGTGAAGGAAAGCATACTTGTATACAAGTGTGCAAGATGGGAGAGACCAGATGGTGGATCGTCCACGCCGGGCGTCCGGCGGACAGCTCGTCTACAGCGAGCTGCGCCGCCAGATCCTCGACCTCGAGCTCAGGCCCGGAGAGCGGCTCTACGAGCCAGAGCTGGCCAGCCGGATGCAGGTGAGTCGCACGCCCCTGCGCGAGGCGCTGCGGTTGCTGCTCGCCGAGGACCTGCTCGACCAGCTGCCCACCGGCGGCATGGTGGTCCGGCTGTTGAGCGCGCGCGAGATCGAGGAGCTCTACTCGGTGCGCGCCGCGCTGGAGGGCCTGATGGCCGCCGAGGCCGCGACCCGCCTCGACGACGAGGGCGCAACCACGTTGCGTCGACTGGTGGACCGCAACGAGAAGCTCGTCGACCTGCCCAGCGATGCGATGAACGCGGGACACGACTTCCACCTGGCCATCGGCGCGATCGCAGGGCACGAGTGGGCCTCTCGCCTGCACGGGCAGGTCGACGGGCAGATGGCGCGCTACCGCGCGTTCACCAACCAGTCCCAGGAACGCCGGACCACTGCCCTGCGCGAGCACCAGGACATCCTCGAGGCCCTGGTGGCCCGAGACCCCGTCCGCGCCCACGCCGTTGCCGAGGCGCACGTGCTCGCGGCGCGCGACACCGCGCTCAGCGCCATCTCCGACCGGCTCGAGCAGTCCGGCTGAACGCCGGCGGCCCGATCCACGGCGTCAGCGAAGCCGGTAGCGACGCTCGGGCCTCCCGGCCGCGCCGTACCTCGGACGCATCTCGGCCGTGCCGACCGACACGAGGTGCTCGAGGTAGCGCCGGGTGCTGCTGCGGGACAGGCCCGTCGACTCGGCACACTCCGTCGCCGACAGCCCGTCCTCGTCGGCCGCCTCGAGGGCCTGGCGCACCAGGTCCGTCGTCTCCGGGCTGATGCCCTTGGGTGAGCCTCCCACCAAGCGGGCCCCGCTCGCCCGGAACACCCGGTCGACGTCGTCCTGACCCGCCTCGGTGAGCTCGGCGAGCTCAGCCCGGTGCACGGCATACTCACCGAGTCGTTGCTGGAGGGACTCGATCTCGAACGGTTTGACGAGGTACTGGAAAACCCCGCCACGCAAGGCGGTTCGCAAGGTGTCGAGGTCGCGCGCGGCACTGATCACGATGACGTCGACGTCCTCGCCGCTCCCCTCGCGCAGGCGTGCCAGCACCTCCAGCCCGGTCATGTCGGGGAGGTAGATGTCGAGCAGGACCAGGTCGGGCCGGGTCACCTCGACCGCCCGGAGGGCGTCGGTGCCCGTGCTGGCAATGCCCGCGACCTCGAAGCCCGGCTGCCTCGCCACGACGCTGGAGTGCAGCCGCGCCACCATGAAGTCGTCGTCGACGACCAGCACCCTGATCACGATGCCTCCTGGTGCACCAGCACGGGCAGCGTGGCGACGAAGACCGCGCCCTCGTCGTTGGTGACGATGATGTCCCCGCCGCGATTGCGACAGATGAGCCGCACGATCGCCAGTCCGATGCCACGCTCCTGCGCCGTCGTCGTGGACTTCGTGCTGAACCCCCGGGTGAAGACCAGCTCACCGATCGTGGAGTCGATGCCCGGGCCACTGTCGCGCACGGTCACGGTCATCGCGTCGCCGGAGTGCGAAAGAGTCACTTGCACAACGGGATCGGCGCCACCACCGGCGGCCGCGTCGAAGGCGTTGTCGATGAGGTTGCCCATCACGGTGTTGACGTCCGCCGCCAGCGCGTCGTCGAGAGGGGGCACGTTGCTGGTGGCGTCGACGACCAGCTCGACGCCGCGCTCCGTCGCCTGGCTGGCCTTGGCGATGAGCAGGGCGGCAACCGCCGGATCCTGCACGTGCGCAGCGACATTGGTCGTCAGGGTGCTCGAGTCGTCGGTGATCTGCCGGATGTAGCTGCGCACCCCGTCGAACTCCTCCAGCGCGATCAGACCACTCACGACGTGCATCCGGTTGCTGAACTCGTGGGCCTGCGCCCGCAACGTGTCGGTGGTGCTCTTGGTCAGGTCGAGCTCGCGCTGGAGCTCGAGCATCTCGGTGCGGTCGCGCATCGTGGCCACCCAGCCGATGTGCCTGCCGCGGCTGGTGACCGGCATCCGGTTCACGGTGAGCACCCTGCCACGGACTGGCATGACATGGTCGGTGAGCTCGGTCCCGTCGTCGAAGATCTGGTCGGCCCGCCCCGTGCCGTCCACCTCCGCGAGGGTCCGCCCCCCGGACGTGAGGGGTATGCCGAGCAGGTGCGCCGCTTCGTCGTTGACCATGGTGATGCGGTGGTCGAGGTCGACCGCGAGCACGCCTTCCTTGATGCCGTGCAGGAGGGCTTCGCGCTGCTCCACCAGTCCGGCGATCTCGCGTGGTTCGAGCCCCAGGGTCTGGCGCTTCACGCGCCCGGCGAGGAGCAGCGAACCCACCACCCCGAGCAGGCTCGCGATCCCCAGGTAGGTCAGCAGGTTGGGCAGGGCGGTCTCGAAGTTGTCGAGGATCGAGGGATAGGCGCGGACGACCGCCACCACACCGTCGGTCTCACGGGTGTCGACGTTGATGATCGGGGCCATCGCGAGTGCCGCTCCCGTGCCCTCCTGCGCACCGACCCACGACCGCCCCTCGAAGGCGTCGGTCGGCTGCAGGTACATGGCCCTCCGCGGAAGCGCGTCGCTGGAGGCAATGACCCGCCGGTCCCTGAGCGCGAGCAGCACCGTGGTCGAGCTCGAGAAGGTGCGCCCCGACTCGACCACCGACTGGGCCTGGCCCAGGAAGTCCTCACCGCCCGATGCCGCGGCCTCCCGCACTCCAGCGGTGACAGCCAGGCGTTCCGCGACGGCAAGGGCCCGGCTTCCCTCGGTCTCGCGGGCGCGGGCGTCGGACTGGGCCAGGGAGACCGCGGCCACTCCGACGAGGACGACGCACACGATGGCCAGCTGCATCGCCAGCATGCGGCTGGCGAGCGTCCAGCGCCGCCGCCAGGGCCAGCGCCGTCGGGCCAGCCACGCGCGCCATCGATCGTCCACGGCTCGATTGTGTCTGGGCTGCCTGCGTCCGACCAGCACCGCGTGAGCACAAAGGACAAAACAGAGTTTGCGCACCTAACCGTGACACCGCGATCGAGGCCGGGCACGGTGTGCTTCGAACCCCCTCAGACAAAGGAGTCTCCCGTGCAAGTACGGACCCCCCTCAAGGTCGTGGCAGCCGCCACGGTCGCCGGTCTCGCCCTGAGCGCCTGTGGCGTGAGCGGCGACGACTCGTCAACCGAGACGAGCAGCTCCTCTGGCCCCGTCAAGGGCCTGCGCATCCTCGTGCCGAACTCCCCCGGCAGCGGCTACGACACCACCGCCCGCCTCGCGGCCAAGGCCATGCAGGATGCCAAGCTCAGCGAGACGATCGAGGTCTTCAACTCGGCAGGCGCCGGCGGCACCGTCGGTCTGCAGCGCCTCGTCAACGAGAAGGGCCACGACGACATCCTCATGCAGATGGGGCTCGGGGTCGTGGGCGCCGTCTACACGAACAAGTCGAAGGCCACGCTCAACGACACCGTCCCGATCGCCAAGCTGATCGAGGAGTCCGAGGCGATCGTCGTGCCGAAGGGCTCCCCCTACGACACCCTCGACAAGCTCGTCGCGGCGTGGAAGGCCAACCCGGGCAAGGTCCCCGTCGGTGGTGCCTCCAACGCCGGTGGCCCCGACCACCTGACCCCGATGCTCCTCGCCAAGGCCGTGGGCATCACCCCGAAGGACGTCAACTACGTGGCGTACGACGGTGGCGGCGAGCTGCTCACCGGGGTCCTCGGCAAGAAGGTCGCCTTCGCGGCGACCGGCATCGGCGAGGTCGCCGAGCAGGCGAAGTCCGGCGACGTGAAGATCCTTGCCGTCACCAGCGCCAAGCCCGTGGAGGGCGTGGACGCTCCCACCCTCAAGAGCCTCGGTGTCGACATGGAGTTCACCAACTGGCGCGGCATCGTGGGTCCCCCCGGGCTCAGCGACGCCAAGACCAAGGAGTACGTCGACCTGCTGACCAAGATGCACGGCACCGACCAGTGGAAGAAGACCTTGGCCGACCAGGGTTGGACGGACTCCTTCCAGACCGGTGACGAGTTCAAGACCTTCCTGACCGCGCAGAACGACAGCGTCGCCGGCGTTCTCAAGGAACTGGGACTGGCCTGATGTCCAGCAGTCCGACTGCGGCAGAGAAGGGGGGCCGCTCCGAGTACGGAGTGGCCCTCCTCCTGCTGGGCCTCGGCGCCTGGGCGATCGTCGACGCGCTCGGGGTGACCGACACCGCGTCTCGTGGTCCCGTCAATGCCCGCACCGTTCCGATCGCTGTCGGGCTGCTGCTCATCCTGATGGCTGCCCTGCTCACCGTGGACCTGGTCCGTGGTGGGCGGGGTGAGGCCGAGGGTGGCGAGGACGTCGACCTCAGCCACGGCAGCGACTGGCGCACGATCGGCCTGCTCGTGGGCTCGTTCGCCGCCAACGCGCTGCTCATCGACCCGCTCGGCTGGCCGATCTCGGGGGCGATCCTGTTCTTCGGGACCACCTACGCCCTCGGTGCGCGGCACTACGTCCGCATGGCGCTGATCTCGATCGTGCTCTCGGTGGGGTCCTGGTACCTGTTCTTCCTCGGCCTGGGCATCAAGCTCCCGGTCGGGCTGCTCAAGGGAATCCTCTGATGGACGGAATCAACGCCCTCATCGACGGCTTCGGCACCGCGCTGACGCCGACGAACCTCCTCTACGCCGTCATCGGCGTGGTCCTCGGCACCGCCATCGGCGTGCTCCCCGGCATCGGCCCGGCGATGACCATCGCCCTGCTTCTGCCGCTGACGTTCACGCTCGAGCCCACTCAGGCGTTCATCATGTTCGCGGGCATCTACTACGGCGGCATGTACGGCGGGTCGACGACGTCGATCCTGCTCAACACGCCAGGCGAGAGCGCGTCGGTCATCACAGCGATCGAGGGCAACCTGATGGCCAAGAAGGGCAGGGGCGCAGCTGCCCTGGCCACGGCGGCGATCGGATCCTTCATCGCGGGCACCATCGGCACCCTGGCCCTCGCCCTCGTCGCTCCCCAGATCGTCAAGCTCGCGATCCAGCTCGGTTCACCCGACTACTTCGCCATCATGATGTTGGCCTTCATCGCCGTGACCACGGTGCTGGGGTCGTCGAAGATCCGTGGCCTCGCCTCACTCGGCATCGGACTGCTCATCGGGACCGTCGGCATCGACCCGACCTCCGGCCAGCAGCGGCTGACCCTCGGCATCCCCCAGCTCGCCGACGGCATCGACGTCGTCGTGGTCGCCGTCGGCCTCTTCGCGGTCGGCGAGGCGCTCTGGATCGCCGCGCACCTGCGCCGCAACCCCGCCGAGATCATCCACGTCGACGGCGCCCGGATGAACCGCGAGGACTGGCGGCGCTCGTGGAAGCCCTGGTTGCGCGGCACCGTGATCGGTTTTCCCTTCGGTGCCATCCCTGCGGGTGGAGCGGAGATCCCGACCTTCCTGTCGTACGCGATGGAGAAGAAGCTCACCAAGCACCCCGAGGAGTTCGGTCACGGGGCCATCGAGGGTGTGGCCGGGCCCGAGGCCACCAACAACGCCTCGGCCGCCGGTGGCCTGGTGCCACTGCTGACCCTCGGCATCCCCACCACCGCGACCGCGGCGGTGATGCTCGGTGCGTTCCAGTCCTATGGCATCCAGCCCGGACCGCGCCTGCTCGACGACCAGTCGGAGCTGGTGTGGGGCCTGATCGCCTCGCTGTTCATCGGCAACGTGATCCTGCTGGCCCTGAACCTGCCCCTCGCGACCATCTGGGCGCGGCTGCTCAACATCCCGCGCCCCTACCTCTACGCCGGCATCCTCTTCTTCGCCAGCATCGGAGCCTATGCCGCCAACACCTCGACGTTCGACCTGTGGCTGCTGCTCATCATCGGCGGTCTCGGGTTCTTCATGCGCCGCTTCGGCCTGCCGGTCGTCCCGGCCATCATCGCGATCATCCTCGGCCCGGTGGCTGAGGAGCAGCTGCGACGGGCACTGCAGATCAGCGACGGCGAGCTGTCCGGTCTGGTCAACACGCCCTTCTCCAAGATCGTCTACGTCATCGTCGTCCTCCTGCTCGTGGTCCCCGTGGTCATCGATCGCGTGCGGTCACGCCGCGGTGGCGGCGACAGCGGCATCCAGGACGTGTCCCCGCTCGGCCACCAGCACGCCAACCAGGAAGGGCAGTAGTCATGGCCATCGTCGTGGGGTTCGTCCCCCGTCCGGAGGGTCACGCAGCCCTCGACCGAGCGATCGAGGAAGCCAGGCTGCGCGGTGCCCGGCTGGTCGTCCTCAACGTCAGCCGGGGAGACGCCCTGGTCGACTCGAGGTTCGCGTCGTCCTCGGACTGGGATGCCGTGAAGGCCCAGCTCGAGGAGTCCGGGGTGGAGCACGAGGTTGCCCAGTCCGTAGAGGCCCGGGACCCGGCCGACCAGCTGCTGCGTGTCGCGGAGGAGACGAACGCCGAGCTCATCGTCATCGGGCTTCGGCGCCGGTCGCCGGTCGGCAAGCTCATCATGGGCAGTGCCGCCCAGACCGTGCTGCTCGAGGCGGAGGCCCCGGTCCTGGCGGTCAAGGCGGCCAGGGACTGATGGCCTCGGTGTCCACCGCCGACCTCTACGACGAACATGGTGACGACCTCCAGTCCTGCTCGGTGCAGTTCCGTCACTACGGTGCCCACTCCTCCTTCGAGGGCGTCATCACGACGATCCGATGTCACCGCGACAACGCGATCGTGAAGTCCACGCTCACCGAGGACGGCTCCGGCCGGGTGCTCGTGGTCGACGGTGGCGGTTCGCTGGAGTCGGCGCTGATGGGAGACCTCATCGCTGCGAGCGCGGTCGCCAACGGTTGGGCGGGCGTGGTCATCCACGGCGCGGTCCGCGACGTGGTGGCGCTGCGCGAGCTCCCGCTCGGCGTCCTCGCCCTGGGGTCGAACCCGCGCAAGAGCGCCAAGGACGGGGTCGGCGAACGCGACGTGGTCGTCAGCTTCGGCGGGGTCGACTTCGTCCCCGGCCAGCGACTCTTCGCCGACGAGGACGGGGTCCTGGCCACCCGCGCCTGACCGCGCGTCTCACCCCTCACGACCACGACCGGGTATGCCGCGTGCGCGCCCTGCGCTCGCGGCACACCCGGTCGTGGTTCGCGCGTCGCGTCCGAGGATGTCTGACACCTGAGACACTGGTGGCGTGGCCAACGCACCCGCCGCTGCGCACACGCTCCAGCTGCTGACCCTCCTCGCACGGCACACCGAACCGCTTCCGGCGGGGTCGATCGCGCGCGAGCTGGGGCTGCCGCGCTCGACGACGTACCACCTGCTCGCAGTGCTTCGAGACCACGGTTTCGTCACCCACCTGGAGGAGGAGCGGCGCTACGGCCTGGGTGTCGCGGCGTTCGAGCTGGGCTCTGCGTACCAGCGACAGGCGCCCCTGCAGCGGATCGCCCGGCCGTTGCTCGGCCGCCTCGTCGACACCACGACGCACAACGCCCACCTCGCGGTGCTGCACGGCCGCGACGTCCTCTATGTCATCGAGGAACGCGCCCCCGGCCGTCCCCTTCTCGTCACCGACGTCGGGGTGCGGCTGCCCGCGACGCTCACCGCCAGCGGCCTCGCGATGCTCGCCCAGCTGCCGGCGGCCCAGGTGCGGGCCCTGTTCCCACACCGCGACACCCTGGTGCAGCGCGACGGCCACGGCCCCACCACGGTCAGCGAGCTGCGGCGTGAGCTGACCGAGGTCCGCACCCGCGGCTACGCGCTCGAGGACGACTCGGTCAGCGTGGGGCTCTCGTCGGTGGCGCAGGCGGTCCTCGACCACACCGGGCACCCGGTCGCCGGCGTCGCGCTGACCTTCCCCCGCGACGGGGTCGACGACACGGAACGCAGTCGGCTGGTCGCCGCCGTGTCCCGCGCCGCCGCCACGCTGTCCGCGCGAATCGGCGGCGTCCGCTGACATCCACCCCCGGCCTGCCAGACTCCAGAGGGCCGCAGCAGAGGGGGTGAGTCCATGACGACGACGCACGTGTCGGCTGGTCGGCGACGGCGCCAACGGCTGCGCCGCACCCTCGTCGTGACCGCCGTCCTGGTCGGGCTCGGCGGAGCAGCCGGGTATGCCGCGTGGCACGACGACTCCTCGGCTGCCGCGGGGCCGCAGGCGTCAGCCACCAGCGAGGCCGACCGGGGGGCGGCGCTCGCCGCGTCGAAGGCGAAGACGAAGACGGGGAAACCGAAAACCGCTGCTGGCAAAGGCTTTGCGCCAGTCGTCACCGACCGGATCCCCGCGCCGACGACGAGCCTGGCACTGTCCGCTCCGATCCCGGGCACCACGAACATGCAGGCCGCAGCCGCAGCCGCCTTCACCCGTGCCTTCGCCGACGCGCGCGCTGACGGGCTGGCTCCCGAGATCAGGTCGGCCTGGCGCAGCGCCGAGTGGCAGCAGATCCTGTTCGACCGGGCCGTGACGAAGTACGGCTCACGCGGGGAGGCTGCCAAGTGGGTACTCGCCCCGGCCAAGTCGGCGCACGTCAAGGGTTATGCGGTCGACGTGCACCCGCAGGCGGCGGCGACGTGGCTCCAGACGCACGGCGCGGCATACGGCATCTGTCGCACCTATGACAACGAGTGGTGGCACTTCGAGTACCTCGCCACCTCTACATGCCCGCCCCGCCAGCCGACCGCAGCCGGCTGACGGGGGGCGGGTCAGACGCCGATCGTGTGCCAGGGCCCCCAGATCGCGAAGCTCAGTCCGGCGCTGGCCTGGATGTTGACGAACAAGGTCGACTTGTCTGGGCTGAACGTCGACCCCGCGAACTCGTCGTCGAACCTCGGCGTGCCGTTGGCGTTGGCTGCTCGGTTGAGTGCGATGTCCCAGAGCTGGCCGCCCTTGTTCAGTCCACGGATGTAGTTGTCCACGTCGTGGTCCTCGCACACGACGAGCGTGCCGCGGTTGCTCACGGTGATGTTGTCCGGGAAGTCGAACGTCTCCTTGCCGGGCGACTGGTAGACGAGCCGCAGCTTCTCGGAGCGGGTGTCGTAGGCCCACACCTGGCCGAAGCCGTTGCCGTACCCGGCGATGAGCTCGGGCCCGGTCTCGGCGTCGCCACCGCCCTGCGTCGAGGTGAAGTAGACGACTCCGTTGTCGTAGATCTGGCCCTCGAGCCGGGAGAAGCCTGCCGCGCCGAGCGCTCGACCCTGGTTGCTGACGTGGACCAGTGCGTCGTCGTTCTTCGTCGGCGCCGGCTGGCCCGGCGTGTAGGGGAAGGTCGGGTCGGGGTCGGCGATGTCCACCCACTCGACGTCGTAGACCGCTCCCTTGTCCTGGTGTGCCTCGAGGTGGGCGTTCGGCTGACCCTTGACGGCGAGCATCTGCAGGTGGCCGTCGTTGTCGAGGTGGCCGCTCTCCATCGGGTTGGTTCCCGGGGTGTACCGGTAGAAGCCGGACGGGAAGGCGAAGTTGTCCTCGGTGAGGTAGAGCCGTCCCTCGCGCGGATCGAAGGACACCGCCTCGTGGGAGAACCGACCTGCCCTCGTGATCGGCATCGCCGCCGAGCGGCCCGTGACGGGGACCTCGAAGACGTAGCCGTGCTTCTTGGTGAACGGGACATTGGACGCCCCGGTGAAGTCCGGCCCGACGTCGGGGCCGTTGACCGTCTCCTCGCAGGTCACCCAGGCACCCCACGGCATCTGCCCACCGGAGCAGTTGTTCGCGGTCCCGTTGATGGCGGTGAACTCCCCCAGGACCTCACCCTCGCCGGTCACGTCGACGTGGATGCACCCGCCTCGGGCGCCGGTGTCGTAGGTCCACGAGCCCACGGCGCCGAAAGGCGTTCCGGTGCCCGCGACCTCGTGGTTGCGGATGAGGGTGACGGCGCCGTCGGGGCCCTCGAAGGCACCCATGCCGTCGTGGCGTCCCGGCATGGGCTTGCCGTCCACGAGGGGCGGCGGCACCGCTTGGGTGTCGTGGAAGGAGCGGTAGCTGAACCCCTCCGGGAGGTGCAACCGCACCTTGCCGTCACGCAGGTCAGGCGTGGCACGCAGGCCACGGAAAGGCGCCGCACCGATGGCCGATGCGGGACCCGCGATCAGACCGGCGAACGGGCCGGCCAACGCCGCCCCTCCCGCGACCGCAGCGCTCCCCTTCAGAAATGTGCGTCTTTCGAGCGTCATGATCCTCTTCCCTTCGAGATCGTCGAATCTCGCCAACCTAGACCGGACCCGCGCGCATCGGAACCCCCACAGCGCCCTCCCGGACCCCCCACAATGGGCCTGTGACCTCGGCCTTCGTCCCCACCGCACCGGTGGGTGCCCTCGTGACGGCGGTCGTGCTCTGCGGGGGCGAGGGGCGGCGCTTCGGGGGCGACAAGACCCGCGCCGACCTGGCCGGGAGCCCGGTGCTCGACCACGTCCTCGACGGCCTGCCGTCCGAGTGGGCGGTCATCTGCGTCGGCGAACCGCGCCCCACCCGACGACCGGCGGCCTGGTGCCGCGAGTCCCCTCCAGGGGGTGGCCCGGTCGCCGCGATCGCGGCTGGCCTGGCCCACGTCGAGCGGCCCCTCGTCGTCGTCCTCGGCGGTGACATGCCGTATGCCGCGGGCCCGGCTCCCAGCCTCGCCTCCCGCCTCGCGGCGTCCCCCGACGTCGAAGCGGTCCTCGGCAGGGACGGTGACGGCCGACTGCAGCCGCTGCTCGCGGCATACCGGGCGGCTGCACTGCGCGACGCGCTGCCGGACCCGCCGGCGGGCACGCCGCTGATGCGGCTGCTCGACGCGCTGCGCACCCTCGTGGTGACCCTTCCTGAGGGTGCGGCACTGGACGTCGACACCACCGCTGACCTCGAGTCGGCGCGCCATAGGCTCGACCCGTGAAGGCGATCACCATCCCGCAGCCCGGCGACGCCTCGGCGCTCGTGCAGACCGAGGTCCCCGACCCGCACCCCGCTCCCGGCGAGGTCCGGGTCCGCGTGGTGGCGGCCGGAGTCAACCGGGCCGACGTCATGCAGCGGATGGGCTTCTACCCACCCCCACCCGGGGCGCCGGACTATCCCGGGCTCGAGGTCAGCGGCACGGTGGACGAGGTCGGCGACGGGGTCGACGGCTGGCACGTCGGCGACGAGGTCTGTGCGCTGCTGTCGGGTGGTGGCTATGCCGAGCTGGTGTGCGTGGCCGCCGAACAGCTCCTGCCGGTCCCGACCGGTGTCTCGCTCGTGGACGCGGCCGCCCTGCCCGAGGTGGTCAGCACGGTGTGGTCCAACGTGTTCATGACGGCGAATCTCCTTCCGGGACAGACCTTTCTGGTTCATGGTGGATCGTCGGGCATCGGGACGATGGCGATCCAGCTGGCCCGTGAGGTGGGAGCGCGCGTCGCCGTCACGGCCGGGTCGGCGGACAAGCTCGAGGTGTGTCGCCAGCTGGGCGCCGACATCCTCGTCAACTACCGAGAGCAGGACTTCGTCGAAGAGCTGCGCGCCGCGACCGCCGGGGCCGGGGCCGACGTCATCCTCGACAACATGGGAGCGAAGTACCTCGCCCGCAACGTCGACGCGCTGGCCCCCAACGGACGCCTGGTCGTGATCGGCTTGCAGGGTGGCGCGAAGGCGGAGCTCGACCTCGGGCTGCTGCTGCGCAAGCGAGCCGCCGTCATCGCCACCTCCCTGCGGGCCCGCCCTGCCCACGAGAAGGCCACCATCGTCGCGGCGGTGCGCGAGCACGTCTGGCCGCTCGTGGCGGCCGGTCGCGTCAAGCCCGTCATCCACAGCCGCTACCCCCTGACGGAGGCAGCGGACGCGCATCGCGAGCTCGAGGCCAGCGGGCACATCGGGAAGATCCTGCTGACCGCCTGAGGCCAGCTCTCGAACCACGTGACCCAGCGAGTCGGGCACGTGCCCCGCCCGCGTCTGCCACCCTGAGGCCATGAACGCAGTCGCCACGGTGCTGGTCGCCCTCGTCGCCCTGATCCACGTCTACATCGTCGTGCTCGAGATGGCGCTCTGGACGACTCCTCGGGGCCGGGCCGCCTTCGGCCTGACGCCGGAGTTCGCCGAGCAGACCAAGGTCCTCGCCGGGAACCAGGGGCTCTACAACGGCTTCCTGGCTGCTGGGCTGGTCTGGGGCATCGTCGGCCCCGACCACCTGCGCTTCGCGTTCCAGGTCTTCTTCCTGCTGTGCGTGATCGTCGCCGGCGCCTACGGCGCGGCCACGGCCAGTCGCAGGATCCTGTTCGTCCAGGCGGTCCCCGGCGCCCTCGCCCTGGCCGCCGTCCTGCTGGCCCACTGACGCACGCCCCCGCGGCGGGCTCAGGATGCTTGACGATCCCCCTACATACTCGGTATACATCTCCCCTACCAAGCGTGATACTGGGTAGGTAGGGGACACCAGAACGGGGACGGTGGGGCGGATGTCGGTCAAACAAGGGCTCCTGGCCCTGCTGGCGACCGAGCCGATGTATGGCGCGCAGCTGCGTGCCGAGTTCGAGGCGAGGACCGGGGGGACCTGGCCGCTCAACGTCGGGCAGGTCTACACGACGCTGGCGCGGCTCGAGCGCGACGGGCTCGTCGAGGCGATCGGGGAGGACGCCGAGGGGCGGATCTCCTACCGCCTCACCCGCACCGGGCGGGCCGAGGTCGTCAGGTGGTGGACGTCCCCCGTGAGCCGGGAGACCACCCCCCGCGACGAGCTGGTCATCAAGCTGGCCCTGGCCGTCACGGTCGACGGCGTCGACGTCAACCGGGTGGTGCAGACCCAGCGGACCGCCACCCTGCGCCACCTCCAGGACCTGACCCGCCTGAAGCAGCGGGCCACCACACACCACGAGTCGGCGGCGGACGGCGACGGCCAGGTGGACCTCGCCTGGCTCCTCGTCCTGGAGAACCTCATCTACGCCGGCGAGGCCGAGGTCCGCTGGCTCGACCACGTCGAGGCCCGGCTGGTGCGCGAGGCGACCCGCCCTCGGACGCCCGCGCGCGGCATACCCGGAGCAGTGGAGGAGGGGCGTCACCACGGCACCGACACCACAGCCACCAGCACGGACAGCAGCACCCTTAGCAGCACCGGTAGCAGCACCACGGACACCGCCGGTCACAGCATCAGCTCAGCACTCAGGGGGGAACAACGATGAGAAGCGCACCCAGCTCGTCACCGAGCACCGACGTGATCCTGCGCCTGGACAACGTCACCCGCGTCCACGGCACCGACAGCACGGCGGTCCGCGCCCTGGCCGGCGTCAGCCTCGACGTCCGCGCCGGAGAGCTCGTCGCCGTCATGGGCCCGAGCGGCTCCGGCAAGTCCACGCTGCTCAACCTCGCGGGCGGACTCGACGCGGCCACCAGCGGACAGGTGATCATCGAGGGCCAGAGCATCGGGAGCCTCAAGGCCGACGCCCTCGCACGGCTGCGGCGTCGACGGGTCGGGTTCGTCTTCCAGGACTTCAACCTGATCCCGTCCCTGACCGCGGTCGAGAACGTCGCCCTCCCCCTCGAGCTCGACGGCCAGCGCGTCGGCAGGGCGCGCCGCAGGGCTGTCGACGCGCTGACGATGGTGGGGGTGCAGGAGCTCGCGGACCGTTATCCGGACAAGATGTCCGGCGGCCAGCAGCAGCGGGTGGCGATCGCCCGCGCACTGGTCGGTGACCGTCGCCTGGTTCTCGCCGACGAACCCACCGGCGCCCTCGACTCGCACACCGGGGAGGGCGTGCTGCGGGTCCTGCGCGAACGCTGCGACGCCGGTGCTGCCGGGCTCCTCGTCACCCACGAGGCGCGGCACGCGGCCTGGGCCGACCGGGTGGTGTTCCTGCGTGATGGCGTGGTCGTCGACAGCACCGGATCGCCAGAGACGGCCGAGACGCTCCTCGAGCCCACCGCCTGAGGCCGGCCATGACGACACTCCTGGAGCAGGAGGCACCCGTGGGTATGCCGGGTGGTTCCGGCCGTGCCGACCGCTCGGGCTCGCGCCCCGCCCGGTGGCGTGCCTCGTGGCGGATCGCCCTGCGCATGGCCAGGCGCGACCTGCGTCGCCACAAGGGTCGGTCGATCCTCGTCTTCCTCATGGTCGCCATCCCCGTGGGGTTGCTGGCCGGCGGCGCGACCCTGGGCGCCACGGAGCAGGCCGACGGAGCCGATCTCGTGACGGCCCGGATGGGTACGGGCCAGGCGCTCGTCCAAGGCCCCCAGATCGGGAAGATCCAGCAGACCCCCGACCCGAACCGCGGTGGCAGCGGATGGGGCGGCGACAACCCGGCCACCACGATCCCCGGTTTCGTGGCGAGCGGGTCGTCGACCGACAACGCGGCCGCGATCGGTCGGCTCGCGGGTGGGGCGACTGCAGTCGCTGTGGGGGAGACGCAGATGCGACTCGTCGTCGGAGACCGCCGGGTGCGTGTCACGGGGCTCGTCGCCGACCCGCGGGTGGCGGACCTCGGCGACAAGGCGCGGCTCGCCTCCGGTTCGTGGGGGGCCGATCCGGACGAGATCGTCATCACCCCCGCCGGCGAGCGCAAGGGACTGCCGCGCTCCGGCACGGTGACGCTGTCAGCCGGCGGAACCGAACGATCGGTGAAGGTCGTCGGCACCGCCACGGCCCTGCTCGAGTGGGGCGGTATGCCCGACTTCGTGGTGCCCTCGATGCCGGACGGTGCCGCCGCCGACGCGAGTGGAATGGGGGCAGCTGGGTCCTGGGTGCTGGTGGGCGGTGGACCGGTGAGCTGGGAGGAGATCCAGCGGCTCAACGCCTACGGCCTGACCGTGTACAGCCGTGCGGTGCTCGAGAACCCCCCGCCGGAGAGCTCGTTGCCCGTCGAGCTGCGCTCCCAGAACGACTTCACCCAGGACACCAGTCGGATGATCGCCGTGATCGGCGGGGTGATGCTCTTCATCCTCACCACGCTCCTCGTCGGCCCGGCCTTCGCGGTGAGCGCCGCCCGACAGCGCCGGACCCTCGCCCTGGCGGCGACCAACGGCGCTGAGACACGACAGCTGCGCCGCACCGTGCTCGCGCAGGCACTGGTCCTCGGTGTGATCTCGGCACTGGGCGGCGTCCTCCTGGGGATTGCCGCAGTGACCGTCGGCCTGTGGTGGTGGGTCCGAGCGCACCCCGAGAGCTCGTTCGCAGCGATCCGCCTCGACCTCCCCTGGGCAGCGTTCGCGATCCTCGTGCCGTGCGCCGTCCTCAGCGCGATCATCGCGGCGCTGCTGCCTTCGATGCGCCTGGGTCGCCTCGACATCATCGGCGTGATGCGCGGCCAGAGCGTGTCGCCGAGGCTCAACAAGGTGGTTCCCGTCGTCGGCCTGGTTCTCGCCGTCATCGGGGGCGCGGTCGTCCTGTCCGCGGCGCAGCTCCGGGGCGGTGGCGACTTCCGTGTGGCCATCGGCGCCGTCGGCCTGGTGCTCGGCACCCTGCTCCTTGTCCCCGCGATCCTGGTCGCCTTCGGCAGGCTCGCCGCACGGCTCCCGGTGGCACCACGGATCGCGATTCGCGACGCCGCGCGACACCGCAGCCGCTCCACCCCGACCGTCGCGGCGATCCTGGCCGGTGTCGTCGCGCTGACCGCCTTCAGCATCGGGCTGGCCAGCGACACCAAGCAGCAGATGGCGACCTACCAGCCCCAGGCGTTGCGCGGTGAAGGAGTCGTCTACACCGCGGACCCGGAGATGCGGTTGTCCGCCGCGGCCGCACTCAAGCAGTTCCCCGCCCTGGTCCAGACGCCCTTCGTGGTGGCGCGCCCCAAGGAGGACCCGATGATGAACGCGGGCACCGCGGCACCGGGCAAGCCCGTCGAGTTCGTGTCCGTGGTGCCCGAGGGGTGCACGGCGACGTTGACCCTCCCGAGCAGCACGGGCGAGCACCAGAACTGCGTCCGCCTCGGTAGCCAGGCCTACGACCGGGGACAGATCGGCGCCCTTCCGGCCTCCGAGATCGCCCGTCGGTTCGGGCTCACGGAGACGCAGCGCTCGGCAGTGCAGAAGGGTGCGATGGTCGTTGCCCTGAAGGACCTGGGGGCCAAGCCGGCGCTGACCGTGGTCTCCGGCACCTTCGTCCTCGACAACCAGACGTATGCCGCGACCCAGGTCACCGAGCGCACGACCACCTCGGTCCCGGTCGTGGGCGTGCCCGCCGACCGACTCACGGACGGCTCGATGCCGGGTCAGTCGGGCGCCATCGTCTCCACCGAGACCGCGACCAGGCTGGGATGGCCGCTGCAGCAGGAGTCGGTCCTGCTGCGCGACGCCGAGGGCGCCATCAGCTCCGATACCCAGAAGGCCCTGGACGAGCTCGTCGGCGACGGCGGCGGCGTCTATGTGGAGCGGGGTTTCCAGCGCTACGACGAGACGGTCATGCGGATCATGATGGGCGTCGCCGCGCTCCTGCTGCTCATCGTGACCCTCATCTCCACGGCGCTGTCGATGGCCGAGCAGCAGGCCGACTCCGGCACCCTCGCGGCGGTCGGCGCCACCCGTCGCACCCGGCGCGCCTTCGCCGCCTCCCAGGCCATGGTGGTCGGGTTCATCGGCGCCATCCTCGGAATCGCCGTCGGCCTGGTCCCCGGCATCGCGATCACCTATCCCCTCACCACGCAGTACAACTCGGACCCGGCCACCGGCGTGGAGCAGTGGAGCGGACCCTTCCTGTCGATCCCCTGGACACCGCTGCTGCTCGTCGTGCTCGGGGTGCCGCTGCTCGCAGGACTGCTCTCCGCCCTGGCGATCAGACGAGCTCCCGCCATGACGCGCCGGGCCGACTAGGTATGGCGCCGTCCCGCGTCCACACCCCTGATGCCCGTGGACGGGGTGGGGCAGGATGGGTGGCATGAGCCAGACGCCAGACCAGCACGAGACCGACCCGACCGGCAACGGCGACCAGCAGCGCGTCGTGGTCGTGACCCAGGACGGCATGGGCGTCGCCCCGCACCGTGACGGTGAGGATGGACCCACGAACCCCGCCGACCTCGTGGAGCAGCCGGCCAAGGTCATGCGCATCGGCTCGATGATCAAGCAGCTGCTCGAAGAGGTGCGCAACGCCCCGCTCGACGAGGCCGGCAGGGCCCGGCTGGCGGAGATCCACCGCCGTTCGATCAAGGAGCTCGAGGACGGCCTGGCTCCCGAGCTGATCGACGAGCTCGAGCGGATCGCCTTGCCCTTCAACGAGAACGAACCACCCACGGACGCCGAGCTCCGCATCGCCCAGGCCCAGCTCGTGGGCTGGCTCGAGGGCCTGTTCCACGGCATCCAGACGGCGCTGTTCGCCCAGCAGATGGCGGCCCAGCAACAGCTCCAGCAGATGCGGCGAGCCCTTCCGCCCGGTCACGCGCCCGAGGGCGGACCCGGCGCCGAGGGCATGGCCGGCGCACACGGCATACCTCCACACCCCGGTGAGAGCGGCCCGACGGGCCAGTACCTCTGACAGGCAACCACCCGCTACGTTCTGGGTCATGACGGACTCGGTGCAGCAGCTGGCGGACGACTTCCACGACTACCGCATGCGGACCTCGCCCACCTGGGCGCACATGCTGGGTGACTACCGTTTCGCCGACCGGTACGAGGACGGGTCGCGGGCTGCTGAGGACGCCGAGGTCGCGTCCCTTCGCGAGTTCGCCGCGCGCGCCGAAGCCATCCCCGACGAGGGCCTCGACGGCCCGGACCGGGTGACCCGCGACGTCGTGGCCTTCGACGCGACGACCTCCGCCGACGTGGGCGAGTCGCACCTGGCCGAGTTCGGCGTCGACCCGGTCTTCGGGGTCCAGGTCGCCCTCGGTGTCACCATCGCCGGGTTGTCGCTGCCGACCGCGGACGTCGCCGACGCCATGGTGTCCAAGTACCGCGGGATCGGCCAGAACATCAAGGACTTCGCCGAGCGGCACCGCGAGGGGGTGGCCTCGGGACGCACTCCCGCAGCCTTCGCCGTGGAACGCTCGATCGAGCAGGTCGAGCAGTGGCTGGCCACTCCGCTCGACGAGGACGTGCTCCTCACGTCCACGACCGAACCGCCTGCCGGTTATGACGTCGAGGCCTGGCGCGGCCGCCTCGCCGACGTCATCGCCGCCGACGTCCGTCCCGCCCTCGAGGCCTTCCGTGACGTGCTGCGCGACGAGGTCACCCCGGTCATGCGACCCGACGAGCAGTGCGGCCTGTCCTGGCTCCCGGACGGGGAGCAGACCTATGCCCACCTGCTGGCCCGCGACACGACGACCTCCCTCACCGCCCAGCAGATCCACGAGATCGGGCTGCAGCAGATCGCCTCGCTCGAGGACGAGTACCGCTCTCTCGCACCGGAAGTGGTCGGCACCGACGACCTCCCGTCGATCTACCGGGCCCTTCGGGACGACCCCGCGCTGCGGCACTCCAGCTCGACCGAGATCGTCGCCGCCTGCGAGACGGCGTTCGCCAAGGCGCGCGGGGTCATGCCCGAGTGGTTCGACCGGTTGCCGGTCGCGGACTGCGTGGTGAAGTCCACCGACGTGGGTGCCGCGGCCTACTACTTCCCACCCGCGGACGACGGCAGCCGCGGCGGGACGTTCTACATCAACACGGCCGACCCGGCGCACTGGGGACGGTTCGAGCTGGAGGCGCTGTCGTACCACGAGGGCATCCCCGGCCACCACCTCCAGCTGGCCATCGCCGGCGAGCTCACCGAGGTGCCGAAGTACCGCAAGTTCACGATCTTCAACGCCTACGCCGAGGGCTGGGGGCTCTACACCGAACGCCTCGCCGACGAGATGGGCCTCTACACCAGTCCCCTCGAGCGGCTCGGCATGCTCACCATGGACTCCATGCGCGCCTGCCGGCTCGTCGTCGACACCGGCCTGCACGCGATGGGATGGAGCCGCCAGCAGGCCGTCGACTACATGGTCGCCAACTGCCCACTCAGCGTCGGTGGGGTCAAGGCCGAGATCGACAGGTATGCCGTGATGCCGGGTCAGGCGTGCGGCTACATGATCGGGCGGCTCGAGGTCCTGCGGATCCGTCGGGAAGCACAGGAGCGACAAGCGGACCGGTTCGACATCAAGGCGTTCCACAACGCCGTGCTCGACGGCGGCAGCGTGCCCCTGGCCGTGCTCGACACCGTCGTCCGCCACCGCCTCCCCTGACGGCCTGGCCCTAGGGCAGGAGGCCGCTGGGAACGGCCGACGGTGCCACCGACGTGGTCCGCGCACCCGGCAGGTCGGCGGTGTAGACATCGAGTCCCCGGACCAGGTCGACCGAGTACACGACGTTGGTCTTGCGGTCGGTTCGGACGTCGTGCTTGGTGTAGTCCGGCACCCAGTAGGAGTCCCACACCTCCGATGCGCCCCAGACGGCATGGCCGTACGGCTTGATGTCGCGGGGGTCGCGGACGTCGACCAGCTGGGTCCCGCCGCCGTAGAAGCCCACGGTGACGACTCCCGACGGGTGGAAGTCGAACCAGTGTGCCGAGCAGAACGCGCCGACGGGCAGCGGGAACGAACCCAGGTCGGACAGCTCGACCTTGTCGAGCGGGACGATCGCGTCCGGGGTGCCGTCGAGCCGCTTCACCCACCAGGTCTGGAACGAGCCGGACTTGGTGCAGTCGACCTGCTCGTAGTCCTCCTCGGTGACCAGGAGGATGTTGCCGTTGGCCAGGCTGGGTGCTGCGTCAGCGACGAAGGCCTCGGCGTTGGGCCGGAACGAGTTGTGGTGGATGAAGTCGTTGTACCCGTTCTTGGTGGTGCCGTCCGCCTCGAGCCCGCGGCCGGCGAGTCCCGTGGTCGTGACCACACGCGGGTGAAGCGGGTCGCGCACGTCGAAGATCGACGAGCCGTTGTAGCCGGTGTGCGTCGCGTATCCGGCCTTGTCGAAGTTCCACTTGTGCCCACCGCTCGGCGAGGCGAAGGGCTGAACCCCGACCGTCGCCGGGTCCGCGTCGACCTCGTGAGGTGCGTCGAGGTTGTCGAGGTCGATCATCGAGAAGTTCGTGCGACCACCTGCGGAGTAGGCGTAGCGGCAGTCGCGGTCGTCGACGCAGGCCACCGTGTGCGTGCTCGTCGTGGCCGTCGCGCTCGAGCGCAGTCTGGGCTTGGTCGGGTCAGTGACATCGACGACGATGAGCTCCTTGCCACCAGCCGCCGCGGCGGTGTGCTGGATGTCTGCGGACACGTCGTAGGTGTCCACACCGATGAGCGCAAAGCGTTCGGTACCGGCAGCGGTCTTGCGTTCGCCGCAGTTGATCGCCTCGTTCTCGAAGACCAGGTTGGGCAGCGTGCCGACCAGCTTGGGCGCGACCGGGTCACTGACGTCGAAGACGCTGAGCGAGTCCAGCGAGGACATGACGAACAGCGGTGCGGTCTTGAGGAAGCAGCCGGAGATGCCGGCCGTTTCCGGGAAGTTCGCCTCCAGGCGCAGGTTGGGGCTGTTCACCAAGGGCACGCTCGTGCCGCCTGAGTAGGCCTGACGCGCTGCTGCCGCTCGCCCTGCGTCCTTGCCGTGGTCTCCGTGAGCGGAGGCGAACCCGGCCGTCGACGGGACCAGGATGGCGGCGCCCGCGATACCGGTCAGGACGGCGCGAACGGATGGGCTGATGCGGTGCATGTGATCCTCCAGAGGTGCGGCTCTTGGTCGGACCACGAGGCTCAGCCCGGACAAGTCACGAAAAGCGGCGGCGGCCCGGTGGGCCGCGCTCGACGAACCAGCGACCCGCGGTCAGCTGACGGCGGCTGCGGCTGCCCTGCCTGCGGTGCGCCCGGAGAAGATGCAGCCGCCGAGGAAGGTGCCCTCGAGCGCGCGGTACCCGTGCACCCCACCGCCGCCGAACCCGGCAACCTCGCCCGCGGCATACAGGCCGGGCACCGGCTCACCCGATGCGGACAGGACGCGCGAAGAGAGGTCGGTCTCGAGGCCGCCGAGGGTCTTGCGGGTGAGGATGTTGAGGCGCACCGCGATGAGCGGGCCGGCCTTGGGGTCGAGGATGCGGTGTGGTGACGCCGTGCGGATCAGCTTGTCACCACGGTAGTTCCGCGCCCCACGCACGGCGGTCACCTGGGCGTCCTTGCAGAAGTCGTTGTCGATCTGCCGGTCACGGTCGACGATCTGGCGTTCGAGGTGGGCCAGGTCGAGGGGCGCGTCGGGGGTGAGCGCGTTCATCTTGGCGACGAGCTCGCCGAGGGTGTCGGCCGAGACGAAGTCGGCGCCCTTGTCGAGGAACGCGCGCACCGGTCCGGGCATGTCGGCCCGGGCACGCCCGAGCACGTCCCTGACCGACTTGCCGGTGAGGTCGGGGTTCTGCTCCGAACCGGAGAGCGCGAACTCCTTGCCGATGATCTTCTTCGTGAGGATGAACCAGCTGTGGTCGTGCCCGGTCCGGCGCAGGTGCGACAACGTGCCGAGCGTGTCGAAGCCGGGAAAGAGCGGGGCCGGCAGCCGGTCGCCGTTCCCGTCGAACCACAGGGAGCTCGGCCCGGGCAGGATGCGGATCGCGTGGGACGGCCAGATGGGGTCCCAGTTCTCGATGCCCTCGACGTAGTGCCACATCCGGTCACGGTTGACCAGGCGCCCACCCGCGGCCTCGGTGATGGCCAGCATCCGGCCGTCGACGTGCGCCGGGACCCCCGTGAGCATGTGCTCGGGCGCGCCGCCCAGCCGTTCGGGCCAGTTGGCGCGGACGAGGTCGTGGTTGGCGCCGATGCCGCCGCTGGTGACCACGACCGCCTGCGCGGTCAGCTCGAACTCGCCGACGGCGTCGCGGTTGGTCGGCCTGCCCCGTGAGGCATCGTCGGCAGCCAGGAGCGTGCCCCGGACCCCGGTGACGGTGCCGTCCGAGGTGATCAGCTCGTCGACCTGATGCCGGTGCCGCAGCTCGACGCGACCCGCTGCGACGTGCTCGGCGACGCGCCTCAGGAACGGCGCCAGCACCCCGGGCCCGGTCCCCCAGACGATGTGGAACCGCGGCACCGAGTTGCCGTGCCCCGACGCGGACCCGTCGCCGCGCTCGGCCCAGCCGACGACGGGGAAGAACCGCATGCCCTGCTCGTGCAGCCAGGCCCGCTTCTCCCCGGCCGCGAAGTCGACGTAGGCGCGGGCCCACTGGGCGCCCCACTTGTCCTCGTCGTCGAGCCGGTCGAAACCCGCCGAGCCGTTCCAGTCCTGCCAGGCCAGGTCGACGGTGTCCTTGATGCCCATCCGTCGCTGCTCGGGGCTGTCCACGAGGAACAGCCCACCGAACGACCAGTGCGCCTGCCCGCCGAGGTTCGCCGCACTCTCCTGGTCGACGACCAGGACCCGGCGCCCGGCATCGGCGATCTCGGCAGCAGCAACGAGTCCGGACAGTCCGGCTCCGACCACGATGACGTCAGCGTCCATGACCGCACCCTATGGCGCAGGCGGTCACCGCGGGTTCGGTCACAAGGGATCGGTCACCCGGGGTCGGTCACCCGGGGGCGGTCCGTGAGGCGAACGCGACCGGACTCGACGACGAACCGCACGTCGCCCAGGTCGTCGACCACCGCGTCCGCGACGAGCTCGGCGCGAGCCGTCGTCGTCGTGACGGCGAGCGTCGCACACCCAGCCGCCCGGGCTGCTTCGAGCCCGCCGGGCGCGTCCTCCACCACGAGGCAGTCGGCCGGGTCGACCCCCAGCTTTGCAGCTGCGAGCAGGAAGGGGTCGGGGTGCGGCTTGCCCCGGGCCACGTCGCTCGCGGTCACCACGACAGCGGGCGCAGGAACCCCTGTCGCGGCGATCCTCGCGGTGGCCAGCGGGGTCGTGCACGAGGTGGCGATCGCCGCCAGGTCGCGGCCGTCGGCCCCGGCGGCGCGCAGGGTGGTGAGCGCGTCGAGCGCGCCGGGAAGGATCGCGATGCCCTCGGTGTCTGCGATCTCGATCGCCTCGATCCGGGCGAAGGCGGCGTCGACGCGCTCCAGCGGCAGCAACGCCGTGATGATGCCCCGCGCCGGCACACCGTGGAAGCCGTTCAGCCGGCCGGGGTCGACACCCTCCTCCTGCGCCCAGCGCAGCCAGGACCGGACCACCACGGGAATCGAGTCGATCAGCGTCCCGTCCATGTCGAACAACACCGCCGCGAAGGTGCGGCCCTCGAGCGTTCCCAGGCTGCGCGGCATACCCCAAGCCTAGGAGGCCCTGGGGGGCGGCATGGAGGAGGTGGGGAGGAGGCGGGGGCTGGTGACCGTGGGGCCACCGGCGTCGCCCGTTACGGTGGAGAGGTGAGCACGCCCCCCGAGAGCCCACGTCGGTGGCGGCGTGTGTCCCGGTGGCTGCTGCGGCTCGGCGCCCTGGTCGTCCTCTTCGTCGCCTGCAACAGCGGCGGCGTGGCCGCGACGACGCTCTTCCCGAGCAGTGCCGACACCCTCAACTACGGCGCCGACCTGCGGCTGTCGCTGAACCCCGGCGACGTCTCCGCCATCCAGAGCCCGACCATCTTCGGCGACATCCGGATGGACTTCGCGGGACTGGTGCCGGCACCCGGCGTGGTCGCCCAGGTGCACGTCAAGGAACGCATCACCGATCTCCTCGCGCGTCCCAACATCTCGGTCCAGTCCCTCCAGCCCGGTCCCCTCGAGCTCGAGCGCGCCGCCCGCGGTGGCGCGATCGCCCTGGGCTGGCGGTTCGCCGCCGGTGCCCTCGTCGTGGCCCTCCTCGGCCTCGGCGGGTATGCCGCGTGGCGGCGACGCGCGCCGCGGGTGCGGTGGAGCGCGGTGGTCGCCTCCGTGTGGGTCTCCTCCTGCGTCGCGACGTTCGGGGTGATCGGGGTGACCTACCAGCCCGAACGGCTCGACAGCTTCACCACCACAGGGATCCTCGGGACGGTCCAGCGCAACGCCGACCTGCTGGAGGGAGTCGAGACCAGGGCCGAGCAGGTCACGCCCTACCTCAAGAACCTGCTCGCGCTCTCGGCCGCGCTCCAGGACAAGTACTCACCGCAGGTGCTCGGCCAGCCGGTCGCCGCGCGGATCCTGCTCGTGTCGGACATCCACGGCGCCGACCAGTACGCCCTCATGAAGACCATCGTCGAGCAGGAGCGGATCGACGCGGTCATCGACTCCGGTGACCTGGTGAACTTCGGCAGCGCCACGGAGGCGGATGCGGCCGACCTCTTCAAGGGAATCGCCTCCCTGGGGGTGCCGTACCTCTTCGTCAAGGGCAACCACGACGGACGGTCCGACGTCGACCGTGAGGTGCTGGACCGGCTCGCCTCCATCCGGAACGTCGTGCTGCTCGAGCCCGACGCTCAGACCTACACGGTCGAGAGCATCCACGGCCTGCGGATCGCCGGGTTCAACGACCCTCGGTGGTTCGGCGACGACAACACCAACAACGCCGCCAAGCAGAGGCCGGCGGCAGCGCGGTTCAACGCCGCCATGGCGGACCTCGCCGCCCCGGACATCGTCGTCTCCCACGAGCCGTCGGCGGCCAAGGACGTTGCCCGGGCAGGCATCCGGGTCAACGGCCACCTGCACGCCACGCAGCTCGAGGGGTCACGGATCGGAGTCGGCACCTTCACCGGCGGTGGACCGTTCAGCCACTTCATCGCGAGCGAGGACACAGGTGCTGCCGGCAACGGCGACAAGGGCGACGCCGGCGAGCTCACCGGCCAGCCGTCCGCGTTCGACATCGCGACGTTCGGCACCGACTGCCGACTGGCCTCACTCACGCGCTACCAGTTCCGCAACGTCATCGAAGGACGCCCCGCCTACGACGACGTGACCCTGATCAACGGGTCGAGGATCGAGGACCGTGCACCCGAAGCTGCACCGCCGGCCGGCGAGGGCGAGGGCGCCGGGACGCCCGGAGCCGCGAAGCCGACCCGGACCTGCGGTCCCACCGTGGAGCAGACCAGGGAACGCGTGACCGCCACGCCACGCTGAAACCCGTCTCCGGGACGGGCGGGCCCTCCTGACCCCTCCTGGCCGGCCTGACCCTCCTGGCCAGCCGGGTCGGCCCGGTCCTAGCCGGCGGGGCCGGCGACCACGGCAGTCCACGTGTACGCCGTGGCGTCGGCCTCGGCCCGGCAGGTGAGCCGGGCGGCGGCCTGGCTGGTGCGTCGGACGGTCACCGCCGACCGCGCCGGCACGGCTCCCCGGCCCAGCACCTCGACGCGCCACACCTTGCCGTCCGTGACCACCTCGCCGGGCAGCACGTCACCGGCCGCCGCCGGACCGTGGGCGCGCAGAACCGCAGCGAGGGCGGCCTGCACGGGGGGTCGGTGGGCCGAGAACCCGCGCAGGTGCTCCACGTCCACGGACCCTGAGAGGTGGCCCTGCACCACGTCGACGGCGCTCGCCGCGTCGAGGCCGCCATAGACGGTGCCGTCGGGGACGACGAGCAGGTTGGCGGCGAACCGGTCGCCGCCTATGTGGGTGCACTCCCAGGTCTGCTGCGGCCAGCGGACCGCGAGCGCCTGAGCGACCGGGCGCCCCCTGACCGCACAGCAGAGGTCGTGCCTGCCATGCGTGCAGACCAGGAAGAGCGGGTCGGGCGGGTGTCCGCCGACCCTGCCGGCGGGTCCGTGCAGCAGGGCCGAGCCGGCGGCGAGCAGGTCCTCCGACCGCCCCCAGGTGCCCCACTGCTGTCGGCCGTCGAGGTCGAGAACGGTCCAGCGGCGCTGCTCCGGAGGTCGCGGCACGACGGGCCGGCCGGGTCGGCGGATCAGCACGACCCTGCCACCGACGTCCAGGGCGGTCCGATGCAGGCGATCCGCGACCGCCGCGTCGATGCCGGGGCTGTCGAGCGCTGCTGGAGCCCACCCGCCAGGGTGCTCGACGAGGAGCCACCGCACGGCCGGAGCCGCGGTGCCCACCAGCGGGTCGCCCCGACGCCGGGCAGACGTCGAGCACCGGGGAGTCGTCATCCGGGGACGACGACGCCGGAGCGCATCAGGGTCCGGGCGAGGTCCAGCCCGAGCTCCCCCACAGTCGCGGAGCCAGAGGCCAGGAGCTGCTCCACGGCAGCCAGGTCGGCTCGCTCGACGGGAAGCGCTCCGGTTCGGCTGCGCAGCACCGTGCGGCCTCCGGCGGCCGGCACGAGGGCGGCCGCCACATGGGCGCGCAGCTCGACCCGCGACGACTCGGTGAGGGCACGGGCCGCCTCGGCCTGGGCCAACGGTGCCAACGGTGCCGGGCGCTGGGCGGCTCGGGCCGCGCCGGCCAGGCCGTTGCGGAGGTCGGCGGCGTCGACCTCCGCAAGCGCCTCGATCAGGGCGGCACGGACGGCCTCGACGTCGCCGGCGGCCGGACCGCCCGCGACCAGGTCCGTGCCCACCGGCAGGGCCGACCTCAGCTCGAGGGATCGGCTGGCGCGGGTCACGGCGGCGCGAACGAGCTCGTCCGCCACGTGGCGTCGGGTCCACGAATGGACGCCGATGGTGAGGTGGATGCTCGTACCCCCCAGGGCCGTGGCCGAGTGGAGGTATCCCCTGGGAAGGTAGAGGCAGTCACCCGGGGCGAAGGTCTCCTCGATGAGGGGTCGGTCCTGGGCAGCCTCCTCGACGGCAGCTCGCCGGTCCGTCCACGGCTCGTCACGCAGCGGCAGCTCGTGCACGGGTGGGCGGATCCGCCACCTCTTCTCGCCCGCGACCTGCAGGACGAACACGTCGTGCACGTCGTAGTGGTCACTGAAGCCGGTGTTCTCGGGTGGGGTGACGTAGGCGTTCACCTGCACCGGGTGACCGAGCTCGGCCGCCAGGGCCTGGGAGAAGTCGATGATCGGGCGCCAGGTCCGGTGCAGTCCCTGAAGGACCAACGTCGCACCCTCGGAGAAGTGGTGCAGGACCGCGTCGTCGCTGGCCTGGTCACCGATGGCGGCGCCGATCCCTCCGCCGCGGGTGAAGCTGCGGTCCTCGAGCGTGGTCCCCTCACGCGCCATGCGCAGGAACGGTGTTCGTAGCCCACGACCGGAGACGAGCTCGTCGACGGCATCGGCGGAGAAGAGGTCGTCGAAGGACCTCGGCAGGTCGGCCGCTCGGCTGAGCAGGGGTTCGCGCGACCAGTAGCGCTGCGCGAACTCGGCCGGGGCGACGGCCAGCAGTCGTGACAGCACCGGGTGCCCACCGCTGGTGGCAGGCACCCGGTGCGGCGACGTGGTCGTCACCGAGTCACCGACGGAAGGTCGGGATCGCTACGCCTGGGCGTCTGCACCGCCGTCGGCACCACCGTCGTGCCCGTCGGGGTTCGCGCCGCCATCCGCGGGACCTTCCCCGGCTCCGCCGTCCGCGCCGCCGTCGGCTCCGCCGTCCGCGCCACCGTCGGCTCCGCCGTCCGCGCCACCGTCGGCTCCACCGTCCGCGCCACCGTCGTGGCCACCGGCGTCCGCGCCACCATCGGCCGGGCCCTCGCCCGCGCCGCCGTCGGCTCCACCGTCCGCGCCACCGTCGTCGGCGCTGCCCGGCATACCGGCCGCACCACCATCAGACGGTCCGATGCCGGCCTCGTCGTCGCTTGCTTCGTTCAGGGGGGTTTCGGTCATGGCTGGTTCTCCCTGTCGTCGAGCGACGCCGTGTCACGCCGCTTCCCCATTCCTATGCCACGCAGCCCTGAGCCGCCACTCAGAACCTGGCGTTTGCGCAGGTCAGGGGCCGATCACGCACACCTTTCGCCATACCGGAGAACCGGGCGGTCGGGGGCAGTCCCTGCGAGGATGATCTCGGCGGCCACCCACCAGCACCGCGCCCGTCCGAGGAGGTCCCGTTGACCGAGAGCATCAGCCCGATCCTGCGAGTGGCCGACGCGTTCGCGGCCCTGCCGTGGTACGAGCGGCTCGGGTTCGAGCAGGTGAGCGCGCACCGGTTCGGGCCCGGTATGCCGGTCTACCTGATCGTCCGTCGTGGCGATGTCCACGTCCACCTGTCCGAGCACCTCGGCGACGCCCGGCCGGGCGGGTTGGCCTACCTGTGGGTCGACGACGTCGACGTCGTGGCGGCCGAGTTCGGCACGGTCGTCGAGGACAACCCCTGGGCGCGCGACACCGAGCTGGTCGACCCCGACGGCAACCGGATTCGCGTGGGCACGTCGACAGGCTCAGTGGCCGACGGGTAGCTCCCCACGAAGGTGAGCGCGAACCCCCTGCGGCAGGTATGAAGTTGACAAGGGTTCCTCCCGACTTCGCGCTGGGCGCTCACCACGGTCCTGGCAGCCCTACTGTGCATTCACCGATCCACTGGACCGCAGGGAGATGTCAATGGCGATGACCCGCGCATTCGGCGTGATCGCGGCACTGGGTGCCGCGACCGCCCTCACTGTCTCGGCAGCACCGGCGCAGGCTGCGAACTCCTATGTGGCACTGGGCGACTCGTACTCATCCGGGACCGGGACCCGGACGTACATCAACGACGGCACCTCGTGCCAGCGCTCGGTCTACGCCTACCCGTCGCTCATCTCGGCAAGCAAGGGGCTGACCCTGAACTTCCGGGCCTGCTCTGGTGCCAAGGTCGCCGACGTCACCAACACCCAGCTGAGCGCACTGTCTGCCGCCACCACGCAGGTCTCCATCTCGGTCGGTGGCAACGACGCGGGGTTCGCGGACGTCCTCACCGAGTGTGCCAAGCCGGGCTGGATGAGCGACTGCAACGGGGCGATCGACGCCGCGCAGTCCATCATCAACAGCACCCTTCCCGCGAGGCTCTCGACCCTCTATGCCTCGATCAGGGCCAAGGCGCCGAACGCCAAGGTGGTCGTGGTCGGCTACCCCCGGATCTTCCAGGGTGAGGACTGCAACGCCTTCACCTGGTTCTCCCCCGCCGAGGAGTCCCGGCTCAACCAGACCGCCGACCTGCTCAACAGCAAGACGTCGACCCAGGCGAGCGCCAAGGGTTTCAGCTTCGCCAATCCCACCAGCCGCTTCGTGGGCCACGCCGTGTGCGACGACGTCGAATGGCTCAACGGGCTGTCGAACCCGGTCGGTGAGAGCTACCACCCCAACGTCGCCGGTCACCGCGACGGCTACGCCCCGCTCGTGAGCACCCCCCTGACGGGGAGCGCGTTCATGGTCACCGCTGTCAGCCTGCGCAAGGCCGAGCTGTCGGCCGACCGCCTCGCCAGCCAACAGCGTCGCTACGCAGGCGTCGACGCCTCGATCACGCCTGAGCAGTTCCGCGCGCCCGACCTGACGACGGCTGCCGCCAGGGCGGCGGCCAAGCGCGCCGGTGTAGATCTCCACTCGCGCGCCAGCATCGATGCCGCCGACCGGGCCTGGTCCCAGCGCCAGGCCGCAGACCACCTCGCCACCCCCTGATCACACCTTTATCGGGTTGAGGGACTAAGGGCGGCTTCACCCGGAAACCGTTTCCGGGTGAAGCCGCCCTTTATCGGGTCAYCCGATAAAGGTGGGACGGGCGGCAGGAGGGGTATGCCGGGTGGTGACCACCCGGCATACCCCTCCTGTCGTCGTGCGGGAACCGCTCAGGCGCGGCCGTGGGCGGCGCGGCTGCGGCGGCTCAGGGAGTCGACGATGACGGCGAGCAGCAGGACGCCGCCGGTGATCATGTAGCGCTCGGGCGAGCCGAGGTTGACCAGGCTCAGGCCGTTCGAGATCGACTGGATCACGAGGATGCCGAGCAGGGCGGAGTAGGCCGAGCCACGCCCGCCGAACAGCGACGTACCACCGATGACAGCGGCCGCGATCGCGTTCAGGTTGACGTCGCCGCCGCCGCTGCTCTGGTTGGCGGCCGCCAGGCGACCGGCTGCGAGGAGGCCACCGAGGGCCGCGAGGGTCGAGCAGAACACGAAGACGGTGACGTAGATGCGCTTGACGTTGATGCCCGCGCGACGGGCGGCCTCGACGTTGCCGCCGATCGCCAGAACCGATCGACCCCACGACGTGCGCCGGATGACGAAGTCGAAGATGACCACGAGCGCGAGGAAGAGCACGAACATGTAGGACACGCCACGGTCCCGGTTGAGCACGTAGACCGGGATGCCCAGAAGCAGCAGGAGCGCCACGGAACGCAGCGCCACCGTGACGACCGGTGTCGTGGACAGACCCGCGGCAGCGCGACGCTGGTTGGAACGCAGGCGCAGGGCCGCGTAGATGAGCACCGCAGCGACGACGATCAGGTAGGCCACCGCATCGGGGAGGAACTTCAGGGCGGAGAACTTCACGATCGCGGAGTCGAAGGGGATGTTGATCGACCCCTCCTTCCCGAGGACCTTGAGCTGCAGGCCCAGGAAGCCGAGGAGTCCAGCCAGGGTGATGACGAAGCTGGGCACGCCGAACCGCGTGTAGAGCACGCCGTAGACCCCGCCGATGACCGCGCCCGCGACGAGGGAGGCGATGATCGCGAGGGGCAGCGACCACCCGTGACCGACGAAGCCAACGGCCAGGATGGCGGCCGACAACCCGCTGATCGAGCCGACCGAAAGGTCGATCTCGCCCAGCAGGAGCACCAGCACGATCCCGAGCGCGATGATCCCCGTGGGCACGCTCTGCTGGGTGAGGTTCACGAGGTTGCGGCTGGACAGGAAGGCGTCGTTGCGCAGGGCGAAGACGCCCCAGATGACGATGAGGCCGACGACGACGGGCAGCGACCCGAGGTCACCACTGCGCAGCCGCGACAGGAACGCGCGCAGGAAGCCGCCGATGCCCTGCGACGCGATCAGCCGCTCGTCCTGCAGGTCGGCGGGCAGCGCGGCCGTGGCGTCCAGGGCCTGCGCCTCGGGGGTGGGCGTGGGGGTGCTCATGACTGCTCCTCCGAGGTCGCAGCGGGACCGGTGGCCGCTGGGCCTGTGGTCTCGGTGCCGGTCGTGTCTGCGGGTTCGGGAGTGACCGCGCGGCGGGCGGCCCGCTGGGAGACGGCGTTCGTCGTCGCACCCGTGATCGCGGCGATGATCTCCTGGCTGGTGGTCTGGCTGACGTTGAACGTGCCGTTGTTGCGACCGAGGCGCAGCACGCTCACGCGGTCGGCGACGGCCATCACGTCCGACATGTTGTGGCTGATCAGGATGACCCCGAGTCCGTTCTCCCGCAGGCGTTCCACGAGGTTCAGCACCTCGGCCGTCTGGGCGACGCCGAGAGCCGCGGTCGGCTCGTCGAGCATCACCACCTTGGGCGCCCCGAGCAGAGACCGGGCGATGGCCACGGTCTGGCGCTGGCCACCGGAGAGGCTGGCGACCGGGATGCGCACCGAGGGGATCTTGGCACTGAGCTGGCGCAGCAGCCGCCAGGACTCCTGCTCCATCGTCACCTCGTCGAGGGCACGGCCGCGATAGAGCTCCCGGCCGAGGAAGAGGTTGGCGACGACGTCCAGGTTGTCGCAGAGCGCCAGGTCCTGGAAGACCGTCGCGATGCCGAGGTGTTGGGCCTCCGCCGGGCTGGCGACGCTGGCGGCCTTGCCGTCGAACGTCATCTGGCCCTCGTCGGGGGCGTAGACGCCGGCGATCGTCTTGACGAGCGTCGACTTCCCCGCGCCGTTGTCGCCCACCAGGGCCACGACCTCGCCCGAGTTCACGTCGAAGTCGATGTCCTTGAGTGCCTGGACGGCGCCGAAGTGCTTGGAGATGCCGGTGAGCGCCAGGACGGCTGTCGTCGGCGGTGCGAGGGTCGCGGTCATGTCAGTCCTTCGTGTGGTTCGGTGGAGCCGGAGCGAGTGCGAATGCCGTTGCGTCGGAACGGGTCCGTCGTGTCGGTATGCCGCGTGCACCGGCGGGTGGGAACGGCGCCGAGGCGCTGCCCCCACCCGCTGGTGCGGGTGCGTCAGCTCAAGCCTGCCTTGGCGCAGACCGCCGCGAAAGCACCGGAGCAGAGGTCCGCGATCTTGTAGACGTTGTCCTTGATGATGGTGTCCTTGACCTTGTCCTTGGTGACCGCGATCGGGTCGAGGATGGTCGAGGGGACACCGTCGGTGTCGCCGGTCGATTCGGGCTTCTGCTTGTTCGCCAGCGCGATGGCAGCCTTGGCGGCGGCCTCGGCCTCCGGCGGGACCGGCTTGTAGATGGTCATGGCCTGGTCACCGGCGAGGATCCGCTGGATCGCGGCGAGCTCGGAGTCCTGACCCGTGACGGGCGGGAGCGGGTTCACGCCACCGGCCTTGAGCGCTGCGATCGCGCCACCGCCGGTGCCGTCGTTCGCGGCATACACGCCGACGAGGTTGCCCTTGACGGCCGAGATCTGGCCCTCCATCCAGGCCTGTGCCTTGTCGGGGCTCCAGTCCGGGGTGTCGTACTCGGCCGCGATCTTGAAGCCGCTGCCGTCGAGGACGCTGTGGGCGCCCTTCTTGAAGCTGGCGGCGTTGGGGTCGGTCGGCGCGCCGTTGATCATCACGATGTCACCCGAGGTCTTGCCCCCGGCCTTGATCGTGTCGACCAGGGTCTGGGCCTGGATCTTGCCGACGGTCTCGTTGTCGAAGGAGACGTAGTAGTCCGCGCCGGCGATGAACCGGTCGTAGGCGACGACGGGAACGCCCTGGCCCTTGGCACTGGCGACCACCGCGGCAGCAGCCTTGCCGTCGACCGGGTCGAGGACGAGGACGTTGGCGCCCTGGGTCAGCGCGGCCTCGGCCTGCTGCTGCTGCTTGGCCGGGTCCTGGTCGGCGTTGCTGTAGATGATCTTGCAGTCTGCGCAGCCCTTCTTGACGGCAGCCTCGAACAGCGGGCGGTCGAAGGTCTCGTAGCGCGTGGTCTTGGACTCGGGCAGGAGGAGGGCGATGGTCTTCTTTGCACCGCCACCGGACGATGATGAGCTGGTGCCGGAGCCGGAGTCACCGCTGCCGCCACACGCGGCGAGCGACGCGAGGCCGAGGCCAGCCACTAGCGCGGCCCCGGCGAGACGAATGGAACGGGTGGGCATAGCTGAACTCCCTTGGTCAGGCGCCGACAACCACGTTGGTGCGGGCGTGCACTGAGTTAAGCGCTGTCTGACCGTTGACGTCAAGAGTTGAATTCAAGAAATGGGGTCAAGGGTTGAATTCAAGAAATGGGTACGGCGGTCGCCAAGACCCCTGCGTTGGCCGGCAGCAGAGCCGCTGCGCACACCAGGGCGCCGACCACGTCGGCATCCGTGTCGAGCTCGCTCTCGCGCACCACGACCGAGGCGGCAGCACTCGGGATGGCGCAGCGCTCGAGCGACGCACGCATCGGGCTGATGATGATCGAGCCGACCCTGGACAGCTGCCCCCCGAGCACGATGACCTCAGGGTTGAGCAGGTTGACCAGGCCCGCGACGGCGACCCCGAGGTGCCGACCGGCATCCTCGAGCACACGCTTGCAGCCCGGGTCTCCGTCCAGCGCGCGCGTGATCACGTCACGCAGGCTCAACGGACCGTGCGAGGAGGCCAACGCGTCGAGCAGCCCGCGCGCCCCGATGTAGGTCTCCAGGCATCCCCGGTTGCCACAGCGGCAGACGGGGCCGTTCTCGTCGATCGTGAGGTGCCCAATCTCCCCGGCCGTCCCGGCGGCGCCCCGGAAGAGGTCACCGTCGAGGATCAGGCCGGCTCCGACACCGTACGAGAGCTTGATGTAGACACCGTGCTGAACCCCTTGCAGCACACCGCATCTGAGTTCCCCCAGCGCCGCCAGGTTCGACGTGTTGTCAACCGTCACGGGGGCCTGGATCCGCCCCTGCATCTCGGATGCGACGGCCACACCGCGCCAGCCGGGCAGGATGCTCTCGCTCCCCACCTGACCAGAGACGGAGTCGACGGGTGCCGGGATGCCCACACCGACCGCGCGGACGTCCGCCATCGTCTTGCCGGCCTTCTCGACCAGGTCGAGCAGCAGGCGCGATGCCCGGTCCATCCCCTCGTCGGCTGCGTGGTCGGCGGGTAGCGGCATCCGCTGTCGCCCGATGATGTTCCGCGGCCCGGTGCCGAGCGCGACCCGCACGTCGCGGTCGCCGAAGGCGATGCCGGCGATGAGTACGCTGCCGGTCGCCAGCGACACCAGGACTGCCCGCCGGCCGTTCCTGATGCTCGGCTCGAGCTCGACCGCGCCGGAGGTGTCCAGCTCCTTGACCATGTTGGAGACCGTCGCCGGGCTGAGCCCGGTGAACCCGGCAATCTCCACCTGTGTCATGGCGCCCTGGTCCCGCAGCGCCTCGAGGACACGCAGCCGGTTGGCTTCACGCAGGGACGCCTGCGAGCCGGGAGCCGCCTGGGATGGATTCACGGCCTAAACATAAAGGGTGGGACGGTCAAACGGTAGGGATGACCGCCAGACCGTGCCCGAAGGCGAACAACGGGTCGTCGTACCCGGGGACGTCCTCGCCGTGCCGGCGGACCTGCTCCATGGAGCGCGGCAGGTCGAAGGGCAGGCGGCCCACCGGCGCGACCGTGCCGGTCAGCGCATCGACCAGGGCCTCGTCGCTCGTGCCGTAGCTGCCCACGAGTGCGCTGGTCAGGGGCAGCAGCGGGGTGAGGACGGCGGGTCGGTCCAGCACCACGTCGACGACCAACGGGCAGTGGGCTGCGATCCGGGCCAGGCGCGAGACCAGCCCCGGCGGGAAGTCGAGCGAGCCCTGGTGGAACCACGACTCCAGGAAGAGGTCGGACCTCGGGTCGAACGGCGCCATCAGCCGCACCAGCGCGATGTCGGCATCGTCGGGCCGGTCGACCTGCTCGCCGAGCACGGCGACGGCCTCCGGCGACACGTTCTCGGCATAGACGCGCTGGCCCCGGGACAGCGGCAGCACAGGGGCATGCCGGTCCGTACCGTTCTGGAGGATGGTCACCGACCGTGCCTGCGCGGCATACCCAGCATCGCGGAAGTCCTTGCGCCCCACCGTTTCTGCCGCGGCGTCCTCATCGACGAACGGGTCGTCGAACAGTCCGAGCCGGAACTTCACGGCCAGCAGCCGGCGCACCGACTCGTCGATGCGTGACTCGGCCACCCGACCCTCGGCGACCAGGTCGAGCAGGAGCTCGACGCACTCCTCGCCGCCGAACTGGTCCGACCCGGCCTCGATGATCAGCTCCATCCGGGCCGCCGGGTCGAGGTGCTCGACCCCCCAGGCACGCGCGGGCAGCACCTGGTCACCGACGTGGTTGTCGTTGACGAGCTCCCAGTCGGTGACGACGACTCCGTCATAGCCGAGCGTGCCGCGCAGGAGGCCGGTGACGATCTGCTTGTTGAAGCCGAAGCCGACCTCCTCGATCTTCTCGCCGTGGACCTCGAGCGCGATGGGCATCCCGTAGTAGGGCATGATCGCCGCGGTCCCGGCCGCGATGATCGGCGGGAACGGCTTGAGGTGGTCGGCGAACCGGTCGCCGGGGTAGACCTGCTCGCGTCCGTAGGGGAAGTGCGCGTCCTCGCCGTCCTTCTGCGGACCGCCGCCCGGGAAGTGCTTGCTCGTGCACGCGACGCTGCCAGGTCCGAGCGAATCCTGTTGGAAGCCCTGGAGATAGGCCACGGCCAACTCGGTCACCAGGTCAGGGTCCTGGCCGAAGGTGCCCGACTGGCGAGCCCACCGCGGCTCGGTGGCGAGGTCGAGGGTGGGGTGCAGTGCGGCGCGGATGCCGACGGCGCAGTACTCCTGGCGCGCGATGTCACCGAACTCGCGCACCAGCGCCGCGTCGCGCAGGGCCGCGAGTCCGAGCGACTCGGGCCACTGCGAGAACGCCTTGGCGGCGAAGGAGGCACCGGCGTTTTCGATGAACGCGTGCCGAGGATCCGTGGAGATCGTGACAGGTATGCCGTGCGGCGCCTTCTCGGCGATGGCCTGGAGCGCGTTGTGCCAGCGGGCGGCCATGCGGGCGTCGTCGAGGGCGTGCACGTTGAAGTGGGTGAGGTGCTTGCGCAGCACCACGTCCGAGGTGCCCGACTTGCTGATGGCACCCGCCGCCTCCTTGACCGTGCCGTCCGCGCCCGCCTCGATGACGGTCTGGAACATCAGGCCGACCTTCTCCTCGAGGGAGAGCCGGGGCAGCAGGTCCTCGACCCGCTCCTCCACGGTCAGACGTGGGTCCTCGAACGGATCCATGCGGTCGTTCCCGTTGAGGTCGCGGTACTCGACGCCCTCGGGGCTGGTCTTCCTGACCGGGTGCATGGTGACCTCTCAGTCGTGTTTGTCGTGCCTGTGGGGGTCGTCTCCGGCGCCGTGTGCCCCCGGCCTATCAGGGGATGCCAGGGGCACACGACGGGACCGGGGAGGCTAGACGATGCCTGCGCCGAACTCTTCCATGCCGATGACCGGACGGATTGCCCGCTCGACGTCGGCCGTGCTGAAGGCCCGACGAATCACGTTGTCGGCCAAGACATTTCCGATCGCACCCAAGACCATGGCCTGGTCGAGGGCGAGGTAGCGGCGAGCGATCGTGCCCGACCGCACGGCGACGGCGTCGAAGAAGCCGCCCTCGCCGTAGGCCTTGAGCTCGTCCTGGATCTTCGCGAGGTTCGTGTAGGCCTGGGCGGGCTCGTGCATCATCGCGAGGAACGACGCGTGGGGGGTCACGACGCCGTCACCGAACGTCGGGTTGGGGTTCTGCGCGTCGCGACAGCCGTCGTAGGCGAGCTTGACGTCGGTGTTCTCCTGGTCGGAGAAGTAGCCGTCGGGCTTGAGGCCGAGCACGTCCACGCCGTACTCGCGGTAGCCGCCGACGGGGTTGCTCGACGGGGAGAAGCCCCAGTAGCCGTAGTCCGCCTCGATGAGCCCGTGCTCCCGCTGGGACCGCACGTGGAGCGGGTGGTTGAGACCCCAGGACCGCGGCGCCCAGCTCGACTCGGGCACGAACATGTCCGGCATGAGCTCCTCGAACATGCTGCCGCCCCAGCCGGGCACGACGTGCATGCCACGGTAGGTGTAGGCGCCCTCGAAGACCTCGACACCCAGGTAGGTGCGGGTCTGCCCGACAGGCTGCATCTCCTGCCAGTTCCAGCCGCAGTCACCGGGGAAGGTGCGCCACATCGCGAAGTACTGCGATGGGGGGATCTGCCCGGTCATGATGCCGAGGTAGCTCGTGATGCGCGTCTCGGACACCGTGGTGTCGTAGTGGTGGTTCTTCGTGTACCAGACGTCCGGGCCGACGCCGATGGTGTTGCCGAGGGCGAAGTTGTCGGTGTCGGGCGGCGTGCCGGGGTAGAAGCCGCCGTAGATGAGCCCGGGCTTCCGTGCGGCGTTGGTGTCGTAGTACATGTCCCAGCGCATCCGCCCGAAGATGCGTCGGGCCAGCGGTGCGGCGCCCTTGTCGGCTGACATGACGACCTTGAGGGCGGCACCCAGCCAGCCGTTGTCGACCGAGGAGCAGAACGGGTAGACAGTGTTCCCGTTGGTCGGCCACGTGGTGATGACGTCGCCTGATGCCTCGTCGTACCAGTTGTAGAACTGGCCGCTCGGGGTGTGGTGCTTCAGGCGCAGCACCGTGGTCAGGGTCTGGATGAGGCGCTTGGTGCACTCGGCCTTGGAGATGATGCCGAGCTCGCGCGCGACCACGGCGGACCAGAGGTAGCCACCGATGTTGGTCGGCGACGTGTAACCCGAGCGGTCCTTCGCACCGAGCGACTCCGGGATGTTGTCCGCTGGCAGTCCGGTCTTCTCGTCGGTCATCGCCACGAGGCTGTGCCACGTGTCGGCCGCCCACGTCCGGACGCGAACGGGGTCCGCGGCAAGCGAGGTGCGGGACGGGATGTATGCCGGCGCCGCGGGTGCCGCCGCGGCGCTCGCGGAGGCGCGCGTGGCCGTGAGACCTGCGGCTGCGACGGCGGTGGCTCCGACGAGCAGCTGTCGCCGTGAGGGCCTGGGCAGGATGAGGGAGGAGGTGCTGGCCATGGGTGAGGCTCCAATCAGTGGTTGGTTCCTAGTGTTGCCAGGTGCCGTCGAGTGCTGCTGGTGCAGGTGGGCGGCCCACCGGTGACGGCGGTTACTTGATTCCGGTGGTGGCGATTCCTTCGATCACGCGTCGCTGGAAGACCAGGAAGACTGCCAGCACCGGGACGACGACGACGGTGGCTCCGGCCAGGAGCAGGCCGTACTGCGTGGAGTTCTGACCGGTGGAGTAGAGCGCGAGCGCCACCGGCAGCGTGTAGGTCTTCTCCTGCTGGGCGACGACCAGCGGCCAGAGGAAGTTGTTCCAGCTGCCGAGGAAGGTCAGGATGCCCAGGGTTGCCAAGGCCGGTCCGGCCAGCGGGAGGAAGATCTGCCGGAAGATCCGCAGCTCGCCCGCGCCGTCCACCCGGCCTGCGTCGAGCAGGTCGCGGGGGAGGCCGAGGAAGAACTGCCGCATGAGGAAGACACCGAACGGCGTCGCCAGGAACGGCAGGATCAGGCCGGGCAGGGTGTCGATGAGCCCGAGGTTGGCCACGAGGACGAACAGCGGGACGAACATCGCCACGCCCGGGATCATCAGGGTGCCCATCACCACCATGAACAGGATCTTCTTGCCCTTGAAGTCGAGCATCGCCAAGGCGTAGCCGAGCATCGAGCAGAACAGCAGGTTGCCCGCCGTGACGCAGGCCGCCACGACCGTGGAGTTGAAGAAGTACTGCTTGAAGTTCAGCCGGGAGAAGAGCTGCGTGTAGTTGTCCAGGGTGGCCGTCTGCGGCCACCAGGTCGGCGGGCTCTGGAGCAGCTCACCCTGGGTCTTGAAGCTGCCCAGGATCATCCACACGAAGGGTGCGATGACCATCACCATGAGCACGGACAGGAGTGCGTAGAGCGCGTACCGGCCGCGCGAGCTCATTCCAGTCATGACGACCTCACGTGTTGTCACGCAGCAGGCGGAACTGGACGGCAGCCACGATCGCGATGACGACGAAGATGATGTAGCTCATCGCGGCGGCATAGCCGTAGTTGCCGAAGCCGAACTGCTTGTAGGTGTACATGGACATCGAGATGGTGCTGTTGAGCGGGCCACCGTTGGTCATGACGAACGGCTCCTCGAAGAACTGGAGGTAGCCGATCGAGGTGGCCACGGACACGAAGAGCAGGGTGGGCCGCAGCATCGGGAGGGTGATGTGGCGGAACCGCTGCCACGCACTAGCTCCGTCGATCGAGGCTGCCTCGTGGAGCACCCACGGCACGCCCTGCAGACCGGCCAGGAAGATGATCATCGCGGTGCCGAAGTTGCGCCACGCCGCCATCAGGATCAGGCCGGGCATCGACCAGTGCGGGTCGCCGAGCCAGTTCGGGCCGGTGATGCCGACCCAGCCCAGCGCGGTGTTGATGAGCCCGAAGTCCTCCTGCAGGAGGAACCGCCAGACCACGGCCACAGCGACGATCGAGGTGATCACCGGCAGGTAGAAGCCCAGGCGGAACGCCGACCGGAACCGGGTGATCCCTCGGTCGAGCGCGACTGCCGCCGCGAGCGCGATGCCCAGGGTCAGAGGCATCCCGATGACGACGAAGTAGGCCGTGTTGAGGACCGACTTGCGGAAGACGGGGTCGGAGAACGCCTTCGCGAAGTTGTCGAAGCCCACGACGTTGACCGAGAACGGGCTGCGCAGGTCGCGTGACTTGGTGTCGGTGAAGCTCATGAAGAGCGACTGGATGACAGGCCACGCGGTGAAGACGAGGAAGAGCAGGCAGAACGGCAGTGCCAGTATCCACGCTGCCGGCCCCTCACGCAGAGCTCGCCTCGCGGCGCCACCCCCGCGGGGGGACGGGCGACTCGCGCCCGTCTCCCCGCGAGGGGTCACCTCGGTGGTGGTGGCCATGACTACTGGCCGGTGCCGATCGAGTCAGCCTGCTGCTGCACGGTCTTGAGGGCTGCAGCGGGGTCGGCGCCCTTCTTGGTGACCTTCTCCATCTCGGTGTCGAAGCTGGCGACGACCTGCTCCCACGTGGGGAAGCTCGGCGGAGCCTGGGCCGTCTCGAGCTGCTTGCCGAACACGGCGAGCTTGGAGTCAGCGGTGAGGGCCGGGTCCTGCCAAGCGGACTTGACCGCGGGGAGGTCGGTCGAGGACTGGTACCACTTGACCTGGGTCTTGGGGTCGCTCAGCCACTGGATGAACTTCCAGGCAGTGTCGCGCTGCTTGGACTTCTTGAAGACCACGAGGTCCGAGCCACCGACGAAGGACGACGACTTGGTCTTGGCCGGGATCGGCATGACGTCGTACTTGTCCTTGAAGCCGGCGCCGCCGACCTTCTCGACCGCGGACATCATCCACGGACCCGAGATGAACATCGGCACCTTGCCGCTGGCGAAGTCGGGCTCGGTCGTCGGGGTGGCCGGAGCAGCCTTGTCCGAGATCCCGTCGGTGAAGTAGCTCTGGTAGTACTTCACGGCCTCGAGCACCTCGGGGCTGTCGAAGTTGTAGGCCTTGCCGCCGTCCTTGGTGAGGTCGGCGTCGTTGGACCAGCCGAACGGCATGATCGACTGCCAGGAGCCGACACCGCCGGCCTGGAAGCCCATGCCGTACTTTGCACCGGCCTTGGTCTGCATCGCCTTGGCCATCGACTTCAGGCCCTCCCAGTCCGTGGGGGCGGTGTCGAAGCCGGCCTTCTTGGCGAGGTCCTTGCGGTAGTAGACGAGACGGGTCTCGACGTACCACGGGACGCCGAAGGACGTGCCTCCGACCTCGGTCGTCTTCTGGGCGCCGTCGAAGAACACGGACTTGTCGATCGACGGAGGAGTGGGGTCGAGCGCGTCGTTGCCGGCGAACTCACCCATCCAGGTGGTGCCGACCATCGCCGCGTCCGGGGTGGTGCCGGCCGTGATCGCGGTCGTGAACTTCTGGTACGCCGCGTCCCACGGGATCGCGGTGACGTTCACCTTGGCGCCGGGGTTGGCGGTTTCGAACTCCTTGGCGAGGGCGGGGAGCTTCTCACCCTCTGCACCCATCGCCCAGACGGTGATGGTGCCGGTGGCCTTGCCTGAGCTGACGTCCTTGCCTGTCTCTTTTGCGGTCGAGCCTGCGTCACCACGGCCGCAGGCCGTCAGGGTGAGCGCTGCGGCGGCAATCGTCGCGACCGCCATGGCGGAGGTGCGTCTCATCGGTTTTCTCTCTTTCATCGGGGGAAAGGACTAACGGCAGTTGTGCTTCTGGAGGCATGGGGTATGCCCAGCCGGCTGGGTCAGCCGGGAGCGGCTCGGGGCTTGCAGCCGCAGGAGGATCGGATGACCACGCTGGTCGGGATGACCCGAGGGGCGTCCCCGACGGGCGCACCGGTGATGCGCTGGTGGAGCCGGTCGGCGGCCAGGGCGCCGAGCTCACGGACGGGCTGGCGCACGGTGGTCAGGCCGGGCTGGACGTAGCGAGCCGTCATGACGTCGTCCCAGCCGACGATCGCGAAGTCGTCAGGGACGACCTTGCCGCCTTCGCGCAGTCGCTTCATCACGGCCAGGGCGAGCTCGTCGTTCGCGCAGACGAGCGCGTCAGCCGAGAGGTCTCCTGACAGGAGCCGATCGGCGAGGGCGGTGCCGTCGACCTCGCGCAGCGCGATGCGCACCGGCTCTGCCGCGACGAGGCCAGCCGACTCGTGGGCGGCCACGAAGCCGGCATAGCGGTCCCGGACGTCCGGACCTGAGGCGGGGTCACCGATGAAGCGGATCCTGGTGCGACCGTGGGCCAGCACGTGGCTGGTGATCTCGGCGGCGCTCCCGGTGTTCTCCGAGGTGACGCTGTCGATGTCCGGGCGGGCGTCTCCGGCGATGAGGACGACGGGCTTGGAGCCGTGCAGCGCGGTCACGGTGTCCTCGGGAATGGCCGCCGAGCCCAGCATGGCCAGGCCGTCGACGCGGGTTGCCAGCCTGCGGACAGCGCGGACGAGGTCGTCCTTGCCCTCGGCCAGCATGAGCACGACGCTCTGGCCGAGCTCGGCCGCGCGGGACTCGAAGCCCATGAGGAGCTCGGAGTAGTACGGGCCGGAGAGTTCGGGGAGCACCAGGCCGTGGGCTTCGTGGTGTCGCACTGCGAGGCTGCGGGCGGCTGCGAGGGGCACGTACTTGAGCTCGTCGGCCGCCTCGAGGACCCGCTGACGGGTCTTCTCGGACACGGCGGTGGACCCCTGGAGGACCCGGGAGACCGAGGCGATGGAGACACCGGCACGCTCGGCGACGGAGTAGATCGTCGTCCCGCTGGTCGGTGTCGAACCGGTCGCCACAGGTCTGCCTCTCATCGTTGAAAGCGCTTACATCTGTTCTCGACCATGCCAGCACGTGGCGATTAGCGCAAGAGGAGAGGCTCGCGAGGCTTGTCCTCACAGGCCCGAATTGACCGGATCCAGCCCTCGCAGACGGGTTCCCGCTCAGCTCGCGAGCAGCACGTCCGCGAGGGTGGCGTCGACGACCAGGCCCTGGACCAGACCGCCGTCGAGAGCGGCTCTGACCGCCTTCGCCTTGGAGGCGCCGGCGACCACGGCGATCACCTCGGGCACCCCGGCGAGGTCGTCGGGATCCACGGTGATCAAACGCGCAGCGACCTTGGGCCGCAATGCTTTTCCGTTCTTGTCGAAGAAGATCCCGGCCAGCTCGCCGATGACTCCCCGGCTGGCGAGGTCCCGCTGCTCCGCCTCGTCGAGGAGGTCGTGGATGGTCGACTGTCCGCGCTCCCAGGCTCCGATGCCGACGACTGCCTTGGTCACGAGCGACGCCCTCGCCAGGCCGTCCAGCACCGCGGGTTGGCGACGCAGCGCATCGGCGCTGGATTTGGTGTCGAGAACAAACGGGGCATAGAAGACATGTGCCTTGCCACCGGACAACCGCGCGGCCCGCCGGACGATGTCCACGGCACTGCTGTCGAAGTCGGGCAGGGCGATCGCCCCGGTCAGCTGGACCACCTCCACCCGCGGGAGGCTCGTCAGCGCGGCGACCACGGCATGCACGTTGCGCGACCACGGCAGCCCGAGGACGTCGCCGTCCACCAGGACCTCCGAGAGCAGGTCTGCGGCGGCGCGGCCCAGCAGGTGTCGGACCGCGCCGGTGTCGGCGTCGGCCGTGTCCACCACGACGGCGTGAGCCAGGCCGAAGCGCTCCTGGAGCCGCGCCGAGGCGTCGACGTCGAGGGACCCCTGCCGGACGATCTCGATGCGGACGAGCCCCCTCTCCCGTGCCGCCTCCAGCATGCGGGCGACCTTGAACCGGCTGATGCCGAGCTCGTCGGCGATCTCGACCTTCGACTGGTTCTGCAGGTAGTGGCGGCGGGCGACGGCAGCGAGCATCACCAGCTCGGCGGGGCCGTCGTCGATCACGTGCACATCCTTGCCGTTGACAGGTTGGCGTCGCGAGGATTTACTCGTCTTACTCGTTTGGGCATCATGGCGCTCATATGAGCAGTAGTCAAACTGACGCCGTCAATGGCGACGGAGGAGGACGCGTGCGAAGTCGAAACTCCAGGGCCACGCTGGTCGCGGGGGCGACCGGCCTGGCGCTCAGCCTGTCGGCCTGTGCCGGGTGGGGCGGAGGCGGCGTGGGAGGCGGTGGCGCGAACAGCATCAACGTCCTCATGGTCAACAACCCCCAGATGGTCGACCTCCAGAAGCTCACGGCCGACAACTTCACCAAGGAGACCGGCATCCGGGTCAACTTCACCGTGCTGCCCGAGAACGACGTCAGGGACAAGATCAGCCAGGAGTTCTCCAGCCAGGCCGGCCAGTACGACGTGGCGTCGTTGAGCAACTTCGAGATCCCGATCTACGCCAAGGCGAAGTGGATCGCGCCGCTCGACTCCTACCTCGCGTCGGACACCGAGTTCGACCAGGCAGACATCCTCAAGTCGATGACCACCTCGCTGTCGAGCGAGGGCAAGGTCTACGGCGAGCCGTTCTACGGCGAGTCCTCCTTCCTCATGTACCGCAAGGACGTCCTCGCGGCGAAGGGCATCACGATGCCGGCCAAACCCACGTGGCAGGAGGTCGCAGACATCGCGGCCAAGGTCGACGGCGCGGAGCCGGGCATGCGGGGGATCTGCCTGCGCGGCCAGCCCGGCTGGGGTCAGCTCTTCGCCCCCCTGACCACCGTGGTCAACACGTTCGGGGGGGCTTGGTTCACCAAGGACTGGACCCCCGGTGTCGACTCCCCCGAGTTCAAGGAGGCAGTCAGCTTCTACGTCGACCTCGTGCGGGCCCACGGTGAGAAGGGCGCACCGCAAGCGGGCTTCACCGAGTGCCTCAACAACCTCGTTCAGGGCAACGTGGCCATGTGGTACGACGCCACGTCTGCCGCTGGATCCCTCGAGGCGGACGACTCCCCCACCAAGGGCAAGTTCGGCTACGCCCCGGCTCCCGTGGTGAAGACCGACTCCTCCGGGTGGCTCTACGCCTGGTCCTGGTCCATCCAGCAGGCCAGCACCAAGAAGGACAACGCCTGGAAGTTCATCTCCTGGGCCAGCGGGAAGAAGTACGAGAACCTCGTGGGCAGCAAGATCGGCTGGACCAGCGTCCCCGCGGGCAAGCGTGCCTCGACCTACGAGAACCCCGAGTACCTCAAGGTCGCCTCGGCCTTCGCCGACCCGACCAGGGCGGCCATCGAGGCCGCCGATCCGGTGAACCCCGGCGTGCAACCCCGGCCCGCCATCGGGATCCAGTTCGTCGACATTCCCGAGTTCCCCGATCTCGGGACCCAGGTCAGTCAGGACGTCAGCTCGGCGATCGCCGGCAAGACGTCGGTCGACGACGCGTTGAAGCGGGGCCAGCAGCTCGCCGAGGACGTCGCCGAGCGCTACCAGGCAAGGGGGCAGTGATGTCGTCCACGACCGCCAGCAGAAGCACGACGGCTGCCGAGCCATCGGTTCCGAGCAAGGCACTCCAGCGCTCCGGCGACTGGGCACGGCGGGCGCCGCTGCTGCCTGCGCTCATCTTCACGATCCTGATGACGCAGCTTCCGTTCGTCGCCACGATCGTCATCTCGTTCATGAACTGGAACGCCTACTACCCGGACGAGCGCGGCTTCGCCGGCGTCGACAACTTCGCCCGGGTCTTCACCGACACCAACACCCGCAAGGCCGTCTGGGTCACGATCCTGCTGACCGTCTCGGTCGTCCTGATCTGCCTGGTGCTGGGCTTGGGCATCGCGCTGCTGCTCGACCGCAAGTTCCGCGGGCAGGGCGTGGTGCGCACGATGATGATCACGCCGTTCCTCATCGTTCCCGTGGCTGCGGCCCTGCTGTGGAAGCACGCGCTCTACAACCCTGAGTACGGCCTCTTCAACGGACTGCTCAAGACTCTCTTCGGCGACAACGCGCCGCAGCCCGACTGGATCACCAACAACCCACTGGCCGCCATCATCGCCGCGCTGGTCTGGCAGTGGACGCCGTTCATGATGCTGATCCTGCTGGCAGGGCTGCAGAGCCGACCCCTGGACGTCGTCGAGGCCGCACGGATCGACGGGGCCAGCAGCTGGCAGATCTTCACCACCATGACGCTCCCGCACCTGCGCCAGTACATCGAGCTGTCGGGTCTGCTCGGAGCGATCTACGTCGTGCAGAACTTCGACCACGTCTTCACGATCACGTCCGGCGGTCTCGGCACGGCCAACCTGCCGTACTTCATCTACCAGACCTTCTACACGGCGCAGGACTACGGCCGGGCGTCGGCTGCCGGCGTCGTCGTGGTCATCGGCACGATCATCATCGCGACCGCAGCGTTGCGGACCGCGTTCAGCTTGTTCCGGGAGGACTCATGACCATCACGACGCAGGAGATCAACCACGCGAAGCCTCCACGCAGCGGCGTGCTCCTCTCCGCCGCTGCGTGGATCGTGGGCATCCTCTTCGCCCTCCCCGTGCTGTGGATGGTCCTGACCTCCCTGCACAACGAGAACGACGCGGCCAAGAACCCGCCAGACTTCTTCGCGCCCCTCTCGCTCGACGGGTACCGGTCCTTCTTCGACGCCGGACCCTGGCCGCCACTGCTCAACTCGCTGACCGCCAGCGTCCTGTCGACCATCCTCGTCCTGCTGCTGGCCTTCCCCGCCGCCTACGCCCTGTCGATCCGGCCCGTGAAGAAGTGGACAGACGTCCTGTTCTTCTTCCTCTCGACCAAGATGCTGCCGATCGTGGCCGGCATCCTGCCGCTCTACCTGTTCGCGCAGAAGGTCGGCCTGCTCGACAACATCTGGTGGCTGATCCTGCTGTACACCTCGATGAACCTCCCGATCGCTGTCTGGATGCTCCGCTCGTTCCTGGCGGAGGTGCCGGTCGAGATGCTCGAGGCCGCCTCGGTCGACGGCGCGAGCCTGACCAGGACCCTCAGGGACATCGTCGCGCCCGTCGTGATGCCGGGCATCGCCTCGGCAGCGCTGATCTGCTTCATCTTCAGCTGGAACGAGCTGCTCCTGGCCCGGGTGCTGACCAGCACGGTGGCGGGAACTGCTCCTGTGTTCTTGACTGGGTTCGTGACCAGTCAGGGACTGTTCCTCGCCAAGGTGTGCGCCGCGTCCTTCGTGGTGTCGCTGCCAGTCCTCGCCGCCGGGTTCGCGGCCCAGGACAAGCTGGTGCAGGGCCTGTCGATGGGCGCGGTGAAGTGACGGAGACGTCTCCGGCCACCCCCTCCCCGATCGCCTTGTCCCAGAACACCCTCGGTGAGCTGGGCCAGGAGGTGCGCCGGCCGGCATACGACCGCTCGAAGGTCACCGCGAGCATCGTGCACTTCGGCGTGGGCGGCTTCCACCGCGCGCACGAGGCGATGTACCTCGACGCCCTGATGAACGAGGGCCTGGCCCTGGAGTGGGGGCTGTGCGGCGTCGGGGCGCTGCCGCACGACCGCAGGATCATCGACACCCTGCGGGCCCAGGACGGGCTCTACACGCTCGTCGTCAAGCACCCTGACGGCCACCGCGAACCGCGGGTGATCGGTTCGGTGATCGAGGTGATGTTCGCGCCCGACAATCCCAAGGCCGTCGTCGACCGGCTCGCCGACGACCAGACGCGGATCGTCTCGTTGACCATCACCGAGGGCGGCTACCTCGTCAACCAGACGACCGGTGAGTTCGACGCGTCGGACCCGTCGATCCGGGCCGACCTCGCGGCTGACTTCGCCGGAGGCGGCTCTCCCGCAACGGTTTTCGGGTTCGTCACGGCGGGGCTGGACCGTCGGCGCACCGAGGGACGTGCGCCGTTTACCGTGATGAGCTGCGACAACCTGCCGGACAACGGCGACGTCGCGAAGCGGATGATCTGCGCCTTCGCGCGGCTCAAGGATCCCGGGCTCGCGGACTGGATGGAGGCCGAGGTGGCCTTCCCCAACTGCATGGTCGACCGGATCACACCGGTGACGACCGCGCACGACACCGAGCGGCTGGCCGAGGACTTCGGCGTCGCCGACGGCTGGCCCGTGGTGTGCGAGCCGTTCACCCAGTGGGTGCTGGAGGACCGCTTCGGGCAGGGGCGTCCGCCGTTCGAGCGGGCCGGCGTCCAGATGGTCGACGACGTGGTGCCCTACGAGCTGATGAAGCTCCGGCTGCTCAACGCCAGTCACCAGGCGCTGTGCTACCTCGGCTTCCTGGCGGGCTACCGGTACGCGCACGAGGTCTGCCAGGACCCGCTCTTCGCGTCGTTCCTGTTGTCCTACATGGAGCGCGAAGGGACCCCGACCCTGCCGGAGGTGCCGGGCGTCGACCTCGACGCCTACCGCCACCAGCTCGTCGAACGGTTCGCGAACCCCGAGGTGCGCGACACCCTCGCCCGGTTGTGCGCCGAGTCCAGCGACCGCATCCCCAAGTGGCTGGTCCCCGTGATCAACGCCAACCTGCGCAGTGGCGGCGAGATCGAGCTGTCCGCGCTGGTGGTGGCCTCGTGGGCCCGCTACGCCGAGGGCGTGGACGAGCGGGGCAAGCCCATCGAGGTGGTCGACCGGCTCAAGGACCGGGTGATGGCCGCGGCGGCCAGGCGCCAGGACGACCCGCTCGCCTTCCTTCGCGACCGCGACCTGTTCGGGGACCTGGCCGACGACGAGCGCTTCGCCGCGGCATACCTCCACGCCCTGGACCGGTTGCACACGCTGGGGGCACGGGCGACGCTGGAAGCCTGGAGCGCCACGGCAGGCGCCGGAGAAGGGTGACCCGATGCGCGTCGCAGTGCTGAACCGGCCCGGCGACGTCGAGGTGGTCGAGCGGCCCACACCCACCCCTGCCGCCGACGAGGTCCTGGTCCGTGTGCACGCCGTCGGAGTCTGCGGCTCGGACACGCACTACTTCGACCACGGGCGGATCGGACGCTTCGTCGTGGAGTCGCCGCTGGTCCTCGGCCACGAGGCGTCGGGAGTCGTCGAGGCGGTGGGCGACGACGTGGACCGCGCCCGCGTGGGCCAGCGCGTGTCGATCGAGCCGGGGGTCCCGTGCCGCGCGTGCGAGCAGTGCCTGGGCGGGCGCTACAACCTGTGTCCCGACATGCGGTTCCACGCCACACCCCCGGTCGACGGGTCGCTGGCCGAGCTCGTGACGATCCACCACGCCTTTGCCCATCCGGTTCCCGACTCCGTGAGCGACGAGGCCGCGGCGCTGCTCGAGCCCCTCTCGGTCGGGGTCTGGGCCTGCCGCAAGGGTGGGGTGGGCGCCGGGTCGCGGGTGCTGGTCACGGGCGCCGGACCGATCGGCCTGGTGTGCGTCCAGGTGGCCCGGGCGTGCGGCGCGAGCGAGATCGTCGTCGCCGACCTCAACGAACAACGGCTCGCCGTGGCGACCGAGCTCGGCGCGACGCGCACCATCGCCTCCGGTGACCAGACCATCACCGCCGGGTATGCCGGTCGGCGGGCTCCCGACGTGCTCCTCGAGTGCTCGGGGCACCCCGGCGCCACCGGGGACGGCATCCGCGCGCTTGCTCCGGCCGGTCGGGCGGTGCTGGTCGGGATGGGTGGCGACGAGCTTCCCCTGCCCCTGTCCGTCGTCCAGGAACGAGAGCTCGTCGTCACGGGCACGTTCCGCTATGCCGGCACCTGGCCCACCGCCATCGCCCTGGCGGCCTCGGGCCAGGTCGACCTGGAGCGGCTCGTGACCGGCAGGTTCACGTTGGCCGAGACGGCGGCTGCCCTGACCGCGGCGCGGGACAGCCCGGGTGCGATCAAGTCCGTCATCACCCCTCAGCGCTGACCCCACGCCCTTCACGCCTCGACCTTCAACCCCTCGACCCTGGTCAGCCGAGCGGACGCCGCACCATCGACCCGGAGGAATCCATGACCGACGCCCCACGCACCCTCGTCGCAGGGGTCGACTCGTCCACGCAGTCGACCAAGGTCGTGGTCTGTGACGCCGCGACCGGCGAGATCGTGCGGACCGGCAGGGCACCGCACCCCGACGGCACGGAGGTGCACCCCGACCGGTGGTGGGAGGCCTTCGGGGCGGCGACGACCGACAACCTCCTCGAGGGCGTGTCCGCGATCTCGGTCGGAGGCCAGCAGCACGGCATGTGCGCGTTGGACGAGTCCGGCGAGGTGGTCCGGGACGCACTGCTGTGGAACGACACCCGCTCCGCGCAGGCCTCGCGCGACCTCGTGGAGGAGCTGGGGTCGGCGACCTGGGTGGAGCGCACCGGTTCGGTGCCGGTGCCGAGCTTCACCGTCACGAAGGTGCGGTGGCTGGCCGAGCACGAGCCACAGAATGCCGCGCGCGTCGCCCAGGTCGTCCTGCCCCACGACTGGCTGACCGGCCAGATCCTCAAGCAGGGGAACGCTTTCGACTCTCACGTGACCGATCGCGGCGACGCCTCCGGCACGGGGTACTTCTCGGCGGCGGAGGGGAGCTATCTGCCCGACCTCCAGCTCCTCGCCTTCGGCCGCGAGTTCGGCACCCCGCGCGTGCTCGGGCCGTCCGAGGCAGCGGGCACCACCGATGCCGGGGTGGTCGTCGGGCCGGGGACCGGGGACAACGCCGGCGCGGCCCTGGGTCTCGGGCTGCGGCCCGGAGACGTGGTCGTGTCGCTGGGGACGAGTGGCGCCGTGTTCGCGGACTGCCCCACCCCGGTCAAGGACCTGCGTGGTGACGTGGCCGGGTTCGCCAGTGCCTCGGGCGGGCACCTGCCCCTGATGTGCACGCTCAACGCCGCCCGGGTGCTGACCGCGGCAGCCCAGCTGCTGGGCACCGACCTGCCCGGCCTGGACCGGTTGGCCCTGCGCGCCGAGCCCGGCGCCGGCGGCCTGACCCTGCTGCCCTACCTCGACGGAGAGCGGACGCCTAACCTGCCCGAGGCCACCGGCACCCTCGGCGGGATGACCCGCGCCAACACGACACCGGAGAACCTCGCCCGCGCCGCGGTCGAGGGGATGCTCGCCAACCTCGTCGCCGGGGTGGACGACCTGCGCGACCTCGGCATCCCGGTCCAGCGGGTGCTGCTCATCGGTGGTGCGTCCGCCTCGGCAGCCGTGCGCGCGGTGGCTCCGAGCCTGTTCGGCGTGCCCGTGGCCATCCCCGCGCCGGGTGAGTACGTCGGGCTGGGAGCCGCCCGGCAGGCCGCGTGGGTCCTCAGTGCGGCCGACGAGCCGCCGTCGTGGGACGTCCGGATCGAGGCGACCCTCGACCCACCGGAAGACGAGCGCGGCGCAACAGTGCTGACGCGCTACGCCGAACTGCTCGGGACGGTCCACCCCTGATCGGCAGGGGGACTCGTCGACGACGCCGCAGCGCCTTCCGGCACGCGCCACCGCCTGACCCGGGCAGGATGGCTCGCATGAGCTATCCACCGCCCCTCTACGACGGCACCACCGGCGAGGTCAGCGCGACCATCCGCCTCAGCGACGCGGCGCCAGATGTCATCTACCCCAACGGAAACCGGGTCCACTACCTGTCGACCGGCGACTCGACGGGCCGGCTCTTCGGCCTGTACCGCTGGGAGTTCGCTGGCCCGCCCAGCGGTCCGGACTCGCACTTCCACAAGACCATCGCCGAGTCGTTCTACATCCTGTCCGGCGAGGTGAGCATCTTCGACGGGAACCGCTGGAACGTCACCCGCGCGGGTGACTACGCCCATGTCCCGCCGGGCGGCCTGCACGGCTTCCGGAACGAGTCGGGCGCCGCCTCGATGCTGCTGCACTTTGCTCCTGGCGCACCCCGGGAGGCCTACTTCGAGGGACTGGCCCGCGTCGCCGCCGGCGAGACGATGACCGAGCAGGAGCGTGACGAGTTCATGCGCTACCACGACAACTACTGGGTGGACTGACGACTAGGGCCCGGACTGGGCCGCCGCGATCTGGAGGCGGACCGCGAGCCGCACGGTCGCGTCCTCGAGGTCGAGACCGGCGAGGTCGGCAATGCGGGCCATCCGGTAGCGCATCGTGTTGGGGTGCACGTGGATCGACCGGGCAGCGCGGGTGGGCGCCCCCGGGTGGTCCAGCCAGGCGGCGAGGGTGAGCAGGTAGTCGCTGTGGTGCTCCGCGTCGTGGCCCAGCAGCACCTCGAGGGGCCCGAGCGGGTCGCCGACCAGCGTGCTGGCCGCCCGCGCGACCGTGACCTCGGCCCACACCTCCTCGTGCGACACGACGGGGGGTCCCTGTCCCGCCGAACTTCCCTGTCCCGCCGAACTTCCCTGTCCCGCCGAACTTCCCTGTCCCACCGAACCGCCCTGTCCCACCACGCGATCCGTCTCCTGCGCCTCGCCTCGCGAGCGCTCCAGCTCCCCCGGCGTGTATGCCGTACGGCCGGCTCGCGCGGTCAGTGCCACCGCCTCGTCACGCGCTTGGCCGACCACCGAGCTGAGCCAGCCCCACGTGCCCGGTGAGTCGTCCTCGGAGTCGCGCACCACGGCATACCCGCGGCCGTCGAGGTCGGCGAGCAGCGGCTGGTTCCACGCGTGCCGACGGCACACTGACTCCCAGAGGTCGAGCAGGCGGACGGGGTCACCCTCCCCGCCGAGCGCGACGACGCGCCACGGACCTGGGGGCAGCCAGTCCTCCGCACCCGCGACGTTGCCGGACAGGACACCGCGCAGGCGGTCGGCCGCGACGCGGCGTGAGAGGTCGGCCTGGGCGCGCAACCGCAGCAGGTGAAGGGCAACCACGGACGAGGTCTGGACCAGCTCGGTGACGAGGGCCGCGGGCGGGCGCTCCTCCACCACGGCCCAGATGGAGCCCAACCACTCACCGCCGGCGCGCACGGGGATGACCAGCCGGGGTTTGGTGCCTCCCGAGGCCGGGACGTAGACGGGCTCCGCCGACCGGGCGAGCCGTCGGAACACGCCTTGCGCGCGCAGGGTCGCGAGCACCTCGTCGGGCACGCGCCGACCCACGATCGTCGACACGCGGGCGGGGTCGGCGAGGTCCTGGCGTGAGGAGTAGGCGAGCACCCTCGACTGGGCGTCCTCGATCGTGACGGGGGCGTCGACCAGGGCGGCCGCCGCGTCGGCGAGCGCGAACAGGTCGTCCTGCACCGGTGCGTCGTCGCGCCGCCCCGGTCCGACCGCCGCCCTGTCGATGACGCCACGCAGCAACCAGACGAGGTGGGCCCAGGACGCCTGTTCCGCGAGCTCCACCAGGGCGATCCCACTGCGCCGGGCGCGGTCGCGAACCGTGCGCCGCCGGGCTATGCTCCGCCGGAGCACCACCCCTCCGGCGCCGGCCGACGCGGCGCGTTGCACGAGGTCGGAAGCGGCCTCCGCCGACTCCACCCCCACCCCCAGGACCAGGTCGCCCGGCTGGCCCACGATGCCCTGAGCCGGTTCGGCGATGGTGAGGTCGTCGACCTCGGCGCCGTCACGCTCGACGCCCAGGGCAAGGAGGCCGCCGAGGGCGGCCACGAGGTCGGTGACGGCAAGCACCCACCCAGCATCGCGCGGGTTGTGTCCTCAACACAAGCGAATGGATCTGATTCGTGCTGTTGGGACAAGGCGGCATACCCGTCGTCCTGTCACTCTCGATGCATGGCTCCCATCACCGCAGCAGGTCTTCCCGTTCCCCAGCGCGTCGCCGTCGTCGGCGCCGGCATGGTCGGTCTGTCCACCGCCTGGTTCCTCCAGGAGCACGGTGTCGAGGTGACCGTCCTCGACCGCGAGGGTGTCGCCGCGGGTTCGTCGTGGGGCAACGCCGGGTGGCTCACGCCGGGCATCGCGACGCCGCTTCCGGAGCCGGCCGTGCTCAAGTACGGCCTGCGCGCCGTCCTGTCGCCGTCCTCGCCGGTCTACGTGCCGCCGAGCGCCGACCCCAAGTTCCTCAAGTTCGTCACCGGGTTCACCAAGAACTCGACGATGAAGGCCTGGAAGAAGGCCATGGGCTCGCTCGTGCCGGTCAACGACCTGTCGCTCGAGAGCTTCGACCTGCTGCGCGACGGTGGTGTCCAGGCCGACACCCGTGAGGCCAAGTCGTTTCTCGCGTCCTACCGCACCGAGGCCGAGCGCGTGACCCTGCTCGAGGAGATCGAGCACATCCACGCCGCCGGGCAGGACATCGAGTTCGACGCCCTGACGGGTGACCAGGCCCGCACCATCGAGCCGAGCCTGTCCGACGAGATCGGCGCGGCCATCCTGCTCAAGGGCCAGCGGTTCATCGACCCCGGCACCTACGTGCACGCGCTGGCCGACTCGGTGAAGGCGCGCGGCGGCAAGATCATGGATGCCTCGACGGTCGCCGACATCCGCGACACCGGCGCCGGCGTCGTTGTCACCACGGCCGAGGGTTCGGTCGAGGAGTTCGACGCGGCGGTCCTCGCGACCGGCGCCTGGCTCGGCAAGCTCGCTCGTCAGTTCGGTGTGAAGAACGTCGTCCAGGCCGGTCGCGGGTACTCCTTCTCCGTCGCGATCGACCACGTGCCCAACGGTCCCGTCTACTTCCCCGCCCAGCGGGTCGCCTGCACGCCCATCGGTGACCGGCTGCGCGTCGCCGGGATGATGGAGTTCCGCAAGCCCGAGGCCGCGCTCGACCAGCGCCGCATCCAGGCCATCGCCGAGGCCGCCCGCCCGCTCCTGCGCGGCGCCGACCTCGACAACCGCCAGGACGAGTGGGTCGGCTCGCGCCCGTGCACCGTCGACGGCCTGCCGCTCATCGGCGCCACCAAATCGCCGCGCGTCTTCGCCGCGGGTGGTCACGGCATGTGGGGCATCACCCTCGGCCCGGTCACCGGTCGGCTCCTCGCCGAGACGATGGTCACCGGCAAGCAGGTCGAGCAGCTCAAGCCGTTCGACCCGATGCGCTGACACCCTTCCCCCGAAGCGTGCAGCAACCTTTGCTAGCAAAGGTTGAGTGATGGCGGACAGGTTGCAACCTGTCCGCCATTCATTTTCCTTTGCTGGCAAAGGTTGCAGCGGAGGGGGCGGGGGTTGACTGGATACCATAGGGGGGTATGGTGTGTGCATGAGTGAGAGCGAAGCGCACCCCGGGTACCACGACCAGAAGGACAGCCACCTCAAGCGACTGCGCCGCATCGAGGGCCAGGTTCGCGGGCTGCAGCGCATGGTCGAGGAGGACAAGTACTGCATCGACATCCTCACCCAGGTGTCCGCGGCGACCAAGGCCCTGCAGTCCTTCTCGCTCGAGCTGCTCGAGGAACACCTCGGACACTGTGTCGTCGACGCCGCCCGCAAGGGTGGGCCCGAGGCGCAGGAGAAGGTCCGCGAGGCCTCCGACGCGATCGCCCGACTGGTCCGTTCCTGAGCCCGCTGGCACGACAGCCCGCCGCACGACCATCTCGGCGGCACCCCACCACCGCGACACCACCGCGACATCAGCAAGGAGCACCACATGGGCACCCAGAACTTCGCCGTCGACGGCATGACCTGCGGCCACTGCGCGAGCGCCGTGACGGAGGAGCTCACGGCGCTCGACGGCGTCACCGACGTCCGGGTCGACCTCGTGGCCGGCGGCACCTCCGCCGTCACCGTCGACGCGACGCGCGAGCTCACCCCTGCCGAGGTGGCGGCTGCCCTCGACGAGGCGGGCAGCTACAGCCTCGTGCCGTGAGCTCCCCCAGCAGCGTCGAGCTCGTCATCGGGGGCATGACGTGCGCCTCGTGCGCGACCCGGATCGAGAAGAAGCTCAACAAGATCGACGGCGTGACCGCGACGGTCAACTACGCCACCGAGAAGGCCAAGGTCACCTTCCCCGAGAACGTCACGACCGACGACCTCCTGGAGACCGTCGAGCGGACCGGCTACACCGCCACCCTTCCGGTCGCCGAGCCCGACCAGGCAGCGAGCACGGAGCCAGATCCGATTGCTGCGCTGCGCCACCGGTTGCTCGTCTCCGTCGGGCTGGCCGTGCCGGTCGTGCTGATGGCGATGGTCCCGGCGTGGCAGTTCCGCTACTGGCAGTGGGCTTCGCTCACGTTGGCGGCACCGGTCGTCTTCTGGGGTGGCTGGCAGTTCCACCGCGCGGCCTGGACCAACCTCCGGCACGGCCAGTCGACCATGGACACCCTGATCTCGGTCGGCACCCTGGCCGCGTTCGGCTGGTCCGTCTACGCGTTGTTCTTCGGCACTGCCGGCACCCCCGGCATGACCCACGCCTTCCGGTTCGCCCTCGAGCGTGGTGACGGCGCCGACAACATCTACCTCGAAGCCGCCGCAGGGGTGACCGCCTTCCTGCTGGCCGGTCGCTACGCCGAGGCGCGCGCAAAGCGAGCCTCGGGCGCAGCGCTGCGAGCGTTGCTGGAGCTCGGCGCCAAGGAGGTCGCCGTCCTCCGCGAGGAAGGCGACACCAGCCGCGAGGAGCTCATTCCGGTCGACCAGCTGGCCGTGGGCATGCGCTTCGTCGTGCGCCCGGGGGACAAGATCGCGACCGACGGCACCATCGAGCAGGGCACCTCGGCCGTGGATGCCTCGATGGTCACCGGCGAGTCGGTGCCGGCAGAGGTCGGGCCCGGCGACGCGGTCATCGGAGCCACCGTCAACGCAGGCGGCCGACTCGTCGTGCGAGCCACCCGGGTCGGCGGGGACACCCAGCTCGCGCAGATGGCCAGGCTCGTCGAGGACGCCCAGAACGGCAAGGCCGACGTACAGCGACTGGCCGACCGCGTGTCCGGGATCTTCGTGCCCGTCGTCATCGTCCTGTCCGCCGGCACCCTCCTCGTCTGGGTCGCCATCGGCGGCGGCTGGACCGCAGCCTTCACCGCTGCCGTCGCGGTCCTGATCATCGCCTGTCCGTGCGCACTGGGCCTCGCGACCCCGACGGCCCTCATGGTCGGCACCGGGCGCGGCGCCCAGCTCGGGTTACTCATCCGCGGCCCCGAGGTCCTGGAGTCGACCCGTCGCGTCGACACGGTCGTGCTCGACAAGACCGGCACCGTCACCACGGGGCGGATGACCCTGGCCGAGGTCGTGCCCGCCGACGGCGAAGACGCTGTGGAGGTGCTGCGCCTGGCGGGGGCGCTGGAGGACGCCTCGGAGCACCCCGTCGCCCGCGCCATCGCGGCCGCCGCACGCGAGGCCGGCAGGGTCCCGGCCGTGGAGGCCTTCGCGAGCGCCGAGGGCCTCGGGGTCCAGGGCACCGTCGACGGCCACGCCGTCGTGGTGGGTCGGCCCCGCCTGCTCACCGACTGGTCCGTCCCCGTCCCCGACCAGCTCGCGTATGCCGTGGACTCGGCCCAGCAGCGCGGCGCCACTGCCGTGGTGGTCGCCTGGGACGGTGTCGCCCGCGGGGTGCTGGTCGTCGCCGACACCGTCAAGGAGAGCTCGGCCGAGGCGGTTGCCGAGCTGAAGGCGCTGGGCCTGCACCCGATCCTCCTCACCGGGGACAACGCGGCCGCCGCACGCGAGATCGCTGGCCAGGTCGGCATCCACGACGTCATCGCCGACGTGCTGCCCCAGGAGAAGGTCGACGTCGTGAAACGCCTTCAGGCGCAAGGCAAGACGGTCGCGATGGTCGGCGACGGGGTCAACGACGCGCCAGCCCTGGCCCAGGCCGACCTCGGCCTGGCCATGGGGACCGGGAGCGACGTGGCCATCGAGGCGAGCGACCTCACGCTGGTCCGCGGGGACCTCCGGTCGGCCCCGGACGCGATCCGGTTGGCCCGGCGCACGCTCGGCATCATCAAGGGCAACCTCTTCTGGGCCTTCGCCTACAACGTCGCCGCCATCCCGCTCGCCGCACTGGGCCTGCTCAGTCCGATGATCGCCGGTGCCGCGATGGCACTGTCCTCGGTTTTCGTCGTGACCAACAGCCTGCGCCTGCGCGGCTTCAAGGCCACCGCACCCTGAGCCGGCCAGGCGGCATACCTCGGTGCTCATCCCGCCCCGCCCTGCAGCCAGCCCCTGCAGCAACCCCCCGGAGCAACCCCCTGCACCAACCTTTGCTTGAGAGGGCAGGTGGCAGGATCGAGTCGTGAGCGCCGACCTGCGAGCCCTTTTGCAGTCCTCGCTGCTGCCCGCGATGCGCGTCGGCGACAAGGACACCGTCGACGTCGTCCGCTCGGCGCTCGCCGCGATCGCGAATGCCGAAGCCGTGCCCGTCGACGACGCCTCTGCGCTCACTGAGGGCCCGATCGCCGGAGCAGCGGTCGGGGTGGGTGCCACGGAGGCGCCTCGCCGCGAACTGACGCCCGAGGAGGTGCGCGAGATCGTCGAGGGCGAGCGCCAGGAGCGCGTCCACGCCGCCCAGGAGTCGGAGGCTGGCGGGCTCGGGGAGTATGCCGGGCGGCTGCGAACCCAGGCCGCCGTACTCGCCTTCCTCCTCGAGCGCTCTGACTGACGAACCACACCGTGCGGCGAGGGGGCGGACGCTGGGGTCCGCGGCCTGGCGCCGAGTGTTTGAAGGATCCGACGCACCAGGACCCGTCGGATCCTTCAAACTCGCGGGGTCGGAGCGTGAGTCAGGCGGCGAGGGCCAGGCTGCGCCGGCGCAGCGACCAGGCCAGCATCGACAGCCCGCCCACCGGGATCTCCATGCCGAAGATGAACGCCCGGTAGAGAAGCACACCCGCCGCGGCAACGGCCGGTTCGCCGTGGAAGGCCACCAGCACCCCGGTCATGCCGAGCTCGACGATGCCGGTCGCACCGGGCGTGATCGCCACCATCGTGAGGATGCGCTCGACGGCGAAGGCTGCCCCGACCACGGCGGGGGGCACGTCGGCCCCGACCACGCGCAGACAGGCCCAGAGGAGCACGGCCTGCAGCGCGGCATACGCGAGCTTGCCACCGACCATCCGTCCCCAGCCGGCGGCCACCAGCCCGGCACTCTCGCGGCGGAACGACGCGGCACGCTCGGCATACCCCTCGTCGGCGACGGGGAGGAACCGCACCCGCGCGACCACGCGGTCGGCGAGGCGGCCCAGCCAGCGCACGGCCCGGTCGTCACGCGCGACCAGCCACACGGCGGCGACGCTGCCGGTGAGCAGACCCAGGCCGAGGTAGGCCGCAGTGCTGACGCTGCTGGACACCTCGACGCCGGCCACCCCGAGCCAGCACAGCGCCAGACCGGGCAGGATGAACTTGAGCAGGGTGTCGACGAGGTTGGTCAGCACGGCCCAGCGGGCGAAGGCGGGTGACTCGAAGCCCCACGACCGAGCCATCCGCCAGTTGGCCACCGTGCCGGCGGCGCCGCCCAGGGGGAGCAGGTTGGAGACGAAGGATCCGGTGAGGTTGAGCATGAGGGCCCGGCGGTGCGACAACCCGGGCATCGCGGCGGTCAGGGCCGGGGTGTGCACCCACAGCCCCGCGAGCCACACCAGTGCGAGGACGGCCAGCTGACCGATCGACAGGCTCTTGAGCACGGTGGCGATGTCGACCCACTGGGCACCCGCCACCTTGGGCAGGGCGAGGGCCACGATTCCGGTGGCGAGGGCGCCGGAGACGAGCAGCTTGGCGGCCCCCCTCCCGCCGCGACCGCCCCCCGGCGGGCGGCGGGCGACCCGAACCCGCGCGGTCAGCGGCCGCAGTGGTGCGGTCAGCGCCGTCGGCGGGAGCAGCTCGGTGTGGAGGGCCATACCTGAAACCGTCCCGCGAACGGGGCACCCACCACATCCGGCAACATACCTAGATGAACCCCTGAACGTGACTAGTCATCTCAGGGTCAACCCTGAGCCGATCGACCCCCTCGGGACGACACCACGACGGTCGGCGCACCTAGTGGACGTGCTGCTGCCAGTCGGCGGGCACGGCGCCCGCAGGGCCGGGAGTGGGCTGGTCCAGCGGGTGGTGCAGTGGGGCGGCCAGGTCCGGACCCCGGAAGGCGCGTTCATCACCGAAGTGCCAGAACCAGTCCTCCCCGGGCTCGAACGAACGGATCACCGGGTGGCCCGTCTCCTCGTAGTGGTGCGACGCGTGCTGGCTCGGCGAGGTGTCGCAGCAGCCGATGTGGCCGCACTGGGCGCACCTCCGAAGGTGCACCCACCACCCTTGTGCTGCAACGCATTCCACGCAACCGTCCCCGCTCGGGGGGACCTCGGGGTCGATGCCCGTCTGCTTCCCTGCCATCTGCCACCTCCGTGTGCCACCGCCGTCCGCCCAACGTACCCGCCGGCGCCGAGCGCCGCTCCCAGGCGCGGGGCCCTAGCGTGAGGTCATGCCACGACCCACGCCTGAACCCACCTCGCCCGGCTCACCCGGGCAGGAGTCGGTCTGGGACTACCCACGGCCGCCCCGGGTCGAACCCAGCGCGGAGACCGTCGAGGTGTGGCTCGGTGGCCTCCGCATCGCGTGGACCACGGCGTCGTGGCGCGTCCTGGAGACGAGCCACCCCCCGACCTACTACCTGCCGCGCGACGCCTTCGTCGACGGGGCCCTGCGTCCCACCGGGGGATCGTCGTGGTGCGAGTGGAAGGGTCAGGCGTCCTACCTCGACCTGGTCGCGGGCGGCGTGGTCGCCCCACGCGCGGGGTGGTCCTACCCGCGACCGACGCCGGGCTTCGAGGTGCTCACGGATGCCGTGGCGGTGATGCCCGGGCAGGTGGACCGGTGCGTCGTGGGCGGTGAGGTGGTCCGCCCCCAGGCCGGAGGCTTCTACGGCGGGTGGATCACCGACCGCGTCGTCGGCCCCTTCAAGGGCGGACCCGGCACGCACGGGTGGTGACCCGAGCGGCGCCAGGGGCCTGCTCGCCGGCTGGGCTTCAGTCGCGGCCGCGCGCGTCGTCCAGCGCCAGCTCCGCGGTATGCCGCGTGGCCTCGGCCTGCTTGCGCGCCCGGACCGCGTCGGTGACCGCTTCCAGCGCGCGTTCGTCGGCCTCCCTGGCCTTGGTGAGCTGGCGCTCGACGACGGCCAGCCGCTCCCTCGTCTCCTCCGCCCGTTCGCGTGCCGCGTCGACGGCGGCCTGGGCTTCGGCCAGCTGGCGCTCGGCCACGGCCAGCGCCTCTTCGAGGTCCTCGGCAGACGGCGGCTCGTCGCCGTCACTGCCTTCGTCGTCCTGCCCGTCCTGTCCCGCGCTGTCGGTGGAGTCGGCGTCACGGACGCCCGATCCCCTGCCCGGTCCCCCGCCCGGTCCCCGGCCACGACCGCCCGGGAGGATGGTCAGGATCGCTCCCCCGGCGGTGCGCGCCACGGCCTCGGCCAGGTCGACCTCGCCGAAACCGCTGTAGGACAACGCCCGCGTGAGCTGACCGGACGTCACGGCGGCGGACGCGCGCTCGTCGGCGAGCGCGGCGATCGCCGTCGCCCGGACGTCCTGTTGGGCTGCCGCGCTGAGGCTGCGGCCAGATGCACTGACCGCGTCGGACGCCGCGCGGACGAACGCGTCCACCGCGGCATCACGGTCGCCGCGCATGGCGGTGAGGGACCCCGTGTCCATCCGCGACTGCGCCCCCCGCATCGTCGCGCCGAGGTCGGTCAGCGCCGACACGACTTCCGGCACCGTGCGCGCCGCGAGGTTGACTGCCCAGGCCGCGAGGCTGGGCTTGCGGAGCTTGCCGATCTCGGTCGCGGCCGGGGCGTCGCCGTCCGCCTTCGCCGCAGCGACGAGGGCGGACCTGGCCGCCATGAACTCATCGGGCGCGGCGGCATACAGGCTCTGCATGGCGGTGGCGAGCCGGTCGGTCACGGGAGTCTCGTCAGGCAACCTGGTCCTCCAGTCCGAGCAAGCGTGCTCCGTTGTGCCACAACACCTTTCGCATCCACTCATCCCCCAGACCGAGACGGTGCAGCGCCTCGATCTGGTGGGCGTAGGGATAGGGGATGTTGGGGAAGTCCGTGCCCAGCACCACGCGGTCACCGAGGGCGGCGAGGCGCTCAACGTAGGCGGGGGTCAGCGGCGCGAACTGGTTGCTGAAGTCGGTGCCGGCCATCGTCGTGTCGAGGTGCACACGGGGGAAGGTCTCGGCCAGGTCGGCGAAGGCGTCGTACTCGTCCATCCCGAGGTGTGCGATGACCAGGGTCAGCTCGGGGTGCCGGTCCAGGACTGCGGCGACCGCCTTGGGTCCCGTGTAGGCGCCTTCCTTGGGGGCCGACCCGGCGTGCAGCACGACCGGAGCACCAGCCCGCTCCAGCGCGTCCCAGGCCGGGTCGAGCAAGGGGTCGTCCGGGCTGTAGCCACCCACCTGGACGTGCATCTTGAACAGCCGTGCTCCCGAGTCCAAGGACCGCTCCACCTGCTCGCCGACCCCCGGCTCGGGGAACAACGTGGCGCAGTGGACGGCCCCGTCGACCCGCGCGGCGAAGTCGGCGCACCAGTCGTTGAGCCAGGCCGCCATGCCGGGCTTGTGCGGGTAGGCGAGCGCCGGGATGGCCCGGACACCGAGGGCCCGGAGGGTCTCGAGGCGGGTCGCCTCGTCATCGCGGTAGTGGATCGGCCACGGTTGGCCGTAGTTCCGCTCGGCCTCGTCGAAGTAGGCCCACACCTTGGCGAGCATCGGCTCGGGCAGGAAGTGCACGTGGATGTCGGCCAGACCCGGCACGTCGAGGGCCCGCCAGTAGGCCGGGACGTCCGCGTCGGCGCGCGGTGCGCTGAGCAGCGACGGAGGTGACGGGGCCACGGTGGCGACGCTACGGCATACCCGCCGATGAGTTCGGACGTCGGCGGCGGTCAACACCTGCAGGACGCGGGCACCCGCGCCGGCACACGGAAGGAGCACGTCATGCCACGCCAGTACGTCTGCCTGTGGTTCGACCGACAGGCCCAGGACGCCGCGGAGTTCTACACGTCGGTGTTCCCCAACTCGACCATCGGCACGATCGCCCGCTATCCGGAGGGGAGTGGTGATCGCGCCGGTGAGGTGCTGACGGTGGGCTTCGAGCTCGACGGGGTGCCCTACGTGGCGCTGAACGGCGGGCCACAGTTCACCTTCGACGAGGCGGTCTCGATCACGATCGACTGCAAGGACCAGGCCGAGATCGACCAGTACTGGGAGGCCCTGACCGCCGACGGCGGCGAGGAAGGTCCCTGCGGCTGGCTGAAGGACCGGTTCGGCCTGTCCTGGCAGGTCGTGCCGGAGAACTGGGACGAGATCGCCAGTGGCGACCCCGACCGTGCCGCCAAGGTCTTCGCCGCGATGATGACGATGCACAAGCTCGACATCGCCGCCCTCGAAGCGGCCGGCAACGCCTGACGGTCGGTCGGCAACGACCGGCCGAGGGTCGGTCGACAACGACCKGCCAACCCTCCCACCTGCACCGATGCCGCGCCCGCAAAAAGGGTGTGTGGGCTGTCAGTACGCAGGTCTAGGATTTTTCCTGCGTCACGCACCGTTGCGGGGGAAGCGCGACGACTCACATCCGTTCCCGAGAGGACCCCCAGTGTCTGCACCTGCCACGACACCTGTCGTCTACCCCGAGAAGATCGACGCCGCCGTCCTGAAGGTCGCTGGCGTCGTCGTCCTCGGGGCCATCATGTCGATCCTCGACATCACCGTCGTCAACGTCGCGCTGCGCACCTTCCAGACGGCCTTCGGCGGCGAGCCACTCGCGTACTCCACCGTCGCGTGGACGGTGACCGGCTACACCCTTGCGCTCGCGACGGTGATCCCGCTGTCCGGCTGGGCGGCCGACCGCTTCGGCACCAAGCGCCTCTACATGCTCGCGATCCTGCTGTTCACCCTCGGCTCGGTCCTGTGCGCTGCGGCGACGTCGATCGGCATGTTGATCGGCTTCCGCGTCCTCCAGGGCCTCGGCGGCGGGATGCTGATGCCGCTCGGCATGACGATCATGACCCGCGCCGCCGGCCCCGCCCGGATGGGCCGCCTGATGGCCATCCTCGGCGTGCCGATGCTGCTCGGCCCGATCTTCGGCCCCATCCTCGGTGGCTGGCTGATCGACCACTTCAGCTGGCACTACATCTTCCTGATCAATGCCCCGATCGGGCTCGTTGCCCTGGTCTACGCAGGGCTCGCGCTGGCCAAGGACAACCCCCAGCCGTCCGAGTCGTTCGACTTCGTCGGCATGCTGATGATGAGCCCCGGGTTGGCACTCTTCCTCTACGGCGTCTCGTCCATCCCCGGTGAGGGCGGCATCGGCCACGCCAAGGTGCTGGTCCCGGGCTTCGTCGGGTTGGCCCTGATGGTCGCGTTCGTGCTCTACAGCTTCCGGCCCAAGCACCCGCTGCTCGACCTTCGACTGTTCAAGAACCGCAACCTCACGGTCTCGGTCATCACGATGTTCATCTTCGCGGCGTCGTTCTTCGGCGGCCTGCTGCTCGTGCCCCAGTTCCTCCAGCAGGTCCAGGGCGAGACACCGCTGAACGCAGGCTGGCTGGTCGCCCCGCAGGGCGTCGGCGCCATGCTGACCATGCCGATCGCCGGCACCCTGGTCGACAAGTTCCCGGTCGGGCGGATCGTGCCGTTCGGACTGGTGCTCATCATCGGCGGCATGTTCGCGCTGACCCAGATCGAGGCGGACTCCTCACACTGGGGCTTCCTCATCCCGGTGCTGTTCGTCATGGGGCTGGGCATGGGCGGCACGATGATGCCGATCTTCACCACTGCGCTCAAGACGCTCACCCACCACGAGGTCGCGCGAGGGTCGACGCTGCTCAACATCACCCAGCAGATCGCCAGCTCCGTCGGCGTGGCCCTGTTCTCGGTGGTCCTGACCAACGCCCTCAAGGACAACCCGCCGTCCAGCCCAGCGCAGGCACCGGTCGCGGCTGCGAGCGCGTTCGCCCACACCTACTGGTGGGCGGCGATCCTGGTGAGCCTGACGCTGATCCCGGCGTACTTCCTGCCGCGCAAGCAGGAGAAGTCGCACCTGCTCGACGAACAAGGAGTGCCGCCTGTGGTGGTCCACTGACGAGGCCCCACGCCCTCGTCGCGGGCCTGCGACCTCCACGACATCGGCGTCCGACCCACGGGTCGGGCGCCGATGCGCGTGCCCTGTCGGAAGCTGCTCGGAGCCAGTAGGTTCAGCCTGTGGCAGTCGACCCAGAGCCGTCCCCGTGGTGGCGCTCCGCTGTGATGTACCAGGTCTACCCGCGCAGCTTCGCCGACGGGAACGGCGACGGGGAGGGCGACCTGCAGGGCCTGCGGGCCAAGCTTCCCTACCTCGCCGACCTCGGGGTCGACGGGCTCTGGATCTCGCCGTGGTTTCCCTCGCCGATGGCTGACGGAGGCTACGACGTCAGCGACTTCCGCGGCATACACCCGATGTTCGGGTCCCTCGAGGACGCAGACGCCGTCCTGAGCGAGGCCCGCGCCCTCGGCCTGCGGGTCATCATCGACCTCGTCCCCAACCACACGTCCGACCAGCACCCGTGGTTCCTCGCGGCCCTCGCGGCCGGGTCGGGGTCGCCGGAGCGCGCGCGCTACTTCTTCCGCGACGGCCGAGGTGCCGATGGAGGCGAGCCCCCCAACAACTGGATCAGCGCGTTCGGCGGGCCGGCCTGGACGCGGATCGTCGAGCCGGACGGTTCGCCGGGGCAGTGGTACCTCCACCTGTTCGCCCCCGAACAGCCCGACCTCGACTGGAGCAACGAGGCAGTGCTGGACGACTTCGACGACGTGCTGCGGTTCTGGTTCGACCGCGGGGTCGACGGACTGCGCATCGACGCTGCGCCCGCCATGTCCAAGAAGGCAGGGCTGCCGGACGCCGACTACGGCGGGGTGCTGCAGTTCCGCACCGTCGACTGGGACGACAACCCGCACTGGGACGTCGACACGGTGCACGACATCTTCCGGCGGTGGCGGGCTATCGCCGACACCTACGACGGTGACCGCGCGTTCGTCGCCGAGGCCGTCGTCAGCACGCCGGAGCGGCTGGCCGCCTACCTGCGCCCCGACGAGATGCACACCGCCTTCAACTTCCCCTACCTCAAGGGGCCGTGGGAGGCCGGGCCGCTGCGCCAGGTCATCGACGACACGCTGTCGTCGTTCGCGCCGCTGGGCGTGCCTTCCACGTGGGTGCTGACCAGCCACGACGAGATCCGTCCGGTCACCCGCTACGGCCGGCCGACGACAAGCTCGTACTTCATCAGCGACGGTGAGGGCGAGGTGTCCGACCTGGCGCTGGGGACGCGGCGTGCACGGGCAGCCGCGATGCTGATGCTCGCGCTGCCGGGTGGTGCCTACATCTACCAGGGAGAGGAGCTCGGCCTGCCCAACGTCGACGACCTGCCCGACGAGGTGCTCCAGGATCCGATGTTCCTGCGCAGCGGCGGCGAGATGCGCGGACGAGACGGCTGCAGGGTGCCGTTGCCATGGAGCGGGCAGGAGCCTCCCTTCGGATTCTCCCCCGACGGCGTCACGCCATGGCTGCCGCAGCCGCAGTCGTGGAGAGAGCTCACCGTCGAGGCGCAGGATGGCGACCCGGCATCGATGCTGGCGCTCTACCGCCAAGCCTTGCGACTGCGCCGCGACACCGGAGGGCTCGATGGCGAGGAGCTCGCGTGGCGCGAGTCGGCACCTGACGTCCTCGACTTCGAGCGTGGTGAGGCGCTGCGCTGCGTCGCCAACCTCTCAGGCATTCCGGTCGAGCTGCCCGTGGACCGCGTGCTGCTGTCGAGCATCCCTCTCGAGGACGGGCTGCTTCCCACCGACGCGACGGCCTGGCTCCGCCCCTAGACCCACTTCTGGCCCACTGTTAGTCGGGACACGGTCGGCGTCCGGCCCCGTCGAGCCGACGACCTAGGCGGGCGTCCCGGCGATGTTGACCATCCAGCCGATGCCGAACTGGTCGGTGCACATGCCGAACTCGTCGCCCCACATCTGCTTCTCCAGCGGCACCGAGACCGTGCCGTCGGCCGACAGCTTGTCCCAGTAGCCACGCAACTCGTCGCCGTCGTCGCCCTCGCCGGAGAGGCTGACCGAGATGCTGGTGCCGGGGGTGTAGTCCATGCCGGGCGGGGTGTCGGCGGCCATGATGGTGAAGCCGGCGGGGGTCTTGAGGTTGCCGTGCATGATGCCGTCGGCACCGGGCTGGCTGGGGTCGCCGTACTCCCCGAAGGTGCTCACCGTCAGCTCACCGCCGAAGGTCTCCTGGTAGAACTCCAACGCCTGCCGGGCGTTGTCCTGGAACGAGATGTAGGGGTTGAGGATCGAGGCCATGACGCGCTCCTGCGTGAGAAGGGAGGGATGCTTCGCAGACTAGCCCCGGCAGGTGACAGCGTCAGGTGTCGGCAGGAGGCGCTGGACGACGCCCGCTCGACCGCCGCCCCCCTCGTCCAAATGACCGATGACAGGATCGAGCGGGCGAGGACAATCCGAAACATGGCTACGGGGAGCCGACCGCCCGTCGTCCGCCCCATCGGGCGGCAACCACAGGCACCCGCACGGCCGGGGCAGCAGCTGAGGGGGCGATGACGGTGGACACGACGGGAACCGTGACCGGAAACGTGCTGAGCGTGCGCGACGCCGTGGCGGTCCAGACGAGCTTCGTGGCCCTGCGACGAACGGTCGACGTCGTGCAGTCCGACTGCAAGGAGGTCGCCGAGACGCTCGAGGCGCTGGAAGCTGCCCTGGGGGTGGTGACCCATGGCGGCGGCCCCAGCGGGGGCGGCGGCCAGTCCCTGGCCGGGTTCGGCCTGATCGGCCTCCCGATCGCGGGGGCGCTGCGTGCCGTCAAGGTACTGGCCAGCCAGTACGTCAAGCAGCAGACCGGGGTGCCGCTCAGCACCTGGACCGACTTCGTCACCTCAGCCTCCACCGAGTTCCAGGGCTACCTTGCCGAGCTGGACCGCGTCAGCGACCTCGCGGAGAAGCAGCGGCAGACCCGGGAGGGCGTGATCGACGCCACGCGGGTCCGCAAGGACCTCAAGGTCCTGGACGACATCCGGTGGCGCACCGCGGCGTGGAAGGCTGTGCTCGGCCGCGTGGCGCAGCTCGGACAGGTCGTCGACGCGATCCTGCAGGTCGACCTCGGTGCCGTGGAGCCCGAGTCCGCCGAGACCGATCGGCCGGACGCGCCCTCAGGCTTCTCGGGCACGCTGCAACGGCGCCTCAAGGACGTGCAGCACCGCACGACCGATCGCTCCGGTGACCTGCGGGAATGGGTGTTGCACCCGTTCCTCGAGGTGCGCGACAAGGCCCGGCTGCTGCCCGGCCAGGTGGCCCGGCTGTCGCACGAGGTGGGTCAGCTCGAGCTGTTCCTCGAGCTGGAGATGGCCGAGCTGCGCAGCCTGGCCGGCCAGGTGCCCGCGGAAGACGCACGGATCGTGCAGCTGAGGGTGGCCGCCTCGGTCCTGCTGCCGGAGCTGGTCCACGACCTCGGCGAGGCCCGGGCGCAGGTACAGGCGATCGAGGGCTACCAGCGCCGGCTGGACGCGGCCCGGACGGAGGGCACGGTCGGGGCGCTGGCCCACGAGCGGTTGACCCACGAGTACCACCGGGAGCTCGAGGAGGCGCGAAGTCGGCTGTCCGAGCTCGAGGCCCGAGCCGGCCAGTGGCGGCGCGAGGGGCCCGAGATCCTCCAGGCCTGCGTCGAGTGGACGAGCGCCGAGCTCGACGTGCTGGCCGCCCGCCGGTTGGCCGAGGAGGGCGACAAGAGCGCCGAACGGCGTGCCCTGCTCGAACGTGAGCGCGACCGCCTGGGCGAGGCCCGAGCGCTGTTGGACCGGCTCTGAGCGGACAACCGCCTCGGCTCAGACGGCGCGGAGCTTCTCCAGCCTGGTCCGCAGGGCGGCTTCGCGGTGCGCGTTGCCGTGGAGGGCGAGGTAGCGCGAGCCGTAGACCGCGAGCAGCGCGTCGTCCAGGCGGCGGACCACGCCGGCCGGGTAGCGGTAACCCATCCGGGCGTTGATGCCCTCCAGGTCGATCGACGACAGCAGGCCGGACAGCTCGTCGAGCGAGGTGATGCCGAGCTCGAGCAGCAGCCCCGAGATCCAGGCGTAGTGGTCGGTGCGCGACCAGCCGGCCTCCTGGAACTGGCCGGCGAGGAAGGTCGCGAGGTCCGACGCGCTGATCCGCGGGTCGTCCTCGTCCGCCGTCAGCCGCTGGCCGCCCATCGTCACCTGAAGGGTGTCGCGGATCTCGGAGAACTCCCGGTCGGCGAGCTCCAGCAGCCCCGCGGCCAGCGTGAACCGGCGATCGAGGTCGGGCACGTGCTCCGCGGGGATCGTGCCCTTGTAGCGCACGTCGTGCTCGAACTCCGCCCACGCGTGCTGGAGGATCGTGCGCACCTGCACCGAGGCGCTGCGCCCCTTCAGCACCTCGTATGCCGCGGGCACGCCCTTCACGGGGTCCGCCGCCACGAGAAGGTGGCGGCTGGAGTAGCCGAACCGGCCCTGCCGGGCCGTCTCGCGTCCCATGTCGCGGTCGTCGAGGACGCTGAACGCGTCGGACAGCAGCCCGGCCACCGCGTCGACGTCGCCGTGCAGGTAGGTCACGACCCGCACGCCGATCTGGTCGGTGATCTCGGTCAGCGGATCGGCGTACTCGGGTTCGCCGTCGACGGTGCGCGAGGCCTTGGCGGCGAAGGAGGCCACGGACTTGGTGCGTCCCGTGACGCTGACGTAGTTGATGCCGGCGTCGTCGAGCAGCGAGGTGACGAGCGAGACGAACTGCTCGGTGGGTACGCGCAGCTCGGGCTGCATCGCGGCATACCTCTGCACCGCGTCGTGCACGGTCGTCGGTTCGGGCGGTGCGGCCTCAGTGCTCACGCTGCACAGGCTATGCGTTCCCGGCGTGGCCGTGCCCTGGCAGGCGCCGCAGGCGCTCTACTGGCCGGTCCGGCCGTCGATCCGCTCGCGGATGAGGTCGGCGTGACCACAGTGCCGGGCGTACTCCTCGATCAGGTGGACGAGCAGCTCTCGCAACGAGATCGGGTCGCGGGTGGGGTGGGTGCTCATCAGCTCGAGGGACTCGGCTGCGTCGACGAACGCCTCGGCGTGGGCGACCTCCTCGCGCCAGGACCGCCAGGCCTCGGCAACCACCTCGTCGTCCGCCACGGCCCCGTCGAAGTCGGCGTCGCGGTCGTCGTCCTTGCCCCACAGCCGCGGCACGACCTCGCCGGCCATCGTGATCCGGAACCAGGTGTGCTCGACCGCAGCCAGGTGCCGGAGCAGCCCCAGCAGGGACATGGTGGACGGCTCGACCGACCGTCGGGCCATCTGCTCGGCGTCGAGGCCGTCGCACTTCATCTCGAAGGTCATCCGGAAGTGCCGCAGGTAGTCGACCAGGACGCTGCGTTCGTCGCTCGCCGACGTGCCCGCCGTCGTGCCGGCCGACGTGCCCGCCGCCTCGCGGGGGTCGTCCTCGGGGTCGACCCACATGTCCGGGTACTTCTGCGCCTTCGACGTCATGGGCTCGATCATGTCCGGCCCGGTCAGGCCGCACCAACTCGATTACTGGCTCGGCCGGCGCCACGTCGGCGTTCGCGATGCAGGTCCCACAGGTGGTTCGCGCTGGGAGGCGGCCGGGTTACCCTCGGTGACCATGCGGCACACGGTCTGGTTGGCAGTGGCCTGCCTCGCGCTCGGCGCGTGCGCGGGCACCGAGGATGCGCCGCGCGCGGCCACCACGAGTTCCGCCAGCACGACGTCCGCCAGCACGACGTCGTCCTCGACGAGCAGCACGACCACGAGCTCCACGACGACCACGGCGACCCGGGCCGCTCCGAAGACCAAGGCACCCGCGGTGAAGCCACCCCGGTCGACCAAGCCGTCCTCCCCTGCACCGTCGGGCGCGCTGCGGACCAGCCTCGCGGGGGACCCCAACGACGCCTTCGCGTTCGCCCCGCTCAGCAACCCGGGCAAGATCACCGTCGAGGGGTCGGTGTCAAGCTACAAGGCGTGGTCGACGTCCAAGGTGCTGGTGGTCGCCGCCTTCCTCGACACCGTGTGCGACGGCGACCCGGCCAGGGCCACCGCGCAGCAGAAGCGCTGGGTGACCGCCGCCCTCACCGCCTCCGACGCGAACGCGGTCGTCGCCCTGCGTGACGCGATCCCGGGAAGCCCCGGCGCAGCCATCACCAGGGTCCTGCGGTCGATCGGCGACACCCGGACCGTGGCCCCCGACACCTCCCAGGGCGGGATGCTGTGGACCATCCGCGAACAGGTCCGGTTCATGGCCGCCCTCAGCGCGGGGCGAGTGGTGTCCAAGGCTGCGAGCGCCTACCTGCTGTCGTCGATGCGACCGATCTCCGCGCACCGGTGGGGCCTGGGGACCATCGGCGCCGGCCCGTTCAAGGGAGGCTGGTTGCGGAGCAACACGGTCACCCGCCAGGTGGGGATCGTCGACGGGTATGCCGTCGCGATCATCACCGACGCGCAGGGCCCGGCGGTGCTCCAGAGCGACGGTGACTCGGCCCACGTCGCGCAGATGAACTACCTCGCGAAGATCCTGAAGCGGCGGCTGGCGCTGGAGTCCGGCCGAGGCTGATGGGCGACATCGTGCTGTCCCGCGCCGAGGCGCGACGCATCGCGGTGCGGGCGCAGCTGCTCGACGCACCGCGGCCCACAGACCTGCTCGACGTGGTGCGGCGCCTGGGGGCGGTCCAGGTCGACCTGACGGCGGCGGTCGCGCCCAGCGCGGACCTGGTGTGCTGGAGCCGCCTCGGCGGTCGCTACGCCGTGGGCGACCTCGACGAGCTGTTCCAGGAGCGGGCGGTGGTCGAGCTGAGGGGGTTCCTGCGCCCAGCGGAGGACATCTCCCTCTACCGCGCGGAGATGGCCCAGTGGCCTGGCCCCGAACCGCTTCGCGACTGGCAGATGGACGTCGCCGAGTGGGTGTCGGCCAACGACGACTGCCGCCTCGACATCCTCGAGCAGCTCGCGTCCGAGGCACCCCTCGCGGCGCGACACCTGCCCGACTCGTGCGTCGTGCCGTGGCGGTCGACCGGCTGGACCAACAACAAGAACACCCAGCGCATGCTCGACTTCATGGAGGCCCGGGGCGAGGTGGCCGTGGCCAGCCGCGAGGGGCGCGAACGGCAGTGGGACCTGGCCAGGCGGGTCTTCCCCGACACCAGGGCCGTGCCCGTGGACGAGGCCCTTGGGGAGCGCGCCCGGCGGCGACTGGCCGCACTCGGGCTGGCCCGCGAGAAGGCAGTCGAGGTCTCCGGGGAGCCGAACGACGTGGGCCAGGTCGGCGAGGTGGTCTTCGTGGAGGGTCTGCGTGGGCCCTGGCGGGTCGACCCTTGGCAGCTGGAGCGCCTCGACGAGCCGTTCGCCGGACGCACTGTGCTGTTGTCCCCACTGGACCGGCTGGTGTTCGACCGCAAGCGGATGACCGAGCTCTTCGAGTTCGAGTACCAGCTCGAGATGTACAAGCCGGCTGCCAAACGCCGGTGGGGCTACTGGGCGCTGCCGATCCTGCACGCCGACCGGCTGGTCGGCAAGGTCGACGCCACCGCCGACCTGGCGGCGGGGGTGTTGCGGGTCGCTGCGGTCCACGAGGACGAACCGTTCCCTGCCGGGCTCCGGTCCGCTGTCGGCGCCGAGATCGAGGACCTGGCGGACTGGCTCGGCCTGGTCGTCGCCCGCTGAGGTCGCTGAAGTCGCTGAGGTCGCTGAAGTCCGCAGGCTCAGGCACGCTCGCGCAACGAGGCGCCGACGGCATGCAGGTGGCGAACGACGTCCGCGTACGAGGAGGGCGCAGAGGCCTCGACGTAGGGAACGCCGTTGCGGTCGCAGAACGAGCGCACGATCACCTGCGCCCGGGGAAGGTTCGCCCGCGGCATACTCGGGAAGAGGTGGTGCTCGATCTGGTAGTTCAACCCGCCCAGGGCCCAGTCGACCACCGGGCCACCGCGGATGTTGCGGGACGTGAGCACCTGGCGCAGGAACGGGTCCGCCTCGTCGGCCCTGGAGAGCACGGGCATTCCCTTGTGGTTGGGGGCGAACGACACGCCGAGGTAGAGACCGCGAAGCCCCTGGTGGACGGTGACGAAGACCAGACCCTGCACCCACGTCATGGTGGCCGCCACGAGTGAGACGTAGGCCAGCGTGTGGCAGCCGATCAGGAGGATCTCGGTCGTCCGGTAACGGGAACCCGGGCGGACCAGCGTGCGGAGGCCGGCGACATAGAGGTTCGCGGCCTCGAAGGTGAGCATGGGGAAGAAGAGCCACGCCTGGTACCTCGTGACCGTCGCGGCCAGCCCCCGGCGTCCGACCGCCTGGCTGACGTCGAACACGAGGGCTCCGGCACGCACGTCGGGGTCGGTGTCGAGGTCGTTCGGGTGCGCGTGGTGCGCGTTGTGCTTGTCGACCCACCACCCGTAGCTGAGTCCACTGAGCAGGTTGGCGTGGAGCAGACCGAGCAGGGTGGCCGTCCTGGCCCTGCGCGAGACCTGACGGTGCGCGATGTCGTGACCGAGGAACCCGATCTGCACCGACACCACCGCCAGCACCGCCGCCCACGCGATCAGCCACCACGAGTTGCGCCAGAGCACCATCGCGGCCACCACGGTGAGGAGGCCGAGGAGGTTGAACGCGAAGTGGCCGGCGTAGGACCCGAGCCGCCGATCCATCAGTCCTGCGGCGCGCACGGCCGCATTCACGTCCGCGTACAGCCGTCGAGGGGCGTCCGCCGTCGAGGACACGGGACTGGGAAGGGTGCTCATGACGGACTCCCGGTGGTGATGCGCCGTGGTGGTACGCCACCGGGTCCGGGGCAGCCTTGCTCGTCGAGTCTACGCGCGAAGCGGCGACCTGGCGCTGGCGCTTGTCTACGATCGCCGGATGGCGTCCGGCATCGCGAAACTGACCCCCGACCAGCGGACGCTGCTCCACCGGTTGCTACCCGGCGCGGTCGTCGAGCGCGACCACAGCTGGGGTCTGGTCGACCGTGTCGTGCTGGAGGTTACCCACGAGGCGCACCGGTTCATCGTCAAGGCCGGAGGGCCGGACGACCACCACATGACTCGCGAGCTGCACGCACACCTGCACTGGTTGGAGCCCTGGACGTCTCGCGGCCGGGCACCGATACTCATTCACCACGACGCGGCCGCGAACCTCCTTGTGACCCACTTCCTGCCCGGCCAACTGGTCGAGGGAACGGACAGCGCCCGCGACCCCGCGGCATACCGGCAGGCCGGTGAGCTGCTCGCCCTGCTGCACTCGCAGTCGTCCGTGAGCGACTGGGGGTACGAGGCGGCGGAGAACGCGAAGTCGCTTGCCTGGCTCGACAAACCGCATCGGATCGCCCCAGACGTGGAGAGGGCGCTGCGAAACGAGATAGCGACGTGGCCGGAGGCGCCCGCGGTGCTCGTGCCAACCCACGGCGACTGGCAGCCGCGCAACTGGATCGTGCACGAGGGGCTGGTCAGCGTCATCGACTTCGGCCGGGCTGCCTTGCGGCCTGCCATGTCGGACTTCACGCGCATGGCGGCGCGGGAGTTCCGCGGGGACGCTGCCCTCGAGGCGGCGTTCCTGGAGGGTTACGGCCGCGATCCACGCGAGGCGGCCGGGTGGCGTCGCAACCGGGTCCGGGAGGCGGTCGGCACCGCAGTGTGGGCGCACCAGGTCGGCGACGCGGAGTTCGAGGAGCACGGCCACCAGATGATCGCGGACGCCCTTGCCGAGACGGGCGAGAGCCCAGCCGCGACTGTCAGCGGGCGGCGCTGAACCCATCGAGAGCCGAGTTCCTCAGAAGGGGTACGCCTGCAGACCCGTCACCAGCCGGTCGACGTCCTCGTCCGTCGTGTAGGACGCGACGCCCAGGCGGAGACCGCCGGCGTCCCCGAGCCCCAGGACCCGGGACGCCTCGACCGCGTAGAAGTTCCCGGCAGGGGCGTTGACTCCCCGATCGGACAGGTGGCGGGACAGCGCCGTGCTGTCCTGGCCCTCGAACGTCACGAGGATGGTCGGGGTGCGGTGGTCAGCCCGCGAGTGCAGGGTCGCGCCGGGGAGCGCCGACACCTCGGTCTCCAGACGTTCGCGCAGGCCCAGCTCGTGCCGGCTCACAGCTGCCATCGAGCCGGCGAGCCGCTCGCGCCGACTGCCGTCACCGGGCACGATCCCCGCCAGCACGTCGACGGCCGCAGTCACTCCGGCCAACAGTTCGTAAGGCAGCGTCCCGAGCTCGAACCGCTCGGGAACGGCGTCGGAGGAGGGCAGGAGCTTGTCGGGGTGAAGCGTCTCCAGCAGTTCCGGGGTCGACGCCAGGGCGCCGCAGTGCGGGCCGAAGAACTTGTAGGGCGAGCAGGCCACGAAGTCGGCGCCCATGGCCGCCCGGTCGATCAGCCCGTGGGGGGCCAGGTGCACGGCGTCCACGTAGAGCAGGGCTCCAGCGCCATGGGCGATGTCGGCGATCTCCGGAAGGGCGGGCCTGGTTCCGATCAGGTTGGACGCGGCAGTGACGGCGACGAGCCGGGTCCGGTCGCCGACCACCTCGGCGAAGGCCGCAGGATCGAGGTCACCGGTGCCCGGGTCGAACTCTGCCCAGCGCACCGTCGCACCGACCGCCTCGGCGGCCAGTACCCACGGGCGGATGTTCGCGTCGTGGTCGAGCCGACTGACGACCACCTCGTCACCCGGACCCCAGCCGCGGGACAGGGTCCGCGCCATCTCGAAGGTGAGCGCCGTCATGCTGCGGCCGAAGACCACTGCAGTCGGGTCCGCGCCAAGCAGGTCCCCCACCGCGGTCCGGGCATCGCGCACCGCAGCGTCGGAGTTGCGCTCCGCGTGGGTGACTGCGCCCCTGGTCGAGATGGGGGAGGTCAGCTGGCGGGCAATGGCATCGGCCACCGCCTGCGGGGTCTGCGAGCCACCTGGTCCGTCGAAGTGCGCCGCTCCTCCCCGCAGCGCGGGGAACTGGCCGCGCAGAGCCTCGACGTCGAACGAGGCCTCGGCAGCGAGCGAGGCCTCCGCAGCGAGCGGGGGGGAGTTCGGCTGGGACTCGGTCGGCGGCATACCTTGCACTGTGCCATCCCGCGCTCGGGCCGACTCCGGCACACCCTGATCGAAGGTTCGGCGCGAGTCGTGGCACGCTGGCGCACGGCGCACGGCGCACGGCAGACACGACCGAACGGCGGTGAGCAGACATGGCGGGCGAGGCGAGCGCGCACGACCTGTCCCTCGAGCTGTCCAAGCAGGCGGCCGCCCTGGCCACGAGGCTCGATGCACCTGCGGCCGCAGCGGCGAGGTTCACGGCGGTCGAGCCCGCCGCGAGCGGAGAGGTGGCGGAGGCAGTGGCGGAGGCAGTGGCGGCGATCGCGACCACGCTGCGACGCCTCGGCGACGCGCTCGGGGTGGAGGTGGGCGACCTCGCCACGCGGCCTACCGATCCGGAGACGAAGCCACCCGGCGGGCCGACGCCGGCGCCGCGCGTGGAGGTGACCGTGCCCGTGCTCGGCGTCGACGCGTGCAAGGCCGGCTGGGTGGGCGCCATCCTCGAGCCCGGCGCGCCGCGGCCGCGCATCGCCGTCGCGGCCACCATCGCCGCGCTGGTGGAGATGGTGCGCCAGACCCTCGACCTCCAGGCGGTGGCGATCGACATCCCCATCGGCCTTCCCGACGACAGCACCCGTCAGGCGGACGTCCTGGCGCGAAAAGCGTTGAAGGGCAAGGCTTCCTCGGTCTTCACCACGCTGACCCGGGCGGCCTACGAGCAGGGTTCGCGGGAAGCCGCGGACGCGGTCAACCGCACCAGGTCCGGTCAGGGAGTGGGCGCCCACGCCTTCGGGTTGCGCGACAAGATCCTCGAAGTCGACGCCTGGGTGCGCAGCCGACCGACCGTGGCCGTCTTCGAGGTGCACCCTGAGCTGAGCTTCGCCGTCATGGCCGGCGCACCGCTGATCGCCGCGAAGAAGACCGACGAGGGACGCTCGGCCCGGCTGGCGGCCCTTGCCTCCGCGGGCATCGCGTCACCGTCAGTGCTCAAGGGCGACGGGTATGCCGCGGACGACGTCCTCGACGCGTGTGCCGCCGCGTGGACGGCGGCCCGTCGCACGACCGGACTCGCACGTTCGCTCCCGGAGCCGCCCGAGACCTTCTCCGACGGCATACCCGCAGCGATCTGGGTCTGACGCCCCCGGCGGGGTGGGCCGGTCAGAAGCCGTCGCGGGCCATGTTAGCGAAGCGCGAGTAGTGGCCCTGGAAGGCCAGCACGATGTCCTTGGTCGGACCGTTACGGTGCTTGGCCACGATCACGTCGGCCTCACCCTCGCGGCCCGGGTCGGCCTTGTCGCGGTGGAGCAGGATCACCATGTCCGCGTCTTGCTCGATCGATCCACTTTCTCTCAGGTCGGACATCTGCGGGCGCTTGTCGGTGCGCTGCTCGGGACCACGGTTCAGCTGGCTGATCGCGATCACCGGCACCTCGAGCTCCTTGGCGAGCAGCTTGAGCGCACGCGAGAACTCCGACACCTCCTGCTGGCGCGACTCGACCTTCTTGCCCGAGCTCATCAGCTGGAGGTAGTCGATCACGACCAGCTTGAGGTTGTGCTGCTGTTTGAGCCGGCGGCACTTGGCCCGGATCTCCATCAGTGACATGTTCGGCGAATCGTCGATGAACAAGGGCGAATCCGAGATCTGACCCATGATGCGCGCGAGCTTTTTCCAGCCCGCATCACCGATCGTGCCCTTGCGCAGGTCCTGCAGCTGGATCTGCGCCTCGGCCGAGAGCACACGCATGGTGATCTCTGACCGGCTCATCTCGAGCGAGAAGACGGCGGTCGCCATCTTGTGCTTGATGGCAGCCGACCGGGCGATGTCCAGGCCCATCGTCGACTTTCCGACGGCCGGCCGGGCAGCGAGGACGATCATCTGGCCAGGGTGCAGGCCGTGGGTGAGCTCGTCGAGCTCGATGAAGCCGGTCGGCACGCCGAGCATCTCGCTGGCGTCGCGCCCCGCGGCCACCTCGATCTCGTTGAGCGTCTCCTCGAGGATGTCACCGAGCGCGTGGTAGTCCTCACCGCCGCGCTTGTCGGCCACCGCGTAGACCTCGGCCTGGGCGGCGTTGACGATGTCCTCGACGTCGCCGTTGCCCTGCTGGTAGCCGAGCTGCACGATGCGGGTGCCGGCCTCGACGAGGCGGCGCAGCACCGCCCGCTCACTGACGATCTCGGCGTAGTAGCCCGCGTTCGCAGCCGTCGGGACAGCCTGGATGAGGGTGTGCAGGTAGGCCTGGCCGCCGATCCGCTGCAGGTCACCGCGCTTGGACAGCTCGTCCGACACGGTGATCGCGTCGGCCGGCTCACCCCGCCCGTAGAGGTCGAGGATCGCGTCGTAGATCAGCTCGTGAGCGGGTCGGTAGAAGTCGGTGCCGCGCAGCCCCTCGACGCAGTCGGCGATCGCGTCCTTGGACAGCAGCATGCCGCCGAGGACGGACTGCTCGGCATGCAGGTCCTGAGGGGGAACGCGCTCGTCGCTCGGCGGCGGTCCGTCACCGCCGGTGCCGAACGCACTCGTGCTCAACTCCGCAAGAGACACCCGCGCAACTCCCCTGTCACTTCATTCGACGTGCACCGCATCCGCCATGCATTTCAAAGGTCACCGCACTCCACGGCACCACATCCGACGCCCACTGGCGGCGACTTCCACCGGTGTGATTCGAGTACACCAGTGCCCACCGACATCTCGCGTCTGCGACACCAGAACCATGTGACCCGGCACAACGTATGGCCGCCCGCCCCGCACCTCAAACCAGCCCTGTGGACAGGGTGGGGACAAGGTGTGCGCAACGCCCGACTTGCTTGTGCACAGTCGGGGGATAACCCTGTGGATTTCGCGACGCCTGGTCGCACAACCCGCCGCTGACCTGCAGGTTCGTGATCCACCGGGTGTGGACCCAGGAAATTTTCGGGCGTGTCCACGCTGTGGCTCGTCCACATGACGCGCGACACACTCGGCCGCCCCGACGTAGCCTGACCGCATGTGCCGAAACATCCGCCAGCTGCACAACTTCGAGCCCGCCGCCACCTCCGACGAGGTCCGCGCCGCGGCGCTCCAGTACGTCCGCAAGGTCAGCGGCAGCACCAAGCCCAGCGCCGCCAACCAGGCCGCCTTCGACGAGGCCGTCGCCGAGGTCGCGCACGCGACCCAGCACCTGCTCGAGCACCTCACCACGACGGCGCCGCCGAAGGACCGTGAGACCGAGGCGGCCAAGGCCAGGGCCCGCGCACAGGCGCGCTACGGCGCCGCCTGAGCCACGCTGACTGAGCCTCGCGCCGTGAGCCCCGCGGGGCGGGCTGTGGATATCTGCCGGGTGGTCCCGCTGTCGCTGTCATGGTGGGGACATGACGTCGCCACCACCTTCGCCGAGCCACCGCACACCGCCCGCTGCGGCCGGGGCGCCGCTGAACGACCCTTCGGACTGGTCGACCCGGTGGACGGACGAGGCGGAAGCCGAGGCAGCCACCACAGCCCGCGACGCGCGCGCACAGACCCTGGGTCGTCGGGCCCGTATCACCCACCTGGTCCTCGTCGACGGGCTGCCCGCCGACCACTGGGTGGAGGACGGCAGCGACGGCCGGTGGGAGCCCTCGGCGCGGCGTCGCCGCCCGGCGCTGACGATGGCGACCGACCACCTCGACCGCGAGCTGCGGTGGCTGGACTGCCTCGTCGGGGGTCGTCGCGCCTTGCTCGACCTCGACGACCGCCCACTGGTCACACGACCTCTCGACCTGCCTGAACTGCCCGTCGACCTGCTGGTCAGGGCGCACAGGATCAGTGCCGAGTGCGACCGCCTGGCTGTCGAGGCGTTCGGGCTCGAGGAGCTGGTGGCCGCTCTGCGGCACCTGCTCGCCGCAGCGCTGACCGCCGACCCCGGCATGCTGCTGCGCAGCACCCGTGACGACTCCGCGATGGGGGCACTCGTGTGGGCAGCCGCCCAGGCCAACGCACTGATCGGGCCGACGGGTCAGCTGCTGGCGCGCGACCTGTGGCCGCGACTGGGCGTCGCACCGTCCGCTGCCGGCCGCGGGGCGGCCCTGCTCGATCGGCTGGCACCCGGCGCCGACCTGGTCGTGGCACCACCGGGCGCGCCGCGGTTGCGGCCGACCGGCCTGCCCGGGGCCCTGCTCGGGTCCACCCGGGCCTTGCTCGTGGCGCGACGCGACGAGGCCCTTGCCACCGGCACGTGATCCCCGCGCGCTCCCCGCACGATCCCCGCCTTCCCCGCGCGATCCCCGCGCGATCCCCGCGCGATGCCCGGGCGACGCCTGGGCCCTGTCCCTCCCGCTTGTCGGAGCAGGCTGGGATGCTGCCTGCGTGACCCACCCCGTCGTCGATGCCGTCCGGACCGCCCTCGCCGGGGCGGGCGACCCCGAGCGTGCGGTGAGCCAGCAGGCCTACATGAAGTCGTCGATGCCCTACCGCGGCCTGACCTCCCCCGAGCTCAAGGCGCTGCTGCGACCGATCCTGGCCGACCCGGCATACCGGATCGAGGGGCGCGGTGAATGGGACGGCGCGGTGCGCGAGCTCTGGGACGGTGCCACCCACCGCGAGGAGCGGTATGCCGCGACGGCGCTCACGGGACACCGCGCCTACCGCGAGTGGCAGGACCCGGACGTGGTCCCGCTCTACCGCCACCTCCTTGTGACTGGCGCCTGGTGGGACCACGTCGACGAGGTCGCGAGCAACCGCATCGGGCCGATCCTGTTGTCCCACAAGGCGACCATGACACCCGTGGTGCGCGGGTGGGCGACGGACGACGACCAGTGGCTGCGCCGGACCGCCATCATCAGCCAGCTGACGTTCAAGGAGCAGACCGACCTCGCGCTGCTGCGTGAGGCCATCGAGCCCAACCTCGCGGACACCAGCTTCTGGATCCGGAAGGCGATCGGATGGGCTCTGCGCCAGCACGCGCGGACCGACCCGGACTGGGTACGTGCGACCGTTGCGGAGTACGGCGACAGGTTGAGCGGACTGAGCCGGCGCGAGGCCCTCAAGCACCTCTGACGGGATGGGCCGGACGGACGACGACCCGCGCCACTGCCAGGGCGGCCAGCGCGGACCCCGCGGCCACGAGGAAGGCTGCGCCGATCTGCCCTGCGTCCGACAGCGAGCCTGCGGCGGCGGCACCCGCCGACGAACCCACCAGGAACGCGGAGATCAGCCACGCGAACGCCTCGGTGGTCGTGCCGACCGGGGCCAGCCGGTCGACCAGCTGGAAGACGCACGTGAGGACCACCGGCAGGCCGACCCCGCTGGCGACGGCGAGCAGACCCATCACCAGGGCGTTCGACGGCACCCAGGCCAGGGCGGCATACGTCAGCGCGACCAGTCCCAGCCCCAGCAGCAGGTCACGGCGCGGATCGCGGTGGGGCGCGCGCGGGCTGTAGGCAACCCCGCCGACGAGGGCTCCGAGGGCGTTGGCGGCCACGAGCCAGGGTGCCAGCCCGCGGTCGCCGGTCGACTCGGCATAGGCAACCAGCGCGACGGCCGGCACCCCGATGGTCAGTCCCACGAGCGCAACCGCGGCGTACAGCACGCACAGCCGGCGCGAACGCAGCGGTCCGAGCCAGTGCCTGTCCTCGTGCACGGGCGGCACCCACGCACCCGAGGCGCGCGACGCGACGAACCAGGCAGTGCCGGCCAACCCGATGGCAGCGGCCGCCACCAGCCCGCCACCGCTGCCACCCAGCTGGGCGACCAGGACGACCAGCGGACCGATCACGAAGATCAGCTCCTGGGCCGCCGCGTCGAGCGCAAACGCCGACGGCACCTGGCGCGGCGACAGCACGGATGGCCACAGGGTGCGCAGGGCCGGCTCGAGCGGTGGCGTCGCCAGCCCGGCGACCAGGGCCACGAACAGCGCGCCTCCGGACGGCACCCACGGGAGCACCGCGAGCGCGAACGACGAGACCAGCCCACCCAGCACCAGCGCGGCGCGCTGTCCACGCAGGTCCATCACGCGCGAGAGGGCAGGCCCACCCAGGCAACACCCGAGGGAGTATGCCGCGGTGAGCAGACCGGCCCGGCCGTAGCCGCTGCCGGTGTCGCGGGCGAAGAGCACCAGGGCGAGCGGGACCATGCCATTGGGCAGTCGCCCGACCACGGCGGAGAACAACAGCCGCGCGACCTGGGGAAGGCGGAGCAGGGCGACAGGACCGAGCGGCGCGGCTGCCCGGGCGGCGTCAGTCACCGAACGGCCAGCCCACCTGCATCCCTGGGTGCTGGGCACGGTCGAGGCCGGGCTCGAGGTAGTGCTCGCGCCCGAAGAAGATCGCGAAAAAGTCCGGGGGCATCGAGAGCATCCCCTCGATGTCACTCGCCTGGCTCCGGTGCGCCTCGAGGGAGGCGCGACGCTGCTCGAGGTAGTCGCCCACGTCGACCTGCCAGGTGATCTCGGCCTCGGGCGTGCCGAGCGGGTTGCCGTCGTCCATGGGGCTGTCGGGGTCGAACGCCTTGTCCCCGGCACCGGCTGCCACCGCCGCCTGGAAGACCCCGCGCACGGCGTCCCGGTTCATCGTCGACTCGAGCAGTCGAGGGCGACGGGCGGCCAGCTCGGCTGCGCGGTGGACCACGGCGTGGACCTTGACGTGGTCGGGGTGGCCGTAGCCGCCGTGCCAGTCGTAGCCCACCAGGACGTCGGCATCCTCCTCATCGAGGATCGCCGCGAGCCTTGTCGCCGCCTCGTCGAGATCGGCACCGGTGAAGGCGCCCTCGTCCGAGTTCTGCGCCCAGCCGGTCATGCCCGAGTCGCGGTAGCCCAGCCACGCGATCCGTTGGACCCCCAGGGCATCCGCGCTGGCCTGGGCCTCGCGACGACGCCAGTGGACCAGGGTCTCGCCCTCGGGGAGGCCGCCGGACGGGAGCTCGCCGTGGTCGCCATTGGTGGCGAAGACGGTGACGACGCGGTTGCCCTCCGCGACGGCACGGGCCATCGCGCCGGCGGTCTGGGACGCCTCGTCGTCGGGGTGGGCGTGGAGGAAGACGATCGTGGACACGACGCCATCATGCCAACCGCCTCCGCCCCGGTGTCTCAGTCCGCGAAATAGTTAGCGGTAACTATTTACTGGCTGCCCATGCTCCGCTGCACTGGGAGCCGTGACCTCCACCGACTTCAGCGCCCTCGTCGCCACCCTCGACCTTGACACCAAGGTGCGCCTGCTCACCGGCGCCACCTCCTTCACCCTCCACGGCGAGGACTCGATCGGGCTCGCGCCGATGGCCTTCTCCGACGGCCCCACCGGCGTCCGTGGCCTCAAGTTCACCGGCGGCGACCACGTGGCGCTCTTCCCCAACGCCACCCTCCTCGCGAGCGCCTGGGACGAGGACACCGCCCACGAGGTCGGAGAGATGCTGGCCGAGGAAGCCGAGCGGCAGCAGATCCACGTCGTCCTCGGGCCGACCATCAACCTGCACCGGTCCCCCCTTGGGGGCCGGCTCTTCGAGGCCTACTCCGAGGACCCGCTGCTCACCGGTCGTCTCGCCGCGGCATACGTTAAGGGCTTGCAGGGCAAGGGAATCGGTGCCTGCCTCAAGCACCTCGTGGCCAACGAGTCCGAGACGCTGCGCAACTACATGAACTCGGTCGTGAGCGAGGAGGCGCTGCGCGAGGTCTACCTCCTGCCGTTCGAGATCGCTGTCGAGGAGTCGCAGCCCTGGTCGATCATGGCGGCCTACAACGACATCAACGGAGCCGCGGCCACCGAGCAGGACCACGTCAACAACGAGGTCGTGAAGGGCGAATGGGGCTGGGACGGCCTGCTCATGAGCGACTGGTTCGCGACCAAGACCTCCGCCCCGGCGGCGCTCGGTGGCCTCGACCTCGTCATGCCCGGCCCTGACGGGCCATGGGGCGAGGCGCTCGTGGCCGACGTCGAGTCGGGCGCCGTGCCCGAGTCCGTCATCGACGAGCACGTATGCCGGCTGCTCCGGCTCGCGGAGCGGGTCGGCGCCCTGGGTGGTCCGGAAGGTCACCGGGCGTGGCCGACGGACTCGCCGGCACCCGATGCACTCGCGCGCCGCGAGCAGCTGCGCCGACTGGCCACCGACGGCATGGTCGTCCTGCGCAACGAGGGCGGGGTCCTGCCGCTCTCGGGTTCGGGCTCCGGCACGGTCGCCCTCATCGGGCGGCACGCCGTGGAGACCGTCTGCATGGGTGGCGGCTCGGCCCAGGTCAACCCGCCCTACCAGGTGTCCATCGAGGAAGGTCTGCGTGCCGCGATCGGCGACCGGCTGACAGTGGCGGACGGTGTCGAGGTCCGGGAACGGCCCCTCCCCGCCTCGGCCACGGTGATCAGCGACCCCGAGACCGGCGCACCCGGCATGCAGGTCGAGCACGTCGACGCGGACGGTGTGGTCATGCTCTCCGAGCACGTGGGCGGCGCTGACGTGACGACGGGCTGGGACGAGACCCTGCCCCGCCCGACCGAGCAGCTGCGGCTGCGCGCCCGGCTGGTCGAGGGCGGCCACGTGCGGCTAGGGGTTCTCGGCACGGGTCGGTGGACGGTCAGCCTCGACGGTGTGGAGCTCGGTGGAGGAGACCTCGCCGCCAGTGGCGCCGACCCGGGCGAGGGAATGTTCAAGCCTCCGCGCTGGACGACCGAGGTCGACGCGGAGCCGGGCTCGCTCGTCGAGGCCGTCCTCACCATCGTGCGGTCCGAACCCCAACCCGGCCCCGACGGCAAGCTGAGCACGCTGTCGCACGTGCTGGCCTCGGGCATGGGCGTCAAGTCGCTCGTGGCCGGCCCGGTGCCGCCCCCGGCGGATGACGTCATCGAGGCGGCGGTCGAGGCCGCGCGCAGCGCAGAGGTGGCCATGGTCGTGGTCGGGCTCACCCCGGAGCAGGAGACCGAGGGCACCGACAAGTCCACCCTCGTCCTGCCTGGCGACCAGGACCGGCTGGTGTCAGCGGTGGCCGCCGCGGCCCCCCGCACGGTCGTCGTCGTCAACGCCGCCACCCCTGTGCTGATGCCGTGGGCCGGTGACGTCGACGCCGTCATCGTGGTCGGGCTGCCGGGGCAGGAGGGTGGACACGCGGTGGCCGATGCCCTCCTCGGGCTGCGGGAGCCCGCCGGCCGACTGGTGACGTCCTGGCCGGCAGCGGACGGCGCGGCCCCGGCGTGGGACGTCGAGCCGACCGACCTGCAGCTCGACTACACGGACGGGCTGTTCGTCGGCTATCGCGGCTTCCACGCCGGTCACGCGGACGCCCCCGCACACTGGCTCGGCGCTGGTGACGGGTACGGGTCGTGGGACTACGAGTCCGCCGAGCTCACCGAAGCAGGCGTGCGTGTCACGGTGCGAAACACCAGCGAACGACAGTCTCGCGAGGTCGTGCAGGCGTACTTCCAGCCCGCCGACCCCGACCAGCCGGTCCGGCTCGTCGGCTGGGGTTCGGCCACGGTGGCAGCGGGTGAGCGCGTCGAGGTGGAGATCGCCACGGACGCGAGGCTGTGGCGCCGGTGGGACACGGCGGCCGGCGAGTGGGGCGCCCCCCTCACCGGAGGCGAGCTCCTGGTCGCCCGCGGTCTGGGCGACATCCGCACTCGGCTCCCCCTGGCCTGACGGTCGTGACCTTCCCGCACCACCGTCCCGCACAACGGTCGTGAGCACCGCACGACGGGGGCGCGGCCGGCCCAGGGGTGCGGCCGGCACCGGCGACACCCGTGAACGAATCGTCGAGGCAGCCACCGAGCTCTTCGCCGAGCGCGGTTTCCACGCGACGCCGATGACCGCCATCGCCACCGCGTCGGGCTTGAGCCAGACCGGCCTGCTGCACCACTTCGCCTCCAAGGAGGACCTGCTCGCGGCGGTGCTCGAGCAGCGCGACCTGCGCGACCTCGCGAGCCTGTCCGCCCGACGCGAGGCACCCGCCCGCGGCTGGGAGGTGCTCGACGACATGGTGGAGCTGGTGCGGCTCAACGCCCGTCGCGAGGCGATGGTCCGACTCTTCACCAGCCTGGCCGGCGAAGCGGTCGACCCGGCGCACCCGGGACACGACTGGCTGCGGCGGCACCACGCGAGTGCCGTCGACTCACTCACCCGCGCCCTGACCGACGCCGTGGCCGACGGAAGTGCCGAGCCGGGGCTGCCAGCGCCGGCCATCGCCCGGCAGTTCGTCGCCCTCATGGACGGGCTCCAGCTGCAATGGCTGGTCGCCCCCGACCAGGTGGACATGGCTGCCGACGTCGAGTCCTACGTCGCCGGGCTGCGCGACCGCTGGGCGACCGCTGGGCGACCACCACCGAACAGGTCTCCGGCCAACCGTTAGCGTGGCGCGGTGAGCAGAGGGCAGGTCGGTGCGAGGTCGGCGCAGAGCCGCGACATCCTGCGCCTCGCGGTCCCCGCGTTCCTCGCCCTCGTCGCCGAACCCCTGTTCCTGCTGGCCGACTCGGCGATCATCGGCCACCTCGGCACCGCCCAGCTCGCCGGCCTCGGAGTCGCGAGTGCCACCCTCATCACCGCGGCCAACATCTTCGTCTTCCTCGCTTACGGCACCACCTCGATCGTGTCGCGCCAGATCGGCGCCGGCAGCGAGCGCGGCGCCCTGGAAGCAGGCATCGACGGCACCTGGCTCGCGGTCGGGCTGGGGGCAGCGACCTCCATCGCCGTCGCCTTCGCCGCCGAACCGCTCTGCCGGGTCTTCGGCGCGTCCGAGGACGCCATCGGGTATGCCGCGACGTACCTTCGCATCTCGGCCCTCGGCATCCCCGCGATGCTCGTGGCGTTGGCCGCCACGGGGGTGCTTCGCGGGCTTCAGGACACCCGGACACCGCTGGTGGCCTCGGTCGCCGGATTCTCCTCCAACGTGGTTCTCAACCTCCTCTTCGTCTACGGATTCGGTTGGGGCATAGCCGGATCCGCGTGGGGCACCGTGATCGCGCAGACCGGCATGGCGATCGGACTCGTGACCGTCCTGGTGCGCCACGCGCGCCGGGCAGGCGCCACTCTGCACGCGCATCCGGGCCGCGTCCTGCGCGCCGCGCTGACCGGCATACCTCTGCTCGTGCGAACGCTGGCGCTTCGCGCGATCCTGTTGGTCACCACCTGGGTCGCCGCCGGCCTCGGTGACGTGCCGCTGGCCTCGCACCAGGTGGCGGCGACGGTGTGGAGCTTCCTGGCGTTCGCCCTCGACGCCCTCGCCATCGCTGCGCAGGCGATCACGGGCAAGGCGCTCGGCGCCGGTGACGTAGCTGCGGCACGCGCCGCAACCACCACGATGATCCGGTGGGGCATCTGGGGAGGAGCACTCCTGGGGCTGGTCGTCCTGGCGGTGCACTCGTTGCTGCCCGCGCTCTTCACCACCGACCCCGCCGTGCGGTCGGCGTTGGCCGCCGCCCTCATCGTGGTGGCCCTCGGGCAGCCCCTGGCCGGCTACGTCTTCGTGGTGGACGGGGTGCTGATCGGTGCGGGTGACGGTCGCTGGCTCGCCAAGGCCATGGCGGCGACGCTGGTGCTCTACCTGCCCGTCGCCCTCTGGGTGCACGCCACCGGTGACGAGCTGCTGGCCCACGGTGCGCCGCGAGCGGTCGTCGTCCTCTGGGTCGTCTTCACGGCGTTCATGGCGATCCGCGCGTGCTTCTTCTGGTGGCGGATCCGCGGCGACGCCTGGGCCGTGACCGGCGCAGCCCGCTGACCCCTCGCGCGGAGCGCCGACTTGTTGCCGGCTGGTGGTCACCGAAGGCCAGTTCGGGGGTCCGGTGACGATCTGCGCGCAACAAGTCCACGGCCTCGGCGACTTGTTGCCGGCTGGTGGTCACCGAAGGCCAGTTCGGGGGCCCGGTGACGATCTGCGCGCAACAAGTCCACGGCCTCGCCGACTTGTTGCCGGCGGGTGGTCACAGAAGGCCAGTTCGGGGCCCGGTGACGATCTGCGCGCAACAAGTCGTCATGAGGCCGGGCGGGTCGCSGGGCCGGGCGGGCGGGCGGGGTCAGGCGACGCGGGTCGCGGCCTCGCGGCGGGAGTCGCCGGCGGCGTCGAGCGTGCCGTCGGCCAGTCGCCGGGCCGCACCGACACCACCGAAGAACATCGACCTCGGGCCGTGCGAGAACGACGGCAACCCCAGGCTCTCCACCGCAGCAGACACTGCGTCGTCGTCCTCGTGATCGACCCGCGTCGTCCCGTCCTCCAGGATCCGCAGGTGCACCCGCGTCGCGTCGATCGCCTCCTGCATCGGGAGGCCCTCGAGGCAGTAGCGACCGAGCACCTGCATCAGGGCTGTCGTGATCCGGTCGGCGCCAGGGCTGCCGATCGCGAGCGCCCCGCCAGACCGCGAACGCGCCACGGACGGGGACATGTTGGAGGCGAGGCGGGTGCCGGGAGCCAGCGCGTGCAGCCCGAGCCTGTTCAGCTCGGGCTCGCCCAGACAGTTGTTGAGCATGAGTCCGGTGCCGGGAACCGTTGCGCCGGAACCATACCCGCTCGATGCCGTGATCGCGCAGAGCGTGCCGTCGCTGTCGACCGCCGAGACGTGGGCCGTCGAGGAGGAGGTCGGCAGGCTGGCCAGCCCGTTGCGGTCGACCGACTCCAGCAGGGCGTAGCCGTCCTCCTCGAGATCGGTCGACAGGTCGTGCACCTGGTGGCGGTAGGACAGCACCCTTCGCTGGATCTCGATGATGCGCGCCCAGTCCCAGCCGCCGGTCGCGAGCTCACGCAGCATCACGGTGAGCATCGGCCCACCCACCGAGGGAGGCGGGTTGAGGGCCAGGTCCCACTCCCCGAGGGTGAGACGCAACGGCGTGCGGACCACCGCCCGGTAGGCCGCGAGGTCAGCGGCGGTGATCAGGCCACCGCGCGCGTCACTGTCCGCAGCGATGCGGGCGGCCAGGTCGCCGGTGTAGAGGGAGCGGGCTCCCTCGGTGGCGATCTGCTCGAGGGTGTCGGCGAGGTCGGGGTTGGTCGCCTGCTGACCGGCGATGACGATCTCGCCGTCGTCGCCCCTCACCAAGGGCCTGGTGTGCTCGTCCCACCCGAAGACCAGCTCCCCGGTGATGGCGAGGTAGCTCGCCGCGGCGCCACCGATGGCATAGCCGGTCCGGGCTGCCACGATGCTGGGATCCAGGACGTCCCGCCACGTCGCCGCACCATGACGGTCGTGGGCCACGCCCAGGGCTGCGAACGCGCCGGGGGTCGCGACCGAGCCGTGACCGGCATACAGGGTGAGGCCGCCGCCGTAGGAGGTGGTGACCTCGCGAAGCCCCGTCCCGAACTGCGAGGGGTCCAGCCCACGACCGGGCATCTCGACGTTGCCGTCGATCACCTCGGGGTCGCCGCCGGCGGGCCAGACACTGACGAAGGCGCCGCCCGCGGCCGAGACGATGCCCGGCTCGGTGGTCATCGCGGAGACCATCGCCGCGATGGCGGCGTCGACGGCGTTGCCGCCGGCAGCGGCCGCCGCGAGGCCGGCCTCAGCAGACGCCGGTCCGGTCGCCGCGATCGCCACGCGTGGTGTCATGCGCCCGATTCTGTCCCATGCCCCGAACTCCCGCACGGGGCCACCCGCGCCCGAACGGACCCAGGAAGGGCGCCGGGCGTGACGAAGGCCCGGCCCCGCCGTGCAGCGGGAGCCGGGCCTTCGTGCAGCGGCTGGGTCAGCCGGCGACGACGTCGAGCGTCACCTTGGCCTGCACCTCGGGGTGCAGGCGGATGAGCGCCTCGTGGCTGCCGACGGACTTGATCGGGGTCGTGACCTCGATCTTGCGCTTGTCGAGCTCCGGGCCACCGGCCGCCTTCACGGCGGCGGCGATGTCGGCGGTCGAGATGGCACCGAACAGGCGACCGGAGCCACCAGCGTGGGCCACGACCTTGACGGCCTTGGCCTCGAGGTTGCCCTTGATCGACTTGGCCTCCTCGAGCGAGTTGATCGCCCGGACCTCGCGGCCCTTGTTGATCGAGTCGACCTGCTTCTGCCCGCCCTTGGTCCACGCGGTGGCCAGGCCACGGCGGAACAGGAAGTTGCGGGCGTAGCCGTCCTTGACGTCGACGACGTCACCGGCGGTCCCGAGGCTGGAGACCTCGTGGGTCAGAATCACCTTCATGGTTCAGATCCTCCTAGCGCCCGAGCTCAGCGGGACGAGCTCGAGTAGGGCAGCAGCGCCATCTCGCGGGCGTTCTTGACCGCGGTGGCAATGAGTCGCTGCTCCTGGACGGACACACCGGTCACCCGACGCGCGCGGATCTTGCCGCGGTCGGAGATGAACTTGCGCAGCAGCGCAGTGTCCTTGTAGTCGATGTTCTCGACCTTCGCCGCCTTCAGCGGGTTGGCCTTCTTCTTGGGCTTGCGCACAACGGGCTTGGCCATCGTGGTGCTCTCCTTCTGCTGAGAGTCTCAGCGGATGAGCCCTGGTCTCCCAGGGATGGTGTGTTCACGTTTTTCTGGATGATGCTGTTCAAACGGTGGGTATGCCGCGTGGCCGGCTTCCCTGCGGAAGCTCACCACCCGGCATACCGAGTGATCTGTGCCTGTGACCGATCAGAACGGGGGCTCGTCGTAGGACGGCGCGCCGCCGCCCCACCCGCCACCCTGCTGGCCGCCACCCTGGGGTGCCGACTGCGGAGCGGACTGCTGGCCACCGGACGGGCCGGTCGCCCACGGGTCCTCCTGCGAGCCACCCTGGCCACCACCGGAGAAGCCGCCACCACCCGCTCCGCCGCGCTGGGTCTTGTTGACCTTCGCAGTGGCGTAGCGCAGGGACGGGCCGACCTCGTCGACCTCGAGCTCCATGACGGTGCGCTTCTCGCCCTCTTTGGTGTCGTACGAGCGAGACTTCAGGCGACCGGTGACGAGCACGCGAGTGCCGCGCTGCAGCGACTCGGCGACGTTCTCCGCCGCGTCACGCCACACCGAGCAGCGCATGAACAGCGTTTCGCCGTCCTTCCACTCGTTGGACTGCCGGTCGAACTGCCGCGGCGTGGAGGCCACGGTGAAGTTCGCGACGGCAGCACCCGAGGGGGTGAAGCGCAGCTCAGGGTCGCCGGTGATGTTGCCGATGACGGTGATGATGGTGTCGCCAGCCATGGAGCAGGTCCCCTGTTCGTTTGGGTCAGGTCTGGTCGAGCAAGCTCTTCAGAGCCGGCTCAGTGTTCAGAAACAGATCGGGTGCAGCTCAGGCGCCGGGGCGCAGGAGCTTGGTGCGCATGACCGACTCGTTGAGGCCGAGCTGGCGGTCCAGCTCCTTGGCCGTGGCCGGCTCTGCGGTGAAGTTGACGACGGCGTAGATGCCCTCGGCCTTCTTCTTGATCTCGAACGCCAAGCGACGGCGGCCCCAGATGTCGATGTTGTCGACGGTGCCCTTGTCCTTGGTCACGACGGTGAGGAACTTGTCGAGCGACGGCGCGACGGTCCGGTCGTCGAGCTCGGGGTCGAGGATGACCATGAGTTCGTACTGACGCATGCTGATAACCCGCCTCCTTTGGTCTATGGCGGTCACGGTCTCTCCGTGACAGGAGGGTTGCAGTGCGATCCCCTGCGAAGCACCGTCGAGGTGCGCCGCCGGGGAACCTGGAACAGAGTACCGGGACACAGGGACATCGACCGAATCGTTGTCCACAGGCCCCGATTCCGGGCGGGCGCCCCTCAGGCGAGGCGGACGAGCAGCTGGTCGGGGGCGTCCGTGAAGTCGCCGGCCAGCTCGTCGACCACTGCGTCGGAGTCGTCGGCCTGGTCGAAGTCCCGGGAGTCGTCCTTGGGAAGGTCCCCCGTGTCCTGGCCCCGCAGCTCCTCGGAGGAAGAGACCTCCGGGGCCTCCGCGCGTTGCGCGGCGGTGTACCAGACCCGCCACACGAGGTAGCCGACGGCGAGGACGCGGAGGGTGAGGGTCACGGCATACCAACCGGCCGGGAGGCCCCGGTCGGGCTTGGACAGGCCGCCGACATAGAGCCACACGGCGACGAAGTGGAGAGCCTCGGCCCCTGCCCACAGCAGGTGGTCCCGCCAGCGGAGCCCGCACAGCGCCACCAGCGGCAGCAGCCAGAGGGAGGACTGCACGGGGAAGGTCTTGCCGGCCAGGAGGGCGAGGGCGACCAGGACGAATGCGACCTCGGCCAGGGTGGGCCGACGTCGGGTGCTCAGCGCGAACATCGCGCCCGTCAACGCGGCCAGCACCAGCCCCACCACCGTGAGCAGGGTGCTGACTCCGGCGGGGAGGGGGTGACCGACCAGGTCGGGCACCATCCACAAGGAGCCCAGACCGGCGGGGCTGTCCCACCACTTCTCGTACGACACCACGATGGCGCCGGGGTTCGCGACCAGGAACGGCAGCAGGACCACACCCACGGCCCCGGCTGCGGCGGCCAGCGTCCGACCGACCGCCTCGAGGCGGCCGGTGCGCAGCCCGAGGACCACGAGGGCCAGCAGGATCAGGACGGGGTAGGTCCGGGCGGCGACTGCCAGGCCCAGGAGGGCACCGGCCAGCGCGGGGCGTCGCCGGCTCCAGGCCCAGATGCCGGCGCTGGCGAGGGCGACCCCGAACAGGTCGGGCGACAGCATCGCCGTGAGCAGCAGCACGGGGCTGAGCGCGACCTGCGCGGCGTTCACGGAGTGCCGCGGACGCGAGGCGGCGGTGAGGTAGACGATGGCGATGGCGAGGCCGGTGCCGAGCAGGGCCCACAGGGCGAAGTACCACCGGGTCTGGTCGAGGAACGACCCGTCCGGCACCAGACCTCCCACCCAGGCCATCACCGAGCCCGTGAGCACCGGGTGGTCGGCCCGCGCACCGTCACCAGCGAGGTAGGACGCCAGGCCGTCGTCGAGGTTGCCCAGCTGGTAGAGCGCCGGCAGGTCGGAGAAGCAGGCGTGCCAGAACTGGTCCGAGCCGGTCCAGCCCTTCTGGATGCAGTGGGCACGCTCCGCCACCGACAGCGACATGGTCGCAGCCGTCGCGACGAGCAACGGCACGACCGTGGCGACCCACGAGACCGCCCGGGCCGAGACGTGCCGGCCCAGTGGCCCGCCGGCGACCGCCAGCGCACCACCGGGCAGGAGGTCCGACGTCGAGGAGACGTGCGGCGCCGGGTCGTGCGGCCGGGTCACTGTGTCGTCGGGGGTGGTCCGCCGGCGCCGAGCGTGATCGTCGTCGGCGGCGGGACCGTGGTCGTCGGCTTGCCCGTGCCCTTGGTCTTGGTCGGGGTGGGCGTCGTCGTGGTGGTCGTCGTGGTCGTGGTAGTCGTGGTCGTCGTGGTGGACGTCGTCGTCGGCGGCGGGGTGTAGACCTTGTCGTCACCGAGGCCGGCGCGCTTGGGGAAGTCGACGACCTTCTGGCCCTTGAGCGCCGCGGTCATGAAGTCGGTCCAGATGTGCAGCGGCACGGTCGCACCGGTGAGCTCCCCGACGCCGGGGATGTTGTTCATCGACAGCTCCTCGCCCTTGGGGCCGGTGCTGTAGATGCCCACCGCGGTGGCCAGCTGCGGGGTGAACCCGTCGAACCAAGCCGCCTTGTTGTCGGTCGTGGTGCCTGTCTTGCCTGCGACGGGCCGCCCGAGGTTCTGGGCGTACACGGCGGTGCCGTCCTTGACCACCTGCTCCATGGCGTCGACCGTGTCGGCCGTGACGTCCTTGTCGAAGGCCGCCTTCTTGACCGGCTTGGCCTTGTAGTTGAGGTCGCCGGGTCCACCCTTCACGGAGCGGATGTAGTACGGCGTCACCCTGGTGCCCTGGCTCGCGATCGTCGCGTAGGCGTTGGCCATGTCCGTCACCGTGACGTGCGACGTGCCGAGGACGTTGGCGTAGTTGGTCCCGAGCCCCTTCTCCGGCAGACCCGCTGCGACCGCTGCGTCACGGGTGGCCTTGGGCCCGACCTTGATGTTGAGCTGCGCGTAGACGGTGTTGACCGAGTGGCCGGTGGCCGTCCGCAGGTCGATGTTGCCGAACTGCTCACCCGAGCCGGGCCCGAAGTTGCGGACGCCGCCGCGGCGCAGGAAGTCGGTCTTCGCCGCGGAGTCCTCGAACTCCTTGAAGTACTGCGGGCTGCGGCCCTCGAACTTGGTCTTGGTGCTGATCGGCTGGTCCTGGGACAGGGCCGCCAGCAGGGCGAAGATCTTGAACGTCGACCCGGCCTGCATGCTGGCCTGGGTAGCGGTGTTGAACTGTTCCTTCTGGTAGTCCGCACCGCCGTACATCGCGACCACGGAGCCGTCCCCGGGCTTGATCGAGGTCAGGCCGACCCGCAACGACGACGTGCCCTTGCCCTTGGGCATCCGGGCCTTGACCGCGTCGACGGCGGCCTTCTGCGCCTTCTGGTCGATCGTGGTGACGATCCGGTAGCCACCCTTGTCGATGTCGGTGTCGGTGAGCTTGAGCTTGGCCTTGAGCTCGCGCTTGACCGCGTCGGTGATGAACCCGTTCGGTCCGGCGGCATTGCGGTTCGGCTGGTACTTCACCAGGGACTTGGTCGGGAACGTCGCCTCGGCCCGCGCCTCAGGCGTCAGCCAGCCCTTGGTCACCATGCCGTCCATCACGTACTTCCACCGGGCCTCGGCGTTGGCCTTCTGGGACTCCCCGAGACCGGGGTCGAAGAACGACGGTCCCTTGACGACCGACGCCAGCAGGGCGCCCTCGGACGGCGTCAGCTTGGACACGTCCTTGTTGAAGTAGGCCTTCGACGCCGTCTGGATGCCGAACGCCCCGCGACCGTAGTAGATCGTGTTGAGGTAGTTCTCGAGGATCGTGTCCTTGGACTGCTGCTTGGCGATCTTGATGGAGATGATGATCTCCCGGCCCTTGCGCGACAGCGTCTGGTCCTGGGTCAGGAAGTAGTTCTTGACGTACTGCTGCGTGATCGTCGACCCGCTCTGGGCGGTGCCGCCGGACAGGGTCGTCCAGGCACCCCGGAGGATGCCGGTCGGGCTGATCCCGGAGTTCTGGTAGAAGTTGCGGTCCTCCGCAGCCAGGTGGGCCTCCTGCACGGCCTTGGGCACCTGCTTCAACGGCACGGACTCGCGGTTGACCTCACTGATCCGGTCGATCTCGGTCTTGCCGTCGGCGTAGTAGATGATCGATGCCTGCGCAGCGGCCAGGTCGTTCGGCTTGGGGGCGTCGATCATCGAGTAGGCGACGAAGAAGCCGATCGCGAGGAGCAGGAACCCTGCCAGCGCCGTGAGGCCGAGCCACTTCGCCCACCGCCTGCCGGCGCCGCCCTTGGGCCGGGCCGTCTTGGCTGCCTTGGCTCGGCGGGTCTGCCCCGCCTTGGCCTGGGCTCGCGTCTTCGGACGTGGGGTACTCATGTGACCTTCCCGATCGGCATACAGCTGGCGCAGGCACCGACCCTCGGGCCGCCCTTGCGCGCAGTCAAGTGGCCCTCAGTATGACTGGCGGACTTCTGAATCGTGCATTCGGTGTCCCCGGTATGCCGGCTGGCCGGCTGTTCGGGCTGGGTTCACCAGATATATCGGCTCGATATATCTGGTGTACGCTTACCCAGTCGTCGAAGCCACGAGGACACCCACGGGCGAGTTCCGTCCGCCGATCGCGAAGGGAGGTGCTGACCAGTCATGAGCCGTCGTTCCGAGCTCCTCGAGTTCGCCGTTCTCGGCCTCCTGCACGAGAGCCCCATGCACGGCTACGAGCTGCGCAAGCGCCTCAACGCGGCGCTCGGCGTCTTCCGCGCCCTGTCCTACGGCACGCTCTACCCCTGCCTGCGCGGGCTGCTCGACCAGGGCCTCATCGCCGAGGCGGTTGGCACTCAGCACGCGGCCACCTCCGGGTCCAGGCGCGCCCGCATCGTGTACGAGCTCACCGCGGACGGCAAGGAGCACTTCCAGGAGCTGGTCAAGGAAGCCGGGCCGACCGCGTGGGAGGACGACACCTTCGACGTCCACCTGGCCTTCTTCGCCCGCACCGAGGCCGAGGTCCGGCTGCGCATCCTCGAGGGGCGCCGCAGCCGGCTGGAGGAGCGGCTGGACAACATCCGCACCAGTGCGGCCAAGAACCGCGAGCGCTTCGACACCTACACGACCGCTCTCGAGCGGCACGGCCTGGACTCCGCCGAGCGCGAGGTCCGCTGGCTCAACGAGCTGATCACCGCCGAGCGCAACGTCCCCGCTTCGGTCACCACCAAGAGCACCACCAGCAGAACCCCGAAATCCACCACCCCCAAAACCCTCTAGAAGGAGTATTCCCATGGGATCCGTTCGCGTCGCCATCGTTGGCGTAGGCAACTGCGCCAGCTCGCTGGTGCAGGGTGTCGAGTACTACAAGGACGCCGACCCGGCTGGCAACGTCCCCGGGCTCATGCACGTCACCTTCGGTGACTACCACGTCAAGGACGTCGAGTTCGTCGCCGCCTTCGACGTGGACGCCAAGAAGGTCGGCTTCGACCTCTCCGAGGCCATCGGCAACTCCGAGAACAACACCATCCGCATCGCCGACGTGCCGCCCACCGGCGTCACCGTGCAGCGCGGTCACACCTACGACGGCATCGGCAAGTACTACGCCCAGACCATCGAGCAGTCCGACGCCGAGCCGGTGGACATCGTCCAGGTCCTCAAGGACACCAAGGCCGACGTGCTCGTCTCCTACCTCCCGGTGGGCTCCGAGGTCGCCGACAAGTTCTACGCACAGTGCGCGATCGACGCGGGCGTGGCCTTCGTCAACGCGCTGCCGGTCTTCATCGCCTCCGACCCCGAGTGGGCCGCGAAGTTCGAGGCCGCCGGCGTGCCGGTGATCGGCGACGACATCAAGAGCCAGGTCGGCGCCACCATCACCCACCGCGTGATGGCCAAGCTGTTCGAGGACCGCGGCGTGACGCTGGACCGCACCTACCAGCTCAACGTCGGCGGCAACATGGACTTCAAGAACATGCTGGAGCGCGAGCGCCTCGAGTCCAAGAAGGTCTCCAAGACCCAGGCCGTGACGTCCAACCTGACCGGTGCCCTCGCGGGGCTGACCGACAGCCGCAACGTCCACATCGGGCCGTCCGACTACGTCGCGTGGCTCGACGACCGCAAGTGGGCCTACGTGCGCCTCGAGGGTCGCGCCTTCGGTGACGTGCCGCTCAACCTCGAGTACAAGCTCGAGGTCTGGGACTCCCCCAACTCGGCCGGCATCATCATCGACGCCATCCGTGCGGCCAAGATCGCCAAGGACCGTGGCATCGGCGGCGCGCTCATCAGCGCCTCGTCCTACCTCATGAAGTCCCCGCCCGTGCAGCGCGAGGACACCGAGGGCCGCACCAAGCTCGAGGCCTTCATCGCCGGCACCGAGGAGCGCTGACCCAGCGCCCCAGCCACACGGCATACGAGAGGGGCACCTTCCGCATCACGCGGGAGGTGCCCCTTTCGCGTCCCGCCTCGGACTTGTTGCGCGCAGGTCGTCACCGAACCCCCGAAACCGGGCCCTGGTGACCACCGGGACGCACCACGTCGGGGTGGGTCAGCTCGACGGGGGCTGGCTCGAGTCGGCCCGGCTCGACTCCGGCTGCTGCGCCCACCAGTCGCGCAGCTCCTGCTCGGCGGCGTCGCGGCCGATCATGCCCCGGTCGAGGCGCACCTCGAGCAGGTGGGCGTAGGCCCGGCCGAGCACGGGGCCGGGACGGATGCCGAGCACCTCCGCGATCTCGTTGCCGTCGAGCTCGGGCCGCACCTTGGCCAGCTCCTCGGCCTCCATCAGCGCCTCGATCCGGAGCTCGAGGGCGTCGTAGGTCTGCGAGAGGCGTGCCGCCTTGCGGGCGTTGCGGGTGGTGGAGTCGGAGCGGGTCAGCCGGTGGAGGCGCTGGAGCAGCGGCCCGGCGTCCGTGACGTAGCGGCGCACGGCGGAGTCGGTCCAGGCGCCGTCGCCGTAGCCGTGGAACCGCAGGTGCAGCTCGACGAGGCGCGAGACCGCCTTCACGGTGTCCTTGTCGTAGCGCAGGGCCTTGAGCCGCTTGCCGGTGAGCTTGGCGCCGACCACCTCGTGGTGGTGGAACGAGACGCCGCCGCCGGCCTCGAACCTCCGGGTCGCCGGCTTGCCGATGTCGTGCAGCAGCGCGGCAAGTCGCAGCACCAGGTCAGGCCCGGGCACCGACGACTCGGGGCCGTCCGGCGCCCCCTCGAGCGCGATCGCCTGGTCGAGGACGGTCAGCGAGTGCTCGTAGACGTCCTTGTGGCGGTGGTGTTCGTCGATCTCGAGCTTGAGCGCCGGGAGCTCCGGCAGCACGTGGTCGCCCAGCCCGGACTCGACGAGCAGTCGCAGTCCCGCGCGGGGTGCCGGAGCCAGCACCAGCTTGGTCAGCTCGTCGCGGACCCGCTCGGCCGACACGATCCCGATCGATCCCGCCATGGCCGTCATGGCCGCGCTCACCTCGGGGGCGACGTCGACGCCGAGCTGCGCCGCGAACCGGCACGCCCGCATCATCCGCAGGGGGTCGTCGCCGAACGACACCTCTGGGGGCCCCGGCGTGCGCAGGCGCCGCGCCGCGAGGTCGGCCAACCCGGCATACGGGTCGACGAACTCCATGGAGGGGAGCCGCATCGCCATCGCGTTGACGGTGAAGTCGCGCCGCACGAGGTCGTCCTCGAGGTTGTCTCCGAAGGCGACGACGGGCTTGCGGGTCTGGCCGTCGTAGGCGTCGGCCCGGTAGCTCGTCACCTCGACCGTGTGCTCGCCGCGACGCGCGCCGATCGTGCCGAACTCGCGTCCGATGTCCCAGTGGGCGTCGGCCCAGGGCTTGAGGATCGCCAGCGTCTGGTCGGGAGTCGCGCTGGTCGTGAAGTCCAGGTCCGGCGAGAGGCGGCCGAGGAACGCATCGCGCACCGGGCCCCCGACCAGGGCCAGCTCGTGACCCTGCGCCACGAACAGGTCGCCGAGCTCGGTCAGCAGCGGCACCACCGGCGCGAGGTGGGCAGCGGCCCGCCGCATCAGCTCGGGCAGGAGCACTGCCCGGGTCTGGGAGGGAGGGCCGGTCTGCGGCTCGCGGGGATCGGCGGTGGACACGGAGGTCAAGGGTAGGCGCTCGTTAGAGTGGCACGGTGACCTCCCCCGCTCGCGACCCCGAGAGGCTGGTGCCCCAGCGGCCCCGGCTGCCCGCGGTCGAGGAGCGATCGGCGGGCGGGATCGTCGTCGACGTGCACGAGGGCGTCGCCCGGATCGCCGTGATCGCGCGTCGCAACCGGGCCGGCCGCATCGAGTGGTGCCTGCCCAAGGGGCACCTCGAGAACGACGAGACGCTCCAGCAGGCCGCCGCCCGTGAGGTCGAGGAAGAGACCGGTATCGAGGGCCGCGTCCTCACCGAGCTCGGCACCATCGACTACTGGTTCGCCACCGACCAGCGCCGGGTGCACAAGTTCGTCCACCACTACCTGCTCGAAGCCACCGGCGGTCACCTCACCATCGAGAACGACCCCGACCACGAGGCGATCGACGTCGCCTGGCTGCCCCTGCGCGAGGCACACGAGCACCTCACCTTCCCCAACGAGCGACGCATCGCGAGGCAGGCCTGGGCGCGTCTGGCCGGAGACGGGTGATGCACCGCGCATCCGTATGCCGCGTGCTCGCCGCGGCCGCGCTCGCGCTGCCCACGTGGGCGGCCGGGTCCGGGCCTGCGTCGGCAGCGGGCGTCGACCTCGCCCTGTCCGCCGTGACCCCAGCCGTCGTGACGGGCGGCCAGGACCTCGTCGTCACCGGCACGGTGCACAACGACGGCACCGGCCCGCTGAACCGGCCCACCGTGTCCGTGGTCATGCCCACCGCCGACGCCGCCCTGAAGTCGACCCGCGAGGCCGTCCAGGCCTGGGCGACGGCGACCGGCCCGGCGCAGGGAACCGTCATCGCCCAGACCCGGCTCGCCGGTGCCGTGCCGGCGGGCGGGACGGCGTCGTTCTCGCTCACCGTTCCCCGCCTCGCCTCGCTGGGGGGTGCGGCGTACGGCGCCATCCCGCTCAGCATCCAGACCGGCACGTCCAGCGTGCGGACCTTCGCCGGCTACCAGCGGACCAAGCAGTACGAGCCGATCTCCATCAGCTGGGCGGTGCCGCTCACCCTCGACCCCGACCCCAACCTGTTCGGTGGCCGGGGAGCGAGCCGCGAGACCGCCTGGGGCGAGGCGCTCGCCGAGGGATCCCGGGTCAACCGGGTCCTTGACGCGACCCAGGACGCGCCGGTGACCTGGGCCATCGACCCCACCCTCCTGCCCGGCCTGCTGCCGACCGGCGTCGACCTCGGTGGTGAATCCACCCAGGGTGACCAGGAGACGGCGATGCGCGCCGCGACCCAGGCCCGCATCACCGACGCGGCCGCGCGGCATACCCCGTGGGTGCTGCCGGACACCGACGCCGACCTCGCGGCGGTCGCCGGGGCCAGCACGGGCCAGTCCCTGATGCGCACCCTGGTGGGGCGCTCGCAGGCGGTGGCCGAGAAGCTGGGCGGCCGCGCGGACGTGGCCTGGCCGGCCGACGGCGGTTACACCACGAGCCGCGAGACGGCCCTGCGCCGGCTCTTCCGCGTGCCGGCCCTCGTCGGGCAGGTCACGTCGGCCGCGGTGCTCAGCACGCCGGGGTCGGCCGCGACCCCGGGTTCGGCGCAACGCAGCACCACCGGGCTGCCCCTGCTGGCCTACGACGACGCCTTGAGCGCGCTCCTGCGGCGGACCACCTCGTCGGCGGAAGGCGTGCTGAGCACCCAGCAGTTCGTCGCCGACTCGGTCGCGCTGCTCAACGAGCTCCCCGGCACACAGGGGCGCTCGGTCCTCGTGGCGGCGCCCCGTTCGTTCAACCCCGACCCGACCGCCGCCCGGGCCTTCCTCTCCGCCACCGCCAGCATCCCGTGGCTCACCCCGACGACGACCGGCGACGTGCTGGCCAGGGCCAGGCGCGCCGTGGGCACTCCAGCCGCCCCGGTCACCCGGCCCACGGTCGCGCCCAGCGGCGGCCGGGCAGTCCTCACCAGTGCCCGGATCAGCCAGCTGGAGCAGACCGTCCGCACGGTGCGCGGTGTCGCCCAGATCCGCGACGACGGCGACGAGTTCCTGCGCACCTGGACCCGGGCGGCCGAACAGCTCGCCTCCACCCGCTGGCGAGCCGCCCCGACCGCGTGGGACACCCTGAGCGGCCGGGTCACCCAGGCCGCCAGGCAGACGACCACGTCGGTCAAGGTGTCGGCCAGCACGATCAACTTCCTCGCCGACTCCGGTCGGCTGCAGATCACCGTCACGAACGACCTGGCAGTGCCGGTCGAGAACGTCAAGCTCACGGTGGAGGCCTCCAACCCGCGCCTGCGGATCGACAGCCAGCCCGCCGTCCTGCGGATCGGCCCCAAGAGCAGGGCCACCGTGTTCGTGGGCGTCACGGCGCTGGCCGCGGGCTCTGTGCCGCTGCGGACCACCCTGACGACGCCGGACGGCACCGTCATCGGACAGGGCGCCGACGTGCAGGTCCGCGTCACGCCCACGGGCAACTGGGTCTACTGGGGGCTCGCCGCGGTGGGCGGGCTCATCCTGCTGCTGGGTATCGTGCGCACCGTCCGACGTCGCCCCGGCGCCCGGCTCCCCCGAGAGGCCATCCCCGAATGAGCGACGCCACCACCGGCAACGAGCGCAGCCTTGCCCGGTCGAGCGCCGTCATGGCCGCCGGCACGGTCGTCTCGCGGCTGCTCGGGTTCGCGCGGGCCTCGATGCTCGCGGCCACCGTGGGCATCGCCCTGGCGGCCGACACGTTCCAGGTCGCCAACACCCTGCCCAACCAGTTCTACCTGCTGCTCGCCGGTGGTGTCCTCAACGCCGTCCTGGTGCCCCAGATCACCAAGGCCGCGAGCCACGACGACGGCGGTCACGAGTTCGTCAACCGGCTGCTCACCCTCTCGATCGCCCTGCTGCTGGGCGCCACCATCGTCGTCACGGCGGCCGCGCCACTGCTCGTCCGGCTGTTCTCCAACCGGTGGGACGCCACGACCCTGGGGCTGGCCACCGCGTTCGCCTTCATCTGCCTTCCACAGGTCTTCTTCTACGGCCTCTACACCCTGTTCGGCCAGGTGCTCAACGCGCGAGGTCAGTTCGCGGCATACATGTGGGCGCCGGCCCTGGCCAACGTGGTCGCGATCGGCGGGCTGCTCTGGTTCGGCGCGGCCTACGGCAAGGACATCAAGGTCGAGAACTGGTCCGACACCATGATCTGGCTGCTGGCGGGCACCGCGACCCTCGGCGTCGCAGCCCAGGCACTCGCGCTGTGGCTCCCGCTGCACCGCAGCGGCTTCCGGTATCGACCCGTGTGGGGCTTCCGCGGCGTGGGGCTGCGGTCCGCCTCCAAGGTCGCGCTGTGGACTTTCGCGGCGGTGGCCGTCAGCCAGCTCGGGTTCATCGTCACGTCGAAGGTCATGACCCGGGCGGGCGACCTGCTCGACGAGCGCGGTCAGGTCGGCGCGGGCGTCACTGCCTACGGGCTCGCCTTCCTGCTGTTCATGCTCCCCCACTCCCTGATCACGGTCTCCCTCGTCACCGCCCTGTTCACCCGGCTCTCCCAGGCCGCGCACCGCGACGACACGGCGGAGGTGGTCGCCGACCTCGGCCGGGGCATCCGGATGCCCGCGGTGCTCCTGGTCCCCGGCACCTTCCTCGCCCTGGTGCTGGGCGCCCAGGCCGTGCGGGTCGCCTTCCCCGGCAACGACCACGCCGAGAGCCTGGCGATCGCGCACGTGATGATGGCGATGATGCTGGGACTGGTGCCGTTCGGCTGGCTCTACCTCGTGCAACGCGTGTTCTACGCCTACGAGGACGCCAGGACACCGTTCCTGCTGCAGGTGGTGGTGACCGTCGTCGCCACCGCGGTGAACATCACGGCCCTCACCGTGGACCCTGGACGCGCCGGCATCGTCGTCGGCATCGGACAGACGCTGAGCAACCTCGCCGCGGCCCTCCTGGGGTTCATGCTGCTGCGTCGGCGGCTGGGCCTGCTGCGGCTCGGATCGAGCATCCGCACCTACGTCAGGCTCGCGCTGGCCGGGCTGCTGGCCGCCGCGGCCACGGCCTTCATGCTCGTCGGTCTCGAGGGTTTCGGCATCGACGGCGAGCGCTGGTCGGGCGCCCTCGTCGAGATGGTGCTGGGTGGGGTGCTGTTCCTCGTCCTGTGCTTCGGGACCGCCCACCTCCTGCGCGTGGAGGAGGTCGGCCAGCTGTTCGAGCCCGTGTTGCGCCGCCTGCGGCGCCGCCCCTCCTGATCGGGCACGCCCTAGGATGAGCCCGCACCGTGCTGGTGCAATAGGGGCGACGCGTCCATCGACACCGTAGGAGGCAGCGTGCACGGGGTAGGCCCATCGACGGTGCTGGGCGGCCGCTATGCCGTGCAGCGTCGGCTCGAGCAGCTGCCGAGGGCCGAACGCTGGTCGGCCCACGACACGACGCTGGAGCGCGACGTCGTCATCGTGTGCTTCTCCGAGGACGAGTCCCACGCCGATGCCACCCTCGACGCCGCGCGTCGCGTCGCCGGACTCGACAACCACCGCCTCGTGCGCGTGCTCGACGTGGGCCGGTCCGAGGGGATCGCGTTCTTCGTCGAGGAAGCCATCCACGACGCCCACTCGCTCGCCCAGATCCTCGAACAGGGCGGACTGCCCGCCGAGGAGGTCCGCCGCGTCGTCGGCGAGACCGCCACCGGCCTCGAGGCCGCGCGCGGCCGGGGCCTGCACCACCTGCGCCTCACCCCGCACTCGGTCCTGCGCTCCCACGACGGCACCATCAAGGTCCGCGGGGTGGCCACCCTCGCCGCGATGGCCGACGAGGACGACCTCGACGCCACCCAGGCGGCTCGGCTGGACGCCGTGGGCGTGGTTGCCCTCACGTATGCCGCGTTGACCAGCCGGTGGCCACTGCCCGGTTCGGTCCCCGGCCTGGAGTCCGCGCCGCACGTCGTCGGCGGCGTCCCCGCGCCGTCCGAGATCGCGGCGGGTGTCCCCGGTGACCTCGACGCCCTGTGCCGCCTCACCCTCAACGAGGACCAGGGGCCGCTCACCCCCGGTGACTTCGCCTCCCAGATCGCGCCGTGGGCCATGGCGCAGGTCAGCGGTCTCGGCGGCACGACCCCGGTGGACGACGGCACGACCCGGACCATTCCGCTGGCCATGGAGCAACTGCGCTCCGAGCTCGCCACGGTGCCCATCCCGCCAGCAACCCCGGGATCCGCGTCCTCCCCCGCCTCGGAGAGCACCGTCGCCCTGCCGACCGGCCAGGACGCACCGGTCGACGCACCTGTCGACGGACCGTCCGTTGCCGCGGACGAGTGGGACGCGGCAGACGAGCAGGATGCGGCGTCTCAGCACCACGCGACCGGTGCGGACGTCGACACAGCGCTGCTCCCGGCCGCGGGTGGCCCTCGTCCCGCAGGTGGCGGCAGCCCGACGAGCAGTCCGGCGAGCCGCCCGACCCAGACGCGGTTCGACCCGGTCCTCCCCGGCCCGCCCTCCGAGCTGTCCGAGCCGGCCGCAGGGCCATCCACCCAGCCATCCACAGAGCCCGGTGAGCCGGGCGCCGGCGCGGCGGCAGCCGCCCAGGCCGCTGCGGCAGCGAGTGCGGTCGGGTCCGCGATCGGCACGGCAGGTCAGGCAGCCGGTCAGGCAGCGGGGGCCGCTGCCCACCGCGTGGGAAGCTTCGCCCGCGCGGCGGCGGACAAGGCCGCCGAGCGGCGGGCGCAGCGCCAGGCGGCCGAGGAGCGGGCGGAGCAACGCCGGATCTCCCTCGACCAGGCCCTCGTCGAGGGCCAGGAGCCACTGGACCCTCCGCTCCCCATGCTCCACGCCGACACCGGCGAGGCACCCACGCGCGACCAGTCCAAGCTCGTGCTGGCCGTCGTGGCGGCGTTCCTCATCCTGGCCATCGTGGTCGGGTTCTACGGAGCCTCGAAGATCGGTTCCAACACCGACCTCGGGCTCGGCGACCCCCCCACGCCGAGGAGCACCGTCAAGGTGACCGCCCCAGCGGTGACCGTCACGCCGACCCAGCCCGAGGAGTCCGGGACCCAGTCCTTCGCCGTCCTCAGCGCCACCGGGTTCGACCCGGCCGGCGACGGTGCGGAGCGCAACGGCGAGGCGGCCCGCGTCTTCGACGGCAAGGACAACACCTTCTGGAGCTCGGAGGGCTACGCGTCGGCCAACCTCGGTGGCCTCAAGAAGGGCGTCGGCGTGCGGCTGGACCTCGGCCAGAACCGCGACGTGACCACCGTCAAGCTGGTCCTGCCCAACGCCTCCGACGTGACGGTCTACGTCGGCGACGACCGAGAGAGCCTCGACAGCGCCAAGGAGGTCGGCTCCTCGAAGGGCAAGTCCGGCGACGTCACCCTGACCGCCCCTGCAGCGGTCAAGGGCCAGTTCGTCTTCGTCTGGTTCACCAGCGTGACCCAGGTCAGCGACGGGCGTTTCCGCGCCACGCTGGCCGAGGTCACGGTCAGCTGACCGGGAAGGTCGGCAGGGCGGCATACCCATGAGCACCCTCCCGCTGCGCGAGCGCGACGACCGCGACCTGCTCCGCGCCCACATCGCCGGCGACCCGGACGCCTTCGGGGAGCTGTTCCGTCGTCACCGCGACCGGATGTGGGCTGTCGCGCTGCGGACCACGCGCAACCGCGAGCTGGCCTCGGACTGCGTGCAGGACGCCTTCATCTCGGCGTTCCGGCGAGCCGAGTCCTACCGAGGCGACGCGGCCGTGACCACGTGGCTCCACCGCATCGTCGTCAACGCGTGCCTGGACCGGTTGCGGCGCGACAAGCCGACCAGTCCGCTGCCCGAGTACGAGCTCTCCGACAAGCGCGACGCGCAGGCCTCGGTCGACACCAGGCTCGACGTGCGGGAGGCCCTCGACCGACTGCCCGAGGGCCAGCGGATGGCGCTCATCCTCGTCGACATGCACGGCCTCTCGGTGGCGGAGGCCGCCGCCGTCCTCGAGGTCGCGGAGGGCACCGTGAAGTCGCGCTGCAGTCGGGGCCGTGAGGCCATGGCCGAGCTGCTCAGGGAACCATCGGGGCAGCCGTGACGTCGTACACATGTCGCCCCTGCCGTGTGTCCACCGGCATCCGTGCGTCCCGAATGCTGGTCCCCGACGTCTGGAGGTTCTCGTGGTGAGCACCCCACCCGTGCCCCCCGCGGACAAGGGGGGCCCCGAGCACGACCCCACCGGCATCCGCGAGCTGCTGTCGGCGCTGCCGGACCCCGGCCCCATGCCGGCGGACCTCGTCTCCCGGATCAACGCCTCCATCGCCGCCGAGCAGTCGGCCCGCGAGGGCGGCGCCACGGTCGTGCCCCTGCGGCCGCGCCGCTGGGGCTGGCAGCACGTGGGGGTCGCCGCCGCGGCAGCCGCCATCCTCGGCTTCGGCCTCCCCGCCCTGCTCACCGGCACCGGCCCCGGCGACGTGATGGCCTCCCTCAGCGGCGGCTCCGCCGCAGACAGCGGCAGCGGGGCGGCGGCCAGTAGCGAGAGCGGGTCGGACACGAACTCGGGGTCGGGCGTCGCGCCGCGCACCCAGTCGTCCTCGGGCCCGGACCTGCGGGTCAGGGGGCCCTTGGGCCAGGTGTCGCTGGCGGCCAGCGGCACGACATACACCGCGGCAGCGCTGGCGACGCAGGCTGCTGCCGTCGACTACACCGCCCGCGACAGCGCAGCAGCACCCAAGGCCAGCCGCGGTCCCGCCGACAGCGAGACCGGCCTGCGCGCCTGCCTCACCGCGATCGGCGTGCAGGCCTGGATGCCGGTCGCGGCTGACGTCGCGACTCTCGACGGCGCACCAGCGGTGGTCGCCGTGGTCAGCAACGACACCGGACGGACCGTGTATGCCGTGTCCCCGGCCTGCGACGCCGCGCACCCCCTCGTGCTGGCCGGCCCGCTCGCGGTCCCCTGAGCCTGCAGGGGCCGCCTCACGGCGCGTCGTGGCGCACCGCAGCGGTGGGGAACATCGAGGGCCTACGATCGGTTGCAGACACAGGCACCGTATGTTGCGGTGCACCGCCTTCTCGACCACAAGGGGCTGTAACCGCGTGAGCACCACCGCACCTGCCGACATCCGCAGTCTGATCATCATCGGCTCCGGTCCAGCGGGCTACACCGCCGCCGTCTACGCGGCGCGGGCCAACCTCCAGCCCCTGCTGTTCGAGGGCGCCGTGACCGCTGGTGGCGCGCTGATGAACACCACCGACGTCGAGAACTTCCCCGGCTTCCGCGACGGCATCATGGGCCCGGACCTGATGGAGAACATGCGGGCCCAGGCCGAGCGGTTCGGCGCCGAGATCATCACCGACGACGTCGAGTCGGTCGACCTCGAGGGCGAGGTCAAGACGGTCGTCGACGCCGAGGGCAACACCTACCGTGCGCACGCCGTGATCCTGGCGATGGGGTCGGCCTACCGTGAGCTCGGGCTGCCCGACGAGAAGCGACTCTCCGGCCACGGGGTCTCGTGGTGTGCGACGTGTGACGGCTTCTTCTTCCGCGACCAGGACATCGCCGTGGTCGGCGGTGGCGACTCGGCCGTCGAGGAGGCGACCTTCCTCACCAAGTTCGCCCGTTCGGTGACGATCGTGCACCGTCGCGACGAGCTGCGCGCCTCCAAGATCATGGCCGAGCGCGCCCTGTCCAACGACAAGATCAGGTTCGCCTGGAACTCCGCCGTCGAGGCGATCCACGGTGATGCCAAGCTGACCGGGATCACGCTGCGCGACACCGTGACCGGCGAGACCCGTGAGCTGCCCGTCACCGGCCTGTTCGTCGCGATCGGGCACGACCCGCGCAACGAGCTGGTCAAGGGCGTCGTCGAGCTCGACGACGAGGGCTACGTCCTGGTCCAGGGCCGCACGACGCTCACCAACCTGCCCGGTGTCTTCGCCTCCGGCGACCTCGTCGACCACACCTACCGCCAGGCCATCACCGCGGCCGGTTCCGGGTGCGCCGCGGCCCTCGACGCCGAGCGCTACCTCGCCGACCGCGAGCACGCGGGCGCACCCGCGGGCGACACCGCCCTCACCGACGAGCCCGCCCTCACCCACTGACCACCCGGTCTGCCTGTCAGACCCCGCTGGGATCCTGACGGACAGACCGAGCCCCACGCCACAACCGGCACACCTCACCACCCATCCAGCCCCAACCGCAGCACCACCGAAAGGAGCCCCCGAGTGGGAGCCATCAAGGACACCACGGACGCCACCTTCGAGGTCGACGTCCTCCAGAACGACAAGCCCGTCCTGGTGGACTTCTGGGCGCCCTGGTGCGGCCCGTGCCGCGCCGTCGCCCCGGTCCTCGAGGAGCTGGCGATCGCGCACGCCGACAAGATCGACATCGTCAAGCTCAACACCGACGAGAACCTCGCGGTGAGCAGCCGCTACGGCATCACTGGCATCCCGACGCTCAACGTCTACGTCGGCGGCGAGGTCGTCAAGACCCTCGTGGGTGCGATGCCCAAGCCCAAGCTGGTGCGCGAGCTCGCCGACTACCTCGGCTGAGCACCGCAGTGACCGTGTGCCGGCCGCGCCCGATGGTGGGTGCGGCCGGCATCGTCGCCCCCTGGCTTCGGGCCAGGGCGTGAGGACCACGGACGAACCAGGCGACCGGACGAGGCCTTCGGACCAGGCTTTCGGACCAGGGGTCGTCCGGTTGGTCCGCAGCCCGGTTCTGACTTAGGCTCGGGCGTCAGCCACCATGCCCCGCAACCCGGGCGCACCACCGCTGACCTGCACAAATACCCCAACAGCCAGCCACCCGCACACCGGCCAAGAACCTGGCTGGGTGCGCGATCACCCGAGGAGGTCGAGTGTCCGACAGCAAGAGCGGCCTGCTCGGCCTCGGCAGCCACGGACCCGCCGTCGTGGACGTGCGAGCCAGGCTGGCAGCGCTGCCACTCGACCAGCTGCCCGAACCGCCACACCTCGGCGGCCCTGACGCCGAGGACGCTGGCGAGGGGGACCAGACCCCGTTCGACCCCGCCCTGTTCGACGCTTCCCTCGAGCGTGCGGTGCGGGCCTTCCAGCAGCACAAGGGGCTGATCGTCGACGGGGTGGTCGGGGTCGAGACGTTCACGGCCATCGACGGTGCCCGCTGGGCCCTCGGCGACCGGATCCTCATGCACACGCCGGGTCACCTGCTGCGCGGGGAGGACGTCGTCACCCTGCAGGAGCGGCTCAACACCCTCGGCTTCGCCGCTGGCCGCGTCGACGGCCGCTTCGGGCCCGAGACGGAGCGTGCGGTGCGCAGCTTCCAGCGCGCCTACGGCCTCTCCGGTGACGGATCGGTCGGTCCCGACACGCTGCGTGCCTTCAAGGACCTGCGTCGCTCGGTGTCGGGGGGCTCGGCCAACGTGCTGCGCGAGCAGGAGCTGGTCCGCCGCTCCGGGCACAGCCTGAGTGGCCGCACCGTCGTGCTCGACCCGGGCCACGGTGGCAGCAACTCCGGCGCCGTGGCCCACGGGCTGGTCGAGGCAGAGCTGGTCATGGACCTCGCCCGCCGGATCGAGGGTCGGCTGACCGCCATCGGCGTCTCGGTCGTCTACACCCGAACCGAGCACACCTGCCCGACCGAGGACGAGCGGGCCGCCCTGGCCAACGATGCCGGCGCCGACCTCGTGCTCTCACTGCACTGCGACTCCCACGATGCCGCCGAGGCCAGCGGGGTCGCCACCTTCTTCTTCGGCCGCGACCGCAAGACGTCGTGGTCGGCCGTCGGTGAGCACCTCGCCGACCTGGTGCTGCGCGAAGTCGTGGCGCGCACCGGTCTCGAGAACTGCCGCTCGCACGGCCGCTCCTGGGCCCTGCTGCAGCAGACCCGGATGCCTGCCGTGCGCATCGAGGCCGGCTACCTGTCCCACCCCAGCGACGCCGCACGCCTGGCCGACCCGGCGTTCCGCGACACGATCGCCGAGGCCGTGCTGGTCAGCCTGCAGCGGCTCTACCTGGGAGATGACGACACCGCCACGACGGGCGTCCTGAGACTCGGCGACCTGCGCGCCTACCTCGCCTCACACAGCTGACAACGACCACGAATCGGCTACTCCCCCAAGGGAATTCCCCGACCGCTGAGCAGCAGCCGACCTACTCCAAGCCCGCGGTCGCGGCGGTCGGTCGGTCTGCGGTCCTAGCTACTTCGGTCCTAGCTGCGGCGGTCGAGGCCGAGCATGTCGACGATCCGGTTGAGGTCCTCGACCGAGGCGAACTCGACCGTCAGCTTGCCCTTGCGCTGACCCAGGGCGATGTTGACCCGGGTGTCGAACCGGTCGGACAGCCGGGCCGCCAGGTCGTCGAGCTGGGGGTGCCGGTTGCCCGCGCGCGGGCGTCGCGGCTTGGCCACGTCGTCCGGCCCGCCGACGGCGACGATCTCCTCGACGTTGCGGACGCTCAGGCCCTCGGCCACGATCCGCTGCGCGACGCGCTCCATCGCGGCACCGTCGGGCAGCGACAGCAGGGCCCGCGCGTGGCCGGCCGACAGCACGCCCGCAGCCACGCGGCGGGCCACGAGCGGCGGCAGCTTCAGCAGCCGCAGCGTGTTGGAGATCTGGGGCCGGGAACGGCCGATCCGAGCGGCGAGCTCGTCGTGGGTGCAGCCGAAGTCCTCGAGCAGCTGCTGGTAGGCCGCCGCCTCCTCGAGAGCGTTCAGCTCGCTGCGGTGCAAGTTCTCCAGGAGGGCGTCCCGCAGGAGGTCGTCGTCCTCGGTCTCCTTGACGATCGCTGGCACGGTAGCCCGCCCAGCCTCCTGCGAGGCGCGCCAGCGGCGCTCACCCATGATGAGCTCGTAGCGCACGCCCTCGGGGGCGTTGTCGAGCTGGTCGGGCCCCTGACCTGCAGGAATGGGCCTGATGACGATCGGCTGAAGCACCCCGATCTCGGAGATGGAGTGCACCAGCTCGGCCATGTCGTCCTCGTCGAAGACCGACCGGGGCTGACGCGGGTTGGGGCGGATCTGCTCGACCGGGATCTCGCCGTAGGAGACTCCCGGGACCGGCGCCAGCCCGTGCGGGTTGTCCGTGTCTGCCGCCACCGCGCCATCTGCGTCGTCGGTGTCGCTCGCGTCACCCGAGCCTGACGCCTCACCGGTGCGGGCCTGCCCGTTGCCGGCAGCACGGTCATCGTCGGACACCCCGTCCGGACCGTGACCGGCGTCGCTGGTCGGCTCCATCGTCGTCGTGGTCGTCCCTGCCCCAGCCGAGGCCTCGCCGGCACCGTCGCGCCCGGACGGCGTCCCACCGGCATACGCCGTCGCGCCGGGACGCTGGTCAGGGAAAAAGACGTCCACGGGACGGCCATTGGGGGAGGTCGGGGCGTTGGGGATCAGGGCACCCAGGCCCCTGCCGAGTGCGCGGCGCTTCTCGCTCATGGTGTCTTCTCTCAGTTCTGCGTGGACGCGGTCGAGTGGTCGGCGGTGGCGGCGCCGCGATCGGCAAGCTCAGCAGCCGCGCCCAGGTAGGACAGGGCGCCACTGGAGTTGGGGTCGTAGGTCATCACGGTCTGGCCGTGGCTCGGCGCCTCCGAGATGCGCACCGAGCGAGGCACGGTGTTGCGCAGGACCTGCGCCGGGAAGTGGTTGCGCACCTCCTCGGCGACCTGGGCCGACAGGCGGGTCCGGCCGTCGTACATGGTCAGCAGGATGGTCGACACGTGCAATGACGGGTTGAGGTGGTTGCGGATCAGCTCGATGTTCTTGAGCAGCTGTGAGAGACCCTCGAGCGCGTAGTACTCGCACTGGATCGGGATAAAGACCTCCTGGGCGGCGACGAAGGCGTTGACCGTCAGCAGGCCCAGACTCGGGGGGCAGTCGATCAGGACGTAGTCCGGCGCCGGGCGATCGGTGTCGGCGTCCGCTTCCAGGTACGCCGCGATCGCCTTCTGGAGGCGGGTCTCGCGCGCAACCAGCGAGACGAGCTCGATCTCCGCGCCGGCGAGGTCGATCGTGGCCGGCGCACACCACAGGCCGGGGATGTCCGGGCACTCCTGGACAACATCCGCCATCGGTGTGCCGTCGACGAGCACGTCGTAGATGCTCGGCACCTCGGCGTGGTGGTCGATACCGAGGGCCGTACTCGCATTGCCCTGCGGGTCGATGTCGATGACCAGCACGGTCAAGCCCGCCTGGGCCAGCGCCGCCGCGACGTTCACGGTGGTGGTGGTCTTGCCTACCCCGCCCTTCTGGTTGGCCACGGTCAGGACGCGCGTCGCCGTCGGCTTGGGGAAGACTCGCCCGGTGAGGGCTATTCGTTTGCGGGCATCAGCGGCGACGGCCTGCGCCAAGGGGGTGTCCCGGTCAGCGGTCGGCAAGGAGGAGGCCAGTTCCTCACGCTCGTCCGTTTCACGTGAAACAACGGCCGCCAGCGCCTCCTCAGCCGCGGCCGAATCCACGGGGTGGGTGCTGGGGTGGGTGCCCGCGTGGGCGTCGGGATGGAGGTCGCGGGCGCCGTTTGTTTCACGTGAAACAGAGGCCGTATTGCTGTCGACTGTGCCGGTCATGGAGGCGTCACCTGTCGTGATGGTCGTACCGTTCGCCGTCGGTTCGGCCTGCCCCGCGCGCTCGTCCAGCGCTGTCGTCGCGGTGGAGAGCTGCTCCGTTTCACGTGAAGCCGGGTCGCTCTGCGACCTCCGGTCCCCTGCCGGCCACCCGAGTGCGCTGCTGGGGCGGTCCGGCCGTTGCGGCCATCCGAGCCCCCTGGTCAAGTGCAGCGTTGCTGTGCTCACGCAGTCTCCTCGTTGGCCATGGGCATCATCCAACCCTAGTTCGCGCGTGCGTCACAACGCGGGAGGCAGCGCCCTGTCAGCAGGGTTGATCAGGTCCGGTTCCTGGCGCGTCGCGCGGGACCGCGCTTGGCTGCCGGACGAGCGCCCACCGTGAGCTGCAGCGTGGTGGTGGGCACGGGGAGCAGGCCGGCGCCGAAGGTCACGACCCGCGCTGAGGTCATTCCGAGCCTGCGCAGCACCTTCTCCTCGGCGGCCAGTTCCTGGGCGGCGGACTCGCCCTTGAGGGCCACGAGGGTGCCGTCGTCGGCCAGCAGCGGGAAGGTCCACCGGGCGAGCTTGTCAATGCGGGCGACCGCTCGCGCGGTGGCATAGGGCGCCGTCAGCACCCCGTTGAACTCCTCGGCCCGGCCCCGGTGGACCGTGCAGTTGGAGAGGCCGAGCTCGTCGATCGTGGTCGAGAGCCACGTGGTGCGACGCAACATGGGCTCGACCAGGTGCAGGTGCAGGTCAGGCCGCACGATGGCCAGGGCCAAACCGGGCAACCCGGCTCCGGAACCCACGTCGACCACGGCCACCCCCTCGGGGAAGGCCTCGTGCGCGACCGCACAGTTGAGGATGTGCCGGTCCCAGAGAATCGGCACCTCGCGGGGGCCGATCAGACCGTGCGAAACCCCGGTGTCCGCCAGGATCGCGGCGAACCGCTCGGCCAGGGCCAGGTGCGTACCGAACACTGCCGCAGCCGCCGGTGGTGCCACCGGAGCCGGAGCCGCTGGGTCTGACGCGGGCGGGGCTGAAGCGGTTGGGTCTGAAACGGCTGGAGGAGCGGCGGGACCCGTCGACGACGCGACGGGCGCGGTCCCGGTCTCCCCGGTCCCGCGCCCGTCGTCGGTGCGTTCGTGCGCCGTCATGCGCTCTGTTTCACGTGAAACACACTCGCCTGCGGCGCGATCACGCCGGCAGGACGACGACGAAGCGGCGGGGCTCCACGCCGTCGGACTCGGACGTGAGACCGGCAGCGAGGACCTCGTCATGAACGACCTTGCGCTCGAAAGCCGTCATCGGCTCGAGAGAGGCCTGCTCGCCCGTCGCCTTGACCTGCTCGATGACGCCGCGCGCGACCTCGACCAAGGACGCACGGCGCTCGGCCCGGTGGCCGGCTACGTCCAGCATCAGTCGGCTGCGCTCTCCGGTGGCCGCTTGGACGGCGAGCCGGGTCAGCTCCTGGAGCGCGTCGAGCACCTTGCCGTCCTGGCCGACCAGGCGCCGAGGCACCCGGCCCTCGTCGGAGTCGACGATGGACACCGCGGCACGGTCGCCGTCCACGTCCACGTCGATGTCGCCATCGAGGTCGGCAATGTCGAGCAGGGTCTCCAGGAAGTCCGCCGCCACCTCGCCCTCACGCTCGAGGTCGGCCACCTTGGCCGGGCGACGCCGCGGCGCCCCGTGCTCGTGGTCAGAGGGCGCGTCCGCTGCCGTGTCGTCGGAGTCGTCGGAGTCGTCGGCGCCCTGGTCGGTGAGCTGATCGACCCCCTGATCGGTGTGCTCGTCGGTGCCCTGATCGGTCCCCTCGCCGGTGCCCTGGTCGGGGCCCTCGCCGGTGCCCTGGTCGGTGCCTTCGTCGATGGACGTCTCAGTGGTCTGGGTGTCGTCCACGACGGTGTTGTTGTGCTCGGTCATGGTGGTCACTCTCAGTTGTCGGTCTGGGGCTTGGTGTCTGTGGTGGAGCTGGGCGCCGGCTTCTTGGCCGGACCTGCGGCACCCTTCTTCTTCTTGTTCCGCGAAGGCTGGACGCGCTGACCGCCCGCCTTGGGCGCCTCGGTGTCCTCCACCTTGTCGAGCCCCTTGACGGTGAACTCCTCGATCGGCTTGCCCTTCTTGCGCCGCCGCTCCTGCATCGCCTTCTCCGCGAGGGAGCCGGGGGCGGGCATCTTGCGGATCACGTAGAACTGTTGGCACATCGACCACACGTTGGTGGTGAGCCAGTACAGGAGGACACCGATCGGGAAGTTGACGCCGGAGATCGCGAAGAAGATCGGCATCAGGTAGAGCAGCATCTTCTGCTGCTTGGCGAACGGGTTGTCCAGCGCCGAGGCCGGCATGTTCTTCATCATCAGCTGGCGCTGGGTGGTGAACGTGCTGGCAGACATGGCGATGATGAGCACGACAGTGACGATCTGGACGGTGAGGCTGTTCGCTCCGACGAACTTGTCGGACAGCTGTGCACCGAAGAACGTCGACGACTCCGCCTCACCGGCGAGCTTGGCCGAGATCGGGCCGATCGGATCGTTCGTGCCGTCGGCGATCTTCTTGAGCCCGTTGAGCACGCGGAACAGTCCGAAGAAGAACGGTGACTGCAGCAGGATCGGCAGGCACGAGCTGAACGGGTTGGTCCCCGTGCGCTTGTAGAGGTCCATCGTCTCCTGCGTCATCGCCTGACGGGAGTCCGGGTCCTTCTTGTCCTTGTACTTGGCCTGGATCTTCTGCATCTCGGGCTGGATGAGCTGCATCCGCCGCGACGCGTGGATCTGCTTGACGAACAGCGGGATCATCGCGGCCCGCATCACCACCACGAGGCCGACGATGGACAACGTCCACGCGACGCCGGAGTCCGACGGGATGCCGAGCAGGTTCGTGAACACCCAGTGCCAACCGAAAAGAATCCACGAGACGATCCACTCGAACGGGAAGATCAGATCACTGAAACTCATGTCGTCCTCAATCTGGTGGTGGGCCGTCGAGGTGACGGTCCACCGGTGGTTCCGGCCGCGCAGTGGGTATGCCGCGCGGCCGGCAGGTCTGGTGCCTTGCCGCTAGGCGGCGTGGGCGGCGTGCGGGGGTGGTGCTGGAACGTGGTCGACCCCACCTGCTGCCCAGGGGTGGCACCTAGCCAACCGCTTGGCGGCCAGCCAGGTTCCCTTGACCGGACCGAAGCGCCGGATCGCGGTGACGGCGTAGGCCGAGCAGGAGGGGTAGTACCGGCAGGTCGGGGGCGTCATCGGTGAGATGAAGCGCTGGTAGAAGAGCAGGAGCCCGATCAGGGGTGCCGCGGTCACCCGCTTGAGCGTGCTCACGCGCGCCCCGCCCCGAGTCGTGCGGTCACCCGAGCGAGGAGACCATCCAGCTCGACGCCCAGTGACGACGAATTCGCTTGCGCCGCAACAGGATTCGCGCGAATCACGAGATCCGTACCAAGCGGCAGTGCGCGAACCCGAGCCGCCATCAGCGCCCGCAGCCGGCGCTTGGTGCGGTTGCGGACCACCGCTCCGCCGACGGCTTTGGAGACAACAAAACCGACCCGCGGCGGTTGTCCCGCACGCGCGTCGGCCTGGTTGGCGTGGACCACGATCAGCGTGGAGCCAGCTCGGGCTCCCCTGGGCCCCCGAAAGGTGGCCGCGAAGTCCGAACTCGCACGGAGCCGGTGCCCCGCGGGCAGCACGGGGTCGGCCTCAGGCGGAGAGCTCGGTGCGGCCCTTAGCGCGGCGGGCCGACAGGATGGCGCGACCCGCACGGGTCCGCATACGCAGGCGGAAGCCGTGGGTCTTGGCCCGACGACGGTTGTTCGGCTGGAAAGTACGCTTGCTCACGAGGATCTCCGTTACTGATCAGGCCCGGGTGGCCTGCTGAGTGCATGGGCGGCTGGGTGGTCGGCCGCAATCGGAGACCCGCGAGAACCGATCCTCGGTGGCTGGCACCAAGGATCCAGGGCGTCACGGGCATGCGAAAACGGCCGACAGGCCGGTTCCAAGGTACGCGAGCGCCCACCGCAGGGTCAAACCAGCGCCGGCCACGCGGCAAACCGCGGGGAACAGCTGGGCTGGCGAGGCGCCAATAGCACCCACTCTTGGCCATTTCGACCCAGACACGCCGTGCGTAGGGCACCAATTTCCCCGAACGAGACCCAATTTCCGCCGTTTCGGTTGCCGCCCTGCGCCGCTGTTGTTACCGTCCCTCCTCGTCCCATCCCTTGCCCACAGGTTGTGGATAACTATGTGGATAAGGCACAGTGTCGATGAGGCACAGGGGACAGACACCATGACCCTGCGACAGGGCAGCCAAACCGTCGAAAGGGATGTGGGACCGGTGAGTGACACAGATCTGGACTACACGCAGATCTGGCAGAACACCATCGCCACCCTCGACGCCGACGGACTCCCGGCCCGCGAACGCGCGTTCCTCACGCTGGCCCGCCTCGCCGGACTGCTCGACGGAACCGCCCTGGTCAAGGTGCCGAACGAGTACACCAAGGACGTCGTCGAGCAGCGGGTGCGCGACGCGGTGACCCAGGCACTGTCCTCCCAGCTCGGCGAGCAGGTGCAGCTGGCCGTCACCGTCGACACCTCGTTGGACGAGGCGCACCACGGTGAGGACACCACGGGTTACGTCGACGAGCAGCCCCTGTCGATCCCTCCCCTCGCCCAGCCTGGCCAGCCGCACGGCCAGCCGCCTGCCCACCTCTCGGTGGACAACGTCTACCCGCTGACGCCGCCCGCCGAGGCGCAGCGCCGCCCGCGCGACGAGGTCATGAGCGTCACCGACGAGTCGGCGACTCGACTCAACCCCAAGTACACCTTCGACACCTTCGTCATCGGCGCGAGCAACCGGTTCGCCCACGCGGCCGCCGTCGCGGTGGCCGAGGCGCCGGCCAAGGCGTACAACCCGCTGTTCGTCTACGGCGAGTCCGGGCTGGGCAAGACCCACCTGCTGCACGCCATCGGGCACTACGCGCGCAACCTCTACCCGCACGTCAAGGTGCGCTACGTGAACTCCGAGGAGTTCACCAACGACTTCATCAACAGCATCCGCGACGACAAGGCGAGCAACTTCCAGCGCCGCTACCGCGACGTCGACGTGCTCCTCATCGACGACATCCAGTTCCTGCAGGGCAAGGTGCAGACGCAGGAAGAGTTCTTCCACACCTTCAACACGCTGCACAACGCCAACAAGCAGGTCGTGATCACCAGTGACCTGCCGCCCAAGCTGCTGTCCGGCTTCGAGGAACGCATGCGCAGCCGGTTCGAGTGGGGCCTGCTGACGGACGTCCAGCCGCCCGACCTCGAGACCCGGATCGCGATCCTGCGCAAGAAGGCCATCCAGGAACGCATGAGCGCGCCCGACGACGTGCTCGAGTTCATCGCGAGCCGCATCTCGACCAACATCCGCGAGCTCGAGGGCGCCCTGATCCGCGTCACGGCCTTCGCCAGCCTCAACCGGCAGAGCGTCGACATGGGCCTGGCCGAGATCGTCCTCAAGGACCTGATCCCCAACGAGCAGGGCTCCCAGATCACCAGCGCGACGATCATGGCCCAGACCGCGGCCTACTTCGGGCTGACCATCGAGGACCTCTGCGGCACGTCGCGCTCGCGGGTCCTGGTCACGGCCCGCCAGATCGCGATGTACCTGTGCCGCGAGCTGACCGACCTGTCCCTGCCCAAGATCGGGCAGCAGTTCGGTGGCCGTGACCACACCACGGTCATGCACGCCGACAAGAAGATCCGCCAGCTGATGGCCGAGCGGCGCGCGATCTACAACCAGGTCACCGAGCTGACCAACAGGATCAAGCAGCAGTCTCGCTGACGCCCGATCCGACTTCTCTGCACCAGGAACTGGTTGTCCACAGCCTTGTGCACAGGTGTGGGGGCCTGTTCACCTCCCCGACACCTCAGTCGAGTTCGTGCTCAGGTGAGCACGAATCCCGCAGCAGATTCGGACATTTGAGGAACCCGACCCATGGTCCACACCTGTGGACAACTCTGTGGGTATGTGGTTCGGCCCTACGCCTATCCACCAAACGGATGATTTCTGTTCCGGAGCCGTTTCCCCGCACATCCACCCCTGTGGACAACCGGTGGACAACCCGTGCACGACCAGCCTTCAGCTGGGGACAACCGGGGTATGCCGTGTGGAGACCGTGTGGGCGCAGCCGGCGCCTCCACAACCCGGCCCAGGTTGTGCCACCGCTTGTCCACCCGGCATGCACAGGGGACGCGCCGCGCTGACCTGCACCGATGTCGGTCGTCCACAGGATCCACACCCCCTATGACAACGACTACCCATCTCCCATCAGCCATCCAGCCCCGAGTACCAATCCTGACCCTGCCCACCTCCAGACCACACCGCTACCCACTGAAATGACACGGAGGAAACAGCTGGGACGGATTGCCCCATCCGGGTTGGCCGAGTGCATCGTGAGCACTAGGGTCAGTGCGCAATCACATTTGTGAAGTCACATTCTTGAAGTTCGGCGGCGGGGCCGCGTGCGAAAGGGCAGGTAGTCACGGTGAAGTTTCGGGTCGAACGTGAGGTCCTCGCCGACGCCGTGACCTGGGTGGCCCGTGGCCTCCCGGCCCGTCCCCCGGTGCCCGTCCTCGCCGGTGTCCTCATCGAGGCGAACGACGAGGGCACCCTGACCCTCTCGGCCTTCGACTACGAGGTCTCCGCCAAGATCACCGTCGCGGCCGAGGTCGCCGAGGGCGGCACGGTGCTCGTCCTGGGCCGACTGCTCGCCGACATCTCCCGCAACCTCCCCACGAAGCCGGTCGACATCGCCACCGAGGGCAACAAGGTCTCCGTGGTCTGCGGGTCCTCGCGCTTCAGCCTGATGCAGATGCCGGCCGACGACTACCCCACGCTGCCGATCTCCCCCACGGCGAGCGGCACGATCGCCGGCGACGTCTTCACCCAGGCCGTTGCCCAGGTCGCGATCGCCGCCGACCGCGGTGACACCCTGCCGATCCTCACGGGCGTCCGCGTCGAGATCGACGGCGACAAGATGACGCTCCTCGCCACCGACCGCTACCGGTTGGCCATGCGTGAGCTGACCTGGAACCCCGAGGCCACCGACGCCAGCCACCTGGCCCTGGTCCCGGCCCGCACCCTGTCCGAGACGGCCAAGGCACTCGGCGCCTCCGGGTCGATCGAGGTCGCCCTCGGTTCGTCGGCCGGTGGCGACGGGCTGGTCGGCTTCGAGGCCGGGCAGCGCCGCACCACCACCCGCCTGCTCGACGGTGAGTACCCCAAGGTCACCTCGATCTTCCCCACGACGGTCGACACCGAGGCCGTCCTCAAGACCTCCGAGCTCATCGAGGCCGTGAAGCGGGTCGCCCTCGTGGCCGAGCGCAACACCCCGGTGCGCCTGAAGTTCTCCGACGGCCAGGTGGCCATCGAGGCCGGCACCGGTGACGACGCCCAGGCCTCCGAGGCCGTCGAGTCGACCCTCACCGGTCCCGAGATCGAGATCGCGTTCAACCCGCAGTTCCTGCTCGACGGACTCGGCGCGGTCGGCACCGACTACTCACGGTTCTCCTTCACCCAGCCGTCACGCCCGGCGGTGCTGTCCGGCCAGGACGAGCTCGACGGCGACGCCGACAGCTCCTACCGCTACGTCCTGATGCCCGTTCGCTTCGCGAGCTGACCGCCCCCGGGCGTAGCCTGAGCACGCGCACCGCGAGGTATGCCGCGAAGCCAGCGTGGCGGCATACCGAACCACCCACACGAACGGGAGTCGTCACATGCAGCTCGGTCTGATCGGTCTCGGCAAAATGGGCGGCAACATGCGCGAGCGGATCCGCCGCGCCGGGCACGAAGTCGTCGGCTTCGACCGCAACCCTGCGGTGGCGGACGTCAAGACCCTGGCCGCCCTCGTCAAGGCACTCGACGCCCCGCGCACGGTGTGGGTGATGGTCCCCGCGGGCGCGCCGACGACCGACACGGTGGCCCAGCTGGCCAAGCTGCTCGACAAGGGCGACATGGTCATCGACGGCGGCAACAGCCGGTTCACCGATGACTTCGAGAACGAGAAGCTGTTGAAGGCCAAGGGCATCGGCTACCTCGACTGCGGGGTCAGCGGTGGCATCTGGGGCCTGGACAACGGCTACGGCCTGATGGTCGGCGGTTCGGCTGCCAACGTGCGCAAGGCGATGCCGATCTTCGACGCCCTGCGGCCCGAGGGTCCGCGCGAGGAGGGCTTCGTCCACGCCGGCAAGGTCGGCGCCGGGCACTACACCAAGATGGTCCACAACGGCATCGAGTACGGCCTGATGGCTGCGTATGCCGAGGGCTACGAGCTGCTCGAGGCCAAGGACATCGTCACCGACGTCCCGGGCGCCTTCAAGGCCTGGACCCGCGGCACGGTCGTCCGGTCCTGGCTGCTCGACCTGCTGGTCGATGCCCTGGAGAAGAACCCGCACCTCGAGGACGTCTCCGGCTACACCGTCGACTCGGGCGAGGGTCGCTGGACAGTCGAGGAGGCGATCGCCAACTCGGTCCCGATGCCGGTCATCTCGGCGTCGCTGTTCTCCCGGTTCGCCTCCCGCCAGCAGGAGTCCCCGACCATGCAGGCCGTCGCGGCGCTGCGCGGTGGCTTCGGTGGACACCAGGTGATGTCGGTCGCCGAGGGCGAGAAGCTCCGCGCCGAGGGAGCCCCGAAGCACGAGAAGGCGGTCGCGGCGAAGGCCGCCACGAAGGAGAAGCCGACCAAGAGCCCTGCCAAGGCGGCTGCGAAGGGTCGCAAGGCAGCCTCGGCCGGTCCCTCCTCGGGCACCGGCTCGACGCGGGGGTCTGCACCGTCGGGGTCTGCGCGGTCGGCGTCGGCGAGCAAGCGCGCGGCGCGATGAGCCTGCTGCGCCGCGACGAGTCCTAGCCGCCTGTGTACGTCCGGCACCTCACGGTTGCCGACTTCCGCAGTTACACCGCCGCCGACCTGCCCCTCGAGCCCGGTGTCACCACGCTGGTCGGCCTGAACGGCCAGGGCAAGACCAACCTCGTCGAGGCCATCGGCTATCTCGCCACCCTGTCCAGCCACCGGGTGTCGACCGACCAGCCGCTGGTGCGGTTCGGTGCCGAGCAGGCGGTGATCCGCGGGGCCGTGATGCGGGGTGGTCGCGAGACGATGCTCGAGCTGGAGCTCAACCCGGGCCGGGCCAACCGGGCGCGACTGGGCCGGTCCCCCGTGTCCCGGCCGCGCGACGTGCTGGGCACCCTGCGCACGGTGCTCTTCGCGCCCGAGGACCTCGCGCTCGTCAAGGGCGACCCGTCGGAGCGCCGTCGCTTCCTCGACGACCTGCTGGTCGCCCGCCAGCCGCGCTGGGCCGGGGTGCGCAGCGACTACGACAAGATCCTCAAGCAGCGGAACGCGCTCCTGAAGTCTGCGCAACCGTTGCTGCGCAGGGGATCCCGGCGCCGACCGCCCTCGCGACCGAGCGACGAGCCCGTCGACGACGCCCGCGCGACCGCCCTGCACACCCTCGACATCTGGAACGACCACCTCGCCACGGTCGGGTCCCAACTGCTCTACGCCCGCCTGCGGCTGCTGCGTGACCTGGGTCCCTACCTGGCCAAGGCCTACGACGAGGTGAGCGCCGGTCAGTCCGACGCGCGAGTCTCCTACAAGAGCAGCCTGCGCGAAGCGGCTGCCGCGTCCCTGGCTGCCGGCGAGGTCCCGGAGATCGATGCGCTGCGCGCCGAGCTCCTGGGCACCCTCGAGGAGGCGCGCGACAAGGAGGTCGAGCGGGGCATCTCCCTCGCCGGACCGCACCGGGACGACCTCGTGCTGTCGCTCGGTGAGCTGCCGGCCAAGGGCTACGCCAGCCACGGCGAGAGCTGGTCGTTCGCGCTGGGACTCAAGCTCGCGGCATACCAGCTGCTGCGGCACGACCTCGGTGAGGACCCGGTCCTCATCCTCGACGACGTCTTCGCCGAGCTCGACACCGGCCGTCGCGAGCGGCTCGCGACCATGGTCGCCGACTGCGAGCAGGTGCTGATCACGGCCGCGGTCGATGCCGACGTGCCGAAGAGCCTGGTGGGACAGACCTTTGCGGTGAGCCTCGGGGAGGTGACCAGGCGTGAGTGACGAGACCCTGCCCGAGCCGGGACCGGAGTCGGGAGCGGAACCGGACATCGAACCGGACGTCGAGCCGGGCAGCGAACCGGCCCCCGGCGTCGAGCCGGACCCCACCGCCCTGGTCGACGACGCCGCGGGGGCCGCGCTGTCGCGGGCCCGGGCGGCCGCTCGCGAGAAGGGGCTTCGACCGGGACTCAAGCCCATGCGGCGCCGCCAGATCGGTGTCCAGTCGCCGGGGGCGAAGACGGATCGGCGCGACCCGCTGCTGCTCGGTGACCAGATGGACCGGTTGATGGCCGACCGCGGGTGGAAGGTCGACGTGGCGGTCGGGTCCGTGATGGGGCGGTGGCCGGACATCGTCGGTCAAGAGGTTGCCCAGCACTGCACGCCGGTGACGTTCGAGTACGGGATCCTCACGGTCCGGGCCGACTCGACCGCCTGGGCCACGCAGCTCAAGCTCCTGGAGTCCTCGATCATGTCCCGCCTCGAGGGGGAGGTCGGCAAGGGCACCGTCACCGCCCTGAAGATCGTCGGCCCGAGCGCACCGTCCTGGTCCAAGGGCCCTCGCCGGTCGACCGGGCCGGGCCCGCGCGACACCTACGGCTGAGCCGACCGCTGCCTAGGATCGACGCATGACGGCCGATGCTGACCGAATGCTCACCCGCGCGCACTTCGACCACGTCGTGCGGGTCACGACGCGCTGGTCGGACAACGACATGTACGGCCACCTCAACAACGCCGTCTACTACGAGCTCTTCGACTCGGCGATCAACGGTTGGCTGATCACGGGGACGGGCGCCGACGTGATGGCGCTGCCGGAGCTGGGGGTCGTGGCCGAGTCGGGCTGCCGCTTCTTCCGCGAGCTGGAGTACCCGCGGCCGCTCGACGTCGGCGTCCGCGTGGAACGTCTCGGGCGCAGCAGCATCACCTACGCCCTGGGCCTGTTCGACGCCCAGGACGCCGAGCTCGCGGCGCTCGGCCACTGGGTGCACGTCTACATCGACCGCGACTCACGCGGCACCGTGCCCATCCCGGAGGTCGTGCGCCACCTGCTCGACCAGGCCGTGCAGGCCCGCTGATGCAGGGGCGCTGATGCAGGTCACCGGCGCGGTCCTCGAGGAGGTCGGGCGCGCTGCTCCCTACGCGGCCAGCCGACCCCTCACCGTCGGCCCCCTGGACCTCGACCCTCCCGAGGCCGGCGAGGTGCTCGTGCGCATCGAGGCCGCCGGGGTCTGCCACTCCGACCTCTCGGTGGTGGACGGCAACCGCGCCCGTCCGGTGCCGATGCTGCTGGGCCACGAGGCGTCGGGCCGCGTCGAGCGGCTGGGTCCGGGAGTCACCGACCTCGTCGTGGGCCAGCGGGTGGTGCTGACCTTCCTGCCCCGGTGCGGCGAGTGCGCCGGCTGCGCCACCGGCGGGCGTATGCCGTGTGGTCCGGGTTCCGCGAGCAACAACGCCGGCGAGCTGCTCGGCGGCGGGCGACGGCTGTCCCGCGACGGAGCTCCCGTGCACCACCACCTGGGGGTGTCGGCGTTCGCGACCCACGCAGTGGTGGACACCAGGTCCGTGGTCGCGGTCGATGACGACGTGCCGCCGGAGGTGGCCGCAGTGCTCGGGTGTGCCGTGCTCACGGGGGGAGGGGCGCTGCTCAACGCGGCGCCTCCCGAGTCCGGGCAGACAGTGATGGTGGTGGGCCTCGGCGGGGTCGGGATGGCGGCCCTGCTCACGGCGATCGCGCTCGGAGCCGGTGACGTCGTCGCCGTCGACACGATGAAGTCCAAGCGTCAGCGGGCGCTCGAGCTCGGTGCCACGCGGGCTCTCAGTCCCGACGAGCTGGCTGGCACCGGGGCCACCGCCGACGTCGTGGTCGAGGCAGCCGGCACAGTGCCAGCCTTCGAGGCCGCGCTGGACGCGACCGCACCGGGTGGCAGGACGGTGACCGTCGGGCTCCCCCACCCCTGCGCGCGGGCGAGCATCTCGCCACTGGCCCTGGTGGCCCAGGCGAAGACCGTGACCGGCAGCTACCTCGGCTCCGCGGTGCCGGCGCGCGACATCCCGGTCTTCGCCCGGTGGTGGCGCGAGGGTCGGCTCCCCGTCGAGGCGCTGGTGTCGGCGCGGATCGGGCTCGACGACGTGAACTCCGCGATGGACGAGCTCGCCGCGGGCCGAGCGGTCCGTCAGGTCATCATCTTCTGATCCGAGACCAGGGGCGCCTCGTCAGGAGGTGCGCAGGGTCGCGAGGACGCCGGAGGTGACCAGCTCGACGTCTCCGCCGTCCACGGCGCTGATGGTGATCACGACCACGTGACCGGCGCTGACGACGTGGAGCAGTTCCATCGAGACGCTGCCGACGGGCAGCACCAGGGTCGTCCTGCTCACGACCACGGGACCGGCCGGGGTGGTCACGCTGCGCACGTCGTCGACCCGCATCCCCTGGCCGGCCAGCTGCTGGGTGACCTGTTCGCGCGTGGGCAGGGCGGCGAACGTGGTGCGCTGCACGTCGAGGCTCTGCCCGCGGCCGCCCGATGCCGGTCCGACCTCGGTGGCGACGACGGTCGCCTCGAGGCCGGCCAGGTAGTCCTCGGGGGTCAGGCGCTGGAGGGCGGCGGACTGCTTGACCCACTCGTCGGCCGGGTCTCCGTGGCGATCGGCCGCGTGCCAGTCGTGGGGGACCTCGAAGCGGAGCGGCGGGCTCGCGACCACGACCTCGTGCGGCGCCCGCGCCCGCTCGAGGACCCGGTCCACGACCCAGATCCCACCCAGCCCGCCGGCGCCACCGATGATGAGCGCGGCGAGGACCGCCGCGAAGGCCCGACGAGGTCGCACGTCCGCAGGATAGGGAGCCGGGAGCCAGCGAGTGGGTGGTTTGTCGAGGATCCGGCGGTAGGCGGTCGGCGGCCGGCGGTCGTGGGTCGACGGCGGACCAGAAACGCCTGAATCGGGCGCTCAGGGGGCCGTCCGCGTATCCCCACCCGTGCGAGGGCACTTTTTTGTCCCAAATCCGCGTTCCCGGGCCTCCTGACGTGAGTTATGACAGTCCCGACAGGTAGACTCTGGAGTGAATTCGCGACCAGCTGGTTCCCAGTCTGGTCGCGTGCCATGAGCGGGTTCAGCGACCACGGGGGACACCCCTGGTCGCTGCGCCACCGGAGAAGGAGCACCGTGTCCGAGGCTGACCACACGCCAGACCAGAACGCCCCCGCAGACAGCACCACACCCCCCACCACCGAGAACCTCACCGCCGCCCAGGCAGAGGCGGCCCGCGAGGTGGTCGAGGCCGACCTCGCCGGCGCCGCTCCCGGGTCAGAGTACGACGCCAGCCAGATCACGGTCCTCGAGGGTCTCGAGGCGGTGCGCAAGCGTCCCGGCATGTACATCGGGTCCACGGGTGAGCGAGGGCTGCACCACCTCGTCTGGGAGATCGTCGACAACTCGGTCGACGAGGCGCTGGCCGGCTTCGCCGACACCATCGACGTGACCCTGCTGGCCGACGGCGGCGTGCGCGTCGCCGACAACGGCCGCGGCATCCCCACCGACATCCACCCGGCCGAGGGCAAGTCGGCGGTCGAGCTCGTGCTCACCCAGCTGCACGCCGGTGGCAAGTTCGGTGGCGGCGGCTACAAGGTGTCCGGTGGCCTGCACGGCGTCGGCTCCTCCGTGGTCAACGCCCTGTCGACCCGGCTCGACGTCGAGGTCTTCCAGAAGGGCCACGTCTTCCGGGTCACCTTCGACCGCGGTGAGGCGGTCGCCCCCCTGGAGAAGATGGAGGCGTCCGACCGCACCGGCACGACCATCACCTACTGGGCCGACGGTGGCATCTTCGAGACGACCACCTACGACTTCGAGACGATCCGCGCCCGGATGCAGCAGATGGCGTTCCTCAACAAGGGGCTGCGCATCAACCTCACCGACGAGCGCGAGCCGGAGCGCGCCGAGGACGCCGACACGGTCGACGTCAGCGAGAAGAAGCAGCGCAAGGTCTCCTACAAGTACGACAACGGCCTGGTCGACTACGTCACCCACCTCGTCACCTCGAAGAAGTCCGAGCCGGTGCACGCCGAGATCATCTCGATCGAGTCCGAGGACACCGAGCGCCAGTTGTCGCTCGAGCTGGCCATGCAGTGGACCACCGCCTACTCCGAGTCGGTGCACACCTACGCCAACACGATCAACACCCACGAGGGCGGCACCCACGAGGAGGGCTTCCGCGCGGCGATGACCAAGCTCATCAACGACTTCGCGCGCAAGCAGAACCTCCTCAAGGAGAAGGACGACAACCTCACCGGCGACGACATCCGCGAGGGCCTGACCGCCGTCGTGTCGGTCAAGCTCGGCGAGCCGCAGTTCGAGGGCCAGACCAAGACCAAGCTCGGCAACTCCGAGGTCAAGGGCTTCGTCCAGCGCGCGATGACCGACGAGTTCGGCCACTGGCTCGAGGCCCACCCGGTCGAGGGCAAGGACATCGTCCGCAAGTCGGTCCAGGCCGCGGCCGCTCGCATGGCCGCCCGCAAGGCGCGCGAGGCGACGCGACGCAAGGGCCTGCTCGAGTCGGGTGGTCTGCCGGGCAAGCTGCGCGACTGCCAGAGCAAGGACCCCGCGATCTCCGAGGTCTTCATCGTCGAGGGTGACTCGGCCGGCGGCTCGGCGGTTCGCGGTCGCAACCCGCACAACCAGGCGATCCTGCCGATCCGCGGCAAGATCCTCAACGTCGAGAAGGCTCGCATCGACAAGGTGCTCGCCAACAACGAGGTGCAGGCGCTGATCTCGGCGTTCGGCACCGGCATCGGCGAGGACTTCGACAAGACCAAGGCGCGCTACCACAAGATCGTGCTGATGGCCGATGCCGACGTCGACGGCCTGCACATCCGCACCCTCCTGCTGACGCTGCTGTTCCGGTTCATGCGCCCGCTGATCGAGGAGGGCTACGTCTACCTCGCGCAGCCCCCGCTCTACCGGCTCAAATGGAGCAACCACCCGCACGAGTTCGCCTACTCCGACCGTGAGCGCGACGCCATGGTCCAGGCGGGACTCGGCCAGGGCTGGCGACTGCCCAAGGACGCCGGCATCCAGCGCTACAAGGGTCTCGGTGAGATGGACTACCAGGAGCTGTGGGAGACCACGATGGACCCCGATCACCGAGTGCTCCTCCAGGTCACCCTCGACGACGCGGCGGCCGCCGACGAGATCTTCGCGATCCTGATGGGCGAGGACGTCGAGTCCCGGCGCGGCTTCATCCAGCGCAACGCCCGCGACGTGCGGTTCCTGGACATCTGACCCCGGTATGCCGGTGGCCACGTTTCACGTGGAACCCGCCACCCGGCATACCCACTGCTTTGTTGAATGGCATGACGGACAAGGGAATTCATGACTGAGATACCGCCGATCGAGTACGACCGCACCGAAGCGGTCGACCTCAACACCGAGATGCAGCGCAGCTACATCGACTACGCGATGACGGTGATCGTGAGCCGCGCGCTGCCCGACGTGCGGGACGGCCTCAAGCCGGTGCACCGGCGCGTCGTCTACGCGATGTTCGACGGTGGCTACCGGCCCGACCGCGGCTACAACAAGTGCAGCCGCGTCGTCGGTGAGGTGATGGGTCAGTACCACCCGCACGGAGACTCCTCGATCTACGACGCCCTCGTCCGGCTCGTGCAGGACTGGTCGCTGCGCTACCCACTGGTCGACGGCCAGGGCAACTTCGGCAGCCCGGGCGACGACCCGGCCGCCGCCCCGCGGTACACCGAGTGCCGGATGGCGCCGCTGGCCATGGAGATGGTCCGCGACATCGACCAGGACACGGTCGACTTCCGCGACAACTACGACGGCAAGACGCAGGAGCCCGTCGTCCTGCCGAGCCGGTTCCCCAACCTGCTCGTCAACGGCAGCTCCGGCATCGCGGTCGGCATGGCCACCAACATCCCGCCGCACAACCTGCGTGAGGTCGCCGACGCGGCCCAGTGGCTGCTCGCGCACCCCGACGCGACTCGCGAGGAGACCTTCGACGCCGTCTTCGCACGGATCACCGGCCCCGACTTCCCGACCGGCGCGCTGATCCTGGGTCGCAAGGGCATCGAGGACGCCTACCGCACCGGCCGTGGCTCGGTCATCATGCGCGCGGTGGTCGAGGTCGAGGAGATCCAGGGCCGGCAGTGCCTCGTGGTCACCGAGCTGCCCTACCAGGTCAACCCCGACACCCTTGCCCAGAAGATCGCCGAGCTCATCAAGGACGGCCGCCTCTCGGGCATCGCCGACATCCGCGACGAGACCTCTGGTCGCACCGGCCAGCGCCTGGTCATCGTGCTCAAACGCGACGCCGTGGCCAAGGTCGTGCTGAACAACCTCTACAAGCACACCCAGCTGCAGAACAACTTCGGCGCCAACATGCTCGCCCTCGTCGACGGGGTGCCGCGCACCCTGCCGATCGACGCGTTCATCCGGCACTGGGTCGACCATCAGATCGAGGTCATCCAGCGGCGGACGACGTTCCGGCTGCGCAAGGCCGAGGCCCAGATCCACGTGCTGCGTGGCCTGCTCAAGGCGCTCGACGCCCTCGACGAGGTCATCGCCCTCATCCGGCGCTCGCCCACCGTCGAGTCGGCCCGAGACGGCCTGATCGAGCTCCTCGGCATCGACGAGCTCCAGGCCCGCGCCATCCTCGAGATGCAGCTGCGCCGCCTCGCCGCCCTCGAGCGCCAGAAGATCATCGACGAGCACAACGAGCTCGAGGCGATGATCCTGGACTTCGAGGACATCCTGGCCAAGCCGGAGCGTCAGCGAACCATCGTGTCCACCGAGCTCGGCGACATCGTCGACAAGTTCGGCGACGACCGGCGCACCCGGATCGAGTTCTTCGACGGCGACATGTCGATGGAGGACCTCATCCCCGAGGAGGACGTGGTCGTCACCATCACCCGTGGTGGCTACGCCAAGCGCACCCGGGTCGACGCCTACCGCTCGCAGGGCCGGGGCGGCAAGGGCGTCCGCGGTGCCCAGCTGCGCGGCGACGACATGGTGGACCACTTCTTCACCACGACGTCGCACCACTGGCTGCTCTTCTTCACCAACCTCGGCCGGGTCTACCGCGCCAAGGCCTACGAGCTGCCGGACTCCGGGCGTGATGCCAAGGGCCAGCACGTGGCCAACCTGCTCGCGTTCCAGCCCGACGAGAAGATCGCCCAGGTCCTCGACGTGCGCGACTACGCCCAGCAGCCCTACCTCGTGCTCGCCACCAAGAACGGCCTGGTCAAGAAGACGCGACTGGCTGACTACGACTCCCCCCGCAGCGGCGGCCTCATCGCTGTCAACCTCAAGGAGGGCGACGAGCTCGTGGCCGCAGACCTCGCGTCGCCGACCGACGACCTCCTGCTGGTCTCGCGCAAGGCGCAGTCGGTCCGCTTCCACGCGACCGACGCCCAGCTCCGGCCGATGGGTCGCGCGACGAGCGGGGTGACGGGCATGCGGTTCCGCGGCGACGACTCGCTGCTGTCGCTGAGCGTCATCCACGAGGGCGAGGACCCCGACGTGTTCGTGGTCTTCGAGAACGGCATGGCCAAGCGCTCGCCGGCCTCGGACTGGAACGCCAAGGGCCGGGGAGGCCTCGGTGTCGCGGTCGCGAAGATCACCGAGCGCAACGGTGACCTGGTCGGCGCCCTCACGGTCGGCGAGGACGACGAGGTCCTGGTCATCATGGGCAAGGGCAACATCGTGCGTATGCCGGTGAGCCCGGTCACGCGGCGTGGCCGCAACACCCAGGGCATGAAGTTCGCCAACCCCGGCACCGGTGACTCGGTCGTCGCGCTGGCGAGAAATCCCGAACGCGCCGTGGACGAGGGCGAGGTCGTCGACGCCGAGGCTGTCGAGGGCGGAGTCGTCGGCGCAGTTGACGCAGTTGGTGTGTCCGACGCGACGACTGAAGGCGCCTCCTCGGCCGAAGATGCCGTAACGTCGTCGGGAGACGAGCAGGTTGCCGGTGGTGCCGAGCAGGCGTCCGACGCACCTGAGAGCGACCCCAGTGGAGGTAGCGAGTGAGCACGGCAGGCCAGACCAGCAGGTCGGCCCTCCCCCAGGGAGGTTCCGCCCCCACTGTGAGCCAGGGTCAGGCGGGCCCGACCCCGGGCGCCGCACGCCCTGCCGGCGCGCAGGGTCGCCCGACGGGCTCCCAGTCCGCCGCCGCGGCCGCCCGCGCCCGACGCGTCAAGCTCACGGTCTCGCGCGTCGACCCGTGGTCGGCGATGAAGATGTCGTTCCTCATCTCGGTGGCCCTGGGCATCGCCGGCGTCGTGATGGTGGCGGTGCTGTGGATGATCCTGTCCGGCATGGGGGTCTTCAGCGAGGTCAACCGCCTGGTCGGCACAATCATCAGCGACTCGCAGAACCCGTTCGACATCATGGACTTCCTCGGCTTCGGCCGGGTGCTGTCCCTGTCGATCGTCATCGGGGTCATCGACGTCATCCTGCTGACCGCCCTGTCGACGCTCGGCGCCTTCCTCTACAACATCTGCTCGGCCCTGGTCGGCGGCCTCCAGCTCACCCTCACCGACGACTGAGCCGGCCCCGAAACCCGGCCTCACGGCATACCGGAAACCGCCCGCTGACCTGCACAGGTCGGTGGGCGGTAACCGTTTTGGTTGTGCGGATGCCCGTGCTGTAACCTCGTGCCTCGCGCCACCTCCCGTGGCGCAGCGGAGATTGGGCTCACGGGCCTATAGCTCAGACGGTTAGAGCGCTTCCCTGATAAGGAAGAGGCCACAGGTTCAAGTCCTGTTAGGCCCACCAATCCCGATCCCCGCGGTTGCTCTGCGAGGGAAGGCGACGGCCCATGAAGAAGCTCCTGCTCCTCATCGTGACGGCCATCGGCGCCACGGCAATCCAGCGGAAGCTCAAGGCCCAGAAGGCCGAGAAGGACCTCTGGGCCGAGGCGACGGACTCCCCGAACTAGGCAACTAAAACCGGGCAACACCCAGGTGACCGGGCCGGACTCGTGCCGGGCCGTGATCCGACGGGGCCATGGCGCAATTGGTAGCGCACCTGCTTTGCAAGCAGGGGGTTAGGGGTTCGAGTCCCCTTGGCTCCACCACAGTTTTGTCGCACATCGGGCCACCTGTTGGCGGTGAAGCCCCCCAGCCGGGGGGTGGCTCGAGGCATGTCGGGCCAGCAGTGCCCAGACCACGCACGATCAGCGGTCGACGACCACGACCTCGAAGCTGGTCGCGGCGGGTGGGAATCCAGTGTCGAACTTCGCGTTCACCGTTGCCAGCCGGTCGCCGAACCGGGCCACCGTCGTCGGTGTCTGGAACAGGCCGCTGGTCACCACCTTCTGCACGGACCCTGAGGACAGGTCGCCACTGAGCTGGACCTCGGCGATCGCGTTGCTGAAGTTCTCCACGGCATCCACGGTCCGACCCTCGAGCAGGATGCCGTCGACGTTCGGGACACTCACTCCCTGGATGGCGTGGCTGGCGCCCGTGACCGGGTCGACAGTGTTCAGCGCCCCCTGGGTACTGTGTGCCACGACGAGTGTTGAACCGTCAGGCGTGGCCTGGATGCCGTTGTTGTTGAAGGCGCCACTGGTGTCGGCGGCCGGACCACTGAGGTGCAGGGTGCTGAAGGCACCAGGCCGCCCGCCCACCACCGGGACGAAGTACAGCTCGGGCTGGGACGAGTTGGTGAACCAGGCACCGTTCGCCGTCACGGCGACGTCGTTGATCACCGAGGCAGCTGTCGAGAACTGGTAGGTCGCGAGGGTCGCCCCGCTGTCGAGGTCGTAGACAAATCCGCGTCCGTCGAACCCGCCCGCGGCGAAGAGCAGGCGATGGGCAAGGTCCACCCGAAGCCCCAGCGCATTGCGACCCGGCGGGTTGTCGATGAACTTCTCGACCCGGCGCGTGCGGATGTCTCCACGGAAGATGTCCCCCGCGAAGAGGTCACTGGCGTAGAACGTCGTGCCGGCACCGCTCGCGATGCCCTCCGTGGACGTCGCGCCCGGCAGCGGGAAGCGGTACTCCGCATGGTCGGCCTGGGCCGCTGACCCTGCGACCACCATCGCGCCGAGTGCTGCCAGGACGGCGGCCAGGCTTCCCCTGATCGTGAATGCACCCATGTCGACCTCCATGTCCCGCCCAGCATCACTCCGGCCGGACCCGAGGTCATCCCACGAAAGGCGTACGAGTCGGGCGAAAACCTGCCGTCGGTCTTCGTCGCGGGATCCGCCGGCCGCTGGGGGCCGTACAGTTAGCACATGAGCGATGACTGTAGACACGGAATGAACCCTGCATGGTGCTCTTCCTGTCTCGGTGATGACGATCGCGCATTCCCCGGCCTGAACGGCAGCGGCACCCGCGGCGGGGTCTCCGAGCAGGAGCAGGTCGACCGCCTCTGCCGCCAGCTGGGTGTCCCCTCGCAGGTCGTCGGCGAGGGAATCCAGCTTCCCTTGGACGTCTTCGAAAAGGCCGCCGTGCGCTGTGGCGTGAAGGTCGGGACCGTGCCGGCGATGGGCCGCGCGCTGGCCAAGCAGGCCGGACTCCCGTGGGGCGCCGCCTGTCACAACCGGGCCACCCCCACCAGCGGCGGCCCGACGGTCACCCGTGAAGGACTCGACGTCATCAACCGGGCCGTCACCCAGATCCTGGCCCACGCCTAACCCCCTCGACCCGCCCTGCGGATTGCCGTCATCGACTGAACCTCGTACCCCTGCTGATCGAGTCGTGCATCATCTGACAGGTGACCGGTACCCCAACAGGCTGTCCGACCTGCTCGACGCCAGGCATGAGCAAGGGCCTCGTGGTGGGTCGCTCGCCCGGCGTGAAGTTCAAGCAGGCGCGCGGACTGGCCGGTGACCTGACCGGCATCCTGCTGACGAGGGGCTTCTTCAACCACAGCGCCCCCGCCTTCCGCTGCGACCAGTGTGGAACGGTGGTCATCCCCCGGGCGAACTGAGGCACGCCGAGGCGCTCAGCGCATTCGGCGCTCGGCGTCCTCGCGCAGCTGGGTTGCGACCTGGTCGAATGGCCCGAAACTGCGTCGTGCGCGAGCCAGCACGACGGCCCCTTCCGACGCGGCCATCACCATCGTCGCGAACGTCGCGGCGTCCTGGCGCCCGAGCCCCCCGCGCTCCAGCAGCGCGGCCAACCGCGCGCCCCACGAACGGAACACGTCCGCGGCTGCGTCGAGCAGCTCGTCCGACCCGCTCGAGACCGTGACGGCCAGGACCGAGCAGCCGGCCCCGAAGTTCGAGCGCTCGAGCACCGTCCGCCACAGCACCATGAAACCCTCGACGACCTCCGGCGCAGGCAACCCGTCCAGGCTGTCGAGCACCGCGACGGCTCGCGCGCCCGCCAGCTCCACCGCCGCGGCGATGAGCTGGTCCTTCCCGTCCGGGAAGTGGTGGTAGATCGAGCCGCGCGGCGCCTGCGACACCTCCAGCACCGACGAGAACGACGTGGCCTGGTAGCCGCCCTGCGCCAGCAGCACGATGGCGCTGTCCACCATCCGCTCCCGCGCTGATCGCGCGGAGTCCCCCGGCCGCTCCGTGTCCGCTGACCCTGCCACCTGCGTCCACCCCATCCCTTGACTATGACGGCCATCATAGAGGACTATGACGACCGTCCTACTATGTCACCGGGAGTGACCATGCCCATGATCGACGTGTATGCCGCCACCGGCACCTTCGCGGACAAGCATCAGCTCGCGGTCGACCTCGCCAGCGCCGTGAAGGAGGTCGAGCAGGTGCCGGACATCCCGATGTTCCGCCAGAACACGGCCGCCTTCGTGCACGACCTGCCGGCAGACGCGCTCGCCAACGTCGACGGCGACTCCACCTACGTCCGGGTGCAGGTGCTCACGAACGCCGGGGCCCTCGACCGCGACAAGCAGATCGCTGTCGTCGAGCGGCTGACGGCCATCGTCGCCACCGCCGGCGGGGACGAATCCCTCGCGCAACGGACCTGGGTAATGCTGACCGAGGCGGCCGAGGGTGGCTGGGGCCTGTGGGGTCACGCCCACACGAACGCCGAGCTCGTGGCCGCCGCCCGCACCCAGATCGCGGAGCTCACCCAAGGCTGACTTGTTGCGCGCTGGTGGTCACCGGAGGCGCAGATCGGAGATGGGTGACCAGCAGGCGGCAACAAGTCGGGAAGAGGGTTGGGTCAGGGCGCCAGCAGGACCAGGGGGACGCGGCAGTTGAGGCCGACGTTGTTGAGCCGGTCGACCAGTCCCCTGCCGTCGATCGTCGGCAGCGCCATCACCCTCGGCTTCCCGGCAGCGAGCGAGCGCGCATAGGCATCACGCGCCAGGACCAGCCGGTGCCAGTCCTCGAGCCACTGCGCGGCGGGCTGGTCCGCGTCCAGCCGTGTCCGTCCGAGCTGGTTCATCGTGGTGACGAGCTCGACGACGGCGTCGTTCTGCGCGTTGATCGCGCCGACCCGCTGCGAGATGGGCGCGGTGGTCGCCACCGCCGCAGCCGCTGCCGAGTCGCGCATCTGCGCGCAGGCGCTCGCCGCCGCCCGCGCGATGCTGCCGTTCTCGATCAGGTCCGGGTCGTCGGTGTTGGCAAAGCTCCACAGCCGCGACAGCGCGACGTAGACCAGGACGCCGGCCACCACGACGGCGACGCGAGCCGTCCACGCCCTCCACTGCTCCCCGGTCACCGGGCCAATCCTCGCGGCATCGGGGCAGTCCGCAACTCCAGCCAACGCATGAGCCCACCGCCCGTCCACACGACGAGGCCCCGCGCGGCATACCCGATGGGGTGCCTCGCGGGGCCGGGTCGAGGCAGACGGGCCGCCGCCCGTCGACCTGGTCGACTAGCTGTCGACCTCGACGATGTCGGCACCGGGCGCGTTCTTCTGCACGGAGGCGATGCCGCTCTCCGCCGCCGACTTCGACTCGTAGGCCTCGCCCACGGCGATCACCTGGCCGTTGCTGGACTTGAGCCGAAAGCGGTACTTGCCAGCCTTGTCCTGGTAGAGCTCGAACTTCCCCGCCATCAGTGCACCTCCGTGAGTGGTCCAACACCAGCGAACGCTTGCAGCCTAGAGCCGCAGGTATGCCGCGTGAACCCTTTCGAGCGAAGCCCCCAGGACTCCGCGGGGCGCAGCCTCAGGAGGCCTCCGCCATCGCCTTGAGCTTGGCCATCGCGTCCATCGTCTGCTTGGGCAGGCTTCGCTTGATCATGGGTGTGAAGAGTTTGCCGAATCCCTTGGTGGCAATGTCGATCGAGTGGGTCAGCGTGGAACCCACCCCGTCGGACGCGGCGACGAAGTCGACCGTCACGTCCATCATCTTGTCGGTGAACTTCATCGCGAAGTGACGGTCGGGCTCGTGCGCGATGATCTGGCCGTCCATCGTGCCGCTGCGGCGACCGTCGTTGTAGTGGTACTTGAGCCGCGTGCCGACGTCGTTCGCGCCCTCGTCGAGCTTGTCGATCCCGGTGCAGCGGGACAGCCACTGGGGGGTCTTGGTGAAGTCGTCGACGATGGCGAAGATGGCCGACGGCGGGGCGCTGACGGACAGCGTGTGGGCGAACTGCGGCATGGTGGCCTCCGGGGGAAGTGAAGTGGGCACACGCTACTGCCTGCGGGCCCCACCCGAGGAGTGCCCGGCGTCAGCTGTCCGGGTAGGCCGGCAGCTCGGCCTCCGCGCGCAGGCTCGGTGGGGCGGGGAGCGGCCGTCGGGGTTCACGGACCCCTGCCGTCCCGGACTCCGGACCGTCCGGTGAGAACGCCCCCACGAGGCGGCGCCCACGGACGCGGCGGTGGCGGTACACGGCATACAGGTCGGCGTGGAGGTGGTCGCGCTCGATGGCGCGGCGCAGCGTCGGGGCGCCGATCATGACCGCCTCACCCGGACTGTCCGCGGTGACGAACACCGGACGGCCGTGCGGCTGACCGGCAAGGTTGTGCGCGATGAGCTCGTACCTGGCCATGCCCCCAGCGTGCGCCGAACTCCACTCACTCACAAGACGTTCAGCGAATCCGGATCCGCGGCGGGCCGGCCACGGTGTGGCCGATGACCGCCGCTCCCGGCACCTCGCCGACGACGAGCAGGCCTCCGCTGGTCTGGGCGTCCGCCAGCATGAGCAGCACGTCCTCCGAGGCTCCGCCGTCGAGGTGTGGACGCACCCACTCGAGGTTGCGTCGCGTGCCCCCGCTGACGAAGCCGGCGCGCAGCCCCTCCCATGCGCCGTCGAGCACCGGCACGGCCGCTGGGTCCAGCACCGCCCCGACTCCCGAGGCACGCAGCAGCTTGAACAGGTGTCCCAGCAGTCCGAACCCCGTGACATCGGTCGCCGCCTCGACCCCCGCTGCCAGGGCCGCAGCGCTCGCGGTGTCGTTGAGCTCGACCATCGAGGCAATGGCCTGTGGGAAGACCTCCCCGGTGGCCTTGTGCTGGTTGTTGAGCACGCCCACCCCGATCGGCTTGGTGAGCGAGATGGGGAGACCGGCGCGCGCGGAGTCGTTGCGCAGCAAGCGATCCGGCTCGGCGAGGCCGGTGACGGCCATGCCGTACTTGGGCTCTGGGTCGTCGATGCTGTGCCCTCCGGCCACGGGGCACCCCGCCTGCCCCGCCACGTCGAGGCCACCGCGCAGCACCTCACGGAGCAGCTCGAGCGGAAGCACCGACCGCGGCCAGCCGACCAGGTTGATCGCCACCACGGGGCGGCCACCCATGGCGTAGACGTCCGAGAGCGCGTTGGCCGCGACGATCCGACCGAAGTCATACGCGTCGTCGACCACCGGCGTGAAGAAGTCCGCCGTGCTGATCACGGCCGTGCCGTCGGCGACCCGGACGACCGCACCGTCGTCCCCGTCGTCGAGGCCGACGAGGAGGTCGTCGCCGGTCTGCCCCCCGAGCCCGCGCACCACCTCCTCGAGCTCGCCCGGCGGGATCTTGCAGGCGCAGCCGCCGCCCGCGGCATACTGCGTCAGTCGCACGGGCTGGCGCGGGTCGGTGAGCAGCGGGTGCACGCTCGGTTGGGTCACGGTTCCTACGCTAGCCTCGCCAGCGGAGGCGTACAGGCGCCTGGTGGCCCTCCCGGTCTTCAAAACCGGTGCAGCCGAGCACCTCGGCTGGGCGGGTTCGATTCCCGTCCGCCTCCGCCAAGGGACAGGAGGTCGTATGCCGCAGCCGCAGTCCAGTCGCGAGTCCAGTCGCGAACCGGACGCCCGCCGCCTCGTGCCTCGCACGGACACCGTCCTCGCCGAACCGGCTGTGGCACAGGCGATCTCGCGTTACGGCCGCGACACTGTGCGGGCCGCTGTCCAGGCGGCCCAGGACGAGGCGAGGCTCGGTGCCATCGCCCCCAACCAGGTGGCGGCGACGGCGCTCGCGGCCCTGCCGGCCCTGTCCACGACGCTGCGTCCCGTCCTCAACGCCACCGGCGTCGTCATCCACACCAACCTGGGTCGGGCACCGCTGTCAGCGGCCGCCGTCGAGGCGATGGCCGCGGCCGCGGGCGCTGTCGACGTCGAGCTGGACCTGGCGACCGGTCGGCGCTCGACCCGCGGGCGCGGCACCATCGCGGCGATCCTCGCGGTGCTGCCGGAGGCGGAGGCTGCCCTCGTGGTCAACAACGGGGCGGCGGCACTGGTCCTGGCCACCACGGCCCTGGCTGCCGGACGGGAGGTCGTCGTCAGCCGCGGTGAGATGGTGGAGATCGGCGACGGCTTCCGGCTGCCGGACCTGATCGCGAGCGCAGGTGCCCGGTTGCGCGAGGTCGGCACGACCAACCGCACCACCCTGGCCGACTACGAGGCCGCCATCGGTGCGGACACCGGCTGCATCCTCAAGGTGCACCCCAGCAACTTCCGCGTCGAGGGGTTCACCTCCGCCGTCCCCGTCGCCGCCCTCGCCGTGCTGGGGCCGCCCGTCGTGCACGACATCGGCAGCGGACTGCTGCGCCCGCACCGCCTGCTGCCCGACGAGCCCGACGCGGCACGTTCGCTGGCCGACGGCGCGGCGGTCGTGACCTGCAGTGGCGACAAGCTGCTCGGCGGCCCCCAGGCCGGGCTGGTGCTCGGTCGTGTCGACACCGTGTCGCGGCTGCGCCGGCACCCATTGGCCAGGGCGGTCCGGGCCGACAAGACCACCCTCGCCGCACTCGAGGCCACGCTGCGCGGTCCACGCCCCCCGGTCTGGGACGCCCTCGAGGCCGACCCCGATCGCCTCCGGGCTCGCTGCGACGCCGTCGTCGCGGCGTTGCCCCCCGGGCTCGCCACCGTGGTCCCCGCCGAGGGGGTCGTCGGGGGTGGCGGCGCTCCGGGCCACACCCTGCCCGGGTGGGCGGTTGCCCTCCCCGAGGCGTATGCCGCGGCGTTGCGTCTCCAGGCCCGTCCGGTCCTGGCGCGGGTGGAGAAGGGGCAGTGCCTGGTCGACCTGCGCTGCATCCCCGAGTCCGCAGATCCGTGGGTGGCGCAGGCAATCCGCGACCTCGTCGGTTAGCGGGGTTTGATGGCGGTTGTCGCGACGGCTGGTCACGTCGACCACGGGAAGTCGACCCTGGTCCGGCTCCTCACGGGTCAGGAACCGGACCGCTGGGCGGAGGAACGCCGACGTGGGCTGACGATCGACCTCGGCTACGCCTGGACCGAGATCGGCGGGCGCCGGGTCAGCCTCGTCGACGTGCCCGGTCACGAGCACTTCATGGGCAACATGCTCGCGGGGCTCGGGCCCGTGACCGCGGTGATGTTCGTCGTCGCGGCGGACGACGGGTGGAGCCGCCAGTCGCAGGAACACGCCCTGGCGATCGCTGCTCTCGGCATCACACGGGTGCTGCTGGTCGTGACCAGGTGCGATCTGGCACCGGGTCAGGCAGCCGCCCGGGAGGCGGCCACACGTCTCGCCTCCGCGGGAGTCCCGGTGACGGAGACCGTCCTCGTGTCCGGTGCCACCGGCGAGGGCCTGACGGAACTGCGAGCAGCCCTGGGGCGCCTGGCCGCGGCTACGCCGGCGGGACCCGCCGAGGTCGGGGCGCCCGTCCGCCTGTGGGTGGACCGGTCCTTCACGATCCGGGGTGCCGGCACCGTGGTCACGGGCACGCTCGAGGCCGGGACGATCCGGATGGGTGACGTCTTCGTCCTGCGCGATCGACAGGTCAGCGCGCGCGGTCTGCAGTCCTGCGGCGAGGAGGTGGAGGCGGTGACCGGCCCGGCTCGGGTGGCCGTCAACCTGAGGGGTGTGGCTGCCGCCGAGGTCTCCCGCGGCGACGCGCTGCTGGGCCTGTCGTGGCCCTCCCCGACGACCGTCGTCGACGTGACCGGGCCTGACGGCGGGGCGCGGCTCCCGAGGACGCTGACCCTGCACGTCGGGACGGCTGCCCTGCCCGTCCGCACCCAGCGGCTCACCGACGGGACGGTCCGGTTGCGGTTGCCGCGGCCCGTCCCCCTGGTCCCGGGAGACCGGGCGGTGCTGCGTGACCCCGGTCTTCGCGAGGTGCTCGCCGGCGTCGAGGTGGTCGCGGTGGATCCCCCCATTCGCCGCGACCGTCGGCACCAGCACCCGTCGGGAGACGCCTCCCCCGCACCGGACGGCATACAAGCGCTCGTCGCCTGGTTGGCGACGCACCCGTTGCAGGCGCCGTCCCGTGACCAGCTCGACGAGTGGGCGCTCACCGCACGCGATCTCGCCGACGCAGCCGATCGTGGCGAGATCGTCCGTCTCGGTGGGGTGGTGCTCGCCGGTGACGCCGTCGGGGTCGCCGAGCAGGTCGTGCGCCGGTTGCCGCAGCCGTTCGCCGTGGGCGACGCCAGCCGGGCACTGGGGACGTCCCGACGCGTGGCGGTGCCCCTGTTGGAGCGCCTCGACACCGCGATGGTGACGCGACGCCTGGCCGACGGACGCAGGGAGCTGCGGGTCAGGCCGTGATCGTGCCGCCCTCGAAGGCGCAGGTCAGCTGGCCGTTACCGGCGGCCTGCGTGCGGCTCACCGGATAGCCGTAATTGCCGGTCGCCCCACCGGCGGACTTCCACTCGGTGAGGACGTTGCCGTAGACCTCGTAGGCCGGAGCCCCGCTCAGCCCCCAGATCTCGCCGCCCTGGAACACCTGGTACGAGCCGCGGTTGGTCGCCACAGCCGACGACGTGGGGTACTTCAGCGGTCCGATGTACCGGTCGACGAGGTACCAGGCTGCGTAGATGGCTCCCGCCACCACCTGGGTCGAGGTGGCCACCGAGTCGGTGATGGCGCCCTTCTGGAACCGCTGGATCCACGCGCCGCTGCCCAGGTCCTGCTTGGCCGCCACGGGATAGCCGAGGACGCCCGACTCCCGTCCTGCGCTCTGCCACACGGGCCAGCGGATGCCCCACACGAGCTGGGTGGTGGTCGAGGCGCTGTCCGTGATGGCGCCCTTCTCGAACAGCTGGATCCAGCCGCCGCCCGTGAGGCCGGTGACCTTGTCGGAGGTCGGGTAGCCCAGGTGGCCCCTGACTCCTCCGTCGGCGACGAAGAGCGAGTCCACGAACGACGACATCGCCCTCGCCCCGGTCTTCGAGCTCCACCAGATGCGGCCGCCCTGAAAGGTGACGTACTGCCCGCGGCCGTCGCCGACTGCGCGCTGTGGACCGGTCGAGGCCTTGAGGAAGGATCCCTGGTCGCCCATGGTGTGGTACTTGGCCGTGATCGCGCTCCACTTCGGCAGGCTCGGTGCGCTGTGCTCGCCGGTGCGGTTGTCGCTGAGGGAGGTCGTGGTGCAGCTGGTCCACTGGTAGGGCGGCCGACAGCTGACGACGCGGCAGTGCACGCCACCGCTGCACTTGACCTGGGTGTTGCACTGGCCGTAGCGGAAGGCGTTGCAGCAGACGCGTCGCTGGTCGCAGGTCGCCGACGACCCGGTGCCGCACGAACAGCTCCAGCACCTCGAGTCGCACATGTTGTCGCTGCACCCGGTCGTGCACTTGGAGCAGCTCGCGTTGCAGTCGACGATGTAGCGGTAGCCACCCCCGCACCACGAGGAGTCGGCGGCCTTCCACCACCCCGCGGCGAAGCTGCCCGGCGGGCAGGTGTTGACGCCCTTGTTGATGGTCGCGCAGAAGACCGTCCAGCCGCTGCCCGCCGTGTTGCCAGGGCCGCAGATGGTGGCGTATGCCGCGACGGGAGTGAGGGCGTACTCCTTGGGTTTCGTGGCGAGCGCGGTGGCCGCGACGGTCGCGCCGACGAGCACGTCGCGGCGTGACACTGGACGCAGCCGTCGCGCCAGGGTCCCCACGAAGCCGGCCATGCCGCCGGGACCGGCGTTGAGGTCGTCCAGCGTGCTCATGGTCGTCCTCCTTGCCGGGTGAGCGTGGCCCGGTCGGTGATCCGGATCGTGGCGACCATGGCCGCGGCGCGGGGCACCGAGGCCATCCGTCGCGCGTGGCTCCCCACGACGGTGAACAGGCAGAACGCGCGTCCGCCCGAGCTGAAGAAGTGCTGCGAGGCGCTCATCCCCGGCAGCGGGCGTTGCAGCCGGTTGGGACCGAACTGGGAGGGCGCCAGGCGCGGCATGCCCTGGTTCTCGAAGAGCCCGCGGTCCGCGACCTCGGCGCCGTAGTCGACCAGGGCCACGAAGACGTCGTCCGGTCCCAGCAGGTCGACGACGTTGCTGCCGAAGTCGCCACGGTCGGCGGGCATCGTCCGTGTGCACGCGTGCAGCACGGCCCGGGTCACGTCCGCCTGGGGTGCCGGGGTGGTCCCCGGCGCCGCGCTCCGGGCCCCCGGAGCAGCCGGCGAAGTCGCTGGGCCCGGCTCGGCGCCGGCCCGTCGGGTCACCGACACCTGCCAACCGTGGGGCGCGTCGGCCCTCAAGCCGTAGTTGTCAGCCATTGCCCTCAACTCCACTGCCCTCAACTCGCAAATGCGGCGGCGGCCAGCAGGATCGCGGCCGCTCCTCCCAGGGCCACCTTAGCGAGGACCGCTGCCGGATTTGTCCATTGCTCGACGCGGATGAAGACCCGGTGCAGGTCGTCGCGGTCCGCAACCCGCGCCATGAGCAGCGAGGGCAGCGCCCGCACGACCCCGAACGTCGCTCCCACGGCCAGCCCGGCACCGAGGTGACCGGCGAGGGCGGCCAGCAGCACCGCGGCATACGTCGTCGCGCTGGTGATGATGGTGACGAGGCCGAAACCGAGCTGCGCACCGAAGCCCACGCCGTAGACCCAGCCGCGGTAGCGCGTCAGCCAGGCCACGTCGACCTGGCGGCGCCAGGAGGGCAACGACTGGGCGCCGCGCAGGTCGGAGGCGAGCCCGACCAGCAGCAGGACCGCGACGAGGACCAGGGTCCAGACCGAGGTGCGCGCCGCGTCGGGCAGGGCCGAGCCGAGGGCGCCGGCGAGGCCACCCATCGCCAGTCCCCCGGCCAGCGACCCGAGGAGGTATGCCGTGGTGGTCAGCCACCAGCGGGAGTTGCGGGCCCGCTCGCCGAGCGGGCTGATGCTCGAGAGCATCGACTCGCCTCAAGGAGACCAGGTCGCCCGGACGGCGGCGACCGCGGCCATCGGCAGACCCAGGGCCAGGGCGAGCACGGTCACGGACATGTCAGTGACCGTGCTCGTGATGCGAGTGGTCGTGACCGTCGTCGGATACCGGTTCGGCGTCCGGCGAGCGGTGCAGGCTCGGGTCGCCCGGTCCGATGCCGGCGGCCAGCAGCTCGGCGTCCATCCGGGGCAGGCTGTCGCGCTCGCCCCGTCCGATGTCACTGTCGACGTGGGCGCCCACGAGCAGCCCGGGACCGGTGCGCCCGGCTGCGGCGCGCGCCTCGGCGTTGTCGGCGACCCCTTGGGCCATCAGGTCGCGGACCTGCGCCCACGTGGTCGCCGACCCCTCGCCGGTCACGACTCCGCCCTCGACGTACACGAAGTAGGGCGATCCGGGGATGTCGTAGTCCACCCACGCACCCGAGGACTGGATGACGTCACGGTCGCCGGCCAGGGCGCGCAGGGTCGAGATCGACTCCTCTGCCGCGCCCTTGGCGACGATGCGCAGGTCGCCGTCGCCGGGCACGTCCACCGATCCCTGGAACTCGTCCCAGAACGTCTGGCACACGCTGCACCCGCTGGTGAGGAAGGCCAACAGCGTCCTCGACCCGGCCGTGGTCACGGTGACGCGCTGCTCGACCCGGTCCAGGTCGGTGCCGATGATGTCGTGGGCCGTCGCGGAGTCCTTGCGGGTCGCCTGCACCACGCCCGTCTCGAGCTCGACCGGCACGGGACCGGGCTTGCCACCGGTGGTGGCGGTGGTGACGCCGGTGCCCGCCTCGCGTTCCAGCTCGAGCCCGGCACCGAGCTCGTGCAGGGCCTTGAGGATGAGGGCGTGGCTGCGCAGCAGCCCGAGGACGAGCACACCGAGCAGCACGATGGCCACGGCTTCGGCGATGACGGCGGCGAGCATCAGGTCGGCTTCTCCTGGTCAGACGCGGGAGGTCGGGGGGACGGTGCTGCGGATGGCTGCGGGAGACGTCGTCGGCAGCACGGCCATCACCTGCCAGGCCAGGAACCCGATCACGCCGGCGAGCCCCACGATGGTGAGGCTGGTCGCGTCCACGGCTGACCAGGCACCCACCGGAGGGTCGAGGGTGACCGCCAGGGCGGTGAGGGCCGCGAGGGCGGTCAGGGTTGCGTGGGTGCGCGTCGCGGGGGTGTCGGGCTTGCCGAAGCACCCGCACGACCCGAGCACGCCACCCTTCGCGAGCACGCGGGCGACGAACGCCGTGAAGACGAGGTATGCCGCGGCCACCAGGGCCGCGCTCGCCCGGCCGGGCGCGACCAGGGCCCAGCCGCCGACGGCGATCTCGACGACGGCGAAGGCGCGCACCAGATGGCGGCCGGCCGGCATACCTGCTGCGCGCAGCGCCCGAACCAGCGGAAGCGGATCGCGGACCTTGGGGACCCCGGCCAGCACGAGGAGCCCCGCCGCAGCGAGGAACGGTCCCGCAACCACGTCCCACATCCGCACCCACGTTACCGTCCGCTCCCGCCCTCCCCCCAACGCAAAACGGCGGKTGCCGGGGCGGGGCGCCGGATCAGATCGGGTCAGTCGACCTTGTCCTTGGCGTCCTGCGCGGCGTCGGACACCTCGTCGGCAGCGTCCGAGACCCCGTCGGCGGCGTCGGTGGCGACGTGCTTGCCCTTGCTCGTGACCTTGTCCTTGGCGTCGGACGCAGCCTCGGTGGCCTTGTCCTTGGCGTCGGCGGCCTTGTCCTTGACCGTCTCGGCGGCGCTGGTGGCCTTCTCCTTGGCGGCGTCGGTCAGGCTGGCGACCTTGCTGGTCGCGCTGACGCTGGAGTCGCGGCCGGCCGTCGGTGCGGTGTAGGGGTCGTCGAGGGGCGTGGCCCACGGGTCCTCGCGCGGTGCCGACTTCTTGAAGGCCGCGAGAGCGGCTGCTGCTGCGGCGGCCAGGCCGAGGAACAGCAGGATCTTGCCCTTGCGCCTGCGGGGCTTGGCCACGGCGTCGCCCTTGAGCACGGAGTAGGCGTCGGAGGACCGGTCAGCCGTGTCGGCAGCGGCCGACTTGGCGGCGGCGGAGGCTGCGGCGACGGCCGCGATCGCCTCGGCGACCCTGGGCAGCAGCGTGTCGACGATGGTGTCGCGGGCGGTGTCGACCTTGGGGGCCAGCCCCTCGACGGCGCCCTGCAGCTTGGGGGCAGCCACCTCGATGCCGTGGTCGACCCGCGGCTTGGCCCACTCGCGGGCGGCCTCGAGGCCGTGCTCGACGTGGGGCTTGCTCCAGTCCTTGGCCTGGGCGGCGCGTTCCTTGGCCACCTCGGCGGCCGGGCCGACGCGCTCCTTGAGGGCTGCTGCATAGTCGACCGCGCTCTGCGCGGAGCTGCTGACAGCGTCGCTGGCCTGCTCAGTCTTGGTCTTGGTGCGGAACACCGTGCCTCCTGTGACTTGGCGTGGGATGGAGTCCGGACGATCGGCGAACCAGTGCCGCGAAGGGCTCTGCACGACGACCGGACGGACGACTTCTCTCGACCCATCCTGCCTTGTTTCCGCTGGTGAGCAAGCCCGTGGGGGTACTGAGGGCCATCTCACGAGACCGCGCATGGAAGGATGGCCGACATGGACGTCACCCTCAAGACCAACCACGGCGACATCAACGTCACGCTGTTCCCCGACCACGCCCCGAAGACCGTCAAGAACTTCGTGGGACTGGCCAAGGGTGAGCAGGAGTACCGCGATGACGCCGGCCGATCCAACCCCACGCCGTTCTTCGACGGCCTGGTGTTCCACCGCATCATCCCCGGGTTCATGATCCAGGGTGGATGCCCCCTCGGGCAGGGCTTCGGTGGCCCGGGCTACACCTTCGACGACGAGATCAGCCCCGACAAGGACTTCACCAAGCCTTACATGCTCGCCATGGCCAACGCCGGCAAGCGGATGGGCAAGGGGACCAACGGGTCGCAGTTCTTCATCACCGTGGGGAACACCACGTGGCTGCAGGGCAAGCACACCATCTTCGGTGAGGTGGCCGACGGCCCCAGTCGCGAGGTCGTCGACAAGATCGCCGCCGTTCGCACCGGTCGCACCACCCCTCGAAGGCCGCCCACGGCGGCCCCTAAGGCAAGGTCCGCACATGAGTGAGCCCACGGCATACCCGCAACAGCAGACGACCCCCGTCTGCCCGCGGCACCCCGACCGGGTCTCCTACGTGCGCTGCCAGCGGTGCGCGCGGCCGGTCTGTCCCGAGTGCCAGCGACCGGCCGCGGTCGGCGTCCAGTGCGTCGACTGCGTGAAGGAACAGGCCAAGACGGTCCGCAGCACGCGGACYGTCTTCGGCGGCAGCGTCAGTGACACCCCGTTGGTGTCCTACGCGATCATCGCGATCTGCGTCCTGGTCTTCGTGCTGCAGACGGCCGAACCGAGCCTGAGCGGCGACATCTCCTTCGTGCCCTACCTGGGCGCGCACGAGCCCTGGCGCTTCCTCACGTCGGCGTTCGCCCACGCGACGATCACGCACATCCTGTTCAACATGCTGGCGCTGTGGATGGTGGGGGCGCAGTACCTCGAGCGGCTGCTGGGCGGAGCGCGGTACGCCGCGGTCTACCTGGTGAGCGCCATCGGCGGATCGTCCTGCTACCTGCTGCTGTCACCGGCGGTGCCCTTCGACGAGCTCGACCCCAGCTCCTGGTACATCGGCGCGGTCGGTGCGTCGGGAGCGGTCTTCGGCCTGTTCGGCGCGCTGCTCGTGCTCAACCGGCACCTGGGCCGTTCCTCGGCCGGCATGTACGCGACGATCGGCATCAACGCCGTGATCGGCTTCGTCGTGCCGGGGATCGCGTGGCAGGCCCACCTCGGTGGTCTGCTCACCGGCGCTGCCGTGGCGGGGGTGATCGCGGCGACCTCCGCCCGCGAACGCCGCCGCTGGCAGTGGCCCGGCGTGGCACTGGTGCTGCTCGTCGTGGTCGCGGTCGCGATCGGCAAGTATGCCGCGTCGCCGGCCTCGCTCCTCGGCTGACCCGGGCGTCGGGCCCGTATTACACGCCTGTCATTTGTCCCCAGCTGTGCACAACCCTGTGGATAACGTGCGGGTCAGGCGGTCAGGCGGGACGGTGCGGTCAGCGCCAGCGGGTCGTCATCGCGAAACCCGTGAGCATCAGGCCGAAGCCGACGCCGAGGTTCCAGCGACCGAGCGACTCCAGCGGGAAGCGCTGGCTGGTGATGTAGAAGACGACGATCCACAGGAGGCCGACGACCATGAGCGTCAGCATCGCCGGCACGAACCAGGGCGGGTTGCCGACCTTGGCCTTCGCGGGCTTGCTCGGCGGGGTGTAAGCGCGCTTGGCGCGACCCTTGGACTCAGGCACGGAAACACTCCTCGAAACTCGGACGGCAGCGTCAACCGTCTCGACGTGTGGCATAGCGTAGTGCCATGGCGGACCAGCGGCTCACGTGGCTGACGCGCCGCCCCACTCTCTGGTCGGCCGTGGTCCCGCTGGTCGCCCTGGTCGCCGGACTGTTGTTCGCCCTGAGCGCGGCCACGGCCCGGGGCACCGACCTGCGTTCGTCGGGCGGTGACCTGCCGGGCCTGATCCGCAACCAGACCCGCCAGAACACCGTCCTCGCAAGCCGGCTCGCGCAGCTGCGTGCCGAGGTGGACCGGCTCTCGGCCCAGCAGGCCCCCGGCGACCTGCGCGTCACCCAGCTGACCACGGAGGCCGACAAGCTGACCCTGGCGGCCGGCACCCAGGCCGTGGCCGGCCCCACGGTGCAGGTGTCGCTCACCGATGCCAAGAACGTCCCCGCCGTGCTGCCCGACGGCTTCTCGGTCGACGACTACGTCGTGCACCAGCAGGACGTCCAGGCCGTCGTCAACGCGCTCTGGGAGGGCGGAGCCGAGGCGATGATGCTGATGGACCAGCGGATCATCTCCACCAGCGCGGTCCGCTGCGTCGGCAACACCCTCATCCTCCAGGGACGGGTGTACTCCCCTCCCTACGTCATCTCCGCCATGGGTGACCAGTCCAACCTCAAGACAGCGCTGGAGCGCAGCCCGTCGGTGTCCATCTACCGGCAGTGGGTGGGCGAGGTCGGCGTGGGATACGACGTGAGGACGAACGTGCAGCAGACCTTCCCCGCCTATGCGGGCTCGATCAACCTGCAGCGCGCCCGGGCCGGCCGATGAGGGTGGCCCGCTGGGTCCTGGGTGTCGCCGGCGACCTGATGGTCACGGCGGGGCTGCTGCTTCTCCTCTTCGTCGGCTGGCAGCTCTGGTGGACCGACGTCACCGCCAACCGCACGCAGGACGCGACGGTCTCCACGCTGACCCGCGACTTCGCGGCCGCGGCGCCGACCAGCCCCGCCGGGCAGCCGACGGCTGCCCCGTTCGGGGCGGCGTTCGCGATCGTGCGGATCCCGCGCCTCGGGGCGCACTACGCGCGCCCGCTCCTCGAGGGCACCGGCCGCGACATCCTCCAGGACGGCATCGGCCACTACGACGGCACCGCGGGGCCCGGGGCGGTCGGCAACTTCGCGATCGCCGGGCACCGCACGACCTACGGGCGTCCTTTCCACGACATCGACAAGCTGCGCAGCGGTGACCTGGTCGTGGTGGAGACCAAGGCGGCATACAACGTCTATGCCGTGCGGCGTCACGAGATCGTGGCGCCCAGCGACGTCAGGGTGATCGCGCCCGTGCCCGACAAGCCTGGCGCGAAGCCCACCGAGCGCTGGCTGACGATGACCGCGTGCCACCCCAAGTACAGCGCCGCCCAGCGCTACGTCGTGTTCGCCCAGCTGGTGAAGACCTACCCCCATGCCGAGGGCCTGCCTGCCGGGACCCTCGCCGCCCCGAAGGGAGCCTGACCGATGCTGTATGCCGCGATCTGGCGCGCGCTGCCCGGTCCCCTCGTGGTGCGGGTCCTGCTCGCCGCCGTGCTCGTGCTGCTCGTGGTCGCCTTCTGCTTCCTGTGGCTCTTCCCGCGCATCGCCCCCCTCATGCCGTTCAACGAGAACACGGTCGACCCCACCGCACTGCGTGCGCCGAACCACCTGGTCCGGGCCCAAGAAACAGGATTACCGATGACGGAGGACCACCGATGACCCGCATCCTCGTCGTCGACAACTACGACAGCTTCGTCTTCACCATCGTCGGCTACCTCCAGCAGCTCGGTGCCGAGTGCGAGGTCGTGCGCAACGACGCCCTGCGTCCCGCCGACGGCGCGGAGTTCGACGGCGTCCTGGTCTCACCCGGACCAGGGACCCCGGAGGAGGCCGGCGTCTCGATGGCGATGATCGAGGGCTGCGGGGAGCGTGCCCAGCCGATGCTCGGCGTGTGCCTCGGTCACCAGGCTCTCGGAGTCGTGACCGGGGCAACGGTCGGCCGCGCCCCGGAGCTGCTGCACGGCAAGACCTCCAGGGTGCTCCACGACGACACGGGGGTGCTCGCGGGGCTGCCGTCGCCGTTCACCGCGACGCGCTACCACTCGCTGACGATCGACCCCGCGACCGTTCCCGAGACGCTGGTCGCCAACGGTCACACCGAGTCCGGCATCATCATGGCCGCGCGCCACCGCGACCTGCCACTGCACGGCGTGCAGTTCCACCCCGAGAGCGTGCTCACCGAGGGCGGCCACCGGATCCTCGCCAACTGGCTGACCCTGTGCGGCCTCGAGGACGCGGTCGCCCGCTCGGCAGGACTCAGCCCGTTGGTGCGCGACGCCGAGGGCGTGGCGCGAGCCGTCGCCGCCGGCTGACTCCACCGCTTCGCCGGGCCGCGCCACGGGGCCTCGTCTGGGGCCGCCTGGCTACGGCAGCGTGGTCGCCGTTCCCGTCGGCAGAGTGGGGGGCGCCGTGGTCGTCGCCGTCGTGGGTGGGGTGGTGGGTGTCTGCACCGGGGGTGGTGGCTGCGCGATGGTCAAGGTGATGGTCGAGCCGTCGTTCACCTTCGTCTTGGCCTTGATGCTCTGCTTGAGCACCGTGTTCTCCGGCTGGGTGCTGTCGACGTAGGTCGTCTTGACGCTCAGCCCGAGCTCGCCGAGCAGGTCGGCCGCCTCGTTGCGGGTCTTGCCCACGACATCCGGCACCGTCACCTTGCCGGACGACACGTTCAGGTCGACGGCCGAGCCCACCGCGACGGCCTCGCCCGCCGCCGGCGAGGTCGTCGAGACCTTGCCCTTGTCCAGTCCGGTGTCATCGACCTCCTTGATGCTGCCCACCTTCAGGTTGAGGTCAGCCAGCTGGGCGGCGGCCTCGTCCTTGCTGAAGCCCTTGAGGTCGGGCAGGTCGACGGTGTTCGGCCCGATCGACACGCTGATGCCCACCTTGCTGCCGCTCGTGACCATCTCGCTGGCGCTGGGGTTCTGGTCGACGACGGTGCCGACCTCCTTGGCGCTGTTGACATCGGTGGGCTCGGGCACCAGTCCGAGGGCGCGGATCTTGGCCTCGGCCGTGTCGACGGGCAGGTCGATCACCGAGGGGACCGCGACCTTCGGCTGGTTCTGTCCCGGCCGGTCCAGCAGGGCCTTCCCGGCCACGGCGATCAGGGTGAGGGCACCGAGCACGGCGAGGACCAGCAGGAAGTACGCCAGGCCCCGTCGCTTGCGGGGCTCGTCGTCGGGGTCGTGCCCGATGGCGGGAAGGGTCGCCGTGTTGGACCCCGCCGGCGCGGCATACTTCCCCCCGGCCGGGATCACCGTGGTGGCTGCGGTCGCGCTGGCCGGCGCGAGGGCCACCGTCGCGTCGGCGGTGCCGGCCGCGGCGCCTGCCGTGCCACGAGCAGCTGCGCTGATCGGGCGGCCGAGGCGCGCCGCCTGCAGGTCGGCACGGAAGGCGGTGGCGTCCTGGTAGCGGGACTCACGGTCCTTGGCCAACGCGTGCAGCACCACGGCGTCGAGGGCGTGGTCGATGCCGGGGGTGAGGGTCGACGGGCGCGGCGGGGGCTGCCCGACGTGCTGGTAGGCGATGGCCACCGGGGAGTCGGCCTGGAACGGCGGCCGTCCCGTGAGCAGCTCGAAGAGCAGGCAGCCGGTGGAGTAGAGGTCCGAGCGGGCGTCGACGTGGTGACCCTGGGCCTGCTCAGGGGAGAGGTACTGCGCCGTGCCGATGACGGCCTGGGTCTGGGTCATCGTCGCGTTGGCATCGGCGACGGCGCGGGCGATGCCGAAGTCCATCACCTTGATCTGGCCCTGGGGGCCGATCATGACGTTGGCCGGCTTGATGTCGCGGTGCACGATGCCCATGCGGTGGCTGTAGGCGAGGGCGTCGAGGACACCCTCGGTGATCCGGGCCGCCTCGGCCGGCGCGAGTGGTGAGCTGTTGTTGAGCAGCTCGCGCAGGGTCTGACCCTCGACGTGCTCCATGACGATGAAGGGCACGGGAACGCTGGCGCCTCCGGCCTCGGTGGCGTAGTCCTCGCCCGAGTCGTAGACGGCCACGATCGATGCGTGGTTGAGGCCTGCGGCGGACTGCGCCTCCCGGCGGAACCGGGCGAGGAACGCGGGGTCCCGCGCCAGGTCGGAGCGCAGCATCTTGATCGCCACGGGTCGCGACAGGCGGGTGTCGTGCCCCAGGTGGACCTCGGCCATGCCACCGCGGCCGAGGAGCTCACCGATCTCGTAGCGTCCCCCGAGCAGGCGTGGTGCTGTCACTTCTTCTTTCCCCCTTTGCCCTTGCCGTTGCCCGCGTTGGCGGGCGCCTTCGGCGCGGCAGTGGTGGCGGGCGCTGTGGTCCGGCTCGCCGTCGTCGCCGTCGTGGTCGCGCTGGATGGTGTCGTTGGTGTCGTGGTGGCCGTGCTGGGTGTGGTGGCACCGGGGTTGCCCTGCCGCGCTCCGGCTCCTCGACCGCCGAGGGCGATGGCCACCACGATGACGACGAGGACGACGACCGCGGCCGCGGCCGGGATCAGCCATCCCGGCCGCCGAGTGTCGTGCACCGCCGTGTCGGCGCGGTCGGAGTCCGTGGTGATGTCGGCACCGGAGGCTGCCGGCGTGGGCATGACCGAGGTCGGCAGGGTGCCCTCGGGCCCGAGGTCGGCCGGGACGCCGACGATGAAGGGTGCGACGGCCGCGGCCGCGCCGGCGACCAGGTGTGCGGGGGCCTGTCCGGGCGTCAGCCTGAGCGCCTCGGCGAAGGCGGCCGCGCTCTGGGGTCGCAGGGTCGGGTCCTTGGCCAGCGCCGCCATGACGGTGGTGCGCAGCGGTTCCTCGACGTCGTCGGAGAGCGGTGGGGCCGGCTGGCTGATGTGCGCCAGGGCGGTGGTCACCAAGGTGTCGCCGGAGAACGGTCGCTGGCCGGTGATCATCTCGTAGCCGACGACGGCCAGGGCGTAGACGTCGCTCAGTGGACCCGCCACCTCCCCCTTGGCCTGCTCGGGAGCCAGGTAGTGGGGTGTCCCCAGCACCTCTCCGGTCTGGGTCAGCGGCGCCTCGTTGAGGGCGCGGGCGATGCCGAAGTCGGTGAGCTTGGCGTACCCGTTGGCGTCGACGACGATGTTGGCCGGCTTGACGTCTCGGTGGACCACGTCCGCCTCGTGGGCGGCCTGAAGGGCCAGGGCCGCCTGGTAGAGGATCTCCGTGACCTCGGCCTGGGGCATCGGTGCGCGCTCGCGGATCAGCGTCGACAGGGGTTCGCCCTGCAGGAGCTCCATGACGAGGAAGGCGCTGCCGTCCTCCTCGCCGAAGTCGTGGACGGTGCCGATGTTGGGGTGGGACAGTCCGCCGCTGTGTCGTGCCTCGGCGCGGAAGCGCTCGAGGAAGCCTTCGTCCTGTGCGCTGCCGGGCAGGAGGACCTTGACGGCGACCTCGCGATCGAGCGTCTCGTCGTGGGCCCGCCAGACCTCGCCCATCCCGCCGAGGGCGATGCGCTCGACGAGGCGGTAGCGGTCGGCCAGCACCTGGCCGGTCTCGTGGCTCACTTGCCCAGCACCGCTTCCATCACTGCCTTGGCGATCGGTGCCGCGACCCGGCCGCCCGCGGCCTCGTTGCCGGCATTGCCGCCGTCCTCGACGACGACCGCGACGGCGACCTTGGGGTCGCTCGACGGCGCGAACCCGGTGAACCAGGCGTGCGGCGCCTTGCCTGCGGCGTGCTGCGCGGTGCCGGTCTTGCCCGCGACGTCGATACCGCTGATCTGGGCGGCGCGGCCCGTGCCGCTCTTCACGACGGCTTCCATCATCCGGGTCAGTGCTGCCGCGGTGTCGGCCGAGACGGCCTGCGAGAGCTGTTCGGGCTGCGTCTCGTCGATCACCTCGAGGTCCGAGGAGGTGACCTTCTTGACGAGGTGAGGTCGCATCACGATCCCGTTGTTGGCGATGGCCGCCGAGATCATCGCCACCTGTAGCGGCGTCACGCGAACGTCGTACTGACCGATCGCGGACTGCGCGAGCTGGGGCTGGTTGAGCTCCGCCGGCACCGAGCTCGGCGTGACCGACATCGGCACCGACAGGCGGTCACCGATGCCGAACTTCGCCGCCTGGGCACGGAAGCCGTCGGCCCCCACCTGCATGCCCAGCCACCCGAACGCGGTGTTGCACGAGATCTCGAGGGCGTGCGTGAGGGTGGTCTTGTCGTTGGGACCGCAGTTGCCCCGGAAGTCGTTGGGCAGGTCGGAGCTGGTCTGCGGCAGGTCGAGCACGGCCGGGCCGGGGATCTGGCTCTCCTCGGTGAACTTGCCGGACTCGAGCGCCGCCGCGGCGGTGACGATCTTGAACGTCGACCCCGGAGGGTAGAGGTTTCCGGCGATGGCGCGGTCCACCATCGGCTGGGTGGGGGCGGAGTTGAGCTGCTTCCAGGCTGCGACGACCTTGTCGGTGTCGTGGCTGCTCAGCACGGAGGGGTCGTATGCCGGGTGGCTGACGAGGGCGAGGATCTCACCGGTCGTGGGGTCGAGGGCGACGACGGCTCCGCGCTGGTCGCCCAGCGCCTTGTCGGCGGCGGCCTGCGCCTTGGCGTTGATGGTGAGCTCGAGGCTCGCGCCCGTCTGCTCCTTGCCGGTGAGGATGTCGGAGACGCGGCGGTAGAAGAGCTTGTCGGAGGACCCGGCGAGCAGGCTGTTCTCGGCCCCCTCGATGCCACCGCCCGCGCCGTAGGTGAACGAGTAGTAGCCGGTGATGTGCGAGTAGAGGTCGCCCTGCGGATAGGTCCGCAGCCACTTGAGCTCGTCCTTGGTGGCGGTGGACTTCGCGACCGGGGTGCCACCGACGAGGATCTGGCCGCGTTCGCGGGCGTAGTTGGCCAGCAGGGTGCGGCGGTTCTCGGGGCGGTCCTGGAGGGCCTTGGCCTGGACGAACGAGATGTAGGTCGAGGAGATCAGCAGCGCCGTGAACAACAGCGCGACGACGGTCGAGAGCCGGCGGATGGGGGCGTTCACCGGATCGCCACCACTTCGGTCCTGGCCTGGCCGGACGGCGTGGGACCGGGCTGGATCTCGGCGACCGGGCGCCGGGCGACGTCGCTGATGCGCAGCAGCAGGGCGACGAGGGTCCAGTTGGCGAGCAGGGAGGAGCCTCCGTAGGACAGGAACGGCATCGTCAGACCGGTCAGCGGGATGACCCGGGTGACACCGCCGACGACGACGAAGCACTGGAGGGCCACCGAGAACGCGAGCCCTGCGGCGAGGAGCTTGCCGAAACCGTCGCGGACTCCGAGCGCGGTGCGCAGTCCGCGCTCGACCAGGAGCACGTAGAGCACCAGGAGCGCGAACAGCCCGATGAGGCCGAGCTCCTCGCCGAAGCTCGGGATGATGAAGTCGGACTCGGCGAAGTAGGTGAGGTCGGGACGGCCACGACCCAGACCCGTGCCGAGCAGGCCACCGGCGGCCATGCCCATCAGGCCCTTGGCCACCTGGTCCGACTGGTCGGGCGCGAACGGGTCGAGCCACAGGTGCACGCGCTGCTGGACGTGCCCGAACACGAGGAACGCGAGATAGGCCCCACCGCAGAACAGCGTCATGCCGATCGCGATCCACGAGGTGCGTTCGGTGGCGACATAGAGCATGGACACGAACAGCCCGAACAGCAGCAGCGACGAGCCGAGGTCCTTCTCGAAGACGAGGACGAGCAGGCTGAGCACCCAGGCGACGATGATCGGCCCCAGGTCCCTGCCCCGGGGGAACGTGAACCCGAGCACCTTGCGACCTGCGAGGGACAGCGCGTCGCGAGTCTGCACGAGGTAGCCGGCGAAGAACACGGCCAGCACGATCTTGGCGACCTCACCGGGCTGGAAGGTGAAGGGTCCGAGCCCGATCCAGATCCGCGACCCGTTGACGGTGCGACCGATACCGGGGATGAGGGGCAGGATCAGCAGCCCGAAACCGACGACGGCCGCCGTGAAGGTGTAGCGCCGCAGCATCCGGTGGTCACGCAGGAACCACAGCACCACCGCGGCGATCGCCACGGCGAGGGCACTCCACGTGAGCTGCTTGAGGGCCAGGCCCGAGCTGATGTCGCGTCCCTTGGCGATGTCGAGGCGGTGGATCATCACCAGCCCCAACCCGTTGAGCAGGGTGACGATCGGGAGCAGGAGGGGGTCGGCGTACGCCGCCTTCCACCGCAGCAGCAGGTGGAACGCCAGCGAGATGACGAGCAGGCCGGCGCCGTGCGTGACCAGACCCGGGGGGAACGCGCCGGAGACGGACAGCCCGACGTTGACGTAGGCCAGGACCACGATGCTCACGGCCAGCAGGAGCAGCACCAGCTCGACGTTGCGGCGGGTTCGGGGGGCGAAGCTCGAAACGGTGGTCATCTCGTCGTCGTGGTCGCAGCGGTGGTCGGCGCCGTGGTGGTGGTCGTGGTGGTCGAGGTGGTGGTGGAGGGCGACGGGGTGCCGGCGTCCTCACAGGCCCCGCCGGTGGCCCGGCTCGCCGCGCACCGCAGCGCGTCGGTGCGCAGGCGGTTGACCAGCGCCTGCGCGTCGGCCAGCGAGTCCTTGGCGATGGTCTGCTGCACCTGTTGGCGCTCGAAATCGGGGAGGTCGGCCACCATGACGTCGGACCCGGACTCGACGTGGGACAGCTTGACCGGCCCGAGGTCCTGCGAAACCCCTTGGTAGATGGCGACATTGCCCTGGTGGGCGCCCACGAAGTACTGGCGCTGGGACCAGGTGTACGCGGCATACGCGCCACCGCCGAGCACGATGAGCACCAGGCCGAGCAGGGCGACGCGACGCAGCCAGCGGCCCGGCCCGGAGGCGGGGCCCTCCTCGGCGAGTGTGACGTCCTGGCTCTCGTCGTCCTGGCCCGAGGCCTCACGGGACAGGGCGGCGGCCTTCGCGGCAGGGGTCACCGGGATCGGGCGGGTGCCGCCCTTGGTGCGGGTGGCGGCGGCCCCGACGATCTGGGGCTGGGTCGGCGGCGCGGTCACCTTGGTGATGTCCACGACGTCACCGATGACGATCGTGACGTTGTCGGGGGCTCCCGCCTTGAGGGCGAGGTCGACGAGGCGGTCGGCCGTGGGGCCGGGAGCCTGTCCGGCGAGGACCAGCTCGGCGATCGTGTCGCCGGCGACGTAGTCGGTGAGGCCGTCGGACGCGATGAGGTAGCGGTCGCCGATGCGGGCCTCACGGACGGTGACGTCGGGCTCGTCGTCGTCCTGTCCGGTGAGTACCCGGGTCACCAGCGACCGCTGCGGGTGACCGATGGCCTCGTCCTCGGTGATCCGCCCCTCGTCGACCAGGCTCTGGACGAACGAGTGGTCCTTCGTGATCTGGGTGAGCTTGCCGTCGCGGGCGAGATAGGCCCTGGAGTCACCGATGTGGGCGAGGACGAGCTTGTTGTGGGACCGCAGGATCGCGATCAGCGTCGTGCCCATGCCCTGCAGGGCCGGTTCGGCCTTCGCGATGTCAGCGAGCTGGTTGTTGGCCGCTGTGATCCGTTGCAGCAGAGCCGAACTCGCCTCGGCGCTGCCCAGGGCCTCTCCATCGAGGTCGACGAGCGCACCGATCACGGTGGACGACGCGATGTCACCGCCGGCGTGACCACCCATGCCGTCGGCCATCGCCAACAGGCGAGGCCCGGCGTACCCGGAGTCCTGGTTCTCCGAACGGACCATGCCGACGTCGGAGCGCGCGGCGTAGTGGAAGGCGAAGGGCATCGTCGTGGCTACCTATCGCCGCAGCTCGATGACGGTCTTGCCGATCCGCAGCGTGCTGCCTGCCTCGACCCGGACGGGGCCGGTCAGTCGTTCCGTGCCGACGAAGGTGCCGTTGGTGGAGCCGAGGTCCTCGACGAACCACGCGTTGTCGCGCTGGAAGATGCGGGCATGCCGGCCGGAGGCGAAGTCGTCGTCGAGGATCAGCGCACACTCGGGGTTGCGGCCGATGATGGTACCGGCCTGGCGCAGCGGAAGGCTCGTGCCGGTGAGCGGCCCCTGCGTGACGACGAGGGAGTGCGGCACGGACGAATGTGGTTGCCGCTTGGGGCGCTTCGCGGGTGTGGCCGGCGCTGGGGCGGCCGAGCGCGAGTCGGGCTGACGTGCGGCTGGCGCGGGCTTGCGGGGCGTGCGGCTGACGACGCGGGTGCCGTAGATGTCTCCCCGGAGCACGCCGACGACGCTGAAGACGAAGATCCACAGGAGGACGAGCAACCCGAGGCGGATGATCGTGAGGGTGAGTTCACTCATGCGTGGCGTTCACCGCCGACCGGCGCGGTAGATGACGGAGGTGCGCCCCACCGTGATCCGGTCCCCGTCGGACAGGCGCTGACTGGTGATGCGTTCGCTGTTGACGAACGTGCCGTTCGTCGACCCCATGTCGCGGATGCTCGCGACGAGGTGCGGCCCGTCGTTGGTCACGCGGATCTCGCTGTGCTGCCTGGAGATTCCCGGGTCGTCGAGGATGATGTCGGCGCTGTCGTCGCGGCCGAGCACGGTCATGGCGCCCATCAGCGGGTAGCGCTCGCCGTCGACGTCCAGCCACGGGCGGTCGGCCGGGTTGACCCGGCGTGGCGGGGCTGCCGGTGCGACCGGTGCCTGCATCTGCGTCGCCTCCAACCCGTCGTCCTCGGTATGCCGTGGGCGTGGGGCGGCCGGCGTCGGCGCGGCGGGGGTTGGCGCGGCCGGTGCGGCGGGGCTGGGAGCCGGCGTCGCGGCATACCCCTCCTCGCCCCGCTTGGGGGCGGCTCCGGGGCGCCGGGCAGTGGAGGTGCGGAGGCGGAAGACGCCCGTCTCGAGGTCGTTGGCGCTCGCGAAGTTCACCTGGAGGGGACCGCCGGGCTGGTAGCGCTGGGACTCGGCATGTTCCTGCGCCGCGGCGATCAGCTCGTTCTCGAGCTCCTCGTCGTAGCCACCGAGCCGCTCGTAGTCGGTGTCGGACAGCTCGACGGTGAACAGGTTGGGGACGATGGTCCGGCCCTGGCCGAGAACGGCGGCGCGGTCGTCCATCGCCCGGCGGATCGCGGACGCGATCTCCACCGGCTGGACCTCGGACTTGAAGGCACGGGCGAAGGCACCGTTGACGGCGCGTTCGAGGCGTTGCTCGACCCGGTCGAACAGTCCCACTGCTGGCACCTCCTCACCTGTTGCCCTGCGATGTCTGGTCACGTCTGGACCCGATCGTAACGGGCTGGTCTGGGCAGACTGGTCACGCGCGCCGCGCCGAAGGGGGCAGACGGTCCTCGTGGCCGCGTGTCCGTCGGAGGCGCGATGGGCCAGTTTGGCGAACGCAGGGCGCGTACGCCACAATTGGCCGTTCCCACGCGCGAGTGGCGGAACGGCAGACGCGCTGCGTTCAGGTCGCAGTGTCCGAAAGGGCGTGGGGGTTCAAATCCCCCCTCGCGCACGTGAGCTGAAGGCCCCCAACCACCACGGTTGGGGGCCTTCGCTCGATCCCCTCCGCTGGCGCGCCCCAACGCGTCCAGGGACGGTGCCTACTATCGCCTCATGAGAATCGCAGTGCTCGGCACCGGCATCGTCGGCCAGACCATCGCCGGCAAGCTCGACGAGCTGGGCCACTCAGTGGCCATCGGCACCCGTGACCCCGAGGCGACCGCGGCCCGGGTCGACCCCGACCAGATGGGCAACCCGCCGTTCACGACCTGGCACGCCGCCCACCCCGGGGTCGAGCTGACCAGCTTCGCCGACGCCGCAGCCGGTGCCACCCTGGTCGTCAACGCCTCCTCCGGCATGGTCGCCCTCAGCGTCCTGGGTCTGGCCGGAGCGGACAACCTCAACGGCAAGGTGCTGCTCGACATCTCCAACCCGCTCGACTTCACCGCCGGCTTCCCGCCCACGCTCTTCGTCAAGGACAGCGACTCCCTGGCCGAGCAGGTGCAGCGGGCCTACCCCGGGGCGAAGGTCGTCAAGGCCCTCAACACCCTGACCGCCTCCCTGATGGTCGACCCGCAGTCCCTCGGTCAGTCCAGCACCGTGTTCGTGTCGGGTGACGACGCGGACGCCAAGGCCGAGGTCGTCGCGCTGTTGCAGGCCTTCGGGCACGACGACGTCATCGACCTCGGCGCCCTGGAGACCGCTCGGGGTGCCGAGATGCTGCTGCCCCTGTGGCTTCGCCTGATGGGTACGCTGGGCACCGGCCAGTTCAACTTCAAGGTGGTCCGCTGACGGCACTCCCCTGACCGGGCACCGAGCACGCGGGCCGCTGCTACCAGCCGGTCTCCTGGTCCTGGGCCTCGCGGTAGGCCTTGAGCAGGCCACCCCGCGCACGGAAGTTCAGGGCGGCAGCCGCGTTGGGGTTCAGGCCCATCTTGGCGGCCGCGACACCCAGGGGCTCGCCCACCACCGCGGTCCGCCACAGGATCTCCCGCCACCGGGGTGGGAGCGTGGCCAGGGCATCCATCATCACGGTGTGCTCCACGAACGCCTCTGCCGCATCGGGCTCGGCGTTGTCGAGGACGTCAGGATCATCGACCAGGAACTCCCGGGCGCTCCGGCGGATTCCGTCGACGTAGAGGTTGCGGATCGTCGCGACCAGGTAGGGGCGGAACGCGATCTTCGGACCGGCCCCGTGGAGGATCGCCACGAGCACCTTGGTGAAGGCCTCGGAGACGAGGTCCTCGGCAACCCCGTGCCCCGCGATGCCCCTCGCCGCCCTCAGCGCCGACGCGTGGTAGCGCGTGTACAACGTCGCCGTCGCGGACTCGTCGCCCGCCCGGACGGCCTCGATCAGGGCCGAGTCAACCTCCTCGCCGGGAGCGTGGTGCTGCCCGACACCGGAGTCGTGCTGCTCATCGGCGTCGGTGCCGCGCCGAGGGTGTGGCGCGTCCGAACCGACGGGTAGCGCTGACATCGGTACCTCCTCGTCGAGAGGTCCGGTCCGGACCTCGATGTGCGTTGTCATGGTTCGACTGCTCCAGCGATCCCGCGTGTTGACGTCGACGCGAGGGGTGGTGCTACTTTCGGGCGGGGTTGTCGAACGTTTTGCAGGGGTCGCGGGTCGGCGAGCAGGCCGACGGCATACCGACCCCATGCACCCGGAAGGGGAGGACGGGTGAGGCAACCAGCTCAAGGTGGCGATGGTCACCGCACCCGCCTCCGGGATGTCGACCCGGGCCGTCTGGGGATACCGGCTGCGGCCGGTCGACGTGCTGTGCAGTCTCTGTCGAGTTGTGGACCAGCCTTGGTGCTGAAGGACAACTCCAGACTGGCTGCCGAGGACTCCGCACACACGGGGGGAACTACCTGTCTTGGTGCCACGACGGTGCGGGCCGTCCTGGGTACCTCGTCGGGTGGGGAGACAACTCGATGCAGGGGGATCAGGAGATGCCGGACCAGGAGTCGATGACCACGAGGGCGCCGTCGCAGGAGACGGTGGCCTCGTGGCGCTTGGTGATGACCGTCCTCGCACGGTCGATGAACGTGAAGCTGGGGCTCGTGACCCGGCACACGGAAGACGGTGCGATCGAGATGACCGCACCCAGCCTTGAGCAGGACTACTACGACCCGGGAGAGCGGCTGGCTCTCGAGCCGGGCCTGCTGTGTGAGTACGTCATCACCAACCAGGCCGAGCTCGTCGTGGCTGACAGCCGCAGCGAGGCGGAGTGGGTGGAGAACCCCGATGCCCGGCGCGGGCTGCTGGCCTATCTCGGCTTCCCCGTCTACTGGCCCGACGGTGACGTCTTCGGGACCATCTGTGTCCTGGACGACTCGCCTCGCGACTTCAGCCAGGCCGATCGACGGCTGCTGCTGTCAGCCCGCGACGCCATCCACGACTCGTTGGGCGTGGCGATGGCGACCCAGCGTGTCGACCAGGGCGCCGCGGTCCGGGCGCCGATGGGGTCGTGGGACTACGACCCGGCGAACGACCTGCTGAGGTTGTCCCCCTCCATCCTCCGACACCACGGCATGGCTGACGCGAGCAGCTGGTCCATCGACCAGTGGCTCGACGGCTTCCCGGAGGACCAGCGCTCGCCGCTGGGCGACGGCATCGCCGCCGTTGCCGAGGGGCTGACCCGGACGTTGAGCCTGGCGGTGCTCGTGCCCGGCCCCGACGGCAGTGCCCTCGTACGGATCACCGCGCGGGGCCTTCACGACGACGCGCACCGCGTGGTCTCCATCGTGGGCAGTCACTGGGTGCTGCCCGACTCCACGGTGCCGGCCCCCCACGTCGTCGACCCCTTCTTCTCGCGTGACCCGATGACGGGGCTGCCCACCCGCGTCGAGCTGGAGTACCGCGTCCAGCGAAGCCTGGAACGACACCCAGGTCAGGCTCCCGGAGCGCAGGTGGTCATGGCGATCATCGAGGTGACCAACGTCGGCGGGATCGTGCACGCGGACGGCATCGACGCCGCCGACACGGTCATGGTCGGACTCGCCGACCGGCTGCGCGGGGCCGACCGCTTCGTCGCTGCCCTGGGTTTCGGACACTTCGCGGTGCTGGTCAGTGCCACGGCAGCCGGTGCGGCGCAGCGGCTGGCCCTGGCCCTGCGCAGGGAGGTGGCAACCCTCCCCTCGGCCGGTTCGGTGACGCCGAACATCTCGATAGGGACCGTCGACGTGGTCGAGATCGCCTCCGGGTCCCCCGGTGAGTTCCTCGCCGAGGTCACCCGCGGGCCGCGGCGGGAGGCTCCGAGGGACCGGGACGTCAACCGCGCCGCCACCGCCCTGACCGAACGCCAGAAGGAGATCGCGACCCTCGTCGCGCAGGGCTTGTCGAACCGTGAGATCGCCGACGCCCTGGTGATCACCGTGCGCACGGTGGAGGGACACCTCGACGGCATCCGCGACAAGCTCGGGCTGACCAGTCGGACCCAGCTGGTGGGCCTGGTCCTCACCCGGCCGGAGGTGGTGGCTCGGCTCAGTCCTGCGGCCGCAACCGGTAGGTCAGGACGGCGTTCCCGACCGACGTGACCTGGCTGTCGACGAGGTCGAGCCGGGTGATCGGCACGGACTCGTCGAAGAGCCGACGACCGACACCGGCCACCGGGTGCGTGGTCAGCGTCAGCTCGTCGATGACACCGGCCAGGAACAGTGACCGGATGGTGTCGATGCCGCCCACGACCGAGATACCGCCACCCTCGGACTCCTTGAGCTCCCGGACGTGGGCGGCCGGGTCGCCGTCGATGACGGTGCTGTTCCAGCCGAGGTCACCCGATCGCGTCGAGGACACCACGTGCTTGCGCACCGGGTTGATGAACTGGCCGAACGGGTCGTCGGCACCCGCGGACTGCCAGTACTGCGACCACTCGTCCCACAGCTTGCGGCCGATGACCACGTCGGTGACGCCGCCGATGGCCTTGCCCATCATCTCCATCTCCTCCGGCCCGAAGCGGTCGAACTGCCACTGGTCGGGGGCCTCCACGACGCCGTTGACGGAGTTGAACAGGTGGGCGGAGACTTTTCTGGCCATGGTCGGAGCCTTTCGCACGAGGGTGGGATTCGTCGATACAGACCATGCCACCCGGCAGAACTCATCGCGCCACCAAATGCCGGGCAACGGTCCGTCACGGCTCCCGCACGTGGCTATTGTCAGCGCAGCGGCCATGGCGAGACCTTTCCGAGCGAATGAGGCGCAATGCAGTCGAGCACCAGCACCCTGACCACTCCCGACGGAACCCAGCTGCACGTCAACAGGTGGTTGCCCGACGGCCCAACCAAGGCCGTGGTCCAGGTCGCGCACGGCATGGCCGAGCACTCTGACCGCTACGCTCGCTTCGGTGAACGGCTGACTGCAGCGGGGTATGCCGTGTACGCGAGCGACCACCGCGGCCACGGCTCCACGGCGCGCACCGCCCAGGACGCGGGCTACTTCGCCGACGACCACGGGTGGGACACCGTGGTGGACGACCTGCACCTCGTGACCGAGCACGCGCTGTCCGAGAACCCGGGTCTGCCGTTCTTCCTCTTCGGCCACAGCATGGGCTCGTTCCTCAGCCGCTCCTTCGTCACGCGGTTCGGCGGGGAGCTCGACGGGCTGGTGCTGTCCGGCACGGCCGGCGACCCGGGCGCGCTGGGCAAGGTGGGCCTCGCGCTCGCCTCCGCCCAGGCCCGGCTGCGCGGCCGTCGCCACCCCAGCGGCCTGATGGACCAGCTCACCTTCGGCCAGTACGGCGCGGCCTTCAAGCCGAACCGCACCAAGTTCGACTGGCTCTCCCGGGACGAGGCCGAGGTCGACAAGTACGTCGCCGACGAGCGCTGCGGCAACGTGTTCACGAGCGGCTTCTTCGTCGACCTGCTGGGCGGGCTCGCTGCCATCAACGCGGACTCGGAGGTGGCCCGCGTGCCCAAGGAGCTGCCCATCCACCTCATCGCCGGGTCGCTCGATCCCGTCGGCGCCAAGGGCAAGGGGGTCCAGCAGGTCGCCGACCAGTACCGCCGCCTCGGCGTGCAGGACGTCAGCGTGAAGCTGTGGCCCGAGGCGCGCCACGAGGTCCTGAACGAGACCAACCGCGACGAGGTGATGGACGAGGTGGTGGGCTGGCTCGACGCCCACCTCCCCGTGCGGGGCTGAGCCACGCGGCATACCCGAAGTTCCCCCCGTGGGCCGAAAGTTGTGGCGCCGACCATGTCGAGAACCGACCGACGGCTCCGTCCTGGGGGTGATGGCGGCCAGAATGGCCGGCACGGACGAAGGAGATGACGATGGCCAAGTACCTGCTGCTCAAGCACTACCGGGGCGGTCCGGAGCGGAGCCCCCAGGGCTGCATCCCCATGGACCAGTGGACTCCCCAGGAGATCTCGGACCACATCGGGTTCATGCACCACGTCGCCGACACGCTCAGCGAGCGGGGTGAGTTCGTCGACGCCGATGGGCTCTCGCCCGAGGGCGCCTTCGTGCGGTACGACGGCGAGGGCAAGCCGCCGGTGACCGACGGCCCGTTCGCCGAGACCAAGGACCTGATCGCCGGCTGGATGGTGATCGACGTCGACTCGGTGGAGCGCGCCCACGAGGCGGCGGCGTTCCTCTCGTCGGCCCCCGGCCCGGGTGGCGTCCCCCTCAACGAGTGGATCGAGGTCCGGGCGTTCATGTCCGAGCCGCCCGTCATCACGGAGTGACCGGGCGATGAGCGAGCTCGACGAGCTGCTCAAGCAGCTCGGACCTCAGGTGCTCGGCATCCTCGTCCGCCGCGGAGCAGACTTCGCGGCGGCCGAGGACGCCGTGCAGGAGGCCCTCGTCGAGGCGTTCCGTCGCTGGCCGTCCGCGCAGCCCGACGAGCCCAAGGCGTGGCTCGTCACGGTGGCGTCGCGCAGGTACGTCGACGCGGTGCGATCGGAGGCCGCGCGGCGCAGGCGGGAGGAGCGGTTCCACGAGGAGCCGGCGCCGGGCGCCACCGAACGGGCCGACGACACGCTCCTGCTGTTGTTCCTCTCCTGCCACCCTGCGCTCTCGCCGACCTCCGCGGTGGCGCTGACCCTACGCGCCGTCGGCGGGCTGACCACGCGCCAGATCGCCCAGGCCTACCTCGTCCCCGAGGCGACCATGGCGCAGCGGATCAGCCGCGCCAAGCGCACCATCTCGGGCGAGCGGCTGACCCATCCGGGCGACCTCGCTGTCGTGCTGCGCGTCCTCTACCTCGTGTTCAACGAGGGCTACACGGGCGAGGTCGACCTGGCAGCGGAGGCGATCCGGCTGACCCGTCAGCTGGCTGCGGCATCCGACGAACCCGAGGTGGCGGGCCTGCTGGCACTGATGATGCTGCACCACGCCCGGCGGGCGTCGCGCCGCACGGAGGCCGGCGAGCTCGTGACGCTGGCCGACCAGGACCGTTCCCGGTGGGACACGACCGCGATCGCCGACGGGGTGCGGATCCTGCAGAACGCCTTGGCCCGCGACCAGCTCGGTGAGTTCCAGGCCCAGGCCGCCATCGCGGCGCTGCACGCCGACGCCCGGTCCGCGGCGGAGACCGACTGGACGCAGATCCTGGAGTGGTACGACGAGCTCACCCGCCTCACCGACAGCCCCGTCGTCGCGCTGAACCGCGCCGTCGCCGTCGGCGAGGTCGACGGCCCGCTCGCCGGCCTCCGAGCCCTGGCCGCCGTGGACGCAACCGTCCCCCGCCACGTCGCCGTCGCGGCATACCTGCACGAGAAGGCCGGGGACCTCGACCAGGCACACGCGTTGTATGCCGCGGCGGCCAGGGCGGCGACCAGCGCGGCGGAGCGCGACCACCTCACCCGTCAGGCGGCCAGACTGCGCGGCTGAACGGGACGAACGGCGGGCGGCTGGGCTCGACGTCGAACCCTTCGCCGGTCCTCGCACCGGACCCTCTGACAGACTCGGGCCATGGACCACGGGGCTTCATCGTCGGACTTCGCGTCTGCCTACCGCCACGGCTTCGCCCGCGTCGCGGCCTGCACCCTCCCCGTCCACGCGGGCGACCCCGCCCGCAATGCCGAGGCCGTCGTCGAGCAGGTGCGCCTGCGGCACGCGGAGGGTGTTGCGGTGGCCCTCTTCCCCGAGCTGAGCCTGTCCGGGTACGCCATCGACGACCTGCTGCTCCAGGACGTCCTCCTCGACGAGGTCGACCGCGCAGTGGTCACCCTCGCCGTGGCGACCAGGACCCTGCTTCCCGTCGTCGTCGTGGGCGCTCCATTGCGGCACGGCAACCGGCTGTTCAACTGTGCCGTCGTCATCCACCGTGGCGAGGTCCTCGGCGTCGTGCCGAAGTCCAACCTGCCCAACTACCGCGAGTTCTACGAGAAGCGGCACTTCGCCTCCGGCGACGACACCCGCAGCGACTGGTTCCACGCGCCGCACTGGCCGGGTGCCGACGAGGAGGGCGACCTCCCGTTCGGCCCCGACCTCATCTTCGAGGCCGACGACGTCCCCGGCCTCGCCGTCCACGTCGAGATCTGCGAGGACATGTGGGTGCCGGTCCCCCCGAGCGCCAAGGCCGCGCTGGCGGGAGCCACCGTGCTGCTCAACCTCTCCGCGTCGCCCATCACCGTGGGCCGCGCCGAGGACCGCCACCTGCTCGCCCGCTCGGCGAGCTCGCGGTGCAACGCGGCCTACCTGTATGCCGCGGCGTCGGCCGGTGAGTCCACGACCGACCTGTCCTGGGACGGCATGACGATGGTCTACGAGATGGGCGACCTGCTCGGGGAGAGCGAGCGCTTCCCGGACGGTGCCCGCGCCACCGTCGTCGACGTCGACCTCGACCGGTTGCGGCAGGAACGCATCCGACAGGGTTCCTTCGACGACAACCGCCGCGCCGAGCGGATCGACGCCAGCGACGGCGCGGACTTCCGCACCCTCGGCTTCGCCCTGAAGCCACCGTCGGGTGACATCGGGCTGCGCCGCAAGGTCGACCGGTTCCCCTTCGTGCCCGACGACGAGGCCCGCTTGGCGCTCGACTGCTACGAGGCCTACAACATCCAGGTGTCCGGGCTCGAGCAGCGGCTGCGGGCCATCGCCACCGACACCTGGCAGCCCAAGATCGTCATCGGCGTCAGCGGCGGGCTCGACTCCACGCACGCGCTCATCGTCGCGGCCAAGGCCATGGACCGACTCGGCAGGCCGCGCACCGACATCATCGGCTTCACGATGCCGGGCTTCGCCACGAGCGACGGCACCAAGACCAACGCGATCCACCTCATGGACTCCCTCGGGATCACGTGGGAGGAGCTCGACATCAGGCCGGCCGCGACCCAGATGCTCAAGGACCTGGCTCACCCCTTCGGGCGCGGCGAGGAGGTCTACGACGTAACCTTCGAGAACGTCCAGGCAGGCCTGCGCACCGACTACCTCTTCCGCGCCGCCAACCAGCGCGGTGGGATCGTCCTCGGCACGGGCGACCTGTCCGAGCTGGCGCTCGGGTGGTGCACGTACGGCGTCGGCGACCAGATGTCGCACTATGGGGTGAACAGCGGCGTGCCCAAGACGTTGATGCAGCACCTGATCCGGTGGGTGGTCGGCAGCGGCCAGTTCGAGGGCCCTGTCAACGGCACCCTCACCGAGATCCTCGACCAGGAGATCAGCCCCGAGCTCGTCCCGACCAGGGCGGGCGAGAAGCTCCAGTCCACGGAGGACTCCGTCGGGCCCTACGCGTTGCAGGACTTCACGCTGTACCACGTGCTGCGTCGCGGTTACCGCCCCAGCAAGATCGCGTTCCTGGCGCTCCACGCGTGGTCCGACCCGGAGTCCGGCGAGTGGCCCGCGGGATACCCCGAGGGCCGCCGCACGGCATACGACCTCGCGACGATCCGGCGCTGGATGGAGGTCTTCGTGCATCGGTTCTTCAGCAACCAGTTCAAGCGCTCCGCGCTCCCCAACGGCCCCAAAGTCGTTGCGGGTGGCTCACTCTCGCCCCGTGGCGACTGGCGTATGCCGTCCGACGTCACCGCCCGCGCGTGGCTGGAGGAGCTGCGGACCAGCGTCCCGGAGAGCTGACGTCTTCTCGCACTCCTGCATGACTGTGCTGTCAGTGACGGGTGCGACAGTGGTGGGGTGGCCGTCACCGTCGAGGACGTGCGCCGCATCGCGGCGCCACTGCCGCGCGCCTACGAGGTACTGGTCCGCGACCGGGTGAAGTGGCGGGTCGGCAGCATCGTGTGGCTGGCCTTCTCCCGCGACGAGACCGAGATGGGCTTCGCCTTTCCTCGCGAGGAGCGGGCGGCCCTGGTCGAGTCGGAGCCCGACGTGTTCTTCATGCCCGGACAGGTCGACCTGCGCTACCAGTGGGTCGAGGCGTGGACGGCGGCGATCGAGCTGGAGCGGCTTCCCGAGATCGTGCTGGACGCCTGGGAGATGGTCGTGCCCAAGTCGGTCTCGGCCCCCTGGTTCGCGAGCCTCAGAGCTGACCGCTGACGATCCACTCACACGCCGTGTGGAGGGCTGCCCACGGATCGGTGCCGAGCACGGTCGAGAACGACTCGCGCAGCCGGCCCTGCGGGTCGTGGAAGGTGGCGTTCCACTCGTGCCCGCGACCATTCACCGACAGGGACGCCCGCCGGATGAGCGTGCACGAGGTCACCTCGACGGACATGGCGCCGTTCGGGTGCACCTCCCGGCGCACGCAGAAGGCGTGGCCGCCGATGATGTCGGTGCAGCGTGCGGCTTCGGCGGCCCGGGACCGTGCCCGGTCGTACGCCGCCTGGGTGGCGTTGTTCAGCGACAGGGCCAGGGCCGATCGAGCCGGGGAGACGCCGGCCACGCTGCACGCGCTGGCGGCGTCGCTCATCGCCGACTCCCGGGCCATCCACGCCCGCGTCACGTCGGCGGCGAGCTGGTCGCGGGCTGTCGGCGAGGCGTTGGCGACGTACCACGCGTTGTCGAAGAGGCGCTCGATGACCGTCATTCGGGACTCCCTGCACAAGAGCCAGATGCTGGCGAGGAATGGGTGACGGGGCTGCGGATCAGGTGATGTCCCCCCGGCAGTCACCATCGTCGGGCCAGGAGTACTACGACACATCCGGCAGGGAGGGGCGCGCCTTCTCCATCAGGAGGACGAGGCGATCCTTGCGGATGCGGCGGTTTGGCTCCGGACGACCCCTCAGCGGCGCCGACCGCCACCGGACCGTCATCGCACCGAGTAGGGGTGGCGCCCCGAGCGTCCCCGGCGCATAGTGGAAATGGCGGCGTGGCGGGTGACCACGACCGTGCGCTGGGAGATGCGATGAGCCGCGAGACGACCCTGCCGGACCTGGTCCCTGTCCTGTCCGCGGGACGGCACCGCAACCCTCGCAAGGGCGCCTGCTTCATGGAGATGGCCTCCTTCCTCGCCGGCGAGCGCTGGAGCGACCACCCCGCGTGCACCCACCCGTTGCTGGCCGCGCTCGCCCGGATGGTCAACGACTCGCTCGGGGACGTCGACCGTCCCAGGCTGGTCACCCTCATCCCCGACGTGGTCGGCCTCACCGGGACCGACCTCGACCTCGACCTGGTCATCGCGACCCGCGCCGCCGCCGCGGCGCTTCCCGTGGCTCCGTCGACCCGCCAGAACGTGCTCGCCGTGGGCCTGCTGACGGCCCAGCGGCTGGCCGCGACCCGCCCCGCCGTGCGGGGCGACGTGGACGGCTGGTGCGCCACCGCGTTCGCGTCGGCTCCCGACGCCCACGCCTGGGCGGAGCGCTACGCGCGTGTCGCCCTGGTCAGCGAGCGGACCTATCGACGCCAGACCGCGCCACACACGGTCGCGTATGCCGTCGAGGGCCTCGCGGTTGCCTGCGTCGACGACGTCGCCGACCGGCTGGTCGGGTTGCTCCAGGACACCGTGGCCGATGTCGCCTCGCGGGTCGAGCGCACCAGCACCCCGGAGCCGGCCGCACGCGCGAGGGTCATGACCGGCTGATCTGTCGAGCCGGCGGGCGACCCCAAGCCGGCTCCAAGTGCCGCCCAAGTGGGTGGGGGCACCGTGTTCCGCACACCTTCTGACCTGCGGAACAAGGAGTCACCCATGACCATCGACCTCACCACCTCAACCCGCCGCGCCGAGGCACTGCGCGGCCTGTGCGACGGTGCGGTTCACCTGCCCGGCGACCCCGGGTACGACGCGGCACGCCTGCCGTGGAACGCGGCCCTCGACCAGCGGCCGGCGGCCGTGGCGCAACCGACCACGGTCGCCCAGGTGCAAGAGGTGGTCCGCGCGGCCGCCGCCGCCGACCTGCGGGTCGCCCCGCAGAGCACCGGACACAACGCGGGACCCCTCGTCGCCCAGGGCCTGGACGACGTCGTCGTCCTGCGCACGTCGGCGATGACCGGCGTGAGCATCGATCCGGTGCGCCGGATCGCCCGCGTCGAGGGCGGCGCCCTCTGGATGCACGCCACCGAGCCCGCCGGCGACCACGGCCTGGCTGCCCTGCACGGCAGCTCCCCCGACGTCGGCATCGCCGGCTACTCCCTGGGCGGGGGCATCGGTTGGTACGCCCGACGTCTGGGCCTGGCCACCAACAGCCTGACCGCCGTCGAGCTGGTGATGGCCGACGGTGAGCACGTCCGGGCCGATGTGCACCGCAACGCCGAGCTCTTCTGGGCACTGCGTGGCGGAGGCGGCAGCTTCGGCGTCGTCACCGCCCTGGAGTTCCGGCTCTACGCCATCGAGAGCGCCTATGCGGGGATGCTCATCTGGGACCGGGAGCTCGCGGACCCCGTGCTGCGCCGGTGGGCCCAGTGGGCTCCGGGCGCGCCCGACGACGTCACCACGTCCTTCCGCGTCCTCAACCTCCCGCCCATCCCGGACATCCCCGAGATGCTGCGCGGCCGCTCGGTCGTCGTCATCGACGGTGCCGTGCTCGGCTCGGACGAGGCCGGCCAGGCCGCGATCGCCGACCTGCGGGCCCTCTCCCCCGAGATCGACACGTTCGGGCGGGTGCCGGCGAAGTCCCTGGTGCGGTTGCACATGGACCCCGAGGGGCCGACGCCGGTGGTGTCCGACTCGGCGATGCTGGGTTCCCTCCCGGACGAGGCGATCGACGCCTTCCTGTCCGAGGTGGGGCCGGGCACGTCGTCCTCGCTCCTGATGGCCGAGCTGCGTCAGCTCGGAGGAGCGCTCGGCCGGACCCACGAGGGCGGCGGTGCGCTGTCCAGGCTCGACGGGCAGTTCGTCACCTTCGCGGGTGCCATGGCGATGACACCGGAGATGGCTGCCCAGGGTCAGCAGGACGCCCACCGGCTGACCAAGGTGCTGTCGCCCTGGTCCAACGGCCGCAGCTACCTCAACTTCGCCGAGACCGACGTCGACCCGCGCACTGCCTACACGGAGCGGACCTGGTTGCAGCTCAAGGGGATTCGTTCGGCCGTCGACCCGCACGGACTGTTCGTGGGCAACCACCGCATCCCGCGGCTCGTCGAGAACGGTCGCGTCACCGACTGAGGGTGGGCAGAGAGAGTCCTGACGGGGACCGGGGACGGGGGACAGAGGGGGACCGGTATGCCGCGTGGTCACCACGCGGCATACCGCCTCTCGGCGTGATGGGTCGGCGTCGCCGATATCGCCTGAAAGCACGAGCGTCACGGCGCGCCCCGCGCGTACTCTCGGGCGAATGAGAGTGGGTGTCCTCGGCGCCGTGCAGGCCCATCTCGGCGACGCGCCGGTCGATCTCGGCACGCGCAAGCAGCGCGCCCTGGTGGCCGCGCTCGCCATGAACCACGGGCGCCCGGTGTCGGTGGACGCCCTCGTCGACATGCTGTGGGCGGACGGTGCGCCACCCGGGGTGACCGGCACCCTGCAGGCCTACATCGCCGGCCTGCGCCGGACGCTCGAGCCGGGGCGCGCGGCCCGGGCACCGTCGACGGTCCTGGTGACGGTGGCGCCGGGATATGCGCTGCGGGTGGGCGAGGACGACCTCGACGCCGCCTCGTTCGACCGCGCCGTGAGCCGCGCCCACCGTCGGATCGGCCAGCTGGCGCGCCTGCACGATGCCAGTGGGCTCACCACCGAGGAGCTGAGCTCGATCGTCGCCGACCTCGACCGGGCTCTCGCCCTCTGGCGCGGCACGCCCTACCTCGAGCTCGAGGACGCACCCTTCGCGGTGGCCGAGCGCGCCCGGCTCGAGGAGCTGCGCGTCGTCGCCCTCGAGGACCGGGCAGTCGCCGCCCTGGAGCTCGGGCAACACGCTACTGTCGCCGGCGAGCTCGAGGCCCTCACGACGGCATACCCACTGCGCGAACGACTTTGGGGGCTGCGCGCGCTGGCCCTGACCCGGGCGGGCCGTCAGGCCGAGGCCCTGGACGCCTTGCGCGAGGTCCGCGAGGTCCTCGCCGAGGAGCTCGGCCTCGAACCGGGGCAGGAGCTGCGCGACCTGCAGGCGGCGGTGCTTCGGCAGGACCCCGCCCTGGACTGGCAGCCGGCGTCGCCTGCGGGGCAGCCGGCGTCCTGGACACCCGACGTGGCGACCGGCGGCACCGAGTCCGTGGGCGGAGGCGGGCCGACCCGGATCCAGTCGTTCGTCCCGACGCTTCCGCCCTGGCCCCTCGTCGGGCGGTCACCGCAGCTGGCGGAGCTGGTCGGCGCGCTGGACCAGGCCCAGTCGGGCACGGTGGCCCTCGCCGCGCTGGTCGGGGAGCCGGGCATCGGCAAGAGCCGCCTTGCGGGCGAGCTGGCCCGCGTGGCCAACGAACGCGGTGCGACCGTGTTGCTCGGACGGTGCTCGCAGGACGACGGGGCGCCCCCGCTGTGGCCGTGGCAGCAGGTGCTGCGCGGGCTCGGGCGTGAGCTGCCCGAGATGACCGACCAGGACGAGGACGGTGGGGGCAGGTTCCGCACGTGGGAGGCCATCGCGGGCGCGGTGGCCGAGGCCGCGACCGGTCGCACCGTCGTCGTGCTGCTCGACGACCTGCACTGGGCCGACGTCGCGTCGCTGCGCGTGCTGCGGTTGCTCGGAGAGACAGTGCAGGACGGCCGGCTGCTCGTGGTGGGCACGTGGCGCAGCCACCCCGAACCCACTGACGCGCTCCTCGACGCGGTGGAGATGTTCGCCCGTCGCCACGCGGTGCGGATCGACCTGCACGGGCTCACGGCGGGTGAGGCCTCGCGCGTCGTCGAGGCCGTGAGCGAGTCGACGCCTTCCCCTGACGAGGCCGCGTCGCTGAGGAAGCGGACCGACGGCAACCCGTTCTTCCTCGTGGAGTACGCCCGGCTGGCGCGCGAGGGCGGCGACCTGTCCGCCCTGCTGGCCGAAGCCAACCCCCCGGCCGCGGTGCACGACGTGCTCGCCCGGCGGCTCAAACGGCTGCCCGAGGAGAGCGTGTCGGCCCTGCGGTGGGCGGCGCTGGTCGGCCGGCAGTTCGACCTCGCCACCCTTTCCGCGGTCTCGCGCCTCGACGAGGAGGACCTGCTCGACCAGCTCGACCCCGCACTCGAGGCGGGGCTGGTCCGTGAGGACGGCATCGACCGCTACCTGTTCGGTCACGCGCTGGTGCGCGACACGATCTACGCAGCCATCCCCGCTGCCCGTCGCGCGCGAGCCCACGCCCGGGTCGCGGAGTCGCTGGCCGGCGGGCCAGGGCGAGAGACCGAGGTCGCGCGACACTGGCTGGCCGCCGGGCCGGCCCACGCGTCGCGTGCCTGGCTCGCAGCCGTCGGCGCAGCGGCCCTGGCGCGGCGGTTGCACGCCTACGAGGAGTCCGCAGACCTGCTCCGGTCGGCCCTCGACACCCTGCCGCAGGACCCTGACTCCACCGCACGCGAGCGGTACGACGTGCTGATGGACCTCGCGGACGCCCAGCGCTGGTCGGGCGACTGGGAGGGGCTGGTGGCGACAGCGGAGGCGGCGATCGCCGTCGCGGACGAGCTTGCGGACGTCGAGCTCCTCGGTCGGGCCGCCACCGTGACCTCCGTGGGGGCGCTGTGGCAGTCGGGACCCCACGGCACCGTCAACGCGGTGGTCGTCGAGGCGCTGCGTCGTGCGCTGGCGGGGCTGCCTCCCGCCGATGGCGGGCTGCGCTGCCGGGTGATGCTCGGCCTTGCCCTCGAGATCTACTACGGCTCGACCTTCGAGGAGCGGATGGCGCTCGTCGAGGAGGGTCTGGCCATGGCCCGGCGGATCGGCGACGACGACCTGCTGCTCGACGCCTGCCAGCTCTCCTACGTCGCCGTCTGGCGGACGTCCACCGCACCGCTGCGCCGAGACCTCGTCACCGAGGGGATGGAGCTGGCCCACCGGCTCGGCAACGAACGCGCGTACGTCGTCACCACGACGCTGCGGGCCGTGGTGGCCGGGGAACTCGGGCTGGTCGAGGAGATGTGGGAGCACGCGGTGGTGGCGCGCGACTGGGCCCAGCGGCTGCGGCTGCCGTACGGGCTCATCGTGCTGGACAGCCTGGAGCTGCCGTGGCTGGCGATGGCGGGGCGGTTCGACGAGTGCGTCGAGAGGATGGACGACATCGTCCGGCTGGACCAGGAGATGACGCTGTCGCAGACCGAGGACGCCACGGCCGGCGCCCTCATGTCGCTGCGGCTGTGGCAGGGCCGATCCCTCGAGGTGGCCCCGGTGCTCGAGCAGTTCGTGGAGCACAGTGTGCTGCCGGTGACCTCGACGATGCTCGTGTTCTGGCTGCGGGCCGGTGAGCTCGACCGTGCCAGGGAGTTTGCCGCCACCCACGCCGTGCGCGTCGACGACGACGACTGGTTCTCGATGCTCAACTGGTGTGCCGCGGCCGAGGCGTCCCTCGGCCTTGACGACCACGCGATGGCGTCGGCTGCCTACGACCGGCTGGCGGCGTACGCCGGCTACTCGTGCTGCGCCGGATCGGGCAACGCGATGGGGCCCGTCGACGCCTACCTCGCCCAGGCGGCGGCCGCGGTCGGCGAGGCGGACCTGGCCGCCAGCCACGCCGATCGCGCGCTCGAGCTGTGCGAGGAATGGCAGATCCCGCTGGCCGCGCAGTGGCTGCGTGACCAGCGGGAGCGCTACTCCTTCTGACGCCCAGACTGCTTAGTCGACATAGCGGAAGGCGATGGCCTCGCGCCGCTCGAAGGCCCGGCGGGTGAGCAGCCACAGGATGTGGTTGGGCCGACCGGTCTTCGCGAACACCTGACGCCGCAACGGTCCCGGCACGTCGTGGGCGGCCCAGGGCACCAGGGCGAGCACCTGGGCGAACGTGACCCCGGCCCTGAAGTGCTCCTCCTCGAGCTGCTCCCAGTCCTCGTGGGTGAGCACCCGCTGGATGATCGCGATGGCCTCGGTCTCCTCGTGCCGCAGGTGCCGTCCGAGGCTCTCCCGGGCCGCGCACAGCCGCACGGCCAGGGCCGCCCGGGCGTCCTCGTCGGCCTGGTGCGCGAGCCGTTCGAAGCCGGCGGCGCACGCTGTCAGGATCGGGTCGATCTCCGCGTGCTCCGCCTCCATGGCCTCCAGGACCTGGCGGTCCGCCTCGTCGGCGCGCTCGAGGAGGGCCGGCCAGAGACCGGCGTCCTCACCCGCGTGGTGGTGGTGGAGCACCTCGGCGAACAGCTCCCAGCGCGCCGCCAGCGCTCGCCAGGTCGACCGCGCCTCCGTGGGGGTGGCCGCGGCCGCCGTGGCGAAGGCCGCCAGGTCCCGGCGGAACCCGTGGTGCATGACGTACATCATCGTCATGTCGACCGGTCCCGGGTGGGCGGCCGTCTGTCCGGGGAAGGTGAGCTGTTCCGGCCAGGTGGGTGCAGTGGTGGTGGTCATGACAGGTTTCCTCTCAGGTCAACGGTTCTGGGTCAGGTGGTCAGGCGCGGTCAGCGGCTGGTGACGGTTTCGAGCTCGTCGTCCCAGAGGTCCTCGTCCGAGAGGCCCACGTCCTCGGTGCCGCTCACCCCCACAGCCACGGGCAGGGATGCCGGGTTGCCCGGCGCGCCGCCGCGGGTCACCGCGGGCGCCGTGGTCAGAGGGGCCGGCTCGAGGTCGAGGTCCTCGTCCGTGACCTCTGCTCGCACGTGCGGCAGGAGGCGGTCGAGCCACCGGGGGACCCACCAGTTCCAGTCGCCCAGGAGCGACATGGTGGCCGGCACCAGGACCATCCGGACGACCGTCGCGTCGAGCAGGATCGCGGCTGCCATGCCGATGCCGAGCTGCTTGACCACGACGTCCACCTCGCTGGCGAAGCCGAGGAAGACCGCGACCATGATGGCCGCCGCACTCGAGATCACCCGCCCGGTGGCGGACAGCCCCCGCACGACGCTGCCGTGCGAGTCGCCCGTGCGTGCCCAGTCCTCGCGGATCCGGGAGAGCAGGAACACCTCGTAGTCCATGGAGAGGCCGAAGAGGATGGCGAACATCAGGATCGGCACCCAGCTCGACACGGCCATGGGGTGGTCGAGGCCGAGCAGGTCGGTGGCCCAGCCCCACTGGAACACGGCCGTCAGGACGCCATAGGCGGCACCGATGCTCAGCAGGTTCATGACTGCCGCCTTGAGCGGGATCACGACCGAGCGGAAGACCAGCGCCAGCAGGAGGACCGAGACGGCGACGACGAAGGCGATGACGACCCACAGGCGTCCGGCGAGCATCTGGGCGATGTCGGCGAAGAACGCCGTGCCCCCCGTCAGCTCAGCGCCGGCAGGCAGCTGGGCGCGCACACTGCGCACGAGGGCACCAGTGCGCTCGTCGGTCGGCCCATAGGCGGGGATCGCGTCGAACACGCTGATGGCCGAGTCGGGCGACGTGACCGCAGGCGTCACGTCGACGATGTCGGAGCGCTCCTCGAGGGCTCGGGCCAGCGAAGCCACAGCGGCGTCCCCGAGCCTGGAGCGGTCGACCACGACGGTGAGCGGCCCGTTGCTCCCGGGCCCGAACTCGGCACTGACGAGGTCGTAGGCCCGACGGGTCGTGAGCTCCGTGGACTGGCTGCTCGGGTCCTGCGGCCAGGTCCGCATCTCGAGGGCCGGAACGGCCAGGGTGAGCATGACGATCGCGGCGGCCATCGCCCACAGCAGCGGACGCCTGGCGACCTTGACCGCCCACCGTGCCGTGAACGGCATACGGGCTGGGGCGCCCTTGGCCCGTGCCGCGCGGCCACGCCGGGTGGCGCCTCCGCGCCGGACCGTGCGGGGCAGCAGCCGACGGCCGGCGAAGCGGCACAGCACCGGCACGAGGGTGAGCGAGGCGGCCATCACGCACAGCACGGCGATGGCGGTCGCGAAGCCGAAGGAGCTGTAGACGGGCAGCCCGGCGAGCCGCAGGCCCATCAGCGAGACGAGCACCGTGCTGGCCGCGAAGACCACCGACCGACCGGCTGTCGCGGCGGCGCGCCCGGCGGACTCGGTCACGCTGAAGCCCTGCGCGAGGTACTCGGCGTGGCGCGTGACGAGTAGCAACGCGTAGTCGATGCCGACGCCGAGTCCGACCATGGTCGCGACCATCGGGGCGGCCGTGCTGACGTCCATGACGGCGGCGAGCAGGGTGACGCCAGCGGTGCCGACACCGAGTCCGACGAGTGCGGTGGCGATCGGCAGGCCGGCACTGACCACGGACCCGAAGGCGAAGACGAGGATGACGAGCGCTGCGACGATGCCGATGATCTCGCCACGACCCTCCATCGGGGCGGCCGCGCTCTCGGGCAGCTCTCCCCCGAGCTCGACCTGCAGACCCGCGGCGCGCAGTGGTGCGACGGCGGCGTCCAGCGGCTCGAGGTGGCCCATGAGGTCGGGGTCGGTGACAGGGGCGTCGTAGCTGACGTTGACGACTGCCGTGTCGCCGTCGGCCGAACGCTGTGCGGGGAACACCTGCACGACGTGCGGCATCTGCTCCAACCGGCTCGAGAGGCCGGACAGGGTCCCGTCGGTGGGCCGGTCGCCGGAGCGGTCGTGCACCACCACGCGGGCGGCGGTGCCGCCGGCGCCGGGAAGGTGGGCGCGCAGCTGGTCGATGCCGACCTGGGAGCGTGCGCCCGGGACGTCGTAGTCGTCCTGGGGTGTGCCGCCGAGGGTCGCGGCGAGACCGGCGACCACGAGGGCGATGAGCAGCCAGGCGGAGAGCGTCCGCCACGGGTGGGCAGCGGCGCCGCGGCCGAGTCGGTAGAGCAAGCGGGTCATGGTGGGTCGTCCTTCGAAGGCAGAGGTGAACTGGTCGGGACCAGCGTCGGCTCACCTGCTTGTGCGCCACTTGGGACTGACTTGGGGTGCTCAGCCGGGCAGCGACCCTCAGCCGGGCAGGGCGACCTCGACGCGAAGGGCGTGGTGGTCCGAGGCATCCGAGCGCACCACCTGCGCCGACAGGGGGCGCACACCCCCGCCCACCCAGACGTAGTCGATGCGACGTGGCGGAGGTTCGGCCTCGAAGGTGTGCCCGTCGCCGTCACCCGCGACGGTCCAGGCATCCTCGAGCCGCCCGGCGAGGCAGCTGTGTGCCGGGGAGCCGGGTGTCGTGTTGAGGTCGCCGAGGAGGACGGTCGGGCGTTCGTCGAGGGTGGCGACGATCGCTTCCGCCTGCCGGGTCCGCTCGGTCTCGCTGTCCCACTGCAGGTGGGTGCCGAGGACCCGCAGGGCGGTGCCGTCCACGAGGACGGTGGCCTCGAGCATGCCGCGCTGCTCACTGCCGGGGAAGCACGGCAGCAGGGTGTTGGTCACGGACTCCAGCGGCAGGCGACTCAGCAGGGCAGTGCCGTACTGGGCTCGCGGTGATCCGGGGTGGGCGGGCTCGGCGTCGAGGTTCGCGGCATACGCGAGGTGCCAGCCCAGGAGCTGGGCGAGCAGACCCGGCTGGTCCTCGAACCGGCTCTGTGCCCGGCGGCGCCGGTCCACCTCCTGAAGCCCCACGAGGTCGGCGTCGGTGGCCGCGATGACGTCAGCGATCCGGCGCAGGTCCAGCACGCCGTCGAGGCCGACCCCGCTGTGGATGTTGTAGCTGAGCAGGGTGAGGGTCATGAACGCCTCTCCGCCGTCAGCGCGGGGGTCGCCGCAGGAGCGGCGGCAGGTAGGCGGCCCCGGGAGCGTCGGGGGTGGAGGCGGCGTAGTCGGAGGGGTTCGAGATGCCGCACTGCCGCAGCGAGAGGCAGCCGCACCCGATGCACGAGTCGAGCTTGTCGCGCAACGCCTCCAGGGCCGCGACCTGCTCGTCAAGCCTCGTCCTCCAGTGGGCCGAGATGCGGTGCCAGTCGGACTTCGTGGGCGTGCGGTTGGCGGGCAGGTTCGACAGCTCGCGTCGGATCTCGTCGAGGGTCAGCCCGACATTGCCCGCAGCCCGGATGAAGGCCAGCCGGCGCAGCACGCTGCGGGCGTACCGTCGCTGGCCGCCCGACGTGCGGGACGCCTCGATCAGCCCCTCGCGCTCGTAGTAGCGCAGCGCCGAGGCCGCGAACCCACTGCGCTCGGCGACCTCGGAGACGGTCAGCACGTCGGTCGTGTCCACGCCCTCCACTCCTCCTCGGATCGGGGCTTGACTTCAAGTTCACTTTAACTTTGATGATGTCTCCATCAGCCGAACAGCGCAACTGGAGGCACCATGCACACCGCCCTCATCACGGGTGGCTCGGCCGGGCTCGGCCTGGCCCTCACCCGGGACCTCGCCGCAGACGGGTGGCACGTGGTCGTCGACGGCCGGGACACCACCCGGCTCCAGGAGGCCGTCGGCTCACTGCCCGGAACCATCACCCAGGTCGCCGGGGACGTGACCGACCCGGCGCACCGCGAGGCGCTCGCTGCCGCGGTGGCGACGAGCGGCCGGCTGGACCTGTTGGTGCACAACGCCAGCACCCTCGGACCCACCCCACTGCCGCCACTGGCCGAGGTCGACCCCGACGGCCTCGACGACGTCTGGCTCACCAACGTCGCAGCCCCGCTGGCCCTCACCCAGCTCGTCCTCCCGGCGTTGCGCGCCTCGGGCGGGGTGCTGGTGGGCATCTCCTCGGACGCCGCGGTGGAGCACTACGAGGGATGGGGTGCGTATGCCGCGTCGAAGGCCGCCCTGGACCACGTCATCCTGACGCTGGGCGTCGAGAACCCGCAGGTCGCCGCCTATGCGATCGACCCGGGGGACATGCGGACGGCGATGCACCAGGCCGCCTTCCCCGGCCAGGACATCAGCGACCGACCGCTCCCGGAAACGGTCGTGCCGGCCATTCGAGCGCTGATTCGCGAGCGCCCGGCCAGCGGCCGGTACCGGGCCGCCGACTTCGCCCAGGAGGCGTCGGCGTGACCCGCCTGTCCGTCGCCCCGCTGACCCGCGTCGACAGCCCCGACGCCACCACTGCTCCCGGGCCACCCGAGGAGCGTGGCGTCGCCCGGGACGAGGTGCGGATGCTCGTGGCCACCGACCAGGGAGTCGCGCACGCACGCTTCCGGGACCTGCCGGCATACCTCGCGCCCGGTGACCTGGTCGTGGTCAACAACTCGGCCACCCTCGCGGCGGAGTTCGACGCCCTGGCCGGCGGTCGCGGCCCGGTCGTCGTCCACGCCGCGACCAGGCTCGACGACGGCACCTGGGTGGTCGAGCTGCGCACCCCGCCTGATGCGTCCCGCGCCGTCCTGGACGCGCAGGTCGGCGAGGAGCTCGAGCTCCCGGCCGGCGGGCGACTCACCCTGCTGGCGCCCTACCCGCGGGCCGACTCCTCCCCCACCGGCAGCGGCAACCGGCTCTGGCGGGCAGCGGTGAGCGGCCCGCGCGCGCTCGAGCAGCACCTCGTGAGGTACGGAAGGCCGATCGCCTACGGCCATCTCGACCGGAGCTACCCGCTGGCGGCCTACCAGACGGTCTTCGCCACGCGTCCGGGCAGCGCCGAGATGCCAAGTGCCGCAAGGCCGTTCAGCCCCGAACTGGTCACCAGGCTGGTCGCGACCGGCATCGGCGTCGCGGTGGTCACGCTGCACACGGGGGTCTCGTCGCAGGAGGCGGGCGAGGCGCCACAGCCCGAGTGGTTCGAGGTGTCCGCGACGGTGGCCCGGCTGGTCAACGCCACTCGAGCCGCCGGTGGCCGCGTCGTGGCGGTCGGGACGACGGTGACCCGCGCTCTCGAGTCCGCGGTCCTTGACGGGGCCGACAGCGGCGGCGGCGGCGAGGTGGCTGCGAGGTCTGGGTGGACGACCCGGGTGGTCACCCGCGACGACCCGCCCCGGGTGGTGAACGGGCTGGTCACTGGGTGGCACGACCCCCAGGCCTCGCACCTGCTGCTCGTCGAGGCCGTGGCCGGGCAGGACCTGACCCAGCGCGCCTACGACGAGGCGGCGCGGGGCGGCTACCTGTGGCACGAGTTCGGCGACTCGGCCCTGCTGCTCCCGAGCCGGCCGGGAGGCGCGTCCTGAGCGATCTGCCTAGGATCCGGACATGACCCTCGGTGACCTGCTCGTCGACGCCTTCACGCGGATTCGCCAGGGTGCCGAGGATGCCGTCCGAGGACTGTCGCCGGAACAGCTCGCGCAGCGTCCGACGCCGAACTCCAACTCGATCGCGTGGCTGGTCTGGCACCTGACCCGCATCCAGGACGACCACATCGCGGAGGTCGCCGACCACGAGCAGGTGTGGACGAGCGCGGGCTGGCACGAGCGGTTCGGGCTGCCCTTCGTGCCGGCCGACACCGGCTACGGCCACACCCCCGACCAGGTCGCCCGGGTGCGCGGCCTCGACCCGGACCAGCTGGTCGGCTACCTCGACGCGGTGCACGCCGTCACGGTCGACTACGTCCGGCCGCTCACCCCGGACGACCTCGGCCGGGTGGTCGACGAGCGCTGGGACCCGCCGGTCACGCTGGGGGTCCGGCTGGTCAGCGTCGTCAACGACGACCAGCAGCACGTCGGTCAGGCCGCCTTCCTCCGCGGGCTGCTGGACGGCTGAGCGCGACCCCTAGCGATAGCGGCGGGCGAGCTCGACCGCCCGGCTCGGGTAGTCGGAACCGAAGAGCACCGCGTGGACCATCAGCGGGTGCAGCTGGTGCAGCGCCACCCGCTGGGGCCACTGGGCGTCGAGGCGGTGCTGCTCGAGGTAGCCGCCGATGACGAAGTCCCAGTGCGGGCACCCGAACAGCGCGAGCATCGCCAGGTCGGTCTCGCGGTGGCCACCGTGCGCCGCCGGGTCGATGAGGACTCCCCCGCTCGGGGTCCACGCGATGTTGCCCGACCACAGGTCGCCGTGGATGCGGGCCGGCGTCGCCCCGTCGTCGAACTCCCCGTGGCTCACCCGGCGCGCCAACCGCTCGAAGAGCGCAATATCGGAATGGTGGTAGATACCCCTATCGACCCCCATCGACAGCATCGGGAGGAGTCGCTGCTCGGCGTAGAACTCGCCCCACGTCTCGGTCGGCCGCAGCGGCAGGGGCAGCAGCTCGGTCGCCGGGCCGAGGAAGCCGTCGCCCTCCCAGCCGTCCGGAGGGCTCCCGTATGCCGCGGCGCCGGCATCGTGGGTCCGGGCCAGGGCGGCGCCGAACGCCTCGGCCATCGCCGGGTCCGGGTTGGCGAAGGTCAGCTTCCGCAGGTCCAGGTGGTCGGAGGCCACGTCGAGCACGGTGACCACCTCGGCCCCGCCCGGCGCGCTCGCGAGCCAGGCCAGCCCGGCCGCCTCCCACCGGAAGTAGCCGTCCGGCGCCGACCGGCTGCCCTTGCGGAAGACCGACGAGGGCTGCTCGCTCACCGGGGGGCCCCGGGTCGGAGCCGCGCGTGTGCCATCCCGACATCTAACCGCGTGTCCACGTCACCGCACGTCCGCGCTCGGGCGGCCACACGGCATACCGGAAGTTTGTGGTCCCGGGACGCCGACTGGCGGGTACGGTGAGCGTGAACACCACGTCGCCTAGGAGCGCCCATGGCCGAGCTGGCCTCCGTCCCGGACCTCACTCCGGACAACACCCCGAGCATCCCGAGCAGTGCGGACGGTGCGAATGCCGGGGACCTCTCGAGCACCACACCCGCCACGCGGATCACCGAGCAGGACGCGCGCGAGGCCGAGGCGCTCCACCAGGACGCCGGCGCCCGCAGCCTGGCCGCGGCCCAGCGCCTGATGTCCGAGCTCGCGGGCTCACTCGAAGGTCTCGACGACCTCGCTCCCTACCTCGACCGGCTGGTGGCTGCGGTCAACGCCAACATCGACGGCTGCGACGCGGTGGGGGTCACGGTGGTCATGGAGGACCGACCGCGCACCGCGGCGTACACCACGGCCGGGACGCTCGAGATCGACGCCGTGCAGTACGCCGTCGGCGACGGGCCCTGTCTGGACGCGTTCCGGAACGGGCGCGAGAACCTCGTCGACTTCGCCGGGGGCGAGGAGCGCTGGCCCGCCTTCATGGCAGGCTGCGAGGCCGGCGAGGTGCAGTCCCTGCTCGCGCTGCCCCTGGAGTCCGGGGGGCGGCGGTTCGGGGCCCTGAACCTCTACGGCTACGAGCGGCACGCGTTCGACCACAGCGACCTGGTGCTCGTGCGGATGGCTGCCGCTCGCGCGGCCGATGCCCTGGCAGCTGCGGTGCAGGTCGCCGGCGCCCGTCAGGTGGCGGCGCAGATGGAGCAGGCGATGGCCAGTCGCGCCGTCATCGAACAGGCCAAGGGCGTGCTCATGGGCCGGCACTCGATCAGCGAGATCGTGGCCTTCGAGCTGCTCCGGCGCCAGTCCCAGGAGCAGAACCTCAAGCTGCGCGTGCTGGCTTCCCAGATCGTCGCCGAAGCTCGATCCTCGCGTTCCGAGGCGCTGTGAGCTAGTCTCGGCTTCACCTGAAGCAACCGGGTTTGGCCACACGGCCATCCCGGTTGCTTTTTGCTTTACCGGGACTGTGCATCCACGGGCAGCGGTCTTGCCCCAGGAGGTTTGCGAGATGAAGGGTGCTCCCCGCACCTGCCGCGGCGGCTTCACCGGCTGTGGCACCCCCCGCCCGTCGACGAGGCTGGGCCTGCGCTGCGGACACGAGCCGCGACTCCCCGGACTCGGCGTTCCGGGCCGCTCCACCACCGGATGGACAGGACACGGACTGCCGTCGACGGCCGACCCGTCGACCCTGCTCGTCTACGTCATGGACATCTACGATCCCGACTCGTGGGCCTACCTGCCCTCGGTCAGCGCGGTGCTCAGTGCCGCCTGCTCGCTCGTCGACGTGGAGGTCGTGCAGTCCGGCCGGTATGCCGCCAACGCACCGGCCGCGTGCCTCATCGCCCTCCTCGCTGCGGGCGAGCTGCCCGTCTCGACGGTCCTGGGTGCCGTGCAGCACGCGTACTTCGTCGAGTCGCGCCCGCTCGACGCACCGGGTGTCCTCGAGTCGATCTGCGCGGGTCTCGGTCTCGACGGTCCCGCTGTCGAGCTGTTCGCGGCCAGCCAGCGGGCCCGTGAGCTGGCCGCCGAGGACTTCGAGCTCGCCCAGGACTTCGACCTCGGCGGAGGGCCACTGCTCATCGCCAGCCGTGGCGAGCAGATCTTCGAGTTCGACGGCCCCGGCGCCACCGGTGATCGACTCGTCGACCAGTTCAGGACGGTGCTCACGAGGCCATAGGGTCTGTCCATGGCCAGACCGCATCGCGCTTCCATCGTCGAGGACGCCTGGCACCGTCGGGTCGACTCGGCGCTGAGACGCCGCGGCTGGCAGACCCGGATCGTGGCCCACACCGGCTACGGCTCGCAGGAGTTCGCCCGGGTGCTCGGCAGGGTGCTGCTGACCCGGCGACCCGAGCCCGGTGAGCGCGCCGACGCCGGCGCCTCCGCAGCGGAGCTCCGGTCCGCCGAGGACGAGCGCCGTGGCTGGCGCGCGTTCGTCACCGCACCGGCGATGAACGTCCCCGTGACGATCACCGTCGGCGCCAAGACTGTGCACACCCGCAGCGACCGCAGCGGCTACATCGACACCAAGGTCAAGGGCCACGGACTCGAGCCCGGCTGGCACGAGGTCAGGGTGAGCGCGGCCGACGCCGAGGACGTGGTGGCGGCCGTCATGATCGTGGGCGACGACGAGACCTTCGGCCTGATCAGCGACATCGACGACACGGTCATCTCGACGTCCCTGCCTCGCCCGATGATCGCGGCCTGGAACACCTTCGTGAAGAGCGAGAACGCCCGACACGTCGTGCCCGGCATGGCGACGATGTACCGCGAGCTGCTCGAACGACACCCGAACGCACCGATGGTCTACGTCTCCACCGGCGCGTGGAACACCGCGCCGACCCTGACCCGGTTCCTTCGACGTCACGGCTACCCGCCGGGCCCCCTGCTCCTCACCGACTGGGGTCCGACCAACACCGGGTGGTTCCGGTCGGGGCAGGAGCACAAGCAGGCCTGCCTGCACCGGCTCGCCAACGAGTTCCCCCACATCCGCTGGGTCCTCGTCGGTGACGACGGCCAGCACGACCCCAAGATCTACGGCGACTTCGCCGAGCAACGGCCGCACACGGTCGCAGCCATCGCCATCCGCGAGCTGACGCCGGGCGAGCAGGTGCTGTCCCACGGCATACCCGTGTCGTTGGAGGAGTTCGCCGCACCGCGTGGCCGCCACGAGCGCGAGGTGCCGGTATGCCGCGCGGGCGACGGCTACGGGCTGGTGCGGCTGCTGCGCATCGCCCTCGACCTGTAGGGCACGGCCCGCGCAGCTAGCGAGCCGTGACGTCGAGGTGGGGTGCGTCCGCGCACGGCGTCTCGCGCTGGGCCAGGCCGAAGGCAGTCAGGGCTGCACCGCCGACCAGCAGCCCGGCGCAGACCAGCATGGCGAGTCGGTAGGAGGGCGCGAGCGCGTCGGCCGACGCGTAGTCGGCGCCGCCCAACCCGACCAGCGGGGGAAGGGCTGCCACGGCGAGCAGGCCGGCCGTGCGCGCCACCGCGTTGTTGACGCCACTCGCGGTGCCGGCCAGCTCGTCCGGCGCGGCGGCGAGCACGGTGCCGGTCAGGGGGGCGACCGTCATGGCGAGGCCGAGCCCCACCAGCGTGATGCCGGGAAAGACGTTGGTGACGTAGGAGGCCTCTCTCGGCGACATGGCCAACAGCACGAATCCCGCTGCGGCGACGAGGGTTCCGCCGATCATGTAGGGGCGTGGGCTGGACCTGGCGGCCAGTCTGCCGAAGCGGCCGGCGAGAAGAAGCATGACAACACTGAGGGGCAGGGTCGCGGCACCAGCCTCGAGCGCGGACCAGCCAGCCACGGTCTGGAGGAAGAGCACGAGGAACAGCAGCGCGGCGGACAGTCCCGCGTAGACGAGGAGCGTGACGAGGTTGATGGTGGTGAACACCCGGTTGGCGAACAGCGAGGGCGGAACCATCGGGTCGTGGGTGTGCAGCTCAGCCCGGACGAACCCGCCCAGCGCGATCACGCCGATCGCACCGATGGTCAGGGCCGAGGCGCTGAGCCCGTCGGACAGGGACGTCAGGCCATAGGTGAGGCCGGCCAGTCCGACCACGGCCAGGGCGACCCCGGTTGCGTCGACGTGCTTGCTGGCCAACGGATTTCGCGACTCGGGCACGAACTTGAGGCTCAGCACCACGACCACCACCGCCAGTGGCACGTTGAGCCAGAAGGCCCACCTCCAGTCACGCTCGACGAGCCAGCCGCCGATGACAGGTCCCGAAGCCGTGGCGACGCCCAGCAGGCCGGTCCAGGCGCCGATGGCAGCCATCCGGTCGTCCCGGTGGAAGGACGCCTGGAGGATCGCGAGGCTGCCGGGAACCAGCAGTGCAGCGCACAGACCCTGGAAGGCACGTGCCGCGATGAGCACCTCGACCGTCGGCGATAGGGCGCAGAGCACCGAGGCGACACCGAACCCGCCCACGCCCACGGCATACATCGCCCGTCGCCCGAACCGGTCGCCCAGTGAGCCGCCGAGCAGGATGAAGGAGGCCAGCGTCAGCGCGTAGGCGTTGACGACCCACTGCAGGCCGGCGAGGTCGGCCTCGAGGTCGCGTCCGATCGTCGGGAGCGCGACGTTGACGATGGTGCTGTCGAGCAGGGCGATTCCGCTCCCCAGCACCGTGGTGGTGAGGGCCAGCCGTCCGGTGTGCGACTTGAGCCGCAGCAGCTCCTTGGGTGCGGCCGTCGTCGTCATGGCTCCATCGTCGCACCGCCGCGCAAGGGGTCTGTCGGTGCTGGGATTCCCGCGGATCCGCGGCGGATCTCTGACAAACTCGGCCTTGTGCCGGAGCTGCCCGAGGTCCAGGCGCTCGTCGACTTCCTCGCCGAGCGGACCGTCGGGCTCGCCGTGACAGGGGTCGAGCTCGGGTCCTTCTCGGTGCTGAAGACCTTCGACCCGCCACCGCAGGCGCTCAGCGGAGCTCCCGTCGACGCTGTGTCCCGGCACGGCAAGTTCGTCGACATCGACTGCGACGGAGTGCATCTCGTCTTCCACCTCGCCCGCGCGGGCTGGCTGCGCTGGTCTGACGCGATGCCCAACACGGTGCTGCGTCCGGGCAAGTCACCGATCGCCCTGCGCACCCGGTTCTCCGATGCGTCCGGCTTCGACCTCACCGAAGCGGGTACCAAGAAGCGTCTCGCCGCCTATCTCGTCCGTGACCCGCACGACGTCCCCGGGATCGCCTCCCTCGGACCTGACCCGATGGCCGACGAGTTCACCCGTGAGGCGTTCGGGGCGCTGCTGTCCGGGCGACGCTCACAGATCAAGGGGCTGCTGCGCGACCAGGGGTTCATCGCCGGGATCGGCAACGCCTACTCCGACGAGATCCTCCACGTCGCCAGGATGTCGCCGTTCGCGATGGCAGCCAGCCTCGACGACGAGGCCGTGGATCGCCTGTATGCCGCGTTGCGGGGAACGCTGTCCGCGGCCGTCGCGACCGCCTCGGGCAAGCCGGCCAAGGAGCTCAAGGACGCCAAGCGCGCGGGGATGAGGGTGCACGGCCGCACCGGGGAGACCTGCCCGGTCTGCGGCGACGTGGTGCGCGAGGTGTCGTTCGCCGACTCGTCGTTGCAGTACTGCGCGACCTGCCAGACCGGTGGCAAGCCGCTGGCCGACCGTCGGATGTCCCGCCTCCTCAAGTAGCGGTGTCCCGGACCCCGTGCGATCGCACGGCCAGGGCGGCGAGCTGGATTCGGCTCGACGTACCGGTCTTGTGGAGCAGGTTGGAGACGTGGACGCTCACCGTCTTCTCACTGATGAACAGGTGGCGCGCCACCTGCGCATAGGTCTCCCCGGCGACGATGTGGTCCAGGATCTCGGCCTCACGCGGGGTCAGGGCCACGCCCACCAGCTCGGTGACCGGCTCGGCTGCGGGGTGGTGCTCGCCGGGGTCGACCAGGGAGAGGTGCGCCTGCAGGGCCAGCTGTTCGACGAGGGCAACCAGCGGGGCCGCCCGGAGCTCGTCGCCGATGGCAGCCGCTCGGCCCAGCGCGTCGGCCGCCCTCTCGCGACCCTTCGGCTCTGCCAGGAGCGTCCGGCCGAGGAAGTACAGCGACCTGGCGTGGTCGAACCGGAGTCCGGCACGGTTGGTCGCCTCAGCCGCCGCCTGCCACAAGGGCAGCGACGTCGGGTCCTCGCCGTGGCACCTGGCCCGGTCTGCGCCGTAGAGAGCGCCCCACGCCGGGTGGACGGCGTCCTCCAGCCCGGAGGGCAGGAACGGCGGCGGCGAGCCACCACGCAGGGACTCGATGCGCTCCAGCCAGGAGATCGCGGCGGCCCTCGTTTCGTCGGACGCGCCCGCACCGGCGTCCGCCAGGTCGGCTGCGGCGCGCGCCGCCAGCCGGAGGAGTTCGTCGGCCACGGAGTGGTCGAGGGCGACGGCCTGGGTCATCCAGGTCTCGACCAGCTCGAGGGTGCGTCGAGGTCGTCCGAGCTCGAGGGCGACCAGCATCTCGCTCAGGATGAACTCGTCCCCCAGGCCGCTGACGGGCATCAGCTCCCTGGCGCGGTTCAGGTGCGCGTCGGCCGCGGCTACGTCGCCCTCCAGGGCGCTGAGCACGGCCGCGCCGCACCGGGCTGCCGCTCCCCAGCGGGTGTTCAGCCGCAGGGCCAGCGTTTCGCGGATGATGGAGCGCGCAACGTCCCACTGGCCGAGCTGGACCAGCGTCAGCGCTGCGCGCGCACCGGTGCAGGAGATGCCCTGGGCGCTGCCGCGCTCCCGCATGAGCGCAAAGACCTCGCGCGAGAGCGACGCCGACGCTGCGAGCTGCCCCACGGACTCGAAGCTGTTGCAGACGTTGACCGACACCCTGATGAGCAGCTCGGTCTCGTCGACCCCACGGGCCAGAGCCCACGCCCGCTCCGCATCGACGACGCCGTCATGGGTGCCCCACGACGTCTGCGCGCGCACCACCAGAGCCCAGGCGAGGGCGTCGTCGGCACCCAGTGCCTCGGCAAGGTGGACGGCCTCCGCTGCGTGTCCCGCACCGGCGGCGATCCCCTCGAAGACCTCGAAGTTGGCCAGGTGCGCGAGCGCGAGCACCCGTTCCTTCGAGTCCGGGAAGGGGTCGGTCAGGGCGACGGCTCGCTCGAAGTCGGCGACCACGGCCGAAGCGCTGCCGGTGATGTTGGTCCCCTTGGCGAAGTTCAGCGCCATCAGGACGCGGCAGGCGGCCAGCGGCTCCTCCTGTGGATCGACGGCCGAGAGCGCCCGCTCGTAGAACTCCACGGCCAGGGCCGGTCTGCCGGCGGCGATCAGGCACCGCCCGGCCCTCGTGAGCAGCTCGGTCCTGGACGGCCTCGACTCAGCCGGAACCAGCTCGAGCAGGTCGCCGGCCGTGGCGAGGTGTGTCGCCTCCTCGCTGATCGCGTGGAGCCTGAGGGATTCGTCCGCGGCGCGCAGAGCCCATCTGAAGGCCGGTTCCACGTCCTCGGCGGCGGCGTAGTGCAGGGCGAGGTGGGTCGCGCGCTCGGCGTCCGTGACGCCTTCGGCGGCCTCCCAGCCGGCGGCGAAGGCGCGATGGACCTCGGGGAGCTCCCACGGGGGCAGCGTCGTGACCACCACCTCGGCCAGCAGGGGGTGGCGGAACCAGACGTCCCCACGGTCCTGAACGACGGTGATGCCCTCGCCGACCGCCTCGCTCACGGCGGCCGTCACCTCGTCGGCCGCCATTCCACGCCGTCGGGCGAGGTCCTCGAGCACGCGGAACGCCACGGGACGCCCGGCGACGGCCACCAGCTGGGTGACCGACCTGGCCGTGGGACCGAGTCGGTGCCACGAAGCGAGCAGCGCCTGGGCGAGTCGGCCGCCGGCACCGTCGGTATCGCCGACCTCCTGCGCCACGAGCTCCGCGAGGTAGGGGTTTCCCTCGGAACGGGCAAAAACCCTCTCTGCCAGCGCCACATCGGCCTGCACGCCTGGCAGCCGCAGCACGAGCTGCTCCGTCTCGCCGGCGCTGAGGCGCGAGAGGCGGAGGTGGTGGACGGCGGTGAGGCGTCGCACGTCGGCCAACCAGCCGTACAGCCGGTGCCCATCACCCAGCTCGGTGTCCCGGTAGGTGAGGGCGAGCGTGAGGTGCTGACCCGGGTGCAGTCCGGCGACGATGAAGGAGAGGACATCGAGGGAGCTCGGGTCAGCCCACTGGAGGTCGTCCACGACCACGAGGGTGGGTGCGTCGTCGGCCAGTCGGTCCACGGCACCAGCAAGCTGGAAGAGCAGTCCCTGCGACCCGGGGTGGGCAACGCCGCCGCGGGATCCCAGCACGTTGCCGTGGGAAACCGCACCGGGAAACACCCGGTCGAGGGTCTCGGCGCCGACGCCTCGCCCCCAGCGGTCGAATGCCTGGGTGAACGGCAGGTGCGTGGTGACCTCGGCCCCGAACCGGAGGCACTGGCCGAACAGGACGTGGAACCCTCGCGCCTGCGCCCGCTCGACCAGGTCGCGGACGAGGCTGGTCTTGCCGATGCCGGGCTCGCCGTGGAGCAGCGTCGCCCCCGGCTTCCCAGCCACGGCTTCGTCCAGCGCGCGGAGCAGCCGCGCCTGTTCGGCAGCGCGTCCCACCAGGGGCCGTGGGGGGTCCATCTCCCGATCATCCACCCGTGGTCGGCGCCCCGTCGTCCGCTCGTCCGTCACCGAGCAGCGTCCACGGACTCTAGAGGGTGAGAGAACGGCGACGAGACGTCTGAGGGGGACTGTGAGGCCTGCACGAGCAGTCCTCCGGGCTCTGGGCGCTTCCCTCTTCCTCTGTGTGGTCCTCGTCGTCCCGGTCGCGGCCATCGACAAGCCCCTCGACTCGACCAGCCTGACCGTGGTCGGACTGGTCGCGATCGCGGTCGGAGCGTTCACCTATCGTCACGCGCGGCATGGTCGCGCGCGGGGCGACGCCAAGGACTGAGGCTCGTGGTCCACGGCTGGCCCACGTCTCGCCGGGGTCAGTCCCGGAGCAGCACCGTGGCTGCGTTGAGGAAGGTCTCGGCTGCCTCGTCGTCGTCGAACCACCGCAGGTAGAGGCCGGTGGTGACCCGCTCGACGAAGGCCCACTGCCCCACCCGCTCCGGGTCGGTGCCGGTGAGCTCGGCCGCGTGCGCACACAGGGCCTCGTGCCGCTCGCGGGCCAGGGAATGGTCCCGGCTGGCCAGGACCTCCCTGCTGAAGTCACGCAGGGTCACGCCGACGTCGTACTCGGGCTCGCACCGGAACCCGTCGGGGTCGACGAGCTTGTAGCGAGGGATCCCGTTGGCCTGCAACGCATTGCCGGGGTGGGGGTCGCCGTGGCAGAGGACGTCGCGCGCGGGATCGCGGGTCGCCGACAGGTGACGGGCGAGCTCGTGGGCGCGGTCCAGTGCTGCGCCCCAACGCTCCTCGTCGTCGCCCTGACGGAACCGGCGCACGATCCCCGCCAGCACCGCGGCCTTGTCCTCCCCGGCAGCGACCTCGGGAGCCAGGGACACCGGCACCTCCCACGCCAACCGCAGCGTGGCGGCCAGGTGGTCGACCTGGGTCACCGCAGGCAGCCGAGAGGAGGCGAGGCTGGGCCCGAGGCGTTCCAGCAGCACGGCGCCGCGAGGGGCGTCGGACGCCAGCACCGCGGCATACCCGCGCCCGTGTCCTGCCTCGAGAGTGGCGACCTGGGCCGTGAAGCCGGGGCCCACCTGCTCGATCTTGAGGACCGCAGGCGTCCCGTCGGCGTCGACGGCGACCACGGGGACGCCCAGGCCTTCGGCGTACACCTCGCCGAGGGTGAGCGACCAGCGCTCGACCAGGTCCGCGAGCAGCTCGGGCAGGCCGTCGAGCACCGGCACGAGAGCGGGATGGTCGCCCACCTGGGCGCGAGCCGTGGCCACCACCCGGGCGATCGCCGCCGCGCTGCTCGTCATGGCCACACTGTGCCGCCCGCGGGGACGGTCTGCCCACTGGATTTCCGCGCGGTCTGGCGGGGGTGTTTCATTGGGGGCATGACCATCCCCCAGGTTCCTGTCACGGACGTCCACGACCACGCCGTACTGCTCGACGTGCGCGAGCAGGACGAATGGGACGCGGGCCATGCGCCCGGTGCCCTGCACATCCCGCTCGGCGAGCTGCCGTCCCGGCTCGACGAGCTGCCGGACACCGATGCGGGCACGCTCGCCGTGGCCTGCCGCGGTGGTGGCCGTTCGTCCAGGGCCGTGGCGTGGCTGTCGCAACAGGGTTTCGACGTCGCCAACCTCGACGGCGGCATGAAGGCGTGGCAGGGCGCGGGCAAGCAGCTCGTCGCCGACTCGGGCTCCGCCACGGTCAAGTAGGTCACGGCCATGGCGTGGTTCGGTCGGGGCCGCGACGACTCCGCAGCTGACGTGCCCGAGACGGAGGAGCGCACGCTCCCCGATGCCGGTGACACGCTCGACCCAGGCGCTTCGCTGCGCCCGCTGGTGGACCCGCTGGGTGACGGTGAGCGAGGCCGGATCACCGCCGCCCTGGAGTCGCTGACCGCCGAAGGAGTCGACGTCGACGACCTCGACTCGCTCAGTGCCGGCCTCGACCGGGCGTATGCCGCGTGGTCGGCCGCGCCGGAGGACGACCGTCCCGACCATGCCGCCGTCGTGGAGCGCTACGCGGTGGGGATCGGCGAGCACCTCGACCGCCACACCGACCTCGACTGGCAGGTGGTCACCGATGTCTTCGGGACCGACCTGTCGCTGACCGAGGGTTTCAAGGGTTCGTTCGTCGTCGTCCCGCACAACCTGGTGGCGGGACGCTGGATGCGCGGCGAGACCGGCTGGATCCCTGCCGTGGTGGGGCACATCGTCCGCCGCCGCACCCGCGACTGACGCGCAGCGAGGAGGGTGGGCCGCGCAGACCCGCGCGACCCACCCCCAGGTCTCACCAGCGGACGGACGTCGAGACGCTGGCCTGTCCCCCGAGCCAGCTGTGCGCTGCCGCGATGAGGCCGTCCCCGACGACCTTGGCCTTCTTGTGCTCGGCGCCGGCGTACGCGAGGTCGGCCTTGTCGAAGTAGGCGTTCACGCTGAGGCTGGCGTCGATGATGTGGGCGCAGGCCTCACCGGTGGTGCTGATGGTGAGCTCTTCGCCGGGGCTGACCTGCAGGACCGCGTGGACGTCGACCGGCTCGCAGGTACCCGGGACGGTCGGGAAGGTGCCGTCGGAGGCGGTGACGACCAGGTCGAGCGCGCCTCCGAGTGGCCCTGCGGTCGGCCCGTCGAAGTGCCAGCTCGAGGCGGACACGCTCGGGGTGCCGTCGAAGAGGCTGCGGTCGAGGCGCTCGACGGTGGCGGCGTGAGCGCTTGCAGGGACGAGTGGCACGAGCGCAAAGGTGGCGCTGGCGACGGCGGTGATGGTGCGGACATTCATGGGATGACTCCAGTGATCCTTGGTCTGGCCGGGCGGTCCGGCGCTGTTGGTGGGACCACTGTGGCCAGCGCCTCTTGGGCGGCACTTGGGCTCGACTTGAAGCCGGACTTGAGCTCGACCTGCCCCCGCCCCGAACCCGTCGAGGGCGACACGATCGGTGCGTATCCCGAAATCTCAGGGAAACGCTAGAAACCCCCATAGCCTGCGATCGTGGACCCGATACGGAACCCGTACGCGCCCGGAGCCGGCCAGCGCCCGCCCGAGCTCGCCGGTCGTGACGAGCAGCTGCACGCCTTCGACGTGGTGATCGAACGCATCGCGCGCGGTCGACCCGAGCGGTCGATCGTCCTCACCGGCTTGCGTGGGGTCGGCAAGACGGTGCTGCTGAACGCCCTGCGCTCGGCCGCCGTCCGCGCCCGCTGGGGGACCGGCAAGCTCGAGGCGCGTCCCGACCAGGGCCTGCGCCGGCCGTTGTCCGCGGCGTTGCACGTGGCGGTCCGGGAGCTCGGGCATCCCGCGGGTGACGAGGTGGACCACGTCCTCGGGGTGATCAAGGCCTTTGCCCAGCGGGACGCCGCTCCGGGCGCCAAGCTGCGGGAGAAGTGGAACCCCGGCATCGACGTTCCCGTGGCCACCGGCCGCGCGGACTCCGGCGACATCGAGATCGACCTGGTCGAGCTCCTCACCGACGTGGGTGGGCTGGCGGCCGACGTGGGCCGGGGCGTCGCGATCTTCATCGACGAGATGCAGGACCTCTCGGCTGACGACGTCTCGGCGATCTGTGCGGCCTGCCACGAGATCTCCCAGTCAGGCCTGCCGGTCATCGTCGTGGGTGCCGGGCTCCCGCACCTCCCGGCGGTGCTGTCCGCGTCGAAGTCCTACTCCGAGCGCCTGTTCCGCTACCAACGCATCGACCGCCTCGACCGCGCCGCGGCCGACCTCGCCCTCGTCGCGCCGGCCGCCGACGAGGAGGCCGAGTTCACGCCCGAGGCGTTGGACGCGATGTATGCCGCCACCGCCGGCTACCCGTACTTCGTCCAGGCCTACGGCAAGGTCGCGTGGGACGTCGCCCCGCGCTCGCCGATCACGGCCGAGGACATCACGGTGGCCGCACCCGAGGCAGAGGCGGAGCTGGCGGTGGGGTTCTTCGGGTCCCGGTTCGAACGGGCCACACCTGCCGAGCGGGAGTACCTGCGAGCCATGGCGGACGCTGCGCTGACGCTGGCCGAAGCCGGCGAGGAGGTCGACGAGACCGAGTCGGTGCCCACCGCGTCGGTGGCACAGGTCCTCGACCGCAAACCCCAATCCCTCTCTCCGGCAAGGGATGCGCTCCTCAAGAAGGGTCTGATCTACTCGGGCGAGCGAGGCCGGATCGCGTTCACCGTCCCCCACTTCGGCCGCTACCTGCGCTCCGCCAGCTGAGGTAGGTCATCACGAGGGCGACCGGTCTACCGTGAGGAGCAGGGCTCGCCCGTCCTGGGCCTGACCTGAGCGACGTCGGGTGGAGGTGCCTCGATGAGCAGAGTCTTCACGGCGGCTGCGGTGCAGGCGTCCTACGTGCTCATGGATCGCGAGGCGACGACCGACAAGGTCGTGCAGCTCATCGCGGAGGCCGCCGCTCGGGGCGCCGAGCTGATCGTGTTCCCCGAGGTCTTCGTGCCCGGCACGCCGATCTGGATCGACTCGGTCCCCATCTGGGACGGCGACGAGGCCTGGTTCGCCCGCCTCGTCGACCAGGCGGTCGTCGTACCAGGGCCGACCACGGAACGGATCGGCGCCRCCGCCCGGGAGGCGGCGGCATACGTGGTGGTCGGGGTCGACGAGCGGGAGCCGCACGGGACCACGATCTACAACACGCTCCTGTACTTCGGGCCGGATGGACGACTGCTCAACAAGCACCGCAAGCTGATGCCCACGGGATCCGAGCGGACGGTGTGGGGGATGGGTGACGGCTCGATGCTCGACGTGGTGCCCACCGACCTGGGCCGGGTGGGTGGCCTCATCTGCTGGGAGAACTACATGCCGCTGGCGCGCTTTCACCAGTACGCCCAGGGGGTCGAGATCTGGGTCGCGCCCACCCTGGCCCAGGGTGACGGCTGGATCGCGACGATGCGGCACATCGCCCGGGAGGGTCGGGTGTGGGTGCTCGGTGTGAACCCCTGCCTGCGCGTGGACCAGATCCCTGTCGACTTCCCGGACCGCGACCGCGTGTGGCGGGCGCAGGAGGGTGCCGAGGCCGAGTGGGTCGAGCCGGGCAACAGCGTGATCTGCAACCCCAACGGCGAGATCGTCGCCGGTCCGCTGCGTCACGAGGAGGGCATCCTCACCGCGGAGGTCGACCTCACCGCGGTGGCCTCCGGACGACGGATGTTCGACCCCGTCGGCCACTACCACCGCCCCGACGTCTTCCAGCTGACCGTCGACACACGACGTCAGCGCGCCGTCACCGTCCTGTCCGAGGAGACCGCTTCGCAGGGAGGGTGACCCTGGGGCCTCACCCGAACGGCGGCGGGCCGAGCAGCACGATCCCGCCATTCGCCTGCGCGGAGGCGCGGACCCGGTCGAAGTCGACGACACCGTCTGCGCCGTCGACCCCGTCCTCGGCCAGCGGTTCACTCGCATCCCAGTAGAACGCCTCGCAGCACCCCGGCGTGTGCAGGAACAGGATCTTCGCGCTCGCCGACAGCACCCGGAAGGCGTGCGGCACTCCCCGTGGTGCGACCGCGACACCGCCGGCACCGACGTGGTGGTCGACTCCGTCGACGTGCATGAGGATCTCGCCCTCAAGCACCAGCGCGGTCTCGTCGGAGTCCGGATGGGTATGCAGCGGGGTCGCCTTCCCGCCGGACATCGAGTCCTCGAACAGCAGGAAGGCGCCGTTGCTCTCGTGGGCGCGCACCTTCCAGGTGTGGACGCCGCCGCCGAAGAACCAGCGACGCTCTCCTTCGCCCTCGGCCCTGATGATGGCTGCGGGAACCGTGGTCGTGCTGGACATGACGCCCACTTTCGTCGGACTTGCGTGGGGATCGGCGTCGACCAGGCCGCCGTGTGGACACACCGATCGGACACACCGTCCGTGAGACTGGAGTCTCATGATGAGACTGACGTATCATGAACGGTGTGTCAATGCCCTACGAGACCCACGGCCGGACCGGTCAGAAGAGCCGCACCCGCAGGGCGCTCGTCGACGCCGCGCGCGCCATGGTGGCCAGGGGTGAGATCCCGACCGTCGACCAGGCCGCCGTCGCGGCCTCGGTGTCGCGCGCCACGGCATACCGCTATTTCCCCAACCACGGGTCCCTCCTGGCTGCCGCCCATCCCGAGACCGGCGCGCGTTCCTTGCTCGGCGACGACCCTCCCGCGGAGCCTGCCGCGCGGCTCGACATCGTCATCCGCGCCTTCACGACGCTGATCGTGCAGACCGAGGCCCAGCAGCGCACCATGCTGCGGCTGTCCCTCGAGCCCCGTGACGCAGACGGCTCGCCGCTGCCCTTGCGGCAGGGTCGGGCGATCGCCTGGATCACCGAGGCCCTCGAACCGCTGCGCGGACAGCTCGGCGACCAGGCGCTGCACCGGCTCGTTCTGGCGATCCGCAGTGCCGCCGGGATCGAAGCGCTGGTCTGGCTCACCGACATGGCGGGACTGTCGCGGGACGAGGCTGCGGACCTGATGTGCGAGTCGGCCCAGGCGCTGCTGACGAGGGCGATCGCTAGCCCCAGTGCGGCGGTCGGGACGTCGGCTGGCTAGCACGAAATCTTGCGTTGCCGGTCCGCAGGGCCGGGTGTAGCGTCCCAAGGTCCGGACAAAGTAGTCCGAAAACCTCGGGCGAACCGTCCAGACCACCCAGGCGACGCCGCCCGGCGTCGCTCCCCCTTCTGGGTCGGAGGACGACGATGTCTCGATCTCACGTTGCCGGTGCAACAGCGCTGCTGCTGGGAGTGGCCGTCATGGCGGCACAGGTGCCCGCCACTGCCACGCCGAGGGGAGGGGGGACCGCAGCGGCGGTCGCCGCGGCCGGCGACGAGCTGTCGGTGAGCACGCGCCTGGCCGACCGACGGGAGGTCTCGGCCGGCACCCGCGCCTACTCCATCGGCTTCGAGGACGGCCGGTTCTACGCGAACGGCTGGCACATCACCGGTGAGATGGGCGGCGTCTGGACACCTCCGATGAAGATGGTCGACGGCGTGTGGTTCGGCCTCGACGACCAGTGGGTGGGGCCCGCGACGAAGTTCACGAGCGGATGGGGCTACAGCCGCTACGACCTGCCCGACACCGCAGGCCTCAAGGTCGCGCGCACGGACTTCGTGCCTGACGGCGTGCGTGGTGCGCTCTTCGGCCTGACCGTGACCAACCCGGGTGCGGCCCGGACGGCCAAGCTCTCGGTCGACGCCCACTCCGAGCTGATGGGCCAGTACCCGTGGGGCTTCGGCGGCGTGACCCCGAACGCGAGCGACAACCTCCAGGACACCGGTGCCTACGACGGCAAGAACCTCGTCTTCACCGACGACGGTGCGCTGCCCGGGGCCCCTGTCCACCACTACGCCGCGGTCGTCGGCACCGCAGCCACCCCGAGCACCGGGCAGATCGGCAGCCAGTTCTACGGAGCCCAGCCCGGCCACCGCTGCACCGGCAACGAGACGGGCGCCCCGGCAGACCCCAAGCCCTCCGCCTGCGACGACGGACCCTTCGGAAAGGGCACCGGCGGCCGGCTGACCTACAGCCTCGACCTGCCGGCCGGCGGCTCGACGACGATCTGGCTGGCCGTCGCCGGCTCCGACCAGGGACTGACCTCGGCCCGTGGCGAGCTCGCCAAGGCGCTGGCCGACCCCGGTGCGGCCCTGGCCGCCAAGAAGGCCTCACGCCAGGCGCTGTCGCAGATGACGCAGCTCTCCCTGCCCGGCGACCCGCTGGTGCAGGACGCAGTGCAGTGGGGCAAGCAGAACATTGCCGACCTCACCCAGACGGCGACCGACCTGCAGATCCGCTGGACCAACCAGGGCAAGCAGTTCCCCGCACCCTCCGGGACCGTCGCCAAGGCGACCTGGATCGGGGCAGGCTTCCCCGACTACCCGTGGATCTTCGGCACGGACGCCGAGTACACCGCGTTCGCATCGGTGTCGGTCGGGCAGTTCGAGGCGATCAAGGACCACCTACGGGCGTTGCGCGAGGTGTCCGACATCCTCAACAACCGCTCGGGCGTCGTGACGCACGAGGTCGTGTCGGACGGGTCGATCTGGTACGGCCAGGACTCCCGCAGCACCAACCCGGACGGCACCACGGCATACAACTTCAACACCGATGAGACGGTGAAGTTCCCCAGTACCGTGGCGCTCCTGTGGCGCTGGACCGGTGACAACGGGTTCCGAGACGAGATGTACGACTTCTCGGTGCGCAACCTCAAGTACGTCACCCGCACCCTCGACGCCGACCACGACGGCTTCCCCGAGGGCCTCGGCAACGTCGAGCGCGGCGGCATGGGCACGGAGAAGCTCGACAACACCGTCTACTACATCCGCGGGCTCTACGACCTGGCCACCATGGCGAAGGCAAAGCACGACGGCCCCACCTTCTCGTGGGCCAACACCCTCGCCCGCCAGATCAGCGACCGCTTCGACGGGGCGTGGTGGTATGCCGCGGCGTCCCAGTACGCCGACTCGCTCACCGATCCCGGCAACGTTCAGTCGTTCCAGAAGCACTGGATCGGCCAGACGCCGATGGAGGCCGAGCTGCAGGTCAACGGGCGCACCGTGCCCGGCCTCGCGCCGTTCGCCCACGGGAACACCGCGCTCGCCGGCCGCGAGGACCCCTGCTACAGCGGGACGGCTCCCCTGTCTACCGGCCTGTTCCACACGGGGTGCGGCGGTGGCCAGAACGGCCAGGGCGAGAAGGTCGTCTTCGGCCTGACCACGTCGATCCAGTCGATCGGTGAGGGCAACTACGGCCGGCTCGGTGCCGGACAGCAGCAGCGCTACACGCACGCCCTGGCCGACCCGATGTTCGCCGAGCCCGCCACGGGCGGGACACCTGACGAGCAGCCGGGCGCGATGCCGGAGATCTTCCCCTCGCCGGACCAGGGCGCCAACATCGACCGGTGCTGGACCTGCCGCTCGATGTTCATGCAGGCGTGGGGCAACTACGGCACCGCGTGGGCGGTCGTCCACCAGTGGCTCGGCCTCCAGCCCGACCTCGGCAACGGCGAGCTGGTCGTGGTGCCGCAGGTGCCGGCCGGTCAGCCATCGGCCTCCGGTGAGCACATCCGGCTGGGCGGCGGGTTCGCCGGCGTGACGGCCTCCGTCCTTGGTTCGCGCTACACGACGACCGTTGCCGTCGACAGCGCCGTCGGGGCCGACAAGGTCTGGATCGGGCACACCGTCCCGCGCGGCAGCACGGTGACCCAGGTCGTGCTCGACGGGCGGGTGCTGTCCGACTGGACCAGCCGTACGACCAACCGTGGCCTCGAGGTGACCGTCCCGACCAAGGCCGGCTCGCACACCCTGGTGGTGACGGCCTCCTGAACCATGCCGTGGCAACGCCGTTCTGCGCAATGGCGTTGCCACGGTTGGTGCGAGGCGTCAGCCGAGGCGCTGGGCGAGTGAGACCACGAGCCCTTCCGGCCCCCGGACGTACGCCATCCGCCAGGAGCCCTCGTACTCGCCGACGCCTCCGACCAGTCCGTAGCCCTGTGTCGCAGCCCAGTCCACAGCTGCCTGCAGGTCATCGACCTCGAAGGACACGTTGCGCAACCCCAGCTCGTTGGCCATGGCGGCCGGGGAGCCGGGCACGGAGTCGGGTCGCACGAACCTCGCGAGCTCCAGGCGGGTGCCATCGCCGGGTGACTTCAACATGACGATCTCGGTGCGGGAGCCGGGAATGCCGCAGACCGTGTCGAGGAACTCGCCCTCGACGAAGGTCCTGCCCTCGACCTCCAGGCCCAGCGCCACGAAGAAGTCGGTCACGAGGTCGAGATCCGCGACCGTGATGCCGATGTGGTCGAAGCGTCGTACGTGCGACATGGGCCCGTCCTCCCGTCGTGCCGATTGCGCATCCGCAACCCGAAAGCGCCTTCGCAACGGTAGGGCACCTCGCGTCGGGCTCCGACACCTGACACAGTGACTCGATGCTGAACGAGGTGGCCGACGGTGTCTGGGTGCGGCAGAGCGAGTGGGTCTGGAGCAACGCCATCGTGGTTCGCGGAGAGGCCGGGTTGACCGTCGTCGATCCCGGCATCGACGGCTCCGACCTCGACCAGCTCGCCGATGACGTGGACGGGCTCGGCATCCCGGTGGTCGCGGGGTTCTGCACCCATCCCCACTGGGACCACCTGCTCTGGCACTCGCGGTTCGGAGACGTCCCGCGCTACGCCACCGCTGCCGGCGCCCAGGTTGCCACCGAGGCCCGGGAGCGGGCGCAGGCGATGGCGGCGGAGAGCGCGACGGGCATCCCGCTCGAGCTGGTGGCGCTGCTCACCCCGCTGCCCTCGGACGGGGCACTCGTGCCGGGCGAGATCATCGAGCACCAGGCGCACGCCCCCGGCCACGCGGCGATCCTCCTGGCGGACCGTGGCGTCCTGATCGCGGGTGACATGCTCTCGGACGTCCTGATCCCGCTCCTCGACGCCCGCCGTCCTGGTCAGCTGGACGCCTATGAGTCGGCACTCGACCGGCTGGGTGAGGCTGCCCGGCAGGTCGAGGTCGTGGTCCCGGGCCACGGCGCGGTGGCGCGGGGGGTCGAGGTCGCGGTCCGCTTCGAGGCCGATCGTGCCTACCTCGACGCACTCCGGCGAGGAGAGGAACCGGCCGACGCGCGTCTGCAGCAGCACTACTGGCTCTCCGTCCCGCACCAGTCCAACGTGCAACAGGTCCGAGACCCAGCCGGCTGAACCCGGCGTGCTCGGGACGGTCGGCGTGGTGAGACCAAGGCATAGGATCAAGCCACGTGTCGCTCGGCGGAGGAGCAGATCTGATGGCCGTCCAACTGCCTGATGAGGAGCGAGAGTGGGCTGCTGAGAAGCGCGACTTCGTTGCGGACCGGCGTGACGAGCTGGCGGCGCGGCGCGACCGAACTGGCGATGCGAGGGACCGGACAGCCGCCACGCGGGAGGCGGCGCTGGACGAGCGGGAGTTGCGCGTGGACGTCCGCGCGGCCGAGCTCGGTGCCCCGCCTGACGGTGCCGAGGCGGGAGCGCAGCACGTCGATGCCCGCGCTGCTCGGGAGCAGGCGCGGCAGGACCGTGACGAGCTGGCGGGCGAGCGCGATGCTGCCGCTGGTGCTCGCGACGAGGCGACACAGCTGCGAACGGAGGCCACTCCGACCACGCGGCTGGCGTCGGCGTTCGCCGCCATTGCGGAGCATCTCTACGCAGCCGACTCCTTCGATGATGTCCTTCTGCGGATCGCCCAGACCGCGGTGAGCACGGTTGCGGGCTGCGAGATGGCGAGCGTCACGCTCAGTGGGCGAGGGTCGTATCAGACGGCCGCGACCACGGACCTGGCCGCGTCGGTGGTCGACCAGGCGCAGTACGACGCGCACGAGGGGCCCATCCTGGACGCGGTCGACACCCCGGTCGTCTATGCGCAGTCGTTCCCGGACACCCGCTGGCCCACGCTCGCGTCCCGTCCGGCCGACCTGGGTGCGCACTCAGCCGCTTCCTACCGCCTGGCGGCGGCGGGTCCTGCGACCGCGGGCACCGGAGGATCGCTGAACACCTACGGCACGGAGGCCGATGCGTTCAGCGACGAGGCTCAGCAGATCGGACTCATCCTGGCCGCACACGCGTCGGTGGCTGCCGGGGCGGTCCGTGAACGCGACGCCCTGCAGGATCTGGCAAAGAACCTCAACGAGGCCCTGTTGTCCCGAGATGTCATCGGCCAGGCCAAGGGGATCCTGATGGAGCGGCTCAACCTCAGCCCGGAGGAGGCCTTCGACGTCCTGCGTCGCTCATCCAACCGGCTCAACGAAAAGCTGCACACCCTGGCGCTGCGCCTCGTCGAACCCGAGTCGTAGGCACGGCCCCGTGCGGCGTCGGGGGCGTACTGTTCCCGCCATGGCGACCTCCGAACGGTCCACGGAGCTCCTCGGCGGAGTGCTGGACGCCGCGGAGAACGCCTCTCCGTTGCAGGCGGTGGAGGCGGTCACCGAAGCCCTCGCGCAAGCCCTCGGCTCGTCTGCGGCGTTCTTCCTGATTGCCGACATCTCCGGGCGCGGACTGGTCCGCCTCTCGCACGGGGCCTCCTCCGAGGAGCTGGCGCAGCTGGGCCTCGGTGGCCAGGAAGGGGTCCTTCGGGCGGAGGACAACGAACAGGCCGTCGTGGTGCCGTTCGACGGTGGGCCGGTCGAGACGGCGTTGCGCACCCAGAGTGTGCAGGTCATCCCACCCGCCGCGGACTCGGGCGCGGGCCGGAGCCGGCCCGATGGGTCGTCCTGGCGCCGGTGACCGAGCGGGGCGAGGTCCTCGGGCTCCTCCAGCTGTCGCTGCCCAAGGCTCCAGACGCTGCCAGTTTGGGCCAGATCTCCCGCATCGGCCACGTGCTGTCGTTCGTGGTGATTGCGAACCGGCGACACACCGACCTCTTCGAGTGGGGCCAGCGCAGCACGGCGTTCACCCTGCCCGCCGAGATCCAGCGGCGGCTGCTGCCCGCGGCCTTCACGTGCGAGGCGGGAGCGTTCACTCTCTCGGCGTGGCTGGAGCCGGCCGCGTCCGTCGGCGGCGACACGTTCGACTACTGCCTGGGCCGCGACGCGCTGCACCTTTCGCTGACGGACGCGATGGGGCACGGAGTGGCAAGCGCCCTCACCGCCACCTTGTGCGTGGGGAGCCTGCGCAACAGCCGCCGTCAGGGCTCCTCACTGCTCGCCCAGGCGCGGGACGCGAACCTGACCCTGTTCGAGCATGCCACCGCCACGGGCTCGGAGAGCTTCTCCACCGGCATGCTCGGCCGCCTCGACCTTCCCACCGGGACGCTCGCTCTGGTCAACGCCGGACACGTCGCTCCGTACCTGTGCCGCGCAGGCACCACGCGGGCTGTCCCCCTCCCGGTGAACGTGCCCCTGGGGTTGTTCGCCAGCACCGCCTATCGCAGCACCCACCTGGACCTGGAGCCGGGAGACCGGCTCGTCATGGTCACCGACGGCATGCTCGAGCGCGATGCCGCCACCGTGGACCTGATCGCCGAGATCACCCGGACCCGGGACCTGCACCCGCGCGAGGCCACCCGCCAGCTCACCGACCTGGTCCTGCAGGTCTCCGGTCAGGCCCTTGCCGACGACGCCACCCTCCTCGTCCTGGACTGGCACGGCTGCCACGGGCGCGACCGGGAAACCACCGCAGGCTCTCAGAAGCTGCGCCCTGCACCAGTCAGTGAGCCGCTGTGACCTCGAGGAGGAGCTCCACCCCATGAGCGAGACGACCGACCTCGCCGGACAGAGCCCCCACGCCACGACCAGGGTCGACCTGGGCCACGGCCTCGAGGTCAGCCGACTCGGCTTCGGCGGCATGGCGATCACGCACGTCTACGGTGAGACCGACCCCGCCGAAGGGCTGCGCACCCTCCACCACGCCGTCGACGCAGGCGTCACCTTCATCGACACCGCAGACGTCTACGGCCGTCCACGTGAGGGCGAGTCCGGACCGGCAGGCACCAACGAGGAGCTCGTGGGCGAGCTGCTGCGCACCCGTCGCGACGAGGTGCAGCTCGCGACCAAGTTCGGCATCACCGGCATCCCGAACGACGGGCCTGGCGCGACCGCGGTCCGCGGCGACGCGGCATACGTGCGCAGTGCTGCGGAGGCGAGCCTGCGACGTCTCGGGACGGACGTCATCGACCTCTACTACCTGCACCGTCGCGACGTGACCGTCCCCATCGAGGAGACCGTCGGCGCGATGGCCGAGCTCGTCGCAGCGGGCACGGTGCGCCACCTCGGGCTGTCCGAGGTCACCGCTGACGAGCTGCGTGCGGCCGCCGCGGTCCACCCCATCACCGCGGTGCAGAGCGAGTGGAGCATCTGGTCGCGGGACGTCGAGGACCACGTCGTCCCGGCTGCGCGCGAGGTGGGGGCCGGCTTCGTGCCGTACTCGCCGCTCGGGCGCGGGTTCCTCACCGGGGCGATGACGAAGGAGGCCGTAGCCGCCTCGATGCTCAAGGGTCACCCGCGGTTCGACGCCGGCTTCGAGGCCAACCAGCGGGTCGTCGGGGTCGTCACGGCCGTCGCCTCCGAGCTGGGCGCAACTCCCGCCCAGGTCGCGCTGGCGTGGCTGTTCGCCCAGGGCGAGCGCCTCAGTATGCCGGTCGTGCCGATCCCCGGCACCCGTCGCCCTGAGCGCGTGGACGAGAACCTCGGAGCCCTCGCGATCCACCTCGACGCCGACCAGCTGGGGCGGCTGGAGGCCGCTGCCGACCTCGCCGAGGGTGGACGCAACCTCAGCACGGACCCGGCCTGGATCTCGTCCGGGCGCGAGTAGCCGCGTCACCAGTGCAGAGGCTGTAGCCCGGGTTAGGTTGGCGGCCAGAGCCATCCAGCCTGAGGAGCCACCGTGTTCGAACAGCTCGTCGCCGCAGCGCCGCAGGGAGTCGTCGACGACCTCCTCCACCTGGACATGCCTCCGGCGGAGAAGGTCATCCGGACCGTCGCGATCTACCTCGGGATCCTGCTGATCATCCGCGTCGCGGGCAAACGCCTGATGGCACAGATGAACTCGCAGGACCTCGTCGTGGTGCTGTTGCTGTCCAACGTGGTCCAGAACGCCATCATCGGCCAGGACAACTCGCTCGTCGGCGGCCTCCTGGGCGCCGCCGTCCTCGTCCTCGTCAACGCGGGACTGGACCGCTGGTCACTGCGCAGCCCCCGGGTCGCCTGGCTGCTCGACGGTCGGCCCACCGTGGTGGTCGACGACGGAGTGCTCGACTCCCGCGCCCTCGCCCATGTGGGCATGAGTCCCGAGGAGCTCAACAACGCGATCCAGACCCAGGGTGCCGACTCACTCAGTGAGGTGCAGCGGGTCGCGCTCGAACCGGGCGGTTCCATCACCGTCGAGCTGCGGCCCGACGCGCGCAGCGCCACCATCGGCGACCTGCGACGCGCGGTCGACGCGCTCACCGCCCGCCTCGACGCGCAGGGAGGCGCAACCCCTCCCGTCTGATCACCGACCTTCGGGTATGCCGTGCAGTCGCCGGTGCAGCTCCCGCACCTCCTGCTCGAGCTCGGGAGCCGGACCGTCCACCTGGAGCCCCGGCGCAACGGCCTGGATCGCCAGCGGCAGCACGGGGCCTGGCGGCACACCCCACTCGCGGAGCCAGCCGACGAGCTGCCGGGTGGACACGGCATACACGATGCGACCGAGGCCGACCCATGCGTGCGCGGCCGAGCACATCGCGCAGTGCTCGCCGGAGGTGTAGACGGTGCAGGCCGCGCGCTCGTCGGCGGCGAGGTGCTGGGCCGCCCACTTGGCCGCCTCGAACTCCGGGTGACGGGTCTGGTCGCCGTCCCGGACCCGGTTGCGGTCGGCAAACCGCACGGCCCCGGCACCGTCGACGAGCACCGAGCCGAAGGGCTCGTCGCCCGCCTCGAGTCCTTCACGGGCGAGGTCCACGCACTGGCGCAGGTGGGTGAGGTCGACGTCGGAGAGGGACACGCCTCCGATGCTCGCAGACCACGCCGCACCCAACCACCGCCGCACCCAACCACCGCCGTGGTGCGGACCTCAGCGGTGGCCGGCCTCCAGCTCGAGGAGGTAGCGCTTGGCGGCCAGCCCACCGGCATACCCGGTCAGGGCCCCGCTGGAGGCGACGATGCGGTGGCACGGGAGCACCACGCACAAGGGGTTCGCCCCGAGGGCGGCGCCGACGGCTCGCGCGGCCGTGGGCCGGTCCACGCGGGCAGCCAGCTCGCCGTAGGTCGCCCGGTCTCCGTAGCCGACTGTCGCCGCGAGGCGGGGCAGCACGGTCCGCTGGAAGTCGGACGCGAGCGCCAGGTCGGTGCGGAGCGTGAACTCCCGCGTCCGTCCGGCGAGGAAGTCCTCGAGCTCGCTGCGGGCGTCGTCCAGCTCGCGTGGTTGACGCAACACCCGCGGTGACACGCGTTCACTGAGACGCGTCAGGACATGGTCCTCGTCCTCGGCGGTCGGGACGAACGCCGAGGCGACGAGCGCGCCAGTGTCGTTGCGGGCCAACAGCATTCGGCCGATCGGAGTCTCCTCCACGACGTAGGAGACATCGCTCGGAGCGAGCACCGGAGGGTGCAGGTGGGCAGGACTCGGCTGGAAGCCGGCGAGGCGGGCAGCGGGGTCGGTCATGACACGTCCTTACGCAGGGTCGCGAGCGCGTCGCTCACGAGGCGCCGGCTCATGGCGGGCGAGGTGCCCAGCACGATGGCGATGGTGGGGTGGTCGAGGTCGGCGACGTACTTGAGGACGACGGCTTCGCGCTGCCGGGCTGGCAGCGCCGCCACCGAGGCCCAGAGGGGTCCGTCGGGCAGCTCGGCGTCAGCGGCCGGAGCGGCCTCCCTGGCTGTCGACAACGACGCGGGGTCGTCGTGGGGCACCGCACGGCGGGCCCGTTGCCGGTGCACGTCCATGGCGCACCGGTGCGTGATCGTGAGCAGCCAGCCCCGCAGGTTCCGTGCCGAGCCCAGCGTCGGGTAGGCCGCGAGCGCCTGCGTCCACGCCTGCTGGGCGACGTCGTCCCCGTCCACCGGGCCGGCGAGGGCGTGGGCGAGGCGCGCGACGTCACGCCAGTGGGCGTCGACGAGGGTCTGGAAGGCGGGCAGCTTCACACCCATGGAACGCCGCACCTCCCCATCGTGTGAGTCGTGTGAGTCCCGTGACTGGCGGGCCCGCGTGGGCCCGAGCCAGAGAGCCAACCGCCACCGTATGCCGCGTGTGCCGGGGCAGCCATCGTGCCGCATCTCGGCCCGAAGTCCCGAGCAGCGGGTGGGAATCGGCCTCGTGTGGAAACATGGTCTGGTGCTCGACGACGTCGTCCCTGCGCCCTTCCGGGGCGCTGCGCGACACACCCCACTCGTGATCGCCCACCGAGGTTCCAGCCTCGCCGAGCCGGAGCACACGCTGCGGGCCTACATGCGGGCCATCGAGGAGGGTGCGGACGCCCTGGAGTGCGACGTGCGGCTGACCGCCGACTCGCATCTCGTCTGCGTGCACGACCGCCGGGTCAACCGCACCTCCAATGGGCGCGGCATCGTGTCCACCCTCGAGCTGGCGGAGCTCGAGGGCCTGGACTGGGGTTCGTGGAAGAAGGACCACGCTGGTGACCTCGAGCTCCCCGATCGCGACCGCAACCGCCTGCTCACGCTGCGCGCCCTGCTCACCACGGTCCTGGAGTCCGAACGCCCTATCGGCCTGGCCATCGAGACCAAGCACCCCACCCGCTATGCCGGGCTGGTCGAGCGTCAGCTCGCCCGGGTACTGGCCGAGTTCGACCTCGACGGTCCCCGCCGTCCCGACCAGCACTGGGTGCGGGTCATGTCGTTCTCCCAGCTGGCCGTGCAGCGGATGCGCCAGCTGTGTCCGGGCGTGCCGGCGGTCTACCTCATCGAGGAGTCGGTGCCGCTGCGGTTCCGCGACGGGTCGCTGCCCAAGGGCATCCACACGGTCGGGATGGACATCAAGATCCTTCGGCGCTACCCCCAGACGGTGGCTCGGCAGCACCGCCACGGTCACGAGGTCTATGCCTGGACCGTCGACGAACCGGCCGACATCGAGCTCTGCCTGGAGCTCGGCGTCGACGCGATCATCAGCAACCGTCCGCGCGCGGTCCTCGACGCTGTGGAGGTCAGTAGATAGTCTCCGTGCGAACTCGCAACGATCGGACATGGGCACTGGGCATGGCAGCAGCACCACTGGGGGAACGCCCCCACCGCTCGCAACCGTCGTCGGCGGGGCGCGGCCGAGACGCGTCCCGGACTGTCCGGGTCCCGTGGCGTGCGACCTCGGTGGCCCAGATCCGCAAGGCGCTGGTCGACGACCTCGAGGGTCGTGACGTGCCCGCGGCCGTCATCGACGAGGCCGAGATCGTGGTGTCGGAACTCGTCTCCAACGCGGTCCGGCACGCCCGCGCCCTCGCCGACGGCAACCTTCGGGTGCACTGGAAGGTCAAGGGCGGCGTCGTCGAGGTCGAGGTGACCGACGGTGGCAGCGAGAGCACACCCCGTCCGGCTCCCCGCACGATCTGGGCGCCTTCGGGTCGAGGCCTGCGCATCGTCCGCAGCCTCGCCCACGAGTGGGGCGTCACCGAGGACCGCAACGGGTCGACGGTGTGGGCCTCCCTGGGCGGCCCCTCCCGGCGCCGCAGCCACTGAGCGCGACCTCCACTTCCGCCTTCCCCACCCCTCGCCCCCGCACCCCTCCCACTAGGGTTTGCGCCATGGGCAAGGCATCACGGCGCCGCAAGGGCGCAGACCACGGCACCGCCACGTCGCGCGTCGACCCCGCACCGTTCGTCGCGCGGCCCTTCGAGGGTCTGCCCGGTGAGACCGACTGGGTCGCGATGCGCGAGATCCTCCCGGCCGCCACGGCCACCGTCACCTTCGCGAAGGGCCAGGCCCCCGAGGGGGCGCCCACCGAGGTGACCATCGCCACGGTGCTGCCCCTCGCGTGGCCGGGCCTGCACCGCGCCGACGGTGCGGTCTTCGTCGGCACCCAGTCGGGGTCCATCTCCGGGGACGCGTCGCGCGACCTCGCGACCTCGCTGCTGGCGGCCGCCTCGGCAGAGCAGGGCGTGCCCATCACCAGCACCCCAGCCTCGACGGCGCAGACTCCGCGGCTGCAGGACCTCCTCGACACCTCCGCGCCGTTCGAGGTGACGGTCCACGAGGGCTTCGACTTCTGGGTCGGTGACACCGACCTCGACGACGAGGCGAAGGCCTCGCTCGATCGCGCCAACGAGTCGGTCATCCCGACCGTCAAGATGGCCGCGGCGCCGTCGGCGTACTGGTGCCGCATCGGTGAGCGCACCCACATCCGGCTCGTACTGCCCGAGGACGAGGATGTCGCCACCGACGCCCTGGCCCGCCTCCACGCGAGCGGCGACAGCGGGCTCGGCGAGCCGACCCGCCTGCTCGGCGCGTTCCGCGCGGGCGGCCTGCTCGTGCCCGTCTGGGACCTCGAGCCCGACAAGACCTCCGACGACTACGAGGCCCCGCTCGCGGAGTTCATGACCAGGTATGCCGCGGCCTCGGCCGCCGACTCGCCCCTCACCGCGGAGGAGCGTCGGGCCCGGTCCGGACTGCTCAGCCGCCAGGTGACCCTGCGCTGACGGGCTGGGGTTGACATGACCGAGCCGACGGGACTCCGCTGACAATGGCCCAGCTGACATGACCCCACCCACGACCCAGCCCACCACCCCGACCGTGGCCGCGGTGATCCCGGCCAAGGACGAGGCGGACCGGATTGCTGCGACGGTTCGTGCCGTCCGCGGCATACCGGGGGTGGACCTTGTCGTGGTCGTCGACGACGGCAGCTCCGACGACACGGCCGAGATCGCCCGCGAAGCCGGCGCCGAGGTCGTGCGGCACGCGCGCAACAGGGGCAAGGCCGCGGCGATGACGACGGGGGCGGGCTACGTCGCCCGCCACGAAGGGGTCGAGGGCCGCGTCGAGGGCTCCGGCAGCCGGCGACCCCTGCTCTTCGTCGACGGCGACCTCGAGGACACTGCTGCCAACGTCGCCGTGCTCGTGCCGCCGGTCCTCGAGGGGCGCGCCGACATGACCATCGCCACCCTGCCGCCGCAGAAGACGGCCGGCGGCGGGCACGGGTTCGTCGTCAGGCTGGCCCGCAAGGGGATCGAGGACCTCACCGGCTTCGTGGCCCACCAGCCGCTGTCGGGGATGCGCTGCATCTCGCGGCAGGCGTTCGACGCGGCCAGTCCGCTCGCGCGCGGCTGGGGCGTGGAGGTCGGGCTGACCGTCGACGTGCTGATGGCGGGCCTGCGCGTCGAGGAGGTGCCCTGCGAGCTGCACCACCGCGTCAGCGGCTCCGACTGGCGCGGCCAGGTGCACCGGGCCAAGCAGTACCGCGACGTCGCCCTCGCCCTGGCGCGCCGCCGGGCCCGGCGCGGGCTGCGCTGACCGGCGCGACGATGACGACGGCGGGTGGGGCCTCGACGTCCCTGCGGGGCAGGCTGGCGACGCCCGCCCTGACCCTGTCGTTCGCGCTCCTCCTGCTGGTGGGACTGGCCGGCCCCAGCGCGGCCAAACCCCCGCTGGGGCCGCGCGGCTGGGCGCCGGGAGACCTGGCCTGGTCACCCGGCCCGGCGCTCGTGACCGGGCTGCTGTGGACGGCATACCTCGTCGGCGCCCTGGGCGTCGTCGCGCGACTTCGCGCAGAGCCCTCCGTCGTGTCGGGGGCGTCGATGCTCGGTGCCGTCGCCACCAAGGCCCGACGCCGACTCGTCCCGGGTGGCTGGGCCCTTCCGGTCGGCCTGGCCGTGCTGGCGCTGCTCACCGGGCCGTTCGGCTCCGCCGACCACACGAACTACGCGGCCTACGGCCGGATCGCCGCCCTCGGCGGGGACCCCTATCTCACCCCGCCGAGCGCTTGGTCCGCCCTGGACCCGGTGACCTCGGCGGTCGAACCCCCGTGGACCCACACCGTCAGCGTCTACGGACCCTTCGCCACGCTCCTCCAGGCGCTGACCTCGCACGTGGCGGGGGCCAATGTCCGCGAGACCGTGTGGTGCTGGCAGGTCCTCGTCGTGCTGGCCTGGCTGGCGGTGCGGTTCCTCCTCCTGCGGGCGGGTGCGACGCCGCGACGCGTGGACACGCTGTGGACGTTCAACCCCGTGGTCTTCGGGGTCGGGGTGCTCGGTGCCCATGTCGACCTCGTCGCTGCCGCGCTGGCCGTTGCTGCCCTGGTGCTGGCGGCGCGACATCCCTGGGCGGCCGGTGCCTTCGCGGGGCTGGCAGTGTCCTGCAAGGTCACCTACGGCGTGGTGGCGCTCGCGGTGCTGCTCGGCTGGTGGGCCCACGAGCGGTCCGGGTTCCTCAGCCGGGCGGGCCGGTTCGCGCTCGCCGCCCTCGTCCTCGTGGTGCCCCTGCACCTGTGGGCGGGACCGCACGTGTTCGACCAGCTGGACCGCGCTCGCCGGTCGATCTCGCTCGCGACGCCGTGGCGGCTGCTCTACGAAGCCCTGAGCGGCCCGCTCACCTCGGGCCACGCCCGCACCCTGGTGACCTGGCTGGCCACGCTGTCGGTCCTGGTCTTCGTCGTGGTCCTCGCCAGGCTCACCAGACACCTCGCACCGGCCACCTCGACCGGGACCGCGGTGCGGTGGGTGCTCGTGCTCAGCACGGCCTACACCGTCGGTGCGCCCTACTCGTTGCCGTGGTACGACCTGCTCACCTGGGCGACGCTGCCGGTCCTCGCGGCCAGTGTGCTCGACCTGATCCTGTTGGTGCGACTGGTCGCCATGGCCGTCGCCTACGTGCCGGGTCGTGTGGTCGGCATGACACCGGGGGTCCAACGCGTCACCCTGTGGGTGCGCCGCACCCCGGTGCCGTATGCCGCGCTGCTGGTGTGGGGGTGGCTCACCTTCGCCGCGAGGCGCGTGTCGTCGCGGAACCCCGAGCCTCGTCCTCCAGCACCCTGACGCTGACGGCGATGATGAGCGGGACCGCGATGATCGCGCCGTTGGCCGGGATCGCCACGCCCGAGTCGTTGATGGCGAAGCCGATGGTCATCGTGATCAGCAGGGCGATCAGGCCGGGCCGCAGGGTCGGGATCGCCTCGTAGGAGCGCTGCAGGGACCGCGACCCCCAGGACGTCGGGCGGGCCAGGATCACGATGACGAAGACCAGGGCGATCGGGACCAGCAGCGCGAGGGGGTAGTTGCCGAACAGGATGTCGATGTTCTGCTGGAGCTTGCGCACGATGATGTCGCCCGCCTTGCCGGTGAAGATCGACCGGAAGAACCGCCCGAGGTGCGACTGGTTCTCGGTGCCTCGCAGGGAGTCGAGGAAGCCCACGAGGAGGAACAGGGCGATGGTCCCTCCGGCGAGGAGGGCGCCGCGGCGCCAGGTCATCCGGATGCCGAGGATGGCGAGCACGAGGTAGACCAGGCCCGGCAGCAACGCCGGGGGACCACCGCCGTCGGCACCCCATCCGGGGTAGCCGTCGACGACCACGGCCGCCAGCCCGATGGCCAACGCCGCCGCGGCCGCCACGCGCGGCCTGCCACGGCGGACGAAGTGGCTGGACACCGCGATGCAGAGCAACAGGGCGGCGGTGGCGAACAGCGCGAACGTCACGTTGCCCATGCCGTAGAAGCGGCCGCCGACAACGGGTTGCAGCCCCATCAGCGAGGAGATCTGGAGGTGCGACCCGAACATCACGTCGCCACCGAGGACGAGCAGGGTGGCCAGGGCGACCACGACCAGGGTTCCGGTGATGCGACGGGCCCACGGTCCGAGCAGCGCGATCGCCGAGATGAGGGCCACGAACAGTCCGACGCTGAGGACAGCCGCCACCATCGGGATGGGGAAGCGCCACCACGGCAGGAGGTTGGCCAGGAACGTCGCCGCCGGGATGGTGGCGGCGACCACCGCCACTCGTCGGGTGATGCGCAGCAGTCGCAGTCGTAGGTCGATCGACCCGAAGTCCCGGCGCCAGACGACAGCCGCCAGCAGGTAGATCGCGATCTGGGCGATCACGACGGCGTTGAAGAACGGTGGCACCAGCGGGTGGACCTCGTGGCTGGCCTGGTCGAAGTCCAGGAGGTGCCGCAGCCGGTCGCGGGCCGCGGCCTCGGAGTTGGGGCCCTCCTGTCCCCTCCGCAGCGCGAACCCACCCAGGGCGTCGGGGACCGGCACCCCGGCCGCGCTCAGGGCGGTCACGGTCAGGTCGGCCGACTGGACCAGGCCGTCCTGGCGGGTGGAGGGGGAGTAGAGCGTGCCGGAGCCGTAGCTCGGACCCTTGGCCGCCACCAGGCGCAGCCGCTCGCTCATGCCCGCATCGGACAGGCTGGCGACGACCAGGTCGGACCCGCTGGGGGCGGCCGCCAGGACCTCGGCGATCCGCCGGTCGATGGCGGTGCCCTGCGCCTGCCGGGTGCCCGGCTCGCTGGTGACCTCGCGGTCGGGCAGGTCGTTCGGGTCGCGCAGGGAACCCACGTCGACGAGCGTGACCCGGCACCGCGAGAGCAGGCCGGTGAGCTCGCTGGGCTCCAACGCGGCATACCTCGGCACGGCGCCGGAGAGGTAGGCCGCGCCGACCCCGGCACCCGGCCCGACGGCCTGCACGCACTGCCTGTTGGAGGCGAGCTGCTCGCCGAGGGTGCCGAGCGTGGAGTCGAACTTGAGGGCGTCGGCAGCCTTGACGTAGGTGTTCCAGTCGGGCACGACGCCGCTGCTGACCTCGGGGACGGGCGGGCACGGGTCGGTGGTGCTGCGGGCGCCGTTCTTGCCCGTGCCCGGCGCTGCCGCGCGGTTGCCGGCCGACAGGCTCAGCCAACCGTCGACAGGGCACGTGTTGGGGAAGACCGAACGCACGGACAGTGCCGCAGTCGACCCGTCGCGCAGGAACGACCAGAGAGCGGGGGTGCCCTTCGCGTTCACGTCGCTCCACGTGAGGCCGCCGGTGCCGATCAGGATGATCGGGTTGGTCGCGGTGGCTGGGGTGGCGGCGACCGAGGTGGGCTGGTCCGCGGCGGCGGGTGCGCCTGGCAGCAGCACGGAGAGCAGGGTCACGAGGAGGATGGAGAACAGGCCGGCGAGGGAGAGTCGGGCGCGGCGGGTCACCCGTACAGGCTACGGGTCGCGGCGCAGGACAGAATGGGGGCGTGACCACCGCGACCCCCACCGCCGCCGTGGCCCGAGGTCGAGGACACCGGTTCCGCACCCTGGGTCGCTCAGCCGGCTCCCGAGTTGCCGGCTGGTCGCCGGCAGCGCGGTGGAGCCTCGCGGTCGTGGTCGTCCTCGCCGGCGCGTCCATACCGGTGCTGCGCTACCTCGTCTTCTGGCCGCTGGACCAGTGGCAGGTCGACGTCGAGGTCTACCGCGAGGCAGGCGTCTCGATCCTCACCGGGCGACCCATCTACTCGGCCATGACCGAAGCCCCCCAGCTGCTGCCCTTCACCTATCCACCCTTTGCGGCAGTGCTTGCGGTTCCCTTGGCGTTGTTGCCTTTTGGTGCCATCGGCTGGCTGTGGACCCTGGCCCAGATCGCGGCTACCGCCGCCATCGTCTGGTATGCCGGGTGGCGCCTGATCCACCGCACGGGCACCCTCGCGCCGATCACCCTGGCGCTCCTCACGGTGCCGATGCTGTGGCTGCACCCGGTGTCGGACGGGATCCGGTTCGGCCAGGTCAACGCGTTCATGGTGCTCGCCTGCCTGATGGACCTGCGCACCCCGCGTCCGGGGCTGCTGCGCCGCGTCCCCGCTGGTGTCCTCGTCGGCCTGGCGATGTCGATCAAGCTGACCCCCGGTGTCTTCGTCGTGCACTACCTGGTCAACCGGCGGTGGAAGGAAGCCATCACCGCCGTGGTGACAGCGGTCGCCGTCACCCTGGGGTCGTGGGTGCTGCTGCCGGAGGCGTCGTTCGCCTTCTGGGGCGGCGCGCTCCAGGACCCCGCCCGACTCGGTCCCAACGCCGGCACCTCCAACCAGAGCATCCGCGGCTTCCTGTTGAGGCTGGGCCCCCACGGACTGCCCGGTGATGCCCTCTGGCTGTTGCTGGTCGCCGTGGTGGGCTTCGTCGGGTACCAGCTCGCGCGACGCGCCTACCTCGCGGGCGACTCGATCAGCGAGGTCGCGGCCATCGGGCTGATGGCGGTGCTGCTGTCGCCGGTGGCCTGGATCCACCACCTGCACTGGATGGTCGTGGTCATCTTCGCCGTCCTGGGTGCAGACCCCATGCGGGACCGCCGTCGCCTTGCCGCCGCAGCGGTCGTGACGGGCTTCTTCCTGTGCCGGCTGCCGTGGTGGGGCATCACCTGGCTGAGCCACCCGGACTGGCCACGCTGGTTCGGCCGGGTCCTGCAGAACTCCGACACCTTCGGCTCCCTGCTCGCTCTCGCCCTGCTGTGGTGGGCGTTGCACAGCAAGCCGGCCACGCGGCATACCCGGGACCCGGAGGTTGGGGAGCGCGCCGAGGCGACGCCGTGAGGGTCGCGGTCCTGGACGACTACGCCGGGGCGTTCGCGCGGCTCCCCGCGGCGCGGCGGCTCGAGGGCCACGACGTGGTGGCGTTCACCGACTCAGTGCGCGGGGTGGCGCTGGCCGAGCGGCTCGACGGTTTCGACGCGGTGATCCTGCTCCAGCAGCGGACCCTCGTCCCTCGTGACGTGGTCGAGCGGCTCACCACGGTGCGGCTGCTGAGCCAGACGGGGCGCAACACCAGCCATCTCGACGTCGCCGCCTGCGTCGAGCGCGGGATCACCGTCTCCGCGGGAGGCGCGGGAGGTCCACAGGCCACCGCCGAGCTGACCTGGGCACTGATCCTCGCTGCCCTCCGCCACGTGCCCGCCGAGGTGCAGCGACTGCGCGCCGGGCAGTGGCAGGCTTCGGTGGGCACGGGCTTGCACGCGAAAACCCTTGGTGTCTATGGCTTCGGTCGCATCGGCAGCCTCGTGGCCGAGGTGGGGCGGGCCTTCGGGATGCGCGTCCTCGTGTGGGGACGCGAGGGTTCGCTCGCCCGAGCGACAGAGGCCGGGTATGCCGCGGCCGCCAGTCGCGCCGCCTTCTTCGCCGAGTGCGACGTGCTGAGCGTGCACCTGCCTCTGGTCTCGGAGACGACCGGGATCGTCACGGCGGCCGATCTTGCCCTGATGAGGCCCGACGCGCTGTTCGTGAACACCTCGCGTGCCTCGATCGTCGCTCCTGGAGCGCTGGCGTCGGCCTTGGAGGCCGGGCGCCCCGGACGGGCCGCCGTCGACGTGTTCGAGGTCGAACCCGTGCTCGACGCCGCCCACCCGCTGCTGGCCCTGCCGAACCTGACGGCCACCCCGCACCTCGGGTACGTCGAGTGGGACGTCCTCGAGCGGCTCTACGACGCGGCGGTCGACCAGGTGCTGGCCTTCGACTCGGGTGCGCCCGTCAACGTCGTGAGCTGACTCCGTTCAGGCCTTCCCCGTCCGCGCCCGAGGTCCTTCGCCCAAGACTTCCCCGCAAGGCTTCCTCCGCGGGTGCTGGACCATGGCGCTGCTTCGGCGGGTGCAGGTAGCCTCCGAGCAGCGGACCGCCGCCCCGGGTGCAGCGCCGGGCCCGGCGACCGGGGAACGGAGTGACCCGTGGCCAAGCCGACGATCCTGGCCGTCGACGACGACCCCGTCGTGTCCAAGGCCATCACCCGCGACCTGCGGGACCGCTTCGGCGCCGACTACCGCGTGGTCGGGGCCACGTCGGGGGCGGGTGCGCTGGAGCTGCTGACCGAGTTCACGCTGCGGGGGCGTTCCATCGCGCTCGTGGTGTCCGACCAGCGGATGCCGCGGATGACCGGGATCGAGCTGCTCGAACAGGTGCGCGGCCTGAGCCCGGACACCAAGCTGCTGCTGCTGACCGCCTATGCCGACACGGACGTCGCCATCCGGGCCATCAACGACATCGGGCTCGACTACTACATGCTCAAGCCCTGGGACCCGCCGCAGGACAAGTTCTTCCCCGTGGTCGAGGACCTGCTCGGGGACTGGCGCGACACGCACCGCGACGACGCCAGTCAGCTGCGGGTGGTGGGCCACCGCTGGTCCGACCGCAGCCAGGAGGTCAAGACCTTCCTCGCGCACAACCACGTGCCCTACCGGTGGCTGGACGTCGAGCGGGACGAGGGCGCCCGTGAGCTGGCCGAGCTCGCCGGGGCCAAGGCCTCCGACCTGCCCCTGGTCCTCGTCCCGGACGCCGAGCCGCTGCGCAGCCCGAGCAACCGCGCGCTCGCCGACGCGCTTGGCCTGCACACGCTGGCCGACGCCCCGCTGTACGACCTGTGCATCGTGGGCGGTGGCCCGGCGGGACTGGCGGCCGCCGTCTATGCGTCGTCGGAGGGACTGCGGACCGTCGTCGTCGAGCGCGACGCGCCTGGCGGGCAGGCGGGACAGAGCGCGTCCATCGAGAACTACCTCGGCTTTCCCAAGGGGCTGTCAGGGGCCGACCTCACCCACCGGGCCGTGGCGCAGGTGGCCAGGTTCGGCGCCGAGATGGTGGTCGCGCGTGAGGCGGTCGGCCTGCGGACCAGGGGTCCGGTGCGCTCGGTGGTGATCGACGGTGCCGACGAGCTGGAGGCGCGGGCCGTGGTCATCGCGACGGGAGTGTCCTACCGCCGGCTCGAGGCGGACGGCCTGGACGAGCTGGGGGCGCGGGGGGTCCACTACGGTGCCTCGGCCAGCGAGGCGGCCCAGTGCGAGGGTGAGGAGGTCTACGTCGTCGGAGCCGCGAACTCTGCGGGCCAAGCGGCGCTGAACCTCGCGCGGTTCGCCAAGAAGGTGGTGATGCTGGTCCGCGGCGCCGGCCTCGAGCTGACCATGTCGCAGTACCTCGTCGCGCGGATCCGGGCGTGCACCAGCATCGAGGTGCGAGTGGGGTGCGAGGTCGTGGCTGCGCGCGGCGACGGGCACCTCGAGTCCCTGACCTTGCGCGACCGGGCGACCGGCGCGACCGAGAAGGTCGAGACCTCGTCCTTGTTCATCTTCATCGGGGCGATGCCACGCACCGACTGGTTGGGGGACGAGGTGGTTCGCGACGACCACGGCTTCATCGTGACGGGCCAGGACCTGCTGGTTGGTCCCGGCCGTCCGGCCTGGTCGGCGGACCGTCCGCCCTATGCCCTGGAGACGAGCATCCCCGGCGTCTTCGCGGCGGGGGACGTGCGCCTCGACTCGATGAAGCGCGTGGCTTCGGCCGTGGGCGAGGGTGGCATGGCGGTCTACCTCGTCCACCGCTTCCTGGCGACGACGTGAGGCGCCCAGTTGGGGACGACGTGATGGGGAGGCTCGATGGGCGCCGGTGAGCTGAGGGACCTCACGCTGTTCGACGGACTCGCCGACGAGCAGCTCGACCGGCTCTGGACCGCGGGCAAGGAGTGGCCCTTCGAGACCGGCGACGTGCCCTTCCGCGAGGGGAAGCCGGCCGACTTCTGGTGGGTGCTTCTCGAGGGGTCGCTCAGCCTGGCGCGTCGGGTGGGGCAGCAGGAGACCGAGCTCGGGGTGATGAGCTCGCCGGGGCAGTGGGCTGGTGGCTTCCAGGCCTGGGATGCGCACGGCGTCTACATGGCCACGGCCCGCGGGGTGGTCCCCGGCCGGCTGCTCCGCGTCCCGGCGGAAGCGCTCGGCGACGTCGCGCGGGAGTGGTTCCCGTTCGGCGTCCACCTCATCTCGGGGCTGGTCAACACGGTTCGGAGCATCGAGGCCAAGGCCCGCCAGCGCGAGTCACTGGTCGCGCTCGGCACCCTCGCGGCAGGGCTCGCACACGAGATCAACAACCCGGCCTCGGCGGCGACCCGCGCCGTCGACGCCCTGGACCAGGCCACGGAGGCGCTGCTGGCCTCGCTGCGGCGGCTCGGCGAGAACTCCATGACCGCAGAGCAGTTCGTCGCGTTGGACACCCTGCGTCGAGGCATCTCTCCAGCCGGTCAGGACCTCGACGCCCTCGCCACCGCCGATCGCGAGGAGGAGCTGGCCGAGTGGCTCGCCGCTCACGACGTCGAGCGCGACTGGGTCATCGCCCCGCCGTTCGCCGCGGCCGGAACCGGTGTCGACCTCTTCGAACGGGCCGCTGCCGACCTGCGCCCGGGCCAGCTCGAGCCCGGCCTGGAGTGGATCGCCAGCTCACTCACCGTGGTGGGGCTGCTGGGCGAGATCCGGGAGGCGACCCACCGGGTCTCGGAGCTGGTGGCCGCGGTCCGCTCCTACTCCCAGCTGGACCGGGCGCTCGTGCAGCGAACCGATGTCACCGAGGGCCTGGAGAGCACGCTGGTCATGCTCGGCCACAAGCTCCGCGGCGGGGTCACCGTGGTCCGCGACTACGCCCCCGACCTCCCCCTCGTCGAGGCGATCCCCGGCGAGCTCAACCAGGTCTGGACCAACGTGATCGACAACGCGGTGGATGCCATGGAGGGCTCGGGCAGCCTACGGATCACGGTGCGGGGCATCGAGGACGGTGTCGTCGTGGAGATCGCCGACGACGGTCCCGGGTTCCCCGACGACGTGGCTGCCCACGCGTTCGAACCCTTCTTCACCACCAAGGAGGTCGGAAAGGGCACCGGCCTCGGCCTCGACATCTCCCGTCGGATCGTCGTCGAGCGCCATGGGGGCGACATCTCCCTGGAGCCCGGGGACGGCGGCGGCGCGGTCGTGGTGGTGCGGCTGCCGCTGCGCCCGGCCGAGGGCTGACCGCCTGACCCCACTGCGCCGTCCGCGCCCCTGCGTCAGATGGTGATGACCTCGAAGATCTGCAGGACGGTCAGCGCAGCCAAGAGGAGGCAGACGCCACCACCGATGCGCCGGATCGTGGCGAGCTTCACCCTGGCGAGCAGGGCTCGTCCGAGGACGGCTGCGAGGCCGGACACGGCTGCCAGCGCGAGGAACGCCCCGATGAAGACCGACACGGGTTCCTTGAACTGCAACACCATCGAAGCCGTCAGCAGCTGTGACAGGTCACCCCACTCGGCGAGGAAGAGCACGCCGAACGACACCCCGATCGCCTTGAGGCCGACCGCGGTCGCCGCCCCCTTGTGGGCGAACTCCTCCTCGGTCTCGGCCTCCTCCTCGTCAGCCTTGGCAGCGCCGTGGAGCAGGATGAACCCACCCACGAGGAACATCACCGCCGCGAAGATCTCCACCGGTCGCTTGGGCAGCTGCGACAGGAGCCCTCCGACGGTGACTGCGACGGCGGTCTGCACGAGGAACGCCAGGGACACCGCGATCCAGACGTACAGCGGCCGGAACCGGGTCGCCAGCACGAGCGTCGCGATGAAGGTCTTGTCGGGCAGCTCGACGAGAAAGATCGAGCCGAACACGATGGCCATGGTGGCGAGGTCGAAATCCATATCGCGTCGACTGTATCCGCGGCGCCCCAATACGCTGACGGGGTGTCCGACCCCCAGACCCTCGCCGCGGCAGCGCTCGCTGTCGCCGTGGTCTCGATGGTGATCGCACTCGTCGCCGTCGTCAGGATCGCGCGGGTCACGGCCAGGCTGCGCGTGATCGAGGGCCAGCGCCCCGTCGGCACCGGCGACCTCGCCGCTCTTCGGGCCGACATCGCCCAGGCGCTACGCCACGTCGCCGTCGTCCGCTACGACGCGTTCGGTGACATGGGTGGCCGGCTGTCCTTCAGTGCTGCCGTGATCGACGACCAGGGTGACGGACTGGTCGTCTCCTCGATCCACGCCCGCGGCGAGTCCCGCACCTACGCGAAGGGCATCGTCGGCGGCGGCTCCGACGCGACCCTCACCCCCGAGGAGCAGCAGGCCCTCGCTGCCGCCCGCACCGGATCCCAAGGAGCCTGACCTCCGTGACCACACCAGTGACCAGACACGGCTACTTCGGCCCCGCGGGCACCTTCACCCAGATGGCGCTGAACGCGTGGGGTCCGGCCGAAGGCCAGGAGCACGTCGCCATCGCGTCGGTCGAGGCCGCCCTGGGTGCCCTGCGCGCCGGCGACATCGACGCGGCCATGGTGCCGATCGAGAACTCGGTCGAGGGCGGCGTGAGCGCCACCCTCGACGCGCTGGCCAGCGGTGACCCGCTGGTGGTGGTGGGCGAGGTCCTCGTCCCCATCACCTTCGTGCTCGCCGCCCCTCCCGGTATGCCGCTCGACGAGGTCCGCGCCGTCGGCACCCACAGCCACGCCTGGGCCCAGGTCCGCGGCTGGATGGGCGCCCACCTTCCGGACGCGGTCTACGTCCCGACGTTGTCGACGGCGGCCGCCGCAGCCGGCCTGGTCGGCAGCCCTGCGTTTGATGGACAGCCGGCGAACGCGGCATACCAGGCGGCGGTCTGTGCTCCGATCGCCGCGGCGAACCACGGCCTCGAGGTGATCGCGGAGGACATCGGGGACAACGCGTCGGCGGTGACGCGGTTCGTCTCGGTCGCCCGGCCGGGGCAGCTGCCCGAACGCACCGGCGCCGACAAGACCACGCTGGTGCTGTTCCAGCGCGACGACCACGCGGGTGGGCTGCTTGAGCTGCTGGAGCAGTTCGCGGTGCGCGGCATCAACATGTCGCGACTGGAGTCCCGCCCGACGAAGTCCTCGATGGGCGACTACTGCTTCTCGATCGACATCGAGGGCCACGTCCTCGACGAGCGCGTCGGCGAGGCCCTGCTCGGGCTCAAGCGGGTCTGCGCGGACGTGCGGTTCCTCGGCAGCTATCCCGCCGCCCACGGTGCCGCGGTGCACGTCACGCCCCACACCAGCGACGCGGCCTTCGGCGAGGCCCGCGCCTGGCTGCGCTCCCTGCGCGGCACCTGACGACGCCCTGTTGGCTACTTCTTCTCGCGCCAGACGCGCTCGAAGGGCAGTCGCCAGGCGTGGGGGGCGATCAGCTGGTGGATCGCGTTCGGACCCCAGCTGCCGACGGGGTAGGGCTTGGCCTCCGGCGGGTTGTCGAGCAGCGGCTGCGAACGCTCCCACAGCGACTCGATGCCCTCGGCCGTCGTGAAGAGCGTGTGGTCGCCGCGCATGGCGTCGAGGATGAGCCGCTCGTAGGCCTCGAGGACGTCGCCGACCCGCTCGGTCTCCCGGGTGGAGAACTGCATCGACAGCTTCTCCAGGCGCATGCCGGGGCCAGGTCGCTTGCCGTAGAACGACAGCGACACCTTCGACTCGTCGGCGAGGTCGAAGGTCAGGTGGTCCGGGCCCGCGTTGCCGACCCCGGAGTGGGTCGGGAACATCGACCGTGGCGCCTCCTTGAAGGCGATCGAGATGATGCGTGCACCGTCGGCCATCTTCTTGCCGGTGCGCAGGTAGAACGGCACACCGGCCCAGCGCCAGTTGTCCAGCCCGACCTTGAGCGCGATGAACGTCTCGGTGTCGGAGTCGGGGGCGACGCCGTTCAGCCCGGTGTAGCCGGCGAACTGACCCCGAACCACGTCAGAGGGGTCGATCGGCAGCAGCGACCGGAAGACCTTGTTCTTCTCCTCGGAGATGGCCCGGGGCTCCAAGGCGGTCGGGGGCTCCATGGCGACGAACGCGAGCACCTGGAACAGGTGGGTGACCACCATGTCCTTGTAGGCGCCGGTGGCCTCGTAGAAGTTGGCCCGCTCGTCCAGCCCCAGGGTCTCGGGGATGTCGATCTGCACGTGGTCGATGAAGTTGCGGTTCCAGATCGGCTCGAACAGCCCGTTGGCGAAGCGGAAGGCGAGGATGTTCTGCGCCGCCTCCTTGCCGAGGAAGTGGTCGATCCGGAAGACCTGGCTCTCGTCGAACGTCTCGTGCACGGTGTTGTTGAGGGCGATCGCGCTCGCGAGGTCCGTGCCGAACGGCTTCTCCATCACGACCCGTGAGCGGGCCACGAGGTCGGCGTCCCGCAGCATGGTGATGACCGCGACCGCTGCCTTGGGCGGGACCGACAGGTAGTGCAGCCGCAGCGCATCGGGCCCGAGCGACTCCTCGGCGCGCTTGACGGCCTCTGCCAGAGGCTCGGGGCCGGCCGACTGGGGGATGTAGACGAGGTTGTCGTCGAACCGCTCCCACTGTTCCGGCGTGAGGGGATGCGTCGCGAACTCGTCGACGGCCGTGCGCGCGAACTCTCGGAACTGCTCGTCGGTCATCTCCTCGAGCGAGGTGCCCACCACCCGGATGGCGGGCGCCAGCTCGGACGTCGCGAGATGGGCCATGCCGGGCAGCAGCTTGCGACGCGCCAGGTCGCCGGTGGCCCCGAACAGCACGATGACGTGCGGATCGGCCTTCTCCACGGCGCCGCGCGAGCTGCGTGCGTCAGCGGCGGGATACGAGATCGTCTGGGCGCTGGGCGCGGTCTGCTCGGGCACCTTCCGATACTTCCACCGCAGCCGGGCCCGCGCACCCGGTTCTCCAGCGATTTGACGCGCAGGCTTAGGTAAGGCTTACCTTGGTTTAAATAACGCACCATCGACATGCCGGAAATCAGGTCAACGTGCTCGCCAGCAACGCGCTCATCGGACTCCGTGAAGGACTGGAGGCCGCGCTCGTCGTCGTCATCCTCGTCGCCTTCCTCGTCAGGACCGACCGCCGCTGGGCGCTGAAGGCCGTCTGGACCGGCGTCGCGCTGGCCGTCGTCCTCTCCGTCGGCATCGGCGCACTGCTCACCTTCGGCACCCGGCAGCTGTCCTTCGAGACCCAGGAGCTGATCGGCGGCAGCGCCTCCGTGCTCGCGGTCGCGTTCGTCACGGCCATGGTCTTCTGGATGCGGACCGCGGCCCGGACCATCTCGGGCGAGCTCAAGGGCAAGCTCGACCAGGCTCTGTCGGTCGGAGGCTGGGCCGTGGCGCTGGTCGGCTTCCTCGGCGTGGGTCGTGAGGGACTCGAGACGGCCCTGTTCTTCTACGCCAGCGTCCAGACGGCAGGAAGCGGCACGGTCCAGCCGCTGGTGGGCTTCCTCCTCGGCATCGCCGTCGCGATCGTCCTCGGGGTGCTCATCTACCGCGGCGCCGTGCACATCAACCTCTCGATGTTCTTCCGCTGCACCGGGATCGCGCTCATCGTGGTCGCTGCCGGAATCCTGTCCTACGGCGTCCACGACCTGCAGGAAGCCGCCTTCCTGCCCGGGCTGGGCTCGCTCGCCTTCGACGTGAGCAACGCCGTGCCGCCCGACTCCTGGTACGGCACGGTGCTCAAGGGCACCGTCAACTTCACGCCCAACACCACCTGGCTCCAAGCGATCGCGTGGACCACCTACCTCGCCGTCGTCATGACCCTCTTCCTGCGGCCGGCCCCAGCCCGACAGGTCCAGCCGTCATACCCATCGCACGCCACCTCACCACTCACCTAGGAGCACCATGCGCATCCTCCCCGTCCCCGCCGCCCTCGGGGTGGCCGTCCTGCTGGCGACCTCCGCGTGTGGCAGCTCCGACGAGGCCGGCGCCGCCGGTGGGAAGGGTCCGATCGCGGTCGAGGCGACGGACACCTCGTGCAAGGTCGCCCGCAGCGAGGCCGCGACCGGGACCGTCGAGTTCACGGTCAGGAACACCGGCTCCAAGGTCAACGAGTTCTACCTCTACGGCGACGGTGACCAGATCATCGGTGAGGTCGAGAACCTCACCCCCGGCCTGACCCGCACGTTCCACGTCGAGGTCGCGAGCCCCGGCACGTACCAGACCGCGTGCAAGCCGGGCATGAAGGGCAAGGGGATCCGGGCCGACTTCACCGTCACGGGCAGCCCCAGCAGCACGAGCAGCCAGGCGCCCGATGCCGCCATGGGCGCCGCGGTGAAGACCTACCAGGCCTTCGTGTCGGCGCAGTCCGACGAGCTGCTCAGCCGGACCACCGAGTTCGTGGGGCTGGTCAAGGCCGGCAAGGTCGAGGAGGCGAAGGCTGCGTTCCCGGTCGCCCGAGGACCGTGGGAGCGGATCGAGCCGGTCGCGGAGTCGTTCGGCGACCTCGACCCGATGATCGACGGCCGCGAGGACGTCGTCGAGGAGGGCATCGAGTTCACCGGCTTCCACCGCCTCGAGAAGGACCTGTGGGTCACCGGTCTGCAGGCCGACTCCGGTGCGATCGCCGACAAGCTGCTGGTCGACGTCACGAAGATCGTGGCAAAGGCCAAGGCCGTCACGCTCAACCCGCTGCAGCTGGCCAACGGCGCCAAGGGGCTGCTCGACGAGGTCGCCGTGGGCAAGATCACCGGCGAGGAGGACCGCTACAGCCACACCGACCTCTACGACTTCGACGAGAACGTCAAGGGGTCCAAGGCCGCGCTCGACGCCCTGCGCCCCGTGCTGAAGACACGCGACGCCGCCCTGCTCGCGAGGATCGACGCCGGGTTCGCGGCCCTCGACACCGAGCTCGACGAGTACCGCACCGACGCCGGCTTCCAGCTCTACACCGCCCTGACCAAGGACCAGGTCAAGGCGCTGTCCGTCGCCGTCGACGCGGTGGGCGAGGACATCTCGAAGGTCGCCGGAGTGGTCGCCCAGTGACCGACCTCTCCCGTCGGCGGCTGCTGGGCGTCAGCGCGGGCGCCGCCGTCGCCGGCGCGGTCGCGGGCGTCGGTGGAGCGTATGCCGCGCGGGCAGCTTCCGGTGTGGGCGACGGTTCCGCTGTGGTGGGTTCGGCTGGGGCCGGGGACGCCGAGGTGGCGTTCCGGGGTGAGCACCAGCCGGGGATCATCACCCCCGCCCAGGACCGGATGCACTTCGTCGCCCTCGACGTGGTCACCAAGGACCGGGCAGAGGTCGCCGAGATGCTGAAGGCGTGGACGCGGGCCGCCGAGCGGATGACCGTCGGGGCCGAGGCGGCGCCGGGCGGTGTCGTCGGGGGCGGCCCCTACCGCGCACCCGAGGACACCGGCGAGGCCTACGACCTCGACGCGTCGGACCTGACGATCACCATCGGCTACGGGCCGTCCCTCTTCGACGACCGGTTCGGGCTCGCCGATCGCCGGCCAGCCGCGCTCAAGGACCTCCCCGGCTTCGTGGGCGACGACCTCGACCCGGCCCGCAGTGGGGGAGACCTCTGCATCCAGGCCTGCGCCAACGACCCCCAGGTCGCCGTGCACGCCGTGCGCAACCTGGTCAGGATCGGCTTCGGGGTGGTGTCCGTGCGCTGGAGCCAGCTCGGCTTCGGGCGGACCTCCTCGACCACTCGCAGCCAGGTGACCCCTCGCAACATGTTCGGGTTCAAGGACGGCACCAACAACCTCAAGGCCGAGGACACCGCCGCCCTGGCGAAGCACGTGTGGGTGCAGCCGGACGACGTCCCGGGCGCGAGTGCCTGGATGGCCGGCGGCTCCTACCTCGTGGCCCGTCGCATCCGGATGCACATCGAGATCTGGGACCGCACGACGTTGCAGGAGCAGCAGGAGATCATCGGTCGGGACAAGGGTGAGGGCGCTCCCCTGGGCCAGAAGGCCGAGTTCGACGCCGTGGACTTCACGAAGAAGGGAGCCGACGGAAGGCCCGCCATCCCGGTCGACGCCCACGTGGCGCTCGCCCACGAGAGCCGGCTGAACGGCATACGCATCCTGCGCCGTGGCTACAACTTCACCGACGGGTCGGACGGGCTGGGACACCTCGACGCGGGCCTGTTCTTCATCGGGTTCATGCGCGACACGCACGCGCAGTTCGTGCCCATGCAGCGGTCCCTGGCAGCAAAGGACGGGCTCAACGAGTACATCGAGCACACCGGCTCGGCAGTCTTCGCCTGCCCGCCCGGCCTCGGCCCGGACGAACACTGGGGTCAAGCGCTGTTCGGCTGAGGTCGCCCTTGGGCCAGGCCCACGGTCAGCGAAGCGCGGCTGACCAGAAACCTAGAGTTGCATAGGCACTTCTTCTGTGGTTTGTTTGGGTATGCATCCGAATGCTTGGGTGTATGTCCATATCCATTTCGTGTCCGGGCTCGCCGGCGCGGAAGCACAGGGGGGAAACACATGCGACGTTGGAAAGCGGTCCTGGTGACCGTTGCGGCTGCGGTACTGCTCATCGGTCAGGCGTCAGGGGCGCAGGCAGCCGACCACACCACGGACGGAGTGGTGCAGCACTCAGTGGGTCTGGACCAGGAGGTCCGAGAGGTCACCGGTGCGGTGGACCTGGCGGGTGTCACCATCACCGCCCCGCGGGATCGCAGGGCCTACGCGACGCAGGACGCCGTGATCGCGGCGCTGGAGGAGGGACAGACGACCGCGGCGTTCGGCTTGTCGGCGGCGGGGGAGCTCCAGGCGGACGGCTCGGTCGTCCTGAGCAGGGAGGTGTCGTCGGGAGTGCGGATGACTGCCGGGATCGCCCCACCCTGGGCCAAGGATGCCAGCGGCAGGTCACTGTCGACCTGGTACGTGCTCGACTCGTCCCGCCGGCTCCTGACCCAGCACGTCGACACGTCGGGAGCGACCTACCCGATCGCGGCCGACCCCCGACTGACCTACGGGTGGGGGATCTACCTGAACGTCACCGGAGCTGAGGCCAAGGCGATCGGCAGCGCGGTGATCGCCATGGGTGGGGCGGGAGCCGTGGTGGCCTGTTCGGGGCTGTCGAAGTTCCCGGTCCTCGTTGGTCGCGTCGTGCAGCTCTTGTGCACGGTGGTCGGCGTTCCCACGATCCGAGCCATCCTCAACTCGATCGTCTCCCTCTGGCGCACTGGAGGAAGCACCTCGAGCTCCACGTGCTACCAGAGGCGGATCGTCGGCGCCTCCACCGGGTGGTACCAAGTAGCCTTGCGAAACTGCACTGGATGAGGTGGGCGCCATGAGGACTGTCGATTTCCTCGCCGTACTCACGGCCTGGACCGCCGGAGCGCTGTGCCTCTGGTGGACGGAGAGCTGGCTCGTCGCGGTGGCCGTCTGCTTCGCGCTGACGTGGCTTTATCACCGCTTCGGCCGCCGGCGCGTGGCGGACCGGCTGACGCGACGCCAACGTGACTACGACGCGGCACCCGACGGACGGTTGACGACGCACCACTGAGACGACCGACGGCAGGCGGGGGTGG